>NZ_BAZR01000015.1 GCF_001315105.1 Paenibacillus sp. JCM 10914 | reverse complement strand
GTCGAAGATGTACAGCCGCGGCCGCATAGCCAGGACCGCGGCTAATGCGGTACGCTGCCGCTGCCCGCCGGACAGGCTCCGCACCGGATCAGATCGACGGTCCGACAGCTTGACCGCCGCCAAAGACTGCACGACCCGCTCCTCAATCTCCTCTTGCGGGACGCGCATATTCTCAGGGCCGAACGCCGCCTCATCCTCAACGATCCCCTGCACCAGTTGGGCATCGGGGTCCTGCAGCAGCACGCATACCGCCGCCGCTACCTCAGATAGCGGAGCGACGGCCGGATCGAACCCAGCCAACAGTACTTGCCCGGATCGGTGCCCGCCCCCACTTCGTGGAAGCAGGCCGCACAGTAGCTGGCACAGCGTAGACTTGCCGCTTCCGCTGGCACCTACGATTGCTACACGCTCGCCGGCCCTCACTTGCAAATCAATTTCATGAATGATCGGCTCTTCTTCCTCGTCGTACCGATAACCAAGCTCTATGCATGACAGCATGGATTGTTGCATCGGATTATGCCTTCGTTCCAACGGCAAAGCGCCGCAGCAAGCCCGTCTTCACGAGCGCATCGCCCAGCACTTTCGTTAACAGCCCGCACAGCACCACGCCACTCAGAATCCGGACGATGAGCGCAATGACCAGCACGGACGGTGCCCAGGCGGTGTAACCAAACATATTGGCGGCGAACAAGAACCAGAGCGGCACCATCGCACCGCCGACCAGCATCATGACCCCTGCATTCCATCGCTTGTGACGGTATAGCGCGAAAATTCCTTCTGCGATAACCATATAACATGCTGCGGCGACAAAACACGCCGCAATCCCGTATACCGGACCGCTTAAGGCTTGAATCGTTCCGCCGATCGCGAAGGTGACAACCGCCGTACCCGGCTTGCGAATAATGTAATAAGCTAGTAGGCCATAAATCATATATACGCCCGTCGTGGTCGATGTAGCAATCGGACCGCCAACACTGCTAAGCATCTTGTTGATCGGACTAATGTAAATGGTAATTACAGCATTTACCGCAGCCAGCATGGCCATCAATATAATCTCCTGGGTCGTAAAAGCAAACCATTTTCGTGTCGATGATGAATTCAATGTAGTCCTCCCTCTCTATTTAAAGCCTAACGCTTGAACTATGTATGCGCGCGACGCTTCATTTATATTGACATACTTCATTCACAATCGTCAACCAAAATATATTTGGTTTCGGTTGACAATCTAGACAACCCACCACACCCATAGCGTGAACAAGGCGTACATAATCGCTGATATTAGACACCAGCGCGGAATAATCACTTCCAGACGATACGTCCGATCTGGATATGCGCCAAATCCCTTCGACTCCATCGCCCCCGCCGTCTGCTGTACGCGCCGGAGCGCATTGAGGAGAACGGCTGTTATGAACTTCAGCCCATACCGTACACGGTTTGCCAGCCCGCGGGGAGGCCGATGTCCTCTAACTTGTTGTGCTGCCTTAATATTACGGCCCTCTTCTTCCAGGAGCGGTATGAACGTCAGCGCTGCCGATAGACCAAAAGCAAATCTGTAGGGGACTCGCAGGCGACGGGTTAATTCGGCCACCAGCTCCCTCGGGTCCGTGGTCACGATGTAGATCAACGACGACAGGAACAACGTAAACATACGGAGCGTCATGACCGCCGCCGCCTGAATGGCTTCAACTTTCAAAGAGAGCAAGCCCCACTTGAACCAGACGGTATCTCCTGTAGCCGTCAAACTTGTCAGAATAAAATAAGGCACGGCTACAACGGTAATGATTCTCAAGCCCTTCAGCAGCTTGCTCCACGCCATCCTTGCTCCAAGCAGAGCAACTGCGGCACACAACAACAATAACGCCGCCTGCTGCCAGACCTGGTTCAGTACCATCGCAATGATGGCGGTACTGAACAGCATCATGAGTTTGCTCAGAGGGTCATAGCGATGCACCAACGTCCGCCCTTTTTCATATTGAATCAGCATATGATGAATCCTGCTCCTCTCTTGCCTGCTCCCATTCTCTTCTCAACAAAGCGTAAGAATTGACGCTCACGAACCCCTCCAAGGTGTGCCGGTAATCGCGCAACAAACCTTCCCGTGAATATCCTAGTCGTTCGAACAAGCGGGAGGCTCGTTCATTCCTGGGGTCCACGAGTGCTTCGATCCGATTTAACCCCATCACTTCAAAACCAAAGGCTGCTACCACGCCAGCCGCTTCCGTCATATAACCATAACCGGAATGTTTGCTGGATAGCTCACAACCGAATTCGCCTCGAAAGGCTCCTTCCAGTTGCCAGAAATTAAAGCCACAGCTGCCCAGCAGTTCGCTTGTGTCAATGCGTTCAATTCCCCAGCGGATGGTTTCTTCATGCAGTGCCATGTCATTGAGTCTCTGGATCAAGTGCCCGGCATCACGTACAGACTGAACGACGGGGATGTCGGCGAAAGCTCTGGACGCAGGTTCCATCCAACAACGAGACATCGCATAAGCGTCTTCGGCGTCCATTCTCCGAAGCCGAATTCTTCGTCCTGCCAAGTTAGGAATCTCACCTTTACAGACGTACATAGTTAACTCATCCTTTACAAAAAAATGGACTGAAATTCATGGTTTTCGGTGATACTACCTACGTGTAATTAATGTATATCACATAAACTTTTGGTGATCATCGACTCCATCAAAACCTTAAAAGCCCTTAGCAGTTGGTTGTCTATATATTGATGGATTCATCAGTGTCCCGTCAATATCGGACTCCGCTCCCTTGCACAGCACTGAAGAAGGAGGAACGATACTGCAGTATGTATATTACGATGATTATTCTCTTAGCAGCCGTTGTTATGGCCGTCGCTATTACGCAAGTTGGTTACCTGCAGATCACAAGGATGCCAGTCAAAAAAGACTTTAAACTGTTTAGCGTGTTGGAGCAAGCTGGCCTATACAGCCGCGAACGCTATGAATCCTTGCCGAAACAGGAAATTGTCATCAAAAGCTTCGATGGATTGAAGCTGTGCGGCGCTGCGATCGAGTCCAATTCAGGTTCTAATCAGTGGATGTTGCTCGTCCATGGTTATACAGGTTCACGTGCGATTTCCACGCAGTTCATTGATATGTTTACCGATAAGGGTTACAACGTGCTGCTCATCGATCAGCGTCGACATGGGCAGAGTGAAGGACGCTATACCACCTACGGTTATTACGAAAAGCATGATGTGGCTGCCTGGGTGAACTGGATTACCCAGCAATATGGCTCGGACGTATCGATCGGCCTGCATGGGCAGTCCTTGGGAGGCGGGACGGTACTTGAGTATTTATCGATCGCGAAGCCACAAGTCAAGCTGGTCATTGCAGATTGCCCTTATTCGGATTTAACGGAGCTTATGAGGCATCAACTCTCCCGCCTGAACAAGATTCCCTCTGTCCCCTTCCTATCCTGGGTCAATGCCCGTATCCGCCGTAAAGCTGGCTTCAGCCTCCATCAGGTGAGCCCGATCCGCGCGGTTCGCGGCAGTTCACTGCCGATCTTATTCATCCATGGTACGAGAGATAATTATGTGCCCACACGGATGAGTATTGACATGTTCGAGGCCAAACCGGAGCCGAAGCGACTACTGCTAATCGAGGGTGCTATCCATGCGAATGCATATCATATCGATCCCAAACACTATAAGCAAGGCGTACATGATTTTCTGCTGGAATATATGGGTGAGCCTGTTGAATCCCCGCAACCGGAGCAGGCAGAGCCCATCAGTTTGAGTCCGCTCCAACTCGATAGAAGTCCTTTCTGAACAACGCAAAAAAGCAGCCCCGATCCGCACTTGACTGGGTGCAGATTTATGGGGCTGCTTTTATATTTCAGGGCATTAAGCGATGGTGTTCGCCTTCTTCGGTTTCACCGGGTCTAGCACTTCGTTGCAGAGATCCCTAAGCTTGCCCTGAATCTCCTTGAACTCCTGTATTCCGGCTCCGGTCAAGCTGTAGCCTTCTCCATGCGCCGTCAGGAAATTCTCTTCTGTCAAACGCTCAAGCTCTTGCTTCACCTCGCGGTCACCCACCCTGTAGCCGTGGCGTTCCAGTTCGGGCTGCATCTCACTAATGGTAAGATCCCGCTCATGGGCGTGATAAAGCATATGAATACCGATGAATAGATTCTGTACGTCTGCCCGCATTCCAATCACTCCCTCCACTCGTCAGGCGTAAACCTGTTCTTGTCCATTCATTACCCTTGCATCTGGAAGAGGAATCAGTAGTTTGCCTGTATATAGATGGGAGACCGCCACTTGACGTATCTCCCGCACCTATAATAAGGTGAAGAAACGAATGACAGCTCAAGTCAAATGAACAACCATATAGAAACGTCACAGAAAGGGGATCTCCATGTTTGAGAACATCGCCTACGAAGGTACTCGAAGCGAGCAGCAGGCCCAAGTCCTCGCGCAGTTAAAAGCACTTATACATGACGAGCCTAATGCGATTGCCAATCTGGCTAACGCGTCGGCATTATTGAAATTCTACATGCAGGATACAAATTGGGTTGGCTTCTATCTATACGACGGCCAGGAACTCGTTCTTGGCCCGTTCCAGGGGCTTCCCGCCTGCATTCGCATCCCCATGAACCGCGGAGTGTGCGGTACAGCAGCCTCCAAGCAAACTACGCTGCTAGTTGAGGATGTCCATGCCTTCCCTGGACATATCGCATGCGACGCTGCCTCCAACAGCGAAATTGTCGTGCCTATGATCGTGGACGGGGCACTATACGGCGTGCTGGACATTGACAGTCCACTGAAAGCGCGGTTCGATCGTCAAGATCAGGAATTTCTGGAGGAGTTCGTCCGGATTTTGGAAGGCAGCCTCTCCCTCTAGCCCTACCGCACGACAACCAGATAAAGGCTCCTACGGTAAAATCATTCACCGTAGGAGCCTTTATGGATTACGTCTGTAAGCTTTTACTTCACCGCAAATGTGATTTCAGCTTCGATCTTGTAGCGTTCTGTCTCTGTGTCGCTACGTTCTTGGTCTGGATATGACGAAGGATCAATGACAAAATCAGCTGATCCGTACACTACATATTCGCCGGTTGGATAACCTTCGCTCAATTCGTGGACGAACTCCTTGAATTTCTTGTCGTCGTGCTCGCTATAACCGCCCGCACGGCCACTTTGCTCGCGCAAGGGTTCACCTTTTTTCAGGGTGGTCGTAATGTAGGGTTCATTCATTCCATAACTAATATTATAACCCCTAGTCAGTTCCTTCATCGGGAAATAAAACGCCGAGGACGCATGTCCAATCGTAATTTCCCCCAGTTCGCCTACGTATTCGAGTTCAGCGTAAACATTAACGTTATTTCCGGACTCATACGTCTCGCTCTCGCTTACCAAACGGTATACGAAATCCCCTTGTGCCACTTCTGCATGATTCGCTCTTGGGGCATGATCTGATGCAACAGCAGGCTGATCGGCTCCCGTAGCTTCTTGCCCCCCGCAACCGGTCAACATCAACATCAATATAAAACCCATATACAGGTATTTGCTCATCTTGATTATCACCTCATTCTCCAGACGCTCTTGGAGATGACGAAGTTGCATGCTTACGCAAAAAAAGTTGCCTGCAGCGGTCTCATTACAGCGAGCCGCCGGTCAACTTCATTTCATGCAGATCCAGTATGTACAATAAGCGTATCTTACTGTTCGCTGAGGATGTTCTGTACCCGCCCAACCTGGCCATCTTGAAGACGCACCTTAATTCCGTGCGGATGGTTCGGGGAATTCGTCAGAATATCCTTCACGATCCCGCGGGTAAGCTTCCCGGTTCGCTGATCCTGCTTCAATACAATATCCACGGTAAGCCCCGGCTTGATATTTGCGCGTTGTCCGCCATTCATCGATAATCCCCCCTTGTCGTTATGATGATCGTCTTACCATACATAAATCCGTTGTCAAAAGCAAATCGAAGCAGCAGGGGCTGTCCCATCAACGCAAACACGAAGTTACGTTGACAGAACAGCCCCTGCTAAGTATCATTAATCTTTTTGTGAAATACTTATGAATTACAATGCACTTCCGCCATACAGGAAGCGATGCTTCCAGGAGTTCCCGAACTCACCTACGAGCACACCGCCGGACTGCTTCGAGTAAGTATGCAGCAGCTTGTTGTCGCCCAAGTAGATGGCAACGTGCGTAATGCGTTGATTCGCTTTGTTGATACCGGCGTAAGCCGATGCAGAATTCCCTCTGTAACTCATGAAGAATACTAGATCCCCACGCTTCAACTGGTTGATGTTCGTGACGGCGTTTCCTTTATTCTTCACAAACTGGCCTTGAGCTCTGGAATCACTAGGCAACGTGATGCCCGCACCATCCAGGAATGCACGGCGAACGAAAGCCGAACAGTCAAAGGTTCTCGTTGAATTGCGGTTAGAACCGAATTCATACGGGGTTCCCAAGTACTTCATGCCTGCTGCGATTACTTTCTCTACAGAAGCATTCGTCGAAGGCGTCTGGCTGCCAGAGTTGTTAGAAGAGCTGTTGCTTTGGGTAATAAACTTTGATGAAGCATATCCTTGTTTGCCACTGGATGTCTTGATCTTGTACCAGCCGGAGCTGCTGCCCAGGATTTGGACCCGGTCTCCTTTATATACGCGTTCAACGACTTTGCCAGAAGTCGAAGCTTGACTGCGCATGTTTACATTGGAATTGGCCACTCCGTTTTGTACAGATTGTACGCTTGCTGCAGCAACTTCATTCACAGAACCATATCCGAAAGAACCAAGAACAGCTGTGGATAGAAGCGCTCCGGCCATCAATTTTTTCATGCTTGTCTTCGAGAAAATATAAATCTCTCCCATCAGATGATTGTAGATTACGAAATTGTCATTTTTCGTGATCCCGCAATCATTATAGACAGGCTGCGTCTCGGGACGCATGCTACTATGATCATGAAAATACATGCCAATGATTGGTAACAAGAAGGACTTTAGTCTCTTTTTATCACTCGATTTAGTATAAATAGATTATTTTAGTAAATATAAAAACCAAAATAACCCAACTCGTCCGATGTTAGCAAGTCCGGAATCCGAGATTGGGCCTATCTGCTTATGAATAAAAAAGCCTGTACAGGAAATTCTCCTCCTGACAGACTCAGTTTATCTCACTTCTTAAAGTGCATTCCACTACAATATTGTCATAATTTCAGCTCAAGGTCGCTTGGAATACAGCGGATATCCAGGGTTTACCGGAACATCGATCAGAAGAATTCTGACATTCTCTTGTGCATCAAGGGTCAGCGTCTCCCCCGACTCCGTATCGATTACCATAAAGTCCCGATGCCCAAATGACAATGCGTCCCCTCCACTGCGGAAACTGCCTGAACCTCTGACCGCAAGCGCCGCTGCACGTCGACCTGATTCCAACTCATAAGTCGCCTGATTGCCGGCTAAAACCTGATAATCCAGCATTCTGACGTCCACAGACAGATCCGGGGGGGCTCCATGGCCTATTACCGTTTTGATCAAACCGCCCAATACCCGGCTTACCGGAAAAGAATCCGGACGATACTGACGAAAGGCAGGATTCTGCTTTAAGGAATCGCGGAGATACGGTTCGAACCAGATTTGAAATCCTTCCACGTCAGGCCCTGTCATCCGTTCTTCATGCGTAACGCCCGAACCTGCTCTCAACAATTGCAGACCGCCTGGCCCCACATCACTCTGGGTACCGTGGGAGTCTTTGTATGCACTCTTGCCTTGAATAATATAGGTCACAATCTCAAAGCCTTGATGGGGATGAGGGGCGATGTATCCTTCTACAGAAGAGCGGAACCATGACCAGTAAAAGAGAGGTCCTACCCGTGTCACAGCTGATCCTTCCCCCGACAAACCAATCGGCTTCTGCTCCGTTATCCTTCCTCCATCCAGTACGCTGCTGCTCTGTGATTCAGGTGAATGCAACGTTCCTATCATGTCCGGCCTCCTCCTTTCATCCATCCCGGATACAACCTCAGGTTATGCAGTTCTTCCGTAATGGTCTTTCGACTTTCAAATAGTATTGACGATAACAGAATATATATCAACATCCTTATTTTCCCTATTTGTATATTCGTATTTACGAACTGCATTCAGCTAATTTTCAGCCAGCATTCAGTTGTCATTCAGTTATGGGTTGTATGATAGAATTCTTGGAAAATAACGAATAATGTCTTAACCAATTCATGAGCGTTGAGGAGAGTTACGGATAATGGAGCTTACGAAAGGGATTCGCATATTGCTGGTGGATGACGAACCGCATATTTTGCAGTTTCTTCAATTGGGATTAATGAATGAAGGGTTTGAGGTACAGACAGCAGTTGATGGAGAGCAAGCTACCGCTGTCGCTGCCTCCTTCTTCCCTCATATCATCATACTGGATGTCATGATGCCAGGGATGAACGGCATGGAAGTATGCAGAGTATTCAAGGACTCCGGGCAAGATATGGCCATTATTATGCTGACGGCTAAAGATGATGTCGACCATCGGGTGAAGGGGCTGCGGATCGGGGCCGACGATTATATGGTCAAGCCGTTCAGCTTCGAGGAACTGCTGGCTCGCATTCAGGCGCGGCTGCGCAATCAATTCCCGGGGCTGCTTGGTGAAATCCGTTTGGGCCATTTCACGATTGATGACCGTAAGAAAGAGATCACCTATATGGAGACAGCCCTTGAGTTATCACCAACCGAATATAAGCTGCTCAAGCTGCTCATTACGAAGCATGGGACCGTACTCAGTAAGTCCAACATACTGAACATCGTGTGGGATTATGATTTTGGCGGTGAAGATAACATCGTTGAGGTGTACATTCGATCTTTGCGTGAGAAGCTTGGCGATAAGGAACACCGCATTATTCGAACGCTGCGCGGTGCTGGCTATCGGGTGGATCTGTGATGAAATTCAATCCGCTAATATCCTTATCTCCAACCTCCAAGCGTTCGTTGCGAACGCAGCTGCTGGCCCGTTCACTGCTCGTATTGGCGATTCTGTTGATCTTGATCGGCGCGTTTCAGTATGTGTTAATGAAGAATGCCCTCTTCCGTAATCAAGCCGAAACCCTGCAGCTTCAGCTGCGCTCCATGCCAAGGGAATTGTGGGCGCCTGAACACGCACGCCGAGGTGATCCGCCTTCAATGGTTGGCGTAATGCCGCCAGCCGGCAACAGCAAGGAAGGGCTCAATGGACCAGGAGAACGTCCCGTGTTCTTTCTGCCGAACATGTCGCTTGCGACGATCGATGCGAACGGAGAATTCGTCGATCTTGCAGTCGAGAATAATACTGCCGCTCCGCAGCTTTCTGCTGACGCTTATACAAAGATTATGGAGCAGTTAAAGCTGAGACAGCCCGGGAACTATGAGGTAGTAGATAATCGGAACGGCACAGAGCAATTAATCGTCTTCCGTCCATCCGGCAGTCCGGACAACCCTACCGGGCTGCTGCAGCTCGGAGTAAATACGGAATCGCTGCATGCAGTATTGTCGCGGCAACTGCTCATATTCGCGGCGCTCGCCTTACTGGCTATGGCCGGTGGAATCGCCCTGTATTTGCCTTTGCTTCGGCAAACGCTCAACCCATTGAACAGGATGGTGGAAACCGTCAAGAAGATCGATGCCGGTAATCTGGGTAATCGTTTCCCTTCTGTGCAAGGACAACTGGAGATCGACCGCTTGAGTGTTTCCTTCAATGGGATGCTCGAACGGTTGGAAGACGCATTCGAAGCCGAGCGTGAGGCCAAGGAGCAGATGCGGCGTTTTATCGCTGATGCTTCGCACGAGCTGCGGACGCCACTTACCTCCATCCACGGCTTCCTCGAAGTGCTGCAACGTGGGGCAGCGAGCCATCCCGAGCAGCTCCAATCAGCCTTATTCAGCATGCATGGCGAGTCTACTCGCATGAAGAAATTAGTAGAGGACCTGCTCCTGCTCGCCAAGCTGGATCGCAAGCCTGAACTCCAACTTGAGGTTATCCGTCTCGATCTGCTGCTGTCAGAGATGGAGCCCCATCTACGCATGCTTGCCCAGGACCGGGACGTAACGTTTCATGCTATGCAGATCCAGTGCCTGTGTGATCCTGACAAGATCAAGCAGGTCATCTACAACCTCTTCCATAACGCGGTACAACATACCAATGGTACAACAGGCTATGTCACTGTCGCACTCCATACAAATCAGCACGGCCAATGGGCCGTGCTGTCGGTTGAGGATAACGGCTCCGGCATCTCAGAGGCCCATCTTCCCCATCTATTCGAGCGCTTCTATCGCGTTGATGAATCTCGCGGCAGGCAGCAAGGCGGTTCAGGTCTTGGACTGGCTATCGCCCAGTCGATCCTCTCTGCTCATGGCGGCAATATCAGCGTGGTCAGCAAGCTTCAGGAGGGCACTGTATTCCATGCCGAATGGCCTGTCGGGATCATATCATAAGCGGAGCATGATCTATTCTTGCGCCCCGAACACACCATTATGCACCAACTCGTTTAAGGGCAGGCGTCCTGTAGGAATATCTCGCTCCCGAAGCGAGTCGGGCAATGACGATGGATCCCCCCGGTAACCAAGCGCAATGACTGCATGCAGATCGTATTCCACGGGAATGCCAAGGGCTTGGCGGGCCGCTTCCCGATCGAAGCCGCCAAGCGCGCGCGTGTTGAGTCCAAGCAAGGCTGCTTGGGCTGCGATGGTCCCCCAGGCCGTTCCCGCATCAAAGGCATGGCTGCCGCTTGGCTCGCCCTTTGCGTTCAGGTTATATGAGATCAGCAGAATAAGTGCAGGAGCATGGTCACTCCATCCGCGATTGCCGGGAAGAATAAACGTCTGAAACCGTTCGCGCTCTGCTTGCGTCCTTGCCACGACGAACCGCCATGGCTGTCCGTTGCCCGAGGACGGTGCCCATCTTGCTGCTTCCAATACCGTGAACAGCACCTCTTCCTCAACCGGGCGCGAAGCAAAGCTTCGTGATGACCATCGGTTCACAAAATGAGCGTGTACGGGGTATCCGGGCTGTCGTATATGTTCCACTTCTGCAGCAAGTGACTTCGTAACGATTACGGATGGATCGGGCTTTGTCATATCTCAATCTCTCCTTACCTTTTAGGAATGATAATGGTGCCGATTATGGTTGGATCAACCAGTCTTTCAACTCAAAATCTGTATCCGCCAATTTCTCTTCGATCAGAAAGGCCTTCGTTCCTTCCAGGAGCTGCAATCCTTCGTCCGTGAAAGGAACCTCCTTGATTGTTTTGATCGGGCTGCTCTGCTTCACATACTCAACCTTTGCATTCTGAACCTCGGATAAGAACGCATAGTATTCGTCAGGATGTTCCTTCACATCTTCAAGAGCTTTGGATCTCGCCTCGTTCCACACCTTGGCGAAGTCCGGATACTTGGCCAGATACTCCTCGGAAACAACGGTCACGCTCGTACCGTACAATTCAGGATGCTTCGTCGCATCATCGAGCAAAACATAATCCCCTTCCAGTTGCTTCAGCGTGTAGACGCCCGTGTTCGTCATGGCGTCGATCTCCCCGCGTGCCAGCGCCGCTTCCGCATCTACCCTAAGCAGATGAATGACTTTAACGTCATCGGTTAACCCCTCCTGCTTGAGCAGACCGGCCAAATAACGATGATGGAAGGAGCCCTTCTGCGTAGCGACGGTCTTGCCTTTCAATTCAGCAAGCGTTGCAGGGCCGCCCTTCTTGGCAACGAGATAACCGATGCTGTCCGTAGATCCCTGTGTAATCACCTTCGTCTTCGCTCCCGTTGAACGAGCCAAGATGGCTGGCGTATCCCCTAGGCTGCCGAAATCCAATCGACCGCTAATGAGCGATTCGCTCAGATCCGGGCCGTTCGGAAAGCCCGTCAGGTTAATCGTCTCGATTCCGTGCTTCTTAAGCTCTGCTTGAATAATGCCTTTATGGAATCCCCACCCTTCTGCACCCGCTGGCAGATTCAACGCATTCGTACCAATATAGCCGTAGTTTAGCACTTTTGGAATACCGCTTCCCGAAGCTTCCGACGTCTGCTCATTGGCCGCGCACCCTTGCGCGAACATCAATGCTGCCGTTACTAGCGTAAGCAGGATGGCATATCGCTTGCGTTTGTGTCTCCTGATCTTTGCATTCTCCATTCATTCTTCTCCCTCGTATCTTCTTTCTCTTTATTGGCAATCGGTGCGGCATTCATGTGCTATATTTTCGCCCTTTAAGGCACCACTCGCTTCGCCAGTTCTGCCAGATATACGTGGCTCGATACCGGGGTTCTCCCGGCTCCCCATCCGACCTTCTCACGGTATCCGCCGAGCAGCTCCGCCTGCTCCAGTTCATGTTCGCTCTGTCCGCTGAGTCGGTCGGGATGCGGTGCCACATACATCGCATCTGCAGGACAATACAATTCACACATAAAGCAGGTCTGGCAGTCGCTCTGACGGGCAATGACCGGCACTCCGCCCGGAACCTTATCAAATACATTGGTTGGACATACCGAAACGCACAGATTGCATTGCACACACTTGGTGTCGCTAATCAGTTCAATCAATGGGACACCGCCTCCTCATGAACCCTCTGCGCGCGCACCGAAATCTCATCCAATCCCGATGTAATCAGTCGGTAGCGCTGGCTAGCATCCAAATCGGGATAGTCGATGCGCTTATGCATCCCCCGCGTCTCCGTTCTTGCCTGCGCCGAGCGGTACATCCAGCGGGCTGTAGCAAGCATCGCCTGCGCTTCGCGGCGCTTCACTGCCGTGACCTCTCTGCCGATCGGCCCCTGACGAATTGCTTGCCACAGCTCATCCAATCTGGATAGTGAATCTCTTAAGCCTTGGTCCGTTCGGAATAAATTACGATCATAAGGCATGACCTCGGCTTGCACAGCCCGAATATATTCCTCCGTGGCAAGGCTGTCCTTGGCCTCATTCGCTCCGGCTATCCCTGTCGCCATTGACGCAAACCCCTGCACATCTCTTCTGGTCCCACTAGGGCCTAGCGATTGCGCATAAGCAGCCGCACCCTCACCCGCGAAGCTGCCCGAGGACATCGCCCAAGCCGCATTATGACTGCCGCCTCCGGTAAATCCGCCGCATATTAGTTCTCTTGTCGCCGCGTCGCCTGCGGCATACAGTCCCGGCACTCTGGTGGCACATGTGTCGTCAATGATGTGAACCCCCCCCGTACCGCGAACGGTCCCCTCTAGTCTCAAGGTGATCGGGAACATCTCCTTAAACGGATCGATCCCCATGCGATCAAAGGGAAGAAAAAAATTGGTCTGACCGACACGCAGAAGCGGCTGCAAATCAGCCGGAGCCTGATCTAAACGAGCATACACTTGCCGGTTCTCCAACAGTTTCCTTGCAATGACCGATCGTCCCTTGGTCGAGCCCGCGCCTTCCACGACTGAACCATCCTCGTAATAAAAGCTGGCATAACGGTAGTACGCTGTCTTGGTAACGGAAGAGAAGGTAGGCGAAATCGCATAGGCGTTGGAAAATTCCATTCCTGACATTTCGGCGCCCGCCTCTGCCGCCATCAAATACCCGTCGCCCGTCAAGACGTTGCACCCCAGTGCCTTGCTCAGGAATGCACATCCCCCGGTGGCGATTACGACTGCGCCTGCCTTAACTCGCCACGGATCGCCGCCCTGTGTGCTTACTCCGGCTGCCCCGCCGACGCCATCGGCATCGCCGATGAGTTCCAGCGCGGGGCTGTGATCCAGAATTTTGACTCCTGCTCTCTTGACCAATTTGCGCATTAAGCGCATATACTCCGGACCCTGCAAGCCTCGCCGGAATAACCCCCCTTCCTGGTCAACAGGAAATGAATAGCCGAGACGACCCAAGCGGTTCATATTCTCATAAGTCTGATCCAGCACCCGGTCCATCCACTCATTCTCCGCCAGCTTGCCCCCCATCGCATATCGGCTTAGCTTAGCCTCCTGCCGCTGCTTCGCTTCAGGCTCGACATACCATACGCCCGTTCCCGACGGTGCCGTAGCTCCGCTTGATCCGCAAAATCCCTTATCCGCCAGCACTACCTTGCTCCCTTTCGCAGCAGCCGCTAGCGCAGCCCAAGTGCCAGCCGGCCCGCCGCCAAGGACGAGCACATCCGCCTCCAACTGCAGCGTGTTGCCCGTTTCATTCGTCGTCATGGCTATTCCCTCCTCAAATAAGTAACCATATGAATGAGACATCCACTTCCACTAATTCAAACTAGCCTTTATAGTTATCCCGCCATTTCAATAGTCTTCGTTCCAGATAACGCACAAACTGATCGACGATCATGCCAACGATGGCAAAAACGATGACGCCTACAAAGATCTGCTCTGTTAAAGAAGACTGTTTAGCCAAATTAATCAGAAAGCCTACGCCCGATTGCGAACCGATCAATTCCGCTACAACAAGTCCGAGCCATGATACCGCCAGTGACAGGCGAAGCCCCATTAATATGTTCGGCAATGCCGACGGAAGCACAAGCTGAATGATCTGTTGCAGCCGACTGAATTGCAGCAATCTGGACACTTCGAACAGCTTTTTGTCCACTCGCCGAATACCGAGAAACGTGTTGACATACAGCGGAAAAAAGGCTCCCTTCGCAATAATCAGCACCTTCGACGTTTCGCCGAAGCCGAACCACAAGATAATCAGCGGTGCAATCGCCAGGTGCGGTATCATCCGCAGCATCTGAACGGTCGGATCAAGCACTAGCTCCGATTTGCGAGAAAATCCTGTCAGCAGTCCGAAGATCAATCCCAGACTACCGCCCAGAGCGAAGCCCGCAGCAGCGCGGTTGATGCTGATCCAAAGATGGGTGGCCATATCACCCGAAGCTACCAGCCCGCGCAGCGACTCCCAGATCGCAATCGGCGTAGGCAGGAAGAAGGTATCGATCCATCCGCGATATCCTGCGATCTGCCATAAGACGAGAACCAGAATCGGTAGGGCTGAGCCAAACCCGAGAAGACGTAAATACGTCAGCCATCGCTGAGTTGCCACACTATTGGCTGAATTGGACACCACACGAACGGAAGATAGGGATCGCAGCTTAACCTTCATAACTATCACTCCATCTCATCAGCCGACGTTCCATGAAACGGACGACCGCATCGGCCGTTTTGCCAATCACAGCAAACAGAATGATGCATACGAAGACGGTGGACGTCTTGCTGAATTGTCTGGCATCGGTCATAAGATAACCGATACCCGAAGTCGAGCCCATAATCTCTGCAACGACAAGCCCAAGCCAGGCAAGACCAAGCGATAACCGGATCCCTAGAAAAATATAGGGCAGTGACGAAGGAATGATCAGCTTGAATATTTGCTGCATTCGGGTAAATCCGAGTACCTTCGCTACCTCAAACCACTTATTATCCACGCCACGTATGCCAAGATAGGTCTGTATATACAGCGGGAAGAACGCTCCCTTGGCAATGAGCAGGATTTTGGACGATTCTCCGATACCGAACCACAGCACGAATAAGGGTGCAACTGCCAAATGCGGGATCATCCGAATCATCTGAATCGAAGGATCAAGCACCTGCTCGGACAAGCGGAACAGCCCGACCAGTATGCCGAATATCAGCCCCAGCGTCCCTCCGAGAATAAATCCGGCTGCCGCCCGAAGCAGACTGATCTGTATGTGCCCGCCTAGGTCGCCTGAGCCGGCCAGTGCTATGAACGCATCAACGATTCGCAACGGCGTCGGGAACAACAAGGGAGAAATATAGCCCAGATCACCGAGAAGCTGCCATCCTGCAAGCAAGAAAACAGGTAAAATCGCGCCTACGGCAAACGTCGCCAGTGATTTTCTCCATATACCAGCCGCCTTCCTTCCCACGAATGGACCCGGTAATTCTTCCGCAGGCAATAGAGCCGGCCCCTTATCCTTGGGCGTTACCACGGTATCCTGTCGGTATATTCTTACGGGGTCGCTCATGAGCACCTCTCCTTTGATAACAAAAAAAGACATCCCCTGGAAGCGTACGCTTCGGAATGTCTCCATTAGAATGGTTGACAATATAAGTGCTATCAACAGTTTCCAGACGCATTCATGAGCTTGGAAGAATACGGTCGATGAACGGCGTTTCATCGATCTTCGCCAAGGTCGTCCTCCCCTTGCCCCAACCAATCGTTTTTCTCCAGCTTCCAAGCAGGCCGACAGCCTCAAGCTCCTGTTCCGTAACATCTTGCTCCATATCGGCAAACGGGGATACATATAACGCATCCACCGGACAATAGGCTTCGCATATGAAACAGGTCTGACAATCTTCCTGCCTAGCTATCACAGGGAGTCCGCTCGCTATCTGGTCGAATACGTTCGTGGGACAGACTTTGACGCACAATCCACATGCAATGCACCGCTGCTCGCTCACAAGCTCAATCAAGCTTCCTCCTCCTCTCCAACTGTGGCTGCCCTTCTGGAAACACCTCGATCTCATCCACACCGCTCACGGTCAGTCGATGTTGTAAAGCAGGATTCTGCGTCTTATACTCCAGCAAGGTATGCATGCCCCGCGTTTCCCGCCTGGCTAGCGCAGCGGAATACATCCATCTTGCAACCGCAGTCATAGCAGCCGCTTCCCTGGACCTCACCCGCTCCCTCGCACTGCTAGGTGCCAGCGTGTATACGTCGGGCCACATGCTGTTCAGTCGCTGCAGAGAACCCTGGATGATCGGCTCGCTGCGAAAATAATTAATATCTAGCGGAAATACTTCACGCTGCACGGACTGGATCAGCTGGTTCGCTTCCAGCGACCCGGACTGCCCATCGCCATGCGACTCGCCCATCATACCCGCCCGTCCAGCGCCATGCAGGCGGCGGTTCTCCACAGATGAACGCAAACCATTGGCATGCTGCGCCGCCGCTTCTCCAGCCCAGGTTCCTGAGCAGATTGCCCAGGAAGCATTGAAGGCACCTCCGCCCGATTTGGCTCCAGTAACCCGCTCCCGAGTAGCAGCATCACCCGCAGCATAGAGTCCCGGAACGGTTGTTGCGCAATCCGGGCCCGTGATACGGATGCCTCCTGTTCCGCGGACCGTTCCTTCATAACGAAGCGTTAGCGGAAACCGTTCCGTAAACGGATCGATTCCTGCCCGATCATAGGGTACGAAGAATATCGCGTGGGATTGTCTTAATATCCGCCGCTTCTCCGGTGTATCGGCATGATTCAGCATGGCGTATACCGGACCCTTGCGGAGCATCGTCGGCAGAAAATCATGCGGTCTTGGACCTCCCGGACTATGCAGAATCCGTCCATCCTCATCGTAATACGTCGCCCAGTTCAGCAGTCTCCCGCGGGTAACGGTGCCAAATGCGGCACTCGGCGCATATTGTCTGCTGAACTCCATGCCGGATAACTCTGCCCCGAGTTCGGCAGCCATGAGTAGCCCCTCACCTGTCAGCACATTACAGCCAAGCCCCTTGCTCAGAAACGCGCATCCACCTGTAGCGATAACAACCGCCTTGGCGCGCACTTCCCAATTCTTGTTCTTTTGTCGCGATATGCCACGAGCGCCGCCTACCCCATACTCGTCAGTCAGCAGCTCGAGCGCCGGTGATTGATCCAGTATCCGAACACCCGCTCGGCTTACCGCACTGCGCATCAGCTTCATGTATTCCGGACCTTGCAGATGGTCCCTCATCGGCGTTCCGTTCTCATCGCGCCGGAACGGGTATCCCCAGTCTTCAACCCGCTGCAGATTGACGTACACCTGATCCAATACCCGATGAATCCACGCCGGCTCCGATAAGTAGCCGCCTTCCTTCATCCTTTGCTGCACCGCTTGCTCGCGCAGCTTATCATCCGGTGGCAAATACAGCAGGTTCGTTCCGCCCGGAGCGGTTGCTCCGCTGGAACCAAGGAATCCTTTGTCCGCCAGGACCACCTTCGCGCCTTGTGAGGCTGCGCTCCAGGCAGCCCAAGCCCCAGCCGGTCCGCCGCCAATGACAAGGACATCCGTCGTCAAAGTGATTTCATCATTCGCAATCATCTGGTGCCCCCCGCTATCCGAATAGGTCCTATCAACAACAAAAGGAGATCACAAGCAGCTAGGCTCATGATCTCCAGTGGACTGGTCGATTGCATTTATCATAGTTATTCGATTGGAATTATCAGTATACTATCAGCTACTTGTTCTACCGTCAAGATTTTTTTCATTGGATTTATGCTCGTCCTCCGTCTGCTTTTCCTTATTCTTCACCAATTTGGTACAATACAATCGGCAATAAAATGTCATGTAGAAGGGACTTGTCACGCTATGTTTAGAATCTTCATTGTTGAGGATGATACCGCTCTTGTCGGCTTGCTAAAGGATCATCTCCATAAATTCGAATATATAACACAATCCGTATACGACTTCGAGACGGTACGCAATCAGTTTGAAGCCTTCGACCCGCATCTGGTACTACTCGACATCAACCTGCCGAAGTATGACGGTTATTATTGGTGTCGTCAATTCCGCAGCATGTCGACCTGCCCGATTATCTTTATATCCGCTCGCGACGGGAAAATGGATCAGTCATGGCGCTGGAGAATGGCGCCGACGATTATATTACGAAGCCCTTCGACTACGAGATCGTGATGGCAAAGGTGAAGAGTCAACTTCGCCGTGCTTACGGGTCCTACGCATCCGCTCAACAGGAACATTCGCCCAGCCTTGCCGGGCTTACGCTGGACATCCAGCGTTTATCGCTCACCCTTCATCAGAGCCAGACGGAAATCAGCCATACGGAGGCGATTATTCTTGATGAACTTATCAAGAAACCGGAACAGGTTATCAGCCGTGAC
The DNA here is from genome assembly GCF_001315105.1 of Paenibacillus sp. JCM 10914. Taxonomy (GTDB): domain Bacteria; phylum Bacillota; class Bacilli; order Paenibacillales; family Paenibacillaceae; genus Paenibacillus_AQ. Next base: position 93,541 of record NZ_BAZR01000015.1, on the reverse strand, counting down.
CGGTTACTGGAGAAAATCTGGGACGATCAGGCTTTTGTAGACGATAATACGCTGAACGTGTACATCACCCGTGTGCGCAAGAAGCTCGCCGTGCTTGGCATCGAAGACGGACTTCAGACCGTACGTGGACGCGGCTACCGACTTATGCCAACCTGGGGGGAGAAACCATGAAGCTGTTCCTGCAAGAACAACGGCCACTCATCTTTATCTATATCGCACAGTTGCTGCTCATTACGCTGATTTACAGACTCGACGGCTTCCGTAATCTCACGGTCAGCCTCTATGCCGGAGTCGTCAGCCTCTTGCTTCTGCTCGGCTACTTGGCGTTCCGTTATGTCGCTAACCGCTCTTTCTATAAGCGGCTCGAGCAGCCTGAGCCCCATGATACGCTCACCGGTGAATCCTCGGCAGAATCCTCCCATACTCCGCTTGCCGAAGCGCTGCATCAGCTGCTCAAAACCCAATTTCGCCACTACTCAACAGATCTGCATAATTACAAAAATAAGATCGAAAGCCATCTTCAATTCGTCAATCAATGGGCACACCAGATGAAGACCCCCATCTCGGTCATTCACCTGATTGTGCAGAAAGAGGACGACCCTCGTTTTGCAGCGATTGGGGATGAACTGGACCGACTGAAGAAAGGACTGGATCTTGTGCTATATACCGCGCGGCTTGATATGTTCGAGCAGGATTTCCATGTCGAGCAGTTGTCCCTGGAACAGGTTGTCCGAAACGTGACCTCCGAACAGAAACGGCTGTTTATCCGCCGTAGAATCTATCCTGCCCTCCAGATCGAATCAGGTCTAACCGTGGCCTCAGATGAGAAATGGCTGACATTCGTCATCACGCAGTTGTTGACGAATGCAATCCGTTATACGTTGAAAGAACAGGGAACCCTGTATTTTAACGGTTATACGACAGCGGATCAGATCGTGCTGGAAATTCGCGATGAGGGCATCGGCATTCCTTCGGGAGATCTACCGCGCGTATTCGATCCTTATTTCACCGGCGAGAATGGCCGAAAGTTCCACGAATCGACAGGAATGGGACTCTTCCTTGTGAAACAAATATGTGACAAACTCGGACATGCCTTTGAGATTGAATCGAGGGTAAATGAAGGAACAACCGTACGGATCAAGTTCGCAAGGTAGGGAAGGAACCTTACAACGTTGTAAGGTAACTGTAAGCTAAGCATGTGGCAACGGTCCGGGCAGATTAACTACAATGAGATCAAGGTCGAAGGAGGAGTAAGGTTATGTCCATCTTGAGCGTCAAGCATTTATCCAAAATCTACGAGGGCAGCGTGGCGTTTCAAGCTTTAAATAATATTAACTTCTCTGCGAACAAAGGAGAATTTGTCGGGATAATGGGTCCTTCCGGCAGCGGCAAAACCACGCTGCTCAACCTGATCGCCACCATCGACCAGCCCACGGCCGGCGAGGTCATCATTAACGGAGTTAATCCGCATCTTCTGAACCGAAATGACACCGCCCTGTTCCGTCGCCGAGAGCTCGGATTTGTCTTCCAGCATTTCAACCTGCTGGATACCCTTACGGTGGAAGAGAACATCGTGCTTCCATTAACGCTGGATCGCATCCCGCTAACCGAGATGGAGCGCAGGCTGCAACGTGTCACGGACCAGCTCGGCATCCAGTCGCTGCTGCGTCGACGTACATATGAAATCTCCGGCGGACAACTGCAGCGGACAGCTATCGCAAGGGCTCTCATTCAGGAACCAGCTTTAATTCTGGCGGACGAACCTACGGGTAACCTGGACTCCGCAGCTTCCAAGGAAGTGATGCAGACCCTCTCTACATCCAGCAAAGAGGATGCCGCAACTGTCTTGATGGTAACACATGACCCGGTTGCAGCCAGCTATTGCGATCGCGTTCTGTTTATTAAAGATGGTCAGCTATACAATGAGATGCACTGCGGCGACAACCGCCAAGCTTTCTTTCAGAAGATCATCGATATGCTTGCTCTGCTGGGAGGAAGAAGCATGATCTTTCGACAATTCGTTTTTAGGAACGTAGTGCGCAACAAGCGGACATACGCAGCGTACTTCTTAAGCAGCTCGTTCTCGGTAATGATATTTTTCGTGTGCGCTCTGTTCCTGTTCCATCCGGATCTAAAGGGGATGCTGTTCTATCCGGCTGTCTTTCAGGCGATGGCGGGCGCGGAAGTGATCATGTATTTGTTCTCGCTGTTCTTCGTCTTGTATTCCGTCAGCGCCTTCCTGAAGACGCGTAAGCGGGAGTTCGGCATTTTGTTCATGCACGGCATGACGGACCGCCAGTTCAACAAGATGGTCTTCTTGGAAAATATGATGATCGGTATCAGCGCTATTATCACCGGTATCCTGTTCGGAATTGTCACCGGCAAGCTGTTCCTGATGGCAGGGTCCGCATTCCTCGGCATCCCGCCGCTATCCTTCAGGCTGACCCTGCAAGCACTCGGCATGACTGCAGCAAGTTACATGCTGCTATTCATTATCATATCATTCAGCACTTCGTGGTTGCTGCGGCCCAAGGCGTTAATCGAGCTGTTCCAATCCGGACAACAGCCTAAAAAGGAACCGCGGACTTCGCCCTGGTTATCCCTGACAGCAGCCATTCTGCTGTTATCCAGTTACAGTCTGGCTGCGACCACGACCGCAACCAGCTTGATGATTCGCATGTTCCCCGTTACGATCATGACGATCATCGGCACTTATCTGCTCTACTCGCAGCTTAGCGGTCTGCTCGTACGCCGGTTGAAGCAGCGTCGCCGCCATACCTGGAGCCGGACAAGGCTGGTTACCTTGTCCAGCTTGCTCTACCGCTTGCGGGACAATGCGCAGATGTTCTCCATGGTCACCGTCGTGCTCGCCGTATCTTTCTGCTCCGTGGGGGTCTTCGCTTCGATTCCGGTGTTAGCCAAACAATTCAATGAAGATTTTCCGGCCGCGATTGGATATATGTCTAAGGAAGGAAACTCATCTGAGGAGCAGCACCTCGCTGAAATCGGTCAAGAACTGACGGACAAGGGCATCCCGTACAAGACATTGTCCCTCTTCGTTAAATACGTGGAAGTGGCATCTGCTTCTTCAGAGGAGATGAACGGTTTCCCTCTGGCCCTGATATCCTTCACGGATTATCGAAACGCTGTTGTGGCCGCGGGGCTGCCGTTCGAAGAGCAGCCGCTTGTCGGCGAACAGGCCCTCGTGATGATCGCATCGCAAAATGACAGGACGTATATCGGTCAACGATCTGCCGTTCATTACCAATTGCAGTCCCCCCCTGCTGCACTGCACGAAATCGGTTATTCTCTGCATGCAGGTGTGCCGGAGTACCTACTGCCGGAAGTAAATGATCATATTCGCTTCGGAAGAATGATTGTCAGCGACGAAATGTTCAACTCGATCACGGACCCGCTTCGTCAGGAACGATATACAGGGTTCTACGTCGACGACTTCACGACGACCGAGGGGATCGCTTCCCACCTGACAACGAACGGCACGATTCGTTATGACATCGATCGCTCTTATGCTCTAACGGTTAGCGGCTCCATATTCACCTTTCGGGCCAGCTTGTACAGCATGCTGCTGTTCGCTGCCCTTCTCGTCGGAACCGTCTTCTTCATCGCAGCCGGAAGCTTCCTTTACTTTCGTTTATATGCCGATCTGGATTATGATCGGAGGCATTATGCCACCCTTTCGCGCATGGGTATGACCGACCGGGAGTTTAGGCGGATTGTGACGGGGCAGCTCGCGCTTCTGTTTTTCGTACCGATCGGCCTGGCGATCACCCACAGCATCTTTGCCTTTATCGCGCTGCAGAGTTACTTCTACTTATCGATTGCCGCCGAGATGGGGATCGTGCTGATCAGTTTCCTCATGATGCAAGTGCTGTACTTCTTCTTCATCCGCAGCCAATATTTGCGAAAATTAAAACAAAGCTTAGTTTGAATTATTGCACACAACATTTATCAATCATGTAAAGAGGTGCACCAACATGGAAAACTGGATTACGGATATTATGGAGCGGTTTGGTTATTTCGGCATCATGCTCATGATCGCCATCGAGAACGTGTTTCCACCGATTCCGTCCGAAGTGATTCTGACCTTTGGCGGATTCATGACCACCTACAGCAGCCTCACGGTGCCAGGCGTTATTATTGCAGCTACCATCGGTTCGATTGTCGGAGCCGTCATCCTGTACGGAATCGGACGTATGCTCGACGTAGAGCGGCTGGAGAAAATCGTTGAGCGCTATGGACATATCCTGCGTGTGAAAAAGGAGGATATTCGCAGAGCCGATGCCTGGTTTGATAAATACGGCTATTGGACGGTGCTCTTCTGCCGTATGGTTCCGCTAATCCGCAGTCTCATCTCGATCCCAGCGGGCATGTCCAACATGAAATTCGGCATGTTCCTGCTCTTTACGACGATCGGCACCCTGATCTGGAACGTCATTCTTGTGTGCGTCGGAGCTGCTGTCGGGGATTCGTGGGAGAGCATCGTAGCCTTTATGGACGTGTATTCCAACATTGCCTATGCCTTGATCGCCATTGCGGCCATCGCGTTCCTGTTCTTCTTTTTCCGTAAGCGAAGAAAATCAGCGTAAATTGGGTTAAGGCCATACATCATTCAGAATATTAATTTATATTTTATGTAGGGGAGAGAGGCTAGGTCATGGATTTTTTAACCATCCTCAAAGCTATCATTCTGGGAATCGTCGAGGGATTGACCGAGTTCGCCCCGGTTTCCTCCACCGGACATATGATTATCGTAGATGACATGTGGCTAAGATCCGAAGAGTTCCTTGGTAAATATGTGGCTAACACATTCAAGGTTGTTATTCAACTGGGCTCCATACTCGCTGTTGTCGTAGTGTTCAAGGATCGGTTCCTCGATCTGCTCGGACTCAAGCGCAAGAAACCTGAAGCCGGCGTTCCTGTTAGTACGGGCCGACTGAAGCTGAGCCAAGTTATCGTTGGCTTGATACCAGCCGGGGTTCTGGGACTCTTGTTCGAGGATGTTATAGATGAATACTTGTTCTCCATCGAGACGGTGCTGATCGGTCTTGTGATCGGAGCCATCTTCATGATCATCGCGGATCGGGTCGGTTCAAAGCAGCCACCCAAGGTCATCTCCGTTGATCAGATTACGTATATGCAAGCGTTCAATGTGGGGCTTATTCAATGCTTATCCCTCTGGCCAGGGTTCTCCCGCTCGGGCTCAACGATCTCCGGCGGTGTCATGCTCGGCATGAGCCACCGTGCCGCGGCGGACTTCACGTTCATCATGCAGTCCCGATTATGTTCGGCGCGAGCTTCCTGTCCCTAATTAAGAATTGGGAGTATTTCACGATGGAGCTCTGCCGTTCTTCATCGCCGGGTTCATCGCGGCCTTCGTATTCGCCCTGGTCTCGATCCGCTTCTTCCTGAAGCTGATCAACCGCATCAAACTCGTGCCGTTCGCGATCTATCGAATCGTATTGGCGGCAGTTATCGCACTTGTAATATATATATAAGTTGTAATGCAACCGTTAAATTATACTTATAGCAAGACGCAAAGAAACCGCTCTTTAGTAAGAGGGAGATGTCGCCCCAACCCTTTACGAAAAGAACGGTTTTTTTGTCTATTCCATACACCTGTTATTCAAGCGAATCTCTTGAGTAATACCGCACCTTTTTCCCTAGCTGCAGCGTATACTCGATTTCCGCCCTCGTGCTATCTCCAATATAACCATTTACGTCAATGACAAAAATCTCGTCCGCCATATCGATTTTGCGAAAATGCAGCGCTTTGAGCAAGCGTTCCTGTGCTGCTGTTAGCTCAAAACCATCACTCTGTTCAAAGAAACCAACGCTAAGTACGATATGACCCTGCAGCGTAAAGGCTGCCTCAGCTTCACGAAATTGTGGTTTAAACTTTGTCGAACCGCATAATGTAATGACAGCCATAATCAGTGCTCCTTTATAATGCCACCTATTGGTTTACTCTTCAAAAGACAAGTTGGCCGGTTCCTCAAGCAGTTCGTAGTGAAGATCCAGGTTCGTGGTGGGTACGCTAAGATCGACCTCTTCAAACCGGAAGCTGTCCACCCATACCATACCCGTCCCCATAAGCAGGACCCCGATCGAAATCGTATCGCCGGCTTCAGGCACGTCCAGGACGATGGAATAATGATTCCAGTGCGTCGTTCCCTCAATCCGCCGATTATGCATGTTATCGAACTGAAGCACGTCCTGCGCACGATTGTCGACACGCATCCACAGTCCGCAAAATTCCTTCACCTGCTCGGTTTTGACAAATCCGGAGAATCTCATCCGTTTGCCTGTATATTGGTCCGCCTTAAACTGCTGCATCATCGTCGCAAAAGCTCCATCCGTCATCGGAGTGAGCGCTTTGAGGTATCCCGACGTGCTACCTTGATGAACGGTCGTCCGATCGACGTCGATTTCATAATCCTGCGGATGGCTTCCGCTCAGAAACCAGCCTTTCAATGATGAATTCGTTTCTTTATGCATGAGATCATCTCCCTTGGAATCACTGGATTTTGTATGAAGGGCGAAGACCTTCCTGTAGCGCCCAGGGGGCATGCCGTACATTTTCTTGAACGCTCTCGTAAAAGCTTCCTGACTCTCGAAGTGACCGTCAAAGGCAATATCAATAATGGCAGCCTCGGTGTAGAGCAGCCGCTGCGCTGCATGGCACAGTCTCCGCGTTCTCAGGTAATCCGCGATGTTCATCCCGACTTCCTTGCGAAACAATCGGTGAAAATGAAATCTGGAAAAACCGGCCTGGGAAGCAATATCCGCAAGGGTTAGCTGCTCATCCAGATGCTGTTCCATATACGTAATACTATTTTGAATGATGCGATGCTTGCTCAAGATGTCCTCCTCCTTCCTACACATTCAGGATACCAAAGGGACTCGTCACGTTTTTGATCTGTTTTGCCATCATAAAAGCCTCCCCGAATGGAACTCAACAATCGAAGAGGCTTGTTTCATTATTTAAAACTGGCACTGCGGCTAAGGCTGCAGCTTCAACTTCACGGCACGTTTGGTGCTTGCCGACTCGTAGGCTGCGATAGCGACCCGGGCTGAATTATAACCGTCCTCACCCGTGATCTCCACGGGCTTACCGTCACGAATACTGTTTACGAAGCTGTTCACCAGTCCGCCATCCATATCATCGCCCCAGAAGCTCCACGCTGCCGCCTTACCTGCAACGTCACTGAAGACGTCGTTCTTCTGTGCAAAAGAATCGATGTTCAGCACCCCCTTCGTGCCGACGATCTCCAGCGTCACATCGCCCCAGGTCGGGAAGTTACGGTTACGGGACCAGCTTGGGTCGAGCACACCGACAACACCGTTCGCGAACCTGACGTGAACCATTCCCGCATCATCAATATCCGTATCGTGATACAAGGTCTCCGCGTGGGCGTATACTTCCTCCACTTTGCTGCCAGTTAGCCAGTGCATCAGATCCATTACGTGAACGGTATGGTCCAGCACGGCCCCGCCACCGGATTGTTCACGGTCGATAAACCAGCCGCCTGGCATCGTGCCCCGGTTCGTGCCTTTCATCGCCAGAATGTCACCAATCGCTCCGGCATCAATCGCCTGCTTCGCCTGCTGAACCGACGTGATGTAGCGACAAGGAAAGGCCGTCATAAGCTGAACCCCATGGTCCTTACATGCCTGAATCATCTCCAGCATCTCAGACTCGGTTAGCCCCAGCGGCTTCTCGCACAGAATGTGCTTGCCAGCTTGTGCGGCGCGCTTCGTGATCTCTGCATGGCGGGCATTCTCCGAGCAGATGACCACTGCATCGAGCGGTTCTGACAAGAGCGCATGATAATCGGCATAATACGGAATGCCCCGATCAACGGAGAAGGGGCGTACGCGCTCTGCATCTTCATCGGCAATACCGACCACCTCAACATCTTCACGGTCTAGCATGACCTTAAGATAACTTGCGGCATGCATATGCGCAAAGCTGATAAATCCAACCTTGATCTTGTTCATGACACTGTCCCTCCCATCATTACGGGTTGTCCGGTTTGAGCCGACTGCTCGGCCGCGCGTGCGATGGTTACAGCATAGGCAGCATCGTCGATGCTGACGAGAGGCTCGCCGCCGCTGCGAATGCATTCGATGAAATGTTCCACCTCATAATAATACGGATCATGAAGGCTCGGACTTGAAGGGACCTGCACGGCGGATGCTTGCTCATCCGCTGCCCCGGCAGCCAGCTTGATATCCAGGGATTGGGCCTGGTTACTGTCAAATCGAACGATACCTTGATCGCCTGATACTTCGAATTGCGTCGTAAACGAACCGGGATAACCCCAGTATCCGGTCAGATTGGCAATGGCCCGATTCTTAAACTGAATCGTTACCTGTGCATACTCGACGGCAGGCTCTCCCCGTTCCACTAATGTGGCGTATACCGATTCGGCCGCGCCGAACAACCAGCAGGCAAAATCAATATCGTGGATCATGAGGTCTAGAATCACACCACCGCTTCGACTGGCATCATGATACCAGGCATCCATTCCCTTCGGATAAGAGCCGTATCGCTTCAAGTGGGCCATCCGAGGGATTCCAATCTGCCCGGAATTCGCCTTCGCGTAAGCATCCTGATAGTTCGGGAAGAAACGAACGACGTGACCGATAAAGAGCCGGACGCCGTGCTTCTCACAAGCTTCTTTCATCTCTAGTGCGTCCTCCGAACTTAGGGCTGCCGGCTTCTCGCATATGACATGCAATCCTCGCTCCGCGAGTTTCAATACAAATGGCTTATGCAGATCGGTAGGTACGCAAACCAGCACCGTTTCCAACTGCTCCGCTTCTAGCAGAGCATCCACGTCGGTATACCATCTCGCTCCTGTGCGTGCCGCCGCTCGCTCCGCACGTTGGACATTAGTATCCACCACAGCCGTTAACGTTACCCCCGGCAGCTTCGCCAGGTTTAACGCATGCGTCATCCCCATCGTACCGCAGCCAATAATGGCAATATTCATCGGTTAATCCCTCCAATATTAAACACCTCTTCTTGTACTTCTTCACGCGACTCGTCATTCCTGCCGCATCGCCGCGATTCCATCCGACTCTTTGAAGTTGAGTCGCTAACTTGATAAAGTGTATATAGGAGAACAGACATATTCCTTCAAAGCGACAGATTAGGAAACGAGAGAGAAAGGATGTAGGAGAGATGACAGATCTTATCATTCAGACCCACCATGGCAAAATTCAAGGTATTGTTGAAGACGGTGTTCGGGTATGGAAAGGCATCCCCTATGCGCAGCCCCCATCAGGTGAGCTTCGCTTCAAGGCACCGGTTCCGCCTCACGCCTGGGAAGATATCAAAGTAACCGACCGGTATAGTCCGATGTGCATTCAGCCGATGGAGTCCACCTCAAGCATGCTCGGCGGTGGCGTACGCAAGACGGTCTCCGAGGATTGCTTGTATTTGAATGTCTGGGCACCGAGGAAGACCCCGATTGAGCCGCTGCCTGTTATGGTATGGATTCACGGCGGTGCGTTCGTATCAGGTTCAAGCAGTCTTCCCACCTATAACGGTGCATCCTTCGTCTCGCGAGGCGATGTACTGATCGTAACGATCAATTATCGACTCGGGCCGCTTGGATTTCTGCATCTGGCCCCTTTTGGAACAGATTACGATTCCAATGCCGGTTTACTGGATCAGATCGCAGCCCTCCGCTGGGTTCAGGACAATATATCTTCCTTCGGCGGTGACCCTGGCAACGTCACGTTATTCGGAGAGTCGGCAGGCAGCATGAGCATTGCTGCGCTACTCGCAATGCCATCTGCCAAGGGTCTATTTCACAAGGCGATTATGGAGAGCGGCGCTTCACAGATCATGCCCCCGGAGCAGGCTATGAAGATCACGGGAGGCGTCCTACAAGAGCTTGGTTTATCTCCGGAAACGTTAGATCAGCTGCGCAACCTCCCTGCTGAATCCATATTCGAAGCTGGTGAACGACTGAAGAAACGAGTGGGCGCCGGCGCAAATATGCTCTTCCAACCAGTGATTGACCCAGACACAATGCCGCAAGAGCCGCTGCAGGCCGTACATAACGGTTCTGCCCAAGGAATTCCGCTGTTGATCGGAACCAATCAAGATGAAGGTTCCTTATTCTTTCGTCCCGAAATGCCGCTTATTAAAGAGCAGGATCTAGTACGAGCTGTCGAGATGATGACGGGCATCGAGGATGCCGCTCCGATCACCCGGGAGTATCCGCACACCATTGACGGTCACGCCCAAATCATGACCGACCTGTACTTCTGGCGTTCAGCGATCCGGTTCGCCGACGTTCATAGCGAGCATGCGCCCGTATGGATGTACCGTTTTGACTGGAAGCTGCCGGGGCACCCGGTCCTGGGCAAGGCGATGCATGCACTTGAAATCCCGTTCGTATTCAATACGATTCATATCTTCGAGAACATTGGTTATCACGCAGATACCGCCGCGCAAAGATTAGCCGCACAGATGCAGGACGCCTGGGTCGCATTCGCCCATCATGGGTCACCGTCAACCCAAGCACTGCCTTGGCCGGAATATGCCGAACCCGGGCGAATGACAATGATATTTGATACGGACAGCAGCGTGATCCAAGACCCTGATCCGGACAAGCGTCAGTTGCTGGGTTTATAATTTCTGGGGAGGAGTGATTTTTAATTGATACCCCCTTCTTCGTCGCGCTCGCTCCCTGAATCTTTAACGCTATGGCTTCCCGAGCTTAAGCGTTACTGCCTGAAACTGACTGCGGGCTCCAATTGGGACGCCGACGATCTCATACAGGAATGCCTGATCAAGCTTCATAACACCCTGGCGGCTTCACCGGAAAGGACATTATCCAAGGCCTACGTATACCGGGTGGCTCGCAATGCTTGGATCGATCAGTACCGGAAGGAAGTACAGACACAGCCTCTCCCGGATGGTTATGAAGGGGAACGATATACGGAGAGCAGCTATCTTACACGAGAGAATTTGGAGATTCTGACAGCTGCGTTGACCGCACATCAGGTTGTGCTCATTGTTCTGGTCGATGTCTTCCGATACACGGCCAAAGAAGCCGCCTTAATGATTGAGAGCACGGAAGGCGCGGTGAAGGAAACGCTGAAACGAGCGAGGAAACGACTTCAATCAATTCATGCCAGCACGAAGCGTGAAGGACGAACGATCAGTCCTCCAAGGACGGGACGTATGTCCGGCGAATGGCTGGACTCCTTCATCCATGCTTTTCAGACAGCCAACGGCTTCGCCGTCGCCAATACGTATCTCTCCATGCGCGAGGCTGATCTCACTCTGCAGCAGGTGCAACGGCTCGGCAGGACACTGTACTTCACGTTTCAGGACCCAGACGGACATTGGCTTACCTGCACTACGGCGATTTTGTTGCCACCCGTTTCTTTTTCTTAACTTCTTGCGTTTATTAGGGTGATGAAAATCATTGCTAAGGAGTGTGTCTTATGACAACAACATCGCATCGAATCGCTGTTATTCAATGGCCGGTGAAAGACGTCGAGCGGTCACTGAGATGGTATCAGGATGTGCTTGGCCTCTCTCTTACTTTTCCTTATACACCGGGGGACCCTGCCGCATGGCTCTGCCTCGGTGAATCCGGTTTCGGCCTTGTGCAGGCCAAGGAGGTTCCGCGACTCGCGTTCACGGATATTCAGGGGCAATTGCAATCCATCGTCCAGTTTCAAGTGAATGACATTCACGGAATATACCAGCAGTTGCAAGCCAAGCAAGTCAAAGTCAGCGCCATGAAGTTCATTGAAGATGGAGGTCACAGCTTCAGCTTCAATGATCTGGACGGTAATACCGTTAGTCTGTGGGGCGGCTGGCCACAGCCTGCAGAATAATAAATCGATACATTTCCAGCAAAAAAACAGGGTTGGTGCGATTTGATGCACCAACCTGTTTGTCTCTCTAAACAACTATGACTTCCGTAACCGAATATCTCCTACGTTATAGGCATGCAGGAGCGTATACCGGTTGAACCGCACCTTATGGGCTTCCCGTAAGCTTCGATTCAGTAGCTCATCGCCAATCGACAATTCCGATACAGAAGCCGGCCCCCCAGCTATCCGCATGAGGTCACTAAGCTCAGAGGGGGGTGGAATCGCTGCGATGTTCCGCCGAATCACATCCCAGTGGCGGGCTATCCGCTCCGAGTATGGACGCTGAACGTCCGCATGATCCGCGGTATGGATCAAGCCGTTCTCCCCGATATGATGATACAGCTTGGCAATTTCAACGCTGGCGGCCCCTACCTTCGCCCCGTGCAGCAATTGCTTCTCGCCCTGTCTGATATACTCCATCTCCCAATAGTGCGACAGATGGTGTTCCGATCCCGAGGCCGGGTGCGATTGACCGAACAACAGCATAGCAAGACCTGATTGAATAAGTGCCTCCATTAAAATCCGTATGCCTTCTTCACTTCTTCCAGCGATCTGGTCTACCGCCTGCACGCAATCGCGGAGGGCGGCAGCCGTCATGTCCGCAGCTATTTGCAAGTGAGGCTCCTCTGCCGCCAGATGACCGAACATCCAGTCGAACAATGACGTATGCTTGCCCAGAATATCACCAAAGCCTGCGGCGGTGAGCTCCGTCGGCGCTTGCATCAAAATATCAACGTCAGCAAAAATCGCGCTCGGTCCTATTGCGGGGATGGTCTTCTTCTCTCCCCGAACGATGATCGGAGCTCCCCTTGAGGTAAAACCATCCACGGATGCAGCCGTCGGCACCGAGACAAAAGGGATACCTGTCGTATAGGCCGCATAACGGCTAATATCGTGAATCGTCCCTCCGCCTACGGCCAGCACGACTTGGCTTCCGCTCTGCTGGATATCCAGCAGAGCCTGAATCAGGGAAGCCTCATCGGCGATGACATCCCCTTTGCGATCTGGCAGAAGCTGAGTGACCTGCGTTCGTATTCCCGCCTCCAACAGCAGCCGCTCCAGTTGCCGGCCTGCTGCGTTGTATGTGTTCGCGTCAACGACCAAGAGAACGGAGACCCAGCTTTGACTATCGAGAAAATCGGCGATTTCCCGGAGGGCGGCAGCCTGGACTTGAACCACCTTCACTTCATCCAGGACCGTCAACTGCAAGGATGGCAGTGATGACGCTGCCCAATTCCGGATGCTGGTAAGTATAGAGGTCATATGAAGCTGTCCTTCTCACCACGACAAAGCGCAAGTGCAGGTAACGGATCGTTACAGGTCATACCGGTGACCCCGCATTCCAAAGAACGAACGACGCCATCTTCCTGATCGGGACAATAGCTCCAGACCAGCAGGCCTTGATCTTGATAGCGGTCCACGGACTCTGGCGTCAGCCAAGACATCTCGATTCCGATGGCCCACATCTTCGAGTACGTTCCGTTGTCGCCGGAGCGAAAGTTGGACATTTTCTCGCCGGGGAAGCCTTGCGTCTTCAGTCCGTAGGTATCGTAAATGTAAGTCAGGACCTCTGCATCAAAGCATGTGAACACGCAGCGGGGCAAATACTCGTATCGCTTCAATATCGCAATCGCCAGATCGGCCGTTTCCCTAGCGTCAGGGCTTGGCTTGATCTCCACATTGCACAACACGTCCGGGTATGCCTTCAGCAGCTCACACAATTCCGCGAACGTCGGGATCTTCAGCCCTTCGAATTCCGCTGCGAACCAGCCGCCCGCATCCAGCGTCTTCAACTCGCCCAGCGTGTGGTTGCGAACCTCCCCGCTGCCGCTTGTCGTACGCTCTAGCGTAGCGTCATGAATGACGACAACCTCTCCGTCCTGAGATAGACGCAGATCGAATTCCAGCATATCAACGCCAAGTTCAAGTGCTTTGCGAAAGGCCAGCAGCGTATTCTCGGGATAGGCTGCTTTATATCCCCGATGGGCTGCCACCATGGGACAGGATGGCTCCTGTAGTCGTTCGATCATATGGATTGTCACTCCCCTACCTAGTTATTGTCCTAAAATCCGCTCGGTTTCTTTTCTGAACGTATCGATCGTCGAATCAATATCTTTGCTGTCATACATGATCGCTTCGATGGCGGAGAAGAACTCGTGCATGATTTCCGGCCACGCTACATCCTTATTCGTATCAATGGCGTGTTCTAGCTGGTCGTACGCCACCTTGCGGTTAGGCTCTTCGGCCCACAGCGCCTGCATCTTCTCGGATTCTACCATCTTCTTCGTAAACGGAAGATAACCTGATTGCAGGATGAATTCGAGACCTCCCTCTTCCTCCATCTCCATCCAACGAATGAATTCCCAGGCCGCTTCCTTATGCTTGGAAGCCGCCAGCATCGTCACATTCGCCCCCCCGGTCGGGTTCGCAAATACTTCGTCTTTCGGAAGAAATGCCGTTACATAATCAAAGTCAACGGTGCTGCTAAGACCGCCAATCGACCCGGTCGACTGGAACATCATGCCGACCTTACCTTCAACAAACATGCTATTCACAATATTACCCGAATCCTGAGCCGGCGGATAATAGAGCGCACCGGAGCTTTGCAGATCCTTCAGATAAGAGAATACCTTGTGCCCGGCTCCGTTATCACCGAAACCGATCGTCGTCCCTTCATCATTGAAGAATTTACCCCCTGCCTGAGTAATCATCGCAATGGGATACCACGTATCATATGGCATTGTAAGGCCATACCGCTTATATTCATTGCCTTCCTTCACCGCTAACTTACCCGCCACTTCCCTCATCTCTTCCCATGTCGTCGGAATTTCCAACCCTGCCTCATCCAGCATTGATTTATTGACGTGCAGGATTGGAGTCGAGCGGTTAAGCGGCAGGGATACGAGTTGATCATTAAAGACGGAATGCCCCATCAGACCCGGTGTAAAATCATCTGCACTGATTCCCGATCCCTCCATATACGGCGTCAAATCCTCCAGTACTTCAGAATCGGCGAACATCTGAACGTAAGCCCGCTCCAGCATGCTGACGTCCGGGCCAGTGCCTGAGGCAATCGCTTGCTGCAGCTTGGTTACGGTCTCATCATACCCCCCTTGAAACGTACCTACAACTTCGATATCGCTATGGGCAGCATTAAAGCGCTGGATTAATGCATCGGTATACTCGCCGTTCTTGCCTCCAAGCGAATGCCAGAATTGTACGGTCGTCTTGCCTTGGCTGGCAGGCGGAGTTTCTGCGCCGCCGTTCGTTCCCGTTCCGCCGTTGCCTGGCGTTTCGCCGGCCGAACCTGTACTGGAGCCTCCACCGCCACATGCGGCAAGCAGACTAAATAGCAGAATAATCGAGAGCAGCGAATACCATTTCGTGTTCATTGATTTCATTCCTCCATTGATTATTATTTAATACCGGAATAGACGAACGCCTTCACGATATGCTTGGAGCAGAAGAGATACACCAGTAGAATCGGAACCACGAGAATCACATTGCCAGCCATGATGATGTGCCAGTTGCTGATCCCTTCCGTCTCCCTGAGCATCGCAATCCCGAGCGTCAGCGGACGTACAGCGGCGGAATCGGTCATGACGAGCGGCCAGAAATAATCATTCCAATGACTCACGAAGCTGAATAGTCCGATCGTGGCCAGCGCAGGCTTTGACATCGGAATCATGATTCTCCACATAATCTTGAATTCATTCGCATTGTCCAGCCGGGCCGCTTCGATAATCTCCTCCGGAATCTGCATGAAATATTGCCGCAGCAAGAAGATGCCAAAGGCGTTCGAGATAAACGGTATGATCTGCGGCAGCAGCGTCTTCACCAACCCCCAATCCGCCATCATCAGATAGACCGGGATGAACGTAACCTGACCCGGTATCATAAATGCCAGCAAGATTAGGCCAAACAGTACGGTTTTTCCATGAAACTTGTATTTGGCAAAGGAGTACGCTGCGGGAATCATAATCATAAATTGCAAAATAATGATCGAACCCGTGACAACGGCAGAGTTCCTGAAATACGTCAGGAAAGGCCCTGCATTCATCGCTTCGGCGAAGTTGCCCCACTGCGGCGTGGCTGGAATCCACGTAGGCGGAAACGACATCGTCTCGCGGAACGTCTGCAGCGACGTCGAGATCATCCACAGGAAGGGGAATATAAAGATCATTAGCGTCACTGCCTTCAGCAGATAACCAAGCCATTGCGATACGGTCTTCCATTCAAAGCTTCTCAAACTGTGGCTCCTCCTTTATCCAAATGCTCATCGAACGACTTACTGATAGTGGACCTTTCTTGACAGCAGCCGGAAATAAACGAATGTAAGCAGTCCGATGATGGCCATTAGCACCACGCCCGTCGCTGCCGAATAGCCGATATTGGTCGTCCGGAACCCGTAAATGTAGTACACAAGCGTAGTGGTTGCATTGTTAGGCCCACCGCCGGTCATAACCTGAACGGTATCAAACACCTTGAACGAGCCGATCGTCATGATAATTAGGATAAAAAACAACTGCGGTGATATCATGGGCAAGGTAATCTTGAAGAACACCTTGAATTTACTCGCGTTATCCAGCGCCGCTGCCTCATAAATGCTAGGCGAAATGCTCTGAAGAGCAGCGACGATAATGAGTGTATAATAGCCGATCGCCTGCCAGACGGAGACGATGATGACGGACAACAGCGCCGTCTTGGAACTTTGCAGCCACGCAGAGGGCGGAAGGCCGAGCAGCTTGAGGATATAGTTCAGCATCCCTTGATTAGGCTCCATCAGCCACAGCCATACGAGCGAGATCGAGACGATCGACACTACATGGGGCGTGAAAATTCCCGCCTGCACGACCTGGTTGAATCTTCCCTTCTTATTCAGCCAAACGGCAATCAGCAGCGACAGCATCATCGTCAGAACCACAACGCCAACGGTATATAGGCTTGTATTCCAGAGCGCTTTGTAGAAATCACCCCGACTCAGAATTTGTGTAAAATTATCAAGCCCCACGAACCTGCTCTTGTCTTTGTTCATCAAATTGTATTTGAAGAGGCTCAAATACATCAAATAACCGACCGGATACATCACGAACAGCAGAATGCCTGTCATCGCCGGTGCAATCAGCACGTAAGGCCGTATCCCTTCCCATATCCGCTTCTTATCCATGCGCTGTTCCCCATAGACGCTCCAGCAGTTCACGATACCGTGCATCCTGCTCATCGATCCGGTTCTCATCGGTTCCGAAGAAATACAGCTTATCTGCGGGAACGCCGAGGTACACGACTTGATCGACATGGAATCGATCATCCGGACATTTCACCATAAACGCTTGCCCATCGACGGTCTTCACTTGATAGATCGTCTCCGAGCCCAGCATTTCGCGGGTAACCACGGTCCCCTTCACCGAGTAGTGATACTCTCCAGGCTCCGTCGTTACCACGGCGCTCTCCGGTCGAAATCCAAAAGTCGTCTTGTCTTCCCCAATCGGAGCGATGTTCATCGGGGGCACACCGATAAATTGAGCCGCAAACAGATTGTTCGGTTTGCGGTAAACAACCTCCGGTGCTGCCTCCTGTTGGATCACACCGTGATTCATCAATACAATCGTATCCGCCATCGACATCGCTTCCATCTGATCATGGGTTACGTAGACGAAAGTCGAACCCAGCTTCTTATGCAGTTCGATCAGTTCAATGCGCATCTGGACGCGCAGCTTCGCATCCAGGTTAGAGAGCGGCTCATCCATGAGAAATACCGACGGATTCTTGACCATCGCTCTTGCCAAGGCCACCCGCTGCCGCTGCCCACCGGATAGCGTCGAAGGCTTACGGTCGAGATATTCACCGAGTCCGACCGTTGTCCCGATCGTCTCCACCAGACGCGTCCGTTCATCCTTGGGAACTTTGTTGTTCACCAGACCGAATTCGATATTATCGCGCACCGACATCGTCGGATAGATGGCATAATTCTGGAACACCATGGCTACGCCACGCTTGCCCGGTGCAATTCGGGTCACATCCTTGCCGTTAATCAGGACCGAGCCCGAGGTCTGCGGATCAATGCCTGCAATCATACGCAGCAGCGTCGTTTTGCCACAGCCTGACGGTCCTACCAACACAGTGAACTTACCGTCCTCAATATTCAGATCCAAATCTTGAATGACGGGTTGACGGTCAAATACCTTGCTTACTTTTACGAATTCAATCGATGCCAAGAGCGATCCCCCTCACGAATCGTATTATGATGCTGTCATTGCATGATCCATAAAAAACGAACAGACGAACCATAATTGAAATCCCTTACACACATCTGCTAATAACTACGCATGAAATGCACAAGTAATGATCACTTTTGCTCATTTTTTATTTAAATTGATTGTATGGCCATATCATTAGCGGAGTGTTAGAGCATCGTACTTAGTTTGTAAATGTTGAGCTGGCTGGTTTTTAACAATCTCTTAACATATGGGGGATAAAATGTAAGGGGCTACATTTCTTAAGCATAAAAGAACAAACTTGAGCATTGAATGTAAAAACGCACATACCCAATGAGATGTCCGAAATGGAAGGAGTTATTGCGAATTGCTAGCACATGAACGAAAGAAGAGGATTATTGATTATGTACGTCAATACCGAACGGCAACGGTCGCTGCCTTGGCCGAGGAGTTCCAGGTTCATTCAGCCACGATTCGCCGTGACTTGGCCGATATTGAAGGCGAGGGCGTACTGAAGCGTACTCATGGCGGAGTAATTATGGAGCAATGGACTCATAACGAGCCTTCATTTAATGAGCGTACGAGCGTTCATCGAGATGAGAAAATGCGAATCGGCCAACTTGCTGCCTCCTTGGTTGAGGACGGAGAGAATATTATAATTGATTCCGGTACGACTACGCTGCATATCGCTGCCCACTTAGTCCACCGGTCCAATATTACCGTCATTACCAATGATCTGAATGTCGCAGTCGAGCTGCGCGATGCGCCGGGAATCAAGGTTATTCTGACTGGCGGGGATCTTTACCCATCCAGTTATATGCTCAATGGGATGTTTACGGATCATGTATTGAAAAGCCTGCATGTGGAGAAAGCCTTTATCGGAACTCCAGCCCTGCACCCGCAGCACGGCCTGATGCATCCTGAAGCACTGCTCGTGCCTGCCAAGCAAGGGATGATCGCAGCCGCCGGGGAAATCATCGTGGTCACCGACCACAGCAAAATCGGTAAGCTCTCGCTGCATACGGTCGCTCCGAACAGCGCCATCCATACCATTGTCACCGGTACCGAAGCTTCAGAATCCGACATTAAACCATTTCAAGAAAAAGGCATTACCGTTTACCGGTCGTGATCATGTCATTGTCTGTATATAACAAAAAAACACCCGAAGGGGTGCACACATACGCATTAAAAGCAGAGGCTGCCCCGAGTAGAAGAAATCTACTGCTGGAACAGCCTCTGCACCAATCTTTATTTAACTTGCGTTACGGAATGACCTTCCATACATCCGCATTGCCCGGCGTCTCGCCTAACGTCCACCACTTGGCTTCATAATTCACGCCATTATGCGTAACTTTATTGCCACCGACATAGACGGTCGTCGCGCTCCATGCCGGATAGGTCGTCGCATTACCTGACGTGGAGACCGTTAGCGGCGACGAGGCCGAAGATTTACTGCCCGAACTGTTAACGGCGATTATCGTGTAGGTATAGGACGTACCTGCGGTTAAGCCGGTATTCGTATACGAAGTTGTGTTGGAAGTACCAACCAGCGATCCATTGCGATAGATTTCATAGCTGGAAGCTCCAGAAGAAGCAGACCATGCCAAGGAAATGCTATTGCTTGTTTGAGCTGGGGATGTCAAACCTGTTGGAGCAGGCACTCCAGGATTCGGGGTACCACCGCCGCTGCCAAAGTTAACGTCAATTGCGTTATAGAAAGCGTTAGCCGTGTCTGCAACTTCCCATACCGCCAGAATGACATGATATCCAGTCTTGGCAGGAACGTTACAAGTGGATGCGTAATTCGCTGGAGGTTGAGCCCCTCCGTAGTTGATGGAGCAGAAAGGCGTCAGGTCGAAGGATGCTCTGCTCAGTGGAGCGTTCGGATTCCAGCCGTCTTTCGTAATGTAGTATTTCCAGCTTGCCGTTGAATGCCTTGCCGTAATCACCCACTGGAAGGTGTTCGTACCCGCAGAAATATTAACTTTACTCCAACGAGTCGCGGACTGCTCATCCAGCTTAGGGAATGCGCCAGCAGCGCTGGCGATCTTACCGTCTGCAGGGCCTGAATTCGGCCATCCCTTCGGCGCTTCCAAGCTCTGTGGCTCATAGATAATCGCTCCACAATCGGAGTTCTGTCCTTGTTTACACAGAATAGCACGGCTACCCGGGGAATCCACATACCCGTGGGCAGAAGCTTTGTCGGCAAATAAAACCATCAATAAGGTCATCAGCAATACAGTGGCACCCGTAATGATTAAATTCTTGAGCCAAGCATTATTCGGTAAACTTAAAGTCATACAATAATTCCTCCTTTGATAATTGAGATAAACGATAATTCCTAATCCCACAGCCTCCCGGTTGTGCCCATCACCTTCCTTCTTCGATCATGGAGAATCTTAATCTCTGGATGAAACTGAACCTGGTGTGAATAAATTACAAATGTCCAAGCTTTACCAGCACTACAATTAGTTTATAGTATCTGAAGACGGTATCCCATAATACTAATCAACGATTTTTTACACATTGCAATGAAATTGGATAATAATGTAACTCTCGATGTGATGGTTATGTTAAAGCCTTCAGCGACCGATAAGAACGAGTCATATAAAAAGCATGGCTCCTCAACGGAACCATGCTTTTGTCCGGCTATTTCATAGTTTCATTCCACACCATCCTTGAAATGTTTCTTATAATGTTTGTCGCCCTTGTGCTCCAAATCCTCGATGGTTAGCTCCAGGGTATGAACAATCTGCTCCTTCACCTGATTCAAGGTATCGAAGTACACATTCTCCTCCGTCCCCACGATGCGCGTACCGCTCAGCGCTTGTACAGCTTGATAAATCCGGTGTTGTTCTGCCAAATCATCAACGGCTTGAAGGGTATGCAACATCTGAAGAAACAAATCCTTATGGTGCTGATTGATCAATCGCTTTTCCAATTCCTCGATTCTGGCATTCACAGCAGATCTCCCCTTTTCAATGAGATGCTCCGATTATAATTCCATCGGCGCCAATTTTCCAATAAATACTTTATATTAATTGACGGGAATCTTGACTGCGAAACAGGAAAATGACCATGCTTCCTCGAACTATGATAACGTTAACAATGTTATGGCTACACACTACAGGATCACGAAAAAATGATCGATTACTTGGAGGTCACAATGGAAAACAATGGACTCGGGGGAAAAAGCATTATCCTCAGACTTGAAATGAACACGCAGGAGATTAAATTCGGTCAAGTTGCATCCGCTATCTTCGAAGCCGGCGGTGACATGGTCGCCATCGACGTCATTCAAGCGAGCGGCCATACCACGGTTCGGGATATTACCATTACCGTAACGGACAGCGTTGATATCGCGAAAATTACAGATAGAGTCAAGAACCTGAAGGGTGTCCGACTAGTCAACGTCTCCGATCGCACCTTCCTGCTGCATCTGGGCGGCAAAATCGAAACTCAGCCTAAGATCCCGATTCAAAACCGTGACGATCTCTCCCGTGTCTATACGCCTGACGTGGCCCGCGTATGTGCGGCAATTCAGGAGGATCCAAAGAAAGCCTATACATTAACCATCAAAAGAAATACGGTAGCCGTTATCTCCGACGGAAGCGCCGTGCTAGGTCTTGGCAATATCGGTCCTTATGCGGCGATGCCGGTTATGGAGGGTAAATCGATGCTCTTCAAGCAGCTCGCAGGCGTAGACTCCTTTCCGATCTGTCTGGATACACAGGATACCGAAGAGATTATATCCTGCATTAAAGCGCTCGCTCCTGCTTTTGGCGGCATTAACCTTGAAGATATTTCATCTCCGCGCTGCTTTGAAATCGAACAGCGTCTGCGTGATGAACTTGATATTCCCGTGTTCCACGATGATCAGCACGGTACCGCTGTCGTCCTGTACGCCGCGCTCATTAATGCCTTAAAAATCGTAAACAAACCGATTGATAAGGTTCGCGTCGTTGTATGCGGCATCGGGGCTGCTGGGGTAGCCTGCACCAAGATTCTTCTATCTGCCGGCGTAACCGAAATCATCGGCGTAGACCGCGAAGGCGCGCTCGTATCCGGAAATTCATACAACAATTCCATGTGGCAATGGTATGCGGAGCATACGAATCCGAACCGTGTGCAAGGCTCGCTGCGTGAAGTCATTCAAGGAGCGGACGTATTTATCGGTCTCTCCGCCGGCGGTATTCTGCGCCGTGAAGATGTGCAGGCGATGGCCGCAGATCCGATCGTATTCGCGATGGCCAACCCTTCGCCGGAGATTAGACCCGAAGAAGTGGAAGACATCGTTGGCGTGATCGCGACCGGTCGTTCTGACTACCCGAACCAGATTAACAACGTGCTGTGCTTCCCGGGCATATTCCGGGCCGCCCTCGATTGTCGCGCTACGACGATCAACGAAGAAATGAAGCTTGCGGCTGCGGAAGCGATTGCGTCCGCTGTATCCGATGAAGAGCGTAATCCATCCTATATCATTCCGAGTGTATTCAACCAGAATGTGGTGAAAGCAATCCGTGAGCTTGTTGTTAAAGCAGCGGTCAAAACAGGCGTCGCTCGGAGAATACCGCGTGAATAAACGCGCCCTGATCCGCAAATTCGACAAGCAGGCCGCGATGTATGAGCGGAATTCGCGGCAGCGCAGTCTCGGTGTATGGAGACAACGGTTGCTACAGGATGTGGAGGGCCATGTGCTTGAGGTAGCCGTTGGCGCCGGTGCAAACTTTCCCTTCTATGATAAGGACCGTGTACATATTACCGCGGTCGATTTCAGCCCGGAGATGTTGCGCCGTGCCGGTCAGCTCGCTTCGGAGCTTGGTATTGCAGCGATCTTCCATGAGCATGATATCGAATCCCTGGAGCTCCCGGAGCGTTCGTTCGATGCCTTGGTATCCACGTTATCGCTATGCGGCTACAAAGATCCGGCAGCAGCTTTGAACAAGATGAACCGCTGGGTGAAACCCGGCGGGCGCATCTATTTGCTAGAGCATGGACTTAGCGCCAACCGGCTGTTAAGGTCAGCACAGCATGTCGTTAATCCGTTAGCACGGCGGATATCCGGCTGTCACTATAACCGGGATATGATGCGGCTTGTGGAGAACTCTCCGCTCGCCCTAATCAAGAGCGAGCGACACTGGAACGGAATCATACACTTGATCTGGGCGCAGGCCACCTGATAGTTACCCTCATCCAGGGCAAGTAGAACTAAGAAATGAATTCATCTGGGCTAGTCTGCATAAAGATTAGATATACGTCTCACTCAATTCATGATCCGGAGGATACCCATATGAATACGATGAATACCTACCCTGATTCCAGCGAATACTCACCGCACGCCGAGGGCTACGTCCGTCTTGTATCTGAAGGCAATATAACGCAGATCTTGCTGCAACAGCATGATGACACGCTCCAGGCATTAAGCGATTTGACTGAGGAACAAGCCGATTACCGCTATGCCCCAAACAAATGGAGTTTGAAGCAGGTGATTGGTCATATCGCCGATATGGAGCGCTTGTGGAACTATCGTATCCTCTACATTGCTCGCGGCGATGCCCGTGAATTTAGTGGATATGATCGTGAAGTCTTCGTTCAGAACTCTCCCTTCGCAGCACTCCCGTTAAGAGAAGTACTTAAGGACTATTCTGCGGTGAGGCAATCCACGGCCACGCTGGTGGGCAGTCTACCGGAGGAAGCGCTCATACGTCAGGGCATGTTTAACAACTACCCTCTCTCTGCCCGCGCTGCTGCGTATGTCATTGCTGGGCATGAACTTCACCACATGAATATGATACGGGATCAATATTTAACTTGATCAACGATAAGGATGCTCTCCAAGCCGCAGTGCTGGAGAGCATCCTTTCTTTATGCGGCATGGCACGAAAGCACGCGGTGCCTGCCATCGTTCAATCCCAGTTCCATACCTCGACCCGGCCCAGGCGGAATTCCTTGAATTCGGGACGCTCTCCAAGTTTCTCGAGTTCCCTGACGGGCCCGGTCACCGTCGCACCGTAAATTTGCATGCCGTGTTCTCTAATATACGCCAAGCGCTGCCTATCGACGTCCGCCCAATCGTAAGCGGCATTCGCGGTCGCCCATGCCAGATCCCCAATCATTCGCTCCATGTGTTCTTCGATGTCCGGGTCGGGCGTCGTAAAGTATAGGGACCACATGGAGAGTCGTTGATCATCCTCATACACGGTCATCGGGCGGAACGTCAAATGCGGAACGTAATAATCGCCACCTCCCCCGATGGAATGTCCCCCAGGTTGAACCTCCGTTAACTCTCCCGCATAGACCGGCATCCCGGTCACACGCAGGTCGTATTCCCCCAGCAGGTCGAGCAGCTCCGCTGGCGACAGCAAGGCATCCGTGGAAAAGGACAGTTCCGCCACGAAGCCGTCTTCGATCCGTCTTACTTGCTCCATGTCACTTTCCGGGCGCTCCCCACCTCCCACCGTTTCATCAAACATGACGGAGTAAGGCAGAACGAATGCAGGGCTGTTCTCATTCAAATAGGCGCCCGTTGGATTGATGGAATAGGAAAGTTTCCCGGTCACGGTTAATTTCGCATGGACCTCGCCCGTAACGACTTCCCAATCGCCCACCATCCGGTACAACTTAAACGTACCTTTTTGCGAAAGGAACGGCGTCACTTCGAATACCGTATGCATCGGCTTCTCCACCCGAACGCCGTCTCCATGCAGTTCCACCGCCGTTACGACGGAACGTATGAATTTTCCCCTCACTTCATTCGTATCAAAATAGATATGAATGGCGGAAATATAGATGGTATAGATCAGCCACAGTACAATCGCCCCGCCCACGGCATTCGCTAACATCTTGTATCGTGTCCGCCAGATCATCTTATTGAATTCCTTCTCACTCCACTGTGGCGGTTCTGTGGAAAAATCATCGTTCCGCAGAACGTATTCTTGTTTTTCCTCCTTCTCGTCATGCATAGCTATATCTCTCCCTCCAGTTGCTTCAGCCGATACAAATACAGATACAGATAGGATTGATACGTCTTGAATAACTCGGTATATAGATCACGCCGCATCGAATCCTCTCCCCCTTCACAACAGACAACGGTTTGTTCCGTCAAATGTTACAGTTATTTATGAAAAAATAACTCCACGATAAAAAAGCCCTCTGCATCATATCGTGCAAAGGGCTTGATTACTAGCTTCATTAATCTTATGACTCGCTTTGTCCTGTATAGATCAGAATGGCATCACGAAGAAACTCGGCTGTGCCAGGCTGCTTCTCGTCGTAATGAGCCGTGAAGCGCTCATCGGAGACGTACATTTGGGCAAGACCCGCATGCGCTTCCTTGCTGTAGTCGCTCCAATAGAATGTGAGCCACTGCTTATGAAGAGCTGCTGCCGTTTGGGCAAGTTCGCTGCCTGGGTCCCCTTGCTTGACGGCTTCGGCCAATGTCCCGTATAACTTCTCCGTCAAACGGGTCAGCTCCTCGTGCTGCTCTTGGGTCATATTCTTTAGTTTGGCGTTCGATTGATTGATCGCAACATCGCCATACTTCTCACGAATCTCCTGGCCGTATTTTTGCTCGTTATCATCAATCAGCTTCTGCTTGAACCCTGCAAACTTCTGTTGGTCTGTCATCGTCTTTCTCCCTTCGGCGGAGGCGATCGTGTTCTCCACATTGGTAATCAGCAGATCGAGCTGCCTTCTCTTGTCCAGGAGCTGTGCATGGTGTTGTTTCAGTGCATCGGCCTTACTCCAGGTGGGCGACGTCATAATTTCCTTGACATGGTCCAAGGATAGTCCGAGCTCACGATAGAATAAAATCTGCTGCAATTGATCCACCTCATCCTGCCCATAGATCCGATATCCTGACGAATTGATTCTGGCCGGCTTCAGAATGCCAATCTCATCATAATATCGAAGCGTACGCGTGCTGATTCCTGCTAGCCGTCCCAGCTTCTGCACTGTATATTCCATGGTTTCACCTCCTGACATCCCAAATGTACACCTTCACGTAACGTTAAGGTCAACACTTTTAACGAAAAAAATACCAAGAAAAAACACCCTTACTCTGTAACATTAAAGGTGTAGGAAGTCCACTAAAACCAATAACAATAGCAGTTGAATACAATGTTAGACATTATATGATTTGATGGGCAATGCAGAGGGGGAAAACTCTTTGTGTTGCTCATTCTTATTTATTGCTGATATGTGATATGTAAGTCCATTTACTGCCATAATGTGACATGGTATGATGTGGATATAGATGGGGGATTAGGTTACACAACAGTCAAAAAGCAGATGTATATCGTAAAAGTCTGTGATGGACTTTTTTTTACTCCAACAAATAGAACATATATTCCCCTACGATGTTACCTTCTTAACTGGATAGAGGTGTTAAATGACTACAAAAACATCAAATCATTATTATTACGTTTATTGTCCAGAAGGTGTCGAAAGTCGTTATGAGTTGTTGGTGTTCAATGAAGATAATCCTTTTCTTCCGTTAACCGATTTCTATCATGATAGCAAAGGAAGAATCAGCCAAAGCTCTGCACTCTCCTACTTGCAAACACTACTTCCTTTTTTTACATGGCTAAATAAGCACAGCAATTATCAAGGTAGTCGTGTTGAGTGGAGTGATCCACCAGAAGCCATTCGTGTTGCCATTGAAGATTACCTCATGAACGAAATGTTATGTAAAGTGAAAGAAAAGGATACGTTTCGTTTTGTAAATTTAACTCATAAAAGTCCGAATACGGTGAATCGATTTCTATCGTCTGTGAAGTCATTTTACAAGACTATGATCTATCTGAGACAGTATTCCTTCTATAACCCTCTAATCGATTCACAAGCCATTTTGACCGATTACAGGGGCCATACTGAGGGGGCAAGGACAAATAAGCCACGAATGCCGTCCATGAGCGGAACAGAAGACCCCATCCCAACACGCCGATTAACAGACTCCTTTTTTAAGTTAATCAACGAAGAATGGCAACCCCAAATTATAGACGATCCTGATCTACCCTATCAGGTATATAAGGCGGGTAAGAGAGCGAATTGGTCAGATCGAGAGATGATCATCGCTCGTATGTTATTTGAAACAGGAGCCAGAGCTTCGGAGGTCATAGAGCTTACAATTGGCGATTACCGTGCAAGGAAGAGCTTCCAAGAAGTCAGCACTTTCAATAAAGGTAGCCATGGCCGCAAGGTGAAATTCTTGCGGTTCGGTAAAGACACTGTAAAACATCTGAATCATTACATTAACACTGTACGAAAACAGCATGATCCGAACCATTGGGGATTTGATGAATTGCCTGATAACGCACCTATATTCCTTACGGAGTGGGGAACGCCTCTTATGTATGAAGCCTGGTATTATCACTGGAATAAAGCGATGCAGATAAGCCAGCTCAAGCTAAACCCCCACAAAGCCAGACATTGGTTTGTAACAACAAGACTAAGGGAAATTTATAACATATCAAAAACGGAAGTCGAATTTAAACAACGTAAAGATGAACTCATTAAGTACATGAAGTGGAAAAACCAAGACACAATCAAAGTGTACGAGCATTATTTTGACGAAGAAAAGCATCGGAAAGCTCACGATCAAATGCTTGAAAACATGGAACAAAGAGAGCAAGAGTACATTTCCAATCGTAAAGTAAAACGTAAGCAGGAAACACAGCTAACGCTCATAAAAAACTCAGGCGATTTAGAATTTGATCAAGATTTACAAGAATTATTGGATGGATTGGAGTGATCGTTATGAGCTTTATCAGTGTGAAGCCTAAATCCGAGTATTATTCAGCATTGAAAGAAAAAATAGATCACATTATTTTACATCTGAAAGATGCAAGAGGTGTGTTCTTACTGGATAAAGTGGATGAACGCAATCAAAAGTATTTTATGAATCAGATCATCGAAATGCCGTGGTGTAACCATATGTTGTTTGCCTTACTAATTCAAGCTGATAGAAACTTAGATCCAAAAACTACTGATAATCAATTAAAAAATATTCATCCAAGAATGAAAGATATATTCCATTTCCACTCGCTCCAAGAGATGAAGGAGTTCAATACAGAAGTTCACTTGTACAGCTATCTCAAGGGAGAGTTTTGTCCAGAGCATTCAAATAATATGCGGTCGGAATTTTTGCGTCGTTATAAGTCGGATGCATACCACACCAAAAAATGGATCATGCAGAAATTGAATCAAGAGCAACAAGCCTATTTTGAGCAGTTTTTGTTCCCTATACCGTCATTTGACTCAAGAGATTTTTCTTTTAGTAAGCTGGCTCTCGAAAAGCGTCAAAATAACCGTAAAGATGAGACGGATGCCATTGTCCCCTATTTACCTGAAATCAGAGCGACTTCACGTTTTCGTTGGAATCAAATGAAACGCCTTCGGGATGCCTTCTACAAAGCCATAGACGAGGCACAGAAGCGTCCTGATTGCCTGCCGTTAGAATTTCACTACGATGAACCTGAACGCATTGGAGAACGTCTTTATTTCCGTTTGTGGGACAAGCCATCCTTTGTCTCTCACTACCAGTATCAATTCACTGAAACGGTTGTTCAGGTTGCTAATGATCGCAAAGGTGCGTATTCAGATGATAATAACCACTTCTATGTTGAATATGTTAAGGCTGAACGGATCGATGATGATGATGATGATGAAGCCGATGGATTATGGTTCGCAGAGATAATTCAAGAAGGCATACTGGGTCATGGAGTCAAAACGCAACGAAAGAAGAAATAAAATTAAAGCGTACTCTCTTAAAATCATGGGGATACGGTTCAGAAGAATCTGAAGAGAATCCTATCCCTTTCTGGTCAGGACATAAAGGAATCCTGTACCAAAGCACATTTGTTTCTTTGCATAAAGATAAGGTAGAGGGCATTTTGTTTGACGTAGAGCCGATTTATGTCGCCTGCACCTTTGCTTTGTTGGCGATTGATGTTTTTACGACAACTGGAGCAAGACTGAACGAATTGTTGCAGATCAACAGCACCAGAGAGTGTATTCAGATTAAAAAGGTAAAAGAAAAACTTCATTATTCCTTTCGTGCGATCCCCAAAGGACGTGACAAGGTTGAAGAATTCTACATCAGTAAACAAACAATGGAATATATTCAAATTGTACTTCGGATGTTAAAAGAGCATTATCAAAGCGACAAGATTCCAAGTGTTGAATATCGCTATAGTCGAAGACATCTGTTTCCAGAACCTAAACCATATTACTTTCAGTATCAAAATAAGGCAATGAAACATACATGCCTCTATTCATGCATAAAATTCTTGCTTCATGCAATGCGATTTGAAACTCAAGAAGGAACACCTGTGACGGTGAAAAGCCATCTCCTCCGTCATGCATTCGCTACTGAGGCGGTACAACGACAAAAGATACCACTCGACATCGTTGCAAAAGTTCTTCACCAAAGGGATGTAAATGTTACGAGCTATTATTCTGCCCCTACACCTACACAGATAGCTCAAGCCGTTGGTGAATTACATGATGTCATTGCAAGCTATGTGGACATTGATGAAGCAATTCTGCGTAGTCCAGAGGAGCTACAAAGAGAATTGGATGATCACAATAGTAAAGTCGGTGTTTTTAATAAGGTGTTAGGTGGTAGTTGCGTTACAGATTATATATGCCCTACGAAAATGGCATGTTTAGGCTGTAAAGCGAAAATCCCTGAACCTGAGCAAGAACATGAATTACATGAAGTGATTAAGCTTTCTAAAGATATGGAGGAACGCTTTACGAAAATGGGGCTTGATGTGGAAGTTAAAAAGGCAAAAGAAATGCGTAAGCAAGCCAGAATTGAACTTAAAGAAATTGAGTTGATTAAACAACACAGAGAGGAACTGCACTATGAACCAATTATCCGTACCAACAAATGATGATCGTCCTTGGCTTCATACTGCTCATAAAAAAAATAAAAATCGCTCCTTCCAGTTAGGCAAATCTGCTATCGATTCTTTGGTGAAGGAAGGTAAGTCCGTAAGCTTAAATAGCATTCATAATAAATCTAAAGAATTTGATCCTACAGGTAAAGGAATTCATCCGAATACAATAAAAACGAACGAATTGTTATTTGATTATTACAAGCAACACAGCCATACGTATAAAAAAAGACAAACAAATAAACGAGCTTCTCAATTTAGCATGACACATGATACCGATCTAAGACGCATTAGCCTAATCGTGATCTTGTACAGCTTCGTCAAAAATACATGAAGTTAACGAAACAGGAGCTTGTAGATAAGCTGATACAGACGGAGCAGTTCATTGCCGAAAACCATAGCAAATGGACTGCAAGTATATTTGAGCAGTTTAATTGAGTTTAAGCTCACGGACATTTTAGTTATTTTTTTAATCCGTTCTCAACACTTTTTTCACTTTTACTTCATTTGAAAACAAGTTGGTAAAGGTAATGATATAGTAATGGTAAGGAGGGTTATGCGGTCCTTCAAAGGTCGTTACTTTCAAAGTTGTCTCCCAATAATATTGACCTTGCTCCAAACGTTTGACTTCAACGACATCATCGACCATGAATTGTCGTTCATCCTTGTATTGTCGAAGCACGTTCCCAATCGGTTTGAATAAAGACCACACGAATGCGTCCCTGAGCACATCGCATGAAGATTGTTCTTGACGGCTTGGATGGTGGGCTGTTTCATTAGCAACCGTATGTAACGGCGTGGATACAGACAGAGAAGCGGCAAGTACGGCATTTGCCAATAATGTTAGCCGCATGATAATAACCCCCTTTCAAGGAGGTATTCTTCCCCCGATTTAACAAGTTTATAAATCCATTGCACTAACGAATACGATGTTTCAAAAGAGCAAATGTACAAAGTAAAATTGTTGTTGTAAATAATAAAAAGAAATGGATGGAGTTCAGATTTTCTCTGTAGACTCTATCCATTCTTTTTTTGCCAATAAAATGTCTAACATTATATTCAATCACTTATGCTTATTGGTTATATTGGACTTCTTGTCACTTTTAATAAAATACTTCAGGGTGTCATTGATTCATATTTTCATTAACCAGCCGGGTACGGTTATGAATGGCAGCAAGATCCGCGGGATGCTCGCGGATATACCTCTCGAATCGATCTGAATTCAAGACTTTGCACATAAGATACATATTGCCGTCCCCGTTCTTGGAATCGAACTCCAGAATGGATTCATAGCCGCTTCGCCGGTACATCGCTGCCAGCCACGGATGCCGCTCCGCGGTTGCCAATGTAACAGCAGGCCATTTGTATTTCCCGAGGAGTATCGTTTGCTCGACATAGCGGATCAATCGCGCTCCGAGCCGGTGACCCTGCAGCACCGGATCGACCGCGAACCACTTGATGAAGGGAAGATCGGTCACGTCGCGAACGTCGCCCTCCAGCGAATACGTGATGGTTGCCGCGATCGAACCATCCTTCTCCAATACATAGCATTCATTCCGCTCGATATTCGCCAGCGCCGCATCCTGCGTAACATATGCCGCCGGCCACTTGAGATTCAACATGCGGATCGGTTCGTAGGCCCGGTATAGAAGATTCCTTAAAGCCGGGGCATCCGCAGCAATAGCCAGGCGTATGACTTCATGCTCCTTATCGTCCATCTTCTACGATCCTCCACTTCAGTCCTAAGATGATAACTCAACAGGCAATGGCTCGAGGCTCTCCTGTGTCCCGTTCCACAAATGGCATCGTACAGCATGACCTGCTCCGACCTCCGACCATTCCGGCATCTCGGCGGCACAACGCTCGAACGCATGCATGCATCTTGATCGGAAGGGACAGCCCTGGATGGCGGTCGAGGGGTCGGGTAAATCCCCGCTTAGAATGATGGGCTCTCTCTTCTCACCGCCCCGTTCGGCCGGAATCGACGAGACTAACGCTTGTGTGTAGGGGTGCCGTGGATTGTTATACAGATCATTCACATCAGCAATCTCTACAATGCTTCCAAGATACATGACAGCGACTCGATCACTCACATAGTGCACCACGTTCAGATCATGGGAAATAAACAAATAAGTCAGAGACAATTCACTTTGCAGCGTTTTGAGCAAATTCAAAATCTGCGCCTGTACGGAGACATCCAATGCCGATACGGGCTCATCGAGCACCACGAATTCCGGATTCAGCATCAGCGCCCTTGCAATGCCTACCCGCTGCCGCTGCCCGCCGCTTAACTCATGGGGATATCGATCCATATAGGAAGCATTCAGACCTATCCGGTCCAACATCTCCAGAACTTCGTTTTTGCGCTTCTGCCGGTTACCCAGCCGGTAATACTTCAGCGGTTCTTCCAGAAGACGGCCAATCGTGAATCTCGGATTCAACGAAGTATAGGGATCCTGAAATACATATTGGATTTCTTGACGTAGCTCTCGTAAGGGCTTTCCCTGTGCATTCGTAATATCTCTTCCTTTATACCAGAGCGAACCACCACTAGGCTCAAGCAGCCGCGCGGTCATCTGGCCGACGGTAGACTTGCCGCAGCCACTCTCTCCTACCAACCCAAGCGTTTCTCCTCTTCTGATGGCAAGCGATACACCGCGAACAGCACGGAGCTTCTTGCTCACAGACAGAGAACCTTGTGAGTAGGTCTTCTCGATATGCTTAAGCTCAACCAGAGACTCCTCATACGACAGCATTGGCATCCACCTCCTCCGCCAGAAAGCATGCAGCAGCATGCTGTTTCCCTACATGGACAAGGGGCGGCAGCTCCTGTCGGCAGCGGTCCGCAGCGTATGGACACCTCGAAGCGAATCGGCAACCGCTTCCTCTCTCATGCAGCGCGGGCACCGTACCCGGTATGGAATACAGCGGACTGCCTTTCTTCGCTGGCGTGGGAACGGAATTCAAGAGACCTATAGTATAAGGATGCCTTGGATGGTCAAAAATCTCTGCAGCCGTTCCCTGCTCCACCACCTTGCCTGCGTACATGACGATCATACGATCACACATATCTGCGATCATACCAAGGTCATGTGATATGAGCAGGATCGCCGTCCCATCGTCTTTACGGATACGTTGCATCAGGTCCAGAATTTGGGCTTGAATCGTAACGTCGAGCGCAGTGGTCGGCTCATCAGCAATAAGCAGCCCCGGATTACATGAGATCGCCATTGCATCATGACCCGTTGTCGCATGCCGCCGGACAATTGATACGGATATTCATGAAGCAGTTTCTCCGGTCTTGGTAGACCCACCTTACGGAACAGCAACACCGCCTGCTCCAGTGCCTCCCTCCTTCCATATCCCATATGAAGCCTTAAACTCTCCATCACCTGATGGCCCACCGTCAGACCAGGGTTCAATGAACTCATGGGATCTTGAAAGACCATCGATATTTCCTTTCCCCGAACCGATTGCATGTCGCGGTTGTTATACGTGTGCAGCGGCAGCTCTTCCTTATACCAGAGATCTCCTGCACCAATCCGCATTGCTGGAGGCAGCAACCCGAGCACGGAAAGCGCTAGAACGCTCTTTCCGCAGCCGGACTCGCCGACGACACCCACGATCTCCCCTTTTTCAATCCGGAAGGATACGTCATCCAGTACATTCACAGCCTTCCGACGAGACACTTGAAGCTCGACTTGCAAGTTATGGACTTGAAGTACAGTCTCATTCCCTTCGATCCGCTGATGAGTCTCCTGCAACTTCCTCTGATAAGCCTTCTGTTCCATCTCCATCACCTCTATCCTCTCTTGTCCCTTACATCACGGATTCCGTCACTAAGCAGATTGAACCCAAGCACCGTTAACGTGATGACAAGCCCGGGAGCAAGCGTGAACCATGGAGCCTTTCCCAGATAGCTCTGTGATTCATTCAGCATTCTACCCCAGCTGGGATCGGGTGGCTGTACACCCAAGCCCAAGTAACTTAGTGCAGCCTCAACCAATATGGCCGTTGAGAAACTGAGCGCTGCTGTCGTTACGATGGAAGATGCAATATTAGGCAGAATCTGGACGAATATAATGTTGGCATGCCCTGCGCCTATTCCCCTTGCTGCCTTTACATATTCTGCTTCTCGATGCTGCAGCACGCCGCTGCGAATCACGCGAGCGAATGAGGGAACGGATAGAATGCCGATCGCGAGCATCGTCTGGAACATGCTGGGCTGGTAAATCGTGACCAGCAGCAAGGCGATAAGGATACCGGGAAACGCCAACAATGCATCTGTTCCCCGCATCAATAGTTCATCGAGCCACCGTCCCACATAGCCGGCTAATGTCCCAATGATCAGCCCGCCGCTTAACCCGATAGCTACGGAGACCGCTCCAACCATAAATGCCGTCTGAGCGCCCACCATAACCCGACTCAGAACATCCCTGCCAAAATTATCGGTTCCCAGCCAATGGCTCCAACTCGGCCCCTGCAGCCGATCGGCAATGTTCATGACATTCACTTGGTGCGGGGTATAAAACAGGCTGACCAGCATCATCAAGAGAAGCAATGTAATACATGACGCGCCCAGCGCCAGACTGAAGCTGTAATGTCTCTTCATCATCGTTAACCCCTACTTCAAACGGATTTGTGGATCCAGCCAGCGGTAGGATAGATCGACTATAAAATTTATCATGATAACCGTAAAAGCAATGATTAGCACTAAGCCCTGTACTAACGGATAATCCCGATTTCCAATCGCAGTAATGAGCAAGCTGCCAAAACCCGGCAACGTAAACACCTGTTCAATGACCAGACTGCCGGCAAGCAGCTCACCAAAATGGATACCGATGATCGTAATAACGGGAAGCAGCGCATTCTTCAGCACATGACGGTAGTGTATCGACTTCTCGGGCAACCCTTTACTTCTCGCCGTTCTCACATAATCCAGATTGAGCTGCTCCAACATCGTCGTTCGCAAATACCGAACCACAATCGCGATCTGTGGAATAGCCAGCGCGATGGCGGGCAGCAGCAAGGACCGGAGTGCCAGCAGCGGGCTCTCCGACCAAGGGATATAGGTGCTGACCGTTACCCATTTGAGGCTCAGGCCGAAAATGAGAATGAGGATAATCCCCATCCAGAACGACGGTACCGCCAGTCCGATCTGGGTGCCGATCGACACGGCCATGTCTATCGCTTTTCCCTTCGTCCTGGCTGCCAAAATACCAAGCGGGATACCAATACCAACCGTAATGGTCATCGCCAGCACGGCAAGCGTAATGGTCACTGGCAATCGAGCACCAATCAGCTCAAGGACCGGTTCGGAGAACCGCAAGGATTCTCCGAAATCCAGTAAGGCAATCCCCGAAATCCAGTCGATGAATTGATCGAACAACGGACGATCCGTCCCTAGCTTAGCCGCAAGCATCGCAATTTGCTCATCGGTTGCTTCTACACCAAGAATGGTGAGCGCAGGATTACCAGGAATGATGCGGAACACGGAAAATGTCAGGATGACCACGAACAACATCGTCAGAAATAGCGTGAGCGTACGCCTTGTATAATAATTCATGTTGGGCAAATCACCTCCGACTGTCCTACTCCGTAAAATAGACACTCGACAGATCTTGGACATAGAGCGGATACTGCTTATACCCTGCTAGTTTCTTGTTCAGGGCCACATTGGAATTAGGATCCATAATATAGATGGCAGCCGCGTCATCGGCAAGTATGCGCTGAGCTTTCTTATACAGTTCCACGCGCTTGGCATCGTCCACTTCGGTCGCTGCGGAGTGAAGCGTCGTATCAAACTCAGCATTGTTATAGTTGAAGAAGTTATTCCCGGCGTCAGAGAGGTACTTATTCAGAATCTGGTAAGGATCCAGCTTGCCGTCCAGACCGATGATGGTCAACTCGTAGTCTCGTCCTTTGTAGATCCGTTCCAGCCATACGGCCCACTCCACCGGTTCGATTTTGACCTTAACGCCGATCTGCTCCAGTTGCGCGGCGACTACCTGTGCCGTATCAACATGAAACTGGTAATTGGATGGCACCGACAGTTTCGTCTCGAACCCGTTTGGATAGCCTGCCTCCGTCAACAAGGCTTTCGCTTTATCCAAATCGGTAGCATATTGATCTTCCAAGCCCTCCTGATAATATTTCGCAAGCACTGGGCTTAGGTTGGATCCGATCTTCGTACCGTAACCGAACGCAACGCCTTGGATAATCTCATCCTTGTTAATCGCATAATTAAGCGCTTGGCGCACTTTAATGTCATTAAAGGGTTCCTTCGCGTTATTAAGAGCTACAAGCTGCACCAAATTTTGCGGCGCACTTAACGTTGTATACTCATTGGCTATTTCTTCAAGACGCTCCGTACCGATCCGCGGATACACATCCACTTCTCCCGATTTCAATGCCAGCAGTCCAGCTTCCCCATCGGTAATGATCCGGAATTCAACCTTATCCAATGAGGGAACCTCCTTTACATAGTAGTCGGGGAACTTCTCGACAACGAGCCGCTGACCCGGGAGATATTCCTTGAATTTGAATGGTCCGGTACCGATCGGATTCTTGTTGCTATCCTCGTATCTCTTCGGGATGACCGCTGAGGTTAATGCCGTCAGGAAGGACGAGCTATTCTGCTTCAACCGGATCACAACAGTGGAAGCATCCTGGGATTCAACCGCCTGCACATCCTCAAAGGCAGATTGCAGCGGTTTCCCTGTATCGAGTCCTGCCAGGCGCGAATAGGAATACACCACGTCGTCCGCGGTAAGCGGATTTCCATTATGGAATTTGACACCGTTGCGCAGTTTAAACGTATAGGTCAGCCCATCCTCCGACACGTCATAGGATTCCGCTATGGCTGGATTCAGCGCCCCCTCCTCGTCCGGCTTCAGCAGGCCTTCAAACACATTGAACAGCACCTCGTTCGTTCCTGCCGCAACGGCAAGATGCGGATCAAGATAATCCAGGTCCTGCAAAATAATAACGACCACATCCCCGCCTTCCACTTTTTCTCCTTGGGACTGCTCGGATTTGATCTCAGGTGCGGGTGAAGTTGATGTATTCACCGTACCGTCGCTTTTCCCCGCATTAGCCGCGCCTGCGGGCTGCCAGATGGAGATGCGCTATTGTTGCCGCAGGCTGATACAAGCATAAGCAACAAAGCTATAATGAGGATGCTAAGCGGGTGGTGAATATTCCGATTTTTGTTCATGGTAATGACCCTTCCTTTCTTATTTAAGAGATAATTTTGGATGATGCCGATAACAGTTGCGGAAGCTCTTGTATGGATAAAATCACATGTACGGACTCCAGTTCTTCGATGCCCAGGCTGCCGAACCGATTAATCAAGCAGCTTTGCATGCCGGCACGCTCACTCCCGATCACATCATCATAATAGTTGTCGCCGACGTACAGACACTCTTCCGGGGTCGTCCCGGCACGTTCGAGCGCCAACTGGAATATCGCCTGATCCGGCTTCTCGATCCCGACTTCAGACGAGATGACGATCTGATCCAGCAGAGGCAGTATCCCGTTTCGCTCCAGCACATCTCTTGCCGTATGATCCCAATTGCTAATCAGACCCACCCGATAGGAACGTTCTCTTAAACTCTTCAGCACCGCATGCGTAAATGGGAAGGGCTGCCACCCCCCAACCAGCTCCTGCTGGATTTCCAATATCCGGTTGCACTGCTCCGTTAAAGGGAAATGCTGACCCAATGAGTGATTGAGCACTCCGAGATACCAAGCAAAAAAAGTGTCACGTTCCTTGGCAAGCACCCCTGGATATTCCCGCATGAAGTATTTATCCGCGAGATGGTAAGCTTCTTCGATCCGTTCCCTTGCCACATCGATTCCTTGTTCCTTCAAATATCGGGCGTAGACCTGTTCCCGATCCTGATAGACAAGGGTATAACCGAGATCAAACCATATGTAATTGATAGACACATCCACTTACCTCCTCTATCTTTCATGAATCACCGGCAACCAAACCTTCGAAGGATACCGCTCATCATGGTAAATGCACTGGGTCGCCGTCACAAAATCAGCCTCTGTTACCTCGCCCGGACTCACCCATCGGTTCGGGTTACGGTCGAAGGTAGGGAACAACGAGCTGCTGACATGAAGCCGAATCCGATGTCCCTGACGGAATACGGCGGATGTGGGTCCGAGGGAGAACTCATATCGAATCACCTCGCCCGGCACGACCGGCTCAGGCTCGGACAGACTATTGCGGAAGCTAGCCCGTAAGATTCCTTCGGCAATATTGTAGGAACGTCCATCGGGATACACATCCACCAGCTTCGCTACGAAATCCGTATCCTCGGCTGAAGTGGACGCATACAGTTCAACTTTCGCTTCACCCGCAAGCGCAAGATCGTTACCGAGCGGTGCCGATGAATACACCAGCACATCATTTCGAATTTCCACCGAAATCTGGTTGCGCGGACCCATCGGTGTCAAATCCGGTACCGCACCGGATCGGCCTCCCAGTGCCGGTACCGCAATTGATGGATGGTACACGTAGGTGTCCGCATATTCTTCTGCTGGAGGAAGTATGTCTAGCGTGCCGTCTCCGTTGATCGAATTAGCCTTGGAGGTACTATGCAGATAATAGGCGGTATTCACGGTTCCAGCCGGTGGCCATTGCTGCTCTTCGTGCCAAGTATTGGTGCCCATCCGGAAGTAAGTGACCGGCGCGAGCTCGACGCTGGGCTCAACCCCCTTAAGCCAGCGATCAAACCATGCGAGCTGCAGCTCATCGATCCGGTTGGCCGCCTCAGGACCAAAATCCAATTCACCGACGTATCTTGACCAAGGCATGTGAAACCACGGCTCAATGAATAAATATTGGTGCTCCCTTGCCTTCTGTGTCGCTCCCCGTCTCCGTATCTCCGTGAAATTCTCGATCGTTCCGTCGATAAAAATGTCATACCACCCGCCGATATGTAGAGCAGGCACTTCTACCAACTCATATCGTTCCCTTAGAGATGTGGAATGCCAGTAATCGTCCCGGCTCCGATGCTGAAGCCAATCCAAATAGTAGGGAGCCAGCTTCTTAACCGATTCTGGTGGATCAGACAGCGGCAAGCGTTTGTAATAAGCATGGACATCCGCATACAACGCAGACAGCTCCTGCACCCAATCACTTCTGCCTTGGCGAAGTGCAGTATCCTGTGCTGCGAACAAAATCCAGGATTGCTGGAGAGCAAGGTTTAGCGCTCCGTTCCTGTACGCCTTGCCCTGATAAGAATCCGAGCCGATCATCCCGGGAGCGATGCAGGATAAATGCGGCGGCCGGCTCAATGCTGCAAGCCACTGAACGGCACCCGCATAGGAGAAGCCGTACAGCCCTACTCGCGGAATAACTTGCGGGAGCGATGCCGCCCATTCAATGGTGTCATAACCATCTTCCTCCTCATGCAGGTAGGGGTGAAAATCTCCTTCCGAGGACCACCTTCCTCTAGTGTCCTGTATGACTACCACATACCCGTGCCGAGCATACCAGCTGGGATGCGCGTAATTCATCGTTTGTGCATCTTCCTTGTTGTAGGGAGTTCTCAGTAACAATACAGGATAGGGCAAATCGTCATTCGGGCGATAAATATCCGCATGGAGGCGCACACCATCCCGCATGGGGACTGCCACCCCTCGTTCAATCCGAATCGAAGCATGAATGGACATGAAGATTACACCTTTCTGACTGAAAATAAGATAACCGTCGATTGAGAAAGCAAAAAGGAGATGCCGCGCTGACTCTAATCAGCAGCAGACATCTCCAGTTGACTGGTAAATGGCATTATTCCGATGGTTACAATTGGTATTGTGTGATATCGTAACGCAGTTTGTACGCTTCGTCAATATGGTATTTAAAACGTCTCCAGTGTCTAAATTTACGGGTTGACAATGATGTAATCCCTGATTAACATTCAGATAAGCTGAATCATTTATAATTCCGATCAGAATATATAACTATGATCTACCAGTCAACTGGAGACATCTTCTCTTCGTCTTACGAAGGGGAGGTGTCTTTCTTTTTTAGATTGAATGAAGGAGTGATATCATGACTCG
The DNA here is from genome assembly GCF_001315105.1 of Paenibacillus sp. JCM 10914. Lineage (GTDB taxonomy): Bacteria > Bacillota > Bacilli > Paenibacillales > Paenibacillaceae > Paenibacillus_AQ. The sequence goes on along the minus strand of NZ_BAZR01000015.1, from coordinate 53,424 downwards.
AGCAAGAGAAATGAAATTGTCAGCTTATCTTGTCGGCACCGGTATGCATGCCTCTTCCTGGAAGCTCGCTGACGCTTATCCCGGCGCCAGCATTGACATTGACTATTACCGGCAGCTTGCCCAGACCGCAGAACGCGGTAAATTTGACATGGTATTCTTAGCCGACAGCCTGGCCATCAACGAGGAATCGCACCCCAATATTCTGAACCGCTTCGAGCCGATCACGCTCATCTCTGCACTTGCTGGAGCAACCTCGCGGATCGGACTGGTGGCTACAGCCTCGACCTCTTACGTGGAGCCCTTTAATCTTGCCCGTCAACTGATGTCAGTCGATCAGATCAGCAAGGGCCGGGTCGGCTGGAATATCGTCACGACCCGTGATTTATCCGGCAATACCGCAAGGAATTTCGGTGCGGCGGAACATTATGAGTTAGAACACCGCTATCTCAGAGCCACCGAATTTGTGGAGGTCGTCCGTGGTTTATGGGATTCATGGGAGGATGACGCCTTTATCTTCGACAAGACATCCGGCCGCTTCTTCGACCCTACGAAACTGCATCGTATCAGCCATCAGGGTGAATTTTTCTCGGTTGAGGGCCCGCTAAACATCGCTCGCTCTCCTCAAGGGCAGCCGGTGCTGGTTCAAGCCGGAAATTCCAGCGCTGGGCAACAATTTGCCGCACAAGTGGGTGAAGTAATATTCGCAATCAAATTCAACTTCGAGGATGCACGGGAATACTATCAGTCCTTCAAACGAAGAGTTGCCGATTCCGGCAGAAATCCGGATGAGGTCCATATTATTCTTGGTATATCACCGATTATCGGAATAACGGAGGACGACGCTAAGCAAAAACGCAGGCAGTTCGAGGAGCTGTTGACCGATGAGACCATCCTCGGCTTCTTGGCGGATTATTTCAAAGAGGTGGATTTCAGCGGATACACTCCCCAAACTACAGCCAGAGAGGCCGGTCTCGATGTGCTGCAAGCGAAGAATCCGGACTATCCCAAGCATCAGCCCGTCATTGCAAGAGAGAATCCCACGCTGCGGGAAATCTATTCGCTCATTATCGGCTCCTTCAGCGGTGACCATCTCGTAGGCACGCCGGAGAAGATTGCCGATACGTTAGAGTTATGGTTCAATGGGGGGGCAACTGACGGCTTCATGCTCATGGCTCCGGGATTGCCTGGAGGATTGGAGGATTTCGTGGACAGCGTCGTGCCGATCCTGCAAGAGCGGGGATTATTCAGGCTGGATTACACGGGAAGCACGCTGCGCGAACATATCGGCCTAAGTGTCCCTCCTAATCGCTTCACTGCAACAGAACAAGCTGTTTTATAATTCGCTTCCGCGTTGATGAATAAGCGACCAAAATTAAGAAACCGCAGTATGTTGTCAGATAGGACATCACTCGCGGTTTTTCGTTATGTGTTAGAAAAGGAAGCCAGCCCGTCTTGCGGGTTGGCCTCCTATAGGGCAGCTTTACAGCGCGCTCGCTGTGTTATTCATTGAACTTCTAGCCTTCAACAACGCTTGCTCCAGATCCTCGATCAGATCGAGCGGATCCTCAATGCCGATCGATAGACGGATCAAATCCGGGGTAATCCCCCCGGCAAGCTGCTGTTCCGGTGAGAGCTGAGCGTGGGTTGTGCTGGCAGGATGAATCACCAACGATTTTGCATCGGCTACGTTGGCCAAATGTGAAAATAGCTCCAAGTTATCGATAAAATGGTTGGCCGCCTCGAATCCTCCTTTCAACCCGAAAGTGAAGATGGAGCCGGCGCCTTTGGGAAAGTATCGCTGGGCAAGAGAATAATAAGGACTTGCAGCAAGCGCCGGGTAATTGACCCAAGCGACGTCAGGATGGTCATTAAGATAGTGTACGATACGAACGGTATTAGCCAGATGTTTCTCCAGTCGAAGGGACAAGGTCTCTAGACCCTGCAGCAGCAGGAAGGAGTTGAACGGGCTAATTGCCGCTCCGATGTCTCGCAGAAATTGAACGCGCAGCTTCGTAATATAAGCGGTATCTCCGAATTTCTCTACATAACGAATACCGTTATAACTGGGATCCGGCTCGGTTAATCCCGGAAACTTACCGCTGTCCCAATCAAACGTTCCTCCATCCACGATTAATCCGCCGATGGTCGTGCCATGGCCTCCAATGTATTTGGTTGCAGAATGGATAACGATATCTGCTCCGTGCTCGAAGGGTCTAATCAAATACGGTGTACCGAAAGTGTTATCCACGATCAGAGGAATCCCGTGTTCATGTGCGATATCCGCAATACGCTGAATATCGGGCACATTCAGTCCAGGATTACCGATGGACTCGATGAACACGGCCTTCGTGCGATCATTGATGGCCTCTTCAAAATGTTGAGGATCATCCGGATTAACAAACGACGTGATAATGCCAAGCTTCGGCAGCGTAACTGCGAGCAGGTTATACGTACCACCATACAGTGTATTGGCTGCAACAATCTCATCTCCCGCACCCGCGATGTTGAAGATGGAATAGGTTACTGCGGTGGAGCCCGAAGCAACGGCTAGAGCACCTGTACCACCTTCAAGCGCAGCGATTCGCAGTTCCAGCACTTCATTCGTTGGATTACTGATTCGTGTGTACGTATTGCCTGGCTCTTCAAAATTCAGCACCGCCTTAGCGTGCTCCGTATTCTTAAATACAAACGAAGAGCTTTGATAGATCGGCACCGCCCTTGCACCTGTGACCGGGTCTGCTTGTTGTCCTGCATGTACCTGTAATGTATCGAATCTCCATCTCTTCACACGATCCTGCTCCTCTGTCAATGCGCTCAGCTCCTTTGCCTGTTGTAACAAATAAAAAAGGAGACTGAAGGAATCGTTCTGCTAGGAACGCCTTCAGTCTCCAGTGTATCTGGTCAACTTCGCATATACGTTATATCCAATTAAACCCACTGATTTAGTAGTCTTATTGTACGTCCATCATTGGGTTATGTCAATGCGTGAACGCGACTCTTGGTTTAACCTATTAGGGTAAAGATACCGTGCGAGAAAATGTCAGTTTACGGATGGTCAGCCACAACGATACTAACAATAGCAGTTCAAATACGTTCGTAACCGCGGAGCTTTCTATGGGGATTGGAAAAGCGCTTCCCAGTGCCATGAGTATGGTGCCGATCAGCAGCAAGGGTGATTTATTTCTCCGCCAGGCCGTTATACCGGCTGCAAGCAGCGGTACCAGAATGACAATGACCATCAACGGCGGACCGGAAGCTTCCACAGGTACATAACGCAGCGCTCCATATTCCAAGGATGGCTCGACTACAAGCGGCAATGTTTCCGTTATCAGCTCTACCACGATCAGCGCGGCCGTGAACAGCCAGGCTCCCACTGCCGCAGCTTTCTTCCTTGCCCATGGACTGCCGGCTTGACGGATTAAATCATAGGATACGATAGCCAGCAGCGGCGTTGCTACTGCATGTATCCAGTATCTGGTTACATTTAACTGCTCCAGCAGCGGTCCTTCTCCAATGAATATACCTGCACCTATGATGGCGTTATCCCACACCAATCCGGCAGTCACGAACAGGAGCAAGTAACGCAGTCCCGGCCTGGAATCCAGCTTCATCAGAATGAATCCATATGCGAACAATATCATATACACAGCAGCCAAAATCAAAAATAGTACCGAATCCATCGCTTCGTCTCCCTTCGGAATCAAGCCTCAATTCCAATTAATACCCGTTTCGCAAGGAAGCTAACCGGACCGGATATCGACCTGTATCTCAATACGAAATAACCGCTGGATGAAATCATCCGGCGGTTATTCGTTAGTGTTGATTCCCAAGGCTCGTTCTGGTCTCCTCCGATTCTCGTATGGCACGGTCGGCCAGATTCATCAGGACGATATCATCCATTGGCGGGTTATGCAGCCCTGCACGGACATCCCGGTACATTCGCTCCAGTGGAAGCGCGCGTGAGAGACTGAGGCCACCCACGATGCGCATTGCCCGATCAACGATACGAAGGGCTGCATTGGTTACGATATATTTGGCCAGGCCCAATTCCGGTTTCAGCAGAGAACGCTGTTCCGGCGCTTGGTCCCAGCGGTCCGCTACTTGGTACAAGTAACTGCGCGCGGTAATCAGGTCGACTTCTATCTCTGCGATCTGGCGTTTAATATTGGGCAGTTCTGCAATCGGAACCTGCAATGAATTCGGTTGATGGTGTCTCGCAAAATCAATCGCATAATGCCGGGCAGCATAAGCTATCCCCATATAACATGCCGGGATATGAAGCAATATACCTTCCGTCGGTACGGGATTCATCGGTTTCTCATCATCCACACCACGAATGACTTCGTCATCCGGCACAAACACGTCATCCAAAATGACATCGTGGCTCCCGGTCGCTCGCATCCCCATCGTATTCCAGGTCTCTTCCACCTTCACGCCTGGTCCGCTATGGACCAGAAAGGCCCCTACCTTCTCACTGTCTGCAATACCTGCCGTCACCACGAACTGCTTCAGAATCGGACTTAATGTACTAAAGGTCTTGCGGCCCGTTATCCTCCAGCCCCCTTCTGCTCGGACCGCCGTCGTCTCCGGACGACGCCCCGGCTGGGACTTCCGGTTGCGGGCTCACTCGCAAGTTCATTAATGACGATGCCCTCTGCGACGACGTCCTTGCACAGTCTCTCAAATAATGGCGTTGGCCAAGCTCCCGAAGTACGAAGCTGCAGGATTTGTCCGATATGCCAACCGACAGCGAGCGCTGTCGAGCCATCCCCTCGCGCAAGTCTTTCCTGAGACAGTACCATCTCGTATACTGAGGCCTCTTCTCCCCCATGGAATTGAGGGACCGTTAACTTCAGATAGCCGGATTCCTTTAAATCTTCAAAATTCTCGTACGGAAACGACCCCTCCAAATCATGCTTAGGAGCTCTTTCCGCAAATATGGCCCCGAGCCTGTCGGCCCGGGCAGCGATCGTCGCTTCGCGTTCATTACGTATGAATGGATCTGCGGCATCGTATGGATTCAAATTCGTCCCTCCCTTTGTAAGCCTTGTATTCCGATGGTTATATACTTAAAATTGTAGCAACCTCATTTTGGGGTGTCAACGAAGGCTCAAAAATGCAGCGATAGCTTCATTCACGTCAAGCGGATTATCTAGATTAGTTGCATGATGGGCGTTCTTGATGAGCTGCAATCGAGAGTTCGAAATCTTCTCCTGCATATACACCTGTTGCCTGCGGATCATCGTGTCATGCTCACCCTGAAGGAGCAATGTTGGACATTGTATCTTTGCCAAGTCGTGCTTACTTTCCATGCGGGTAATCGCATCCCACAGACGAACCCAGTTGGAATGTGGAATGGAACAGAAGGCCTCTTCTATGTATGCTTGATTGCTCTTATTGAACTTGGATAGCATCCTGCCTTGAATTTTCCCCGATAACTTCATCGGCATCATGTAACTCGACCAACGATTCAAGGGCACGAACATTCGCTCGAACCCATTGAACGCATTAGTAAATGGAGTGCCTATGAGCACCAAAGATTCCACCCTTTCAGGATAGCGAACAGCGGTTTGCAGCGAGATATGTCCCCCTAGAGATAATCCGCATAAAGTCGCCTTGCCTATATCCAGATGATCAAGAAGATCCACTAAATCCCTGCTGAAATCCTCTGAATCCACTTTTCCGTCCGGCAAGGAGGATAGACCGTGTCCCCGAATGTCCCACACGATGGTTTTATATTTTGGCGAGAAATCATCAACTTGTGGCTGCCATTGTTTATGGTTCCACGAAGCCCCATGCGTAAAGAGAAGCGGGGCCCCCTCTCCCTGCACCTCGTAATACAGGTCAATTTCTCTTCCATTAAAAAGGGGCATATCATGTCCTCCTCAGTCTATGTCGGAATTCATTAACGAAGCAAAAATCATCTCAAAGCATTCATCAAACAATTCGTCCAATGTCCGGTCTGATTCTTTAATCCAGATCAACATCGCACCGCCGATCGCCGATTGCAGCACCCTGCTCACCTTGGCTACGTCGCACGGAATAATCTCTTGGCTGGCAATAGCCTGCTCTAGCATGTGCTGCGTATGGTCATCGATCAGTCGCAGTCTGGACCTCGTGCGCTCCAGCAAATCCGGATCAGCCGTTCCTTCTAAATAGAAGGACGTATGGTTCGCTAACTCCACAGGATCTTTCATTCGTCCCGTTGAGTGCTTGAATACGGCTTTTAACGCCTCGACCCTCGATAAATTCGATTGGCTGGCATCTTGAAAAGCTTGTCGCGTTAATTCCAGGACATAATCGCCGTACGCCAGAAACAAGTTCTTCTTCGAACCGAATCGCTTCATCAAAGCCGCCGGTGAGATACTCACTTCTTCGGTTATATCCGTTAATGCTACTTGCCCATAACCTTTTTTGCATAAAGCCTGGTATACGCCATGAAAGATCACTTCATCTTGAAAAGCTCGTGGTCTAGCCATGATTCAGATCCTCCGCGATAATTAGTAAATGAATATTTACTAATTATTATTTCATACCTTTTGCCATGTGTAAACCAGATACCTGAATTTTGTAAAAGTAAAAAAGACCTTGATGTCCAAGGCCTTGTGCATTCGGTGAACTGGTTGTGCATTATTGCATAAAAAGAACGTGCATCGGGGAATACCCCATACACGTTCAGACTGACAGATAGCATATCTCTCACTAATCGAGGTCAACCGTTTGGTTCAGCTCCGATTTGCCTTTCACCTCTTTTTGCCCCACCAATTGCTTGAAGAAAGCTTTCACCGTTTTGGTCTTATTGCCCGTCTCCCAATATTCTGCGGTATCGGTATCGACCTTAATCAGAATCACATTAGGATCGTCGTACGTGGTATGCAGGAACTTGCCATATGCGGCATTCCACATGTCTTTCTTCTTCGCCAGATCTTCTACCACCTCGGCTCGACCACGAATGGATACATAGGATTTACCGACATAAGCAACGTTCACGTTCGGATTTGCCAGAATCTCTTGATATTTGCTCGTATCCCGCATCGTCAGGAACCACAGGTCTCCATCGAACTCGATCTCTTGGGTCTGCATCGGTCTGGAATTAATACCGCCTTCCGATATCGTAGCGAACATGGCTGTTTCCACGTCTTTGATTATTTCCTTCACGGTTTCTACTGCTTCTGTATTCACAACCGTTTCTTTTGACAAGAGAATCACCTCGATTTCATAATTTAGTCTGTAATTACACGCGTAGCGTTAATATTAAACGAGAGGGTTATGGAAACAGCGTTGATGCTTGATCCTCCAACCCTAACATTTCCGTATCGGTTACCAGTCTATACCCATCGCTTCTAAGCTTGCTAATGATATTCGGGAGGGCCTGCACCGTCCCCGACAAATCCCCGCCAGTGCCTGTCGCGGCATGTTGCAGGACAATCGCTCCCGGAGTGACGGTCGACAGAATGTTATGTTCCACTTCCTCAGGTGTTAGTCCTTCCCAGTCTAAAGAATCGACATTCCAGTTAATAACCTTCTTGTTCTGGCTCGCCAGCCATTTGATCTGTTCCTCGCTGATGTTTCCGTACGGAGGTCGAATAATGTTCGGGATTTTGCCCGTAAATTGACTGATAAGCAGGTCTGTTGTAATTACCTGATCGCGGAATTCTGCATCACTCAGCTTCGGCAAATTGGCATGATTGTAAGAATGGTTGCCTATCACATGCCCCTCTTGCACGATCCGCTTAAAAATGTGAGGATACGCCTCAATCCGATTACCCACCACGTAGAAAGTCGCCTTAACCCCTTCACGCTTCAATGCATCCAATATCTGCGGCGTGAATGTTTCGTCCGGCGCATCATCAAAGGTCAAGGCCACTTCACGCTTATTCCCTGGTCCTCGGAGGATAAGTGTGCTCCTGTATTCCTTGGCAAGCTCAGCTAAAGAAAGAGTTTCCAGCTTCTCTGTCGTATCCTTGTTTCCGATGAGCTCGGTATCCAAATCTGTCGATTGCTGTGTTATCCGAGGCGGTTCCGCTTCCGATTGATGCTCCGCATTTTTCTGAGCACAGCTCGTTACCATACATAAACTTACAACCAGCATTAACGATATAACACGATGCGATTTCAAAATGATATCCCCTCCTTGTTCCAATCCCCGGCTCTTTCCTTCCTTAAATTGTTTGCTGAATTGCAGCAAATCATGCGTTTATTTCAATCAAGCGCATCTGATTAACCCCTCTATTGAAACTCTTATGTCTCTTCAGAACGAAATCATTTCATTTATTGAAGTAAAAATAAATAAAAATAGATTTCTATACGTGGCATCATAACAATACAAAAAACAGTGGGTAACCAGTACTCACTGTTTTTTTGTTGCTATGATATGGCACCTTTTTTAGCATCTATTTTCTGTTTTATAACGACTGTAATTATTCAAATTTTCAAACTATCATTTTCTTAAAAACAGATTTCTCAATACAAGAGCCTACTCAGGAGGGCGTAAATTGATACAGCTTCGACTCCCTGGCCGTCAGAGACAGCCCCAGCTTACCGTCAGTAGCCTTGACTTCCTTGTTTGTCCACATATCTGTTATTTTATAGTCACCAGGTATGCCGGCTCTAGCCAGATCTACGTTCTTTGCGGCATCATTGGTGGCGAAGTTGAAGACAGCCAGGTAATAAACCCCATCGTTCTCCATCACAAATATATCCGATGACCCCGCTCCTGTATTGCCCTCAACCGTACGGAAGGCTTTCCCGCTCACAGCCAGCTCATTGATCCGCGGATTTGTGAGCAGCTGCTGCATTAGCTTCTGAACCTCCGGTTTAGTAACATCGTCAGAGTTCAGGAACATCGTTCCGGAAATAGCCGCCGCGTTAACTCTCGTTCGGGCCCCTTCCAGCGTCTCTCCCTTTTCCAATGTCATGTAATCCGGGTCCGTATAATGATAGATCGTGCCGTTCTGCCACCAGCCATAAGTTAAATTGTTCAGCTGGTATTCCGTTGAGCCAACCGAACCGTCAATATCACAGGATATCCGGCGGGCATGCGCATACTGGCTCGGGAATATCGGTGCAATAGAGGTATTCACAAACATCGTTCCCTCCAGCTTTTCAATCAGATACGCCATCCCTTGATTAAAGGCTTGAATACCTGTTTTCACATTCTTGTCGTAGTGGTCGCCCTCCAGAGCTGCATGGGTAATGAAGTCAAGCTTGAGAAATTCATAGCCGGCTTTCTTAAACCGCTCAATATCGTAGTCCATCTTCATCTTTGTGCCCGGGTGGGTAGGATCGAGCGCATATCCCATGAGAGCGGGAACGATGATGCCATTTTTGTCCTTGAGCACAATATCGCCATACGTATATTTGCCATCTGTCCCTTCAACCTCCTGGAGCATATTTTTGCCCCAATAGACAAACGGAGTATGGTAAGAGCCTGGCCGCTGGTTATTCTTGCGAATTTTATCTACCAGCTCAAGCCGCTTCTCCTCCGGGATATTGTCCCAGAAGGAATCCATGTTAATATAAATATCACCCTTGTTGTTAAAGGATTTATTCTGAATATGGTCATGGAAGAAATCCGAGACAGCAACCATCTTGTTATAGGACAGCTTATCGACATACGCCCCCCAGCTGTTCCAGCCGACTGGGACTCCTTGCGGGATATTCGGCCCGAAGCTGAGCGGGGGAGCAACCGCTGCATTCGCACGGCCATAAGCTCCATCCCGTCCCGGTAATCACTATAGAAGCCTACAAAGATCTGCGGGGATTTCAGCGTGGTGCCAGAGATCGCCCCATGCTCCATCCGGTCATAAGTGACATTACGGGAGGTGAAGCCCCCGTAAACCTTAAGCTCATTTAGCCGGTTATCCGACCCGCCCCAGTAAACCCCAGTCTTCCAGGTATCATGGGTGACCGATCCGACCACAAGTCCGTTACGGCTGACATTATCAAAGATAGCCGTTACTTCCGAACTGATATACTTATCGTTATTCAGGCTTGTATTCATTGTTTTGGACACATACCTGGACCAGGCGTCATTATCGAACGGCACTAATAGCACACGATTATCCCCATATTGGCCTAGATCAACACCGCCTGCTGTGTTGAGCACTACAGGCGCCATATAATTGGAGCTCAGCTCGCTGCTGCCGCTAATTTCCTGCTCGGTTATGAAATAATCCACACCTTCATAAAAGTAATAGATTTGATCAAATGTGGGCAGTCCCGGCTTCTCATTGCGGACCGTCAACTTAATGCCCTTCCCGTGGCCGTCCTGTACAGGGACGATCTGGTCCGCCAGTAGCTGATGCGTATCCAGTTCGAGGCTACGCACAAGCTGATCTCCCAGCTTCACGCTGCCATAGACGCCCTTCGCAATCATGCTGCCTTGCCAGGAATAGCCGGCAAGCCCCGTCTCTGTATTATAGAGAACTTCATAGGCACTGCTACCAATCACGAAGCCCTTCTCATGTTGAGTCACCCGAATGGAGCCATAATTCGACGTATTCAGCTCCCCGCCGATATTGCCCGATTCGCCCCACATTGCGGCAGGGTCCTGGACAGCATCTGCTGCAGGCGCCTTGCGGATCACAATTTTGTCCAGATTCGGAGAATACCAGCCCCCGTCCGAAAATAACAGCTTATTGTTTCCTGCTACCAATTCAACAGCAAATTCATAGGTTCCGACCGATTCCCAATCGTTTTTGCCGACTTCCGGTAAATCATATTTTTCCGCTTCACCGGTTCCATTTACTTGAACGAAGAAGGAGCGCGGGTCTCCGGAGGTGTAATACACCTTCACAATATAAGAGCCTGCTTCAGGCACCTCGATATGGTTGAACTGGACAGAACTGCCTTCGAAGAGACCTCCGACCTGCTGTCCATTCTCACAATACTTGCAATCCGCAATTTCTGTATGAGGACCCTCCAGTATATTGCTAGGATCGTTTGCTTCATAGGTATATTCAACAATTGCTTCCTCCACCGGGAGACCACCTTCCTCTTCTGTGTTCTTCTCCATCTCTGCTGCGCTATTCTCTGCTATAGCCGGTTGAACTTGCTCTCCCTCCTTCGTAGCAGCTACCCGATAAATAATGAATACGATTCCAATAACAAGGACCAGAGCAGCAATAAGTCCAGCCGTCCTTCCCTTTTTCAATGACATCACCAACCTTTAGGCCAGAGGGATACCCTTTTAGCCCTTTATAAAATTATCCAACGAGACCACTCCGCTCCATGCTCTCTACGAAATGCCGTTGTACAAACAGATACATAATAATCAACGGCAAAATCGCCATTAAGATTGCCGTATTCTGAATCATGGACAAATACAACGGGTCCGGCTGCACATCTTGTCCCGGCGGCGTAAGGAAGAATAGAATCTGCGCACCCGCAGTAGAAAGCATGGATGACATGACCTTCGCCTCATTCAGGATCATCCCGGTGTAGAAGGAATCGTTCCATTGCCATACGAAGGAAAACAGCATCACCGTAACGACAGATGGAATGGCGTTCGGCAAAACAATTTTCCAAAACGTCCCGAAGGTACCAGTACCGTCAACGAGCGCTGCCTCCTCGATTTCATTCGGCATTCCTCTGAAGAACTGGCGGAAAATATAAACGAACAAGCCGGTTTTCAAGCCTATGCCGAGAATGGAGGAAATAATAAACGGCCAGTAGGTATCGATCATGTTTAAGCTTTTATATTGCAAATAGGTTGGAATCATGATCGTCTGCGGCGGCACCAGAATCGTAAAAATGACGCAGCCGAACAACAGGCCGCTCCCGCGAAACTTCATGCGCGAGAAGCCATAGCCAGCCAGCACACAACAAAAGGTTTGCAGCACCATGACCGTGCCGGACAGCATCACGGTGTTCAATAAAACCTTAGGAAAATTCAGTGCTTTGATTACAAGCACGAAGTTATCTAGTGTGAAGTGCTTCGGTATCCAGACAACCGTCGCATCATACATATCAACCGGATCTTTGATTGCAATTATGATCTTAATCATAATCGGGTAGAGAATAATAAATGAAATCCCGCATATCAGCACCGACCGGATAAATATCCACAGCCACTTCTTTAGCTTGTTCAACCAGAAGCTTCCTTTGGCCATTCGCTGCCACAATTGGCTCAACAGCCCCTGCGACGGTTGCGACGGTTGCGACGGTTGTGTCGTTTCTGTCTTCATGCTGCCCCTCCTTGGCGGTTAGTCATAGTAGAATACTTTCCTTGAAATCAATGCGGCCACAATCCACAGGAAAATGGAAATGACCAAGAAGTAGATCCAGGCCATCGATGCGCTAAGTCCAAACTGAAAGCTCTTGAAAGCCGTATCTCGTATTTGACGGGTTGTCGGGCTGCTCAGCAAATTATCGATGATGGAATAGATAACATTCGTCAAAATCAGCGGGCTAATCATCGGAAACGTAATTTTCCAAAACGATTCATATGCCGTAGCGCCTTCAATCTTGGAGCTTCATACAGCGAGCCCGAAATAGACTGCAGTCCCGCCAAGAAAATAAGAATCTGTACACCGGACGAGGTAATAATCTGATAAATTCGGTTCACCGCGTCGACCAAATATTCAACAATGTAATGATTGACCCCGGAGCGGTATAAGAACCGTGCAAGCTCAAGGTTTTGGAACATAGCGGACTCGCCGCTAGTGGACTGAGTGGCTCCCCGGATGACTCCCTGCATGTAGTCTCCGCTCTCAAGCGAAGCGATCACGCCGGAAGCCAAAATGACCGGTAGGAAAAAGATTGCCCTTGCAAGGCCTCTTCCCTTGAACTTCTGGTTAAGCAGCACCGCAGCGAATAAGCTGAAAATAACGATTAAGGGCACGTTAATGACCATGTTCAGCATCGATTCGGTTAATGTTCTGACATAGCTCTCATTTTCAAACAGCGCATTTTTATAGTTCGCCCAGCCTGCGCCAATAATCGCGAGCCCGTTCTCATCCACCTTCAAGGTGCTGAAGCTGTAACGCAAAGAGTTAATCATCGGAATTAAAAACAGTAAGATAAACCTGCAAACCACGGGAGGACGAACCATACCCCTTTATACTTCTGCTTCTGATGTAGCGTCATTCTGGGTAGCTTCACTTGCGCTCGCCTCCAATAAGGTATCCCAACGGTTCGACGGTATCTCCTTCTACGTTGATGGCATAGTCGTTGTAATTGACGACCACCGTTGTTCCATCTTCATATGTGGTGCGGTATACGCCTTTCTCCAGCATTTCATGATCCTTAATCGTCTGGGTTCGGACCTTGCCCAGCACCGCATCCACTTCGTTATAGGCCGCAGTCGCCTCGTTAATCCAATTTTTGTACTGCGCCGAATATAAGTAGTCGAACTCCGTCTCCTTCACCGAGGATGACTTGGCATAGAACCATTTGAAATTCAGATTCGAGCCGGTCTCCATCGCCTTCAGCATATTCGAGCGAATGTCCTGGTCGTCGCCCAGATTAAGCGCCGTACCGGCATAATCAACATAGCCGTGAAGCGCAATCTCATAGAACGGAACACTCTGATCGGTAATGTTGTAGCCGCTGCTCGAAACCGGTGCGTTGATGACGCTGTCGGCGTAAGGAATTGCGTAGCTGTTGCCGCCTGAAACCATCAACTTGGTATTTGCCCCCAGCTTGGCTAATTGTTCTTGCACAATCTGTTTTGCGCCCTCTCTGGTCACCATATGCTTGGGATTATAGTCGGAATTGAGAGTATTCCCCATGTCATTCAAGGAAAGAGCAGACAGGTCCAGCTTCTTGAAGTCGCTGTAAAAATCATCCACGATACCTTCAAGCTTGAGCGGTGACAGCACATAAGCCGGGTCAAGCCAGGTTTGCTTGAAATAGCCAGCCAGATCATAAGGATAGATGCTCGCAATCGAATTGGTAATGGTTCTCGACGCTTGCTTTCTCGGACTGAACCCCCATGTTTCCCGCAGCACATTCGTGAAGGATGCATCCGGATACAGCTCCACCCCATTGTTATTGCTATAGGTAATCAGCTTGTTTAAAGCCTTCTTCCCGCCGAGTTCCCCGTCAACGGAGATGGAGGTAGGGATGGAATGATGAATACCGCCATTGAACCAGCCGGTATAACGCAGCTTGATACTTCCTAAGCCTCCACCTTTCAGCTCCTTCAGAATTTCTTGAGCTTGCTCGAATGTTGTCAGCGGCTCATAGGAGGTATAAGGAATACCAAGGAAAAACTTTTGCTTCGGCACACCGCCAATCAATTCAACGAAGAACGGAGATTGTGCTTTGGATTCCAATTTTGCCAGCTTGTATTTGTCAGCCAGGTATGAGCGGTACAAGGATGCCATACCGACATAGCTTGCTTGTTCGCCATTAAGAAACCCGTACCTGATGGTCAGGTTTCCATGATAGGATTCAGCTTGAAATTTCGATACCGTCTGTGTCGTCCAGTTGCCGCTTAATGTGAGCGGCTCGGATATGTTAATTGCGTAGCTGCTGTAAACCGAGTTATACGAATTCGCTCTGCCGCTAATATCAGCCTCAACTCGGCCGATTCCATCCCCGTCCTCAATGATGGCGAGGTATGCCTGATCATTCTTCTTCATCCCGAATACAGGCAGTCGCGCCGGGTCGCCGTTTAGTGGTTTAAACTTATTCTCACGGGTCAAATCAATGCCATACAGCTCCTCATTATAGGGAGCCGCGTCCAGCTTGCCATTATTGAGCCGAATAAGCGAGCCCGACCCGTCCGGTACGAACATATATCCGTCTTCATTCGTTCCAGCAGCACCGAAATACGGAAGTACCGAAAGATTCTGCAAGTAATAGCCCTTGGTATCAACCTCCTCGGTGGACACCTGTACGACGAACTGATCGCCCACGAGCCGGTAAGTAATAGGAAGGACAAATAGTGCGTGACTCGCGATTTCACCGTCTGCAAAGGTCTGACGGTCGATGTTCATTTCTTCCTCGGTATAACCCACCTCTTTAAATACTTCGAGCGTGCGCGTAAGCCCCATCCGTTCAAAGCCTTGTCACGGCGTTCGTACGCTTTCTTCTTTTCATTCAGCTTGAAGCGGTTGAGCATATCGCTCTTCACCTTTTCATCCTGGATCTTGTCAAGAATCAGCATCTGGAACCGTTCCTCGCCTATGAAGGGCGGAACCTGCTCCACTCCGCGCAGCTTCTCGCCGACGGTATACGTAATTTTAATCCCGTCTTCCAGCTTTTCATGCACAAATTGCTGGTACTGCACGCTTTGGCTGAAGTTGTTATACTGTTGCGGCTTGCCGCTGCTGTCAGAGTAGGATAGCAGCAGTTGGCTCGACAGCATGGCTTTGTTAAAGCCCGATGCCTTGCCATCCTGCTCGCGGGCTTGCGGATTTGAGAACCACACCGAACCGTCTTTTTTAATTCTTACAGCAATTTCTGTCGTCTCAGGATTGAAGTACAGCGCCAGAAATTCATTCTCCGCTGCCAGATCCATCTTGATCTCATCTTGGGCAGAGGTCTGATTTGCCCCCTGTCCGGCATGACCCGCTGCTGTCCCGCTTGACGTCTGGAACGGCTGCTCGTCGGATACCTGGGATGACGATGCATCCGGCACCGGATCGGCCGAGACTTGATAAATGCTCGCCCCAGCCAGCATAGTTAGGACAGTTGCACTAATTAGAGTTATTTTCCACTTGCTGTTCATCAGTATCTGCCTCCTTTCCTAGATGCGCAATGAAATCTCGGTATAGATTGAGAGCACAAAGCCCAGCATTTCCTGCAACAAACTGAAGAAGAGGAGCCCCAGAAACGTGATGATGCCCATTACCAGGATGGTGAGCAGCATCGTTACGATCGTCTTCGTAACCGTGTACTGATGCACCGTCATGATACCGATGAACAGCAGCCAGACAAACCACAGCACCGCAATCGTATCGAGCATATAGTAAAATGCGGACTCACGCAGCGTGATGACATTGCTGATCAGTGTATTGCTGAAGCGAATCAGCACGAGCGGCAGCAGTGCATATCCGCTCGCCATCACGATTTCCTTGAATTTCCCTTCCCCGTCCATCAACGTTGTCAGCGACCAGTTCGCAACACACCAAAGGAAAAATGGCAGTACAATATTTTGCAACTCATAAATGCTGTTCAGATCATAGGGGTAATTAAAGTTGACGACAAAGCCTGCAAATTGACGCAGTACAATCGTCGACACCGTCAAGAGCAACAAAATCACGAGCGCAACCCGAAGCTTTCCTTTATTCTCATATTTTAAATCCCAGAACCCTTGGAACGGATGAAGCAGGACATAAAACGGATGTTTGGTCATCTCACGTAACATTCGCCTTCACCTTTCCTTTCAACCGTCTTTTTAGAAAGCTTATGCCCCAAATTGTTGCAATCAAGACGACAAGTCCAGTCATGCCCACTCCAAAATATTCCCGTACTATTTCCTTGCGGTATTTGCCCAAAGCTTTGGAGTAATACACCCTGTCGTAGCCAAGATGGAGGTTTTCCATAGCCAACTTGCTCTCTCCTTGGCGAAGCAACGCTTTGCCAATCCCGACGTAAGCGATTTCATTATTCGCATTCAATGTCAGGAGCTCCTTCCACTTGTTTGACGCCTCCGTATATTTGCCCGAGATGAGCAACTCATTGGCTTCATTGACCAGCTTGCCGTACCGTGTCGGTTTGAAGATGGTAATCCGGTTCATCTCCTGGTCCAGAACGAAGAACTGATCCCCTCTGCTCTCAAGCGCAACAGGCGTTTTGAACGTCCCTTCCTGCTCACCCATCCGGCCGAAAATGTACATCAGACTTCCGTCCTCGTTGTAGGTAAAGATGCGGCCTTTTCTGGAATCAAGCGCGCTGTAGGTCCCGTTCTCGCCTACCTTGATATCAACAAGAATGGAGCTAGCCGCTGGATTTTGAGAATATGCGTCACCCATTGGAGGGATATATCCTTCACGGCGGAGTACGTCATCCCCGGTTGGATTGAGCCGCTTAATCGGCACAGTAGAGCCAACTTCTGCAGTCGTGGTAAAGATGAAATTTTCCCCGTCTACATCCAGGTTATTGAATTCAAGCGGCACGAACTGGGCCAGCTTATTGCGCTGCTCCTTCGTGGACAGCTGTTTCCAGATGTAATCCATGAAATTGAAGGAGACTTTATTGGTCCCCATGAAGCCGGTGAATTTCCCATCGGAATCCATTTCCATAATGCCGTCGAATACACCTCTACCGATAACGTAAATGCGACCGGCTTTATCCACCGCAATTTTTCTTGGAAAGTATTCGAAGTCATCCAGGATGACTTCGGACTTTGGAGCACCAATCACCCTGACGAGCTTCCCGTCGGACTCAAGCTCAATGACCCTGCTGTTATCGGTATCGGCTATATAGATGCGGCCCTTGTCTGTTACGAATATCCCTTGCGGGTTAGCAAATTGCTCCTGTTTCGCTCCATCCTTGAATCCATAGATTTGTCGAATAGCCTTCCATTGCTGATCGAAGACTACGATCCGCCCGTTGCCGGCATCCAGCACATAGACTAGTCCGTCGCTTGCTACAAACATATCTGTCGGCCCTTTAAGCTTGCCCACGCCTTGCTCCGCGCCGTCGATAACACCATCCGGTAAATAGGCATTCGGGGTGCTCGACGAATCCCCCCAGTAGTAATACGAATATCCTTCATAGGGCGCCGCCTGAAGCGGGGATGCGAACAAGGTGAGCGAAGCGAGCACTAAAGCTGCTTTACACATTGACTTGATGAGTTTCAACTTACCTCTCCTCCCGCCTTATTCCTTAATTCCGGAAGATGCCATCGTCTGAATGATCTGGCTCTGGGTAATGACGAACAAAACCACCGGAACAATCATCAACAGCAGTGCTACTGCTGCTGCCACACCTGCACGGGCAATACCGCCTTGTATGATCTGTCCCATGGCAAAGTGCATCGTCTTCAGCTCCTCGCTATAGATGAAGCTGCCGCCGTCTGTCGCCCACAGCATCTGGAACAGTAGAATGATGAGCGTAAACCAGGCTGGCTTCACAAGCGGCATTACAATCGACCAGAAGATGCGATATTCATTGGCCCCGTCGATTTTGGCCGATTCGATCAGAGCCATCGGAATCTGCTCAATAAATTGCTTCATTAGGTACAGGCCCAGCGGATAAGCAAATGCCGGGAGAATAATCGCCCAATACGTATCGATCCATCCGAGCCACGACATGATGATGTAATTCGGAATCGCTGTCACTTGCGTAGAGAACATCAAAGACAAGACGACGATGCTAAACAGCATCTTCGAGCCGCCGAACTTGTATTTCGCCAGCGGATAGCTGCCGCCGAAGCCAGAATAACGTGTCCGACCGTTCCCGCCAGCGTAATGAACACCGTATTGAAAATATAGCGGGAAAATGGCACCCAGGACTTCGCCATCAGATGGAACAAGTCCGGGAAGTTGTTGAGCGTCGGGTTGCGCACGAAAATTCTCGGCGGGAACAGGAACAGCTCATCCAGTGGTTTAAAAGCGTTGTTAATGATGTAAACCAAAGGAATCGCCATGAATGCCCCAAACAGGCCAAGCAACAGAAACAGCAGGAGGTCGACTTGCCAGGAACGGTTGATTCTTTTTTCGCCGCTTAATCTAAATGCAAGCTTCACGGACCCTAGTCACCTACCTTCCTGAGCAACTTCTGGATAATCAAGTTGGAGCCAAGCATCATAATGAATAACACCATCGCAATGGCAGAGGCATAGCCCATCTCAAAGCGAATCGTACCGTAGTCGATCAAATGCGTGACGACCGTATGCGCCGAGTACTGCACACTTGGGAAGCCGGCGAGGTTCATCGCCACATCCGCTACCGCGAAGGAGGATGTTATCTGGATCACGGCCCCGAACATGAGCTGCGGACGCATCGACGGCAGGGTAATGTACCACAGCTCCTGCCAGCGATTGCGGATCCCGTCTACTGCCCCGGCTTCGAACAGCGTTCTGTCAACGGTCTGCAAACCTGCAATGAACGCCAGGAAACTGGTACCCAGACTGAGCCACAATTGAACGATTATAATGATGGTCAGCGTATATTTCGGATCTTGGAACCACAGAATCGGCTCATTAATAAATCCGGTTTTCATTAGAAAGCCGTTAACGATCCCGTAGGCATCGCCGGAGAACATAATTTGCCAGACGAAATAGACGTTCCCGGAGATGGACGGGGCATAGAAGACCAGTGTCATAAATGCCCTTACCTTCGGCCGCAGCTCATTAATGAGCCAGGCGAAGATGAAACAGGCCACATAGCTGATCGGACCTGTGACAACAGCAAAAATCAACGTATTTTTGAGCGCGATCAGAAAGATGTCATCATCCAAAAACAGGCGTGAATAGTTCGACCAGCCCGCCCATCGCGGGAATTCCAGCAAGTTGAAATAGGTCAGGCTGATCAGAATGGAGATCGCCACCGGCAATACAGTAAAAATGAAGAACAGCAGCATATAGGGGGTGATTAGCACGTAGAGATGCTTGTCGCGCTTGAAATCCAACTTGATATGCTTCCATTTGCCCGGCTTTGTCTGCATTGTCTGTTGCGAAGATCCCTTCACTTTTGCGGGTAATGCATCTGATTGTTGCAATTCGGTCACCTCGAGCTCTATTTCAAATTGATTTCTTTTTGTTTAAATTCAATCTCACGGTTGATTTCTTCCACATAATCGTACAGCGCATCTCTCGGGTGGGTATTGTTATTGATGACCTCCCTGAATGCATTATCCAGGTTCCGTCCTGTATAGTAACCGCCCGGAACTTCCGGGATCCCCTGTACCCAATGCCATTGCTGCTCCAGGTTCTGATAATCCTGGCTCGGCCAAGGCAGCTCCTTGAGCGCCTCGATGTTCGCTGTCGGATAGCGGGCCGCAGCCCCCATCAAACCTTCCATTTCCCGGCCGAAGCGGACCTGGGTATCCTTACTCGTCCACCACTTCATAAACTCCCAAGCGGCTTCCTTATCCTTCGACTGGTCCATCATAATGACAGAAGTGCCGCCACTTGAGACATCACGCCGGATCGTGCCGTCCGCTTGCGGAATTCCCGGTACGGTGACAAAATCCCAGAGACCACGAATTTCCGGCGCCGAAACAGACAGTGTATTATAGAAGGTATAATCCGTAATTGCCATCGGAATTTCACCTGTTCTAAAGCGGGTAATCAGGTCGAACTGAAGCGGAAGCTTGTAATTGGCGAAGAAGTCCGTCCATTTCTTGAAGGCCTGCATCGACTGCTCGGAATCCAGGTTGCTCTTCTCCCCGTCATCCTTATAGAAGGAACCGTTCTGCTGGTATAGCATCATCGCGAACGCCTTGCTTGGTTCGAGGGTTGACACGCCGTTCGTCTCGGCAAGCGGCAGCGCAAAATCCAGATGATGCTTCTTGAGCACCGGAATGACCTCATAGACATCATCCCAGGTTTGCGGCACCTTCAAGCCCAACTCCTCGATAATATCCTTGCGGTAAAACAGCATCGGGAACACCTGCTGCTCCGGCAGAGCGAATACGGATCCTTGAAATTTATAAGGCGTTACCGCACTGTCACGGAACCGTGATGCAACCTCATTAAAATCCTTAAATTGAGTCAAATCGACAATCGCCTTCCGCATCCCGTAGTTAACCGGAATATCGTTAGCAATCTGCATGGCGACATCAGGCCCCTGCCCGGATAATGTCGCAGGCATGAGAACGGTTGGGTTGACCAGCTTCAGATCTACGCTGATGCCCGTCTGCTGGGTGAATGAATCGTCGGCCATCGCCTTGACGACCTGTGCCTGGTCACGGCCGGTTCCAATCCAGACGGTCACGGAACGCTCATTCTCACTAGAATTACCAATACTGTTGTAATCGACAAAGAAGGAGCTGAACAGCATATTTACCTCATGCTTAACATTGCTCAAGAAGGAGGCGTCCGCACTCGGCAGCTTCTGGTCGGGTGAAGCCACAACCAAATAATCAATTTCAAGCGGTTGCTCTCTTACTTGCAAAATCCAGGTACCGAGGCCGCCGACATTCACTTCAAATGAATCCAGACGGGTCTGGAGCGTCTCCGGCTTAGCAGCTAGGTCCTGCAATTGGTAAGCCATCTTGGTCAGAATCGCGACCCGGTCGCTTTTTTCCCCGGTGATTCCTACCAACTGATCGGATACTTTATACAGAATCTCGCTCTGCTTGCTGAATACTTCTGTCATTTCCGGAATTTTCTTATCCAGATTATAGTCACGGAATGTGTCAGGAACTCCGCCTGTAATCATCAATACTTTCCGGTAAACCGCATTCAATTCCAAGATGCTTGCTTGCACCTGACGAATAAGCGGGGCTATCGAGCCGAGACTGACTTCAAGCTTCAGCTCGTGTGTGCCCTTGGTCAAATAGAACAAGTAAGGCTCGTCATCATTGCCGATCGTGACCATCTGCCAGTCGCGCGAATAATTAAACGGAATTTCTCTCAATTCGCGGAATGGAATCTCATTGTCTATCCATAGCGTTCTGGTTGAGTAGACACCACGCTGCAGTTCCTGCCTGCTCTTAAGGGCTATTTTATAAAGCCCATCCTGCGGAACATCGATTTTCCACGTTATGGTGTCCCCCGGCATTCTCCAGTTATTTCCGCCTATTGTATTAATGCGGATCTGTGAGATCGATTGGGGTTCGGTATTCGGGTTAGAACGGTCCGTGATCGGATATAGCGTTGGGGATGATTTGTATATGGCATCTTCACCCTGAATTTTGACCATTTCGCCGCTTGTTTCTTTCAGTCCCTTGTCCTTATACTGCTGCTTCAACTGCTCATATGTAGGAAGCGTCTCAAACTGGCGAATTTCAATCGCGTCAATAATAACCGGCTCTTTCAACGAAACAAGTGTAATGGTATGCTTGCCTGCCGAAAAATAAAAGGAATACGGCTCTTCATAATAGCTTCAGAATCGCGGAAAGGCATCTCCTGCCATCCGTAAACCTCAACCTGGCGGGGCCTGATATCATTTCCCCGGTTATCCTGCTCAATCTTGTCCTTCTCGTTCATCCATATTCTCGGGAATAAAAAGCTTCTCGCCCCAGCGAACGGCAACTCACCGTCAACTTGTAGGAGCCTTTCAATCGATGAAGCCTTGCCTTCAACGGTGTAATAACAGATCGACATGTTGTACAATCCGTCCTCCGGAACCGTGATATCCCAGCTGATCGACCCAGTATCGCCTGTTTCCACAAAATTGCCCTGTCTGCCGCCTGCCTCATTGACCTTTTTCGGCTGCATGCCCTCGGAATGAGTATAAGAACCGCCCTCAATGACGATTTTCTTGTCCGGTCTCGCTGCATTCTGATACTTTTTCAAATAGCTGTCATAGCTGTTTTCTTCAACCGTATCGACCTGAAAGGCTCATCATTTTGGCTTGATTCCGCCTTTACATAACTGGTCCTTGGCCAGCCGCTTTCCAAGGGAATGATGAGGGAGCACAGGACCACTGCTATGAGTCCAATGCGCAATACCTTAGGCATTTTCAATACTATCCCCTGCCTTGCTTAAAATTTTAGTCTAACTGAATGTATGTAGGAGGTTAGCCAAATCTCTGAGTAGCTCCCCGACAAGAATTTGACTAACCCTCACCTTCACTCGTTTTCTAAAACTTTATCCACTTTTGCCTGCATAGCTGGCAGCACTTTGGCAACGCCTGAAGCTGGCGTAACCTTGGAATCTGAAATATCTCTTACCAGGTCCCACACGTTTGATTCGAAGTCAAATGCGCCATAACGCCCGAATTTCGTAATTTTGAATGTATTCAGCGCATTTTCTACCGATGCTTCATCAGTGAAGCTGGACTCGGCAGATGTGCGGTTATTTTCATCAACATGGTCGATGTCCTGCAGATCTTCCCAAATTTTATAAACCATTTTAGGGTCTTTAACGCCCTTGGGAATCATATAAACATGCAGTTGTGTTTGACCCATAATAAAGTCGCTTGCTTTCGGTCCTTTTGGAAATGGTACGAAAGCGTACTCATCTACCATCTGGTTTTGGAAACGGTTTGGAATTTCCCACATACCGCCCGGATACATAGCAACCTTACCTTCTCTAAAGTACCTTGCAGGGTCCTCCCAACTGTTGCCCTCATCCCTTTTAATAACCTTGTACTCATTGTAAAGTTTGTTCAGCATATCAAGAGCTTCAATTGCGTTCGGTGAATCGAGCGTAACTTTTTTAGCCGTTTCATCATAAATCATGGCGTCATTAGAGTGAATCAAGTGTTTTGCGATTTCAAATTGCGATCCTGTAAGGCCCCATTGATCAATTTTGCCGCTTCCGCTTTTGCTGATTGTGAGCTTTTTAGCAGCATCAACAAACGCATCCCAGTCCCATTTCCCTTGCTCCTGCAGCTCAGTTGGCGTTGGCAGGTTAGCATCCTGGAAAATCCGCTTATTGTAAAACAGGCCAGTCTGATCAAACAGAGGAATGCCAGACAGGAAGCCATAAGTTTTTCCGGTGCCGTAGCTTCCCGAATTAATAATCAGATCGGAAAGTTTAGTTTCTTTCTTCACGTCCATGAAATCATCAAGAGCTAGGACATATCCGCCTTTGATCAAGACTTCAGGGAATACGTGAGCCGTAAAAACGATATCAGCATAAGGCTCTCCTGCCATTACTGTGGAGGAAAGCTTCTCAGCCGTTTCCCAAAGGTCCTGGGCTATGTATTTGATCTTAACGTTATATTTCTCCTCTACCCTTTTCTGAATCTCCAGTGCGTTCTCCCCTTCAGGTGTTTCCGGATTCGGGGTGCCATCCCACCAGTGGGAAATTTTGATTTCTCTGCCGCCCAGATCGTATTTTTCTTCAGTAGCCGGATCATCTTCCTCCTGTTTATTTACATTACTTCCTTTGTCAGCGCTATCATTACTTTCAGTGACAGTATCGCTGCCTTTGTTCGTTGGTTCTGTTTTTGACGAATTGCTGCAAGCAGCAAGAGAGAAAATGAATGCGAATACCAAAAAAATAATTGAAAGCGTTTTCATTTTATTCATTTTTTTAAACGCACCTCTCGTTAAGTTTTAATTACTTTTGACCCTTTATTTTTCAGCTTTATCAAACCAACCTTACATAGGACTCACCTCCTTTGTTGAAGCCAGTTGGGACCCGCAGCTGCTGCGCACAATCAGCTTGGCAGGCACTGTCACTTCAATCGGAATATCTCTTCCTTCCATCTGGTCAATGAGCAGCGTCACAGCCATTCTGCCCATCATCTCTGCTTGGATCCGGATGGTTGTGAGCGGCGGGCTCGTAAATTCGGAAATGGCAATATCATTAAAGCTACTATAGCTACATCTTCGGGAACACGAATGCCCGCTTCCTTCAGAGCATGGATAGCTCCGATTGCCAGCGGATCACTGGCTATGAAGAAGGCCGTTGGAAGATTTCCTTTCGCAATCGCTTCATTCATTAATCGGTTGCCTTCAGGGGTCCCCCATCCGCCTATGAAGATGTAATCCGGATTGTAAAGTTCCTTTTCCTTCATCAAGCGCTCAAAATAATATTCCCGCTGATCCTTGCCGTATGTCCTAAAGCCTCCGATGTAACCAATTTTGCTATGTCCAAGACTGACCAAATGCTCCAGCGCCAGCCTGGTTACACGT
This sequence comes from Paenibacillus sp. JCM 10914, assembly GCF_001315105.1. Lineage (GTDB taxonomy): Bacteria > Bacillota > Bacilli > Paenibacillales > Paenibacillaceae > Paenibacillus_AQ. The sequence continues at coordinate 28,773 of NZ_BAZR01000015.1, read as the reverse complement.
TCAAAATCAATGACCACCGAATCGAAGGTTTCAACATCAGGCGAATAGTCTACGAACACCACATTCTTGACCTGCTTCGCTTGCTCTACCGTAAAATCGAATGATCGGTCAATGAATATTAGCCCGTCTGCATCCCCAAAATCCATCTCCGGATTGCTGAGCAGGGACATTCTAATAATATTGGTGGAACTGATACCGAGCTTCATGCATTCCTTCTCAATGCCCTGCCGGATAGATAAAAAATAGGTGTCCACCTCTTCCTGATCTTCCGTCAGAAACATGACCGTTCCAATCTTGATGCTCGATAAATCCTTCTTGCCTGATGCCTTGCGGTTACGCGGTGTTTTATAGTTTAATTCCTCTGCAATGGATATGATACGCTGCCTAGTCTCATCGGAGACGGAAAGCGTGCTGTCCTTGTTCAATACCCGTGAAACAGTCACGTTGGATACCCCCGCCAGCTTTGCAATATCACGAATTGTTGCCATGCTTTTCACCCTGTCTATAGTTGAATAAATACGGTTATATTTTAGTTTATTTTAGGGGCTTTGACAAAAGCAGAGCAATTTCCTCCGAGAACATTTAGTGAATTTTCAGTGATACTATAGTTTGCGTTTTGGCAATTTCATCATAACAAAAGCGCTTTCATTTGACAATAACAATTTACAACTCCTTATTTTTACCTGTTTACACCCTGTTATCAAGGTTAAATTCAGTATTGCCTAAGTATCCGTTTCTTTTTTCACTTAAATATCATATACTCTTAAAGTGAAATTCACTAAATTAATGAGATGGGGCGAATCAGATTGGCAATATTGTTTGATAAGCAAACATCCCGATGGCTGCTTCAAGGCAAAAATGTGTCTTACGGTCTGGGGGTAGATAAGAACGGAACGTTGCAGCACCTGTATTTCGGTTCAAAACTTCCTTTTGTATCTGACCTGCCGGATGTAAATACAGCTATCTATCACTCTTCCTTCGAGCCGTCAGGCGGTATTACCCAGCCTGAATATCCAGCATGGGGCGGCATGTACTATTATGAGCCTTGCCTGAAAGCAACGTTTTCCGATCACGTAAGGGATACCAGATTGGTATATAAGGAGCATCAAATTACTGAGAACGAGCAAGTAGATGAGCTTGTCATCGTATTACAGGATACCGTTTATCCGCTATTTGTTCATTTGCATTACCGGTTGTTCCCTGAGCATGATGTCATTGAACGGTATGCCGTTATTGAAAATACCGGCACAACTCCGATTACACTTGAGCAAGCGCTCTCTGGATCCTGGCATACGCCAAGAGGCGACCGTTATCGCTTGACCCATCTTGGGGGCAAGTGGATCGAAGAGACACAAATTTATCAGGATGAAATTACGCCAGGCAAGAAAACCTTGGAAAGCAGGCGCGGCAACACGGGCGCTCAAGCCAATCCTTGGTTTGCTATTGACCGCGGAACAGCCGATGAGGATCAAGGCGAAGTATGGTTCGGCGCGCTAGGCTGGAGCGGCAACTGGAAAATTACCGTGGAATATAACCCATTCAAGCTGCTTCAGGTTTCCGGAGGCATTCATGACTTCGATTTTGCTTGGCATCTTGAGGGAGGCAAGTCCTTCCAGACACCGGCTTTCGTAGGCGGCTATACACGCCTAGGCTTTGGCCAGGCGAGCCGTAATTTCCACGACTACCAGCGCAACCACGTGCTGCCTAAGCCGATTGCAGAGCAAGTAAGACCTGTCTTGTACAATTCCTGGGAGGCTACTTATTTCGACGTAACCGAGCAGGGCCAGATGGCGCTTGCAGAGCGTGCGGCAGCTATCGGTGTCGAATTGTTCGTTGTCGATGACGGCTGGTTTGGGGAGCGCCATCACGACCGTGCCGGTCTCGGCGACTGGACCGTAAACCCGGTGAAATTCCCGAATGGCCTGAAGCCGCTGATCGATAAAGTCGAATCGCTCGGCATGAGGTTCGGCATCTGGGTCGAGCCTGAGATGGTCAACCCGGACAGCGATCTATACAGGAAAAATCCGGACTGGATCTATCATTTCCCGAATCGTCCGCGTACGGAGAGCCGCAACCAGTGTGTCTTGAACGTCAGCAAGCCTGAGGTTCAGGAGTTCATCTTCAAGATGCTTGATGATCTATTAAGTGAAAATAACATTGATTTCATCAAATGGGACATGAACCGCTCCTTCAGTGAGCCGGGTTGGCCGGATGCACCTCAAGCAATTCAAAAAGAGATCTGGGTCCGCCATGTGCAAGGTCTGTACGACATTCTTGCACGTCTCCGTGCGAAGCATCCGAAGGTTGCCTTCGAATCCTGCTCCGGCGGCGGCGCACGTATCGACCTGGGCATTATGAGGCTGACAGACGAAGTTTGGACTAGCGACAATACGGAGCCTTACGAAAGATTGTTCATCCAGGAGGGCTATTCGCTCGCCTACAACGCGCAAACGATGATGTGCTGGGTAGCAGATTCGGCCAAATGGGTGAAGAACCGTCCGGCTCCCGTTGCCTACCGTTTCCACTCGTCCATGATGGGCTCCCTTGGCATCGGCGGCAACCTGACGCAATGGAGCGAAGAGGAGCTTGCCGAATCCACGCAGCTGATCGAGGAATACAAATCGATCCGCCATATCGTTCAGAAGGGCAATCAATACCGCCTGCTGTCACCTAGAAAAGGCAATACAACAGCCGTTCAGTATGTGACTCATGATCAGAGCGAGTCCGTGCTGTTCGCCCTAATGCACCCGCAAAAGTTCCAGAACCCGTCTCCAAGAATTTATCTGCGCGGCCTGAAGAGCGACTCGCTCTACAAGGTTACGGATATCGAGGAGCCGATTAGCGGCAGCGCCCTGATGAACAGAGGGATCGATGTCAATCTGCATGCGGATTTGGCCAGCAAGCTGCTGAAAATCAGGGAAGTCAAGTAAGTTTTATAACATGTTTGAGTGAAACAGATAAATGCTATAGTAGAGAGGCTGCGGCCTCTCTTTTCTTATTTAGACTTTAGCCAGTTGATAATTGTTGCTATACCGCTCACTATACATTGCTGATTTTTACGATACGATAATAAGAAGATCATTACGTTGATTCCCGAACAGACCCGCTAATATCGCAACAGGCTTGCCTTCAATAAGCTTATTCACTTCGCTTCCTTCACATTCCCATCCGCGTGATATACGCCTCGATCAAGGGTAGGATAGAGACTATGCCTAATATCCGTTGACAAAAAAAAGAAGAAGCGCGCCAATACAGGCCCGCTTCTCCCTCGATTATGATTAAGGTTTAATAAGATTGAGCCCCAGCAAGACTAGCACTCCCATCACGATAGACCATACAACGATGCTAATGGTTTGCCATATAACCACGTATCGTTTAGATGCTCCGGCTGCGATACATATCAAGGCCGCAAGATGACCGCCGATCAGCAGCGGACCTATGAGAGACACCCCCGGTACTCCATATTTATGGAACAACTGTTGCCCCCGTTGCATTCGCTTACTTTGTTTCTCCTGCTTTTGGTCACTCTTTCTTCGTCCTTGAAACCACTGCTTCAATCGGTCACTTGCCAGAATCGCGACCATCACGGATAACCAGTTGCCGACAATAGCTGCAATGATCGTCAACAACACTGGAAAACCAATGGCAATCCCCACCGGCACGGCGAAGTAACCTTCCACAAAAGGAACCATAGCGACGATCATAACCCCGATAAATTGAAACAGCGGATTCGAATCTCTGATCTGTTCTAAGAATTGTTCAAACAACTGCACTCCCCCTATCTATATCGCAAACCTTACATCTTATAAGCTTTCATAGCTTTTCTAAGTTCCTTCAATGTCGGACGTTTGCCGTACATCAGGACACCGGTACGATAGATTTTAGCTGCCAGCCAGCCGAAGATCAGGATGGATACGATCAGGATGGCGAGCGAGGCCAGTATTTCCCACATCGGTGCATCGCCGATTCCGATTCGTACTAGAATGGTCGTTGGCGACAAGAACGGAATGTAAGAAGATACTTTGAGTATGGTCGCATCTGGTGTGCCCAGCGTAAAGATCGCAATATAGAATGCCACCAGCGACAGCATCGTGATCGGCATAACCGCTTGACCCAGATCCTCGGTCCGACTCACGATCGAACCTACCGCTGCGAACAAGACTGCATACAAGAAGTAACCAAGGATGTAGAAGATCAAACCAAAGATCAATAACATCGGATCAACCGCTGTAATGTCCAAATTCAAATCCTGCAATGCGCCTACATTGTGTGGCAGCATAACATTGACGCCAATGACAACACCGAATACGAGGATCTGCGACAATCCGAGCAGGAACATGCCGATGACTTTACCGAACATTTGACTCAGCGGTGATACGCTGGTAATCAGAATCTCCATGATTCGGGAACTCTTTTCGGTGGTTACTTCGGAAGCAATCATATTTCCTGTACTCATCAAGGTAAAGAAGAAGAGAATGATTAACGCATACACTACGATGTAATTGGCGACGGTGGATGCAGCTTCTGCTTCTGTCACAGGTCCGTTGTCAGCACCAGTATCCGATGGATCGATGCTGCGCGCATTAATTTGCACCGGTGTATTCAGCTCATTCACCTGGGCATCGGTCAGTTCTACTCCCTCTAACACACTACGAATCTTCAAAGATTGGAGGGCTGCTTGCAAACCAGCCTGCAGCTCAGGCTGAATGACGTCATTTTCGGAGCTGTAGATGACAGCAGGGAACGCCGCGCCTTCTTGTGCTTCAAACTGTACATATCCTTCAATGGCACCACTCTCAATGGCTTGATTCAATTCAGTTTCATCAGCTGTTTCATACTTCACCAACTCGTAATTGGTTGTCGGTTGGCTGTTCCAATTAGTTTCTAATTGCTCTGCCAACGCCTGCTCCTGCTGATATACAAGACCGATGCGGGTTGGTTCATCCGAAGATTTGCTGTCATCCCCCATAAACATTTGAATCAGAAACGGAATATTAATCCCGATCGTGATGATCAGCGCAAAAATCAAAGTTGAGATCAGAAAGGATTTCGTCCTTGCTTTGTTCATAAAAGTAAATCGAATTACGGTCCACATATTATTCATTGGATTCACCTACCGCCTTTATGAAGATTTGGTTGAGTGTCGGCTCTTTGACTTCAAATCGATGAATGGTGCTTTGCGACATGGCCGCATTTAGAATTTGCTGAGCAACCTCCACGTCAGAGATACGTATGGAATAGCCATCCTCCGTACGTTGAACAGAGGTAACACCTGCGATCGAATCCAGGCCCTGCACATCGTTGGAGGTGCCCAGCACAACCTCTTCGCGCGGATATCTGGACTTCACTTCCTTCAGATTGCCCTTGACAACCGTATTCGAACGATGCAGGATCGTTATGTTCTTACACAGTTCCTCGACGTGCTCCATGCGGTGCGTGGAGAACAGGATGCTCGTTCCACTATCACGCAATTCTTTGACTGTAGACTTGAGCAATTCCACGTTTACCGGATCCAGGCCGCTGAACGCCTCATCCAGGATCAAAATTTGCGGTCTATGAACGACTGCGGCGATAAAGCCCATTTTTTGCTGATTACCCTTGGACAGCTCTTCAATTTTCTTATCGTAATAATCCGGTACTTCAAAACGCTCCAACCAATATTTCAGGCTCTTGTCGGCATCCTTTGCTGACATCCCACGCAACTGGGCAAGATATGAAATCTGCTCGCTAACCTTAATCTTCGGATACAATCCTCGTTCCTCAGGCAAGTACCCCATAATATGGCGGAGTTCTTTGTTATACGGCTTGCCGTTATATAGAATGGACCCTTCATCTGGATAAATCAGTCCCAGCACCATCCGCATCGTTGTTGTTTTACCTGCACCATTGGCGCCAAGCAATCCATAGATCTCGCCTTCCTCCACTTGGAGCGAAATCTGATTTACCGCTCGTTTGTCCCCATAAATTTTCACTACATTGTCTAATTGCAATCGTTGCATGATATAAAAACTCCTCTCCTAGTTCTGCACACCGGCAGGAATGTGTCCATCAATCCATAATCCAAGCACTTCATCCAATTCCAAGGAACGGGTCTGGATAAATGGTATCCCGCAGACGCCAGAATTTTCTCTACTTCCAAGCATTCGGTAGTTATAAAAGATATTGAGTGCGCGGATTCCTGCTTACTGCTGATAATTCCCGGAAGCTCATTCACGATCGAAGCGTCTCCTTGAATCCAGCATTCCTTCCAGTTATCCAATAGCGAGTCTTTCTCGACCATGCCGAGCAGCTTCCCATGATGTATAAGCACCACATAGTCAGCCAATCGTCTGATCTCATCCACCACATGGGTGGAGAGTATAATCGTCGTATCCATTGACTTCATGATTTTGTGTAACTGCTCAATCAACAGCTTCCATGCAAATGGGTCCAATCCGGAAGATGGTTCATCCAAGATGAGAAGCTTGGGCCTGGGGGCTAGCGCTGCCGCAATCTCGAACTTACGCCGTTCCCCCTTTGACATTTTGTTGAGCCTTAAACCTCGCGGAACATCGAATCTAGACAACAATTCATCAAAAAAATATCCGTCCCACTTATCGTACCACTGGGCCCGGAAAGCTGCCGCCGCTTCCACGGTCATCTGCAATTCCTCCGTGCTAAGCTGCTCCGGCACAAACCCCATGTTCTGCCGAATGGCGACCGGAAGCTCCTTCGGATAGGCATTTCCGAACCAGGCAACCTCTCCTTCATCCGGTTGCACGATCTGCATCATCATGTTCAGCAGGGTGCTTTTGCCGGAACCATTGGGGCCAACCAGCGCGATAATGTAACCTTGAGGTAAGGTCAGGTTGATCGGCCCGATCGTCTTGGTTCGTCGGCGTTTATGAACATTACGAAATTCAATAACGGATGGTTCCATGATGATTAAAGACCTCCCTGCGATTTATATTTCTCTCGTATCACTTCCATGAACAAGACCGTTAACTCTTCCTCGCTTACCTGAACGGCAAGTCCTTTATCTACAGCCGTCCGAAGCGCATCCACCACCGCATCCCGCTTGTATTGCTCGCGCGCTAGATCTCCCACACCGGCTACAAACGTTCCCGTACCTTGTCTGGTTCGAAGTAAACCCTCACCCTCAAGATCTTGATATACCCGGCGAACGGTAATGACGCTGCAATTCAGGTTTCCGGCAAATTCTCTGATCGATGGCAACAAGGTCCCCTCCTCAATCTGACCGCTGATGATCAGCGAGCGTAGCTGTGATTCAATCTGGTGATACAGTGGCTCCGCACTATTTTCGTTGATCTGAATCGGAATTCGCACCGTAAATCACCTCGCTTTGTATCATCGTTCGGACTGGCTTGTGAAGAACCGGATTCCGGTATTGCTCTAACCTGTTCATGACAAGTCCCTGCTTTGCTGTCGTCGATATGTGAAATGGCACATAAGCGCCAGAAAAACGAGTCCGAGAATCAATAATCCCCACATCACTGGAGATAACAAATGCCACTTCATAGCAGCATCAACGATAAATTGACTCGTGCTATAACCAGCCAGGCTAAGCGCAAAGCAACTTGCTACCACGATGACCGTAAGGATGGTGTAATTTCTCAAGTACGCCTTGCCATTCACCATATTCTCCCAATAAACATAAAATCCGGTTAAGAATAATCCAATTCCAATCCAACTGAATGCGACAGCCACATAACTTGTAAGTTCCACACTGCTTCGCAATTGTGGGGCGAGCAAGTACACGATTGTGAAGAAAATAACCGAATTGATAGCAAAAGCCGTAACGGCCAAGATCATTCGACTGGCGAATATCGCTGCCGCTGGTACAGGGATCGTTCGGTAGAATACCAACATCCGTGTGTAAGTATCATTGTTAATGTAGTGAAATGATCTTCGATTAAATATGAAACCGAGCATCGGTGCCACTATCACCATCAGGAAATCAAGAACTTTTGCGGATCGCTCCGGGTTGGCCCAATCCACATTGAAAGCCGTGCTGGCTGCAAATCCCATATAAGTCATGAATATTAAATTCCATATCCACTGTAATTTATCTCCACTTAAGTCCTTCCTGACGATCTTCATCGCATAATGGAATAACTGCAACCTCTACCACCCTTTCTAACTAACTTTCTATACAATTTATATAACTGTGCTTAGTGTGATTACTGTGATTACTGTGATTACTGTGATTACTGTGTATATCTTTATATACAGTATATAGTGTGTGTATAAACAGTGTCAATAGTGTTTTAAAAATATATGAACCACCGGTATCTTGCTACTGCCAGATACTTCACCATCAAAAAAGACGTGCCTGGCCATGATCGTTCACAACGATCACAGATGCCAGCGCACGCCCATGATATTCTATGGCTTGCTCCAAAACTTAGTCCCTTATACAATGCCCTATTGCTCCACATACTCCCTTTCCCCGGTCCGCTCATTATAATAAACGCGATACTTCTTGCCATCCTTCGGATCGATGAATACCTCCGCTGTTGGAACAAACTCAGGGGCCAGCATCGTGTTACGCTGATCATCCTTCTTTCGACGGCGATACCTTTGATCGTAGTATTTTATGCTAATCCAGAGAATCACGAGAAAGGCAATAATGCAAAGTCCATAGTAACCAACTACCCATCCTAAGGCTGTACTCATTGAAGCCGCTGCACTTTGACCGCTGTGCCGTATGCGACAATCTCGCTCATGTTGCTCCCCACGTCGCCGCTGTCAAAACGCATCATGATGATGGCATTCGCGCCCATCTCATGCGCATTCTGTACCATTCGGTCCAGCGCTTGACGACGCGCATCCTCGATCATTTGCGTGTACTGCTTGACCTCTCCGCCAACAAGCCCCTTCAGGGAAGCCATAATATCTCCACCTAACCCTCTTGCCCTTACAACTACGCCAAAGGTAGCCCCTAACACCTCTGTCACTTCATACCCTGAAATATGTTCTGTCGTTACGATGATCACTTGAATCCCCTCTTCTATTATTCAACTGATGTTTCTTAATGCGTGAATAAAACATGCTGTGTCCACGTGCTCATTCTTATTAATTTTACTTTAGTATGGTCTCGTAAGCCATTAAAAACTCAACACAAAAATGGATCCTTCGGAGGTTTCAACAGCGACCGGAGCAGCTACAATCCCCCAACCATCCCACAAACTATCAAATAAGCTGCATCACAAGCAAAAACACCCGCCAGACTTCGCTGACGGGTGTCCCCATTATAATCCAAGTATAACTCTCCACACCGGTTCGGTATGACCACCCGGATAGAGCAGATATAGCAACGTATATACCGCTACGCCTGTGATGGCGGTGAAAAACCAGATCACCGCCGTGGTTCTACCCCACTTCCGGTGCTTGGCGTACTTTTCCTTGAAGCCAAGTGTAAGTGTCGTAATGCCAAATACCGCTGCGACCGTAGCCAGCACGATGTGGAAGATCAGGAATACTTGATAATACATCTTCAGATCATCCGGACCGCCCCATGTGGTGTTACCTACAAAAATCGTGCGTGAAGAGTAAATGATGAAGAAGATGATCGCCGCGATCGCAGCCCAGATCATGACCTTCTTATGAGCCTCGCGCTTCCCTTTTATAATCAAACCCCAACCGATGGCGACCAGTATGGCACTGATCACAATAAAGGTGGTGCTAACCGTAGGGAAGATAAAATACCAATCCATGTGGAACCCCCTTAACAATAATCCAGATTAAGCTTGATTCAATTTGCCTGGCAACTCCGTCGGCATAGGATCATCTTCCTTATTCTCCCGCTTATACCAGTGGAAGAAGACGTAAGCCAACATGGAGGCAAAAATGATCTCTTGGAAGAACTTCATAATAATCCCGCCTACGCGTTGATCAATCGTCGGCTCCAAATAACCAAAGAACTCGGGCCCTCCGAATTCCGTAAGCAGGAATGAAGTATCTCCCGATATGCAATATCCCATCGCTTGAGCCCATACCACAGGGTCACTGTAGGTGGCGTACATCGGTTGAGCGGAGAAAATAATTAACGCACAAGCTGGTGTAAGCAGCACCATGTTCATGAAGATGTAACCCATCTTGGCAAGCCCTGTCGTCTTGTCCTTCTCAGGAATCGGGCTCAGAATCGACCACCACATCAAGGCAGACGTGATGAATAAGATAAGATAATACAGACGGTGTACCCAGAAATTAAGCATGACAAAATCATGGATCACAGGTATATGATAGAACGAAAATAAACCGTTGAACACAACCGCTGACACGATGGGGTGAACAAGAAAGCCAAGCTTCTTAAATGGATTTACCCTGTCTAACGAACGCCACAGCCATACAGGTATGCCCAACATCAGCAGAGGCACGGCGACCAGATAAGACATGGCCATGCTGACCATATGGAACGAGAACATCATGTGTCCCAGCAAGTTAATGGGACCGCCTTGCGCGATATACAGCGTAAGCATACCGGCCACAAACAGCGTCTTTCGTCCAGCGGATACATGAGCACTTCCTTGGAATCGCTCGCTAAGCGGACCCGTTATTAAGAAATACCCGGCAGTGACAAGTAGCATAAACGCCAGAAACATGGGACTCCATTTATCTGCAAACTCGAAATACTCTAAGCCCAGCATTCAAAAAACCTCCCCATTACGGGTTAAATTCTGTCGAAATTGTGACAGCGACCTACGATTTAAAAAAAGAGGGGGCTATAAAGCCCTCCTCTTTTTCATTTTACCACCAAACCCAGAACAGTGCCATGATGATGCAGGTACTTGCTACGAAGAACCCACCGATCATGAACAGGATTGGCATCAGATGCCCCTTATCTTTCAAGTGCATCCAGTAACCCATCTGTACGAATACTTGAAGCACAGCCATAACCAGCAAGATGATGATGGTAAACGCTGTATTGATGCCGCCTGCCGCAACTGCAGCAAAGGCGATAGCAGTCAGTACGATGGAAAAGATAAATACGACAATATGTTTCTCGGGACCTTCCACACGGTGGCGGCGTTTAACCACAGGGCCCTCATTAGATTGTTGATTTGCTGTCATTCCTTAGCCCACCTTTCCAAGAAGGTATACGACCGAGAAGATGAACACCCAGACAACGTCGATAAAGTGCCAGTACATAGCAGACACATAGACTTTAGGTGCAGTAACTACAGTTAAGCCTTTTTTGTACAATTGAGCGATCAGAATTGAAATCCATACAACCCCGAAAGCAACGTGCGCACCGTGGAATCCTACAAGCGTGTAGAATGCAGATGAGAATGCACTTGTCTTCATATCGAAGGCAGAGTGCGCGATATACTCATAGAACTCGTAAATCTCTAATCCCAAGAATCCAAGACCGAGAATAACGGTAACGATCAACCACAACTTCAACTTCTCAACGTTATGGCGATGCATCGCCTGAATGGCGAATACACTGGTCAAAGAACTGACAAGCAGGATGAGGGTTGCCACTGCCGTGATCGGCAGTGAGAACAACTCCATTCCACTCGGTCCTTCATTCGTCTGATTTCTCAGCGCGAGAAATGATGCGAACAATGTACCGAAGAGTACAGCCTCGCCGCCAAGAAATAACCAGAAGCCAAGAACTTTATTACGGCCTTCAAGCGTTGCTTTTTCCGGCTCGTGAGGAAGTTCGCCGTTTACATGCTCTGCGTGGCTCATGCTTTCCCCTCCCCTTCAAGTTCTTCGACTTCAATGTGATATCCAGGGTCATCGTTCAAGGAGCGTGCGATCATAGCCGCGAACGTAATCAGAAGACCGACACTCATGACGATATACTTATTGAAGATAAAGCCCATAAACGCATTTGAGAAATCATCCGTACTGAACATAAATCCAAGACCGGCAATGAACAAGCCTACCGACATAATGAACGGAATGATCGTTGGCGACGGCATATGAATCGGTCCTACCGGTTCGGAAGGCGTCATCTCTTTATTACCTGCCATCTTCTCTTTCCAGTAAGCATCAAGACCGCGAACCAGCGGAATTTGCTTAAAGTTGTACTCTGGCGGAGGTGAAGGAATGCTCCACTCCAATGTACGACCATCTTCCCAAGGATCTGCTGCTACGCCCGAAGGTTTTCTGGTAGTCATAATCACGTTTGCCAGGAACAGCAATACGCCGACACCCATCAATAGCGCACCGATGGTACTGATAAAGTTCAATTCATCGAAATTCTGATTCGGCAGATAGGATACAATCCGTCGCTGCATACCTAGGAGTCCCAGGAAATGCTGTACAAAGAACGTCAGATGGAATCCGATAGCGAATAGCCAGAACGTCAATTTACCCAACTTCTCATCCAGAATCCGGCCGAACATTTTTGGCCACCAGTAGTGGAGACCTGAGAACAGACCGAACACCAGACCGCCTACGATAACGTAGTGGAAGTGAGCGACAACGAAGTACGTGTCATGGAACTGGAAGTCTGCCGGAGCAGATGCCAGCATAACGCCGGTTACGCCACCCATAACGAAGGTTGGAATGAAACCGATGGCGTACAGATTCGCACTCGTAAAGCGGATCTGACCGCCCCACATCGTAAAGAGCCAGTTAAAGATTTTGATACCCGTAGGAACCGCGATCAGCATCGTTGCGATGGAGAAGAGCGCATTCGCTACCGGGCCAAGTCCTGTCGTAAACATGTGGTGAGCCCAAACCATGAAGCCCAAGAAGGCGATCAGGATGGTTGCGAACACCATGGAACTATATCCAAACAGACGTTTACGCGAGAATGCCGGGATAACTTCTGAAATGATACCGAACGCCGGCAGGATCAGAATATATACTTCAGGGTGACCGAAAATCCAGAAAATATGCTGCCACAATACGGGATTACCGCCGGATGCTACATCGAAGAAATTCGCTCCGAGCAGTCGGTCAAAACTTAGCAATACCAGACCTACCGTAATCGCAGGGAATGCGAACAGGATCATAGCCGAAGTGATGAACACGGTCCATGTAAACATCGGCATTCTCATGAACGACATACCTGGTGCACGCATGGTAATGATCGTTGCCAGGAAGTTAATCCCCCCGATCAACGTACCAATACCGGCTATCTGCAAGCCGATCGTGTAGAAGTCGACGCCGTGCGTAGGCGAATATTCATTAGAAGACAGCGGCGGATAGGATGTCCATCCTGCATCAGGTGCTCCACCCATAATCCAGCTCAGGTTAAGCAACAATCCACCGAATAAAAATGTCCAAAATCCAAGTGAGTTCAGGAACGGGAACGCAACGTCGCGCGCCCCGATCTGCAATGGAACTACCGCATTCATCAGTGCGAAGATGATCGGCATGACGCCCAGGAAGATCATCGTGGTTCCATGCATTGTAATCAATTCATTAAATACTTGAGCCGATACCAAGTCGTTCATCGGTTTAATCAGTTGAAGACGAATCAGTATCGCTTCAATACCACCGATCCCGAAGAAGAAGCCGCCCGCTATCAGGTATAATATCCCGATCTTCTTATGGTCCACGGTTGTTAACCAATCCATGATCCCTGAATAGCGTTTGACGCTATGGCTATTAGCATGAGCATGAGCCAAGGTTTGTACCCCCTTTTAAAGTTCTTGCTGTATTAATAATCCAACTTATAATTGGCTAAGTAATCGGCAAGTTGCTCGATTTCCTCGTCACTGAAACCAAGATCCTTCGGATTTGGCATCGTGTTTCCAGGTTTTACAGCCTGTGGCTCCATCAGCCATTCAATCATGTTGTCCTTAACTGGCTTCGTTCCTGGTTTGCCGCTTATATCGTTCAGCAAGATACTCGCTACAGTCTCACGCGATCCCATACCCGTCAGGTTAGGACCCGCACTTCCGCCCTGATCGCCTACAGCGTGGCAAGAGAGACAGTTGGTCTTGAACTTCTCAGCAAGGGCATTATCCGCAGGAAGTACAGCAGGCGCTTTCATTGCTGTTACCCATCGGTCAAACGTTGCATCATCCACTGCTTTCACCCGGAATTCCATGAATCCGTGCGATTGTCCGCAGAGCTCGGCGCATTTACCAATGTATGTATCCGCTTTGTCAGCAACTAATGTCAAGTAGTTGACGCTGCCCTCTGCATTGGTATCCATTTTACCGCCAAGCGATGGTACCCAGAAGGAGTGAAGTACATCATTTGTTTTCAATTGGAACGATATTTTCTTGCCTACCGGAATGATCAGCTCTTGACCCGTTCTCACATCTTGGTCTGGATAATAGAACTCCCACCAGAATTGATGCGAAGTTACTTCCACCTTCAGAGCGTCTGGATTATTCCAGTCACTTTCACCATAAGCAAATACCTTTTGAATAGTAGGAACTGCAAGCACGAGTACGAGGAGCAACGGAATCGCTGTCCAGATGATCTCCAGCTTATGGTTACCTTCTACTTGCTCAGGAATTTCATTGTTTCCCTTTCTTCTGCGGAACTTAACAAGCACGTAAGCGGCAATTGCAAATACCACAACCATTACGACGATCATAATCGAAATGGAGAGCTTAATTAAATCCAGTTGACCTTGTGCTACCGGACCTTGTGGCCTCATGACCGACAGATCCTCTCGGCCGCAGCCGGATAACACCAAAGCAAACATGGCCATTAAAGGAAGAAGACGCTTTACAGCCTGCCACCGTTTCATCATTGATCTACCCCACTTTTCCGATTTTCGTAGACTACCATCCGGCGCAATCAGAGGTAATCTACCTGCACAATCACGGATGAAATAATCCTGTCAATTAAAGCAATCACTTATTAAATATAAGTTCATGGGTTGCTTTTGTCAATCATTCACAGGCAGTTCACAAATTGTTCGAAAAGTCGTCAAAGTCGCGCCGTTATTGATTTTGCAATCGCTTTCAAAGTCTATTTGCAACCGCGCATTCCATCATTCGACAATATTCACAACCTGTGTTTAACCGTGGTTCTACGCTATATATACAGTCAATTCCGCTATTTTGAATCGGCCAGCATTCTGCTTGTACATCCAATACTCGCTCAGCTCAAAATAGGAGATATCCTTCCCTGACCTTTTCCAGAGAATATATCTCCTATTATTATGCGATATTTTTCTAAATCTTAATCCGTCAAAATTACAGGTCCGTTCTTGGTAATTGCAATCGTATGTTCATACTGGGCACCGATTGAACCGTCCGCGCTCGAGATGGTCCAGCCGTCGTCGCCCCAATAAACCGCTCCCGAGCTTCCAAGAGTGAACACCGGCTCAATCGTGATGACCATCCCTTCCTTCAGCTTCGGCCCTTTGCCAGCAATACCATAATTCGGCACATCTGGAGGCTCATGAATCGCACGTCCTATTCCATGCCCGACAAGCGGCCTGACAATGCCATACCCCTCGCGTTCAGCCACCTGTTCAATCGCATGACCGATATCCCCCAGTGACGCGCCAAGCTGTGCTGCCGCAATCCCCTTGAATAAAGCTTCGCGGGTATGCTTCATGAATCCGGCTACCTCTGGCGAGACATTCCCGACAGCATACGTCCAACCAGAATCCGCCAGCCACCCGTTCCGGTTGACGACCATATCAATCGTAACGATATCCCCTTCCTTGAGGGGACGATCATTCGGGAATCCGTGACAGACGATATCATTGACCGATGCGCATGTGGCGAATGGAAATCCCTTATACCCTTTTTGCTCCGGCGTGGCGCCTTTCTTTTCCAGAAAACGTTCTACCAGGGCATCAATTTGCATCGTTGTTATCCCCGGTTTGATCTTCTTGGCGATTTCTCGATGACATGTAGCCAGGATGTTTCCCGCCTCTCGAATGTAGCCGATTTCTTCTGTTCGTTTGAGCTGAGTTCTCATGCCTGCTAAGCCCCCTCACCCTTACCGTCTGCTACTAATATATGTGAGAGGATTTGAAAATACCCTGCATGAGCGCCCAAAACGCGACGATCCCTACATTAAAAAAACCGCTTCCGGGGAGTACCCGAAAACGGTGTTTAACCATATTATCTAAGATGGTTCATATCATTAATGATGAACAGGATTAACGTGCTTGGTTATATTTCTACGGATCAGGTGCAGAACAGTTACGAAACGGAGGAATTTAACTTCCCTAGTTCGTGTTCAACCACGAGTGTAAGTTCTTCCTCGTAGCCCCCCATAATATGGTACTTCCGGACATACTCCTTTACAAATTTTTTCGGATCTTTAGGCCGGAAAATTCGTGTCATTTCCCGCAGACTTTCCTTAACCTCATTGTGACCTTTCGTTGCCATGATGGATCCCTCCCAAAACGTGTGGAATATAAAACTCCGTTTAAAGAGAATGCCGAAAAGATCTACCTCATTAAGTTGAAGCCAAATTGCAGTTCTTACGGTGATGATTAGGTTGATATTCAGCAACTTACCAATGCACCTGACACTTTACATACCCATATAAGCACGTAACTGAAACATTCTTGATCATTCATATATTATATCATATTCTTCTGTTTGTTTCATCTTTCCCAAAAAATGTTTTTTTGTTTAGGTATCTTCATTTGATTTTGATGAACCGAAACTGCCGGCCCGCAAATGGTTAAGATATAAGCGTACCCTATTGACCTAACTGCTCTTGAATATAGAAAACAGGAGGTTTCTGTCCATGTCACACCAACAGTCGATCCTTCAATCTCCCACCGCCTCCAGTCCTTACATTCAGCGTGCTCGGCCCCTTGATTATGGCATAGATGCTTCTATTCTGGACCGGGTGGATCAAATCATACGCAAACAATATCCCAAAATGCGCAGCTTCCTGCTCGTCCATGACGGACAACTCCTATACGAACGTTATTATGGTGGACATACTGTCCAATCACTGAATGATCTGAGATCCGCAACCAAAAGTTTCACCTCCATGCTGCTCGGTATCGCCGTATCGCGCGGTGAAGTCCCCTCTGTTGATGCATCGGTCTATGACGTATTCCGTCAACTGATTCCTGCCCAAACCCATCCCGCACTGAAGAAGCTGTCCCTTCGACATTTGCTTACCATGACCTCGGGCTTTGCTTGGCAAACGGGAAAAAAGCTGGGCGAGCCGCTGATCCATCGCTTTCACAGAAACCGACAGTGGGTCCGTTATGCCCTCTCCCTGCCGATTGTCCAGCAGGATATCGGCACATTTCAATACCGCAGCACCGATTCGCATCTGCTCTCTGCTGCGATTAGTAAAGGAACCGGCATGGACGCGTATGCCTATGCACGCCTGCATCTCTTTGAACCGCTCGGCATTCAGCATACCGCATGGTCTCCAAGTCCCGAGGGACATAGTATGGGCCATGTCGGCCTCCATCTCACTTCTAGAGATATGGCTAAATTCGGACATTGCTGCATGAACGATGGGAACTGGCAGAACAGTAACATTATACCTACAGAATGGCTCAAAGAGGCGCTCCAACCGCAGGTAAAAGGCTATCCCGCTTTTGGCGATTACGGCTATCAGTGGTGGACAGGCAAGATTAATGAAACCACATACGCCCTTGCACATGGCCATGGAGGGCAGCAGATCTATCTTTTTCCGCAACTAAACTCCGTCATCGTATTTACGGCAGACAGCAAGGTGAGCCGCTGGAAGAGTCCCCGCGTCCTGCTGGAGCGACATATCTTGAATCACCTGAAATCCGTATTTCAGGGATAGAGCTTCAACCTTCTGGTTACTTTATGCGTTATGAATGATTTTTAAAGTATACCTGAGAGGAGCATGCAGCATGGCTGGAAAAGATAAGGATCTCCACCCCATTTCAAGTGAAGAGGTTGAAGTCGATGGGATTTATACCAATGAATGGGGACGCGAGGAATATTTGAAACGCGGTGAAGCCTTCCCCTTCGACCCCCAAAAAGGATCCACGGAGTGGCAATTGACGGAATATGATTTCGATAACCACCATCAAGGCAGAACGGATGAACGTCTTGTTCCAAAAGAGAAGGGGCCTGATAAACAAGTGAATGCCGAATCTCCCTTGCGCCATGACGTAGAGGTTGATTAGACGCTTGTCACTCGGTAACGAACAATAATGATGCATCAGATCTGTTTGTCAAAGGGTGAACCGATATGAAGAAATCAAGCTGGATCTTGCTGCTCGTTCCCCTGGCTCTCATCGGAACCGGCTGGCTCGCAGCATATATTGGCGAGCCGGAATACGCCTACACTCCGCCGGAGCATAAACTAGACAATGCCACGGCAATACGAGCTCAGCAGTTCAGTTCATTACGCCAGTACGATATTTGGGGGAAGACGTTAACCGTTCCTGGTGGCATGCAGCCGTTGAATGCCCGCCTCCAACCAGCCAATGGCGCTGTAGAGGTTACGGACGACATGCTTAAGTTAGGACGACGTACACTCTATGAGGAAACGTTTGGCAATGAGATATTTTTGTCCGATGTATTAGGTATTGCGAGCGGCCCCTTGAAGATCTCCAACATCATGGAGGCGATCGTTCGTCTCGAAGGAAAGGGTACCGACAACCTTCGGGTTGAACTGGATCACGATGTAACCGTCGGCGGCAGATTGTTTCATAAGGGCGAGATCATTGACACTGGACTTGACGTTGCTAAAGGCGCTTACGCTCCGATCGGCATGACGGTGAAATATGCGGAAGGTCGGGCCAAAATCGGGATCGGCTGCATGGCCTGCCATGCGACAGTCAACCGCGAAAGCGGCATGGTCGTTGAAGGAGCGCCGAACACAGATTTAAATTTAGGACTAATCATGGCTTTGGCCACTAACAGCGCAGCGTATTTCACGCATACCGATGTCACGAAGCTGGTTGATTATATCCAGGATGAGAATCGCTCCGTTACGAATTCGCAAGGGTCTGCGGAAGCACTGCCAGACCCGAAGCTGCTCGAGGACGCTGTCGACCGCAACCTGCTAAAGTGGGCGCCGGGTAATTTTGATACAACCGTCGACCTGGTCAGCGACATTACCCAGATTCCGGATATGTTCACCAAAGGTGGCCACCCCTATAGCTGGAGTGGTTTCGCTGCCGTAGGACCCTTCAAAGGTCTTAGCACCTTCAGCAACAACGTTCATGCTCAGAATACGGACACGCTTAGCCAGATGGATATCAGTGACAAGCTATGGGGCATCGACCGCGAAATATATCTGGGCACGATTCTGCAGAACGCTGCTAATCCCAAATTCCGCTACGATCCGAACAGCGGCATCAAGCCAACCGATTTCTTCAAGCTCCTGGATCCGAATCCAGATACGCCGGGCACCAATGAAGTCATTAAGGTTCCGAATTACCCGAAGGTATCTGCCATCGCGCCAGACGGGCTATACATTAGTTCTCCAGCTTTAAGGCCGGGGAACAAGTTAATGCCATGTCTGCCTATCAGAATACGATCAGACCCCCGGAAACCACTACAACGGACACCAAGCGTATGAGCATGGGGGCGGAGGTGTTCAAAAAAGCCCAGTGTATTACTTGTCACGCCGGAGATGCTTATACGAATAACCGAATCATGCGGGCGCAAGATATCGGGACAGAGCCTGCCCGAGCTAAAGCGTTTCGCCGAACCCAGCATTTGATGGGTGAACCAGAGTTCTATTCTCCTGACACCCCCGTTCCGCTTCCCCCTGACGCCAAGGCGGTTAAAGTACCCACGAATGGCATTGATGCGGAACAGATCAAATTGGGATTCGGCCATGAGCCAACGGCTGGAGGTTACAAAGTCAAAGGGCTGATTGGTCTTCGCTGGTCCGCACCTTATCTGCATGACGGCGGTGTTGCTGTTGGACCGAATGTGAGCCAAGCGGGCGTACCTGCTACGCTGATGAAGGGAATCCGTCCCGATCCCTATAACAGCTTGAAAGCCATGATCGACCGCAAATTAAGACAACAGGTCCTGGAGGCTAACCTCCAAGATAAGAGGATGAGAGATACTCACGTTACAGGACAGGGACATGAATTCTGGGTCGATGAGAGCAGCGGATTCACGCCAGAGCAGCAGGATGCACTCGTGCACTATCTGCTCAACCTGAAAATGAAGTAATACGGGGAATAACCATCATACTTTGTCCAAGCCGCTCATAAGGTAAGATATAGAGCCTGCAAGATCGAGATTCTGGTTTAGACAAGGAGTTGATGAGTTTGTCCCCGTTCAAATCATCTACAGGACTTCCCGAGAACCTGGCTGCCACACTCTGCTATTTGTTACCCATGGTAGGCGGGATTCTGTTTCTTTCGCTGGAAAAAAGAAGCCGTTACGTCATCTTTCATGCGCTACAGTCTCTACTGGCGTTCAGCCTCCTTGCCGCGGCCCATCTGCTGGCAGGAGCTGTGCCCATTATCGGGCTTCTAGCATCGGCACTGCTCGCACTCATCGGCGTTCTGATGTGGTTGGTGCTGATGGCGCAGGCCATTCAAGGAAAATGGTTCAAGCTCCCCTGGATCGGAACATTTGCCGAGAAGCAGATGCAGCGCATTTAAGCAGAACGCGAACAAGCTTGCCACCCTCACGGATGGCAAGCTTTTGTTATTTGAGGTCAGAGCATCCTAAGCGGCATGCTCTTCCCCTTGGTTATGATTCGTATGCTTAGGCTTCGTGTAATTCAGCCCATTAAAGATCAGATTCAGGATGATGGCCGTCAAGCTGCCTGCTACGATCCCGTTATCCATCAGAATACGAAGATTATCCGGCAGGCTTTCGAACAGTCCGGGCACCGTAGTTACGCCAAGACCAATACCCACGGAGCAAGCGATAATGAACAGGTTCTCGTGCCGGTTGAGGTCAACCTGAGCTCCCAACATTCTTATACCTGATGACACCACCATACCGAACAAAGCTACCATGCACCACCGAGTACCGAAGCCGGGACGAGTTGAGTCAGTGCCGCGATTTTGGGGATGAGACCGATTAGAATGAGCAAACCGCCTGCGACAACGATGACATCGCGAGTCTTCACGCGGCTCATCTGAACGAGTCCGACATTTTGAGAATAAGTGGTGTACGGGAACGAGTTGAAGATACCACCGACAACGATTGCAATCCCTTCGGCTCTATATCCGCGAGTGAGGTCCTTGGAAGTAATATCGCGATCCACGATTTTGCCAAGCGCCATAAATACACCCGTTGATTCAGCCACGCTGACGATAGCAACGAGAATCATCATGAGGATCGGCATCAGCTTAAATTCCGGCGTACCGAAGTAGAACGGCTGCGGAGCACGGAACCAGCCCGCTTCACGCAGCGGCGCCAGGTCCAATCCTCCGAATACAGCTGCAGCAAGTGTACCTAACACCAGGCCCGTGAGAACGGAGATGGAACGCCAAAAGCCTTTTGCAAACCGATTCATGAGGATGATAAATACGAGTACGCCAAACCCGAGGCTAAGATTGAGCACACTACCGAATTCACCGGCAGCCATTGCCTCGTTCCCACCGCCCAGATCCGTGAGAGCGACAGGAATCAAGGTCAAACCAATAATCGTAACAACAGAACCGGTAACGACCGGCGGAAATACCTTTATCAATTTACCGAACAAGCCTGAGAACAGGACAACAAACAACCCCGAGGCAATAATGGCCCCGTAGATGGCCGACATACCGTAATCCAGACCGATGATGATCATCGGGCCTACCGCCTGGAATGCGCAACCCAGCATGACCGGAAGCCCAATCCCGAAATATTTGTTGCCAAACACCTGCAGCAAGGTTGCTACCCCGCACGCCAGCAAATCGATAGCAATAAGATAGGTCAGTTGCTCTGTCGTTAACCCCAGAGCATTTCCAACGATCAGCGGCACGATAATTGCTCCTGCGTACATTGCCAATACATGCTGCAGACCTAAGGAAAAAGTTTTAGCTGGGTGCCGGCGCTTGTCAAAGATCGGCTCCACTCCCGCTTGTTTCTGTTGTTCCATGACCTCATGATTCCTCCCAAGTATTATTGTTGGCTTTGTTATTTATGCAAAAGTCACGATGCCATCATCAAGAGAAGCGATGCGTACCAGCGATTCCACCCGGTAACCCGCTTCAGCAAGCAACCGCCCCCCTGGCTGAAATGCTTTTTCAATTACAATCCCGATGCCCACTACTTCCGCGCCGGCTTGTTCCACGATCCGGGCGAGGCCGAATGCTGCTTCACCATTGGCAAGGAAATCATCCACAATCAACACCTTATCGCCGGGCTTAATGAACTTCTTGGCCACGGTAATCTCGTTGCTCTCCTGCTTCGTGAACGAATATACTTTCTCAACGAAGATATCTTCGCGGAGCGTCAACGATTTCTGCTTCCGGGCAAAGATCAGAGGCACTTCCATTTCCAGCGCGGTCATAATCCCAGGTGCGATGCCGGAGGATTCGATCGTTAACACACGGGTTACATGCTCTTCATTAAACCGCCGTGTAAACTCCTTGCCCACTTCCTTCATCAATACCGGATCCATCTGATGGTTCAGGAACGAATCCACCTTCAGAACTTGTCCACTCAGTACAATGCCTTCCTCTTTCACCTTGTTCTGCAGTAATTGCATGATGCTCCCCCTTAAATTTGTTCACATTCCAAGCCCAAAAAAGCCCACTTCCTCCTTTAACCGTATCGCCGGGAAAGGATGAAATGGGCATAAGCAGCTTGAACGCACGAAGAAAGCCTATCCAGGCCAATAGATTGGCCTAACCTGCTTGTCCGTGCCGACTGCCGTATCCCGTAGTCCAATCATTTCCGGTGATCGGGTAGAGACATGCAGGCCAATCCCTGCACATATACGAGAAAACATATGGTATGAAAATAGCTCTCAGAATCTGACGCATGAATGTTATATTTCCGAATGAAAGAAGTATACCGCATTCCCTATGAAAAAATAAAGTGAAAATTTACGGAAATTATTAAACAGTGGTCAAAAATATGAAGCCACCCTGATTCTTGCCCTGTTGCCCCTCATTCGATCCGCCGGTAACGGTCGTTGTTTGTCTAAGCGGTCTGCCTGTTGCATGCGTTTACACTTCTTTAACACCGTTTCGTATCGGTCTTTATACCATAAAAAAAACCAACATTTTTGAGAAAAGCATATAGATGCTCTTTCAAGAATGTTGGTTTATCTTAAGAGTTACGGATTTGCGTTACGGCTGAAACGTCACTTGGATCTGCACAATCTCCGAACGAGAACCCAGACGTATGGGCGGTCCCCAGAAGCCATACCCTGAGGAGACGATGGAGTGCATTTGCCCTTTCTGCAAATACCCCCAATCATTCTCGAATATCGCGCTTGTAATAAGATGGGCAGGGAATACCTGACCACGGTGCGTGTGGCCGGATACGATCAGATCAACCCCTGCTTGCTGCGCTTCATCCAGTGCGTTCGGCTGGTGATCGAGAGCTAGGATCGGCTTGTTCCGGTCCACTTCCTGCATGATCTCGGATAGGTCTGCGCGCTCCCGATCCTGCTTGTCCCTTCTTCCGACCAGCACCAGGTCCTCAACCTCCAGCGTCTCATCGTATAACACAGTCATCCCGCTATGTTCAAGAGCTTCAATCAGCTCTGAGATTTCGCCTTTGAATCGGTCATGATTCCCCAATGATGCGATAACGCCATAGGGTGCCTGAATGCCTGTTAAAATCTGATCAATGCCCTGATTCAGGTATGCATCCAGATCATCATCAATAATATCCCCTGGAAACAACACCAGATCCGGTTCCAGTGCATTAATCTCCTGTACCATGCGCTCGGCATGGGCCTTGCCTGACAGCACCCCGAAGTGCATGTCGGATGCCATCACAATATTCAGATGCTCCAGCGCACCGGCATTCTTCGGTATGTTGACGTCGTATGCCCGCACGGTTGGACTGTACGCGTTGAAAGAACCGACACCAATCAGAACCACCATTAAGATGAGCACGGCAGCGCCTGCCGTTTTTTCCGTACGGTCCCTGTTGAGGGTCGTTAATCGCAGCAGCCATAACATGACATGCATGAACGGCAGCAGCACGATCAACACGTAAAAGATAGCCATCCAATACGATCCGATAACATTCATTACGGTCCAGTTTCCGAGAAACCGTCCGGTAATGAATGATGTCGATACGACCGTCAAGACAACGATATATACGATTTTGAGCGCGATCGACGGACCTGGCCTCATCCAGCTCCATACGCTGCGGCCGATATAATAGACCAGTAATCCATAAACAAGTAACACAATGATTCCTACAAAAATAAACATCGCCATCCCCTTCCCTGCTTCCATTATAGCAAGCGGAGTTAGCAAATCCCAGCGGACACAACCGCAAGGGGACGGGCACGTTATGATTCAGTTACAAACCGGTCCGCTGCTTGGGCAGCAGCTCGTTCAAGAGCATCTTCAGATTCGTATCCTCCGTGTATCGCTCTTCACCAACATCCAATTCATTTACGCGAATATACGTATACGTTGCTGTGTTGCCGGTGGGGCGAAATAATAATGGATCGTGAGCATCCGGCACCACCTTGTATCCCATTCCCTCAAACATGCGCAGCAATTGTTCAGCATCCGGCTTCTCCCCGGCTTTTACAAAGATTAGTCCCCGTAACCGCTTGGGTGCTGCCCGATGTCCTACCGTAAAATGAACGATGCATTCCATATCCACTCATCCCCTTCGCTGACTGTAGCCTGCCTGCATCCATAATGTAAGGATGTCCCAACATGCGCTAGAACTATCCTCTGCGTAGCGCAGATGACCAAATAAACGCCAGACGCTTTCCGACGTTTCATAGCGGGTTGGCACACTTTAATTGTAACGAATGAAGTAGGTTGCTGCTGTGATATAAGTCACATTGTCGAATAGTTACATCTGCTCAAGGCCGCATATTTTACGCGGAGTTGCGGTCTCCCTCTGCTGGCTCGACCTCGTCCGAAGCGCCGACAACTTCCTCTACAACCCGCTCGGGATATTGTTCCTCGGCGTGCTCCAACTCATCATCCGAATGAAGATACTGGCTCTGAATCCAGCCGAAATGGCGCCCGTAGCGTTCTTCTAACTGCTCGCCCATATCCTGTTCAAGTTGAAATAACACCATCTCCTGGCTAAAATGATGCAGCAGCAGTTCCGCCATGACCGGATGTTCGGTTATAACCGCGCCGGTGTCATAGCTCCGCCGCGCATACCGAGCAGGCACCATTGCCGATCGATCACGAAAGAGAACTTGCGACCGCCTTGTCGGCGCTTCTCCAAGCCCTGCCAGCCTGGCCACGCCAGCGTTCTGGATAGTCCCTGCTCGGGTCCTTCGCAAGCCCATAACACCTTGACCCCCCGCGATTCAGCCTCTGCCAAAGGCTCGCGTAACAGAGCCGCTTCTTCGCGCCACACGTCGACTACAATTTCATGCTGCGCCCGCTTCAATTCCCGAACCAGCACATCCATTACGGCCTGATCACCCTCCATACTGAGAAACGGCGCGGCCGTGCCGCTGCTTCGCGGCAGGCTCTTCTCTACAAAAGCCAAAGAGGCTTCCACCCGGCCGGATATCATCCGCGTCAGCTCTTCCGGCTTCAGAGAGCGGTAGCGTACCGGCTCGCCTTCCATCTTCTCCAGCGCCCCATGCTTCTCCAGCCGCTGCATGGCCGCATACACATTGGAGCGCGAGGCGCCTAAGCGCTTAGCAACCTCGTAACCGCCAGCCGGACCATGCTGAGCAAGATCCACCATAATCTTGGATTCGATCTCGGTAAATCCTAAATTGCGCAAATGATGCAGCAATTGTTCCATATAATTCGTCCTCCCCTAGATGCCCGAACGCTCGCTTGCACTCTCATTCACGCCATCATTGTCTTATATCTGTTCAGCACCGCAACGTGGACACCATTTCGAGCCTTTTGGCAGGTCAACACTGCAAATCTGACACTTCACCATATCGCGCGGCGGTTCTTCATCGTCGCTTGCATAATCTGGGCTTTGATTATTCTCCTGCCAGAAACGGATGCGACGATCCAGTTCAAGCTGACGTTCCCGTTCGCGCTCCAGATCTTCCCAGTGACGCCGCTCTTTCTCCGGATCCTCCTGTTCGAGCTGTTGCTCAGTATCGGTGGTGATCGATTCCCTCACATCCATCTCTTCATGCTCCCGCTCATAGGCGTATGCAGACTCCGGCTCATATTCTGCCTCAGGATTATAAGCAGATCGCTCGGATTGATATTCGTATTCTTCGGTATCTTCACGCTTCTCATCCTGAAACTCGCCATAGAAGTATTCACGCTCATTCGTTGTCTTGCTCTCCTTCACGTTCAACTCCTGAGCAGCGGACTCTTCTGCCTGTGCAAGACCACCTAGCTTGTTCCCGCAATAAGGACAGAATACGGCATCCAGCGCAACGACGCGTCCGCATTGACAAAGCCGTTCGTTCTTGAGGACAGCAATCCGATTGCGGATCGAATCGATCTGTTCCTGAAGCCCGTCGCATGTCTTGGCAAGCTCCACCATTTCCTTCTCGGCGACCGACATATCCTTCGAGCGATATCCCTCATAGAACACTTTGCCCATCTGCAAATAGTACGTACCCTTCTGTTGTTCAATCTCTGAAATCTGACCGTTCAATTTATTGATTTCCACTACGTGTTGCGCTTTCTCCGTCGCACGGTTAGCTCCATCCTTGAGTTTCTGCAAAATATTCATCCATGAGTCCTCCTCTGTACCGTATACACCCCAGACACCTGCAGGTGCTTAGGTTCTATTACTTCATCATAGTTATAAACGATAATTAGTTAGCTATAAACGCACTTTCGCTGCCCCTAGTCCAATATATTATGGCTACGGTGATTCTATCATACCAAATTCCGTGTCTGATGTGAAAAAAGACAACCGGTTCCCCCTGGGCCAAGCGCTTGCAGGACCTGATTCATTCCAGTCCGCCTGGTGTATATGTTTAGGAAAATGCACAATTATCGTGTGAATCTCCACCGGCTCATACCATACGACATCTTACGGCAGTCTCGCCTGCCGACGTCAGGAGGAATTGCGACATGAACAGTGAAAAGAAAACCTACTATGTATCCGTCAATCATAATCTGATCCAGGAAGTACCAGACGACGCTAACGAATACGTTGTCCACCTGAACGATGAAGAGGTATCCAAGCTGCGCGGGCTGCTCCACGAAGTAAGCAGCAGCGACCGATATGCTTTCAAACGCACGTTCATTCCTTATAAATCCGCCGATCATGACGATGCCAACGAGGAATACGATGAGCGCACCATTAATCTGTACAACTTCCTCTATAATCATGGAGATGAAGCGACGCGACGCACCATTGAGGGCATGAATATCATCGGCAAATTAAAGGACACGGGTTATGACGACCCCGGTTACGAGGATTCCCCCCTCAATAAATAAACCGGCTTGAAGCACAATGAATCCCGGAGCCTGGGCTCCGGGATTCATTGTTATTCAAGAACAATCACCCGGTTTGGACAGGTCCTGTTCTACTGTATAGATTCATCCATCGGGTGACAAGGATAGAAAGTCCCGTTTCGGCTCCGACTTTGTACACAGGCGGATTACAATTTAATGTTAGCCTCGTCAAAATATTCCTCCAGCGTCAATCCGCTCTCGGCAATATCTGGTGCAAGATCAGTACCGATATAACGGATATGCCATGGCTCGTACACATAGCCCGTAATATCCTCAGCTCCATCGGGATAACGGATAATAAATCCGAACTCGGGACCCCGGCGATCCAGCCACTGGCCTTCCTCCGTATGCCCGAACACTTCCTCAAGCGCATTGCCCGCGCTTGGACTCGATACGTCGATGGTCAGCCCCGTCTGGTGTTCACTCGTCCCTGGAACAGCACTGACACGGTTCGCTTCGGCTTCACCCTTTGTTCGAACGTTGTTCTCATATATAGTCTTCTGTCGAGCATACGAACGGTATCCGGATACAGCACGTAGCTCAATCCCGTCTTCCTTCGCTGCAGCGAACAGTTTCTCTAAAGCGTCAGCCGCTTCTTTCCGCAAATGCCGTTTCTCATGCGGTTCATCAAAGGAGAAGGGAACATTCGGTTCCACCAGATCGCTCGGCTCATAACCATCCGGCAGGCTCCGCTGCTTGTTCACAATAACCGTCATCGCTTCCGCATTGGTCACAACTTGCTTGCCGTTCTGTTCCTGAACCGTAGCCTGCAGCGCATTCTCGCTCCGCTTCGCCATAACCGGGTCTGCTTCAACCCCATCCTCTGGTGTACCTTCGGGTAGGGTGCTGCCTTCCTGGCCATCCGCAGGCGATTGCAGGTCTTGTCCAACTCCCTGACCAGATCCAGTATCATTCGATTGACAGCCCGCAAGTACAGTCCCCGCCAAGAGCAGGGATGCCAGTGCAATGCTAATCAGTCGAAATCCTGTCCTTGTATATCCATTCATCTCTCGTTTCTCCCTTTCAACCATTGTCCTGCCCCCATTGTACCTTACGGGATACGTACAGGACAAACAGTTGTCATGCCATCAACCGCGATTATACCAGGTTAATCGCAGATTTACGGCAGCTACCCCCGTTTTACGGCTTGATCCATATTGCATTTCAGACATATAAGATCGGAAATGAACATGCCGCGACGGCTTTAGCCTTCCATACCGCGGCGCTTCTGCTCGGCTTGCTTCGCTGCTTCACGGGCAATCAAGCCGAGCGCTTTGGCAGCGCCGCTCACACCAGGCAGCAGACCCGCCCAGTCCCCGGCGGGACCGAGCTGCCCCGCTGGCGGTGGTGACAGCGCTAGCGCAAACTCGCCCAGCTGAGGGCCGGGCCGGTGCAGTCGGCCCTCAGCGGCG
>NZ_BAZR01000014.1 GCF_001315105.1 Paenibacillus sp. JCM 10914 | reverse complement strand
TCGCTCATTTCTTAACTGACGAGAATGTGTTTCAATTCTCTATTTAACTCCCCGCCGAAGCGGTTCGTTTATACTCACTCGTTGTTCAGTTTTCAAAGATCAACTTCGTTGTCTCCTGCGAATGTCGTTCGCATCAGCAACTCTTATAATATATCACAGGATGTCTTTCATTGCAAGAACTTTTTTTGAAAGAGTTTAATGTTTATCACTTCATCCTGCCCTAATCCATCGCCAAACTCTTTTGCGAATGGAAATATACTATAACATATTAAAAAGCTACGCACAATACATATTTTCCTACTGCATGGCTTGAATTGCTAGAATTGCTAGAATTCCTTATCCACTTATCATTATATTAGGAAAAAGCTTAAAGACCGTCGCTTTTGACGGCCTCTAAGTTCTAGGCTGTGCTATATGCTTTGTATACTCAACCTTTAATCCACGGATTCAGATGTCTGTTATTTGATGATACCCGTGGTTGACGAGATTTCTTCGCCGAGGCTTTCGATTTAGCTGACTGTTGACGATGCACTTTCGCCCGCGATGACTTGCCGCTTACATCTGAGGCCGATTCACGCGCAGGAATATCGCTTTCCTGTTCAGCCACGCCATGGCCAAAGCTCTCCTGGGCGGCCAGTGCACCGGAAGCGGTAATGGTCGGATCCTCAGATTGACGCTCACTCCAAGTGCTGCCGTATGGTTGAATCATGGACGGATATGCGCCGTAAGCAGACGAACCACCTCCCATTCCTGATTGCCAAGGATGCTGCATGTGCTCAAGATTCCCCGAGTACGGCATATGCTGCCCATACTGCGGCGCATTATAGTAAGGACTTGCCTCTGCACCATGACAACCACAAGGTGAAGGAACATATCCATACGTCATCGTCGTGTGGTGATGCTCAGGATATGGCTGATAATGAGAGCCCACGCCGCCTGTATACGATTCGGATACAGCTAAATGGGAGTACTCCATCTGAACTGGCTGCTCAGTGAGTCCTGGGTAAGCAGCATTCATCTGTCCCCATGGCTCGCCATAACTAATAGGTACCGCTTCTTGTGGCATATGGTGAAACGGATGAACAGCTTTCCCCATATGGTGACCATGATGACCATGATGGCCATGCCAGTTCATATGCTCTGGACATGGGTGAGGCATCATATGATGATACGGCATCTCCATCGGTGGGCATGGTTCCGTGAACATCGGCTTGATTGGGTGAGGAAGCGGCATCGGTTTGACAAACTCAGGCTTAACCGATTCAGGCATGACATACTGCGGTATAAATTCAGGTTTCTTAAATTCAGGCATGAATTCGGATTTCTTGAATTCGGGCATGATTTCAGGCTTCTTAATCTCAGGCATGATTTCAGGCTTTTTGATTTCAGGCAAAATCTCCGGTTTCTTGATCTCCGGCATAATTTCTGGCTTCTTCGGAACAAATTCTTCTTCCAGCTTCTTCGGTTCTTCTGGAAGTGGCGCAATTTCCGGGAGCTTCGGTAAGATTGGTTCAGGTACCGGCGGCTGCTCAATAGGTTGCGTAATTTCTTCCTTAACTCCTGTGTAATCCTTGCTACCCGGTTTCTTCTTTCCAGTCGCGGTGCCTGAGCCCATCGACATCCCCTCTTCTTCATGGGTTCCGGATGATGGGATGTTAACAACCTCGCCTACCAATAATGCATTCGGATTTTTCAATTGCGGATTGGCATCAATGATGTCCTTCAGTGTTACTCCCCAAGCTTTGGACAATTTCCACAATGAATCTCCCTGCTTGACGGTATGCTTATGGATAATAGGCTGACTGCCTCCAGGAACCGATACCGGCTCTGTCGGTACTTTGATTTTCGTGCCCACTTGCAGTTGATTCGGGTCGACAAGCTGTGGATTGGCATCGATGATTTTCGCTAAGGTTACTCCATATTTTTTGGACAGCTCATATAGGGTGTCGCCTTCCTTGACGATGTGTATCTTCACGCCGCTAAAACCTCCTACACTCTTCTAGGCTCATATAATTCGCCTGCATTCGTTACTACATCCTATGCAGGAACTGGGCGATTGACATCCCTGAATACAAAAAAAATCCTTTCATCGACATGAAAGGATGGATAATGACACCTAATGAGGTCAGCGGTATTCGATTATGATTCCCAGACCTTGTACCCGTCTTGATCTACGATCTTGCGGAATTCCTCCAGCAATTGAAGTGTGACCGGACCGGCTTGACCCTTGCCGATAATTCGGCCGTCAATCTCGCGAGCAGCAATGACTTCAGCAGCCGTTCCCGTGAAAAACACCTCGTCGGCGATGTATACGTCATGCATACTAAAGGGCTCTTCCTTAAGTTTAATGTCAAGCTTTGCGCAAAGATCAATGATCGCCTGACGCGTAATTCCTTCAAGCGCACCCAAATAGCAAGGGGGGGTGGTTACCACTCCATTTTTGACAATGAAAATGTTATCCCCCGAGCCTTCCGTCACATAACCTTGGGCATTCATCATGATGGCCTCATCCGCACCCGCGAAGTTCGACTGAATTTTGACCAGAATATTATTGAGATAGTTCAGCGATTTGATTTTGGGGTTCAATGCATCCGGAATATTACGTCGCTGGGCAACAGATACGGCTTTCAAACCGTTCAGATATGCTTCGTCGGAGTAAATGGTAAGCTGCTCCACAATGATCAACACCGTCGGTTTCGGGCAACGGCGAGGATCGAGCCCCAAGTCCCCCACGCCCCTGGAGACCACAAGTCGAATGTAGCCATTACGCATATCGTTGCGGCGGATCGTCTCTGCCATGGCCTCCAATAGTTCATCATATTCAAGCGGTATTACCATATCAATGGATTTAGCGGAATCATAAAGTCGATTCAAGTGCTCTTTGAATTTGAAAATGTTGCCATTATATATTCGAATCCCTTCGAATATGCCATCTCCGTATAGAAACCCGTGATCGAACACGGATATTTTAGCATTCTCTTTCGTAACGATTTCCCCGTCTAAGTAGATCCATTGCTCTGACATTTACTTCACCTCCAATTTCGCACTTTCATACGCATAACCCGGATAACTTCCTAATACGCGAACTAAACATCCGAGTGCTTCAATCTCGCCCATCGCGGCTATGAGCAGAACGGAATCGGCTGCCGCCATGACATCGATGTAGAAATAATAGTTGCCCAGCTTCTTCTTGGTCGGTCTGGACTCAATCCTGGAAAGGTTCAAGCGACGCCAAGCAAAAGCAGACAACACTTGGTGCAGAGCTCCCGGTACGTCTTCAGGCAGTGTAACGAGAATGCTGGTCTTAATATGCTCCGGCGACCGGTTGACCTGTAGCGGATCACGACCGATTAACACGAACCGGGTATAGTTGTTATCATGATCCGTAATGCGCTCGACAAGCAGGTCGAGTCCGTGTGCTGCGGCACCAAGCGATGTGCCGATGGCAGCCCAGCTTGCCGGGGTTATCCTTCACAATCTTAACTCCTTCGGAAGTGCTGCCGACCTGCTCCAACTCAGCTTGAGGTGCTGCTGCCGCAAGAAATTGGCGACACTGCGCGGTAGCGACCTGGTGGGACCAGATCTTGGTAATTTTACTGTAATCTACAGCGCCATCCGGACCTGCCAACTCTGCCGCGTTACCGATCAGATTCTGAATGGATGGGTATACCCATTCCACTTGCATCGGCATATCGATTTCGTTAACAAGCCAATCCATATGCAAGCTGACCGATCCTTCGATCGTATTCTCAATCGGAATTACACTGTAATCGGTCTTGCCCTCGACCGTCGACATAAATACATCTGAAATCAGTTTATAGTGGACATATTCCACTGGTTCCCCGTTAAGAAGATATCGTAACGCTTCATGAGATACCGATCCGGAGGGCAACAAGGCGATTTTTTTCATGCGGTAACTTCCCCTCTAATCATATCCAAAAATGTTTTGTTTTTTATATCATCCAACAACTGCACACCCTCAGCAACCGGATGTAACTGGTAACAGGAGGCTGAAATGCCTTCCGCCTGCATGGTATCCAGCAAGTAATGGCGGAGCTCATCCACGCCCGATTCATTTAAATCCAATAACGCAATCAACGTCGGCCCCGCGCCGCTCAGTGCAATCCCGAGCGCCCCTCGGTCAGGCGCCTCCGCCAGAATTCTGGACATACCTGGCACAAGCGGCGCACGATAAGGCTGATGAATCCGGTCTTGCATCGCGGCCCGAATCAGATCGAGTCTGCCTGCGAAGAGTGCCGCGGTTAATAAAGAGGATCGACTAATATTATATACAGCATCCGCCAAACTGACCTGGGCGGGCAGTGCTTCTCTTGCTTTGGAGGTCGACAACTGAAAGTCGGGGATGACCACCAATGTTCCTAAATTAGCCGGCGGCTCGATTCGGACATAATCAGCGTGTGTCCCGTCCCAAGATGCTGCAATGATGCCGCCGAACAAAGAAGCCCCAACATTATCCGGGTGCTTCTCGAGATTCGTTGCCATATCAAACAGCTTTGAATCAGGTAATGGTGAACCTATTAAAGCGTTGGCAGCTGCTAGTGCACCGACAATAGCGGAAGCGCTGCTGCCAAGTCCGCGCGTGAGCGGAATATCGGAGTACATGGAAATCTCCAACTCAGGCAATGTCTTGCCAGCCTCCGCAAACACCATTTGCGATACTTGATAAATCAGATTACTCTTATCCGTAGGCAAACCCTTCATTTCATCGCCGATCAAGTGAAAAGCGGTATGGTCTGCTTCTTTCAGCTCCAGCCAGGAATAACGCGACAATGCCATACCAAGTGTATCAAATCCGGGGCCTAGATTCGCTGTACTCGCTGGAACCTTGACCCGGACGCCTTGGGATGAACTCATACCTGCGCCGCTCCCTCGAGCTGGGCGATCGCATCCATTACCGCAGACTCGGTGTCGGAGACGACAAGCGGTTCGGCATTCACCGTTGAAATTGCGATGTTAGGATCTTTCAAACCATGGCCCGTCAATACGCAGACAACGGATTCGCCGCCTTTGAAATATCCCTCGCGCTTCATTTTATATACGCCGGCAATGGAAGCGGCTGAGCCTGGCTCCGCGAAGATCCCTTCTTTCGAAGCGATTTTGCGATAGGCTTCCAAAATCTCTTCGTCCGTCACATAGTTAATCTGACCGCCGGATTCTTCTGCTGCAGCAACAGCCGTCTTCCAGCTCGCAGGATTGCCGATACGAATGGCCGTTGCTACCGTTTCCGGATTCGCGATAGGTTCACCCTTCACGATCGCCATCGCCCCCTCAGCCTCGAACCCGAGCATTCTGGGCAGTGAAGATGATTGGCCCACTGCATGATACTCCTTGAAGCCTTTCCAATAAGCCGAGATATTCCCAGCGTTGCCTACCGGAATCGCCAAAATATCAGGTGCCTTGCCCAACTGATCCACGACTTCGAAAGCAGCCGTCTTCTGGCCTTCAATTCGATAAGGGTTAACCGAGTTCACCAGCGTAATTGGGTGCTTCGCCGTAATCTCGCGAACGATCTCCAGCGCACGGTCAAAGTTGCCGTCAATCGCAATCACCTTGGCACCATAGATCATGGCCTGAGCAAGCTTCCCGAGCGCAATGTTATTGTTCGGTATAATGACGATACAGTTCAGACCTGCACGGGCCGCATAAGCTGCGGCAGCTGCTGACGTATTGCCCGTTGAGGCACACATGACAGTACGGCTTCCTTCCTCCACAGCCTTGGCAACCGCCATCACCATGCCGCGATCTTTAAAGGAACCTGTTGGATTCAGCCCTTCAAATTTAAAATGCAAGTCGATTCCAAGTTCTTCTGATAGATTAACGGCTCTGATCAAAGGGGTATTCCCTTCTTTAAGCGTCAGCAGCGGTGTCCGCTCATTCACCGGTAAATAGTCTTTGTACGTTTGAATTAATCCCTCGTATGGCATCTCTCTTGATCTCCTTTTCATAATGAAAAATGATATCTCTCGCTTATCCTTCAACACGATAAATGCTCTTGATTCGGCGAATGACTTCCAGTCCCTCGAAGTGGTTCAGCACTGCATCCATATTCGCCTTGCTTGCATGATGCGTAACGATAATGATCTCCGCGTCCGGATTGGACTCATTCGGCTGCTGGACAACCGATTCCAGACTCACGTCGTATTGAGCGAACACTTGCGTGATCTGCGCAAGCACCCCGGCCTTATCATC
The DNA here is from genome assembly GCF_001315105.1 of Paenibacillus sp. JCM 10914. Taxonomy (GTDB): domain Bacteria; phylum Bacillota; class Bacilli; order Paenibacillales; family Paenibacillaceae; genus Paenibacillus_AQ. Next base: position 110,885 of record NZ_BAZR01000014.1, on the reverse strand, counting down.
GACATGCAGCAGAATGAAGTTCTTGCACATAATCTGGTCGTCGGTCTTCAGCTTCTTCGGTTTGTAAGGAACAATTGCTTTGAGACCGTTCACGCCGAGCTTCAGATTTTTGATGATCGCTACAAGATCCGCTACAACTGAAGTCGCCGTAGGCATCTCGCCTGCACCCGCCCCGTAAAACATCGTCTCGCCAACCGCTTCACCATATACATATACCGCGTTGTACACGCCATTAACCGAAGCAATCGGGTGACCTTTGCGAACCATGGTTGGCTGCACGCTAATGCTAAACTCGTCATCCTGACGATCAGCTATGCCAAGCAGCTTCATCTCATAACCCAATCGCTTGGCGTAAGAGATATCTTCCTTCGTCACTTGCGAAATACCTTTCACTGATACATCATGCAGCTCTACATTGGTTCTGAAGCCAAGCGTTCCGAGAATAGCCATCTTGCGCGCGGCGTCCAGCCTTCCACATCGGAGGTTGGATCTGCCTCAGCGTATCCGAGCTGCTGCGCTTCGGCCAGGACATCCTCGTAGGATGCGCCTTCCTGACTCATTTTCGTCAAAATAAAGTTCGTCGTCCCGTTCACGATTCCCATGATCTTCATAATTCGGTCGGAAGAGAAACCTTCGATCAACGTCCGGATGATCGGGATGCCGCCCGCTACGCTCGCTTCATAAAATACGTCGCACTGCTTCTCCTGCGCTTTGGCCAGAATCTCCGCACCGTGCAGCGCCATCAGGTCTTTATTGGCAGTCACGATATGCTTGCCCCGCTCCAGCGCCTCAAGAATATAGGACTTCGTCTGTTCAATTCCACCCATAACTTCCACGATGACATCGATCTCGGGATCACGAATGACCTCCCAAGGGTCTTCTGTCAGCTTGTTCTGATCCACATGGATGTTGCGGTATTTCTCCCGATCCTTAACCGCAATGCGCTCGATCGAGATCGGAGAGCCGACCTGACTGCTCAAATCCTCCTGATGCCCTTCCACGATACGGACAACGCCTGTACCGACGGTACCCAATCCTAATAGTCCTACCTTTACCGGTTTCATGAATGCTCTACCTCCTATATCCCTATCGCAATAATCTTTTTATAATGGCACTTGTGTTATCCCTGGCCTATCATTTGGACTCTTCTAACCCCGCTAATTCGGCGGAGTCCGTCCAATAAATCGTCCAGTTCCTCGTTCAATCGCGAAACCTCGACGGAAATGACGACATTGGCAATCCCTTGCAGAGGAATGCTCTGATGAATCGTCAACACGTTTCCGCCTTCGCCTGCCACGAGCCCGAGCACCTCGGATAACATACCCGAACGATGCTCCATATCGATGGAAATCGTGACAATTTCGTCCCGTTCCAGCTGTTGATGGGATGAATGCCGTCTTTATACTTATAAAAAGCGCTCCGGCTGAGCCCAACCTGCTCAACGGCCTCATGTACCGTTCTCACATCACCGGAAGCCAGCAGCTTCTTGACCTGCATCGTTTTCACTACAGCTTCGGGAAGGATGTCTTCCCGGACCAAATAGTAACGTTCCTTCACAAACGTCCTCTCCTCAAAGACTACTGTATTCATATAGTGGACATTATACTGGATACGCCACGTAAGAGCAATACTTAAAGTGCCTACTTTTTTTAGATATATGTATCCACTCTATTGCTATACTATATCGCAATCTTCATAAGAACTCATTGATTATTACGATAAAGTTGTAATGAACGATCAAAAAAGCAGCCTCCTAGGAAGCTGCTGCATACCAATACTTAGTTGTAAGTGATCTAACTACCGCAATACTCATATTCCCTGCTCTCATCCGAACTCACCGCAGTTTATGAACCACAACCGGAGCCTTCCACTGCTTTCTTCTTCTCGTATCCATCAGCACTTGCTACCGCTGCTCCAGCATAAAATTCAGATCCCTCGTTTCCTAATGAAATCATTCATAACAAGGTCGATCCCTATCCGTCGTTCATCGAATTATGCCACGATAATCGTGCCGCAGTATTCACATTCCTTCTTCTCATATGAAATAACTACTGACCGCGCTCCGCATCCCGGGCACTCTACCGATTGCGGAGCTTTATCCTGCTGCTGAGCGGGAGCGCTTGCCGGCACCGCCGAAGCAGCATAACGATTCGCTGTATCATTTAATCTGTCGGCGCGTCGCCCTCTGACCTCGCCTTCATCCAGCGGGGCATCGATGAGGGAAGGAATATGAACCCGATCCTGCTGTAAACTGCCGTAAGGGAGCATCCGTTCCTGGAACATAAAGCTCACATCTCGCGCTGCGTCTGCCACAGATTGCCGGACTTCATGCGCAATTTGATTAATAAGAAACATCTTCTTGCGCAAGATTGCATCGGCATAAAGATGAAGTAATGTGGTGAATTTCCTATCCTCTCGCCTGGCAATCGCAAATAGGATGAATGCGGGCGTCAACAATAAAATGCCTAGTACCACTGAGGCTTCAAGCAGCCCGTCAGGTCCTCCATGGAACCAATCATCATCAGCAGCTCTAGAATCGCAAATGCAATGGCCAGCACCCATCCGAACAACCGGTTGTTTCTCCCTCTGCAGTGGTTATGCCTCTGCGTGGCAAGTACTCGAATCGCAGCCAATACGATAGCCAGCGGAAAAAAAATAAAAGCGATAAAGATGATAAATTGATCGAATCTTTCAAATTTCGATCGAAAGCTATGCGGCACGCCCCCCATACCTGCTGTTCCCCTCCAATGTCTTAATTAACTACAACCTGTCTTTGCTTTAAGCAGCTGCGAATTACGATCTTGCACCGCACCGATCATATGATCAATGATCGATAGGCTTTGTTCGGCCAGTGCTGTATGTAAATCAGGTTTAGATTGTTTAAACAAGGTGATCTGATCTTCAAGCAGAGACAGATGCTGCTGGATCACATGTTCGGCCTCGTAGATGAAGCCATGCGATATCGGATCGCTATAACGAATCACATCTTCTAATTCTGCCATGCGCTGATCCACCGGCGGAACGGCTTCACTAGAAATTAGGTTCAATTGTCTCCGAGTGCTGATGATCCTCTGCAGCATCTCCTGTTGGTTAGCGATGCCCTTGCTTTCCTTCCGACTCTGATGACCGGCATAATTCGCTGCCAACATCACCAAGCCCATGACAACAACAAATCCTATCAGCGTCATGAGTTGGATTAAGAAATATGCTCCTTCCTCCAGCCTATATAAATATCCAAGCAGAATAACCTCCAACAATACAAACAAAGAGTATATCCCTATAACCGCCCCGAGCGCGATATAAAAGGGTGCCCCCGCTCCAGGCGTTCTCCGTCGATGTAGAAGAAACAACACAAATGATAGGATAGCCAGTTCGGCAAGTCCAACAGCAATGCCGGAAATCCATGTATCTAAACGAGTGAAACCGCCGATAAGCCCAAACAGGAATATCGTCGCGACCGGGAGCACAAATATCCCGATCCACAGCACGCCTCGAGTGTTGAATCGTGTATTCAACATGGTTCACCCGCTTCCCTACGTCAATTTATGGCCGCATTCCATACAGAATTTCTGGCCCTGCTTAATTTCATGATGACAGTTCGTGCACGCAAGCTTACTGCTTGCGCCGCAGCCTGAACAGAATTTGGCGTCCGGCTGCACGAACTCTCCACAATCCCGGCAGCTGTGGCAAGGAAGCTCCGCAATGCCCGCATGTCTCATCGCCGACTGAATGGTCGTGACCACATGCGGGGCAGGCGTGATAAGGATCGCCGCAGTGATGACAGAATTTGGCTTGAGGAGGAATCGGATGACCGCAATCACTGCATCGAATGGTTGTGCCGCTCTCATTCGTACTCCCCTTGTGGATGGATTGACCGCAGCCTGAACAATATTTGTAATCTTCCCCATTCAGCGTTCCGCATGCGGAACAAGCTTTCTGTTTAACTTGAACATCCCGGGCGTCTTGAACCTTAGCGCTGTGGAGCACACTGCCGATAGTCTCATACATCGGGGCCACCATCCCCATGCCCATTCCAAGTCCAGTCCCGATAACGGCGGCCGGATTGCCCGGATTGTTGGCTGCACCCTCCATCGTGTTATACGTTCGTTCCTGATGATAGGTATAACCGATAATATCCATCTCCGCTTTTTTGGCCAGCGCTTCCTTAATTCGCATAGCAGCCGGATCATTCTCCGGAATATTGATGGAATCCACATAGAAATTCAACAGCTCGATGCCCATTTCTTCAAATGACGGTGCGATCGTCTCCATCATGTGCTTGGATATTTCAGCAGCGTATGCATTGATTTCAACAACACTTATTTTTTTATGAATGATATAAGAGGACACGATGTCATTAATGTTGGACATTAATACCCCGCGGTAATATTTGATCAATGTGTTCTGGTCGAACGTCGGGAGCGTCCCGACCAATTTAGATAGAAATTTGCGTGGGTCTTTAATTTGCACCCCGAACTGACCAAAGGCACGAACCGAGACGATAATATTGTATTTCGGATCCTGCAGCTGTATCGGCGAGCTCGTTCCCCACTTCACATCCAAAGAACTCAGTTTGTTCACGAACCAAACTTCGGCGGTGAATGGCGATTTGCCGCCGAATGGCAAGTTAATGACATTGGATAAGATCGGAATGTTCGCGGTGCTTAACGTATGCCGTCCAGCCGCAAAAGAGTCCAGGGCCTGGCCGCCCTTAAACAGAATCGCTTCCTGTGTCTCGTGTACGATAAGCTGGGTCCATGTCCCCAGTTCCTGATTCGGGTAACGCCAGGCGAACACACCCGGGGGTCCCTCGTATTTTACAACCTCAATAATGGCCATCGTTCCGCTCTCCTTTATGCATGTTCCATTCCATCTTATGGTCTATAGTAAAAGGTACTAATGTACTACCATTGTATACGATTTCCCGTAAAAATGGATGCAAATATTGGAAAGAAAAAAAGCACCGCAACGACTGTCTCCAATACAGACGCTGCGATACTTCATATATACGATGCATTATTTATTAATAGTAGCTGCTTCCTTCAACAAACTCGAACTCAAAATCGCCGATACGGACGATCGTACCTTCCACTGCCCCACGCTTACGCAGCTCCTCGTCGATGCCCATATGACGCATCGTGCGGGCGAGCTTGAGGATGGCATCGTGCGAATTCATCTGCAGACGCTTCAGCATTCGTTCGATCCGTTCGCTGTGAACGACATACATCTCATTGTCGCGCGTGATCGTGAACGAGTTATCATTCTGTGCCTTGAACTTATACACCTTCCGTTCAGAAACCTCAGCAACCTCTTCGATGGCCGGCTCATCCGGAATCTGCTCCAACACATCCACCGTCCGGTAGAGCAGTTCTTGTATTCCTTGACGGGTTAAGGAGGAGATTGGCATAATCTCAATATCCGGACGTACCCGCTTCACTTGCTCTTTAAAGGAGGCCAGGTATTCCTCGGCTCCAGGCATGTCCATCTTGTTCGCCGCTACGATCTGCGGACGATCGATCAGCGCAGGATTATATAAACGGATCTCATCATTAATCTTTTGCCAGTCTTCAAAAGGATCGCGTCCTTCGGTTCCCGCCATGTCCACCACGTGTATGATAACGCGTGTGCGTTCCACATGCCGCAGAAATTCATGACCCAGACCAACGCCTTCATGCGCGCCTTCAATCAACCAGGCAGGTCCGCCATAACAAAGTTTCTCCCATCGCCAACTTCGACCATACCGAGATTAGGCGTGATCGTCGTGAAGTGATAAGCACCGATCTTCGGCTGGGCTGCGGATACAACGGATAGCAACGTCGATTTCCCAACGCTTGGGAAGCCGACCAGACCTACATCGGCCATGACCTTAAGCTCAAGGGTTACATAGCGTTCTTCCCCCTCCTCGCCGTTCTCGGCTAGCTCAGGCGCCGGATTGTTGGGCGTCGCGAATCGGATATTCCCGCGGCCGCCACGACCGCCGCGAGCCACAACGACCTGCTGGCCATGCCGAGTCAAATCACCGATGACTTCACCGGTATCGTCATCCAAGAGAATTGTGCCAGGGGGAATACGCACCACCATACTGTCGGCATTAGCGCCGTGCTGACTTTTATTTCTGCCTTTTTCCCCGCGCTTGGCCTTAAAATGCTTCTGATAACGGAAATCCATCAAGGTACGAAGTCCCTCATCTACACGGAATATGACATCCCCGCCCTTGCCGCCATCGCCGCCGCCTGGTCCGCCTTCCGGCACATACTTCTCACGCCGGAAGGCAATGAGTCCATCGCCCCCGTCGCCGCCTTTTACATATACCTTAGCCTTATCTACAAACATGTAATCACCTTCCTCAAGTCACAAACGGCAGATACACGCGATAGGAGGTTTCCCCCGGCTCCGTCTGCTCCACCCGAATGCCTTCACCTTGTATGCTTTGTTCAATCTGAAGCTTCAACTGATCCGGATCTCCAAAGGCTCCATCGCCTTGAACCCATACGATCAACTCTTGCTCCTGCTCCATCAATGTCAGTGTTAACTGCCGGGCCTCTCCCCATGTCGCTTCCCCACTTAACTGGAAGGCTCTTACCATTTGTATGATGGCATCGGTAAAAGACTCCGCTGCAGACGGCGTTACCTTCTGTTCCAGCTGAACCTGGTCCACGATCTCAACTTCTAACTGCAAATTGGTGCCGAGTGTACGATAGGAATGCAAGTAGAACACTAATGAAGGAATACCCAGCTTGGAGATTCGACTCTCCGTTGCCATCTGCTCCTTTATTCTTTCCACACATGCCACGGATTTATCAAGCTTTCCCAACTGAATGTAGCCGTATAAAATCTGCAGCTCATTCATCCAATCATGACGATGATGATTCAGCGTCTGGATCGCCGTCTGTTCTAATTCCTGAATGACCACCTGCTGTCTGTTCTTCGCCGATCTTTGAACAAGCCATGCCCCGCAGACTGAAGCGGCAACAGACCATAATATCAACACAGCCCCTGCAATCCACGTAGGTTTCCATACCATCCATGCTACCGGTATAACTGAGGTTAATCCCGCCCCAGCCGCTATCCATTTCCAGGATTTCATCGCTTCTCCTCGTCTTTCAACAGCAATTGGTTTCATTCACCAAATCCCAGTATATCATAGAGTTTCGAAACGGTTCATCCCCTGAATCAGCAATCTTCACAATTTACAAAAAAAGAAGCCCCGGCAACGATGCCGAAAGGCTTCTTCTGTATGCAGCTTAATGAATTAAGCTTCTACTGCAGCCGCTACTGGAGCGACATCAACCGGGTAGACGCTCACTTTCTTGCGATCACGACCCCAACGTTCAAATTTCACAACGCCGTCCACTTTCGCAAACAAAGTATCGTCTTTACCGATACCCACGTTCGTTCCTGGATGAATTTTTGTTCCGCGTTGACGAACCAAGATGCTGCCGCCGGTCACTGCTTGACCGTCTGCACGCTTCACACCAAGACGTTTCGATTCGCTATCGCGACCGTTCTTTGTGGAACCTACACCTTTTTTCGATGCGAATAACTGAAGATCCAATTTCAACATGTTGTCTACCTCCTTCTTCAAGTAGTCAATTCTTGAATTTGTATATACTTGCCGTATGAATCGGCAATTCCCTGTAACATAACAACCATGGATTCGAGAAGTAACTGGACTTGATCCGAGATCGATTCATCCACCGCTTGCGGCAGATTGGCGCTTAGAAAGCCACCCTCCATCCGGGCCTCCATAACTGTACCGGTTAACGCTTCGACGGAATTCACCGTTCCTACGGTCACGCTGGAAACTCCCGCGCAGACAATATCTTCACCTGGATCGGCATATCCCGCATGCCCCGTCACCTGAAAGCTATGAATGGATCCATTTTCCCTGCGCCTTACCTGTACAGTAATCAATTACCGCACCTTCTTACGCTTGGATTTTCTCGATGGTTACTTTAGTGTAAGGTTGACGATGACCTTGCTTCTTGTGGTAGTTCTTCTTCGGCTTGTATTTATATACAACGATCTTACGACCTTTACCGTGCTTCTCTACCTTCGCAGTTACAGTTGCACCGGAAACGACCGGCGTACCTGCTACCAACCCGTCCTCTTTGGAAACGGCCAGTACACGGTCGAAAGTCACGCTTTCGCCGTCACCTGCAGTCAGCTTCTCGATGAACAATACATCGCCCTCTTGAACTTTGTATTGCTTGCCACCAGTTTCGATAATAGCGTACATTTGCTTGCACCTCCCTATGTCTCAGACTCGCCTGGCAAAGGTGTCCGTTCTGTGGAACGTCCTTGTCAACCCAACCGGAGCGGTTACAGCATGTGCAGCAGTTCATTACTAGACACATACCCAATGATAATATCATAATTCCCGATCACCGTCAATATCATTACTTGATCACAAGACCCCTGCCCCCACAGTTGTCGCAGGGCTTGGCATAGGGCAGTGCCGTGCTTTCCTTCGCTTTCTTGCGCGTCATTTCAAGTAAGCCCAACCTGGTCCAGCCGACCACGAAGCTCTTGGTACGATCCTTACGCATTACAGATTCGATAACGGCTACTACCTGATGGCGATGCTCTTCGCGATCCATATCGATGAAATCAATGATAATGATGCCGCCGATATCCCATAGTCGCAAAATTCTCGCAATTTCCTCTGCAGCTAGCAGATTCGTCTTGAGAACCGTCTCTTCGAAGTTATCCCCGCCGATATATTTGGCGGAATTCACATCAATGATCGTCATGGCCTCCGTCTGATCCACTACGATATTAACCCCTTCAGGCAAGGTAATCTTCCTGGCGAAGCTGGTTTTCATCTGCTCGTCGAGTCCATACGCCTGAAAGATCGGTGTCCCGTCCGTATAGTATGTAACCTTCGGATACATCCCGGGCATGATTTCCGTTAAGTAGCCTCTTATTTCCTCTGCCTTCGTCCTGTTATCCATGATAAGCTCGTCATGCACCGGATCAAAGGAATCTCTAATGAAGCGCTGAAGCAAGCCCAGATCCCGGTGCAGCAGCGCCGGTGCAGCAGCAGGTGGGGCCTTATCCAGAATGCGGGCCCATTCTTTCCGCAGGAAATCGAGATCTCCGCGGATGGAATCCAGCGGTTCGTCCTCAGATACCGTCCGAATAATAAGCCCTTCCTCGTCCGTACGAATCTGTTCGCCAATCCCTTTGAGACGGGCTCTTTCTGTATCACGCCCGATTTTCTTGGACACGGCGACATAATCGGCTGTTGGCATATATACCATACATCTTCCTGGAAGAGAAAAATGCGTCGTGACCCTGGCCCCCTTGCCACCTCTCGGTTCTTTCATCACTTGAACGATCAATTCCTCGCCAACGAACAACAGCTCCGAGATCGAGGGCTTCAATTTCGGCTGTTTCTCTAGATGCGGATGGAGCACGTCATCAATATACAGGAATGCGTTCTTCTTCAGACCGATATCCACAAATGCCGCCTGCATGCCTGGCAACACGTTGACCACTTTACCTTTATAAAAACTTCCGACGATCCCTTGCTCCTGGCTCCGCTCAACCGCATACTCAACTAGCCTCCCATCTTCGATGAGGGCCATAGAAATCGTCTCTTGCTCACAATGAACTATCATTTGCCTCATGGCTTCACCCCTAAAATGGAAGACGATACTCTATTTTATCCTAACATAATTCCAGTTTGCACCTACGGATAAAGATAAAAAATCCACCCTGCGTCTTCCTCTTGGTGTTTACGATTTACGCTACGCATACCAGGGTGGACCGTTCGATGAGAAATAAGAAGAAATCACATGTTGCTCGGGCACGACGGCAAGCAGGTTGCCTGGTCCGCTCATAACATAAATTAAATGATACCTCTCTCGTTTAAATAGACGCATGATATCGCCCAAAGGTTTCGAAGAATCTGCAACGATCGGCTGGGCATTCCCGAGTCCTTCCATATTGCGCTCATAACTCTCACTTCGGTTCACGAGAAATCGTAGGAAACGGTAATGCACGTTCCGGTAGTCTTCAAAGTTGGAATAGGCGAGGAACAGACCAATCATAAGCACATTAAGACGGATACCCTCTCCATTGAATAACGGTTGCAGGCCATATGCGATCATAACCAAACTACACAATAATCCCGCTCTGGAGGCCCAGAGGAGGGTCGCATGATACGGAGCAATCAGACTTACCAACGCCTGCAGCACTTTGCCACCGTCCAAGGGCAGAATCGGAAGGAGATTGAATGCGGCAATGATCAAGTTGCCCTGGATTAAGTAGGATAACATGCCCGCGTCTCCCCAACCCGCCCATTGGCAGGATAAAGCGATTCCGATCATGATCACATTTTGCAAAGGACCGGCAAGCGCTATGATGATTTCCCGCCATGCCGTCATCCGCCCGTCATCATCAATAACTGCAACTCCGCCGAAGGGCAGCATTTGGATCGCTCTCACCTTGTATCCCATCGCCGCTGCCGCGGCGGCATGTCCTAATTCATGGATAAATACGATGATGAATAGTGTCAGCAGCTCCAAAAACCGCCCCGTAACGACGGAGGCCATCATCACAATGACAAATAGCGGGTGCAGCGACAACATGGTGCCTTTAAATTTAATCAAACGGGATCACGTCCACAGGATCAACCTCGCGATTCCCTTCTTTCAGTTCAAAGTAAAGGGAAGACGTACTCCCATTGCTTGACGGCGGCAACGAGCCGATGATGTCACCGCCCTGTACCCAATCATTCACCTTCAATGTAGTCTCGGCAAGCCGGCTGTAGACCGCCGTTCTTTCCCCTGTATGCTGTATAAGCAGGGTAATTCCGTCAGCATGCTGGCTTACCTCCAGCACACGTCCGGTCTCTATACTTTTAACCGCTCTATCGGATAAAGAACCTCCTGAGGGCTCCAATACGATCCCTTTCAGATCGACAGCAAAGGATTGAACCAACTTACCTTCAATAGGTGACACCAATGAGCGCGAAGCATTTACCTTCGTAGACGGGTCGTCGGTTTGCCCGAATATCGGTATAAAGGATGGTGCGCTCCCAAAGTGCTCCTCATACCAGACCTGGGCAGCCTGAAAATCCATTTCGTGGCTCAGACTTTGAACCACGAACGCCTGGGTTCGAATTGCCCAGGGGTGCTGGAAAGCAAATACGCCCCAGACTAACCCGAATACAACAGCGCTCACGCCCACCCGGCGGATCAGGCCGGAGAGAAACAAAGCTCTCTTCGGCGGCTCCTCGGGACCGCCTGGGGTCAACGAATCGTACCAGCCCCGGTGCCCCTCCTTCCACATCCGCTCAGGATCAGGCTCGGGGTTGTCTGATCGATTGGTGCCCGACAGTGGAACGTTCGTGCGCGAGTATCTCAGATCGGAGCTTGTGTTAGATGGAACAGTGGATGATCTATCCGGCAGGGCAGGCCAGACTGTCCCCTCGGAAGAAGAGCCTTGCTGTTTCCCCTCAAGCAGCTCTTTAATCCGGGCTTCCCGCCGGTGTTTAACTGAAGCTTTAATGTTCATTGCACTTTCCCCCTTGGGGCTTGTTTTATTCTATCTTATGAAGCAGGGAAAGTAATTTAGAACAAGCCTCCTTGAAGATCCAAGGGGGTTAAACTCCTGGAAAAGCACTCATAAAAATTAGGCCTTGCCGCGATCTTCTCCTAGCATAAAAAATGACCGGTGCCATATGGCACCGGTCATGTACGGTATAAGTTCGTCGTTATAAATTAACCCATTCCAAAAAACTTTTTGAATTTCGTAAACATCCCTTTTTTCTGATGAATTTGCATCAGAGGTACGGTGTCGCCCAGAATACGCCGAGCGATGTTGCGGTAAGCGATAGCTGCTTGGGAATCCGGGTTCATAACCGTTGGCTCTCCCATGTTGGCCGCTTTAATGACCTTCTCATCGTCAGGTACAATCCCGATCAGATCGATATTCAACACTTGCAGTACATCCTCTATCTCCAGCATGTCGCCCGATTTGACCATATTAGGTCGAATGCGGTTTACAACCAGCTTCGGTGATTCAATCTGCGAGCTCTCCAGCAGGCCGATAATTCGGTCCGCGTCCCGTACCGCCGCATTCTCAGGTGTCGTAACCACAATCGCTTTATCTGCACCGGCAATCGCGTTCTTGAACCCTTGTTCAATCCCGGCGGGGCAATCGATAATGACGTATTCGAATTCCTTCTTCAATTCCAGAACGATATCTTTTACCTGATCCGGCGAAATGGCGTTCTTGTCTTTGGTCTGAGCAGCCGGCAGCATATACAACTCGTCAAAGCGCTTATCCTTGATGAGCGCCTGATTCAGCCTGCATCGCCCTTCTGCAACGTCGCACAAGTCATAGATGATTCGATTCTCCAGCCCCATCACGACATCCAAATTACGCAGGCCAATATCCGTATCTACCAAACAGACCTTCTTGCCAAGCAGTGCCAAAGCTGTGCCGATGTTCGCCGATGTCGTCGTTTTACCGACGCCGCCCTTACCTGAGGTTACGACGATTGCCTCTCCCATATTCTACACCCCTTTAAACACATTAAAATCCCTACCCAAACGCGAGATGTTACTGATCTTATCGATCTCCATGCTGCCTTCCTTCAAGTAGGCAAACTCCATGACCGTCTCCCGCGTCTCCCACTCATCAGGTGGTCTGCTAATCAACTCGGAAATCCGAAGCTGGGTAGGGGCAAAATACGATGCGGCAATAATCGCATTCTCGTTGCCGTCGATGCCGGCATGTGCGCTGCCGCGCAGAGCACCCAATATGTATATATCGCCGGTGCACATGATCGTGCCCCCGGGATTGACATCGCCAAGGAACAAGAGATCTCCATCATGATGCAGAATTTGCCCGGAGCGAACCATTCCTGTCATTAATGAATACGGTTGGCCGGCAGCTGCTTCCGATTCCGGCGGCGGAGGTGCCTCCACGTTGCGTATCAGCAGGTTCCCTTTTTGTTTCAAGATATCCAGAATGGATTGCTTCTCGTCTTCGGATACTTGCCGTGAACCGAGCTTCACGTCCACGTGAATGATCGGTCCTGTTAAAATATTTTGATGGCTGTGTTCAAGCTTATATCGAAGCTCTCCAAGCAGCTCTTCTAACTCGCATTGATCGTCAAGCAGGAATACCAGGCCATCTTTGATGCCCTTAATCGTCACATGATTGGATTTTACAGTCATAAGCCTGTCCCTCCCATCCTTATACATTTCGCGCTTAAACCTTCAAGTTCCTGCTAGTCATCGTAAAATGTCGTTATGGAGGATTTTAAGTGGCCTTCCGTCTCTGGTTCTTCATTACGAGCTCGATCTGCTTGCGAACAGGCACGTATACGGCCAGGGCAAAGGCAAAATGAACAAGGATATTAGGAAGCATATGATGAAGCAGCGCCCAATTGTAAGAGGATGAACTCAATCTAAACACTTTGTAGACCCCAAAGAGTGTGCTGTCAAAGAGCAAGCTTCCCAGGATGACAATGGTCATCATCATCGGCAAGGGAGCCCGCGGGGACTTGAATACGAGTCCCATGAGATACGCGGACAACCCCATAGCGAATGAATACATGCCGATCATCTCGCCGTAATACACGATGTCATGCAGCATGCCGAACACCAGTCCGAGGACCAGAGCGGTATGTCGGTGATAATATATCGATACGAAAAATAACATGACGAGTACAAAGTTCGGATAAATCTGAAGCTGCAGCGAGCTTGGTGTAAGCCAGAAGAATACCGTCCCCTGGAGAATGAATAAGAGAAACAGCAACAAGATAAGAATCTGTTTACGTGCCATCTATTCAGGCTCCTCAGGCGTAAACACAACCACGAGATACTTCCAGTCCTCGAACTTAGCCGCAGGCGTAATCGTTGCAGTCTTGCTCTGGCCGTATTGACTCACTTGGACGCTAGCAACTTCGCCGATGATCAAGCCTGCGGGATCACGCCGCCAGAGCCGGATGAAATAATCTTGTCACCCGCTTTAATCGGATCATCCTCGGGAATGCGGGTCATCAGCAAGGTCTTCGTCTTCTCATCATAACTCTCAATGATGCCGAAGGTTTTGTCCTCTTTCCCGATAGCCGTCACGGAGATGGGCTGCGGATTCGGATCCTGCGCATCCATCGTCGTCAGCAATTTCACCGTAGAGGTGAAGTTACTGACATTGCTGATAATGCCCACCATGCCATCCACGGTGGTTACCGACATATTCACTCTTACCCCGTCACGCTCGCCTAAATCAATAACCAGCGTCCGATTATTCGGATCCGAATTCACGCTAAGTACCTGGGCCGTGCGATACTCGTACTTATCGCGGTTCTTCTGGTTCTGGGTAAAACCAAGGTATTCTTTGAGCTTATCATTATTCGCCTTCATATTGTTGTAATCGGCGCTTTCCCTCGAATATTGCACCACCGCTTTGCGAAGCTCTTCGTTCTCTTCATAGATAGCGCGCATATTCCGTACGTCTTCAAAGAAACCCGCTATATAGGCAGCGGGCTTATAAAAAACATTTTGCACAAAACCGACCGTATCCTTGACAAACTTCTCGGGCCAAGATAAAGAAGCTCTCGGACCGAGCGTGAATCCCATAATGCGATAAACGCCACCAGTCCGATGAGCATGATAAATAAGCGCTTGTTGCCTAGCAGCTTAAACAGTTGCAACACCCTCTAACCTTACTTGTATTTCTTCCCGACATTAGGGGTTTACATTGGCTTTTTTAGATTCTATCGTCTGGAACGGATCGCCGAACTGCTGCGGGATTTGAATAAGTGAATGTTATCTAGCGCCTTGCCCGTACCGATCGCTACGCAATCCAGCGGATTTTCGGCCACGATGACCGGCATGCCGGTCTCTTCCGCAAGCAGCTTATCCAAGTTGCGCAGCAGTGCGCCTCCCCCTGTCAGCACGATCCCGCGATCCATGATGTCAGCTGCCAATTCCGGCGGACACTTCTCAAGCGTAACCTTCACCGCTTCAACAATCGCATTGATCGTATCCGCCAGCGCTTCGCTGATCTCGTCCGAAGTAATCGTAATCGTCTTAGGAAGTCCTGTTACCAGATCGCGTCCGCGGATTTCCATGGTCTCCACGGTCTCCAGCGGCATCGCTGAGCCTACTTCCATCTTAAGCTGCTCCGCCGTACGTTCACCGATCATGAGATTATACTGGCGCTTGATATACGAGATAATAGAGTCGTCCATCTCGTCGCCTGCTACACGGACCGAACGGCTTGTCACGATGCCGCCGAGCGAGATGACCGCAACTTCGGTTGTACCTCCACCGATATCTACCACCATGCTGCCTGTCGGCTCCCATACCGGTAGATCGGCGCCAATGGCTGCCGCAAACGGCTCTTCAATCGTATAAGCTCACGTGCGCCTGCCTGCTTCGTGGCGTCTTCAACCGCGCGCTGCTCCACAGCTGTAATGCCAGACGGTACGCACACCATCACATTCGGATGACGCGGGAAGATCGAGCGCTGCTTCTGCGCCTGACGAATGAAGTATTTAATCATCGTAGCAGTCGTATCAAAATCAGCGATAACGCCATCCTTCATCGGACGGATCGCTTGAATATTGCCCGGTGTACGTCCAATCATCTTCTTGGCTGATTCACCTACGGCTTCAATGCTCTTCGTATCTGTACGCAGAGCAACCACCGACGGCTCTCTGACAACAATTCCTTTTCCACGGACATAGACCAGCGTATTCGCCGTCCCCAAATCGATTCCCAAATCTTTCGTAAAACCACCTAACATGATGTATCTCCCTTTCTTTCTCAATCTGCACTATTATATTACATCAGGCCCCGTTCCTTCAAACTTACAAACGATCCATCCCCGATAATGACGTGATCCAGCACTTCAATCCCGACAATCGCTCCAGCCTCCACAAGTCGGGCGGTCAGTGAGATGTCCTCCGGGCTGGGCGTCGGATCTCCGCTCGGATGATTATGTGCGCATACGAGCGATGCGCTGCTGCACTTGATTGCAGCTCTGAATACTTCACGGGGATGTACGATGGATGCATTCAAGCTTCCCATCGATAACGTTTCCTGGGCAATGACATGATTTTTCGTATTTAAAAATACACATACAAAATGTTCTTTCTGTAAATAGCGCATCTGCTCGCTAAGCAGCTCTGCTGCATCATGCGGGCTCCTGATGATAACCGGCTCTACGTGTCTCGATGCAGCCAGGCGTCTTCCAAGCTCGATGCCGGCTTTCAACTGAACAGCTTTAGCTGTTCCAATTCCTTTAATTTGCGTGATTTCCTCGATGCTAATATCTACGAGCTGCCGGATGCCACCGGCTTCCTTGAGCAGCCGCTGGGCTATATGTACGGCGGATTCCTGGCGCGTCCCGGTCCGAAGCAATATCGCCAGCAATTCTGCATGGCTCAAAGCGCTTGCCCCATACTGCATCATGCGTTCTCTTGGTCGTTCATCATGGGGGATGTCGCGCAGCAACAAAGTTGGCGACTCCATATATTCCCCTCTTTTCTAAGATTTAAATCAGTCAGCAATCAAAACATTCATTCCTAGCTCTGGCAGCATGTCCGCCAACAGGGATAGCGGAAGGCCGACCACGTTGAAATAGTCTCCCTCGATCCCGTCAACAATCGTTGCTCCCAAACCTTGAATGGCATAGGACCCTGCTTTGTCCGCAGGCTCGCCACTCTGCACGTATGCCCATACCATCTCTTCACTTAACGATTTCATCTTCACAATAGTTTTACGGTGTGCAACAAGATGGCTTCCAGTTAACGAATCCACACAAGCCACACCGGTGTATACAAGATGAGAACGCCCCTGAAGCATGGATAGCATCCGTGCTGCGTCCGCTTGATCCTTCGGTTTGCCAAGTACATGGTCATCCACCACAACGATCGTGTCGCTTCCCACAATCACACTGCCTTCGTCATCTGCCGCAAGCTTCGCAGAACTGCTTCTGCTTTGCGCAATGCCAAAGACTCCACGATCTGATCCGGTGACCATCCGGGAGGTGTTGTTTCGTCTGCTTCACTTGGGATAACCGTAAAAGGAATACGAAGGGAGGCAATGAGTTCCTGACGCCGAGGAGAGGTAGAGGCCAGTACAATACGGCGATGTCTCTTCTCTTTCAAGGGGATAATCTCCTTTGTCATGTCTTAAAATCGGCGATACAGCCAGATCGCGGCGACGATGCCGAGCAATCCCAGCAAGCAGACTTTAAGTTCAAGGTTAATATCATAGCTTATAATGTCAAAATCAGCCCGAGGCGACCAACGGATCGGTGCCTGTGCCGTTAAAAAGGACAGCGCTTTGATCGGCTCCAAAGCTTTGGCGAGCCATGTTCCCAGAAGCCACCCTAGCAGCAAAAACAAGATGAGCATTCCTTTGCTTTTCTTCATGCATCCTCTTCCCTCGCCATATTTTGACACCCTAATTATTATACGGTGAATTGATATGCAATACAAACAGAAATCCGGCAGGGGGAACTATTTCCAGTTCCCGGCCGGATTTCACGATAATTGAAATTATAGGTCTTCCAGTAGTTTCTTTTGGCCCAGCACATAGTTCATCATGCCTGTTTGGATCTCCCACAAATGCCCCTTGGATTGATTTTTGTTGTATTCGGCTAGCGCGGTGACCGAACTATTCATCGCTTGCCTCAGGACAGGCAGCATGGCCTCCGCCTCCGGACCCAATCCCGAGGCAAGTAAGTTCATGCTCTCCATCCACTGCTGATGGAGATTCGTGATGCTGCTCATATGCTCAGTCGCCGCTGCAGCCGCTTCCTGCTTCCCGAGCAGCGTAGCAGACAACGTACTGAGTTCCGAGACCAACTGTCCGCTTATGGTAAAATAATCGGCAAACGCCGCTTCCTGACCGACCATAACTACTGGTTCCAGTGGCGGAAGCGAGATTTCCCTTACATACAGTTCCACGCCCTCAGCCTTCAACTGATTACTCAGCAGCTTGGCCTGCTCCCGGTCAGATGACACGCCCGCGTACACGCGGTTCTCATCATCCAGATCCCTCCCGGCAGCAATACCGGATTGCAGTAATTCCCCTTTGGCCTGCTCGGCTCGCTCCGAGGAACTGAAAACACCGTATTGCAGCATATAGAAAGTTTGTGCAGGAATGCCGGCAGGGGTCTGCGCAGTATCTGTATCTGGAGCTGCCGCTTTGCCTGTTCTCTCCGGAAGTCCAGGAGCAGGAACACTGCCCTGACTACCTTCGATCTGGGAAGCGGCCTGCTGTTCCTCGCCACCCCCATTGAACATGGATAGCACCATGTAGCCGAACAATACACCCGTCACCACGGCGGCCGTCACAGAGAGCGCTATTTTCCAAAATACGGTCGGCCTTCGGGTTCGGTAATACTCATACTCATGAACAGAGGAATCATAAGCAACCGGTTGAACCGGTTCGGCATACGAATACCACATCTCCTCCCCGTTCGTGATGACCTGGTCATCACGATCCCGTTCCGCAATCCATGCTTCATGCGAATCATATAAGTTGTCCTCGAGTATCGGATACGCAGGAACTGGCTCGGGTTCTTCAACATCATATCCACTCTCCCGAGGAAGGCTTTTATTAATAGCTTTAGGAGGATTATGATCAAATCGAATCGTCATCCGTGCTTTATTCATATATCCACACACCTCACTTGTCCTTCTATTACACCTAGCTATATGATCAAGCTTGGCAACTTATGAGTGAGTGCATGAGAATAAAGCAAGGCGGCCGATCAAGCATTCAACTTGATCGGCCCGCCTACAACACGGTAAGAGTTATCCTCTGCCTTTGATGGAATCCGCCAACGCAGCCCCCACCTTCCATATGTCCCCTGCACCCATGGTAAGCACAAGATCGCCTTCCTTTACCCGATCCTTAAGATCGCTCAGCACATCCTCTTTGGATGGAAGGTAACGAGCTCCGGCATTGCTGTTCTGCACGATCAAATCGACCAGTCGTCCAGAACTGATGCCCTCGATCTGCTTCTCTCCAGCCGGAGCGTATATATCCGTAATGATCACTTCATCGGCTTCGCTAAATGCCCGGCTAAACGCATCCAGCAAGAAGAAGGTCCGCGAATATCGCTGCGGCTGGAACACGGCAATAATCCGCTTGCCTGTGGCCTTAGCGGCACTGATCGTAGCTTCGATCTCCGTCGGATGATGAGCGTAGTCATCGATAACCAGAATGCCATCAGCCTCGCCGAGCACCTGGAAGCGACGCTTGGCGCCATTAAACTTAACGATAGCGGCAGCAATCGCTTCGAACGAGATGCCGGCTTTCATGCAGCAGATCACGGTCGCCATGGCGTTGTATACATTATGTCTTCCCGGGACGGACAGTTCCAGGTTTCCGAGCTGCTGCCCGTTATGGAGCATCGTAAAGCTGACTTGGCGGTCACCGAGTACGAGATTGGTCGCCGTGTACTCTGCCTCGCCATCGATGCCATATGTCGTAATATCGCATTTAAGATCCGGCAATATGGATTGGATATTCGAATCGTCCGCGCAAACCACAGCCGTCCCATCCTCTTTAATCTGACTAAGGAACTGGACATATGCAGATTTCAAACGATTGAAATCCCCTTCGTAATTCTCCAGATGATCCGCTTCAATATTCAGAACAACACCAATCCACGGATGATATTGCAGGAAGGAACCATCGCTCTCATCCGCTTCGGCGACAACATGCTCGCCTTCGCCAGCTTTCGCATTAGTTCCTACGTTCATGATTTCTCCGCCGATGATAAAGGTCGGATCGACACCGCATTCCTCCATCACGAGTGCAATCATCGAAGACGTTGTCGTCTTGCCATGCGCACCCGCCACCGCAACACCCTTGCGTTCGTTTAATAAACGGGCCAGCATTTGAGCCCGGTGCAGAACGGGGATGTTCCGCTTCTCAGCTTCAACCCGCTCTACATTATCCTTGGAAAGCGCTGTGGAGTAGACCACAAGGTCTGCGCCTTGCACTTGCTCAGCGGTATGACCGATATATATTTTGGCGCCTTTGGCTGCCAGTTTCTCTGTCAATTCTTGTGCAGCCACGTCAGAACCCGTGACCTTGTAACCCATTTCCAGCATGACTCGCGCGATGGCGCTCATACCATAACCGCCAATTCCGATAAAATGAACATGTTCCGATGTATTCAACAGATATCACCAACCTTTTTCAGAATCGGAAAGGCCCAGGAGATTGGAACGCACGTCGGCAATCAGGTACAACGTGCCCGACACCACCCCAAGATCCTCCTCTTCCGTCCGTGACTTCAACACTTCAAGCGCATGTTGCCAATTTGGTTCTATGATGATTTGCAGTGTAGGTTTTGCGTACTTCTCCTTGATCTGCTCTACGATGTCTCCTAGCGCCTTGGCGTCCATTCTTTTCCGAAAATCCGGTTCAGTCAGGATAAGTGTATCCACTATTGGCAGTATATGCTGCAAATATGCTTCATGATGCTTATTTGCCAGCATTCCCATCATCAAGTTCAATTTCCGGTATGTGTATATCTTGGGCAAGCTTGCGGCTAAAGATTCGGCCCCTTCCGGATTATGGGCGCCATCGACAACGATGCGCGGAGCAGACTGTACTTGTTCCAGTCTTCCCGCCCAGAAGGTATCTTTAAACCCAGCCTGCAGTTCTGCATCGTCAACAATAAACGCCATGTACTGACGGAGGACTTCCAGCGACATCATGGCCAGCGCCGCATTGGCGCATTGATGGTCTCCCTGCATCGAAATATCAAGATCCATGTCCCTGAACGGTCCATTGAATCGGAACGTCTGTCCGCTCTCATCTCCGCGCAGCCGTTCGTAACCGAACTGTTCATGAACCAGATATAACGAAGTACGGTTACGCTGAACGGCTTCCTTCAAGATCTCAATCGCTTCCGGTTGAGTAACCGTACTGACGACCGGCACACCTGGTTTAATGATCCCGGCCTTCTCCGCCGCGATCTCCTGAATCGTCTCGCCCAATACGTCCGTATGATCCATTCCGATATTCGTAATGACTGACAGAATCGGGTGGACAATATTGGTTACATCCAGGCGGCCGCCAAGTCCCGTCTCCCAGACAACAACATCAGGATAGGCTTCTTCGGCATAATACAGAATCGCAAGCGCAGTGGAAACCTCGAACATCGTCGGAGAACCAAGTCCGGATTCTGTTATCTCCGCCACTAAAGGTTGAAGACGATTGGCAAGTGTTCGCAGCGTCTCCTCCGGAATATCTTCACCGTTAAATTGAAACCGATTTGTAAACTTCGTGATGTAGGGGGAAGTATAGGTACCTACGGAAAATCCCCCTTGCAGCAATACCTTTGTTATAAACGCACACGTGGACCCTTTTCCATTGGTTCCTGCCACGTGAATAAATTTCAATCGCCGCTCCGGATGGCCAAGCATCTCCATCAATCGCTGAATGCGCTCCATGCCAGGACGGATGCCGAACGCTACCAGGCCATTGATCCAAGCCACCGCGTCATCATACGTCTGAAATGGAGTGTCCGTTTCATTCACTAGTCTGTCGCCCATCTCTCTCACCTTCTGGTCTTGGTTCATCTTCCACTAACCTCTCAATTCTTCCAAGCGTGTAATAACGATGCTGCGTTTATCTGAATAATCAGCCATCTTGGCGCGCTCTTCCTCAATCACCTTCTCAGGTGCCTTCGCGACAAACCCCGGATTGTTCAGCTTCTTCTCTACACGCTCTACCTCGCTGTTCAAGTGCTGGATTTCCTTCTCCAGACGGGTGATCTCTTGGGCGATATCAATCAACCCGGCGAGCGGCAAGTACAATTCTACCCCTGTAACGACAGCGGTCATCGCCTTATCCGGTGCCACGAGTTCCAGTGAAGCGACGTATTCGGAGGTGTTACAGAAGCGGCGGATATAGTCTGCATTACGATCAATGATACTTGCCATCTGGGCGTTCACCGGTTTTAACTGCAATTCAACCTTCTTACTCATCGGTACATTGACTTCGGCCCGGATGTTACGAACCGCACGGATGATATCCATCAGTGAATTCATCTCGGCAACGGCTTCCGGATTCTCAAACGCGGAATCATATACAGGCCATGATGCCAGCATCACGGTCTCCCCTTCTTCATGCGGCAGATGCTGCCATATCTCTTCCGAGATAAACGGCATGAACGGATGAATCAGACGCATCGTCCGATCCAATACATAAGCCAATACGGACTGTGTCTTTCTCTTTGATACCTGATCCTCGCCGTAGAGAGACAGCTTGGCAAATTCGATATACCAGTCACAAAGATCATCCCAGATGAAATTGTAGAGCAAGCGACCGGTTTCGCCAAATTCGTAGGCATCAATTAGACGCGTAATATCACGGGAAGTTTCGTTCAGACGGTGCAAAATCCAGCGATCCGCCGTTCCGAGTTCTCCCGAAATGTCGATATCGGCAGCACTGAAGCCCTCCAGATTCATTAGCGCAAACCGCGAGGCGTTCCATATCTTGTTCGCAAAATTGCGTGCCTGTTCCACGCGCTCCCAGCGGAAGCGAAGATCTTGACCAGGCGTGCTGCCCGTCGAAATCATATAGCGCATTGCATCGGCACCATACTGCTCAATCACCTCGAGCGGATCAATACCGTTGCCAAGCGATTTGGACATCTTGCGGCCCTCGCTGTCTCGTACCAAACCATGGATCAAGGTATCTTTAAACGGCATTTGGCCCGTAAACTCAAGCCCCTGGAATATCATGCGCGATACCCAGAACGGTATGATATCATACCCGGTTACAAGCACGCTTGTCGGATAATAACGCTTGAAATCTGCACTTTCCTCATTCGGCCAGCCCATCGTCGAGAACGGCCAGAGGGCAGAGCTGAACCACGTATCGAGTACATCCTCATCTTGCCTGAGATCATCCTTGCCTAGCTTCGCACGTGCTTCCTCTTCACTCATAGCAACGACAACTTCGCCGGTGGATTCTGAATACCAGGCCGGAATCCGATGCCCCCACCACAGTTGACGCGAAATACACCAATCGCGCACGTTCTCCATCCATTGCAGATAGGATCGTTCGAAGCGGTCCGGTACAAAATGAACGCCTTTGCCTGACTTCTGCGCGTCAACCGCTGCATCCGCCAGCGGCTGCATTTTAACGAACCATTGCGTGGACAGATACGGCTCGACGACAGCGCCGGATCTCTCGCTATGTCCAACCTGGTGCACATGATCCTCAATCCGCAGCAGCACGCCAGACTCTTTCATGTCCAACACGATTTGCTTGCGGCATTCGCTGCGGTCCATACCTTCGTATTTGCCGGCAAACCCGTTCATCGTGCCGGACTCATCCATGACGATGATTTGCGGCAACTGATGACGCTGACCCATCTCGAAATCGTTCGGATCATGTGCAGGGGTGATTTTTACCGCGCCGCTTCCGAACTCCTTCTCCACGTACTCATCGGCAATCACCGGTATTTCGCGCCCGACGATCGGTAGAACCAACGTCTTGCCAATCATGTCCTTATAACGTTCGTCTTCCGGATGAACGGCTACGGCGGTATCGCCTAGCATCGTCTCCGGACGCGTGGTTGCTACGGTGATAAAGCCGCTGCCATCCTTCAGCGGATACTGCAGATGATACAGATGACCGTTCACTTCCTTATACTCAACCTCTATATCGGACAAGGCCGTGCGTGCGGCAGGGTCCCAGTTAATGATGCGTTTGCCCCGATAAATGAGGCCTTTATCATACAACTTAACGAACACCTCGCGAACGGCTTCCGACAATCCTTCATCCAGCGTAAAGCGCTCTTTGGAATAATCGAGGGAAAGCCCGATTTTGGACCATTGGTCGCGAATCGTGCCGGCGTAGAGGTCCTTCCACTCCCATACTTTCTCCAGGAACTTTTCCCTTCCCAGATCGTAACGGGTAACCCCTTCTTCACGCAGCTTCTGTTCAACCTTGGTCTGGGTTGCGATTCCCGCATGATCCGAACCCGGAAGCCATAACGCGTCGTATCCCTGCATCCGTTTTACACGAATCAGAATATCTTGCAGGGTAAAGTCAAGGGCATGGCCAATGTGCAGCATCCCGGTAACGTTCGGAGGAGGGATTACGATTGTATAAGGCTCCGCATCCGGCCTTTTGCCTGCTTCAAAAAACCGCCTTCCTTCCAATACGGATACCATTTTTGCTCTGCCGCCTTGGGATCATAGGTTGTTGGCATTTGTAGGGATTGCGTTTGTTTCTGTTCCTGTTCCATATTAACGTACCTCCGTTACTGTTAGTCAGTTTTGCCAACCAGAAATATTTAAGCCTCCTAATATAGGGCCGGGTATTTACGACTTGGCATGAAACAAAAAAAGCCCCTCGTCCTCAAAGGACGAAAGACTGTTCTCTCGCGGTACCACCTTTGTTTCACACTTGCGGCTGCTCATCAACCGCCCTTCTATTTCGATGTTGAACAGAGAAGGTCAAGTGCGACACTTTACGCAAAATAACGGCTGCTGCCGGCAAACCCTAACCATACCAAAAACGCGGTATCACTGGCTCAAGTTCGCAACTCCGGGGCGACTTCGGTTGGCTGGTTCCTGCGGAATCTCTCAGCGCATGATGCAATTCCGCTCTCTGAAGGTCATACCTTCCTACTCTTCCCGTTCAAGGTTGTTCTGTTATATAAAAATACGTGTGTACATTCTATTCAAATATAACGTGGATGTTGCATATAGTCAATATTTCGAGTATATCCGACTCGACCCTTCAACATACGACCAAAATAAAAAAGCCGCAAGCAAGAGCTCAAATTGAGCCTGCCTACAGCTTATTCCAGATAAGAATGGATCGTTACTGCGGAATGTACAGCACTTGCCCTTCCTCCACGTTCTGCTCGGACATGCGATTGTAGAGCAGCAATTCGCGCGGGGTCAACTGATAGCGTTCAGCAATCAGATCCAGCGTCTCTTCACGCTGGACGATACACATCCGCACCCTACGGAATGGCGTTTCCTCATGTCGATTGCCAAGGAATAAGCTCTTCCACTCCACATCTTCCGCTGAAGCGGTCTGCACCAGTTCTTCCGTAGCTTCCTCCTCTTCGCGTGCTGCGTGCTCCTGTTCTTGCACCGTTCGACTGGATTGCAGCAAGGACGAAAACCCTACACCGGAGGAAGGGGTGGTCGTACCATCCTTGGAGGAGAATGCGACTTTCAATTCGGGCTTGCTCGGCACTTCCTCGTCCTTAGCAATGATTTCTTGTGTAGGTTCAACCAACGCCTCATCTTCCTCTTGAACAGCCGAAGACGTTGTATCCGCAGCCTCGAGCACCGGTACCTCATCCACTTCTTCTTCACGCTTGCGTTCAACAACGCCCGGGAATGAGGTTTCTTCTTCAACCGTTTCCTGTCCCGTATTTCGCTCGAATTGCCAAATACTTGGCGCAAGTGGTTCTTCTGACCGTCTTGGTGACTGCGCCTCATTATGTATGGCATATTCGACAGTATCATGGGTCTGCTTCGTTAGTTGTTCTGCATCATAATCACGCGCTTGCCCGGCATCATCCGTCTGATTCTCGAATGCCGCCCAAGAGGCGAGATATTGCTGAGTACGTTCATCCCCATTCGGCTCTTCTCTTCGCTGAGCTTCAAAATACGCAGGCGACGGTGCGGTAGCTTCTTCAGTTGCATCCGCCTGGTACGGTTCATAAGCCTGATGATCCGGTTGCTGCGCTCCGGTGGAGAAAACACCCGGTGCTTCAGGAGCATGTACCACTGTGAATTCCTCATTACCCCATTCTTGATCACGGTGCCCCGGTGCCGCGCCCTGAATCCCCTTAAGAGACAGCACACCCGTAATGTTCAGGCTTCGCTTGGACAACAAATCAACGTCAAAATTCTCAATTTCCACCGCGATGTCCTCAAGAGAAGCGACACGGTTCAAAGGGACGGTGATTTCCACCGGGATCCAATGCTCCAAAGGCTCGCTTTCTCCGGTTTCGGTATCGCCTTTATACAGGCCTGCCAGAAGTAAATGACCACGAAGTGCAGCCTGGTCCTGCTGACTGATTACCTGAATATGTGGAATCAATTCCGCCTCTTCCAATTCATCAATTCCCGGCAAATCTTCCGTCAGATTAATTCGCTCATAGATATCAAACCGCAATCCGTAGGATTGGTCAAACACGGGAATGTCCTCCTTTTTGGCATATACTATCCGTGAACGGTGGTCACGGCATCAGCCTAAGTTTTGCCACTCCATTTATCTGTATGCGTCAACAAGGGGGAGCATGACTTTTTTACGGATTGTGTTTGAAAGTTTCAGAATGAATCCATGGTCTTATCTAAAATCTAACGAGAGGATGAGGTTCTTATCCACTCTTGTAATTTGCTCATATCTTCCGGCCAGGGAGCAAACACTTCCACCTCTTCACCTGTCAGAGGATGCTGGAACCAGAGGCGCTCCCCGTGCAGTGCCTGACGTTTAAAAGTGACTGCACTTCCTCCATAAAGAGAATCACCTGCAAGTGGATGCCCCATATGGCTTAGATGGACCCGAATCTGATGCGTTCGACCTGTCTCTAACCGAAGGTGAAGCAGGCTGTGTGCACGATACACTTCGGAAGACATAACATGGGTTACAGCGGCCTGTCCCGTTAAAGAGACCCTGCGCCGACTCCCATGATTGCGGTCCTTGCCTATCGGCAGATCGATTACCTTAAGTCCAGGATCAACCCGTCCTTGAACGATTGCGGCGTAGATCCGGACGATCTTCTTCTCTCGCATCGCTTCGTCCAGCTTCAATTGCGCATATTCATTCTTTGCATACAGCACGGGGCCGGTTGTATCCTTGTCGAGTCGATGGATATGTCTTACGGCGGTCTGAACACCAGTCGATTCATAATACGAAGCAACGACATGATTCAGCGTGGTCTCCTGCGATTGTTGATCAGGATGCACGGCCATACCGGCAGGTTTTTGGACAACGAGGCAAAAATCATCCTCGTACAACACGTGCAGGTCCTGCCACCTTGCTCAATGCCATAATCGCGCAATGGAAAAAGGATCAGCCGCAGCCGATCCCCTCTCCATTGTATCCCCTGCTCATGGCGCAGCTTGCGATACAGCTTAGCCGGCATTCCCATCGTCTCCAATAGCCAGCTAGCTGTGGCTTCATCACGATCGGGTTGATTAAGCAGCCATTTACCCGGCATTAATTCAAGCCACTCGCCGCGTTTGCTCCAAGCACCCTGATACGTCATAGGCTCTTGAAGGCGTTATAGTTAGCCTCGATCGTCTTCTCAATATCTTCGGAGCTATGGACTCCGGATATGAACATGCCTTCAAACTGCGAAGGCGGCACACTGATTCCTTCTTGAACCATCGCGGCAAAGTAACGACTGAACAAATCCAAGTCACTCGACTTGGCCGTGTCAAAATTAACAACCGGTGTGTTGGTAAAAAACGGACAGACCATCGAGCCTACGCGATTAATGGTCAACGGTATGCCAAATTCCTGTGCGTTGCGCTCTAAGCCGGCTTGCAGCTGGGCACCGCGCTCTTCCAGTTGGGCATAAACCTCCGGCGTCAGCAGCTTGAGCGTCGTGTAGCCCGCAGCCATGGCCAGCGGATTCCCACTGAGCGTCCCTGCCTGATAGATCGGGCCAGCCGGTGCAATCTGATCCATAAGCTCTCGTCTGCCACCATAGGCCCCGACCGGCAGACCGCCGCCAATAACCTTGCCGAGGCAAGTCAAGTCAGGCGTAACACCGTAACGGCCTTGCGCACAGTTCAGATCAACCCGGAACCCGGTCATCACCTCATCAAAAATCAACACGCTACCATACTCCGTGGTTACTTGGCGCAGACCTTCCAGGAACCCAGGATTCGGGGCAACGACGCCCATGTTGCCTGCAACCGGCTCAACGATCACAGCCGCAATCTCTTCGCCGAACCGTTCGAATGCGAGCTGAACCGACGCCAGATCATTGTATGGGACTGCAATCGTATTGGTGGCAACACTCTTCGGGACGCCCGGGCTATCCGGCAGACCGAGTGTAGCGATGCCCGAACCTGCTTTGATCAACAAGCTGTCAGCATGTCCGTGGTAAGAACCCTCGAATTTAATGATTTTATTACGACCTGTATATCCACGAGCAAGTCGGATCGCGCTCATCGTCGCCTCCGTGCCCGAGTTAACCATTCTTACAACCTCGATCGACGGTACACGTTCGCACACCAGTTTGGCCATTTCCGTCTCGAGCAGCGTTGGCCCCAAAGCTCGTGCCTTTCACCACGGTCTCCTGCAGCGCTTCTACCACCTCGGGATGAGCGTGCCCCATAATCAGCGGTCCCCAGGAGCCCACATAATCGATAAAGGTATTGCCATCGATATCAAATACCCGGCTGCCTTCACCACGCTCCATATAGATCGGTGTCAGTCCCACGGACTTGAACGCGCGCACCGGACTGTTAACCTCCGGGAATATACTGCTTTGCCTCTTCAAAGGCTGAACGGGAAAGACCCTCTTTTCGCAAACCTTGACTCATCATCCACACTCCTAAC
Organism: Paenibacillus sp. JCM 10914; assembly: GCF_001315105.1. Taxonomy (GTDB): domain Bacteria; phylum Bacillota; class Bacilli; order Paenibacillales; family Paenibacillaceae; genus Paenibacillus_AQ. Next base: position 82,329 of record NZ_BAZR01000014.1, on the reverse strand, counting down.
AAACGTAATTACGTAGCTTCGATTATCGTTTACTTGCTCATCCAGCGCACGGCATCCTTGGAAAAATACGTGATGATAATGTCCGCACCCGCGCGTTTCATTGCGGTTAACAGCTCCAGAACAATCGCCTGCTCATTGATCCACCCCTGCTGGGCAGCTGCTTTGATCATCGAATATTCTCCGCTTACGTTGTAAGCTACAATCGGCAGGTCGAATTGATCGCGAAGCAACCGGACCACATCCAGATAAGCCATGGCCGGCTTCACCATCAACATGTCAGCCCCTTCAAGCACGTCTGATTCTGCCTCACGGAGCGCTTCCCTGACGTTCGCCGGGTCCATCTGATAGGTTTTGCGATCACCGAATTGCGGCGCGGAATCCGCGGCTTCGCGGAACGGTCCATAAAAGGCGGATGCATATTTCACCGAATATGACATAATCGGAACATGCTCAAATCCGGCTTCATCGAGTCCGCTGCGAATCGCCTGCACAAAACCATCCATCATATTGGAAGGTGCAATAATGTCTGCCCCCGCCTTGGCTTGAGACACTGCGGTACGTGCAAGGAGCTCCAGTGATTGGTCGTTCAGAACATCACCGCAGACGTGGCCGTCACGCTCGAATGTATGCACCATGCCACAATGGCCATGGTCCGTGAATTCGCACAGACAGGTGTCCGCGATAACCAGCAGGTCCGGATACCACGATTTGATCAATCGCGTCGCTTCCTGCACAATTCCGTCCTCGGCAAAGCCCGATGATCCAACACTGTCTTTGTCTCGGGAATACCAAATAATAGTACGGCTGGAATCCCCAGATCAACGATCTCATCGACTTCTTCTTTCAACGTATCGAGCGAAAAATGATAGACGCCGGGCATCGAAGAAATTTCGGATTTAATGCCACTGCCAAAGGCGACAAAAATGGGCTGAACGAGATCTTCCGGCTGCAGCACAGTCTCGCGCACCATGCTGCGAATGCCGGCGTTTTGACGAAGCCGGCGATGACGTACGATTGGAAAACTCATGACGAACTACCTCCAGTTGTATCTTTATAAATGAAAAATATGAAATATCGATTATGACATCATGCGTCTTGGATTATCCTCATTCCACTGACACAGGGCTTGCACCAGGCTATCGACAGTCGCTTCCTCGGCCAATATCGACACCTCTAATCCCGCTTCTTCAGCAGTCTTGGCTGTCAACGGTCCGATGCAAGCGATAGCGGCAGATTTCAGAAGCCGGGCTGGCTCGTCTACGCCCATGTTCTTAAGTACCTTGAACAGATTATTTACGGTTGATGAGCTCGTAAACGTAACGGCATGGATTTTACCTTCCTCTAGCAGCTTCAACAGCTCATCATCGTCTTCTCCGCAGAGCACATTCTCATAGGTGGTGACATCCGTTACATGGAGTCCCATCTCCGTGAGCTGCTCAGGTAGCCACTTGCGGGCAAGATCGCCGCGCGGCAGCAGTACGTTCTGACCGGGGACAAGCTCCGAGCTATATCTGTCGACAAGCCCTTCCGCCTGGAACCGTTCGGAGAGAACTTCGGCGGCAATCCCATAGTGTCTTAGCGCTTCTGCTGTAGCTGGACCAACGGCAACTACTCTGCTGACGCCAACGAACGGATATCCTTGCCCTGCTCCTTCAAATGACGGAAGAAGAACTCCACTCCGTTCACGCTGGTAAAGAACACCCAGTGATAGATATTCAGCTTACCCAGCGCCTGCTGAACTTCCAGTCGCGAATGCTCTGAGGATGGCATGATCGTATCGATCACCGGAAATTCATAAGGTTCTCCCCCAAGATCCTCAATCTGGGATACCAAAGTACTCGCCTGGCTGCGAGCCCGCGTAACCAGGATACGCGTGCCGAACAATGGCAGGCGCTCCGCCCACTTCAGATGTTCGCGCTGAAGTACTACTTGTCCAACTACGATAACTGCGGGCGGCTGGAAATCCGCCTTCCTTACCTTCTCTTCGATATCTGCAAGGGTAGCTGTCAGCGTATCCTGTTCAGCCCGTGTTCCCCATCGTATAAGCGCAACTGGTGTTTCTGGTGGCCTGCCGTGCTTGATCAGTTGCCGGCTAATATAACCAATCTTGGCGACACCCATCATAAATATTAGTGTCCCCGTAGCATTGGTAACCTTGTCCCACTGAATCATGCGATCCAGCTTCTCCGGGCTCTCGTGTCCCGTAATAATCGACAAGGAAGATGCGTGCTCCCGATGCGTTACCGGAATGCCGGCATATGCCGGTACGCTGATCGCTGACGTAATCCCCGGCACGATTTCGTAAGGAATCCCGTTGCGATACAGCAACTCGGCTTCCTCGCCTACTCTTCCGAAAATAGTCGGGTCACCGCCCTTTAATCGAACAACAACCTTGCCTTCAAGCGCCAAATCCACCAGCAGCTGGTTGATTTCATCCTGCTTCATGGTATGACGGTCAGGAAGCTTGCCTACATAGACTTTCTTCGCCCCCGGCTTCATCCACCGCAGCAGGCGAGGGCTAGCCAAACGATCATAAACGACGGCATCTGCCTTCTCTATACATTCCTTGCCCTTTATCGTAATCAGCCGCGCATCGCCCGGACCTGCACCGACGAGGTAAACCTTACCTGCCATCCCTTCATCCCCTTACTTGTGCCAGAATCTTCTCCGCTCCTTTAGCTTTCAGCTTCTCGGCTACTTCCACTCCAAGCACCTCTGGATTCGTTCCCTCAGCGCTTTCCTTCAATACGATTTCACCGTCCGGAGAGCCTACCATACCCGTTAATTGTATAACGTTTTGTTCTCCGCGGGAATCACCTGCGCCTATATTCTTTAGCACCGCATGGGCGCCAATCGGAACTTGGCAACCACCGTTCAATTCGCTCAGGAATTTACGCTCAGCCGCTACAGTAAGTGCGGTATGTTCATCATTATAAAGAGACAATAGATTTAGCAATTCAGTGTCATTCTCACGGCATTCGATACCGAGTGCGCCTTGACCCACCGCAGGTAGACTAATGTCAATCGGCAAGCGGGATGTAATGCGATCCTCCCAGCCCATACGCTGCATACCTGCCGTCGCTAGAATGATCGCATGGAATTCACCATCCTCCATCTTGCGAATGCGTGAATCGATATTCCCCCGAATCCAGTCGATTTGAAGATCCGGTCGGTATGCCTTCAACTGACTGGAGCGGCGCAAGCTGCTTGTCCCTACCTTCGCACCTTGCGGCAGATCGTCAAGCGTTGTACCCACCTTGGACAATAGACAGTCCCGTGGGTCCTTTCGCGCAGGCACTGCACCGGATACGAGACCATCTGGCAGAACGGACGGCATATCCTTCATGCTGTGCACAGCCATATCAATCTCCCCATCCAACATGGCTTGTTCAATCTCCTTGACGAATAGACCTTTACCGCCGACCTTTGATAACGTGACATCAAGTATGCGATCTCCCTTGGTCACGATTTTTTTGACTTCGAAATTGAAATCCAACCCATTCGCTCTCGCTATTCGCTGTAGATCATCAATAACTTGTCCTGTCTGTGTGAGTGCCAAAGCACTTTGTCTGCTTCCAACCACAATTGTGCGCATGCTTGTTCATTCCTCCTGATTGTTCTCAATCCATAGCTTGATTCTGTCCGTACTCCACGGCTCATCATTCCCGCGTTCAATCTCTCCGAGTATATCCAAACGATAGGCTTGGTCCAGCAATCTTCTCCGAATCTCCTCGTCGCTTACTACGCTCTTAATGGTAGCCCTAATTCGGTAGAGTACATCCAAATATGACTCATACGCTTCGCCGAACTGCTCTTCCAACTGATCGCGAATGCGCATCGAGGCGATCGGCCCCGCGCCGGATGTGGACACCGCAAGTATCAGCCGTCCGCGTCTCATCACGGTTGGGTTCGTAAAAGAACCGCGTCCTCCATCACTTGATACGTTCACCAAGATGCCCAGGCGTTCAGCATCCTCCGCAATAATCAGATTGAGCTTGGCATCGTTCGTTGCCGCATGTACCAGAAAAGCCCCCTGGATTACATCAGCACCATACGTCCTCTGATCCCAGCGGAGCTGGCCGCGATCCACTTGTTGTTGCAAACTTTCACTTTTTATTACCGGGCTTACAATATGTACATTCGCCCCGACATCCAGCAAAGTTGATGCTTTACGTGCAGCGACCCTGCCGCCGCCAATGATCAAACAGCGGCGGTTTCTGCAATTCAGCAGAATAGGTATATTATTGTCATATGCCACCTGTCATCACACTCCCGACCAACTATGAAACGCCGACCATGAATTCAGAAAAAAATTCAAGATGATAAATCCGTATCCGATCAGCGCCCACGCCGCCGCTTCTCGTCCAGTACCCTTTCGGATTCGCCGTTTCACGAAGTAGATGATATACATCGCCAAAGCGACCAAGGTCGATAATACCTTTATATCCAGAAACAACGACCAACGTCCGGCGACTGCAACCGACAACCCTGCCATAAGGAGCGAAGTGACCAGAATCGACGTGCCTGTGATCAAGGCTTTATATGAATAGAGGTCCAGCTTCTCCAGGCTTGGCAGCCGCCTGACCGTATCATTCCATCGCTTCGTTTTGAGTTTCCAATGCAAAAACATATAAATCGCTGCCAGAACCGCCCCGAGTGTGAGGGCGGCGAAGCTTATGCTCGCAAGCGCAATATGAACCAGCAGCAATCGATGCTCAGTCTCCCAGCTGTATAGAGCGTTATCGCTTGTCGTAAACCACAGGCGGTTGACCAGCATAATCGTAAAGCCGATCAAATTCACCAGCAGGGCTACGAATTCCGAACGCTTAATATACGTAAGGACGATTGAGGTGAGCGTTATAAAGAAGGTAAGCAAAAATAAAAAATCAAATAATGTGAATACCGGAAGGTGAAAATGCCCTCCTTCCATCGCTCGAATCCCGATGCCCGCGAATTGAAACAACGCAGTAATAGCAAGAAGCCCTGTGCCTATCCGCTTCGCCACCGGATTGCGTGAAATACAATCCGAGATATAAAACAGAAGGCTCAGGGCATAGGTGCAAATGCCGGTGATATAAATTAGGTTTAACAGCATGGGATCCACTCCCCTTCTTAAAGGGTGGCTGGAGCCAGGGATACCTTGCGCGGTTTCTCCTCAGCCAGCTCCTCTGCTGGAGCAATCGTCTTCCGCTCAAATTGCGGGCTGGCTATGACGTTCTTGGTATGACTATGACTGCGGTTCTCCTGCTCGTTCTCCTGAATCAGGCTTTCCAGCGCAAATATTTGTGTGAAATAATCCAGCGCTTCCCCGCCCTGTTTATCACCTGTCATCTCTTTGATCCGGTTAATCGGATCATGCATCATCTGATTCACGATGCTCTTGGTTAAGCGACGGATGACCTTCTGCTGACGCTCATCCAGTTCTGGCAGCTTGTTGAAGAGGCTCTCCAGCGTTTCTTCATGAATCGCATTCGATTTCTCCTGCAGTGCCCGGATAGCTGGTCTGATCCCAAGCGTCTTCAACCAGGTATGAAAAGCATCCATTTCTTCTTGAATCATCACTTCGATCTTGGCGGCTTCCGCGCGACGCATCTCCATGTTCGTCTCCACAATTCCCTCCAGATCATCGATATCGTACAAGAATACATTCGATAAATCGCCGATGGCCGGATCAATATCCCGCGGTACGGCAATGTCAATCATGAACAGCGGACGCGATTGACGCCGCTTCATGCTCTCAAGCACACGATCCGCATTGAGCACATACTCGTTCGATCCTGTCGAGCTGATGATGATGTCCACCTCTTGAATTCGCTGCATCGCCTGATCGATCGTGAATGGAGCGCCTTGGAACTTACGAGCCAGTTCCTCCGCCCGGCCCAAGGTACGGTTCGCGACCATCACCTCAGCCGCCCCGTTGGCATACAGATGCTTCACGGTAAGCTCGCTCATCTTGCCTGCACCAAGAATCATGACTTTTTTATTATGAAACGTGCCGAAGATCCGTTTGCCTAATTCAACGGCGGCGTAACTTACGGATACCGCACTTTCGCCAATCGATGTTTCCGAATGCGCACGTTTACCGAGTGTCACCGCTTGTTTGAATAGCATATTGAACCACGTGCCGGTAGCTTGATGCTGTTGGGATGTCAGGAAAGCGTTCTTAACCTGTCCCAGTATCTGCGTCTCCCCAATGACCATCGAGTCCAAACCGCATGTTACTTTGAACAAATGAGAAATCGCTTGTTCGTCTTCATATATATATAGATGCTGCGTAAACTCTTCCCTGTTAATGCCGAACCACTGTTCCATAAAACTGCGGATAAAGTAGCCGCACATATGAAGACGGTCTACCACAACATAAATCTCGGTACGGTTGCAGGTAGCAACAATGACGCCCTCCAATACGCTCTTGGTCGAATTTAGCTGTTGCAACGCCGCTGGCATGTCTTTCTCCGCAAAGGTAAAGCGTTCTCTGACTTCCACAGGCGCCGTGCGATAGTTCAATCCAACAACGACGATGTGCATTGCAAGTTCACCTGCCTATTTCTACGAGTAGTGTTGCCGTCGTAACGGCCTGCCTTGACTTTGTTCATTATATCACAGTATGCCTTGATGCCCTGTCTATTTTATGAAATGTTTATGAAATCCACATCGTTCTTCATGCACTCATTCATTCCATAAATGAAACATTTGCATCTAATGACCACACCTTACTATTGTGGATATCATTCACTAGAGATATACGTATGAATTTCATCGATAGACCATTTGTCCATAAATCGGGAAGGATCATCGACTTGCCGCATGCGGTCAAAATAAAATAACCATGGAAATTCCCATGGTTATCAATATGCATATGGTTTAGACGACCTTCTTAAACGAGTTCAGCCTGTTTCATCTCGGGCGTCTCCACGGTCATTTCGCCGAGCCCGCGCACGAGTTTCTTAGCGTAGCATTTTTCAGGTTTCAAAGCGGATACCAGATAGTCAATTGCCAATTGCGGATCTACCGTATCACCGCAGGTGTAACAGTCAATCGCAGCAAAACCTCTCTCAGGGTACGTATGAATCGAGAGATGGCTTTCCGACAGCAACACAAGCACAGTCGCACCTTGTGGTTCGAACTGCTTGGACTGGACGGATAATACCGTTGCTCCACAAGCTTCAGCGGCTTCCACCATTTGTGCCTGTAAATATTCAGCACTGTTCAATCGTTCAAAATCGACTCCCCAAGTATCAACAGCAACGTGTCTTCCGAAAGTTGAGTATTCCATCTTCCGGTTTCCCCCTTCCTAGGAATAAAATGTTTGAAAAATTTCATCCGCTAGGACCTACGTCATTCACTTCCCGAGGGAATAATCTCTCGCAACATTACATGTCCTGAGTGAATCCTGGTTCCTATATTCTTTTCAACGAGATTAAAAATAACATCTATGACGATCAATTGCAACACCTTTTTGTAAATTAACCCTAAATAATTTACAGCTCAATATATGTAAGCCTGAGCAGAATGGTGCCGAAGTGCCTTGATAACAAATATGACTGTTCAGACCGCCATACTCGCCTCGTTTCACAGCAAATAACAAGGCCCTTCAACGCAAAAAAAGCCGCCCTCTGGGCGACTCTTCTAAGCTTCAAGCACAAACAGCCTCTGATTAAAACGTCTCAGCCGTTCATCTATCGTACGTATCGTATGATGGTCATGTCCTGCTGCATTTCGTTGGTCCAGAAGCATATTAATATGGTGCTGAATGGATACAATCTCCCGCTCTGCTTCATTGCTGTTGAATAGGCGCTGCAGCTCGCCTGCGGTATTCTTGTATTCGTAGATAACAATGCTGTCGTTACCGGCAATCTGCGTAATTCTATGCACCGTTCCGACGTGATAGTCGTAGCTCATCGTAAAACCGCGATAAATCCGATTCACTTTTCCGGTTCCCTTAAAAGCCGCAAACAATTTGCGTACGGCATTTGTTAGGCGTGGGGTAACCAATCGGCACGACAGCTCACAGACGTACAAGCCATTCTTGCGTTCAAAGGGCAAATGAACTTCTTCCCCGCTTTCATCTTCGAGCACAAACTCCTGCTCTCCGCTATCCATGACTTTGACCCGGTTTGTAACCCGGAAAGCTTGGGTATATTGCAGAAATTGATCCATTTGAACATCCGTCATTTGCATTGTGGCATTAACATATTCTGTGGCTAACCGCTGAGCCATACAAATCTCCCTCAATTCTTTTAACTTACTACCATTATACAGCAGACCCAAGCGGTCTTTCCTGCCGTCTAAATGAGAATATCCAGCAAATTTCATAAAAAAACGGAATTAACCGGAATCAGACTGACATTTCCCGCAAGATGCTCACTTTCCTGTTAAGAATGCACCGTTTCCCTATATTACACTCGAAAAAATACTGTAACCAGGAAGGGGATTTCCGTTCCCCTACTCTGCTGGCAAACCTTCTTCTAACGGTTCTTCGGGATCCATTGTACCCATATGAGACTGCATAATGGCCCACAACTCGTCCTTGCCTAGTCCAAGCTCGGAGGAGAACATTACAAAAGAATGATGTGGCTGGAAGTTTAACGTATCCTTCACGATCTTTACATGTTTATGGCGTCTGGTCTTCGGAATCTTGTCCGCTTTGGTTGCAACCACACACACTGGCCTGTTGTAATATTGCAGCCACTCATACATGCTGATATCATCCTTCGAAGGCGGATGTCGCAAATCGATGACGAGAAGCACCAGCTTCAACTCATCGCGACTCAACAAATACTTCTCAATCATTTCACCGAATGCAGCACGCTGGGTCTTCGATACCTTGGCGTACCCATATCCGGGAAAATCAACGAGATACAACTCGTCATTCACCTTGTAATAATTAAGCTGCTGAGTCTTGCCCGGAGTTGCACTTGTACGGGCCAGGTTTTTCCTAGATATTAAACGATTGATCAATGATGACTTGCCCACATTCGAACGCCCTGCCAGAGCAATCTCCGGCAAGGCGTCTTCAGGATATTGGGCAGGTACGACAGCACTGATAATAAATTCGGCTTTCGTCACTTTCATAAGACAGAATTCCTCTCTAATGCACTCCCGCCTGTTCTACGAGCGCATGCTCGAGAACTTGATCCATATGTGAAACTGGAACGAATTCAACGTCATTCTTTACGCTGTCAGGTATATCGCGCAAATCACGTTCGTTATCCTTAGGGAGCAATATTTTTTTGTAGCCTGCCCGATGGGCCGCCAAGGATTTCTCCTTTAAACCACCGATCGGCAGCACACGTCCGCGAAGTGTGATTTCTCCAGTCATGGCCACGTCGCGGGCTACATGACGTTTCGTTAATGATGATATAAGAGCCGTGGCTATCGTAATACCAGCGGAAGGTCCGTCCTTCGGAATGGCTCCTTCCGGGATATGGATATGAACGTCAAGCTTCTCATGGAAGTCAGGCTCTATCCCCAGTTCCACCGCCTTCGAGCGGGTAAAACTAAATGCGGCTTGAGCTGATTCCTTCATCACATCCCCCAGTTTACCCGTCAAGGTCAGCTTACCGGTACCAGGAACCACCGTTACCTCGATCGTCAGCGTCTCTCCGCCCACTTCGGTCCATGCCAATCCCGTAACCGTTCCAATCTGATCTTCAAGCTCCGCCATACCATATCGGAATTTGGCAATACCAAGATAGTCCTTGATATCATCTGCCTTAATTTCAATCGATGCCGATTCATGGGTCACGATCTGTTTCGCTGCTTTACGACACAAAGCCGCGACTTGCTGCTCCAGATTCCGCACACCGGATTCCCGGGTGTACTCCCGGATCACCTTCATGAGTGCTTCCTCTTCCAGAATAAGCTGTTCCGGCTCCAGACCGTGCTCGGCTTTTTGCTTTGGCAGCAGGTAGCGCTTGGCAATCTGGAGCTTCTCAAGCTCCGTATAACCCGGAATATTCAATATTTCCATACGATCCAGCAGCGGTCTCGGAATGTTATGCAGTACATTGGCGGTCGTAACAAACATTACGTTGGACAGGTCAAACGGAATTTCGACGAAGTGATCGCTGAACGTATTGTTCTGCTCAGGATCTAACACTTCCAGCAAGGCTGAGGACGGATCCCCGCGGAAATCGGAGGCCATCTTATCGATCTCATCCAGCAGGAAGACCGGGTTCATCGATCCGGCCGTCTTCATTCCCTGAATGATCCGGCCCGGCATCGCACCGACATACGTACGTCTGTGACCGCGAATCTCGGCCTCGTCCCGCACGCCCCCGAGCGATACGCGAACGAATTTCCGTTCAAGCGAACGGGCGATGGAACGAGCGAGCGAAGTTTTGCCGACACCCGGAGGTCCGACAAGACAAAGGATCGGCCCCTTCATCTTCTTCACCAACTTCTGAACCGCCAGATATTCGAGTACGCGTTCCTTCGGTTTTTCCAGCCCGTAATGATCCTCATCCAGCACCTGTTCGGCTTTGATGATGTCCAGATCATCCTCGGTCTTCTTGGACCACGGCAGTGCTAGGAGCCAGTCAACATAATTGCGAATGACTCCGCCTTCAGCGGAACTTGCCGGCATCTTCTCAAGGCGATCAATTTCCTTCTCTACCTTTTCCTCTACCCGCTCAGGCAGCTCCAGTTCCTGAAGTTGACCTCGCAGTTCCTCCACCTCGGATGTACGGCCTTCCTTATCACCAAGTTCTTTCTGGATGGCTTTCATCTGCTCGCGCAAATAATATTCCTTCTGGGTCTTCTCCATCTGCTTCTTGACCCGTTGGTTAATCTTGCGCTCAAGCTCCAGCACCTCACGCTCATTGTTCAAGATATCGAGCAAGGATTCCAGTCGTTTACGAACATCAATCGTCTCGAGAATCGCCTGTTTATCTTTAATCTTGAGCGACAAATGGCTTGTAATTACATCCGCCAGCCGGCCAGGCTCATCAATATCCGATACGGCAGCCAGCGTCTCAGGCGTAACCTTCTTCGACAGGTTAATGTAGTTCTCGAATTGAGACAGTACGGTGCGCATCAACGCGGATACTTCGGGGTCATGATTTTCTTGTTCCGGCAGTTCGCGGGCCATGACCTCGTAGTATTCTTCTTGATCCGTATATTGAATAATTTCCGCACGTTCCATACCCTCCACAAGCACACGTATGGTACCGTTAGGAAGTTTAAGCATTTGGCGTACATTGGCAACTGTGCCAATCTTAAAGATGTCATCCTGCGTTGGTTCTTCAATGTTCACTTCCGATTGAGAACATAGGAGAATCAAATTGTCTTCAACCATCGCCTTTTCTAAAGCCTTTACCGACTTCTCCCGGCCTACGTCCAAGTGAAGCACCATACTTGGATAGACAAGAAGACCTCTTAAAGGCAGTAAAGGAAAACGACGACCTTTGGATTTACTGGGTCCCATCGCTTTCGCACCTCCAATGGCTCTCAATGTTGACACTATTCCTATTTTATCAAATCCGCGTATAAAAAACCAACTATGTGATACTTAACAGCTCCCGGCGTCCGTCACCTTACTATTTCGCGGTGGCGTGGCCTGCAGCAATGAAGCAGACGAAGCCGGAAAAACCTCGCTACCAGGCAGTTGGATCACTTCCGGTGCAAACGATCCGCCGAACACTTGACTGAACACTTCGCTTAATGACTCCACAGGGATCACTCGCAGTCCACCCGTCAAATCCTGAAATAACGTCTGCCAATTGTCCTTGGGTATAATAACACGGGTCGCGCCTGCCTGAAACGCCGCTTCAACTTTGGCGATCACGCCGCCAATCGGCTTCACTTTGCCATGGATACTCATTTCACCAGTCATAGCAAGTTTGTTATCGACTTCGATGCCTTTAATCGCCGATACAATCGCAGTAGCCATCGCAATACCTGCGGAAGGCCCATCAATCGGCGTACCGCCTGGAAAGTTGATATGCAAGTCATAGTCCTTGGGAGCAAAACCCATGGACCCTAACACTGTAATGACGTTCTCGATGGAACCCTTCGCCATGCTCTTGCGACGAAGCTTCCGTGATCCACCGCCAAATTCCTCTTCGTCCACAACTCCTGTGATATTGTAGGTTCCACGTCCTTTTTCAACCGGGACGGCGGATACCTCGATCTCCAGCAAGGCTCCCATATTCGGACCATATACCGCCAAGCCGTTGATCACGCCTACCTGTGGCTTCTCCGGTATTTTACGATCCGGACGAGGCTGAAGCTGGCTGCTGCTGGCTACCCACTCTACGTCGGCTGCGCGAAGCGAGTCTCGCTTTTCCGTTAAGGCCAGGCCTGCCGCCAATTGAATCATATTAACGGCTTCCCGGCCGTTAGAGCAATACTGCTTCACCACATCTACGGCTTCGGGTGCAGCTGAAAGTCCAATCTTTTGGATCGCATCCTCGGCAATTCGTCCAATCTCTTCTGGAAGCAGCGGACGGAAAAAAATCTCCATGCAGCGCGAGCGGAGTGCAGGAGCAACTTCCTCAGGTGAACGTGTTGTTGCTCCGACGAGACGGAAGTCTGCCGGAAGCCCATTTTGAAAGATATCGTGAATATAAGCAGGCGTATTCGCATCCTCCGAGTTATAATATGCGCTCTCCAGAAGTACCTTGCGGTCTTCCAGGACTTTTAACAGCTTATTCATCTGAATCGGATGCAATTCCCCAATTTCATCAATAAACAGAATTCCGCCATGAGCCTTCGTAACCGCACCTGGCTTCGGTTGTGGAATCCCGGCAACTCCCATCGCGCCTGCACCTTGATAAATCGGATCATGCACCGAACCAATCAGCGGATCAGCAATACCGCGTTCGTCAAACCGTGCCGTCGTGGCATCGATTTCGGTGAATTTGGCGTCATGCTTAAATGGTGATTGCGGATTTTTCTTTGCTTCCTCCATGACTACGCGCGCTGCTGCTGTCTTGCCGACCCCTGGAGGTCCATAGACGATGACATGCTGCGGATTCGCACTGCACAGTGCGGCCTTCAAGGCGCGCAGGCCATCCTTCTGCCCCACGATATCATCCATCGTCTGTGGCCTTGTCTTCTCAGCCAATGGCTTGGTCAAAGATACAGAGCGAAGCTTGCGCAGCTTATCAAGCTCTTTGCGCGATTCCCGGTCCACTGCCGTCTTGCTTGTCTTCTGGCCACGTAATAAGTTCCAAAAATAAATGCCGATGATGACTGCAAAGAACAGCTGCACCAGCATTATCACAATACTTAAATTCATAGGTCATTCCTCCTGTGTCTGCTTATGTCTTCATCGAAACGTTAATACATGGTAGTATTACCGATTAGTTTCATGGTAAAACGCGATATGCAGAACAATTTGTTCTGAGGGGATGATATGAACAGGATGCTGGTAAGATAACTATATTAACAGATTAGATTATTGATCTTCTTAAGAGAGCTGATGGTATGGTTATGGTGAGACGCTCCGTGTACGTATCGTTCCTTCGATCGCTGTTGTCCCCAAATTTCAGTCAAGATTCTCCCGTGGGAGAAACTCGGGGACAAAGGCGACCACTTGCGTTTCTACGGAATCGATTCGTCCGCTTCGCTGCTTCAGCGGTTGGCATCCTGCTCATATTATGGGGGCGGGGAGAGGGAAGAGCAGAGCTTCTTAATAAATAGAAACTCATAATTAGCAGCAACAAAACGGCAGTCTCTTCAAAGAGACTGCCGTTAATATGAGTAAATCAGTTGTTAGTTATCAAGCTTAAACCGTGGTTTTGTGCTTGCGGCCCGGAATTTCGCCCGTCTCCTCATACACTCGCACGATGTTATCGATTTCCTTTTTCAGTTCCTCAACCATCGTAGCTTCCGGAACTTTGCGAATCATCTCTCCATAACGGAAGAGCAGACCCTCGCCCCGTGCGCCAGCAATTCCGATGTCGGCCTCTCTCGCCTCGCCAGGTCCGTTTACGGCACAGCCGAGAACAGAAACCTTAATCGGAACTTTAATCTTCGAGATGTACTCCTCTACTTCATTGGCAATGGAGAATAGATCAATATCCAGTCGTCCACAGGTCGGGCAAGATACCAAGGTTGCTGCGTCCGAAATCAAACCGAATGATTTGAGAAGCTCCCGCCCAACTTTGATTTCCTCTACGGGATCTGCGCTCAAAGAGATCCGCATCGTACTGCCGATACCAAGGGACAAAAGTGCCCCTAAACCAGCCGCACTCTTCACGGTACCTGAGAACAGAGTGCCAGCTTCGGTAATTCCCAGATGAAGCGGATAAGGGATTACTTCAGCAGCTTTCGAATACGCTGCAATCGCCATCGGAACGTCAGACGCTTTCAGCGAAACGATAATATCATGGAAATCCAGCTCTTCCAAAATACCGATATGATACAGCGCGCTTTCCACCATGGCCTCCGGTGTCGGATAGCCGTACTTCTCAAGAAGATGGTTCTCCAGCGAACCGGCATTAACACCGATTCGAATCGGGATACCTTTCTCTTTACATGCTTTGACGACAGCCTCGACCTTTTCCCGCTTACCGATATTGCCCGGGTTAATCCGGACTTTATCGATTCCGTTCTCGATCGCGATCAGCGCAAGCTTATAGTTAAAATGTATATCCGCGACGAGCGGAATATGAATGCGTTTCTTGATTTCCTTAATGGCCGCAGCGGCTTCCTCGTTGTTCACCGTTACCCGGACAACCTGGCACCCGGCCTCTTCGAGGCGAAGAATCTCTGCAACTGTTGCTTCGACATCCGCTGTTTTGGTTGTACACATGCTTTGAATAATGACTTCGTTCTTCCCACCAATCGTGAGATTCCCCACCTTAACGGGCCGTGTGTCTTGTCTCAAAAACATGGATCAATCTCTCCCATACAACGCCAAAGCTCCACCTCAGTTCCGGCCGCTGGCCAAAACTGGAAGTGGAGAATAGCGTAGATTTATTCCACGCCTGTTGCGCTAAAACGCATCAGGCGCTTTCTTCTTGTTTCTTGTCGTCCTCACTGTCTTTGCTTTGCAATTCTGGAATGACCTTATCCTTAACAACTTGCTCTGTGATAACACAATCCTTGATGTCGTCACGAGATGGCACTTCATACATGACATCCAGCATGATTCCCTCAATGATAGAACGCAATCCACGCGCACCCGTATTGCGTTTGATCGCCTCACGAGCAATCGCTTCAAGCGCACCAGCTTCAAACTTGAGGTTGACATTATCAAACTCAAGCAGCTTCTGATACTGCTTCGTCAAAGCGTTCTTCGGCTCAGAGAGAATCCGAACCAACGTAGTCTCATCGAGCGGCTCCAGTGTGGACACTACCGGCAGACGACCTACGAATTCCGGAATCAAACCGAACTTAAGCAGATCCTCCGGCAATACCATCGTCAAGTATTCACCCGGTTTCAGATCCTTCTGACCTTCTCCGGACGCATTAAAACCGATTACTTTCTTACCGATCCGACGTTTAATGTATTGCTCCAACCCGTCAAATGCACCACCGCAGATGAACAGAATGTTCGTCGTATCGATCTGGATGAACTCCTGGTGCGGATGCTTGCGCCCGCCTTGTGGCGGAACAGAAGCAACGGTGCCTTCCAGGATCTTCAGCAAGGCTTGCTGCACGCCTTCACCGGACACGTCGCGCGTGATGGATGGATTCTCGGATTTACGAGCCACTTTATCAATCTCGTCAATATAGATGATTCCGCGTTCTGCTTTCTCCACGTCGTAATCAGCGGCCTGGATCAGCTTGAGGAGAATATTCTCCACATCTTCACCAACATAGCCTGCTTCGGTTAGTGAAGTTGCATCCGCAATGGCAAACGGAACATTAAGAATCTTCGCCATCGTTTGCGCCAACAATGTCTTACCGGAGCCTGTAGGGCCGAGCATCAAGATATTACTCTTCTGAAGCTCCACGTCCTCGATCTTGCTCTGCGTGTTAATTCGTTTGTAGTGGTTATATACGGCAACCGAAAGAGACTTCTTCGCCTGGTCCTGTCCAATGACGTACTGATCGAGAATATCCCGGATTTCACGCGGTTTCGGAATATCTTTCAGATCTACCTCTTCCTCATGACCGAGCTCTTCCTCTACAATCTCAGAGCACAGATCGATACATTCATCACATATATATACACCGGGCCCCGCAACCAACTTGCGGACTTGCTCCTGCGATTTGCCGCAGAAGGAGCATTTCAACTGCCCTTTGTCATCGTTAAATTTAAACATGCGTTTACCCCCCCTTATGATTTGGTCGGTGAAGACAGAACATCATCAATAATACCGTACGCCTTCGCTTCGTCCGCGCTCATAAAAAAGTCGCGGTCCGTATCGCGTTCGATTTTTTCAAGGGGCTGACCCGTACGTTCCACATAGATCTGGTTCAATTTATGTCTCGTCTTGATGATCCAATCTGCATGAATTTGAATATCGGATGCCTGACCTTGAATACCGCCAAGCGGCTGATGGATCATGACTTCACTGTTCTCCAGCGCATAGCGTTTGCCTGGCGCTCCTGCCGTAAGCAACAGCGATCCCATGCTGGCGGCCATGCCGACGCAAATGGTTGATACATCAGGTTTAATCAACTGCATCGTATCATATATACCCATCCCGGCTGTAACCGAACCGCCAGGAGAATTGATGTATAAAGAGATGTCTTTTTCTGGATCTTCCGCAGCCAGAAACAGCAGCTGGGCAATAACAAGATTAGCGACATCGTCATCGATCGCACTGCTGAGGAATATAATGCGATCCTTCAGTAATCTTGAGTAGATATCGTAAGATCTTTCGCCTCTACTGGTTTGCTCCACAACCATAGGTACAAGACTCATGCGACCAACCTCTTTTCCTTGGAAAATATACTACAGCGTTACACAAGATATTCTAACATGTTCACAGCACGATGTCATTTTTTAACCATGTTTACATTCTATGAACTTGCCAAGAATTATATCCTGCCACCATCATTCATTATGTATGTCGAATCCAACAACCAATTCGTGTCATATTTAGTAACAAATTGGCTATTCTTAGGTAAAAATAAGGCACGCATGAAATGTACGTGCCTTATCCAATGTAAGAGCAGCTTCGGCAGCTGCCTATTTAAATTATTCTTCAGTCGCAGGCTCTTCTACTTTAGGCTCAACCGGTGCGCCCTCTACGCTGTTTTCCAGCAAGAAGTCAATGGTTTTGCGGAGCAGAAGCTCTTCACGAAGGCTATCGAGCGAACCGTTAGCACCCAGGATGCTGCGGATCTCATCAACAGAGCGCTTGTACGTATCTGCCATGTTGTCGAGCTCTTTGTTGATTTCTTCTTCGGATACCTCAAGTTTTTCTTCTTTGGCGATTTGCTCAAGCACCAGATTGTTGCGAACGCGCTTCTGAGCATCGTCCTTCATTTGTCCTTCCAGATCCTCGTTGGATTGGCCGGAGAAGCTCAGGAACATCTCAAGGTTCATCCCTTGCTGGCGAAGACGGTTGTCGAAATCGCGCATCATGTTTTGAACTTCGGATTGAATCATAGCTTCTGGAATTTCGATCTCAGCGTTAGCTGCGGCTTTCTCAACAACTTCGTTCTCACGAACGCCTTGAGCTTCTTGCTCTTTGCGAGTCAGCAATTGCTTCTTCAAATCTTCTTTGTACTCGTCAAGTGTATCAAATTCGCTTACATCTTTAGCGAACTCATCGTCCAGTTCAGGAAGTTGCTTACGCTTGATTTCGTGCAATTTGACTTTGAATATAGCTTGTTTGCTAGCCAGTTCCTCGGCATGGTAGGTCTCAGGGAAGGTTACTTCCACATCCTTAAAATCGCCAGTTCCCAGTCCGATAACTTGATCTTCGAAACCAGGGATAAAGGTGTTGCTTCCAATCTCAAGGGAATAACGCTCTGCTTGTCCACCTTCGAACGGTACGCCGTCAACGGATCCGTCGAAGTCAATGACAACGGTATCGCCGGATTGTGCAGTACCTTCGTCAATAACGCTGAGCTCAGCGTGGCGCTGTTGCAGACGCTCCAACTCTTCCGCAAGCTCTTCATCAGAAACTTCCGCTGTAACCGCTGCTACTTCGACTCCCTTGTAATCACCAAGTTGAACTTCAGGTTTCACGGTTACTTTTGCTTTGAATTTAAAAGTTTCGCCTTTAGCGAATTGCTCGATATCAACCTCTGGACGATCCACAGGGAAGATATCAGCTTGCTCTACAGCCTCGCCGTACACTTCAGGCAGCAGAATGTCAATTGCATCCTGGTACAAACTCTCTACGCCGTAGCGAGCTTCGAAGATCGGACGAGGTACTTTGCCCTTACGAAATCCTGGTACATTTGCTTTTTTAGCTACTTTATTAAAAGCTTTGTCGAGGGCGGACGCAACGCGCTCCGCATCAACCTCAACGTCAAGAACGCCAAGGTTCTTCTCTATTTTTTCCCAAGTTGCTTTCATTTATGCTTTCCCCTCCAAAATAATTCACGTGGTCGGCGCAATAATCTATCACGTACCGAATAACCACTATAGTATAAACAACATTAAATCCTTTTTCAAGGGTGAACCCGGATGCGATGATAACGTAAACGATTTCCAGCTAGCAGTCTGCTATTCTTCCACCCCTGCTGAAACAAATTGCATAAGAGAACGGTAGGCCCCTTCGTATCGGAATCGCATCGTGTCTGTGATTCCGTACAATCTGCGAATCTCTTCCTCGTTGCGAAATCCCTTCAGGCTCTCAGAAATGACATCATGTAGAGCTGCCGCCCAAATATCCAGCATGGAGTCATCTTCGTTCTGCATGGAGAAGTAATCGGTTGTACCGTAGATAGCCATAATGAACTGAGACCATAGCTCCTGAGCAAAATAATACAAGGTGGGCTCGTGTATTTCGGTTTGATCCGCCACCCGCTCCAGAATCTTGTTCATTGCCAGCGGAAAATCTTCTGGGGACAAAGGCACCGCATCAATCTCGATCTCTACGGTTTCCTGCCCGCGTGTGAGACTGACAACCCCATCCATGCCCCTTCTGCGCAGGGTTTGCAGAACCCGGAA
Organism: Paenibacillus sp. JCM 10914; assembly: GCF_001315105.1. Classification (GTDB taxonomy): domain Bacteria; phylum Bacillota; class Bacilli; order Paenibacillales; family Paenibacillaceae; genus Paenibacillus_AQ. Next base: position 63,299 of record NZ_BAZR01000014.1, on the reverse strand, counting down.
TTGCAGCAAGGGATGCAGTGGGGTCTCACGCAGCCAATCGGTTAGAGCGGCGTCAATTTCAGGGCGTTCCAGATAGGCAAGCTGCTCAAGCGCCAGTATCGTCTGCTCCGTTAGTGGCCCGTTCATGACAGACGCCAGCAATTTGTCGGCATAACCCGCGTCTTGAGCGGCTTTTTGGTTAACCATCTGCCGCGTCATTTCCGCTTCGTCCGGGTCATCCTCTTCAGGCTCGGAAGGAGCACCTTCGGAGGCGGGTACAGCCGCTTCCGGAAAGGCGGCTTCGAGCCATTCAAGAAGCGATTGCCACTCTTCGTAATTGCGCTCGTTCTGTCCGCTGCACTGGAGGAGGAAACGCAGCACCCCCATCGCTTCACCGTACCGTTCATTCTCAAGCATAACCGTAAGCTGAATCTGATAGTAGTCCAGCGTCTTCGGTAACAGGATGATGTTCTTATCCTCTTGTTCTGGGAAGTAAGAGTCCTTGATAAGGACACCTCCTTTCTGATCCTGCTCGTCATAATCGTAGATTATAGCATATGTATAGCCAAGATAAAAAAACGAGGATTCCGTACCGTCAGCACGGTCACCGTCATCCGATAACGATCTAATGATCAAGTCGTGTATCTTATCAATATAACCCCGAATGGTATCGGAATAATCCTGCAATCCCTAAAAAATGAACCAGGTAAAATTATGATTGAATTTCCCCTCCCCGTGTGATAAGATAATTCCTGCTTGAAAAAATCATGTCCCAGTAGCTCAGCTGGATAGAGCAACGGCCTTCTAAGCCGTCGGTCAGGGGTTCGAATCCCTTCTGGGACGTAACAAAGAACACCGTCAATTGACGGTGTTTTTTTGCGTCCCATGGGATGAGAACCCCGAGTAGGGGCCCGCCTGCGAATAATCTTCAGTAGATATGCTTCGCAGTCGGCCAGACAGGGCCGTATCCCACTTGAACTTTTTATTGCGTCCCTATCTCCACGCACTAATTCGATCCGATTTATGAACGAACATCGAGGATAATGCCTTCGTTCTGGCAGTGAGCAGCATCTTTCGGCCTTCCGGTGTACGCGTGTAGACAAGCTCGGCTGGACCTACATGCTTGCGCCATGATTCCACAAATCGTTCGGCATTCTCTTTACGCCGTCCGATCTCTTCGGGAACCGCGTGATAGTCACGCTTCGTGACAAACCAGCTCTTTGATTCACGATATAGAAGATAACGGGGGTTCTCTATTGGATCCAGCACCTGCTGCAGAGCAAGAAGAAAGACCGTTTTTTCTTGGGTACTGCCATCCCGAAGCCAGCAAACAACCGCACCGCCTTCCTCTTCCGCCTTGATGCGATGAATGCTCGGCTCCTCCCCCATAAGCTCCATGCGGTAAAGAGTCGAATAAACAGCGAGTCCGACCTGGCGGATACTGCGATCCAGAGACCGGTGACGCACTTTCATTTTAATCGCTTTATAGATCCATGGACTTGAGACGAGGAGAGCTATAACGAGCGGGATCAGCATCTTAAACCAGGTTGGTGCATCCATACTCAGCAGCCGCGGCGAGAGGACCGCCTCCCCCCATGCGCCAATTGCCAAAAATATCCCAAACATAAATACAGCCTTGATGGTATGGGAAAATATATACGGTCTGGGCATGCTCTCTTTCGTAACCGTAAGTTCCTCCGTCATGGAGGAATGCAGACCGATTGCGGCGTCCCAACGCTCCTTCAGAAGATGCCGCTCCTTAGCTCTTCTTAGAGTATCTTGGTTATAAGCATCGATGCTCCGCGCAGTCTGTCTTTTTCTTACATCCAGGCCCATACGATCCATTCCGGATTCAATCTTCTGATACGTAACCGATAGGCCAACCAAAGACCTGAATCTTCGGGCTAAGGAAGCCAGGTCCTCCCCACCATCGATTCCGCTTGTATCAACGCACGCTAAATGCCATATCGCCCCCGTCTTGTCCGGATTACCGCGCTGAGTCCGAATGGCCCTTCCTCTCATCTGGTTCGATAACATAAAGGAGCCGACATAGGAAGCCATGATCAGGGAATTGATTCCCGGCGCATCCCATCCTTCGCCTAACAAGGCAGCCGTCCCCACCAGTATCTCAATCTCTCCTTGCGCAAATACTTCGGTCACGATCGCTACGATAGTCGAACGATTGGAATCTCTTACATCTACCGTGACGAAACGCTCATCATGCACCAAAGGCTTGGTCGACAGCTGAACCCCGCGCCGACTCGCACCCTCCGTGGCCAGCGGCAGGGCAGATGCCGGTAACACAACAAAAGAACCTGTTAATATGCCAATAGGCAGCCTGTCGGCTAGCTTCAGCTTTCCAGCCTCAAGCAGCTGCCTGCGAATCATTTCGAAGATTGGAACGACGCCCAACCGAGTGAGCGGGTTAAGATCATCTCCGTGTCTAGGCAGATCGTCCTTGCGAATATAATCCGTCAAAATAACCATGCGCAGACGTTCCTCCAGGACAGAGCGCTCAAAATCAAGTATTCGTCCGATGCTGTGCAGCTTGGAGACGCTCTGTACCAGCATCTTGTCAAAGGCCGGCGTCGACCTGAGATAGACCCTGCGCCGCTCAATCATACCCATACGACTCATATGCTTCTGCCAAGCCTTGATCTCGGGCTGTTCATGGTCCACGTGAGGATCCCTATATAGAACGCCAGTCAGCAGCTCCTCGAGCCATTCCTCCGTGAAATCAGGTACTTCCTTCTCCTTCATCCCCAGGAGTTTCACCGCTTCTTTCCATTCCGGTTGATCGGCAGCACGTAGATAAATGACCATGCTGGAGTAGTACCCCGGTGATGATAGGATATCTTCTATGTAAGTATTCGACTGTGCAATCCATGGATGATGAACAAGCAAGTTTGCCAAAAACGCATTCTGCACCATATCGTCTTTCAACTGTGCTGCGTCTGTGCGAAACTTGCGTATTCTTGACGCTTCATCGGATGTCGGTGTGGTGAGGCTTATATAATCCTGATGCGGACACAGCTCACCGTGGCGAACTAACTCAGGCACGCTGATCTCTTCATCGATCGGGCCGCAAAGTTCAATATAGCGCTGCCACTCTCTTGGACTCACATCGTACGGTGGTGTTGCGGTAAGCGCGATTTTGGTAGGTTGGTCGAGCATGCTGCACAACTGCATGGCGCTTTGCCACCAAGACACCCTTAAATGATGCGCCTCATCAAAGATAAGGGTATGCACACCGATTTCCGTCCATTGCCGGATGGTCTCCAGCGCTTCCGTGTGGCTGTTGATCTCTTCCAAATCATCTCCCTGACCTGCTTCCTCCGTCGGTTCGGGATCGGCACCGTCTCCATCTTCAGGCAGATTGTTCTCCCCTGCGGTGCTTAACAAGCGATGTAAGGCTCGATACGTAGTGATCGTCACCAACGCCGGCTGCTTGAGCGATGTCGAAATCCAATCCGGGGTATCCTCGCTGTCTGGCAAAAAAAGTTCTACAAACCGGCTCGCCCATTGCTGCTTAATCGTCAAGGTAGGCGCCAGTATAATCGTTGGTCGGTTTATGCGAAGCATGACCTCAAGTCCGAGTACGGTTTTGCCGGAGCCTGGTGGTGCTACCAGATGCAAATGGCGGTTTTTTAAATGCTCGTCCAGTCCATCCAATATCCTTTTTTGATAAGAACGCCAAGTATACCGGAAGGATAAATGGTCAGGAAAAGATTTCATTTTCTTGTCTAAAATGAATGACACCTCGTTTCTTTGTAGAGCTTCTATCCCCAATCAAAAAAGTAACGATACTATCTATTATAAGGGAATCAGAAGCTGTTTTCCGCATGAACTTATTGGTGATTCCTATTAATTTAATAGAATTTATATATTTTACATATAAAGAAAGCCGTGTAACAATAACCATACGTTAAATCCAATATTTGTTGTATGAAAGGAGTGCTCCCAGACTTGTCAGAACAAACATGGAAGCCGCAAGCTTACGATCAGCAGTTATCCTTCGTTTCAGGTTATGGTAAAGGACTCATCGAATGGCTGGCTCCCAAGCCCGGCGAACATATACTTGACCTTGGATGTGGAACGGGCGACTTGGCGTATGAGATTTCAGCTTCCGGAGCACGCGTAACCGGAATGGATGCATCCCATGAGATGATCGAAAGTGCTGCAGCCAAATATCCCTCCCTAACGTTTATACCCGAAGATGGACAAAATTTCACAACGGCAACGCAGTATGATGCGGTCTTCTCTAACGCAGCCCTACACTGGATGCGGAATGCTGAAGGCGTCATACGCTCGGTGCACGCTGCCTTAAAGCCCGGCGGCCGATTGGTTGCTGAATTCGGTGGTAAAGGAAATGTAGAGGGTATCTACCACGCTATTCGATTGGTCCTCTTAGATTCGCATGGTATCGACGCTGCCACCCGGAATCCATGGTACTATCCCAGTATAGGCGAGTATGCATCGCTGCTCGAAGCGCACGGGTTTCGAGTGAGAATGGCCTATCATTTCGATCGTCCGACCCGGCTATCCGGAGGAGCGGACGGCATTCGAATTTGGCTGCTGCATTTTGGCGATCATTTCTTCGATGGATTTACTGAACAACAGAAAGAGGATGCCATCAATAGCATCAGCGATATCACCAAATCCACGCTCTGGAATGAGGACAGTTATTACGCTGATTATAAACGACTGCGGATCGTGGCGGAAAAGCTTTAGAAGTTTAGGTTGATTTTCTAAGTGAGTTGATTATAATGGTTAAAAACCGATATGTTCATTTTCTTTGAATGGGAGAGTAGCTGCAGACCTTAGTCCAAGCGAGCCGGAACAAGTGAGAACCGGTACAAGGTCGGCCGTGAAACGGACCCAGGAGATGGTCTTCCGAAATCCAGCGTAGGAAGCCCCGGCTCACACCGTTATCGTGTTAAGGTGGCTGAAACCAAAGTTTCAGCAACAAGAGTGGTACCGCGAGTTCAAGTCCTCGTCTCTTTATGAGATGGGGGCTTTTTTGTATTCTTTTTTGTAAATGAAACAGAGATTAAGGGAGGATTTACCGTGTTAAGTCAATTGATCATTCATCATCTAGAAAAAGCTGTGCATAGCGTGTGTATTTCTTATGACACGACTTTGCCTGCTTCCATTCCCGTGCGGATCGAGCAGCCCGCCAGTCTGGAACATGGCGACTATGCAACGAACATCGCCATGCAGTTAGCCAAAATCCTTCGCAAAGCCCCCCTTCAGATTGCAGAGCTCATCAAGGGGCAACTTGCGGAAGATGCTTCATTTGTCAGCTTGATATCCAGTATTGAGGTTGTCCCACCTGGATTTATTAATCTGCGCATCAACTGGAGCGTTTGGGCAACCCACACGTTCACACTTCCCTCTGCCCCAGGAAAAAAGGTAGTCATCGAGCATACCTCGATTAACCCGAACAAATCGGCCCATATCGGCCATTTGAGAAACTCCTGCATTGGGGATACGCTGGTCAGACTCATGAGAACGCTGGGTCACGAGGTTGAAGTCCATAATTACATCGATGATCTTGGTAATCAATTGGCGGATACGGTCGTTGGCTTGCTGCACACCCCCACTACCACGGAACATGGTCGCTTCGGGGATTACTGCTGGGATGTATATTCCAGTACGAACCGGGCGTACGTTCAAGATCCCGCGCTTGTGGCGCATCGGACAGAGGTTCTGCATGCGCTGGAAGAAGGTAATCAGAATCTGGCCTGGATCGGCTTGCTTGTAGCAGAAAGAATCGCTAAAGAGCACCTTGAGGAAATGAAGCAATTTGGCATTGATTACGATCTGTTGGTATGGGAGAGCAACATTGTGAGAGAGGGTTTCTGGGACTCCGCCTTTGAGTTGCTGAAGAAAACGTCCTTGTTCCAACTAGAAACCGAAGGTAAGCTTGCTGGCTGCTGGGTGCTTAAGCAAACCGAACAAGAAGAAACGGTGGAAGATACCGAGTCGGATCATAGCGCCGATAAAGTTCTTGTACGTTCCAACGGCATTCTCACCTATACGGCGAAAGACATCGCCTATCATTTATGGAAATATGGCGTGCTTGCGAATGATTTTGTATATAAACGATTCACGGATAATGTGTGGACGACCAGCACGAACGGGGAAGCCCGCAACTTCGGCCGTACCGACATGGTTATCAACGTCATTGATTACAGACAACAATATCCGCAGATGATGGTCAAGCAGGCGCTTCAGAGTCTAGGGTTTACCAAGGAAGCCGATAAGCTCCGGCATGTCAGTTACGGCGTCGTATCGCTAAGCCCGTCAGCAGCCGCTGATCTAGGCATCGATATTTCCGACGGTAAAGCCTCTTATGCCATGTCCGGCCGCCAAGGGATCGGCATCAAAATCACAGAGCTGCTCCAGCAAGTCGAGAACGTGATTGAACAGACCCGTTCCGATAAGAACGGTCTGTCCAGCCGCGAGATCGCAGCCGCCGCTATTCGCTACTACCTGCTGCGGTTTGCCCTGCAAACCGAGGTTGTGTTTGATCTGAAACAAGCTACCGAGATTTCCGGCAATACGGGGGTCTATCTCCTCTATTCATATGCAAGAGCACTCAGCGTTCTTAATAAAGCACAGGATGCAGGCACCCAGGCTGTCAGCATACCTGCAGCATTCCCTACGCTCGAGAATGCCGAGCATGCGCTCCTGCGCCATATCAGCACTTGGCAAGACACCTTGCATACGGCGGGACGTGAGCTCTCACCGAGCACGATCTGCAATTTCACGTACGAGTTGTGTTCATTGTTCAATAATTTCTATGCGGCATGTCCGATATTAAAAGCACAGCCTGAAGTGCTTCAGTTCCGTGTATGGCTCACTTCTTTATTCAAGAGAACGCTCGGCGAAGCTTTGAACGTTCTTGGTCTCCCAACTCCAAGCCGAATGTAATCATTCTCGGTGTAAATAAATCAGCCACCCCTCCTCATTCTTCACAAATAAGGAAAGGTGGCTGTTGTTCTTTTTATTGCAGTCCTCTGACAGACAACTTAACCTGAATGCCAGCAGCGATCGGCTCTTCCTGCAGCGTCCAATTGACGGCCAGCGCTTCCTTCAGACGAGCCAGTTGATCCCTCTGCAGGATTAAGCCTTCGATAATTCCCTCTCCCACCACAAAGTCGGATTCCGAACGGATCTGAAATGCCTCCTCCAGCCATATTTTCAGACCATTGCGGGTATTAAACGTGATCTGGTATCCTTCGCTTACGGCCTGCTCCAGATCTTCCCCATGCTCTTCCGCGTAGGTGAACAGGTCTTCATAGCGAAAATGACCGTTCTGTGCAACCTGGAATCTATCGATCTCTCCTGAACGAACAGCCTCCAAGAGCTCGGCGGAAGTAAGCCCTGATGCTTGGGCATGCTCCAATAAAATGGCGGTATTTTGCGAGATTTTAGTCAGTTGCATACGTGATGCCTCCTCAATATATAATAGGAACATATTTTTTTCTTCTATTATAATGTGAAATGATGTTGAAGTCAGAATTATTTACATCCTCGTGGACGCAAAAAAGACACCGTCAACAACGGTGTCTTTTTTGTTTACGTCCCAGAAGGGATTCGAACCCCTGACCGACGGCTTAGAAGGCCGTTGCTCTATCCAGCTGAGCTACTGGGACAAATATGTATAAAAATTAAAAACAGTAACGAAATATATTATACCGCATAGTGAGCGAAATTCAAAGAACTTTTTTTGTACTCATGATCGGTGTCGCAGAATAGCCAACATCGATCTGGGTAATATGTATATCATGAACGAAATTAAAGGAGCGTGAATCCAAATGAGGCAGTTTTTATCCTCTTTATCTTATTTCAGCATCTTTTTCGCGCCGTTCTTGTTACCCGTCATCGTGTGGATTCTCACTCCGGACGCCTATATCGCCAAGCATGCTCGTCGCGCTTTATTCTCCCATATCTTTCCCGTCATCGCGGCGATTCCTTTAATCTACATGGCCGTTACCTCCGGCTCATTCGGCTCCGTGATTGGCTATCTGATTCTGTTCGGGGTCATCTACTTCGGAGCCTTTGTGTATAACGTCATTCTCGGTATTCAAGTATTGCGGGAACCTGCATACTAGTCTAGTGTCCGGGCATTGACCACGTTTCGTCTACAATGCAGAAGAGATCTGCCGAAAGCAATCGGACAGATCTCTTTTTGTCTGTTGATTCTAGAAATATTGAGTTCCTTCGCTGAGTCGCTGGTTCAATTGCTCATATAACTGCCCTGTCGAGAGCAATTGCTGCTTAAAAGCGTCGCGCTCATCCTCGGCCGTCGAATATGCGTTACTCTCAAAAGCTTCGTCTGTGGCATCCACAAAAGCATCGTGCATGCTGTTATCGAACCAATCCACCTCCATGCTGGCGCTGCTCCGGACGACTTTGACAAGTTCATATCCGCCTAATGGCAACGAAGGTGTTAAATAGGCCAACACGGCATTCTCCCCTTCGGCAACAGGGTATACCTCAACCTCTGCGCAGGGAACGCCATTCATTTCGGTAATGCGTCTGATTTTTGCGTCTCGAATCGCGTACATCCATCATTCTCCTTCTTGGGATGCGCTGCATTTCATTTCGCACATCCTGATTGATATTGCATGCTTCCATTAGCTTAGGACAAGTTCGATAATAATCTCATGTCCTCCATTTGCCGTCTGGTTTCTGGCGTGCCAAGCTCATAGATCGTCCGATATACCTTGTCCACAGAAGACTGAAAGGATGCATTGGAGCTGATTTCTGGTGTATCCGGCCAAGGAAACATATACCCAGTCGCTTCCTCGTCCTTCTCCTGCATCATGTCAAGCTCAAGCCGAACCTGATCGGCCTCTTCCGGCGTCGCCTCGATCTCCCATTCGTAAGAACTTTGCCCCTGCTCATTCATCACCGAATGGCTTTGTACCGAGACGTAGTAAGTTGATTTCTCCATGGACGCTTCTCTCCTTTACTTTGAAATTCGCCCTCTTTCTTAGTTTTCGTAAAAGGACAGACATTTTATGCCTTCCTTCGGCATATATCTGTATCACTTTGGCGACGTAGGAGAAAAAAAGATGGGACAGCGTATGACAAAGACAAAGAGAGGATGAACCGTCATGTGCGGAATAACCGGTTTTATACAATGGAGCGGCGATTTGACGCAGGATTCGCAGTTGCTGGTAAAAATGACAGAAAGTTTAGCTCACCGCGGACCTGACGGATCCGGCACCTGGATTTCCAACCCGTGCGCATTCGGTCACCGAAGGCTCAGTGTAATTGACCCCGAGAATGGAGCTCAACCGATGATCCTTCATCAGGAAGAGGATGTATATGCCATTGTATATAACGGGGAATTATATAATGCTGCGGAACTTAAAGACGAATTAGTAAAAAGAGGCCATCGGTTTCAAACGAAATGCGACACCGAGGTATTGTTGGTCTCCTATATCGAATGGGGACCTGAGTGCCTGGAACGATTGAACGGCATATTTGCTTTCGCCATATGGGACAGCGTGCGCGAGCAGGTGTTTTTGGCACGAGATCGCGTGGGGGTAAAGCCACTGTTCTATAGTTACATCGACGGAACGCTCATTTTCGGCTCCGAGCCGAAAGCTCTGCTGCAGCATCCGAAGGTAGAGCCTGTCGTTGGTGCTGAGGGGCTTGCCGAAGTGTTTATCATTGGACCCGCGCGCACACCGGGACACGGGGTATACCGGGACATCTCCGAGCTTCGCCCAGGCATGTCCATGATCTTTAACCGCGAAGGCTTACGTAAATACACATATTGGAAGCTGGAAAGCAAGCCTCATGAGGATGATGTGAATGCGACAGCCAGCCATCTGCGAGAACTGCTGCAGGATACCGTCGAACGACAGCTCGTATCGGACGTACCCGTCTGCTCCTTGTTATCCGGAGGACTTGACTCCAGCGCCCTCTCTTCCCTTGCCGTTGAATACTACAAGCGGACGGGCCAAGGACAAGTGCATACGTATTCCGTGGATTATGTGGACAACAATAAGCATTTTCAATCACACTCGTTCCAGCCTGGAGCCGACGCGCCGTGGATCAAACGAATGCATGAGGAATTGGGAACAGCCCATCATTGGATCGAATTTGATACGCCGGAACTAGTAGAGGCGCTGGATGTCTCAACACAAAAGCGTGATTTACCTGGAATGGCCGATGTCGACGCCTCCCTGCTATTATTCTGTCATGAGATTAAAAAAGGAGCGACCGTCGCGATATCCGGAGAGGCTGCCGATGAAATCTTCGGCGGGTATCCGTGGTTCCATCGGGAGGAAATGCTGAACTCTGGTACATTCCCATGGTCGGTCGCCCCGGATATGCGGGCAGGCTTACTGTCCGCTGAAATTCGGGACTGGATCAAACCGCTGGAATATTTGGGCGACCGCTACGCCGACGCCGTGGCCGAGGTGCCGAAGTTGGATGGAGAAACCGGTCAACAGGCCAAGATGAGAGTCATGTCCTATCTCAACATCACCCGCTTCATGCCGACCCTGCTGGACCGCAAAGACCGGATGAGCATGGGGGTTGGATTAGAGGTCCGGGTCCCTTATACGGATCATCGCCTGATTGATTATGTATGGAATATACCATGGAACATCAAGACGACCGGCGACCGCGAAAAAGGAATCCTCCGCAAAGCGCTGGAAGGTGTGCTGCCGGATGATGTGCTGTACCGTAAAAAAAGCCCGTATCCCAAAACGCATAATCCGAACTACCTGGCGGCCGTCAAAGCACAAGTGCTGAGCATTCTGGATGATAAATCATCCCCGCTTCTGCCGTTAATCGATACAAAACGCATTCGCGAGCTTGCTTCTTCGCCAGACGCATCAACGAACCTGCCTTGGTTCGGTCAGTTAATGTCGGGACCTCAGCTGTTTGCTTACTTGGCACAAGTTCACTTCTGGCTCAAAGAATATAACGTAACGATTCGCTAAACGCGCAAAAAGAAGCCATACCGGGAATAGCCGGTATGGCTTCTAATTGGTTCAAGAAGAGGCGTGCAGCTTCGCTACGAGCTGTCTCAAGGCATCGCCTCGATGGCTGATCTGCTGCTTCTCTTCGAGTGTCAGCTCCGCCATTGTCTTCTCGTAGCTGGGCAGATAGAATAGTGGGTCATAACCGAACCCGCCGCATCCGGCTGGATCTGAGGTTATCCAGCCCTCCACCGTGCCTTCGGTTTCGAGTTTCTTGCCGGAAGCCGGATCGTATAACACCAGCGCACATATGAAACGTGCCGGGCTCAGCAGCGGCTGCTCGGTATCTTCACCGAGCCTTAGCTTCTCCAACTCGCTGAGCAGCTTGTCATTATTATCCTCATCCGCGCCGTGCTCGCCCGCATACCGGGCTGAATACACGCCGGGTTCACCGTCCAAGGCATCGACGCTCAGACCGGAATCGTCTGCTAGCACAGGCAATCCGAGAGCATCTCCAACCACTTTGGCTTTTTTATAAGCATTCTCGGCAAAGGTTACTCCATCCTCAACGACATCAGGCAGGTCGGGGTAATCGTACATGCTCTTCACCGTAGTACCCAACGCAGCAAAGGCATGCGCAAATTCCTTCACTTTCCCCTGATTGCGGGTAGCAACAATTAGTGTATCTCCTAGTGCGAGTGTCATATGTTAAACCCCGGAGTTGGCGTTAACCGAACCAATCTTGGCGGCAATCGGACCAAGGGCTTCCTGTTGGCGCTCGATGAGCTCCCGAATCCCTTTCTCCCCAAGCTCAAGAATTTGATCCAGCTCTTCGCGAGAGAACGGACTTTCTTCTCCGGTCCCCTGGACCTCAACAAATTTCCCGGTGCCTGTCATCACCAAATTCATATCAACTTTCGCTTTGGAATCCTCTTCATAATTCAGATCCAGCAGGCCCTGTCCGCCGGCAATACCGACACTTATCGATGCCAGATAATCTGTAATAGGGAATACAGGCAGTTTGTGCTGCTCTACAATTTTGTTAACGGCGATCGCCAACGCCACAAACGCCCCTGTGATCGAGGTTGTGCGCGTTCCGCCATCGGCTTGAATGACATCACAGTCCACCGTAATGGTTCGTTCGCCAAGTGCATGCAGATTGACAACAGACCTGAGCGCTCTACCAATGAGCCGCTGAATTTCCATCGTCCGGCCGCTTAATTTACCACGATTGGCCTCCCGTTGATTCCGGGATTGAGTTGCGCGAGGCAGCATTGAATATTCCGCCGTCACCCAGCCCTTACCTTGTCCTTTCAGAAATGGGGGGACTTTCTCGTCCACCGTCGCTGTAATCAGCACTTTGGTGTCTCCCATCTCGATGTACACGGAGCCTTCCGCATATTTATTCACATGGGTCGATAAATTCATCGGGCGTAGCTCATCGCTCTTCCGTCCGTTAGATCTCATGTTTTCTGCCTCCTACTTCTTATCGCAAATCCTGATTAGCATTCCCTATTCTACCAAAGTGTAGGCACAAAATCACCTTTTGAACAAAACGATTGAAGTTTACCCATCATTAGATCGAAATTTCGTTAATAATCTCCGGACGGCTGACCGGTTCGCTATAATTACGGCTGTCGCTGCCCATAACTTCCGCTAAATCGTTCATGCGAATTTTCACTTTCGCGTCGTTCGCATTTTCCGATACCGTCAATACGACAGCCTGCAGCAGTTCCAGCGGAATCTGATCGCCTTGCTGGAACATACTGTCTTGGAGCGATACCGTTACGGCTCCATCCTCGTCCGTTTCAATGGATGTGACGACCGTATCATCCGGAATGACTTCAACAAGCCCGTCACCATATTGAGGCCCGCGAATCAGTTCATTCAGGGCTGCTTGCACGGCTTCTTGACCTGTCGGAACAAGTCTTGTTACTGGCACATAATACTGGATTCCACCTGTCGTCATTGCCGAGAAATAGACTGTGACCGGTGAAGAGGCAGTATATACAGCATCGTCAGCCTTCTGCAAGTTAATGCCCATTGCCCGCGTGAGCGATCTGTCAAGCGGCGTATGATTCACCGGCATCTCGTTCAATTTGGCGCCATCCACCCACACTTGTACCTGTTCAACTCCGTCATGGCCGGTTAGGGTCCAAGTTAAGGCTTCCAGTATTTTGCGCTCATCAGCCGCTTGGTACTGTGTAAACGATGTATTAAATTCAACAACCGCCAGCTTGTTCTCTGCATCCAGCGTAACATCATTGATCTGTGTGCCGGCAGGCAGCACGCCTTTAAATCCTTGCGGTACATAGCCGGCATATCGACCGCCATCCACCAGTACCTCGAGCGATTCCTTCAGTCCATTCGCTCCATCCACTTTCGGAATGCCCAGCGTGACGGGTGCCAGCATGCCTTTGGCGTCCGTCAGGAATACCGTTGCTTGTGCACCGATATCACCTTGCACGGCCGTTGAACCTGCTGTGTTCAACATTTGTTTCTCCACTTGCGCAGGCGGCGGGTCAATCGCCTCCGATTGCTTTCCTCCGAACGCTCCGCAGCCGGACACAATAATCGGAACAGCAAGCAGCCCGGCAACCGAAAGCCTGCGAAGATTACGTTGATTACGATTCATGTATTGTTCCTCCCTAACATTTTTTATTACAGGTTGTACTACTATGTATACGAGCCCCATACAAAAAAATAACCCCGACTTTGCCGTTTCTGGACAAAGGGGGCGCGAAAAAAGTACAATCTTCGTATGCAGCATTATTAACCTACAGAAAATGAGGTGAGTTCCATCATGGCAGCCATGGATTCAAGCAACCCTTACAGTCTGAACAGCAAACAAGTAGCGGACGCCACCCGCCGGCTTCTACATGAACGCGGCATTACACTCGAGGAGATTGCGGAACTGGTGATGATCCTGCAGAAGAAATATTATCCGAGCCTAACGATGGAAGAATGCATCCATAACGTGGACGCGGTACTCAGCAAGCGAGAAGTGCAGAATGCGGTGTTGACCGGCATCCAATTGGACATACTCGCAGAGCAGGGCAAACTCGATCCACCGCTTCAAGAGATGCTTGCCAACGACGAAGGATTATATGGCGTGGACGAAGTGTTGGCTTTTTCCATTGTCAATGTGTACGGAAGCATCGGCTTCACCAACTATGGTTATATCGATAAGCTCAAGCCGGGTGTGCTCGAGCGATTAAACGATAAAAACAGCGGCAAGGTGCATACCTTCCTGGACGATATCGTCGGAGCCGTCGCAGCTGCAGCCAGCAGTCGTATCGCCCATCGTAAGCAGGCGGAACGAGAGATTGAATTATACGGCTCAACCGAAGAGCTGCCCAAAGAATAGCCTACCACGATAGGGAGACTCGTCGTTTCACGAGTGCTCCCTTTTTCGTAGAGTCATAGGCCATGAAATACTCGAAACCCCCGATTACAACAAACCCAGACAAGTTCCTTCTATAAATGTAAGTCTGGTCCTGTTCTATGAAAAAAAGGGCTTAAAAATAGTAATTGCACCCGTAGAACAATCTAGTCATTCTACGATCTTGCATCATATCCTATCTTGAAGAACCTTCCAAGTAGAGCACCTATGGAAAACCCCGCCATACTTATGGCGGGGTTCTTTGTGTCTATATCGTATGGCTTCATCTGCAGACGCTAGCATGGACGGGTGCAACCTTCCAAATGTCCGTCGCATAACGCCGAATCGTATTATCACTGGAGAAATGCCCCGAACATGCGATATTCACAATCGACTTCTCCGTCCAGGATCGCCGATTGGAATACGCCTCATCAATCTTCCGCTGGGTCGCTGCATAGCTGGCGAAGTCCTTCAGAACGAAGAATTCATCATTATAATCCAAGAGCGACTGCAAAATCTGGCCAAACTCTTGCTCATGACAGCAGAATGGACCTGGGGACCGAAGCTGATTCAGTACACGCTTAATCCGTGAATCCTGCTCATACAGCTCACGGGAAATATATTCGCCCGTTCGGTAGTACCTTATTACATCTTCAGATCGAAGCCCGAATAGAAACATATTCTCGTTGCCTAACCATTCGTACATCTCGACGTTGGCGCCGTCCAGCGTACCGATCGTTAAAGCCCCGTTCATCATAAACTTCATGTTGCCCGTACCCGAGGCCTCCTTGCCTGCCGTTGATATCTGTTCGCTGACATCAGCGGCCGGGATAATCTTCTCCGCTAGGGATACCGAATAGTTCTCCAAGAAGACCACTCTCAGTTTATCCCGCACCTGCGGGTCTTGATTCACGACCTCTGCAACCACATTGATCAGCTTGATGATACTTTTGGCCAAGTAGTATCCAGGCGCTGCTTTGGCTCCAAAGATGACGGTTCTCGGTATAAACTCCGACTCCGGGTTATCTTTGATCTCATGGTATACATCGATGACGCGAAGAATGTTCAACAGCTGCCGCTTATACCCATGCAGCCGTTTCACATGGACATCAAAGATAGAATCCGGGTTCACGGGAATCCCCTGTTTCTGCTTAATATAATCAGCTAGCCGCACTTTGTTATTTCGTTTGATCTGTTCCACCTGTTCTTGGAACGAACGGTCATGTTTATATGAAAGTAACTCATGTAGCCGCTCCGGCTCATTCATCCAGGTGGTGCCAATGGTCTCGATGATAAGACGAGACAGTTCGGGATTACTGTGCATAAGCCAGCGGCGATGGGTAATGCCGTTGGTTTTATTGCTGAATCGTTCAGGATATAACTCATAATGCGGCTTCATGACCTGGGTCTGCAGCAGTTCGGTATGCAGCGCCGCAACTCCATTGACATGGTAGCTGCCCACGATCGCCAGATTGGCCATCCGGATCTGATCACTCTCGATGATCGCCAATTCCGAAATACGTTCAACATCATTCGGATAACGTTTCAATAACATGCCACAGAAGCGTTTGTTAATCTCCTCGATGATCATGTAGATCCGCGGCAACAGCTCCCGCACCATACCGACCGGCCATTTCTCCAACGCCTCGCTCAGCAAAGTATGGTTCGTATAGGAGACCGTACGGTTAGTAATATCCCACGCTTCATCCCAACCGAAACTATGGTCATCAATCAGGATACGCATCAATTCCGGAATGACCAGCGTTGGATGGGTGTCATTGATATGCAGGGCTACATGCTCCGGCAGTAACTTGAAAGATATGCCTAACTTGGCATAGGTTCGGAGAATGCTCTGCAGTCCCGCCGAGCAGAGAAAATACTGCTGCTTCAGTCGCAGCAACTTCCCTTCATACGCCGAATCATCGGGATACAGAAATTCCGAGATCGACTCTACCGAGCGGTTGTATTCCAGGAACGGCTGGTAACCTCCTTGCTGATGCGGGGCGCGGATCCTGGATAAATCTCCGAGTGATTCGGCGCTCCATAATCGAAGGGTGTTGACTTGCCCTTCACCGAATCCAATGACGGGAAGATCATAAGGTACCGCAAGAATTCGTTCTGCGTTGATCGTATCAAATACGGTTCGCCCGTCCCGTTGTCCTATCTCAACATCTCCCCAGAAGCTGACCTCCACAGCCTTATCAGCTCGTCGTTCCTCCCAGACGTTGCCCTTCTGGAGCCAGTTATCCGGTAATTCAACCTGGTATCCGTCGATGATTTTCTGCTCGAACAGTCCGTATTTATAGCGGATTCCACATCCGTGTCCGGCATAACCCAGCGATGCGAGAGAATCGAGGAAACAGGCCGCCAGACGCCCGAGTCCTCCATTGCCAAGACCCGCATCCGGTTCCTGCTCTTCAATCGCCTCCATGGACCAGCCTAGCTCCTGCAGTCCGGTACTTACCGTATCCAACACGCCTAGATTAAGCAAATTATTGCCCATCAAGCGACCAACCAGAAATTCAAGCGAGAAATAGTAAACTTGCTTCTCTCCACGCTCGCGATACGTTCGATTAGTCGAGGCCCACTCCTTGCCCACGTATTCCCTAATCATGCCACCGAGGATTTTATACACATCTCCTTCTGTGGCTTCCTCTAGCCCTTTGCCTAACCGACTCACCAATTGTTCTGTAAAAATCTGCTTGAATGTATCCTTGTTGTTGAACAATAGCATGTTCCTCCTGACAAACGTTATCATGCAGTCCGGCGCTATTAAATCGAGATATCCTTGGCGATAACGAACGGTTTGCGAAAATCGCCCTGGAGTTTATGATCGCGGGAGATGATCACGTCTTTATCGAGAATGACGTTCTCCAGCCTCACGTTCTCACCAATTACGCATTTTTGCATAATAATCGAATTATGAATGCTTGCCCCCCGCTTCACTTGAACGCCGCGAAACAGAATGCTGTTCTTCACTTCACCGTCAATATGGCATCCGTTGGCTACCAGCGCATTGCAGACATCCGCCGAATTCAGATATTTGGCCGGCACCTCGTACTTGATCTTCGTATGAACCGTCTGATTACGGAATAAGCTGTTGTATGTTTGTGGATTCAGCAGATTCATACTGGTACGATAATAGCTTTCAACGGAGTTGATCACGGCATGATATCCTTGGTACTCGTACCCCGCGATGTTGAGCTTATGACGATTCTGCATGATCCCGTCCCGGAAGAAATGGCTTCCGCCATGCGCAATGCAATGATCGGCCATTTCGAGGAACAATGACTTCTCCATCACGAACAGTTCCATATAGATACCGCCATGGTTCTGCTCATAATGGATATCTGTCACCATGCCGTCTTCATTCACATCCAATCGGGTGCAGGAACGATGCTCATCCTTTAAGGGGGTGATTTTTGTGTATACAAGCGTAACGTCCGCGCCCTGCTCCAGATGATAATCATAGACTTCCTTGAGATCCACCGTACTGATGTGTTGACTGCCGGAGTAGACGACATAGCGGGCAGGGCCGCGTTCAAAAAAGTCCAGATTATTATAAATATGCCGGAGCTCGCCAGAGGACACATCCGTATCATCATTCCAGTCGGGCGGGAGGATGAAGAGTCCTCCTCGTTTGCGATGCATATCCCAGGGCCGACCTTCTCCCAGATGATCCATCAGCGATCGGTATTTCCTGCGTACAAAGAGTGCAATATCCTGAATGCCGGCATGCATCATGTTGGACATGACAAAATCAATCAGCCGATAGCGCCCGGCAAAGGGCACGGCGGCTCCACATCGGAAATACGTCAATTCATTCAGCACATCGCGCTCATGTTCCAAGTTAATAATGCCCATTAGATCCCTCATCGCAGCCTCCCGTCCTAACCCTGATTTATAGAAGCGGAGGATGATTGCAGTAAATTCAGCATCTCCTCCTCCTTGCCACTGACAAGCTCGATTTCGGATTCATGCTCCTTCGGATTACCGATATGCGTACCGTCCGGGATCACCATGTCCTCCGTCACGATCGCACGATGGATGCGGACATTTCTACCGATTCTTACCTTAGGCATAATGACGGAATCCGTAATCACGCTTCCTTCACCAACCTCGACGCCATAGAATAGAACGGAATGCGCCACCTCGCCATACACGGAGCACCCCTCATTAATCATGCTGTTTCTGATAACCCCTGTCGGTGAAATATATTGTGCCGGTTGATTGGGGTTACGGGTATAGATCCGCCAATGCGGGTCGTTCAGATCCAGCTTCGGCTGTTCGCTCAGCAAATCCATGTTCGCTTCCCACAGGCTCTGAATCGTGCCGACGTCCTTCCAGTATCCGTCAAACGGATATGCGTATAACGTCTTATTCTCCTCCAGCATGCGAGGAAGAATGTCCTTACCGAAATCGTGGCTCGTATCGGGCTGCTCCGCATTATGCAGCAGATAAGAACGAAGTTGCTTCCAGCGAAAGAGGTAGACCCCCATCGATGCCGTTGTGCTCTTGGGATGGGACGGTTTTTCCTCGAATTCATGGATTCGGTACGCCTCATCGGTGTTCACCATCCCGAACCTTGTCGCTTCTTCCAATGACACCTCGATAACCGATATCGTGCAATCGGCATTTTTCTCTTTATGATAGGCGAGCATCCGATCGTAATCCATCTTGTAAATATGGTCGCCTGACAAAATTAACACATGCTCCGGATCGTACTGGTCGATGAATTTCAGATTACGAAATATCGCATCGGCCGTTCCCCTATACCAGGTTGTGCCGTCCTCCCGTTCATGCGGAGGTAGCACAAACACGCCCCCGTTCAGGCGATCCATATCCCAATCACTGCCTACGCCGATATACGAATGCAGCACGAGCGGCTCGTATTGCGTCAGCACGCCAACGGTATCCATGCCGGAATGAGAGCAATTGCTAAGGGGAAAATCAATAATCCGATATGTTCCCCCGAAATAAACGGCTGGCTTGGCGAGCGTCTTCGTCAAGCCCTTCAATCGTTTGCCTTGTCCTCCTGCGAGCAACATCGCCACTACTTCTTTTTTCATCATGACAGCCTCTCCTCATATCGTATGTTTGGGACTGCATACTACATGAATTACGTACTGCACAAAAAGGAATGTGAAATGATTCTGTTGAAAACTGCCCAAGAAGTCTTGTGTGAGGAACATACTCGTTGCTGCCGGTACGCGTCATTCGAATGTACGGAGTGAATCGGAATGGGTATTACATGCGTCGCTCTCTTACTTATAAACAAAAAACCGTCCTTTCTACGCATGGTCATGGGGAGCGTAAAGCAGACGGTTGCTAACTGATTCAATTATATCAGGAAACGGGTGATTGACGTACAGAAAAATAGAGCGTGGCGTTGTCATTCTCACCTAGTTCCGCCAAGCCGCGATCTACGAGTTCGACCAGATGCGCAAGCGCCTCGCACATCGCGAAGCGTAGCTGATGAATGCCCAGTTTATCACCGAAGAGGGCAAGGCAGACTTCGAAAGCATTGAGTCCGCCGGTCAATTGCAGCATGCCTGCGATATCGTGCAAGCGCTCCTCGTGATGCAGAAGCAGGGCGTCGATCCGATCCCGGAAATGCGTGAACGGATGGCGATGGCCGGGATAAGCCACTCGAACATCGAGCTCACGCAGGCGACTTAGTCCTGCCAAGAATAAGGCTAGCGGGTCAGAATCGCTGCCGGGGAGCAGGCTGACGTTGGGTGAGATTTGCGGTAATACGGCATCGCCGCATAGAAGAACACCGCTGTCTGCATGATAGAAGGATAAATGGCCGGGCGCATGGCCCGCCGTCTGAACCGGCAGCCAGATCCGATTGCCCATCCGAAACGGCAAATCATCATGTATGATCGATATGGCCGGTTGCGGCGTGACTTGTGGAAAGAAGCTATTCAGATGCTCGCTCAAGCGCTGCAGCCAAACCTCTGGCATGCCATGCCGGCGGAAGAGATCCGGCAGGTCTGCGTCCATGGAAGAGGACTCTCCCCACATGAGTTCCGCTTCCTGATGGGCACGCGCCGACATCCAAACCTGGCAGCCCGAGCGCTCCTGGAACCAACCGGCCAGTCCATAATGATCCGGATGATGGTGCGTTAGCACGATGGATGCTATATCGTCAAAGCGGATGGCTAGCTTCTCCAATGCGTTCATCCATTCCTGCTCGGATGAATCCGTCCGAGGACCGGGATCGATAATGGTAACGCCGTCTTCGCCGCGCAATATATAGCTGTTGACCCAGCGTAACGGATTCGCCAGCGTAATCTTCACCTGGGGCAACTGATGCTCTTTTATATCATCGATAGCCGGAGTATGCTCCTGCCCTTGATCCTTGTTCATATGATGAAACCTCCATCTCTGATGTGACTGTCTCCATCATAAGCTGGAAAGCTTACTATGTATAGCTTCACGGTTCGTTAATGAATCGTTGATTTGAATTGGGAAGGAGTGATGCCGGTCCATTTCTTGAACGTTGAACTAAAGTGCCGCTCCTCCTGATATCCCACCAGACGAGCGACCGCATAGATCTTCAGATCCTGACGCAGTAGTTCCTTGGACTTCTCGATCCGGTATTGGTGTAGATAATCCAGAAAATTAACACCGAGCTCCTGCTTGAACAAAGAGCTCAAATAGGTGTTGGATATATAAGCCTCCCTAGCTACGGCCTCCAGAGTAAGGTTGGTATTGTACCTCTCCTTGATGAGCTCCAGCACAGATTGCACGGTCCGATGCAGTGTCCGGTTAGATGAACATGCTTCGACAAGATGCTGCATCATCTTCTTGACGATGGTCGCCAGTTCTTCCAATGTCTCCACCTGCGGAAGCTGCTCCATCGAATTCACTAACTCGTTCTTCCACTCAAACGCACCGATGCGATGCTCCTTCGCGATCTCCTGAATACGGATCAAGAACGTGGTTGCCCTGAGGTTGACCTCCTGCTTGCTATAATGGAATTGTGATTTGAACAATGACAGCCAGATCTCCAATTCGTCCAGCGCGTGTTCGAAATGACCATGCCTTAGATGCTCCAGCATCTTCTGCTCACTCTGTTCAAAGCCTTCGTTATCCAGTATCGACGTATCATTGCTGCTGGATAGCGTTGCATTCTCCTTCTGGCCCTGCTCCGAATAGAAGAATACGCCCCCTTTTCCCTGAAAAAAACGCGATTCCATCGCCTGCACCGATTCCTGATACGATTCGTTCACCTGATCAATCAACGGCTTCCACGAACCGAGCGCGATGCTGACCGTCATCTTGAGATACTTCTCCAGATTCCGCTGCAATAAACGGATATGCGGCTCCAACTTGATCTGACGCGGAGCCGATAACATCGCTTTACCAGACGGAACTGCCTTTACATGCCCCGGCAGACTCGCTACCCACAGCAAGTCACTCCCGTCCTGAAATACTTCGATTCGACCTGCGTATACATGATCGAGCGTTTCCTTCACAATATTAGTGGCCGCATATCGCAGTAGAACCACATCTCGCTCCACAAGCGGAATTCTTGACGTGTCCACACGAACTAAACCGACCTGTGCCCCGACATCATGAATATCCATGGATAATTCTCGTATGACCTGTCCCCGCTCCTCCAGCGGTACAGCAGAGTATTTAACCCATTGCAGAAGGACCTGATTCTTCATGAGTGGAATGTTGCGATTCCACGACAGATCACGCGCTTTCCGCCTGGATTCACTAGCTTCCTGCGTCTCAGCTGCTTGCTTGGCTTCAAGCACGGTGCGTAGAATCTCCTCCGGCCGGCACGGCTTCAATATGAAATCGGCAGCTCCGAGTCGTATGGCTTGCTTGGCGTAGCTGAACTCGTTATACCCGCTAAGAATAATCGAGCGGAAGGTTAGCCCCTTGGACTTCGCCTGTTCAATCAACTCCAGTCCATCCATGTAAGGCATCCGTATATCTGTCAATAGAATATCGGGACGACAGCTCTCCATAAGTGCGAGCGCTTCACTGCCATTTCCGGCTTCCCCGCATATTTCGATGCCATGGGATTCCCAATCGATCAGGTGGACCATTCCCTCTCTGACAGCCGTCTCATCCTCTGCAATCAATAATTTCATCTTTATTCAATCCTTCTTTCTGTCCAGGTGTATAACCGCACAAGTACCCTTACCTTCCTTGCTGTCCAATTCCAGATAAGCCTCCCCTTGAAACAGCCGCAACCGATCCTGAATGTTGAGCAGGGCGAATCCGGAACGCCGCTCCGTATCGCTAACTTCAAGCTGCGGTTCTCTACTCGCTGCAGCCTTTCGGTTAACCGCTGCAGCTGCGATTCCGACATCCCAATGCCGTTATCGAGTACTTCCAGGATCACGCTGCCGTCCCTGGCATACGCCTTATCGTGATGAACCCGTTCCCATCGAGCGGTTCTATGCCGTGTATGATTGCGTTCTCCGCCAGAGGCTGTACAATAAGCTTGGGAATCATCGCTGATCGAACTTCTTCGTCGATCTCGATGGAGAAGTCGAACCGGTTCATAAAGCGACTCTTTTGCAAGAACAAATAATTACGTACGAGCTCCATTTCCCGTTCAATCGAGAAGAAGTCCTTGCCGTCATTCAAGCTCAACCGGAATACCTGGGCCAGGGAATAGACCATATCGGCGATATCCTTCTCTCCCTTCTTCTCGGCCGACCAACTGATCGTATTTAGCGTGTTATATAAAAAGTGCGGCGAAATCTGTGCCTGCAGCGTCTTGAGCTCGGCTTCCTTCTGCTTAAGCTGCGTTGCATAAACATCGTCTATCAAAGCTTTGACTCTTCTGACCATGGCATTATATCCCGCTCCGAGCTCTCCTATCTCATCCTGCCCGGTAAAATGGACGCGCTGCGTAAAGTCCCCAGTCTGAAGCTTGCGCATCGAGCGGGACAGCTTCATCAGCGGTTTCGTAATCATATTCGATAACAGCCAAGTTATACAAAGACTGATCAGAAAGCAGAGAACCGCCACCCAGGCGGTTAATTGCCCGATTCGCCCGAGCTCGCTCACCAGCTTCTCTCTCGTGCTCACAACGACCACATGCCAGCCTGTACTCGGTGAGACGACCTGCGTAATAATCCAATTCGGCGACTCTTTCCACAGCTTCAAACGATCATCGGTCGACATAAGCGCAGGCTCCGCTTCCATGGTGTTGTACGGCAGCTCAACATCATATTTGCCAATCCAGCTCTGGTTCGTCGCCGTAATAATAAGCCCGTCCTGACTAATGACATACATCTCGGTCTGTGACGAAGACTGGCCTTGACCCAGATATAATCTGCCAATACGTGCAGCATCTACGCCAATCATGATCAGTCCTGCCGGCTTCAAATTATAGATATTGCCGATGACGCGGGATAGCACGATCTTATGGTAATGGTCTCCGACAAAGATACCGTCCGTAGGCCTAACCAAGCCATACACGGGACTCCCCTTCGCCTCAAGCGCTGCTTGATAGTAAGGGCCCTCCATAAAGTGAGACAAGGTCATGGCGCTCGTTATGCCGGCTTGATTCGTTGCAAACGGTTCCAAGTGCTCATAGCCCGGCTTAAGCGTATATAGGATCATGGATTGTATCGAATCGCTGGCCACCATCATGTTGGATATGGTCTTGAACGCCTTCTGCCGCTCTGCCGGCTGGTAATCCGATTCCAGTAAACGCTGAATCTCATCGTCCAAAAACAAGTTATTCGAGAAGAACAGCATTTCCCTCGCTACGCTATCGATCTGGTCCGCTGTTTTTTGGGTTAGCTGATTCTGCGTCTGGGTCATCTTGTCCATGACTTCGTTCGAGGCGATCCCATATGCAATCCAACCCATAGCCACGATCGTCGCCATCAGCAACGGAACGAACCAGAATAGGAGCTTAAAGCGAATCGGCATGCCGGTATACCACTGCTTAAATTGCGGGGTTAGCATCCTGGAGTCATCACCTGTTTTCAATAGAGATAAGTGAAATATTGGAATTAATGTTATTATAGCGGATTGCTTCCGGAAAAGGTGACGTCGCCATGCAACAACTGAAAAATGAATACATCCATCTGAAATTTTCGGCATGTTGCAACTATCCCTTTGCCCGGTATGATGAATCATGCAAGCTGAAAATATGAATAAAGGTGGGTAATCAACATGAAATCTATGAGATTATGGATGCTGACCGTGATCATGGCGCTCGTTCTGGCCGGCTGCGGCGGTTCCGGCGGGACGACCTCGTCTGACAATGGAACAACGCCTCAACCAACGAGCCCGGATACGAATCAGGATAGCAAAACCGCTGATCCTGTTACGCTGAAGATGTTTACCGCTTATGCCGATCGTGCGAACGGCCCCGGTAAGATTGAGCAAGAGATCGTCGATGCGTACATGCAGGACAATCCGAATGTTAAGATTGAGGTTGAGGCCCTACAGGATGAGCCTTATAAAGCCAAAATCAAGGTATATGCGTCTACTAACCAATTACCTGATATCATCCAGGCTTGGGGACAGCCATCATTCCTCTCCCCCCTCCTTGACAACGACATGCTCCTGGAACTGAATCCCGATGATTTTAGCGGCAGCGAATTCGTTCCAGGCTCCGTTGACGGCTTCAGTAAAGACGGCAAGCAGTACGGTTTGCCGCGGAATACGGATTATGCTGTGCTGTATTACAACCAGAAGATCTTTGACGATAATGGCCTGAAGGTTCCGACGACGGTGACCGAACTTCTCGACGTCGTAAAACAGCTGCGAGCCAAGAACATCAACTGTAGCGATTAACGGGATGGAAGGCTGGACGCTGCCGATTATGTACGATTACTACGCACAGCGCGCGACCGGCGATTTTACGTTGATGGATAAGGCATTTAACGGCGAAATCTCCTTTACCGATCCGGGACTCGTCCAAGGCGCAACCGATATGCTGGCTTTCGCAGAAGCGAAAGGGTTTGCTGATGGCTGGCTAACGGCAGATTACGGTACGGCGCGGAATCTGTTCGGCCAGGGACAAGCAGCGATGTTCTTCATGGGCAACTGGGAAGCGAGCCTCGCCGCTGATGAGAACTTCCCTGAGGAATTCCGCCAGAACGTAGGCGCCATCTCCTTCCCTGCTTCCGATAAAGGAGCTCAAACCGATATTGCAGCTTGGTACGGAGGCGGCTATGCCATCTCCAAGAACACCAAGCATCCGGAAGAAGCGATTGCCTTCATGAAATATTTCTTTACGCCGGACAATTGGCCGAAGAAAGTGTGGCAATCCGGCGCTGGCACACCAGCTCAGAAGTTTGACCAATACTTAACCGGCGAAGAAACGGTGCTGCAGAAGCAGCTCATCGACATATTCACCAATATGACATCTTCTGCCGGAACACCGCTTCAAGATATTTCAAGTGATGAATTCAAGCAGA
Organism: Paenibacillus sp. JCM 10914; assembly: GCF_001315105.1. Classification (GTDB taxonomy): domain Bacteria; phylum Bacillota; class Bacilli; order Paenibacillales; family Paenibacillaceae; genus Paenibacillus_AQ. The sequence continues at coordinate 37,572 of NZ_BAZR01000014.1, read as the reverse complement.
AATCGATGGAAATCCATCAGGAGCTGTTATCAGGCAAGATCACGCCTGATCAATTCGCGAAAGATCTCGATGCCGCAGCTGCCAAAGCAAACGGTAAATAATCAACCTTGAGAGGTGTCCGTCAGTAAGCCTGATTGTTAGGCTTACTGACGGACACCTATTTTTTTGGAGTATTGGCAGGAATTGCAGGATCAATCACGAATATTGAACATAGACTCCATGTATACATTTGTAAACAAAGAGGAGGAATTCAAGCTTATGGATCAGGATTTTCGTAAAAAAATGTTTCGCGGTGCCAAAATCGAAGATACGATACTAGAACTTGAGAAGCTCAGTCAGTTGTGCGAAAGCTATATGGTCAAGAGCGACCACACTGAACGTCAGCGATTCTATGAAGGGATGGCCATTGCTTATACGACGGTGGCGCTGAAGTTAAAAGGCGAGTTCGAATACATCGACCAGAGCGTAATCGGTCATCTCTATCAAGCTGCATCCGGTAACGGAATCACGGCCTCAGAACATGGCGTTGCGCATACCGACTCTTGTTCATTCTGCAACCGGAGTAAGGATGAAGTAGGTCAGCTTGCACTTGGACCGGGTGTGTCAATCTGCAGCGGATGCCTTGAGTTCGGGCAGCAAGTCGTTCAATCACAACCATAGCAGACACATCCACGATGAAGAGGGTGCCTCCACAGATCAGATCGATCTTGCGAGTCGCCCTCTTCTTCTATACTCGGTGATGATCTTCACTACCTCAGTTCTAACATCCTCCTTAAAAATGCATACCTTCATCTTAATTTTCCGGCATGTTCACTCCAAGATGGCTCGGATACGATAGCATTATCGGATCTTTGGGGTTGATTCAAGCCCCACCCAGTATAAGAAGGACGGAGATGTTGAACACCATGCACAAAGTACTCAGTGACAAAAAAGCAATCTTTCTGCTCATCGCTCCGGGCTTGATCTTATTTGTATTTATGATCTGCGTTCCCATTATGATGAGCGCCTATTACGGCTCGACGGACTGGGGCGGCATCGGTAACTACAATTTCGTCGGCCTGAGTAATTATAAGGAGATTCTGTTTGAGGACCCGGTATTCTGGAGTTCGCTCTGGAACGCTCTGCTGCTCACGGCGGCCACCCTTGTGATCCAGCATCCGATTGCCATCCTACTGGCCATCTTCCTTACGCATTGCGGGAAGTACGAGAAGATATTCCGGACGATCTTCTTCATTCCGGCGGTCATCTCCATCGTCGTTACGGCCAAGCTGTGGAGCGGTATCTTCCACCCGAATTACGGTCTGCTCAACAAATTCCTGGACGGCATCGGACTAGGGGTGCTTAAGCACGATTGGCTCGGCGACCCGGCGACCGCCATCTGGTGCATCATTGTTGTCGTGATGTGGCAAGGCTTCGGATATGCGCTCCTGCTCTACTATTCCGGTCTCCAGGGAATACCGAAGGATCTCGGAGAAGCCGCCAAAATCGACGGAGCCACCTATACGCAGCTGTACACCCGAATCATGATACCGCTGCTTTCACCAATGATGCGGGTGGCCGTCATTATCGCGGTTACTACCTGTCTGAAGCAGATGGAAACCGTGTTCCTAATGACTAACGGCGGACCCGCCAACAGCACGCAATTCCTGGGCAACTACATCTATAAGGTAGCCTTCTCCTCATCCCTCTACGGGTACGGGAACGCCATTTCCGTGTTGTTCATTATCTTTTGCCTGATCCTGACGGTAATCTTGAACAAAGCTCTGAAAAAAGACGTCGGAGAATTTTAATTAGAGGAGGGATTCCAGTTGTCATCACCAATATCAACAGCTCAGAAGCCGCCGGAGGTTCCGTCCTCAAGCCGGATCGTCCGGCGCAGTCCGTGGCCTAAGATTGCACTATTTACTTTTATGATTATCGTGGCATTGATCCAGCTGTTTCCGTTAATCTGGCTGATCGATTACTCATTGCTGAAGAGCGGGGATTTCTTCGGAAAAAGCTTTCTAATCTGGCCCGACCCGCCCCAATGGATTAACTATAAGAACGCCTTCACTTACGGCCGTGTGCCACTGTTCTTCTTCAACAGTCTCCTTGTCACCGTCATTACCGTTGTCGTCTCAGCGATACTGGCCTTGATGATGGGATATGCCTTTACCCGGATGAAATGGAAGCTTAGCGGCTTCTTTCTCGGATTCGTCATGCTCGGGATGATTATTCCGATCCATGCCACGCTGCTGCCGAATTTCATCCTGTTTCATAAGCTGGATATGCTAAACAACCTGTTTACGCTCATTCTGCCTTACACGGCTATCGTCATTCCAATTAGCATGTTCATCATGACCGGATTTCTGGAGACCATCCCCAAGGCCATTGAGGAATCGGCCGTCATGGATGGAGCCGGCATCTTTGGGGTTATTTTCCGAATTATCCTTCCCATCACCAAGCCGGCGATTGCGACCATCTGCGTTCTCAATTTCATCAGTACCTGGAATGAATTCATCATGGCCAACACCTTCCTCACGAGTGAGAATATTAAGACCATTCCATTCTCCATCATGAAATTTGCCGGTGAATATTCCTCCAATTACGGAGCTCAGTTTGCCGTCATGACCATCATCGCCCTGCCAACAATTCTGATCTACTTGCTGTTCACCGAACAGATGACTAAGGGGATCACCGCCGGCGCGGTGAAAGGATAAGGCAAGAGTGTTCTCGACTTACCTCTCCTGACAAGTGATTGCCCGGGCACGCTCGATGGCTTCCGCAACCGTAAGGTTCATCTTCACGCCATCCGCGCCCGTCCATTCGACCTCGCCTGCTGCGGCGCCGCGGCCCACGATTATACGAATCGGCGCTCCTGCGAGATCGGCGTCCTTGAACTTCACGCCCGCCCGCTCATCGCGGTCGTCCAGGAGCGGGTCCAGTCCGGCATGGCGGAGCTCACCGTATATTTGTTCAGCCAGCTTAAGCTGTACCTCATCTTTCGTGGCGACCGGAATGATATGCACTTGAAATGGAGCAACGGAGATCGGCCATACCAGTCGATCTTCGATAATGCTCTGCTCGGCAATCGCAGCCATGACGCGGGATACCCCGATTCCATAACATCCCATGATCAGCGGCTTGGCCTCTCCCTCCGCATCCAAGTACGTTGCATTCATCGCCTCGCTGTATTTCGTCCCTAATTTGAACACATGCCCAAGTTCAATTCCGCGATGGAACTGTATCGGCTCCCCACACCTCGGACACGGTTCACCTTCGATTACGTTGCGATAGTCGCTAACGAATTCAAGCGGGAAATCCACTCCAGGCTGTACGCCCCGGATATGAATATCCTTCTCATTGCCACCCGTTATTCCGTGAACCATAGCCGCAACCTCATAATCTACGAGTATCGGTATCGTTAGACCCACCGGTCCAGCAAACAAGGCAGACGCACCGGTAATCCGCGTGACCTCTTCCGCTTCGGCAAGCTCCGCTTGTTCTGCCTGCAGATAGGACTTTACTTTCGTCTCGTTGACTTCCCGATCACCGCGGACAAGCACGGCGTAGCTACGTCCATCCACACGGAAGATCAGCGTTTTGATCAGTTGCGCCGAAGTCACCTGGAGCGATCGGGTCAGTTCCTCCATGCTCTTGACGCCCGGTGTGTGCACCCGCTCCGTCGTTGAAGCTGGAGAGCCGCCTGCGATGGCATCTGTCCTATCAGCAGCTTTATCCATGGCGGCTGCTTCAGCCCGCTCCAGATTCGCGGCATACGTACAACGGCTGCAGGACACCACCGTGTCTTCCCCGATGGCCGCCAGCGCCATGAACTCATGCGTCTCGCCTTGACCACCGATCGCACCGGCGTCTGCTTCCACTGCCCTGAACGTCAGCCCACAGCGCTTGAATATTCGTTCATACGCTTGATACATGGCCCGGTAAGCGACATCGAGCCCTCCCCAATCACCATCGAATGAATATGCATCCTTCATCAGGAATTCGCGTCCACGAAGCAAACCAAAGCGCGGGCGGCGTTCATCCCGATACTTGCTCTGAATCTGGTAAAGGTTCACAGGAAGTTTTCGATAGGAAGAGATTTCCTGACGAACGATTGAGGTGATCACTTCCTCATGCGTCGGTCCCAGTACAAACTCCCGCTCATGCCGGTCCTGCAGCCGAATCAGTTCCGCCCCATATACATCGTATCTTCCCGAATCTCGCCACAGTTCCGCCGGCTGAATCGCTGGCATCAGCATCTCCTGTGCACCCGCTGCATCCATCTCCTGACGGACAATGCTCTCAATATTGCGCAGTACCCGTCGTCCGAGCGGCAGATATGAATATACTCCTGCTGCCGTTTGACGAATATATCCCCCTCGCAGCATCCACTGATGACTGGATACTTCGGCTTCGGATGGCACTTCACGCATCGTCGTCATAAACAATTGACTTTGCCTCATATCTTGATAACCTCCTTCATCTTCTGAAAATAAACGCAAAAAAAACACATTCTCCGCTAGGGACGAATGTGCTTCGTGGTACCACCCTGATTCAATCCTGCACGGCACAGCAGCTGCCATCCAAGATTCTCAACAAGGCAATAACGAGCCTGGGCCGGCTCCGCTGTTAACAGCGGGCAACTACAAGGTAGGAAGCTTGCCACCGGGCATTCAGAAGCCTTTCAGCCGAGGGCTTCCTCTCTGTGTTGCCGGATGCGGGCAAACTCATGTCCTTGATGATCGTTCTTCACGATAATTCATTTGCCAATACATTACAACCGCATCAACATGATGTCAAGCGGAAGATATCCCGTTCTTCTCTTAGAGATGGTCGATATGGTCCAGCACCTGCTTCAGAATACCGATGACATGTTCATCTTCGTACGTATAGAAATACGTATTGCCTTCTCTGCGATATTTGACCAGTCGCAATGTCCGCAAATAGCTGAGTTGATGGGAGACAGCGGATTGGCTCATGCCGAGCACTTCGGCGATATGACCAACCGGGCACTCTTCTTGGGACAGCAGATGCAAGATCCGAATTCGAGTCGGATCGGATATGGCCTTCAGTAGACGTGACGCTTCCATGGCCTGGTCTTCTTGCAGCAGCTCATGATGCTCTTTATTCATACTAATCCCCCTCTTCGTTAATTATAGCCTGAACGATCGCGCGCGCATCCCTTCCTACTCCGGTCAGGAGGGCGGAGCCTCTGTGCGTCTGCCATGGAAGTCCCACATAATACAAGCCTGAGATCGGACTATGACCGTTGGCATGAATGACGGCCTGCTCATGATCCATCGCGCCCTCGATGCGGAGCCAATCATATCGGGAGACAAAACCGGTAGCCCAAATGACGTTGCGGACGGATACTATCGTCCCGTCATCAAGCTCCATACCGGAGCTGCCGGCTCGGACAGCTCTCTTTTTCAACACCACTTTACCGCACTTGACCGCTTGTTTCAATTCATATCCAAAAATCGGATCCCCTTTACGCCTCAGCGCCCGGCCAATCCATGAATCTGTGCGTGCTGACAGAATCCCCAGGCGATCCAGCCACCAGAACATACTCTTCCCGCCCATCGTCATCGGCAAGATCCGCGGCCGCTGTCCGAGCGACAAGTACGTCTCACGGCTGCCCGATAACTCGGTTGCAATCTGGGCCCCGCTGTTCCCTCCGCCCACCACGAGTACATTGCCTCCCTGAAGTTGCGACGGCTCCATGTAAGCGGAGGAATGCAGCTGCAGAATGTCCTTCGGCAGCGCGGCAGAGAAAGCGGGGATTCGCGGTCGCTGAAAGGGACCTGTCGCTATGATCAGCTTCTTCGCGCGCAGTTCTTCTCCCTCGGTATGAATGACAAACCCATCCCGCTCCTTCGTTACGGACAACACTTCCTGCTTCCACTGGATCGGCAATTCAAATCGGGATGCATAAGATTTCAAGTAGGCAGCCACTTCATACTTATCAGGGAAGCCGTCAGGGTTCCCCTGCATCTCCATCCCGGGCAGCGCACTATGCGTCCGAGGCGTAAACAACCGCAACGATTCATAACGAGCGAGCCATGTTTCTCCTGGCTCCGATCCCCGATCCAGCATCACAAATGACATACCTGCTCGGCGTAACCAATAACCTGCCGCTAATCCAGCTTGTCCCGCACCGATAACGACGACATCCCATATCATAAATAAACCACCTCAAACTATATGATTGATTGCTCATATATAGATATAACATATCCCACCCTAATATGAAAGCCTTTAAAACAAGAAGGTTGGATCTGGCCGGCACATACTCAGCAAAAAAATCAATCAATTCCGTTGACAATATGACATAGCAGTCATACTATAGGCGTAAAGTTGCTTATAGGAAACAATATATGCTCGGCCCAATATAATAGGAAGAGGTTAAATTTTATGGATAAGACTAAACAGCTTCAGCATTTACATCAAGCTGCGCTTGGTGATTGCTTCAAGATTGAGCAAGTTCATATCCGCGGCGACCATAAACGCCGGCTACTGGACCTCGGGTTCGTACCGGGCTCGGTCATTGAAGTGCTGAAGTCCAGTCCACTCGGGGACCCGACCTCTTACCGAGTGGCAGGAACCGTCATTGCACTGCGCAAAGAAGAAAGTCAGCTAATCTGGGGACAGGTGATTTCATCATGAGAACATATACCGTTGCATTAGCGGGCAACCCGAATACGGGAAAAAGCACGCTGTTTAATACCCTGACTGGCCTGAAGCAGCACACCGGCAACTGGTCCGGCAAAACCGTCAGTCTGGCCAGCGGGAATTATGATTATAAAGATGTTCGCTTCCAGCTCATCGATCTGCCGGGTACCTACTCCCTCTTTTCCAATTCCGCTGATGAAGAAGTAGCCCGGGACTATATCATTTTCGACAAACCGGATGTGACGCTGCTGGTACTCGACTCGACGGCGCTTGAACGAAGCCTGAATCTGGCGCTGCAGGTGCTGGAAATGACCGATCGGGTCATTGTCTGTCTTAATCTGATGGATGAGGCCCGGAAGAAAGGGATCGAAGTCCATCTACGCAAGCTTGAAGCCAGACTTGGAGTTCCTGTTATCCCGACGTCTGCTAGAAATAATGAAGGCCTTGATGCACTATCGGAAAAGCTGCTTCTGATGTGTACCGGACAAATAAAAACCACTCCATACCGCATGCGGTATCATGAGCAGCTAGAGCACGAAATATCACGGCTGGAGCCGGAACTACGGGCGATCTTCCAGGATGAATACCCTGCCAGATGGCTTGCGCTCCGCTTCCTTGATGGTGACCGGAAATTGATTGAAGCGCTGAAAGACCGACTGGGTTCTTCAGACAAAGGAGGAGTCGCTTATGGAGCGCCTACAACGATTGGAAGCTCTAACGGACAGCATTCCTGCTGAACCCCCCTATGACGTGCGCGAGGACATCGTAGGAGAGTTATTCAAGAAATCGCGGGAGCTTTGTAGTGACGCTGTAACCATCACGAATCGCGAACTCCTCTATCGTTCCGAACGGCTTGATCGCATCTTCACCTCCAAGCTGTGGGGTTTTCCGGTGATGCTGGCCATGCTCGGAGTTATATTTTATCTCACGATAGCCGGGGCTAACGTTCCTTCCTCCATGCTTGCGAGTTTCTTCGGCTATATCGAAGGATATTTGACGATGGGATTTACGGCGGTTCAAGCGCCAGAGTGGCTGCACGGGCTGCTCGTACTCGGCCTGTTCCGCGGCACGGCTTGGGTTATCAGCGTCATGCTGCCGCCGATGGCGATATTCTTCCCGGCATTTGCCCTGCTGGAGAACTACGGTTATCTGCCGCGGGTCGCCTTCAACCTGGACCGCTTGTTCAAAAAAACCGGTGCGCACGGCAAACAATCGCTGACGATGGCGATGGGATTCGGCTGTAATGCAGCCGCGATCATGTCCACCCGTATCATCGAATCTCCCAGAGAACGAATGCTCGCCATTCTGACCAACAATTTCGTGCCATGTAACGGCCGCTGGCCGACCCTGATTCTGCTGGCTTCCCTGTTTATGGCCGCCGGCTTTGCCGGAGGTGCCCAGACGCTTGTGACTGCCGCGGTCGTGATCGGAATGGTTCTGATCGGCGTTGTGGTCACGCTGACCGTATCGTGGGGATTGTCCAAAACGGCCCTGAAAGGTGTCCCGTCTCACTATACGCTCGAACTTCCACCCTATCGCAAACCGAAAATCTGGAACACGATTCTAAGATCAACCCTCGACAAAACGGTCTATGTGCTGCGCAGAGCCGTAATCGTCGCCGCGCCAGCGGGCGTGCTGACCTGGATTCTGGCCAACATTCATATCGGTGATTCCAGCATCTTGCTGCACTTTGTCAACTTCCTGGACCGTTCGCTCGCTCGCTCGGGTTGGACGGCTTCATTCTCATGGCCTTCATTATCGGACTTCCGGCCAATGAGATCGTGCTGCCCATCCTGTTGATGGGGTACCTCGCAACGGGCTCGTTAACGGAAGTGAGCGATATGTTCGCGCTCAAGCAGATCTTCGTCGATCAGGGCTGGACCTGGTTAACGGCGCTTAACATGATGCTATTCTCGCTGCTACACTATCCGTGCGGCACAACGCTGATCAACATCTGGAAAGAAACCAAGAGTCCTAAATGGACCTTCCTCGCCTTCGCCATCCCTACGGCCATCGCTATCGGCGTCACTTTCATCGTCGCCCAAGTCGTAAGAGCGCTCGGGTGGGTATAGAACGACGATACGCTCAAAAAAGATCGCAAGACAGAAACTCCGAGTGGAGCTTGTCTGCGATCTTTTTGCTGCTCATATGATGATGATACTTAGCCTTTAACCGAACCGGCCGCAATACCTTCCACGATCCGGTCACTGAGGAAGAGGAACATAAGCAGGATTGGCAAGATGCTGATCATCAACGTTGCGCCAATCGCGCCCCAGTCGGTTGTATATTGGCCGATAAAGTTCTGAACGCCGACGGTCAGCGTCTTGAACATATCCGAGCTGATAAACGTATTCACGAATATAAATTCGTTCCAGTTATAAATCATGTTAATGATGGCGGTCGTAGCCAATACCGAGCCGGTCATCGGAAGGACGATTCGGAAGAATACGCGATGAACGGAACACCCGTCCATGACCGCTGCCTCTTCCACTTCCTTCGGCAGCGTGTAGTAGAACCCTAGTAGTATCATGATCGTAATCGGCATATTAAACGCTACGTAGGACAGCACAAGCGACAACGGATGATCCGTCAGCCCAACTTTATTAAACATGCTAAACAATGGAATCAGGGTGGAATGAACCGGAATCATCATGGCGACCATGAACAGTCCCAGCACAAATGAACTCCCCTTCCATTTCATTCTCGTGATCGCAAAGGTTACGAGACTGCCGAGAATGATCGTCAGGCCCGTAGCCACGACCGTGATCCACACGCTGTTCAGAAAATAGACGCTGATATTACCGGCACTCCATACCTTCTCGTAATTCTCCCACTTTGGATCCAGCGGAAGGGATAACGGCGGTAAGTTGAACACTTCCTGATTGTTTTTGAGCGAGAACAGCATCAGCCATACGAGAGGAAACAGCTGAAAGATTCCCACGCCGATTAATATCACGTAGAGCAGTAGATAACCTATCTTATTCAGCGCGTTCTTGCCTGAACGGTTGCGCTTGCCTTCTAGCTGCCCTGCGGCTCCGGATATCATATAGCTTCCCTCCTTATGAATATTGGATTGTTTCTTTGGTTGCCGTTAACTTGCGGATAAACCACGTCACGACAAGACAGATGACTAACAGGAAGAACCCGATGCGCTGCCATATCCGAAATCATAAGCGCGGAAAGCCGTATGATACATATAAGAAGCCATTACTTCACTCGCGCCATTTGGCCCACCGTCGGTCATAACAAAGATCAGATCGAAATATTTCAGTGAACCGACAACCGCGAGTACAATCGTAACCTTGATGACTTCCATGATGAGCGGAAGCTTGATGCGGAAAGCGATCTGGATCGAGGTAGCTCCATCGATCTTGGCCGCTTCCACCAACGAAGCCGGAATGTTCTTAAGGGCCGCATAATAGATCAGAATGTAGAAGCCTGCATACTGCCACAGGATCGGGATAAACAAAGCGTAGAGTACCAGCGATGGCTCAGCCAGCCAGGCCGGCGGATTGGCGATGCCAATCGACTCCAGAAAGCTGTTCACGATACCGTTCGTAGGATGATAGATACGCAGCCACAGCTGCGCGATCGCCACGGAGGAAAGCAGCATCGGAATCAAGTATATTTTGCGGAACAGATTGGCCCCCTTGATCTTCGAGGACAATACCATCGCAACAGCAAGATATATAAGTAAACTCGCAGCCGAGAACAAAGCCAGCAGCAGGGAGTGCCACGCACTATCCCAGAACTTGCCGTCCGTTAACAGTGCTTGATAATTTTCGAGTCCGATAAAGGTCATCGCGCCGATGCCGTTCCAGTCATTCAAGCCATAGTAGGCCGTGAGCACGATCGGAATATAAACGACGGCCATGATGACAAGCAGTGCGGGCAGTACGTACAATGCAATGATTCTCTTGTTGGACATCACCTTATCCACAGGAACCGACCCCTTTCTTATGTTGCATACGATCTTCATGAAAAATATTTATCCGGCATTGCTGCTGGATAAATGATCATACTTGGGTTCCATCAATCTAAGGATTATTTACCTTTAGATAAGGCCGCATCATGCTCTTCTGCATATTTCTCCGGCGTGACCGCTTTACCGAAGAGAGCTTGAATCATATTCAAGTGCGTCTCGGCTGCATTTGCTTCCATCTGCACATCCGCGAACAATGTGATGCTGCTTGCCTGATTCATTTCATCAAACAGATCGATATACAATTGAGGCAGTTCCAGTGTGGACGTGTCCACCTTGGTGGCAGGGATGACACCAGCGCCCGTAACGGACTGCTCTCCCCACTTGGTTACGAAATATTCTACGAATTTCTTCGACTCTTCTTTCACTTGGGAGCCTTCGGAGATAAACAATCCGACGCCCGGGCCGCCGACCCAGCTATTGATATCGCCTTGTCCGCCTTCCACTGTCGGGAACTTAAAGAAGCCGACGTTATCGCGGAACTCTTGCGGGATTTCTTCGTTCGTCGTAAAGTTCGGCAGCTCCCATGTACCCATCATGTACATAGCGGCCTTCTCGTTCAGAAATTCAGATTTAGCTTCTTCGTTAGACAGGCCGTTGAAGCCTTTCACGAAAGCGTTGCCATCCACCAGCGACTGAATTTCGCCTGCTGCGTTCACGAGCGACTCTTCGGTAAAGGATCCGGAACCGCTGATCGCATTAGCCAGTGCTTCCTGACCACCCATCCGGTCAGCCAGATACATGTACCAAAGGGAGCCGGTCCAGCGATCTTTATTACCCAGCGCGATCGGAGCCATGCCGTTGTCCGAGAGCGTTTTCACAACCGCCTTAAATTGTTCGTAGGTTTGCGGAACTTCGAGATTGTACTGTTCGAAAATCGCTTTGTTGTAATACACTGGCGCAATATTGAACTCCAACGGAAGCGCATACGTCTTATTCTCGATCGCATAAGCTTCTGTAGTACCTGCGACGAACTTGCCGTTCAGTTCACCATCCAGCAAGTCGTCTACCGGAGCAAACAGATTGCCTTCAACATAAGGCTTCAGGAAGCCCGCTGCCCAGGTGACGCCAACGTCAGGCAGTTCATTGGAAGCCGAAAGCACTTTCAATTTGTTCTTGTATTGCTCGTTGTCTAATACTTCTTGCTTAATCGTGACATTCGGGTTTTCATTCTGGTATTCTTCGATGATCTGGTTCACGATTTTATTCTGACCTGCCGATACGCCAGCTGGCCATAAATGCATGAAATTAACCGTTACTTTATCGCCGTCACTACCGCCACTTGCACCGCCGCCACTGTTGCCTGATCCGCAACCTGCGGCAATCAGAGCTACACACAACGTCAGAAGCAGAACCGTCCATTTTTTGTTGAACACGTTTACAACCCCTTTTCCTCATTATCTATCGCGTATTGAAACCGCTTTAATCAAATTGTATCAGCGAGGAGAAGATGCGATAAGGACATAACCATTGGGACTAATTCCACTTTTATTAGATATGTTCATTCGTATCGGTCACACCTTGACGGTATTGGCTTGGACTGACACTCTCATGATCACGGAACACTTTCACAAAATATTTAGCAGTCTGATATCCTACCCGTTCGGAGATTTCGGCAACGGACAGCGAAGTGCCGGCCAATAGTTCTTTGGCTCGCTGTACTCTTCGACGCGTCAGATATTCACTGAAAGTTATACCCGTCTGATCTTTGAATAGTACGCTGAAATAACTCGAATTCAAATGGAGTGCTTCCGCTACCTCCTTGAGCGACACCGGTTCATGCAGCGACCCATCCACGTATTCCAGCGCTTCCTGCACCTGAACGCTGTATATCTTCTCCTGCTGCGCGGCTTCAAGCAGCTTCGGATCGACCAGCCTCTCCATGCGCTCAATCTGCTGCTGACGTTCCCCCTTGGCTAACGCCGATTCAACAGCCGCAACTAACTTCCGTTTATCAAGCGGCTTCAACAAGTAATCGACCACTCCGTGCTGTAAAGCTTTGCGTGCATAATCAAACTCGGAATACCCCGAAATAACGATGATCACAGGCGGATTCTTCACATCTTGCAATCGCTCAATAAGTTCAAGTCCGCCAATCTCAGGCATGCGGATATCCGTGATGACAAGATGCGCAATTTCCCTTTGCAGCCACTGCAGCGCTTCAACTCCGCTTGCGGCCATCTCAATACGATGTTTGCCTGAAGACCATGCCTCCAGCGTCTTCCTTACACCTTCCCGCGTTCTAGGTTCATCATCCACGATCAATATCGTCTTCATGTCCTGCTCCCTCCCCCTTCAACACCGGAAAATTATCCGGGATTCGAAATGATACCGTCGTCCCTTGACCTTCTATGCTAGCAATATGAAGACCGGACTGGTCGGAATTGTAATACAGCCGGAGTCTTTGCTCCACATTGGCGATTCCAACGCCACTCTTTTTGGACGAGACCGCTTGCCCTTTTTCCATAGATGCATATAAGGCAGCAATCGTCTCTTCATCCATGCCAGGTCCATCGTCCACGATCGAAATTTCGGTATAGCCCGGATGCGCCTGCGACTTCCTGGCACTGACAACGACAGTCCCTGGACCCAGCCGCTGCTCCACCCCGTGCAGGATTGCATTCTCCACGATCGGTTGAATCAACAGCTTCGGAATCGGAACGTTTCGGCTTGCATCATCCGCTTCAATCCGCCATGACAACCTGTCCAGCATTCGCATCTTCATGATCAGCAAATACCGCTCCGCATGCTCCAATTCATCCCGAATCATTACCCATTCATCCTCATCCTTACGGTTAATGACGTAACGGAACAAACCGGACATGGCAACCACGACCTCAGCGAGTTCTTCTTCCCCCTGCTCATCTAACGCCCAATAGAACGCTTCCAATGTGTTAAACAAAAAGTGCGGATTAATCTGTGCCTGCAGCGCTTTCAGCTCGGTTCGGCTCTGAATGAGCTCCTTCTGATAGACGACCTCGATGAGTTCATTTAATGAATCGATCATCTGATTGTACGTATTGTTAAGCTCGTTGATCTCCATCGTCTTGGAGCTGACGGGAATCGGTTTCAGCGTACCGAGCCTGACGCCGCGCATCGCGCGGATCAAATTAAGAATAGGACGGATAATCATCGTGGTCAGGATAAAGCTGAGGAATAGGAATAGCAAGGCGCCAACCGCCCCGGATATGATAATTGCTGTCCGCAAGACGGAGATACCTTCGGTCGTATAATCCACCGGCGTCAGGATCACCAGATTCCAGCCGGTCGCCTCGGAACGCCTCTGAACGGCTATATAATTCTCATTGCCAAGGGTGATCGTCTCACCCTCACGATGTAATATTTCCGCCGAATTCACAGGCACGGCAAAGTCCGAGGAAATCTCATTGCCCGCTTGATCGAACAATCCCATCGCCTCGCGCGAGTCGGTCCTAAGGCTGCTGCTTGTATCGGTGAGCTCAAAATACTCCTTCTCCAGCTTGAGATACAAATAACCGCCATGGGCATACGAATGATCAATCAGGCGGACTCGGCGGACGGCTACGACCACATCCGGATCACGCGGGTCTTCGCCGAACCATACTAGCTTCCCCATCCCGTAATCCGCACGATGAATCCAATCACTCGAAACCCGACTGAGCAAACTGCCCTCATCCAGCGGAAACAGCCGCCGATAATCGGTTGTATATAACTCCAGCGATCGTATGCCCGTCGCATAAGCCTCGAATTTACGGACCTCTTGCTGCAGAGATTGACGTTCGTTAAAGCTGAGCGGTCGTCCTTCCGTCTCCTGCGCCAAATAACGCTGAACCGTTGCATTGGTCGAGACTTGTGCCGTGAGCGTGTCCACCTGTCCCAGCAGGGCGTCCAGCTTGCCCGTCGTCTGGACCGCCGTCTGCTGAATATGCTTCTCTGCACTGTTACGCAAAAGCACAGCGACCTGATCATATACAAAAACCCCGACCAAGGCGAGAACGATTACCATGACCAGCATGAATCCGAGAAATATTTGATTTCTTAGGGTGTTCAGTTTAACAAATCGGCCCAAGATACGTTACACTCCCCTTCCACCTGAAACTGCTATCCACTATACACAATTTGTAACAAAATGGGGAGTCGAATTCATCCTAAAACAAAAAGAAGTGCGCGGGTTAGTGTCCCCGCGCACTTCTTCCAATATTCAACAGATGAAGGCATGTTATACAGGATATAGCTCCTGATGCTGTTCCAGTTTGTTTTTGCACTCTTTGCACAATCCTTTGACGATTCCGGCATCGTTCGCATAGAAGACGAGCGGTCGTTTGCGATTACATCGACTGCACGCCTGCCCTTGCTTGAGCGCACGGGATCTTGACCCGGACTTGAACGGAATCACCTTACGTCTGGATGTATGGTTACTGCTGCTTCTCTTCCTGAGTATGACAGCGATGATGATTAGAATCACGATGATCAATATAACGACTAGAACGGGTACCATGAATAATAACCTCCGGTTGTTCATTGAAGAATGATCTGCGTTGTGGATAAGCTACTTTATATTTTAGCACATATCGGATTGGCATATTTGGAGGGAACAGCCCAAATTATTGGCGTCTCCGCACATTCCCCCCTCATTCTACATAAGATGAGTTGACTGTATCCCTTAACCTTGTTAGACCACACATACCCGGGCAAGGAGGGGTGACACCATTGAAGGGGACCGATCATAACAGCAAGTTCTTGTTGACCCACCGTGAACGTGAGGTATTTGAATTGCTCGTGCAAGACAAAACCACTCGCGATATCGCTGGGCAGTTGTTTATTAGCGAGAAGACGGTGCGTAATCACATCTCCAATGTCATGCAGAAACTGAATGTTAAGGGCCGTTCGCAAGCTGTCGTCGAGTTGATAAAACTCGGTGAGTTGAAGATCTGACACCTCGCCAGCTATTCCAGCTGGGACACAATAAAAGCCTTCAATCCTGTACCAACAGGATATGAGGGCTTTTTTTGTTTGGTTAATTTTCTCCCTTGCTTCCGTTTGCTTCATGTCTTATTATGGAGAGGAATGAAAATTATTTTCTTTTCGTTACGTTATTATGTAAAATTATTTTTAATAATGATTCTGTGAAATCCCATCCGCTTTGTTGCCCAGAATATAAGCTCATCCAGGGATTATTTAGAGGAGGCTTGTAATGACACCGATCTTGCATATTATTTCAGTCGAGAAAGATCGTCTTCCCCGTCAGGAACGGCGACTTGCCGAGTTCATACTGGCCGCGCCTTCCGAGATTGTGCATATGGGCATCATGGATCTTGCCGACCGATGCGAGGTCAGCGCGGCGACGGTCACCCGCTTCTGCAAAAATTTTCAATGCAAGGGCTATCCCGATTTCAAGGTTAAACTCGCTGCCGAAATTGCCCATGCCGAAATGGCTTCCAGAACAGGTGCCACCCGTTATCAGGATATCGTCGCCGGCAATCCGCTTGCAGGCATTGTAGAAGCCATCGAATCGAATCATCTCACCTCGATCCGGGATACAACGGAACTGCTGGATCTAGGCAAGCTGGAACGTGCGGTCGATGCGCTCTGCCGCGCCAAACGCATCGATCTCTATGGTGTAGCTACCTCTTCCATCGTCGCCCAAGATTTCTATCAAAAGCTGATACGGATCGGGAAGAATTGCACTGCCTTCGCCGATTCCCACATGCAGATCACATCCGCGTCAACGCTCACGGCCAATGATGTGGCCGTAGCGGTCTCCTATTCCGGTGAGACTCCGGAGACGATCGATGCCCTTGCCTGCGCCAAGGATTCGGGTGCCTTCACCATCAGCATCACTTCCTACAGAAGCAGTGCTGTATCCGCATTAGCGGACATTTCTTTGTATTCCTCCTCTCTGGAGGAAGGAATGCGACGCGGAGATATGGCGTCCCGAATCGCCCAGCTCCATATTATCGACATCCTGTTCATTGGGATGGCCAGCCGGGACTTCTCGACCTATGTTCCAAAGCTCGAGCAGTCCTACCATAACGTTCAAAATTACCGCAAAAGCCGAGGAGGACAATAACACTTATGAATATTTACACATTCCGCGATGAAGAACAATTTGTACAAACGGGGGCCAACCTAATCTCCGGCTTGCTGCACACCAATCCCCGAGCTGTATTGGGACTTGCGACAGGAAGTACGCCAGTGGGCCTTTATGCCAAGCTGATTGAGATGAACCGTCAAGGCCTGGTCAGCTTTGCACAGACCACGACATACAACCTGGATGAATATGTGGGCTTGCCGGAGCATCATCCTGAAAGCTATCGCACATTCATGAATGAGAAATTCTTCAACCATGTGGATATCGAGATGGAACGTACGCATGTACCGAATGGCAATGCTGCCAATCCGGAAGAAGAATGCCTGAATTACGACAACATGCTGGAAGAGTTCGGGCCTGTGGACTTGCAGCTTCTTGGTCTTGGTCACAATGGACATATCGGATTTAATGAGCCCGGAGACAGCTTGAGCGGTGGTACCCACCTCGTAGAACTGCAAGAAAAGACCCGTTCAGCTAACGCGAGGTTCTTTCCATCGCTGGATGACGTGCCTACCCATGCGATCACAATGGGGGTCGCCACGATCATGAAAGCAAGGCAGATCCTACTGCTCGTCCGAGGCGAGGACAAGGCTGAGATCGTACACCGTGCGCTGAAAGGGCCTATTACGACAGAATGTCCCGCATCCCTGCTTCAATGCCATCCGAACGTTGTCGTGCTTCTCGATCAAGGTGCGGGGAGATTACTCGTATGAGCAGCCCCATCGAAGCTTCAGTCCAATTGTTGTACGGTCATGTCCTGACGCCAAACGGAATGAGCAAAGATGGAGTTGTCGCCATACAAGGTGAGCGCATCGCTTATGCAGCGATGCCGCCGACTTGCCCGCAGCACTTAAAGAGTCCGCACTGGAGGTTATCAATCAGCCGGATGGCTATATTGTTCCCGGCTTTATCGATATCCATGTACATGGCGGGAACAGCGAGGATTTCATGGATGCGTCCAAGGAAAACCTAGATAAAATCACGGCGTTCCACAGTTCACAAGGCACTACCGCTATGCTGGCCACTACGATGACGGCGCCGAAAGCGAACATTGATCGCGTCTTGGCGGAAGTGCATCAATATCGCAGTCAAGGCATGCCACATGCACGTCTTGAAGGCGTCCATCTGGAAGGACCATTCATTAGCCCCAAATGGCCGGGAGCGCAGAACCCGGAACATATCGTTCACGCCAACATCGAATGGCTGGAAGAGTGGGTCTCGCGTTATCCCGACCTGGTTCGCCAGGTAACGCTTGCTCCGGAGCGTGAAGGAGCGCTGGAGGCAATCTCCTGGCTCAGCGAACGCGGCATCGTAGCAGCACTTGGTCATACGGATGCTACATATGACGAAGTCGAAACGGCTGTTGAAGCGGGATTAAGTCACGGCGTGCACACCTTCAATGCCATGACTGGACTCCATCACCGTAAACCCGGCGCCGTTGGTGCCATGCTCGGCGATGACCGGCTTAGCTGCGAGATTATAGCCGATGGCATTCACGTCCATCCTGCTGCCATTCGCATACTCGCCCGCATGAAACCAGAGGGTCAATTGATTCTCATCACGGATGCCATGTCAGCAACGGGCATGCCTGACGGCGAGTATACACTCGGGGATTTGCCTGTTACCGTAGAGGATGGCATTGCAACGCTGAAAGAAAATCGCAACAGTCTGGCCGGCAGCACATTAACGATGATCAAGGGGTTTCAGCTCTTGGTCCGCGAGGTCGGATTGAGCATCGAGCAAGCTTCTCGGCTGGGCAGCATCAATCCCGCCAAAAAAATCGGCATCGATCAACGTACAGGCTCACTGGAAGCAGGCAAGCTGGCAGATGTACTGCTGCTATCTAGCGATTTGGAGCTGCACGGCGTATGGATTCAAGGACAGCGCAAGCATTAACCTTCATTTTCATTGTTTAACGGCAAAAGGAGCTGCCTCTTCTAGGAATATAAATTCCTAACAGGCAACTCCTTTTTGTATAGGGATTTTACCGCATATTGCGATTTCCGCCGAACCAACCATCATCCGTATCGTTCTTGATGAGATTGCCACGCGTATCGTTCATACCGTCACGCGCACCCAAATTCATTGGGAAGATACGGTTAATCCATGAACCAAAATCACGGGAAAGCGTACCTAGTGTGTTCTTCGCATTGTCACCTGTTACGTATCCGGCAGCATGCTGGTGAAATTCTTCATCTGTCGATACATAAACCTGAGAGATATGCGGAGCGGTTTTCCGGATTTTGCTCGTTATTTCTTGACGAACATGCTGTGACACTTCATCCTTGTTGCTCATGATGCCCATATTATTGTGATTATATGTGCCGTAAGGCGCACCGTTGATGCCAGTACCCATATAGCTGTCATTCAACGTACCGTCCGTACCCGCCATACCTGTGCGCGTACCGTTGGTACCCATCAGGCCATTGGTTCGTGTGCCGTTCAGCGTATTATAACTGCTTCCACCAAATCCGCCTTTACGTGTCGTACCGTTCAGCCCGAAACCGCGATTGTCTGCACTGCGTCCCAAGCCGATATCCTTCTCTACCGTATGCCGAGTTTCATTGGCCATACCACGAAGCAAACCGACACTGCTTGTACTCATATTGCCATTGAGCCGGGTCTTGCCTGTGTTCGTACGAATTCCCGTCGTGTTGCGGTCAATCGTAGAATTCGCTCGCGTTCCCTTGCTGATTCCCGTCACGTGTCCATTAATATTGCTCGTGTTCACGCCGTCTTTGGAAATCGAGACGTACGCGCTGCGATTCGTCACGAAGACATGCGCAGTGCCGACTCCTTCGATATCGGTTACCTTCTTGGATAACACGTTGCTGTATTTCAGATTCGTAAGATCATGTTGCTGGGACCCCGTCATATTCTGATTATTGCGCACAGAGTGGACACCTACACGGCCTCCATCCACACTGTTGGTACGGGTCGTATTCCCGTCGTTCGCGTTGCCGCACCCCGTCACTGCCGCCATACTGAGGAGCAAAGCTGTGGAGACGGTAAGCGTAACTGCTTTGGATTTCATCATGAATTCATCCTCCATCTCTATAATAAGTGTATTAACACGTATAGGATGGCCTTCGGACAATTACGGTATGCTGAAAGGTTTTTACATGGAAGATAACACTTGTTCAGGGTCCCTATATACAAAAACACCGAACAGATAGCCTATCTGCCGGCGTTTTATCTTACCCTATGAAGATGGTTGCTGTGCTTGTTCCCGGGCATATTGCATAATATCGGCAAGCGACTGTTCAAGCGCAAAGTGCGGATACCAGCCAAGCTCCGTAAGATGCTCTGCTCCACTCGCTCCATTGGCTCCTTTGTTTAATGAATCAGGAGTTAGTCTGGCTTCACTTGGACCATAATCCACTGGAACTGCAATCTGTGCCAAAGCCGTAAGTGCCTGCGCTAACTCCCCAAGAGTGTGCTCTACGCCGGATTGAATCGAGTAGGACATCCCAGGTTTTCCTTCTCTTAACAACACATCATATGCCGCTACCGCATCTCGTACATCAAGAAAATCACGTGACTCAAAACGCGAGCTGATTCGAAATTCGGGAACAGCTCTACCCGCTTCATAACGGGCGATGTATTTCGCAAGCAATGTACAAAAGCCTGCAGACTCGCCCGGTCCAATCAAATTCGAAGGTTCGGCAAGAATAACCGGCTGTTGATACAGACTTTGCCATGCCGTTGCCACCCAACTGGCAAAAGTCTTGCTAAGGCTGTACGGATGAGGAACGGCGGCTGCACCCTTAGCAGGATCTGTGCTAAGCCTAGAGCCTACCATCACGAGCCTGCTGCCGGGGCAATACTTGCGCACAGCTTCCAGGACGTATACTGCAGCCATGACATTGCTCTCCATATACTCGGTCGGAAACTTCCATGAGTCAGAGGCTGAATTTTTTCCGGCTACATGCAGAATATAATGAGGCAGGATCTGCTGAATCAAGTCTTCCACTTGAGAGCGGTCCTCGAGATGGCATACGAAGGGAGTTACGCCTGGAATGGTCTGCAACGCCTGTTCGTTTCGCCCGGCAGCGATAACAGTGTAACCCTGCCGGACAAAATGCGCACAAGCATGACGTCCCGTAAAACCAGACGCACCGGTAATCAATAACTTCGAAGCTGTCAGTGATTTTGCTGCCATACGTGCATCTCCCTTAGCATCTGCGCGTAATCCGGAAATAAATACGCCGCATCCAGGCGGGTGCTCTGCAGCGTCCGATCTTGCACCATATGATCGGAAGGCCGTATCGTCACGTCCTCTTTGCCCCATATATCCTTGAATAGCAGCAGCAGTTCGTATTTGTTAAGCGGCTTGGGATGGGCAAGATGAATGAGGCCTCCGACATCTCTATTCATGAAGAATTCGATCGCTTTGGCAAGCTCCAGAGTCGTAACGCCGTTCCACATGACCCTGCGGTAGCCAGAGACCTCTCCTCTTTGCTTCATGAACCAGTTCAGCAGGCCAATTCCACTCTTGCGCACCTCCGGTCCAATAATCGAGGTACGGATGGTGAGATGATCCGGTTCATTCACTTCACCCAGCGCTTTTGTCAGCGCATAGGAAGAGACCCCATCGGGAGTATCACTCTCGACATAACCGCCTTTCGTTCCCAGAAAGACACAATCTGTGCTGATATGAATCAGTCTGGCAGAGATCATATCCGCCAAATGACGCAGACGATGAGGCAAGAATCCGTTAATATGATAAGCATTTATTTTATCCGTCTCGGCGAACTGATTGAGCACCCCTACTGCATTAATGATCATATCTGGCCTGACCGCTTTAACCACTTGCTCAACAGCGCTCATATCCGTTACATCCAGCACCAGCCCTTGCGAATCGCATCGGTCCCGGGTGGTGTAAAAGACAGCGTGCTTGCCTGAAGATTGAAAATATTTCACAAGCAAGTGTCCTGCCATACCATTTCCCCCGAGAATGAGCATCTTCATGGCAAGAATCCCCCGCGTTTCAATATTTCACGGATTTCGGACTTGGTCATGAGCTGGTGCTCTGAACTGAAGCTGTTAAACGATACTTTCGGCAGATGTTGATAATGATCCTTCAGATTTGGAATATCTAGCGTCGGCAATATCACAAGATACTCATCATCGTAAGCTACGGTCGTAAGACTCTCAAAATCACTCATCAATATTTCATGAATCTTCTCACCAGGGCGAATTCCCGTCTCCACCAAGGTAACATCCGTTCTGCCTGATGCTTCGATGAGCACCTCGGCCAGATCGACGATGCGGCATGTTGGCATCATGATTACGAAGATTTCCCCGCCAATACTCTCAATGGATGCTTTAAATAACAATGAAATCGCATCTTTCAGTGTGAGGAAGAATCTGGTCATATGCTGATCGGTAATGCTGATCTGTCCTTTTTGCCGAATCTGATTCTTAAATACGTGTACTACGCTACCATTCGTCCCCAGAACATTACCGCCGCGTACGCACACGAACTGGGTCGTCTTGCTCAGCAGGTTGGCATATACGATCAGCTTCTCACCAATCGCTTTGGTCATGCCATAGAAGTTGGACGGATTGGCTGCTTTATCGGTGGATATATAGATGACTTTCTTTACCTTATTCTCAATGGCCGCTTCAATGACATGCTGTGTTCCAACAACATTCGTCTTGAGCGCCTCATAAGGATGCTCCTCGCAGACTGGAACATGCTTTAACGCCGCTAGGTGAAAAACGTAATCCACATCCTGACAGGCTGCTGTCAGGGCATCCTTATCACGAATATCACCAATACGGAACGTAAGCCTTGGATCTTCAAATTCACGGTCCATGGCCACCTGGGTGGCTTCACTTCTGGAGTACACAATAACCTGTTTAGGATTCAGCGGCAAAAGCTGGCTGATCAGTTCATGTCCCCAAGAGCCTGTGCCGCCTGTCACCAAAATCCGTTGATTAGTGAACATTCACTTTCCCTCCAAGCACATATTTTACGACGGTACGCGACACATTGTCCGCCAGATAACCTTCCGGGCATTTCCAATCCCGACTAAGCTGTGTCATAAGTTTCACAGCATCATGAATGCTGGCTGCATCCAATCCGGACACGATGTTGCTGCCGCAATCCACGGTTTCGGGCCGTTCCGTGGTTTGGCGGACCGTCACGGTAGGTACGTGCATGATGCAGCACTCCTCCTGTACCGTGCCGCTATCGGTTATCGCGCATAGCGCTTCCTTCTCCAGCTTGACGAAATCGAAGAATCCAAAAGGCTCATGCATCTCAACGAGTGGATGCAGGGCTATATCCAGGACTCCGCCAAGACGGGATGCTGTTCGCGGATGAAGACTGCAGATCAGGCGACGGCCGAACGTCTCGGCCACCGCGTTCAGCCCGTTCAGAATCTCTCGCAGATGCTCGGGCCGGTCTACGTTCTCGGCACGGTGAATCGTCACGAGAAAATATTGCTGCGGCGCGAGCGAGAGCTTCTCCATAATCGTGCTTTCATCCACCTTGTCATCATAATGCTGCATCACTTCATAGATTGGATTGCCGGTAAGCACGATGCGCTGGCTCGGTACTCCTTCACGCAGCAAGTGGTTCTTGCTGTAACTTGTGTAAGGCATATTAATAGATGACACTGCATCGATAACTTTGCGATTTTTCTCTTCAGGAACGTTCAAATCAAAACAGCGATTCCCAGCTTCCATATGCACGACCGGATACCCCATGCGTTCAGCCAATATTGCGCACAAAGCGCTGTTCGTGTCACCGAGGAGCAAGACGGTATCCGGCTGTTCCTGGTCCAATATTTCCTCCATTTTACTGAACATAACAGCGAGTTGACTTCCCAACGTTGCCTGTTTATCCTGAAGCACGTAATCCGGATGCCTTAGACCCAGCTCCGAGAAAAAAACACCGCTTAGCGAATTGGTGAAATTCTGTCCCGTATGCACAAGCACATGACGCTCAGCATACTGATCCAGCAGAGGAATGATCAAGCTTAATCGTATAATTTCGGGCCTCGTACCCAAGATCGTCATGACTTTCATAATGGATTCTCCCTTGCCAACTTAATCACAGATCTTACTTATACCGCCTTTTAGGCGATCTGCGTACTCTGGACTTGCTGGCCCGGCGTCTCACTGGCTTCACACTCCTCTTATGTCGGAGACGCTTCGCCCGCCGGCGCAGGACCATTTTTCTTTTATTCTTCCTGCCTCGCGGCTTATGGCGCCGTGCTTTAACGGACCGTCGTCTGACTTGTCGACTCACACCTGCTTGAAACCAGGCAGGGTGCTCGGTTATCCAGCGCGCAATCATTGCATTTAAGCGATTCGCATATATCTCAGGTCCAAACACGTTCTGAATCTGAAGCTGGTTGAGCTGACCCTGCAGCCTGCCATGATCAGGTTGATTCAGCAACAGCCTCACCTTCTCCGCCAGTGAAGCCGGGTTCTCCGGCACAGCTAGAAGCTCTTCGCATCCGACAGCGTCAGCAATTCGTGCAGTCCACCCGAGCCATAAGCTACCACTGGCTTCGCGTGCAGGAGTCCCTCCATCGCCGTCAGTCCAAAGCCCTCAAGCACAAGACTGGGAACCACAACAATATCGAGCGCGCAGTACACAGCTTCTATATTCTCTTGCGGTCCAGCGAACAAGAATCGATGCTGCGCTCCAGCGCTGCCGATCATGTCGCGGCACAGCTTCTCATACTCAAGGTTCAGCACACTACCAACAATCAGAAAGACCGCGCTAGGATACAGGTCCTTCAGCGATAGCGCCATGTTGATAAAGTGATGCACCCCCTTGGTCTCGATCAGGAAGGAGGAGATCATGCCGACTAACGGAGCGCCGCTGCCAACGCCCAATTTAGCGCGCATTTCATTCCGCAAAGCAGGCCATTCCTCCGGATGAAGATCGAGCGGGCTCCAGGAAGGAGGAAGAATCGTTATTTTACTCTGCCTGACCTCCATCGGAAAGCTCTGTACCGCGGTCTCAGAAATACCGATGAGCCAATCACTGTAACGATCGATGAGGTGTGTTGAGATTGACTCGCTTCCGTTGTCCATGATTCTCTCGGTCAATTGCCATACAACCGGAATGCCAAGACGTTTGCCTGCTGCAGCCGGCAAGAAATGAACACAAGTATTAACGAGAATGATCTGGGGAGCTTCTCTGGCAATCCATTTGAGAAGCGCCCTAAATGGTGACGAGGAGATGAGTCGATCGGCCTCGGCATGAAGGCCAGGGTGAGGAGTGTAGATATTGTGCAGTAATGGAATTCGATAAATCTTGACCGTCATGCCTCTCTGTCTGGCTAATATCGTCAGACGACCCTCATTCGGCGCAACGAGTACGCAATCGAAGTGAGGAGTCATCTGTTCGCAGAAGAACAGGAGCAGCTTCTCAGCACCTGTAATACTGAACTCGTTGGAGACATGCGAGAATATCAACAATTTTGGTTTAGAGGCCATCGGCATTATCCGCATCCACAGTAATTTTGGATTCTCGAGCAGTACCGGATGCGATCCACCTCCTTTTCACCCAGTTGGTACAATATATTACTAGGACAAAGTAACCGTAACGACGCTTGTTCCCTGAACATTCATCTATTTCTGCAACTTCCCTTCGTTACGGGAAAATGATGGACAGCATGGTGTCTAATCGATGAGCGTAGGTATGCTCTTGATGCGTTCTCTCCAGTGCACGGTGTGCCATGTCTTTTCTCAACTGGTCATTGGCCAGGTAGTATTCCACCTTTTCCAGCAACTCGTTAGGGGAGCGGTACGTGTCGATCTCAACACCAGGTGTGTAGAATCGAGCCAAATCGGCTCTTTCGTCACACAGCTGCAGCGTGCCGCACGCACAGATCTCGAACGTACGCGGGTTCGGAGAGACTGCAGGCAGATGCGCACTATTCTGGTTAATCGCGTCATCATCCACCGAACGATGCAGATTGATAATCATCTTGGCGCTGTTATAGACATCGGCCGTCTCGACAGGGCCCATCCACTTATTGATCTCGATGCGGTTGTTAAACTGGCTATAGCCCGGAAACCTCTCCCACCAATTGCCGTTGATGAAAGTCCTATGCGTCATCAGTTGATCCATGATCGCCTCGAAGAATTGGATCCGCTTCGGATAAGCCGTTCCAACAAAGCCGATATCGCGTTTGACCGCACCGGGCATCGCAATGGGAGAATAATGGCCAGGAAAGGCCGCGAAGGGAAGGTAATGAACCTGGGCACAGCCCATGTTCTGATAAAGAGCCACACAGTTCAGTTCCAGCGTGAACACATAATCATAATGCTGCACCCACCCCACGGTCATGTCCGAATAATACGGGTCATCCGTCATCCATACCGCCGTGCGGATGCCCATCGCCCGGATCGCATCCATCTGTTCTACTGGCAGATACATTCCATCCAGCACGAGTACGAGATCCGGTCTTGTACGGTTCGCCTCCGCAGCTACATCCTGATTCGCATCCGTTACCGTTACCTGAACCACCATGCTGTGGAGCGTACCGATAATAGCTTCATCAATCGGCGAATATGGGAAGCCTTTGCCGGAGCTAACAAACAGCACATTGAGATGACGTACGGGCGGTGTGTAGGTAACGCGGTTGACGATTCCGTGTGATTTCCCTCTGAAGTATCCTTCCTGGTATCCTTCATGCAACCCGGCATTTCTGCCCTGCAAATGAGCGTTTGGTCTTGATCCGGCGGACCGCCTTGGTCCGGGAGCCAAGCGATTTGGCATTTGTAATTGCCCCTCTCTTCAGATGATTTAGAATGGTATCAAGGATAAAAGCTCAGGCAGCCTGTGAGCATAAGTATGCCTTGTCATCGTTGTTCGTAATGCCTGCATTGCAATACTTCTGCGATGATCTTCCTCCATGAGGTAGTAAGAGATCTTCTGTTTCAACTCAGGAATCGAGCTGAACGTTTCGATGTCCACTCCCGGTGAATAGTAGCGGTATAAATCCTCTCGCACATCGGTAAGCTGTAAGGTGCCGCAAGCGTTAATCTCAAACGTGCGCGGATTAATGGAGCGTCCGGGCAGATTGAGCGTATTGCGGTTATCGTCTCCGTTCGTGATGGGCCGGTGCACATTGATGACGATCTTGGCCCCGTTGTAAAATTTCACCGTTTCCGAAGGCGGGATGAATCCGCTGTACACGAATGGCGATAGCTGTTTAAAACGGCGGAGCCGTTCCCAAAACCCGCCAATGATCCGCACCTTTTTGCCAACTAGAAACGGAGCAAGCTCATCGAACAAAGCCGTTCGATTCGTAAAGGCGTTGCCAATAAAACAAATATCTGACTTGTATTGCGGTCCAGCCATCGTAGGCATGAATAAATCAGGATGAACGCCAAGCGGAAAGTAATGAACATGCTTCACGCCCACGCTCTCATACAGTGGTACGCAGCTAAGCTCATGGGTAAACACCACATCGAAGTGCTGCGCAAGCTCCGGCGTCTCTTCCGTGAAATAAGGATCATCCACAAACCAAATAGCAGTCATATACCCCTGTTCTCGCAAGCGATCGACGGAAGTCCTGAAATCCGAGGGAAATACATGGAGACCATTCATCACGAGAATCAGATCGGGTTGGAACTGCTCGGCGGACGCCAGCAACTGCTCGGGACGGACCACGATGCATTCTCGGACCAACTGCGTCAGCGCCTTCGCCACACCTTCATCAATTGACTCGAATCCTTGCGGAACATAGAGTATCTTCCATTCAAAAAAAGGAAGCGCGGGAGGTTCAACATGATCCAGAAGTGCGCGGCATCCTCCCATGCGGTATCCTTCATCGTACCCGGCCCGGTAGCCTTTCTTCCGGCCCGCCAGTTTAGCCATACTCACCGTCTTCACCCGACTTTGTTATGGTATTTGCCAAGGTTCATATAACTATATGCCGAGCAGACGGATGCATCATGGACGACTGTCCCTTAGCACGGGAATTTGGCGTATGCCCTTCCTGTATCGCCCACTTTCAAGGAAAAAAGGACACAAAAATACCCTCACACGAAAGCCCGATCTCGTGTGAGGGCATTCTACCTTATTCATACACCCGCTGGGGGCGCTGGAGGTGCTGGCGGAGTCTGCCCGTCTTCATAGCCTTTGGCGAACCCTGCTTTAAACCCTTCATCATAGGATTGGTTATATCCTTGACTGTAGGCCTGAGACGATGCCGGATAGAACACGCGGCCACCTCTGCGCAAACTGTACCGTCTGCGAAGTCCACGGCGCTTTCGCAGGGCATAGCTTCCCAAGCTGCGTCGTTTACGACCTTGAACCAACTTATTACGTCTTACATAAGAAGTCACTTTCTTACTGCCGACAACACGCGTACTTCTAACCTTGCGTGCGGCTGATATTTTCAACTTCATTCGTTACCCTCCCGAATATGAAAATACGAATCGTGTCATGCTCTTGAGCTGGTTGCTTGATCCGAACCGGCTATGCGCCCAGCTGCCAACCAAGGTGCGGCTGGTACCCCACACTTCGTACGATGTAGCGGAATGCCTGCCAGCATCTCCGTCATGACCGACTGATAATCTGTCAACAGCCGAATGTTCTCTGCAAGCTGTTTAGCGGTCACATCCGAGTGGGCAGAAATATCCGCGATGTTGTGCAGAATCCCGGCCAACGCCTCCTGGCTTCTTGCAATCGAAGAGACCATCGCAACTCTGGCCACATGCTCCCGGTATGTGCGCGTAATCATCAGTCTGAATCTCCAAAATCAAATTCGTCAAATCCACCGCCAGCCGCTTGCCCATCAGTGCCGAGTGCCACTCTTAGATTGCGGCAAAGACCAGATCCGATCCGCGTCAGTCCCTCGATCTGCTCCACAATCTGGTCATGCATCGCCAATGTATCCTTGAATCCGTTCTGAGGAGACTGCTGCGAGAGCACCCATTGACGAACCTTCTCGGCTTCGACCGCCTTTCCCTCCAATATCAAGGAGGTTTCGCGTTGAATGACGACGGCTGCTTCCAACATGCGCATAAAAGACTCTTCTTTACTCACCTACATTCCCGCCTCTTCCTCCGGTACGATACCGGGTTATTCTTCCTCTTGACCCCTCAATTCCTTTAATACGATCTCCAGGCTGTCCGCTGCTGTCTGCTGTAGATCCGCCATGGCGTTCAAGTAGGATACGATACTGCGGTTTACTTGCGCTGTCTGCGCCCCTGATTTGGATCCTTCGCTTGCCTGAAGTTCATAATCCGGTAATCCATGTATAATTTGAGCCATGCGGACAGCAGCATGCCGCTGTGCTTCCAATATTCGGGCGAGCTGCTGCTGAGAATGCGAGAGATGGGCGATCATATCATTGATTTTGCTTTCCACTATAGGTCTCTCCTTCGTTCTTCGGTCTTCTCAGCATATGCTCCGACCCGAAACTGCGTGCCATGCCAGCTGCGAGTCGAAGCTATTACCTTGATGGAATGGAGATGAAATCGGATGCATCAATGCGGATGCGCTGTTCGGCGGGAATACGCTCCAACCACTGCTTCAGCGCCGTTTCCAAAGAAACCGCATGCTCATCAAGCTTTCCGGTCGAGGACCATAAACTGCGTCTAAATAAAACGGCATTTACCGACTCATTCGATAGTGGATCGTAAGTCTGCCCACTCGCAGACGATGGAGCTGTACTGATATAAACGACCTTAATCGCGGAATTAACTTCAAACTCCTGCCTCAGCTTATCCGGCCACGACTCCTGGTCAGGGAAATCGTTTATGAGCAAGAGCGTAAACTCGCCTTGAGAGATCGAAACGGCTTGATTGAGCAGGGCGCCGATTGAATCAGTGCGGTTTCCTTTGATATGCCGTACAGCTCCGCTACGATCATGGATATATTGCTTCGTGCTTGGAGTAGCCCCCGCATCGGCTACAAGAATCTCATAAGGATGTGATACCTGCTTCTCCAATTGGCGAATGATATGGATCGTTCTGTCAGCATGGGCCTGAACTGGGATTAAAAAGCTCGTTCCTTCAAAAACGCTGCCTCGATCTTCTTCACCCAATCTGAGGCCTAACGCATAGCCGGCTTCGTAGCCGGCTTGATATTGATTATTCTTACGTCCTTCCTGTCTCACAGAATGGAGCGAGGCAGGAAGCTTTCTTGTGCGATTCATGGCAATTCATCCTTCATATGCACCGCCGCCTCCTGCAATGATTCAAAGGTTCCGGCATCACACCACCATTGCTTCAAAATATCGTACCGTAATTTCCCGTCCGTCGCGTACAAATTGTTGACATCCGTAATCTCCAATTCTCCTCTGGCAGAAGGGCTGATCCGGCTGATGATATCAAATACGCTATGGTCATACATATATATTCCGGTGACCGCGTATTGGCTCCGGGGATTTGCAGGTTTCTCTTCAATGGATAACAATTTGCCGCTGCCATCCTCTGCAAAGACAGGAACTCCGTATCGATGTGGACGATCCGTCGGGCTGAGCAGAACCATCGCCATGCCGGAGGGCTCCTGCATGTAATGCTGGATAATTGGTTTCAGATCATCCTGGAATAGATTATCGCCCAGCAATACGATAAATCGCTCCCCAGGGGGAATGAAGCCCTTGGCAAGCTCCAGCGCCTCGGCGATACCACCGGCCTGCTCCTGCACTTTATACGTGAGATTGACACCGAAATGGCGACCGTTCTCCAGGTATTCCGCATACAGTCCAACTGATTTCGAGCCAGTGATCAATAGGATGTCGTCCACGCCGGCTTGACGCAGCTTGTGTATGCCATATGCAATCATCGGATGCTTGCCTACCGGAAGCAGATGCTTATTCATATATTTGGTTAACGGGAGCAGACGGGTGCCGTTACCTCCCGCCAATATTACACCTTTCATGATGCGTCACCCCTCTCAACGATGAACTGTAACGGGTCCACATTCCATTTTTCTACAAACCGTCTTCGGTTCCGCTCAATGAGCTCCTGAAATCCACCCGGGAACCGACTGCGGAAGCTGGCACTACCCTCATGGTGCACCAGAACGTTACCGGTTACCAACAACTTATAGCCTGCAAGCCGCGCACGATAGCAATAATCGTCATCCTCATAATGACCAGGGGAGAACGTCTCATCCAGCAGACCGATCTCATTCATAACCGTTCGTTTGAATAGGTAGCACAACCCGACGATTCGGTTTACCTCCTGCCATTGAGCCGGATTCGCGGTATTCCAGCGTTCCGCTTCCTGAATGTATGCCGTTCGATCGGCATACCCTACCTTCACTTGCTGAATGCCGCTGGCATAATTCGTCACAGGCCCGACAATGCCAATGTTGTCTGCGCTGTATAGCGCCTGATTCATATGAGTTAACCAGCGGGGCGAGACGAATACATCATTATTCAGAAGCAGTAGCTGTTCGCCTGAAGCCAGACGGAGACCATAATTGCAGGCGATGGGAAAACCCGTATTGACCGGTAATGAAACGAGCCGCAATTTCTCTCGTACACAATATTCTCCAGTACCGTCCTTCGAACCATTATCCACCACAATGATCTCGTAAGGCACCTCTGTATAGAGACGGATATGCTCGATGCAGGTGCGCAGCAAATGCAATCCGTTATAAGTCGGGATAATGATACTCGTTACTCCATTCATAGACTGTTCCTCCGTAAGGCTAGTTCGGCACGTGATACCTGTCCCCATTGAAGGCGTATGCCTAGAGACCTCATGGCGTCTCCCAATGCTTCAATATGATCGCCAATAATCAACCTTGCGACCGGATTGTCTCTGCCCCGGTTCGTCTTGCGGATACGATTGACGCGCAGGACGTTGACGGTATGAACCGCTTCGATTCTCAGCCCTCTCGAAATAGCGACGGATTGAGCTTTCGGAGGAACGGTCAGATTGGCATAACCCAACGTGTCAAGCGCGTGTCGCGTCAAAGCGTGCGGAACCGCGGTTAATGAATTGGCTCCCAGGTCGTCACGGCCTAACATCCGGTTGAGAAAAGTCTTGCAGCGAGTTACCTCATCTTGTCGACTGAATGGAGGCAACAGTGGCATGATATCGTTCAACACCACGTCCACTCCCTGATCCGCCGCAACCAGATAGGCACTCAATTGTTCTGCCGGAACCGGCATATCCCCGTCGATGAACAACACATGCTCTCCGGTACACATCTGCGCCCCTAAGGCTCTAGCTACATCATGTCCCAAGCGTTCCGGAACATGGATCACGATCACGCCCGGGAACGATCGTGCCACCGCGTAGCTCTGATCGGAACTTCCGTTCTCCACGACGATGATCTCGTGAAAGGGCAGGCGCCTTAACTCGCGCAGAACAGCCGGCAACACCGCTGCTTCATTACAAGCAGATACGATAACCGATGGCCGTCCGACCAACGGGGGCAACAAGGGGCCTGGAATACGCTGTCTTGATCCGCGTTCAAAGCCTCGCCGGAAAGCTTCAGCTGTACCTGGTAACACATAGAACCGCTGTGCCGCGGGAATGCCGCTCACAGACAGCCAGCTGCCGTAAGCCTGAGAAGCAGCCTTTCGAGCCCCTGTACTACGGCGCTTTCCCGCTTGGTATCCTGCCCTCATCGCTTGACGTTCCCAGCCGTTACCTTGCAGCAGCCGATATCTCCCCATATGCACTGCTCCTCTACGCGAACGAGGTCTCCGAGATTTCAGGGCGAATGAAGCTGTTTTTTTACGAACAGGCTTTTGCATGGTTTCACCTCACTACATCCCGTATTCGACCACCGTCATGATGTCCCCCGCGCGTTCCGCGTCTTTGGATCCATGTCTCGAGCGCTTCCAGATGATCCCCGATCACGAGCCATTCCAGTGGATCGCGGCCATGGCCGCGCGCAGGGTTCATCCGTCCCACCTCCACCCGGTGCACGGCCTCTACCCGCAGACCACGATCTATTGCTAACACATGCGCTTTCGGCGGTACCTGAAGGGCTTCCACCCCGATAACCTCAAGCGCCTGCCGACTCAAAGCATGTGGAACTGCCGTCATCGAGGCTCCGTGCAGATCTGGTCTGCCCAGCATGGAATTCAGCGTATATTTGGCTAGAATCACCCGATGCACCTCTGTACGTTCGATGGGACCGGTATGATCGTTCAGCGCCACGTCCACGCCCCGCTGGACAGCTTGCACATAGGGCCTAAGCTCATTGGCAGGTATCACCATATCACTATCCGTAAATAACAGCACACTGCCTTTAGCCGAACCTGCGCCCACACTTCGTCCCACATCGTGGCCGAGTGGCTCCGTATATGTCAGCACATGAGCCCCCATTCGCTCCGCGATGATAGCGGTCTGATCCTCGCATCCATTCGCTACGACAATCACCTCTGTCTCGGGATGGACGGCCCGAGCCTCGGCTATGACTGCGGCGATCCTGCCTTCCTCGTTCATCGCCGGAATAATGACCGATACAGCCGGAAATGGATGATTCTCTCGCGGTATATGTGGAGCCGAGGGACGATAGCCCGGGTGATTATACATACGGTTAACGCCCAGCGGCTCTTTCAGCGGACGTCTGGTCACCCGTTTATTCCGCCTTACCCGCCGTACTTTTCGCATATTTGCCCTCCTTCCGGTTGAAGGTTTCTTGACACCTTGGCAATCTATCCTATTGTATGTTTGCGCGTCCGTGCTGTAACGGCAGATGTACGGTTATCCGCTGTCCGCTGTGCAATATGTACGTATATACAAAAAAAGAACAGAGATCGATTCCTCGTTCCCTGTCCTTCGCCGTCATGTTATTGTCCACCAATAGCAATCCATGACAGATAACCTGCTGCACAGTTGCTGCCTTCGGGCCTTGTGATACCAACGATCCCTTGTAATTCGTTGCATGACCGAACCCCTGCATGAAATATGGGATCGCTGCAAGATACAACCATGACATACGAATGATCCATATACGGGGTCTGCAGCGGGACCGTAATGTCAATCATGCTCTCACCCTCCGGAAATACGAACGGCAAGATGCCAAACTGCTGCATTAACGGCCGATCCGTTATCCCTTGAACAGGTGTAAAGTTCAGATGTGCCAGATCCACCGATTGAGTGGCGATCTTGGAGGACGTGATCGATTCGGGAGATAGATGTATGCTGTAAACAGAATAATCTTCAATAGCTTGACTTCGCACGCTTCGATGCCGGAGGTGATTCGCTCCGATCGTATCTTCGGCCAGCTTATACTCCGACTCGCTTGATCCGTACCCGAATGTCCCGAAGAAGCCCCACGATAGACGGATGTTCTAAAACGGCCAGGATATCGCCGGAATGGCCTCCTCCCTCTTCCCCTGGTGATCCTTCTGGCTTTATTCACTGTCAGCTCTCTCCTCTGCTTCTATTAGATACACCATCGTATTCTGTAAAAGGGGCACATGCCACAGCCTATCATGACTTTGCCGCAATTCATTTTCAAATCGACTGCATGAAACGGAGCCAGCGCTCGGCCGTATGATCCCATCGGAATCGCTGCCGCACCGTTTCCCGGCCTGCCATGCCGATCCTGTGGCGCAAGCTCTCATTCTGAAGCAACTGAAGAATATGCTCGGCCAAGCCATGCGGGAGATCGTCATGCTGGATCAAATATCCGGTCACCCCATTCTCCACAATTTCCGGAATGCCGCCTGAGCTAGAGGCAATAACAGGCACACCGGCAGCCATCGCTTCTACATTCACGAGTCCAAAGGCTTCTCTTGACGAGGAGGGAACAGCCACCACCTCCGCAAGCGAGTACCAGTCCGCGATGGAGGGGTAAGGGACGAAGGGCTTGAATTGTATCCATCGTTGATAGGGCTTAGCCGCTTGTTTCAATTCGCGGACATAGGCGGTTTCCCGATCAGAGCCATATGCGGCACCTCCGATGATCAACAGGAGTACGTCCGGTTGTCTGTCTATGATGTGAGGGAGGGCTTGAATGAGATGGTGGACGCCCTTGTCTGGTATAAGCCTTCCCGCAAACAGAATGATCCGTCTCCCGCTCCAGCCATAGTCCGATAATCGTGCTTCCTTTAATGCCTTGGCTGCTGGACTAAAGGGGGGCGTAAAGTGCTCCAGGCTCACCCCCAGATGGTTGATCGTTATTTTGTCCGCTATATGCGGGTGCTTCTCTACGATGTGGTCTAACAGAAATCGGCTGTTCACAACGATACCGTCCATCCAACGAGCGATGTCGCCAAAACGCGGCTCGCTCATGTAAGGCGGGGAAATAAACGTGTTCGAGTGAAGAGTTAGTACGGCCTTGGCATCTAACAGATGCATTTTTAGCCGGTGGGCCAGTTGGGGACGGTTATGAATCTCGATAATATCAGGTCGCCATTTCTGAAGCCGGCGCAGCAGAGAAGGATAGTAGTTGGCGCCTGATGGCAGTCGGTAGCATGGAACGCCATTGATGCTGTCTTTGGACGGCAGGCCCCTTCCGAGAACGCCATAGATTCTTAGATCCATGGCCTGTTTAGCCAAGGGAACCGTCTGTTCGACGACCCGTTCCACTGAACTGCTCCTCCCCGAAGGAATAACAAAAGACCCCGGCGTCACAACCGCCACCTTCCGCATACTCATAACGCCACACCTTTCTCATATCTACTTGGGAGGAATCCATATTTTATCATATACCGGACAGCCGTCTAACGGTGACTGGTGCAAGGATTTTAAGAATAGGCCAATCACACGCGACACCCGTCCATCCGGGACAAACTTCCTTGTGCATACGATGGGGTACATAGACTATGGATCTTTGGCAGCAAGGAGGATAACCATGTACCCGGAATTTGTCGGCATTCTGCTCAACAACCATACGTATCGCAGAATTACCAGCAAGAGAATCGGTACCGAATCACTCGCTAACTATGAAGAGGCCGCTTCCATGTACGGGCTGATTCCTTGTTTTTTTACCATTCGTCATATTTCAGCGGATCTCCGCACCGTCAGTGGATACATTCCCAATTCAAACGGATCAAACGGGTATACACACGTTCATATCCCTATTCCGCGTGCCATTCATGTCAGGTCGATTTTTCAAAGGAGAGAGATCAACAGCTCATTGAAGAACTGATTCGGCGAGGGATTTATGTGTTCAACGGGCGTACCCGTTATGGCAAAGATGTGATTCATCATATGCTGAAGCAGGAAGCCCAGCTCGCGCAAGCTCTGCCTCATACGGAGAGAGCAACCCCTTCCACCATCCGCACCATGCTGCACCAGTACGGAGACTTGGTGCTTAAACCATGCAGCGGCAGCGTCGGAATCGGGATTATGCGGCTTCAGAACAGTGGGCAGCACCGAAATCAACTGACCTACTCCCGCTCCTCCCCTTCTGCCAGAGGCTGGAGGACGGTATCCTCTACGGCAGGGACGCTTCATCCAATCATTCGTCAGCGAATTCGACGCTCTTCCTTCCTGGCCCAAGAACGGATTCCGCTTGCGGAATACAGGGGACGCCCCTTCGATATCCGGGTGACGGTGCAGCGCGGCGGCAGCGGCCACTGGGAAATCGCCGGGATGTTCGCCAAGACTTCACCGCCCCAGACCTTCGTCTCCAATATCGCCCAGGGCGGATCAGCGTATGAAGTGCCGGATTTATTGTCCCGCTGCATGCCCGAAATGCCGATCGGCCTCACTCTGGAGCGAATCGCGGAATTTTCACAGCATATCGCCCGCGTGCTCTCGTTGTTTATACCTTATGCAGCTGACTTCGGGTTGGACATTGGAATCACGAATGAAGGCAAGTTGTATTTCATCGAATGCAATGGCTGCGACCAACGCTATGGCTTCCTCGAGGCCGGAATGCAAGACGCCTGGAAGAACAGTTACCGCAATCCCATGGCCTTCGCGCGCTACCTGTACGACAATAACGCCTGGCCCCCGTTTTGACAGGGAGGCAGGCGTTGTTGGGTTTTGTTATGTGATGATGCTTTGTTGGTTTGGGTAATTTGTTGGTCGCCAATACGGATCGACCAATTCATTTTGAAGGTAGGCGGCCAAAAGCTGCAAATATGCAGCTTTTCCTGCGCTAAACTTGCGTATTTCCACAAATTCCTGCGATTGTGCATCTTTTTCAAGAGAAACGGTCCAATTGGAGCTTTTTCCTTGGAAAAAGATGCACTTTAGCAGGCATTTCCTCATTTACGGCCTGATCCAGACTAAAAAGATGCACTTTAGCAGGCATTTCCTCATTTGTAGCCTGACCCAGACTAAAAAGATGCACTTTAGCAGGTTTTACCTCACTCGCCCCAATGTGATGTGCTAGCTTGCGGTTTGAGAGGTTGATTCTAGGTTACTTCGATCTGAATGGATGCAATCTGAAGTGTCCCCTGCTGAAAAGCCCCTCTTTAGTGGACAGCGATCACTCCATTGGCAGATACCGTGCAAGTGCGAGCCGAGAGTGAATCCGCTGGATCTGTTATGTTTCAACGAGGCTTAGGGGGCTCGAGATAACCGACGTCCAACCATTGTATTCGCGCTTTCCACTCATCCGCTAATGCGGCACCCGTGAGCTGAAATCTCCTCTGCTCGACTGGTCGCCATGGTAGAACAGCACATCCCCGTCCTGCAACGCAAAGCGATTCCCGTATGGTCGGTGTAGGAGCGATTGAACCCTTCCAGCTGCCACTGGTTCATCAGCGGGCCATGGATATATTGCAGATGCGGCCTGGCTGTATTCCCGTCGCGGATCGTCTCGATGTTGAAGTTAACGATGATGTAGCCGTCCTTCAGAAATATCGGTGCTTTCTCATCGAGGCGGTGACTTCGCCCATATCCGGCGACATCCGTCCCTTTCTTCACGACATACACGTCAGCTGGTAGGCTGTATTCGCCATACCAGCGCTGAACCGCAGCGTTTGCGCGCTCCGTATCGACCGTC
>NZ_BAZR01000013.1 GCF_001315105.1 Paenibacillus sp. JCM 10914 | reverse complement strand
ATAATAATGATTGAATGTAAAGCAGGAATCTAAGGGAAGTCCAGTCCGAACCACCCGATTGCACCTGTATTTGTCGGCTTCATACCAAAAAAGCCTGAACGAAGTTCAGACCATTAGTTGGGAAAATCCAAGTTTTCTTGAAGAATGAAGAACGCATACGGCCGATCAATAGCAAGAACCACATGATCCCGCAACCGTGATGTCAGAACAGCATGTTCTAACATCAATAATCGATGGTCATTGCGGCCAGCTCCACTTAACCGGCAAGACTTCCCGCCGGGGCTCATAGGTTCCGTTGAGCTGTTCCGACAGCAACTCAACGGAACGTCGGCATATGTCATCCAACTGCTGGCGAACATGCGGTACATCCTCGAGGCCCGGATCATCAAACGACGCCAGTTGAGGTCGTTCCCCGTCATCCGCCCAAACGTCTCGCATCGCATGATGGGCATAGCGGGCCAATTCGGCATTGACGGCGAATACAGCCGTGACATCGCGGTGTTCATCAAGAAAACGAGTGACCGCTCCTTGACCGCTTCCCTGCGCGATCGTTTCCAAATCCAGCATGCACCACAGCGTTTTGTCGATCGGCAAGCCACGCTCCAGAAAAGCAGCCTCGAAGCCCTTGGCTCTTTCGTCCGTCACTGTATTCGTAATTTCTGGTGAAATGTAGGCAATTCGCCCATGTCCTGCATCAAGTAAAGAGGAGATCGCTGCGCGGGTACCACCCGAATTATCCGAGCTGACGCTGTAGGTCCTGATTTCTTTCAAGAAACGGTCGACCAGCACCAACGGCACCCGATCCAGTGACAAGCGTAAAATCGCGTTGCTATAGCTGTCCTGCTCTACGGGAAAAACGATAAATCCGTCGACCCCGCGCTTACGATAATACTCGATGGCCCGGGATTCTTGCTCTTGAGATTCACGCGTAATGCGGATCAGAAGTTCAAGCTCCATATCGGCGCAATATCGTTCCAGCCCGTCCAGTAGCTGCTGATCGATCTTCGTCTTCATCGACGGCAAGATCAACGCAATCGTTTTATTCATGTTCGCTTGAATCATCGGCTCGTGCAATTCGGCCAACTCTCGAACAAAAGTCCCCTTGCCCCTGTACCGGACCAGCAACCCTTCCTCCACCAAGCCATTCAGCGCGTTTTTGGACGTGATCTGGCTAACTTCATACTGCTCGGCAAGTTCTTTCTCCGAAGGGACCAGATCCCCTTGCTTTAATTCACCGATCTCAATGCGGTTACGTATATCGGCTTGAATGCGTTTATATAATGGATATCCCATGTTCAACCTCACTTTTCATGTTAATCCCAATGATTCGCTACAGAAAATATCATATATTTAGTATATCTTATTTTATATTAACTACGATACAATCCTTTTTAGAAAGCGCTTTCTAAATTAGAATTAGGAGGTTAATAGCGTATGAATTGGAACACAAGCTTATGGAAAAAACCGCTCGTCTTTGTCGTAATGTTTACGCTAGCTTTAACGGTGGTTCCATTGCAGTCGGTTTATGCCGCTTCAACCGGCATGGCATGGTCTTCGCAGCAGATCCCCATTTATACGCCGCCATCTGGAGGCGTATGGTACCCGAGGCTCCTTAAGCTGACGCCTAACGAATGGCTGGTGTCTTTCGACACGAATGCCGGCGGTGGCAATACGCGCATCGTCGTATCCAGAACACAGGACAGCGGCCGCACGTGGAGCGCTCCGGTCACAGCCGTCTCCCATGCTGCCGGCAATGTAGGGAATGGACAAATGCTGAGACTCGCGAGCGGCGAAATATGGCTGGCCTATCGGCAGGTCATCCAGAGCGGTTCGACCTACGACATTCAGCTCAACGTCCGTCGAAGCACAGATGGCGGTTACTCGTGGAGCGATTTGCCCGGCGGATTGATCGGTAGTTCAACTGCCAATAGCTTCAAGGGATTGTGGGAGCCGCATCTGGAGATGATCAACGGCACGGTTGCCGTACTTTATGCAGACGACAGTCCCGCGACGGTCGGAACTACCGGGCTACAGAATCTGTACATGAAGACGTGGACCGGAAGCGGTTGGGGCAGCCGCATTACCATCAGTGACGGCGTCGCGGCCGGTTCAAGGGACGGCATGCCAGTCATCACGCGAATGAACGACGGGCGTTATATGACCGTATTCGAGGCTTCGGACGTCCCGGGCCATCCTTTTGTCATCAAATATAAAATATCACCAAACGGTTTGAATTGGTCGGTCCCTCGTCAGACGATGTACGTACCGAGCGGAAATGGCAAAAAAGCCGGCGCTCCCTTCGTCGTGACGCTTCCTGACGGTCGACTAATGGCCGCATTCCAGACCGATGAGAGCAGCGCCAATACGGGAGATCCTTACACCTCGATGCATACGCTGATCAGTTCCGACAACGGTTCGACTTGGCAATACAAGACCAACGTATTCCCGGTATCGGATACGAAATCCTCCAATTGGAATGCCTTGATGACAGTGGATTCAACGCGGGTCGCGGCCGTTACCAGCGCAACTTATCCATCCAATGGCATCTACTTGCGATTCGGTCATACCGTAACGCCAACGCAGACGAATCTCGTCAATAACCCCGGCTTCGAGACAGCGAACGTAACGGGTTGGACGACGTACGGGGACGATTACCCCAATCGCATCCTGATTCATGGAGCCAATGACGGCGTCGGGGTTCCTGCGGCGGAAGGCTCGTATTTCGTCGGGCTCGCAGGCACGTCTGGACCCGCAACCGCGTATGTCGGACAGACGATCACAGGACTCGATAACGGCACGTATACGATGCGCGCCCGCATGCGCAGCAGCGGCGGTCAGAACAGTTGTGTCATGGAAGTCAAGGACCATGGCGGCAGTATGCTGCAGACCGGCTGCCCGGTTACAACGGCGTGGACGCCGGTGACGATTGCCAATATTCA
Source organism: Paenibacillus sp. JCM 10914 (assembly GCF_001315105.1). Classification (GTDB taxonomy): domain Bacteria; phylum Bacillota; class Bacilli; order Paenibacillales; family Paenibacillaceae; genus Paenibacillus_AQ. The sequence continues at coordinate 131,644 of NZ_BAZR01000013.1, read as the reverse complement.
AGTGACCAGCGGCAGAGCGACGATCGGATTCTATGTGTCGAATTCCTCCCCCTCCCAGTGGGCGGATATCGATCAGGTTGAATTCTTCAAGAACTGAAGCAGACAATTACAAACGAAAGAAGAGCCGGACAATCCCTTGTAGGGATTGTCCGGCTCGATTTATTGATTCTTGCTTATACGGTCTTCATCTCCAACGCATAGACCGATGCTGGACGCAGCGGGTAGCCGCCCCGCCATGCTTCGATCGGAACCGTTCTCGACGTACAGCGAATGTGTTCCGGGTCGAATACGGAATTGATTTCCTCGAACGATTCCCCCGTAATTTCGTGCAGTTTCATGTTTCCAATCGGCTCCAACATTTCTTCGGTATTCTCAAGTCGGAGTTTCTATACTATAAAGCGTTTGAAAATGTGGAACATTTCAAGGAAGAGTTGAAAAAATATATCGAATACTACAATAACGAAACGGTTGAAGGCAAAAACAAAAATGAGTCCGGTACAGTACCGAACTCATTTTGAGAAAGCTGCCTGATGAAATAACCGTGTCTAACTTTTGGGGGTCACTTCAAGAATGTGGCTTCGGCCAATCTCTATCCAATAACCCTACCCTTCATGAATCCAGACTTCAATCAGACTGTTCCAGTTATTAACCTCATTGCCCTGTCCCACATATCGAATGTACTTGGTTTGGAGCGGGTCGAATTCAAAGGTCTCATACTCCTCCTGCTTCTTACTTGCCATCCCGATGAGAACTTTCTCGTAATGGATGCCGTCAGAAGAGACTTCCAGATCAAAATAATTGGAGCGGGTGTGACCATTATAAAATAAAAGAGTGATGCCATCGATAAGCGTTTCTTCTTCTAGCTCTAATTGTAAATACTGTCCCTTACCGTCTGCGGACCATCGGGTATCCGGATCTCGATCTAAAGTGTTAGCCGGTACGTTCCCGTCATCCGCGCTCGCTGTAACCTTCGTAATCGTAGCAAATGGTCCTTCCGGGGCCGCGATGGGCTCTTTGACCTCGAATCGCTCCCTTGCTTCGACCTGCACACCGTTAAAGATACAACTGGCTATGATATCCACGACGCCTGGACGAAGTGCATGAAACGTACGCTCCTCCATATAGCCGATCACAGGGTCACTTACACTGAAAGTAACCGGTATATTCAATTCATCGATGTTGACCATCTCGCCATCGTCCAGGGTCAGATATGCGGATAGTGCACCATGGTTCCCTGCACTGATCGCATGCCCGGATACCCTCCAGCCCGAAGAACTTTTATCCGGCACGATCGTGATGTTCTCAGGCAATACCGGCGTTTCCGCTACGCGGAAGATCAAGCGGAATTTCTGCTTATGTTTGCCTTCCGTGACCGTGATGGTCCCCGTTCCGTTCGCATTACTCGGTTGCTCAATGCTAACCTTCGCCTTATCTGACAACGCCGCTGCCGAAATAATCGGTGTGTCCGTCGTTCCATATGGTAATGTATACAGATATTCGGTTCTCAAAGACTGCATGCCAGCCACCGCTTCTCCGTTGACTAACAAAGATTTCAATCCGACACGCATATTATCCTGCCGCTTCTTATTCTGGTCTTTATACAGACTCTTTGGAGACAATATGTCTCCTTGTCCAATGCCTTCAGCCATATCGAACGGCTGCGTATTCGCATCCGGAATGGAACCGACAATATTCACATTGACACCGGTTACATTTCCTTTCGTGCCAATCACATAACCATGGCCATGCTGCTCAGATTCCACGATCACTCCCGGCTTACTTCGATGAGCAGCCTGACCTGTTGTATTCCAGAATACGCTTTCCGTAGTTACAACCCCGTGCCGATTTGTCTCGGATGAACCATAGTCTCGGGTTATCGCAGAGATCGCGTCACCATTCACAGTCAGATTATCAATCAGATTAGCCATGCTCATATACATGTGAAAATCGGTCAGCAGTGTTGGATTCTCGGAATATGCATCAAGCAGTACATTCCCATTCGCTGAGAAGTTGGCGTAAGTGTAGCTGTGTCTAGCCCCTACTGCACGGCTATTCTTAATGAGATTATCGTTGCCGATAAATTGATACAGATAACCATTCCCATTAGCTCCGCGGTACTGTGGATACTCCATCGTCACTTGATCCACGGTCACGTTCTTGGTTCGATCCAGAATGATTCCTTTGGACAAAATATGATAGTCCGTGTTCCCGGCCGGTTTGTACGTGCTGATGTTGCGAATCCAGCTATTAGCCGCTGCCACTACGTTAATCGCTTTCGCATTATCGCTCTCATACCCTGCGGTACCTTCTACCTTGAAGTCGTCTTCCCCAAGTCCGGACTTGCTGTTCTGAATATTAGCAATGGAGAAATGCTCGAGTCCCACTTCCTGAAGGGGCGCTTCCGTTTTCGTTATCGTAATATGATCCCTCAATTTCATCGGATAACGAGTCGGTATATCCAATGTTATCGTCTGTTGAACAGGATCAACACCAACGATCTGACGATAGAACAGCGGTTCGATCTTTCCGAGCCGTGATGCCCATTTATTTTGCATACCCAGCTCTTGCAGAAAACCTAACGTTGTCTCGAACGAGATTAACACATAATCGTTGACCCTGAATCCTTCCGTGTTCTCTACCGGCAGCAGGACCGATGGGGTCATGACTGATTTGCGCAGCTTCGTTGAGGTCTCGGTTCTCTTCCAGTCCCCATTGCTTATCCGGATAATATCTTTGTTCTTCATATTCTCTTGCGCATTGTAAATATAGGTTTTGTTCGTTCCTTCTCCTCTAAGGACCACGTGGCTGGAAGCGATGTTCAGTGAAGAATCCTTGCCGTTCTGCGGCGTTACCTGATAAGTTCCCTTCGGTAAGAATACGACTCCCCCACCTTGCAGATGCATCGTCAATCGCTTTCTGAATGGCCAGCGTTGAATCCGTTCGCCCCGTCGGATCAGCTTTGTATGGTGACTTCGTTACATTAATTCCCTCGTGTTTCTTGAATTTCGGCAATTCCTTCTCACCGCGGTGATAACCGGCATAGGCGAAATCATGCAAGAAACGTCCCTGATCATCCTGATACCCGGGATACCAGGCTTTCGGATACAATCGGCTGCGTCCATCTGTGCCAAGCGACAAATCTTCGGTCACGTTTGCGTTCGATACCTGTTGCTCATTAACATTCGCCTGGGCTTCATTTGTTTTGCCGATCGTCAGAAGCCCTGTTCCCAGTGTAACGACCAGCAGCAAAGCAGGCCATTTTGTTCTCATTGTCTTCCTCCTTTATATGCATTTCGATGTTATGATTGATCATATTGCTGTCCTCTTCACCTCCTTCTGATTTCACCTTGATTGTATGTGTCCCGTTTCTCTTTGAACATGAACATTTTCGCCATTTTGGTTAGTAAATTGTCCACTAACGCCTTTGTTCACTCATTACGGCACGGTTATACCGATCCAGTGCCTGCTGCTGAATCCGAATCGCCCGATTTAGCTGCACCGATTGAATCTGTTCCACATAGGAATCGAAAGCTTCGACAGGCTCAATGCCAAATATAATCTTAAGTGACATCTCATCCACCATTTTATTAACCTCTTGCATAATAACGGAGAATTCCGCACTTTCCTTCTCCGTTCTTGCAATGTCGGTAAGTTGTGTTTGGCCGCATCCGTATCTGACCATATACGAATGGCATCCTTCTGTTCCGGCAGCGTGTAATACTGCTCCATATAACGGATATCTTGGACAAAAGGACCGAAGTAGCTGGCCCGCGTATACATGGCCAACGCTTGAGCCGGCGCAAGCTTCTGCGGATTCCCCAAAATTAAATCTGTATATGTCGGGTAGCCATCCTTCATTTCGTAACTGAGTCCCTCCATACCGAAATTAAACAGCATATGTCCTTCCGGGCCATAGCCATAATCCAGCATGCTAACCGCTTCCAAGGCATGTTTCGTACTCTGGGATATCGCAACCCCGCTCGAACCAATGGCAGGAGCTAACTGGCCGAATTTGGGTCGGTCACCCGCAACAAGCACGGGATAAGGTGCAGGGACGAGTTCGGCAACGGGATCGTGTTCCTTCAGAATCGGCAGCCATGTGCCGATCCCTGCTCCTGCATTCCAGATCGCTGCACCGCTACGGCCCGTAATGATACTCGTGTCCTGAGTCTCGGAATCAACGGAAGACAAGTTTCGGTCAATCAACCCTTCAGCATACCAATCTCGAAACAAGGACAAAAACTGTTTATATTCGGGCTCCTGAGCACCGAATTTCACCTTGCCGTTCTCATGATAGAATCCCTTCTTTATGCCAAAGGCACCAATGAATCCCCCTCCCTCAATGCCAAACAACGGGCTTGGCACTCCCAAAAAGGTCAATGGCGCTTCCGCTCCCTTATGTATCTTGAAAGCTTTCAGTACGGTATGCCAATCATCTATCGTAACTGGCACGTCAAGTCCTAATTCATCCAGCCAATCTTTGCGGATAATCGGACCTTGATACGTACGAAGTCTGGGATCGCCTTGAATAAACGGAAAAGCATAATAACTCCCATTCGCGGTCCGTATCTGCATATCAATCTCCGGATGATCTTCGAGATAACGCTTAAGATTGGGAGCGTACTGATCTATCACATCATTTAATCTTAGGATGTACCCATCATTGATCGCTTTCTCTGGTCCCCCCGGATAACTGGACCATTCGTACTCGATCATGTCCGGCAACTCCCCGGAGGAGAGTAATACGTTGATTGCTTCCTTCGCCTGATTACTCGGCGGTTGAAGGAATTGAAGTTTCACTCCCGTCCTCTGCTGCCACTCCTGAAAGAAAGGCACCTCTTGAAAAGTAGATTTGATACTGGATGCATTGCCGTTGAGCTCTGCCCAGTAAGTTAATTGCGGAGCATCGCTTGGCATCTGGCCGCTTTGAAGCGTTTGGAGTTTAGTCCCGCTATCGTCTGCTGAATCGGAAGCGGTGTCTGTACGTTCACAGCTCGTCAGCCAAATTGCAACGAGCAAGCTGATGATGAAGAGCAGACTTGCCTTTAATCTCACATATCCTCTCTTTCTCTCCATTGCATGAGCCCCCTCATATGTTAAGAGATTTCCTTGTACCTGCCGGGTGTAATGCCCTCATATTTCTTGAACACCCGAATGAACGTTGCTGCATCGTTATAACCAACATAACGTGATATCTCTCCAATGGATTCCTGTTTGGAACGAATCAGTTCTTTGGCGTGCTGGATACGATACTTATGGATACAATCTAGCAGCCCCTCCCCCGTCTGGTTCTTGAACAGCTTGGACAGGTAACTTCCCTTGAGATCGAAATGTTCTCCGATTGCGTTGACGTTCAAGTTGACATCCGTATAGTTCTTCTCAATATATGCCGTCACTTGCTGTGTCAAATTGCGCAATGAATCCTCCCGCTCCTGCGATAGGTTAATCGATCGTTTATTAGCTGCGTAAGCACATACTTCTTCGAGCAGTTGCGCTAAGGCCGATTGCATTTCTTGTACGGTATCGCAAGCCAGGATATGATCAATCCATTCCGGGTACTTCGCCAACGTACTGCTGTCACTGTCCCCAAGTTCATTAATGGCCTTAATCATCGTGCCGACCAGATTGAAAATCAGACAACGTGCAAGGGTCAAGGACATGACCGGCTTATCAAAATTCCGTTCGGTAATCATGTTCATATATGCGCTGGCTTGCTTCGTATCGCCAGCCTTAATGAAATTGATGAGCTGCTGCTCAAGTTGGAGCGGATAATAATAACCGTATGAACCTTCACTTTGGATCTCGCTTTGAATTTCCTCATACGTGATAATCCCTTTTTTGCCAAGCACCATCTTGTATTCCATCGCATCGATCGCTTCTTGATAGGCTTCTGCAATCCCGATCCAAGACATATGAATTCCGCTGATAGATATGGTCAGTTCCATATTGAAGCGGTCCAGAAACCGCTGAGCTTCTTCGGCGATGTCATGCAGATTCCGAGCGGAATCCGAGGCATAAGAATCCGCTTTCATATTTACGAGACAGACCATCATGTCATCAACTTCTGCCACATACCCGATGTGATGATGCTGCACCGCCAGTTCCTCCACCACATTGGAAATAATGAGATGCAGCAATCGGTTCCGCTCATTAATGTCAATGCCAGGCAGCTTGGCATACAAATTCTCCTCGTTCTCAATAACAAATAAAATCACGGCGAACTCGTTCGAGTAAAGCGGCATATGAAATGAACGGAAAGCATCTTCATAGGGCACCAGCCCGTCTGGTCTGCCTTTCAACAGCTTGTTGATCATGTTGGAGCGCAGCACCTGCTGATGCTTCTGTAATTGTTGAGCAATCTCATGCTTCTCTGAACGTGTATGTAAGACGACCCGTTTAATAAATCGAAGCTCATTCGTGTCTTTCGGATCGGATTGAGCATTCTTGTCAGTCAGTAACTCCACAAGCTGCTGGATCGGAGTGTAGTTTCGGCGCATAAAGAACCAGGTTAGAATGCCAGCACCGATTAAACTTACCAGAATGCTGACATAAGTGAAATTACGCACATACACGGCTTTTTCCCAGTACAGACTGCTAGGGATGATCAAGGCATACTTCAAATCAGATACAGCAGATTCCATGTAAAACAGCTCTGATCCCTGGATTTGAGTCGTGGCCAACTGAACACGGTCATCTTCCATGAACAATTGAAGTTCATCGGATTCCGGTTGGTTGCTCATCAAGATCTCATGGTTCTGATCCAGGATCAGCAAAGTTCCTCCGCTGAAACCGGATATACTCTCAACCGCCTCTTGAAATCGCCGCGTATCCACCATCACGACGACCGCACCTGTCTCTTGACCGTTCAGATCATTCGGCAGTTGGGTAATGTATGCGATTGAAGTTTCGTTCGGAGCTGCATTCAAGTGCGGCATGACAACAAACGGATTACTGCCTGAATGAAGTATGGTTTCCCTCCACTCCTCATAAGTCTTGGTGCCCGTATTATGAAGGGTATGAAAGGCTGTCTTCATGTCGCGAATATTGCCTGCACGCAGGATTGAATTCTCTTTCTTCCATACAACATAGAATTCATCGATCGACGCGTACGAGGTCTTGTACAGACGGAATTCTTTGACCAGTTGATACGCCGTATATGGTGATTCAATGGCCGATTTATTCGAATACATTAATGTTTGAAGATTCGGGCTCCATGTCATCTCCATATTCAGTCGTTTCATCAGATCGATCTGCGTATCGATCGTGTAGCGCATTTGCTTCAGCAGAGAATCATTAGCTCGATGAATTTCACTCTTCAGCGTATCATTGGCCTGAACATAAATGACCAGGCTAATCAGAATTGGAACGATCAGAACCACGCTATATGAGATTAACCAGGTTACAATGACGCTCTCTCGTTTCTGCCACAGATTTCGTATGTTTAGCAACAGCCCATCACCCATATCTCCAAAGATTGTAAGCTTCTTGACTAGGAACCTATTATAACGGCTATTGCTATTCCAGGAAATAGATAAAAAGTTCAATTCCATTGACAATATAGTCAATGCAACATCGACCCGCATCACTGAAACTCGAATAACCCGGGCGGACCTCATGGTCCACCCGGGCATTCTTTGTATTGATATCAAGATAACCGAATCAAAAGACGCGATGCTTCCAACCCTTCCATTTAGCTATCGCTTCTACGAAGAAATAGTCTCCGTAAATCAAGGATACATTCACATTCTGGCCTGCAGGCTTATGCCCGGTCGCTTGAAGCAGTATGGCTTCATGACCTGATCGATCCCATGTTCCGTATTGATTATATAGGGACATCAATATACGCTCGGCTGCAGCCTTATATTGAACGCCTGAATCCGTATGAACCAGATCAGCAAGCTCGAGCAGTCCCGATGCGGCAATGGCCCCCGCAGAACTATCTCGTGGTATCCCTCCGGTTTCGTCAGGAGCGCGGAAATCCCATAGCGGAACATGGTCCTCGGGCAGATGGGCAAGAAAGAAAGAGACTACACGTTCCGCTGCCTCCAGATAAGCGGCATCTTTCGTATAACGGTATGTGTTCGCCAAACCATAGATAGCCCACGCCGCGCCGCGACTCCATGCCGAATCCGGTGCAGCTCCTTGCCCCCCTAGCGCTTCTACACGTTCCCCTGTCAGCGGATCAAATCGGAGGATATGGTGTACAGCCCCGTCGCCCTGCACGAATTCCTTTACCACCATATCGGCGTGTCTTCTGGCAATATGAGCGAAGCGTGGATCGCCGCTGACTTCGGATGCCCAGAATAGCAGGCTTAGATTCATCATCGTATCGATGATAGACCATCCATACTTGTCACCATTCCACGCGCGAATGAAGTTCCCCGCTGCATTAAAGCGCCCAGCCAAGTAATTCGCCGCGGACAGTCCGCGTCTTAGCGCATCGGCATCTCCCGTTAGTTTGTACTTGATGACAGCCGTAGGCAGAAATTGAAATCCTACATCATGGTCGAAGCCGTTCGACTCCAGAAAGTGTTTGGACAGTCGTTCGTCCCACGGCCACGCTGCATGCTTGTAGTCCTCGTCCTGAGTCATATCATAGACGATCCATAAGATGCCCGGCCAGAAACCGGATGTCCACCAATCGATGCGCATATCGTCATATCGTCCGTCTTCGCCTGCTACGTGAGGCGATTTAGCGCCTATAACCGACCGCATCTGATTCGTTTTACGTTGAATCTGCTCCCATACCTGGGAGACTGCCGCATCTAACGTATTCAATTCATCGTCTCCTCTCATCTGTTCATATGCTTAACCTTTTAGAGAACCAACCATAACACCCTTTACGAAGTAGCGTTGCAAGAAAGGATAGATACACAAGATCGGAACGGTAGCCACCATGATCGTTGCATATTTGATCGTCTCCCCGATCTGAAAACGATCGGCAGCCGAAGCGCCTGCAGACATGCTCTCCGTTGAGTTCGCTATCAGGATCTCCCTTAGCACCAATTGAAGCGGGAATAGTTCCCGGCTCTTGATAAATACCGATGCATAGAACCATCCATTCCACTTGTCGACCGCATAGTACAGAATCATTACCGCAATCACTGGCATGGATAACGGAATGATGATTCGGAACAGAATCGTAAAGTGGTTCGCACCATCAATCTTCGCCGATTCTTCCAGACTATCCGGAATACCCATAAAAGAGGTTCGCATGATAATCAGATTAAACGTGCTGATCGCAAACGGCAGAATGGTTGACCACAAGGAATCAAGGAGACCTACGCCTCTTACCATCAGATAGAGCGGAATCAATCCACCGCCGAAGAACATGGTGAAGACAATCAGGAACATGAATACCTTGTTCCACATCACGTTCTTACGCGAGAGAACATATGCCCCGAGAGCAGTCATGAACAAATTGACGATGACGCCGAACACAACGATGAACAGCGTGTTACGAAAACCGATGGCTATACCGGGATTGGCAAGTACGCTTTTATAGGCATCCAGACTGAATCCCACCGGCTTCCATAGTAAACCTTTGTTGGCCAGCAACTGAGAAGAATCGCTCAATGAAGCGAATAACACATAGAGCAATGGATATAACGTGATTACCACGAGTGCAATCAGAAATGTATAATTCATGATATTAAATATTCGGTCAAACATACCGCTTTCCGTCTTCAATGCTACCACCTCACCATAAGCTGTTTTGACTGACCCTGCGGCTGATGTAATTCGCCGTAATCAGCAGGACGAGATTGATGACCGAGTTGAACAAACCGACGGCGGAACTGTAACTCCAACCGAATTCTAGCAATCCCTTACGATACACGAAGGAGGAGATTACATCGGCCGTCTCATACGTAATCGGGTTGTAGAGCAAGATGATTTTTTCAAAGCCTACATTCAGGAGATTCCCCATACGCAGGATGAACATAATCGTAATGATCGGCAGCAATCCAGGTAACGTGATGTAGAACATCTGCTTGATCCGGCTCGCCCCGTCCATACGCGCGGCTTCATACTGCTCCAGATCGATGCTCATCAAGGCGGCGATGTAGATAATCGATTCCCAGCCGATCCGCGACCATATCTCAGAGAGGACATAGATGGGACGGAACAATTCGGGCTTCTGCAGCATCGCTTGACCATCATATCCAAGCAACATAAACAGTCGGTTGATTAAGCCGTCCGCATTCGTAAAATCCGTGATAATGCCGCAAATTACGACAAGAGAAATGAAATAAGGCATGTACGTAATCGTCTGAACGACTCGTTTGAACGTCCTTTTCCGAACTTCATTGATTAGCAAGGCCAGAATAATGGGCGCCGGAAATTCGAAGATTAACGTATACACACTGATCAGAATCGTGTTGGTTAATACTCGCGTGAAGTAATAGCTATTAAAAAATTCCTGAAAGTGCTTCAGTCCAACCCAATCGCTATCCAAGATCCCTTTCATCGGGGAGTAGTCCTTGAAGGCAATAATTGCCCCATACATAGGTCCATAATGAAAGATGATATAGTAGGCAATCACGGGGATCATCATCAGGTATAAGTATTTATTCATCAGAAAATCCCGAATGAATCGGCTCTTAAAGGATTGTCGTTGATCCATGACGTCTTCTCTCACCTCATTCTAGATGAGGAGGGCAGATATAGCGCCCTCCCCCTGCATTCCTATCGGTTGTTATAGCGTTCAAGTGCTGCCGTCTGGATTTCGATCGCACGATCCAGTTTAAGCGACTTCATCTTGGCGACATAACTGTCGAACTGATCCACAGATTCATTACCGAGAATGATCTTGATCGTCATCTCATCAACGAGTGTATTAATATCGTTCATAATCGTTGCGTATTCGGAGCTTTCCTCTGGTGTAGGCGTGATAGGTGGCAAGCTGTATTTCGCCGCGTCTGTACTCTTCCAGACATCGATCGCTTCTCGCTGCGTATCCAGTGCAAAGAATTGCTCGGCATAACGTTTATCTTGAACAAACGGACCGTTGTAACTGCTTCTGGCATAAAGCGAGATCGCTTGTGCCGGTGCCAGCTTATCCGGATTGTTCATGAGAAGTTCCGTGAATTTCGGATATTCTCCCTCCAGATTGTAGCTGGTACCCTCTTCACCGAAATTGAAGAACATATGGCCTTCCTCGCTGTATCCGTAGTCGAGCATTCGCACCGCGAGCTCAGGGTCCTTGGCAGCGGTTGTAATCGCAACGGTTCCTTCTGAGGCATAGCCTTGATTGAGCTGTCCGAATTTCGGCATGTCTCCTTTATTAAGTACCGGATACGGCGCAGCTACCAGTACGGCATCCGGATCGTTCGCTTCCACTAACGGCTGCCACTTCCCGATGCCACCGCCTGCATTGCCGATCGTTGCCCCTGTAGCACCAGAGGCCATATTGCCGTCAATGGCTTTAGTGTCCGCTGTAGCGACGTTCTTGTCGATAAGACCCTCGCTGTACCAATCCTGGAATAATTTCAAATACTCTTTAAACCCTGCTTCCGACGGACCGAATTTGATCTGTCCATCTTCTTGATAGAAGCCACGATTGACTCCGAAGGCACCGATAAAGGCACCGTTGCCCGAATCATTGAAGAACCTCGGCTTGCTGACTACCGCGAATGGAGCCGTTGCCCCTTTCTTCTCTTTAAAAGCTCTTAGGGTCGTTGTCCATTCTTCAATCGTTTCCGGTATAGGCAGTCCAAGCTCATCTAACCAGTCTTTGCGAATGATCGGACCTTGGAACACGCGCAGATACTCGTCCCCGCGAATGAACGGGAATACATAATAGCTGCCACTATCGGTCTTCACCATCTTATCGATGTCCTGATTCTCCTCGAGATATTTCTTCAGATTGGGAGCATACTGATCGATCAGATCATTCAGCTTCAGAATATAACCATCATTAATGGCCTTCTCCGGTCCACCTGGGAAATCCCCAATGAAGTTGTATTCGATCATGTCCGGTAAATCGCCGGAAGCGAGCATTACGTTGAAAGATTCCCTGACCTGGCCGGTTGTGGGAGCTGTAAACTCAAGCGGTACACCCGTCTTCTCTTGCCAGTTCTGGAAGAACGGAACTTCGCTATGTGAGTTCTTGACGCCTATCAGGTTGCCGTTAATCTCACCCCAATACGTCAGCTTCTTATCCGTCTGAATCGGATAGGTGGTCGCCTCCGCTTCATTGGTACTGCCTGGCTGTGTCCCTTCCTCTCCATTGCCGGTTTCACCCGCTTGACCTCCGCCTCCGGATGAACACGCCAAGAGCATGGTGCCTAATAACATGATAATCAGACTCGTCGATATGACTCTTCTCATGAACCTAACCCTCCAACTTTTCAAATGTGTGGTGCTCTATCACAGCGTAATGGAGTGGCTGGTACTAGCGATATACTCAAAAGCTACAAAGCCATGTTGATTTCCCTATCGACACAATGACGATTTCTACAATTCAATAGACCGTTTCAGAATGAGACATGGCATCGCATTGATCAATCCCTTATACTGGTTAAGAATCTATATTTTTGAGAGGAGACCAGCATCATGCATGTGAACGAATCTCTGAAAAATGCGTTGTTTACCGAGGAATTTACTCAGAACCCCTATCCGGTTTACGAGAATCTCAGACAGCAAGACCCGATTATGAATCTGCATTTCCCCGACGGCCGCTACGGCTGGCTGATCAGTAATTATGACGATGCGGTTGCCGCATTAAAGGATGGACGATTTACTAAGAATGTTGCCAAGGCATACGGAGAGCAGCACGCCAGCGTCTTCAGCACCAACATGTTGTTTGCCGATCCACCGGATCATAAACGCCTGCGTGGACTGGTGCAGAAAGGATTTACGCCGCAGCGAATTGAAGGCATGCGTGATCATATTCAGGACATAGCCAATCGTCTGCTGGACGATATCGGTTCGAGGAATACAATGAATCTTATTGATGAATATGCCTTTAAACTCCCCATTATCGTGATCAGTGAAATTCTAGGCGTGCCGCTTGAGGATCAAGATAAGTTCCGGAAATGGTCTAACTCTATTATTAGTGCTTCCAATCGTGAGACGAGTGAAGAAGTGCTGATCCATATGAAAGAATTCATCGCCTATCTGAATGAATGGTTCGACAAAGTCCGTAAAGAGCCAGGCGACGATATGATCAGTAAGTTGGTTATTGCTGAAGAAGAGGGCGAGCGTTTATCTGAACAGGAATTGTATGGTGTTGTGACGCTCATGATTATTGCGGGTCACGAAACCACGGTAAACCTGATTGGCAACGGCTTGCTCGCATTACTAGAACACCCCGAGCAACGGACGCTGCTTCAAGAACAGCCAGAACTAATCCATGGAGCAATAGAGGAAATGCTGCGATACAACGGTCCAGTAGAGTTCAGTACCTCGCGCTGGGCTGCCGAAGACTTGGAGTTTAGAGGGGTGAATATGAACAAAGGGGATCTGGTTGTCATTGCTCTGAATTCAGCAAATCGCGATCCGAAGCAATTCGATGACCCTGATCTGTTTGATATTACGAGAGACAAAAGCATGCACCTGGCCTTTGGCAAAGGCATTCATCTATGCCTCGGTGCCCCGCTTGCCAGAATGGAAGGCGAGATTGCGATTAACACCCTGCTTCGGAGATATCCGGAACTGGAATTGCATAGCTCCGTCGACCGACTGGAATGGCGGCCAGGCATGATCGTGCGCGGCGTTAAGGAGATACCGTTATCTCTTTCGCGGCAATAGTTTCATAACATATATTATGTAAACATTTGATGCAAAAAGCAACAGTCTCCATATTTGGATCCTGTTGCTTTTTTATTGCTGATACAACTTTTATTTTCCATTAACAGATTGATGTCGAACATCCTTCGTCTCTTCCGGTATCCGATTCGATATACTCGGAACATGTCGCGGCTTGTACTCAATCGACTCTGACGAGAAGATGGATACCGCCATTCTGCCCCCGTTGCCATACGCCCTGATCAGAATGGGCTGGTTATAGGCATTCTCAAACACAAAGTCAGGTCCTCCCCAACTGACCGTGGCGTCGCGGCCTGAAAGAACGTAAGGGACATTTCGACTATGTGAATACCGCTTCACGATCTGTAGACCCGCTCTGTCAATCGCATTAAACAACGTAGAAGATACCTGGCATATCCCTCCTCCTACGCCTTCGGACAGTTCACCTCTTACAATCACACCTGCCCGTTTATAACCTTTGTCGACCGTCCTCATACCAACGACTTGATTAAAGGAGAACGTTTCCCCAGGGAACACTACGGCGCTGTCAATCGCTTTCGCAGCCAATGCAATATTATGGGCACGATTTTTGTTATTGGAATTGAAATAAGTAACATAGTATCCGATCGGCTTGACCCGGATCGAAGCCAGAATCTCCGCATCTACCTTAGGATGAACCGGATACATCGGAGCTTCTATCGCGGTTGATCCCTCCCCATACCAGAACGTATAGTACTGCTCAAGCAACTTCCGCCGATCAAGTCGATACCCTTGCTCACCCGGTACGATCTGTCCACCACTGCCGATTATGGCATTTTTCGCCTCACGATACGTCTTCTTCTCGAGCATAATCTCCCACTGATGATACTTCTCCAGATCCAGGAGCGGAAATACGCCTATAGCATGCTCACTCCGGTCAACGCTTGTCATTACCTGACCGTTCTGCAAGATGGTTAAGCTATCATCATTCGGTTCAGTATGGTGCAGAAGTAAGAACAATAGACCAATCACTGACATCCACTTCAAGATCCTTCACCCACTTCGCAAATTTCTCTCTCTGGTATTATGAATGCAATAGTGGAAATTCATTCAAGCGGATTCAAGATCAAACAACCCGCACTGGTGGAGTGCGGGTTGTTTGATCCTGTACAGGCTGATTTTAATGTACGGTTCCCCCTTGCCGAGCCGAGCGGCGAGCAGGCAGAACGAGGAACACAAACGAACTGATCGCTAGCAATTCAGCGATTCCTATGACGGTCCCCATCGGAATCGCGGTGGTACCGTCACCTAGACCTACTAGTGGACTGGCAGCCGCTCCAAGAAGCAACGGTAACAAGCCCAGCAGCGCAGAAGCACTGCCAGCGGTTCTCGCTTCCTGCTTCTGCATCGCTAACGAGGTCGTAGTAGCACTCACCATGCCTACAGCGGATACGATGAGGAATAGCATCGGAGCGATCAGGACCAATCCGCCACCAAGCTGCGTTATGATAAACAGTGAGGTTCCGCCAAATGCTGCAATGATCAGCCCCGTCGTCAACAGCTTTATTTCACCTGTACGAGATACCAAGCGTCCGGTTACCTGAGAGAACAGCACGATCCCTACGCCATTCACGGCGAAGAATAAGCTGTAGCCTTGCGGAGAGACGCCGAATATATCCTGAAGTACAAACGGTGACCCCGAGATATAAGCGAACATCGCTGCCGATACGAACGCCTGGGACAGGGCATAACCGATAAATACGCGATCCTTCAACAGAATTCCAAACGTCTGGAACGTCTGTTTCATTCCGCCCGTTGCCCGTTTCTCTTTCCCCAATGTCTCCGGTAAGCCAACGATCACGGCTAGAAGCATGAGCAGTCCGATCAGGAACAATACGACAAACACCCCGCGCCAAGAGACGAAATTCAGGATGAACGCACCGAATACAGGGGCGATGATTGGTGCAAGTCCGTTAATCAGCATCAGCAACGTGAAGAATTTCGTCAATTCGGTACCTGTGTACAAATCCCGTACCACCGCCCTTGAAATGACGATGCCCGCTGCACCACTGGCGCCTTGAATGAAGCGAAGAGCCACCAATACCCAGATGCTCGGTGCGAATGCACATAATAAAGAAGCGATCGAATAAATAACCAAGGACACTATCAACGGTCCTTTTCTTCCCTTGATATCACTTAACGGACCGGCGACAAGTTGGCCTAAAGCTAAACCAAGTAGAAATGCTGTCAAGCTGAGCTGTGTTAACGAAGCCGTCGAGCCGAGACTCTCTGACAACTTCGGTAACGCAGGTAAATACATATCCACGGATAACGGTCCAAAAGCAGACAGTGATCCAAGAATTAAGGCAAACTGAAGCCTTTTTTTGCGAGTCAGAACCAAGGACGAACTGGCTTCAATGTTAGGTGAGGACATCCGATGTACAACTTCCTTTCTTGTTACATTCCTAACCTATCATAGGATAATTTGACGTTGAACGCCAAACTATTTTTTCTCCGCAATCGGTATGAATATCGTGAACGTCGTCCCCACGCCTCTTTCGCTCTGTACCGTAATACGCCCCCCATGATCCTCGACAATTTTTTGACATAGTGATAATCCGAGCCCGGTTCCTTCTTCCTTCGTCGTATAAAACGGGTCAAATATCCGGGTAAGACTCTCTTGATCAATCCCAATCCCCGTATCCTCCACTTCAACGATGGCCGTTGACGCCTCTTTGCGTAAAGAAAGCTTAACTGCCCCCGTTTGGTCCATCGCTTGGAACGCATTACGGATGAGATTAATAAGCACTTGAATCATCTTGTCACGATCCATAATGACATATATCGCTTCATCCCCGTGTTGGAGTAAATAGATGGCCATGTGATGCCGCTTCGGACTCACATAATGAGAAGACGCGCGCCACGCAGTCCCTTAACGATTCCGCCCTCATATTGCTGGCATGCGGCTTGGAGAAATGCAGAAATTCCGCGGTCAACTCCCCTACTCGTGTGATCTCGCCCATAATGACCTCGTACCACGGCTGAATGTTGTAGCTTTGATTCTTGGACAACTGGATGAAACCTTTAATGGACGTCAGAGGGTTACGAATTTCATGGGCCATGCCGGCTGCAAGTTCCCCGACCATCTTCATTTTCTCTGACCTCATCAGCTCTTCCTGACTTTGCAACCACGTGTTGCGACGCATCTGGAATATACGCTCTTCCGCCGTGCTGATCATCTCCTGATAGGTCATCGCCTCGTGCGGATAGCAAGTTATACTGTATGTAACCTGAACGCCGATCCGTTCAAAATTAAACATGCTGCTGTCGATATTCACATGCTCAGGCAACAGTATTGCAAATCGGTCGCCGGCGTATCGAGAAGCAGCGAGCATATCATTCAGAAACAAACGGCGTACCGAGCGTGAGAAATTAATCAATATTTCGTTGGCTGTCGTAATATCCTTGGCATTTAACGATTTAAAGTTGTTAATATCCAGCAGCACGAGTTGAAACGGTTTGTTGACTTCAATAAGATGCTGCACCTTTTGCAAATATCCTTCGTAGTTCAGCAGCCCTGTTAACGAATCGTGATAGGTAAGATAATCGTTCTGCTTGTACAATTTGCGCTTCTCCGACTCCAAGTGATTAACGATATGAAACGATAACACTACAATGATGGAAGCCAAGCCATCGAATACCGAAACGAGTACGTTATATCCCGTAATGGTTGAGTAAGCGAGTCGAATCAGGGAGTATTGTAGAATAATGAAGAAACTGATCGGCATCGATTCTCTTATGCGATCCTTGTTGTAGATCTGGCTAATAATGAGTATGTAGTATAGTAAGATACACCAGTTTAGCTCGGTAGTATAATGAAATGCGCCTAGGAAAATGAACTGGATGTATCTCATCCATGGATACCTTTTGTCGAGAAAGATGGATGCATTGAAGAGTATCGCCGTAACAACCATCCAATAAAGCCGATCTGAATCATGCAGGTATAGGGAAGAACTGATTACAAACACCGATATCAATGGAACAAATAGGAGCTTGAGGATCATGAATGGCAACAAAATCACTCCTAAATCGATATGTACTGGCGCACAAATTGTAGAAAAAACGGAAGTGGCAAGTTTCAACAAATATGGTACACCATCCAGATGCTTATGAACAGAAGAAATTTACTTCATCTTCCAATTCATTGAATGAAACGCTTCGTCCGAGAATTCATTAAATTCCTCATACCTCCTCATATCGGATGCGAAGCAATCGTTCGGAATTGGGGTCATAGACAACCGTCACATGCACGCTAAGCTCCAAGCTTCCTTGTCTCAACCAGAGCTTAAACCTCTCTTCTTCCACTTGTGGCGAAACACGAAACCTACCTGAATACAAATAGTCTACAACCTCCATATTATAATGCTTTCCCGCACTCTTCATCGCTGTTTCTCCCCACTTGGCTGACTGCGGTCTCTTCCTGTCAATTAGCTCTAGCAGAGACTGCGCCACAGAGACTAATTCCGCTTGATTAATTCGGCTCTCAGGGAGATTCACTGCATGAAGTACATATTGCCACTCCTTTGTTTTAAACGTGAGCAGCTTCATGGTATTCAGTGGCCCGTTATAGTATTTGGCAGTCGTATTGTGCCCCAGCATCACATCCTCGAACTTCAAGTAACTTAGTTGCTGGTGATACTCTGCTGGATATAACTCCAGACTATAATGATTCTCTGGTTGACTCTTATGCATATACTCAATCTCCAGGTGAGCGTCCAGTCGCGGATCAGTTGGATCGTAACATCGGCCAAAAACATGGGTAAATGCAACGCCAGGAAGTGCAGGTGGTAGTGTGATTGCTTTTCCGAAATAGTCCTCGCACGCACGTAATGCATGCTCCATACCTTGTGCCCCGATTTCCAGCATCTCTTGCTGCATGTCAGGATTAAGATGAACGCTACCCTGCACTGTCCCAACCAAGGAACCCACCCACAAAGTTCCTGTCAATAGAATACTGTGCCACATGCCGAAATCCTCCTTCTGTGTCCTTCTTTTTCCAGCCGTTTATAAGATGCCCGGGAGGTAATCGCTTATTCTCCCGACTGGTATTGGTTGGATAATAATTGTGCAAAGTACACAGACTGTGAACAAACGGATCATAAAGATTATGGCATACTGCGATAACCCTCCCTTACCTGTTATTCTTATGTAAATATATCTGACATATATGTTGACTGTCATTCTGTAAGATGCTACATTTATCCAAAATAAACATCATTACGCAGCATGTTAGACTCTTTTGCGTCATTATATCTAACATAAAGCAATGAAGAAGGAGTGACTTGGATGCATCTTACGTACCAGGAAAGAGACAAATTATTGCTTTTTCTCGCGTCTGAACTTGCCCAGAAACGATTGGCCCGAGGGTTGAAACTGAATTATCCTGAAGCAGCCGCACTCATCTCCGGATTTGTAGTTGAAGGCGCGCGCGATGGCAAATCCGTGGCCGAGCTCATGGAGGATGCGAAACATGTGCTGTCCGCCGAACAGGTCATGGACGGAGTAGCCGAGCTCCTGAGCGAGGTTCAGGTCGAGGCGACTTTCGTCGACGGCACCAAGCTGGTCAGTGTGCACGATCCCATCCAAGGTGCTCAGCCTTCACGCATTGTTGCAGGCGAATATGATCTGCGTGAAGAACCGATCGAACTCGTCCCTGATCGACCGCGCATCATACGTACGGTCACGAATACTGGGGACCGTCCGATTCAAGTAGGCTCTCATTTCCATTTCTACGAATGCAATCCTGCGCTCCAGTTTGATCGTAACGGTACACAAGGGTATCGACTAGATATTGCTTCTGGTTTATCCACCGGTTTGAGCCGGGCGCAACGATGGAGATTGTGCTGGTGCAGATTGGCGGCAGCCGTGAGATTCATGGTTTTGCAGGGTTAACGAACGGGACAACGAATGGGATGGTGAGCTTATGACGAAGATTGATCGCGCTACTTATGCCAGCATGTACGGCCCAACTACCGGAGATCGTGTACGTCTGGCAGATACGTCGCTTTGGCTGGAGATCGAACAAGATTACACCGTATACGGTGATGAATGTGTATTCGGCGGAGGCAAGGTCATTCGTGACGGGATGGGCCAGCATCCACTGGCTACCCGTGCAGAAGGCGTGCTCGATCTGGTCATTACCAACGCCATTATCATCGATACCTGGGGCATCGTCAAAGCCGATATCGGGATTAAAGACGGACTCATTAGCGGAATCGGCAAGGCAGGTAATCCCATGATGATGGATGGTGTAACGGATGGCATGATTATCGGTGTCGGAACGGAGGTCATCTCCGGCGAGAACCTGATTGTCACTGCAGGCGGGGTCGATTCACATGTGCATTTCATCAGCCCGCAACAAGTGGAAATTGCTCTTCAGAGCGGGGTTACAACCTTTGTTGGGGGTGGAACCGGACCTGCTACAGGGACGCTGGCGACTAACTGTACTTCCGGGGTGTGGAATTTGCAGCGGATGTTGCAGGCCACTGATGCCTTGCCAATCAATATGGTATTTCTGGGCCGAGGCAACAGCAGTCGCCCTGAAGCTCTTGCCGAGCAGGTGCATGCCGGTGCGGCAGGATTAAAGATACACGAGGATTGGGGCAGCACGCCTTATGTCATCGATAAGTGTCTCAATGTAGCGGAAGAGTTGGATGTACAGGTTAACATTCATACGGATACGCTAAACGAAGCGGGATTCGTTGAAGACAGCCTCCGCTCCTTTAATGGAAGGGCGATTCATACGTACCATACGGAGGGCGCTGGCGGCGGTCATGCCCCGGATCTGCTGCGTGTCGCATCTATGCCCAATGTCCTCCCTTCCTCTACCAGTCCAACGATGCCCTACACGGTTAATACGGTTGACGAACACCTGGATATGCTCATGATCTGTCACCATCTGGATCCGCGCATACCGGAGGATGTCGCTTTCGCGGCTTCCCGCATCCGTTCGGAGACCATTGGCGCAGAGGATATACTTCACGACATCGGCGCAATCAGCATGACCAGTTCCGACTCTCAAGCTATGGGACGTGTCGGGGAAGTTGCCATTCGTACATGGCAAACGGCAGATAAAATGAAACAGCAACGCGGATCGCTTGAAACCGATGCGAAGTCAGACAACTTCAGGATTAAGCGCTATATCGCGAAATACACGATCAACCCTGCCATAACACACGGTATATCGGACTATGTAGGCTCCATCGAAGTTGGTAAGATGGCAGATCTCGTTCTCTGGAAACCCGCCTTCTTCGGCGCCAAGCCCGAGATCGTGCTCAAGAGTGGCATGATTGTGCACGCGGTCATGGGTGATCCGAACGCATCGATCGCGACCCCGCAGCCTTACATGTACCGCCCAATGTTCGCAAGCTACGGCGGTGCGCAGACTTCGTTAAGCGCGACATTCGTCTCTCAATCATCCTTAGAGATGGGCACACTCGATCCGCTAGGTCTGCGCAAGCAGCTCCTGCCTGTTCACAACTGCCGTACCGTTCGCAAAGCCGATCTCATTCATAACAGCGCAACACCAGATATCCGAGTCGATCCAGTAACCTACGTGGTTACGGTCAATGGTGAGAAACTGACGAGTCTCCCTTCTTCTTACTTGCCGCTATCCCAACGGTATTTTTTAGTATAGTTCTTCAATGTTTGTCCCTCCACTCCATGAAGGGCCACCCCAAGATCTATGATCCTGGGGTGGCCCTTCCTTCTATTATCCAACACTCCGTATAAGGTCTCCGTGAGCGCTGAGAGAGCATTCTGGAACGGATGCGATCAAAAATCCTTAAATAAATCACATGATCTGCTATTATTAAACACGCTATCCGGCACATAATATACCTTCTGTGTATCTTTTTTATTGACAGGATCTGTAACGATCGTAAAGTATACATTGCCGTTCTTGGTCTGTACACCCTCGATTTCATGGTTGCCAACATTCGTGATGCTCACCAAGCTTTTATAGACTCCGGTATTGGAGATATACGCAATCTGAGGTGTATTTCCTTCAGCACCGCCTGATGTATAGATTTCCGTACTGCCCAGCAGATCAGCCCCTTGGAATGATCCATTCGGCCTGATGATACTGCTGCCGGATTGCGTAAAGCTGGTGAGCGCGGCGTTCACCGCCCCAGCGCTGTCCATCTGCACCATCTGATTGTTATCCAGCAGTTGGTTCAGTGCCACCGTATCATAGATTGACCAAGTTACCGTCCCTTCCGCAGTTTGGACGCGAAAGAACGTGTGCGTACTGTTACCGCCGCCATCTACCCGATACGTCTCACCAAACCTCGAGCCAGTCTTATTCGCGTAATTCAAATAAGTGAACCGGCGAAGGTCGGTATAGTCAACCGTCGCACCCGCTGCATATTGCAGTCTTGCCACCTGGAGCGACCAATAATAATTCGTTGAAGGATCTGCCTTGGAACTGAAGTAAAAGTAATTAACGCCGTTATACGTGTACATATCCAGTGTCTGGCAATGGCCGGTATTCGTGACCGTCATTTCATCAACGTAGGTGGCGTCGTTCCCTTCCATAAGCAATCTGGAAAGATAACATGTTCCACCTGAACGCTGCGTTACATATAGATACTTATCGGCGATAGCAAAATCCATGTCGTGATGAGTTTAAATTGACGTCCTGTAATGCCCAATGCTTGCAATGGGTACATATGGATACCTCCGTTAAGTATGATACTTTAGCAAAAATGTGTTACGTACACTGTTTTAACATTGATGCCATGAGGTAATTCCATACTATGATTTCTTAATATTCCCCCTTCATGATAGAATAAATAAATTACATATTCATAATATATCGTCCGCTTTTAAATTGGAATATATTTCATTATGTTTATGTTGCCTGTTAAGATTGCATGCCCAAGCTTGGAAGCAGTATATCTTAGCACCCAAGTTTTTTGCTATTTGGGGAATAATGATAGTTGAAAGGATGATATCATGGTTAATAACGAGAAAATAATGGTCTGCGTGTATTACGGTCCCAATGGAGAACGATTGATTCGCCGAGGTGGAGAATTGGCAAGCTTGCTCCACTGTCCCTTATATGTATTAAGCGTTATTCCACTCCGCGAGAATGAACTAGATCAGGATCAGGAACAATATATCGCCGAATGGAAAATGCAATGTGAAGCAATTGGAGCAACGTTCATCACCCAATCTGACAATCAGCGAAAAGCTTCGCAGATCATCGCAGAGACGGCAGCGGTTCACCAAATCACGCAGTTGATCATCGGTCAAACGTGTAAAACGAGATGGCAAGAAATCAGACAGGTTCATTCGTTAATGAGTTGTTGAAGCAAATCGGGGAAACCGATCTGCATATCGTGGCAGTGCAGCGAATTGATAACCGACTGATCGATACACATGAACGGGGCATTCGTGTGTCTATCCTTCAAAAAGATTCAGACTACATTATTAATAATAATGTAGATTCCAAAAGTCAATCCGTTGCAGAAGGACTGTTCTTCAAAGAACTTAACACCGATTTTGATACTGGTTTGCTCAAAATATCCGTACGTGACGGGCATAAATATGTAAAAGTACATCACGGCAAAATACTTGATTCGAGCATGATACAAGCATTGATTAATCAAAACCCTAATTAAGATTTTCTTCCTCTGTTAGAAAGAACCCTCCGCTGCGGAGGGTTCTTCTTCTAGATATATATAACATCTTACTTCGTATCCGATATCACGCTACCCTTACCGATCAGATCACAGCGCCCCTACCACGGGATGCGGAACGTAAGGTTCCTCCAGCGATGCGATCTCTTCCGCCGTTAACGTAACGTTAAGAGCTGCTGTTGCAGCCTCAAGATGCGATATCTTCGTAGCCCCGATGATGGGTGCGGTTACGGGCTGCTTCTGCAGCAACCACGCCAGTGCAACTTGAACCCGCGGCACACCATGGCGTTCTGCAATCTCCGAAACGCGATCCACGATGACACGATCGGTATTTGCAGTGGCATCGTATTTGGACTTGGCGGTTTGATCAGTCTCAGCGCGATGCGTTGATTCCTGCCAGTCGCGAGTCAATCTTCCACCTGCCAACGGGCTGTACGGAATGACGCCGATCTTCTCCTCCCTGCAGAGCGGCAACATTTCCCTCTCCTCTTCACGATAGATGAGGTTAAGATGGTTCTGCATCGAGATAAAGCGGGTCCAACCGTGATCATCCGCTACGTGTAACGCTTTCAGGAACTGCCAGGCATACATGGCGGAAGCACCAATGTACCTGGCTTTTCCGGCCTTCACGACATCATGCAGCGCCTCCATCGTCTCTTCAATCGGCGTAGTGTAGTCCCAGCGATGTATCTGGTACAGATCGACATAATCTGTTCCGAGACGTTTCAAGCTCTTATCGATCTCACTCATAATGGCCTTGCGCGATAATCCGGCACCGTTCGGTCCTTCGTGCATGCGGAAGTGAACCTTCGTTGCAATGACGATCTCGTCTCGGTTGGCGAAGTCTTTAAGGGCGCGTCCAACAATCTCTTCACTTGTTCCATCCGAATAGACATTCGCCGTATCAAAAAAATTAATGCCCAGTTCCAGCGCTTTCTGAATAACGGCACGACTGTTCTCTTCATTCATGACCCATGGATGGATCCAGCGCCCTGCTTCGCCGAAACCCATACAACCGAGACATAACCGCGAAACATCCAACCCAGAGTTACCAAGCTTCACATATTCCATAAGTAAGCACCTCTCCTCATAAGTCTGATACTACAGATATTCGCTATTATGACACTTGGAGTTAACTCCAAGTCAACAGGGTAGGCTGATATTATTGTATAAATCTATGATTGTTCAGCAAAATAATGCTCTACCGCATAAGCATACGACTTCAAAAAGAAGGAAATCGCGTCTTGACTCACCTTCGCCTGCGGATGAATGATATCAAAGCCATGGTAACAACCGGGGTATAACTCAAATTCAACCGGCACTCCGGCTGACCGCAGTTGCTTCACATACTCCATCGTCTCATCTCGGAACGGCTCGATATCACCGACAAAGGTCGCCGTAGGCGGAAGCCCCGAATAATCGGTTGCCCTGGCAGCAGCGGCATATGGAGAAACCTCAGATCCATATTGATCTCCAAGGTAGAGCTTCCAGGCCCACTGGTTCATCTCCGAATTCCAGATGGGAGCATGATTATCCTTTGAGGACTCCATAATCATCCTGTCGTCCAGCATCGGATATAACGGCATTTGAAAAGCGATATTCACTTCCCCTCGATCTCTGGCGTACAGCGTAAGGGCTGCCGTCAAGCCCCCGCCGGCGCTTTCCCCGCCGACCATAATCTGATGATCACGAATGCCAAGTTCTTCGGCTTGCTCTTTCATCCATAATAGCGCATCGTAGCTATCCTCCAGTGCCGCCGGATAGGGAGCCTCAATCGATAAGCGATAGTCCGGTGCGACAATCACGCAGTTGTGGGTATCCATCAATCTTTTGTACGTATGCTCGAACATCTCGGGTATGCCTTGTGCGTATCCGCCGCCATGAAGCCATAGCACACCCGGAACCTCGTGGTTGGATTGCAATGGTTCATAAACCAGCAGCCGCAGTTTGGAGCCGTCCTTGCGTTCGATCCATTCCTCACGGCAGTTTAATCCGTCCATGTGCTTCCCTTTCCGACTGTCGCTTTGTTTTTGTCGATTGTGCATCGTCTTGATGAATTTGGCTTCACTTGAACTCTTGAGTAAGAGATTCAGCAGCCTTCCTCTCAATCTTAGCTCTTTATCTATCATGGTATAGGTGACCTTCATATGCGCCCTCCTCAAGTGGATTGATTCCGAAATTTGAATACATTATATTAACACTGTGTTAGTTAATCAACAGGCAGTTCGATAAATAATGATAGTTATCGAACGAATCTTTAGTATCTGTCTGCTTTTTCCATATTCACGTTCGAATCTTGTATAAACATTAGGAGGTTTAATGAACAACATGCCAGAAGATCGCCGCATTCTATATACCAAAATGGTCCTGAGAGAAAGCTTGTTAACCCTTATGAAGGATCAGCCGATCAACAAAATCTCGGTGACGGAGCTATGCAAGCATGCCGACCTGAATCGAAATACGTTCTATACGCATTACGACTCGCCGCTGCATCTGCTATCCAGCATTGAAGAATCTTTCTTCGAAGTCATCCGGGGCGTAATTGAACGTTCATTCATGGTGGGCATCGATCACGGATCTTTACTTGAGATCTGCGAGCATATCGCTGCGAATGGAGACTTGTGTGCCATCTTGTTCTCGGATCACGGGAATGGCGATTACTTGAAGCGCGTCATTTATATATTGCATGATCGAAGCATTGCAGCTTGGAAAGAGTATGCGCCGCATCTGCCTGTTGATACGCTGGAAACGCTATATTCATTTATCGCCAGTGGCAGTGCAGCGATTATTGCAGATTGGGTTCGAACAGGGATGAGTCAGAGCCCTCAACAAATTTCGGAGTTTATTGATCAAGCTACTCGCTCGGTTGAGCAATCTTTCCTATCATAATAGTCAGCGCATTGTAAAAACACCCGGCATTTGCCGGGTGTTCTATGATAAAACATATGGCGCTATCGAAATCAGAAACAGCTCATTTAAAAATGCTGTTAGGAACATAGTACACTTTTTGCGTATCTTTCTTGTTGACCGGATCTGTGACGATCGTGAAGTACACGTTACCGTTCTTCGTCTGCACACCCTCGATCTCACGTTTGCCTACATTCGTAATATTCACGAGTGTCTTGTAAACTCCGGTGTTGGAGATATATGCGATCTGTGGAGTATCTCCATCTGCACCTCCAGAGGTGTAAATTTCGGTACTGCCCAGCATGTCAGCGCCCTGGAACGATCCATTCGGCCTGATGATATTACTGCCCGACTGCGTAAAGCTGGTTACGTTCGCCTTCACGGCGGCCGCGCTGTCCATGCGTACCATCTCGTTATTATCAAGCAATTTGTTCAAGGCTACCGTATCATAGATCGACCAGGTAACCGTGCCTTCCTTCGTCTGAACACGGAAGAACGTATGCGTGCTGTTACCCCCTCCGTCTACACGGTACGTGTCACCCAATCTGGCGCCGGTCTTATTCGCATAATTCATATAGGTGAACCGCGGCAGTGAAGTATAATCTACGGTCTTACCAGCCGAATACTGGAGTCTGGCTACCTGAAGCGACCAGTAATAGTTCGTTGATGGATCAGCTTTGGAGCTGAAGTAGAAATAGTTCACACCGTTATACGTGTACATATCCAGTGTCTGGCAATGACCGGTGTTGGTGACGGTCATCTCATCCACGTACGTTGCGTTATTACCCTCCATCAGCAATCTGGATAGATAACAAGTCCCGCCCGAACGTTGTGTCACATAGAGATACTTATCTGCAATATAGGCTTTCTGTACAGCAACATTATGCTTGAGTCCTTTGATATTATAAGCCAGCGTGGCTGATGCGTTCACTGTTTTCTGAGGCGTAGCGGCAAATGCCGGGAAAGCTGACATGGCAAACAGAAGCAGAGCGAGGGCAACCGATGCCCCGAGCTTGAACTTTCGTTTCATAGGGTTCCGCACGTGAAGTTGATTCATAACGATACCTCCATCATTGTAGTATGGTTGACATCAACACTGATCCGCATCACCCCCACACAAAATCTACCATTTATTTTACTTTATATTACCACGATATGTAATGCATGATTATCCCTACTATTGCAAATTGTTCTATTTTACTAGTTTTCTAGCTTCCATATAGTGCTAATTCCCCCTCTATACTTAAATCATAAACCACTGCAATGGAATGAAACGAATACAATATGAAAAGTGCAAAATTAGGATTAAAATCCGTCGTCTTTTACATCGTCCGATCTATTTCGGTCGTGTGATTTCTCTTGAGCGAATGACGAACAAGATACACAAACACCAGAATCGAAAGCGTAACGCTCACTGCACTGACAACAAACAGGAACGAATAGCTTGTATATTGCGATACCCAGCCGAGAATGATTGCACCGAGTCCAATTCCCAGATCGTTGGCCGTGGCCAAAGAAGCGTTCGCAATACCTTTGCGCTCGGGATGCGACAATCGAATCGTCGCAGACTGGAGAGCCGGCTGCGCAGAACCGAATCCGATTCCATACAGGATAGCCGATATTAATACGCCGACCAAACCGCTGGATAAGCTTAATGAGAGTAAAGCCAGGATGGTAATCACGAGCGCGGGCACAATCACCGCTACCTCGCCATACCGATCCGCGAGCTTGCCCGAAACAGGACGACTGAGCGCAAGCGTACCCGCGAAAGCCAAGAAAAACACCCCTGAATTCACCCTAATTGAATCCGCGAACAGCGGAATGAACGTGGTGATCCCCCCATAAGCGAAGAACATGAGAAAGACCGATGCAGAGATGGGCAAGATGGATTTTTCGAACAACTCGATTTTTTGCTTGCCTGATTGTGGTCGGAAAGGCATCTTCGCGCCAAATGTAAGGACGAGTGCAGCGACGGAGAGCATGACAGCAAGGTAGAACAATACTGAGTATGAGAAATCCTGTATAATCCATATACCCACCATGGGACCGAAAGCCATCGCCAACGTCATAGATGTACTGAACCATCCCATTCCTTCGCCACGGCGTGCAGCCGGAATCATATCCGTAACGGCGGTGTTGATGGCAGTTGACGAAACCGCCCAGCTTAGCCCGTGTAATACGCGAAGTCCCATAAGCGTGACGATTGCTCCGACCCAGTTGTATAAATACATCGCCGCCACGAATAGCAGCAATCCAGCCACGATAAACACTCTTCTACCGTAACGATCCAATAACCCGCCCACAATGGGGCGTACCAGTACAGATGTCAACATAAACACCCCCATCGATAGTCCAACCTGTGCTTCATTGCCACCCAACTGCTTGATGAACAGTGGAAGCGTTGGATAGAGCATATAGAAAGCATTAAATAAAAAAAGCGTCCCCACCGTCATCAATATGAATGACTTCGTCCACAGACGTTCCATCCCATCTTCTCCTTCCCTTCATTCCGACAGTGTCAGATTCAATACAAGTTGATTATCCAACACGTGTTTACTATTATAAAAAGTACGATGCGATCTTCAATGGTTATTTGAACGTCCTTTGTTGTTTATTGATCAATATCGTTAAATCTGTTGAATATGTAGAATTGGCGGTGAGCTTGCATATGACCAAAGTCGATCGGCGAATACTGAAAACCCAGGATGCGATCCAAACAGCAATGATCGAATTAATGTCGGAGAAACCGTTCGATGGCATTACCATCCAGGACATTTCCGACAAGGCCAACGTAAATAGAGGAACGGTCTATCTTCATTATCAAGACAAATATGACCTGCTGGATAAGCTCATAGAAGAACATATCAAGCAGATGCAGGAAATATGCACATGGGCTTGCGAAATGGATTGGAGTGAAGCCACTCAGGTTCTTTTCGAATATTTCGAGCGAAATTATTTATTCTTCGCAACGATGTTAGCAAGCAAAGGAGCCCCTTCATTTCGAAATCGATTTCAAGAGTTTCTAATCCAGGAATTTAAGGATGAAGTCGATATCTCTGAAGATAAGAATCGCGATTTGGATGAAGAGGTCATGTTGCGGTTTATGGCGACCGCTTACGCAGGTAGCGTGGAATGGTGGATTACCAATCAAATGCCTCATCCGCCGCAGGACATGGCCAACCAAGTCGGGATCCTGTTAAAACGGATCGTGGAAGTGGTTTAACTCGTCTCATTCATATATCAGTGGATAATGTGAGCGTTGTCGTTTATAATATTTATGGAATATAATCCCATTGAAAGGAGGTTTATCTATGAAGAAAAGTACCGTTGCATTACTTGCAGCTGTATTCCTCACATTGTCCTTATCTGCTTACTCATCTCCTGTTGCCGCAGCAGACGAACCAGGATTCAGCGTACTATCTGATCGTCAAACAGGCACGGTCAAACCGTAAAGTTACCTCAAGACGTACATACATGTTTTTTAACGCGGCAAAGAAGTCCCCGTCCTCTGAGGAGGATGGGGACTTCTTTGCGTGGATGGGAGAGAACAAGTATAACGAAAATGATATGAGGCTACACCGTCCGCGTATAGACGTCACTCAAGCGCCCAGGCTGATAATATGGATACTCCAGTTTGTTCTGTACTTGAATAACCGTTTCCGTACTCGTCAACATCTCTACCATGTACAGGCCCAGATCAATTGAAGCTGTAACGCCGCCACCCGTAATAACCGACCCATCCCGAACGACACGGGCTGGAATGACTTCCGAGCAGTATG
This sequence comes from Paenibacillus sp. JCM 10914, assembly GCF_001315105.1. Classification (GTDB taxonomy): domain Bacteria; phylum Bacillota; class Bacilli; order Paenibacillales; family Paenibacillaceae; genus Paenibacillus_AQ. The sequence goes on along the minus strand of NZ_BAZR01000013.1, from coordinate 101,529 downwards.
GAGCCAATAAATCGTAGGCCGCCGCGTTTGTTGTCGCCTTCTTGCCTGCCAATACGCCGGCTGCTCCCCACAGCAAAGCACCGGTGCATACAGATACTTTATAAGGAACGTCTTTCGCGGTTCGAATCCATTGCATAAAATCTTCGTCATAGCGAAGCTTTCTTGTCGTCATCCCGCCTGGCAAAAACACTAAATCAAACGCTCCCAGATTCCGCAGCACCTCGTCCGCCTTCAACTTTAAGTGACGGTCATCCGTCACCTCCGCCTTATCGGCACAGAAGCTCCAGCTCACGTCTTCTTTGGCTTTCAATATGCCCAGCCAGGTAATGGCCTCATAGAATCCGGCAAGGTCCATCATTGTCATGCCGTCAAATAATACAAAACCGATTCGCATATGCTTGCCCCTCTCTATCGATTGGTCTCTTAAACTATGAAACTTAAACAATATTTGATATCATTTTTGATGAGATCAAGATGAAATTACAGGAGGGTGTTATATGAAAATAAATGTGCTGGATAAAGGATACGTTCGGCTTGTCGACCACATGGGTGGAGATTTATCCGTCGTGAATAGTGCCAGGGTATCTTATGCTAAAGAATCGCATGAACTGTCTCCCAATGATATCAAGCTAATCAAGTTTCTTGCCCGGGAAGATCATATGTCGCCATTTCGTCATGCGACAGTTCAATTCGAAGTATACAGCCCGCTGATGGTGGCACGGCAACACTGGAAGTATGTCGTTGGCAGCGACCATACGATGGATGCCTGGAATGAAGCCTCGCGCAGATACATAACGATAGATGTAGAGAACTACATACCGAACCCAAAGGACTGGAGAAGCAAACCAGAGAATTCCAAGCAAGGCAGTGGAGATCCCGTCTCGGAACCCATCGGTCACGAAGCAACCCAGCGCTTGCTTCGTCAAATCGAGCAAGGACTACAAGATTATGAGTGGGCTCTGGCGAATAACATTGCTCCCGAACAAGCACGCTTGCTTATTCCCTCGGCTTATGGCATGTATACCGCATATTATTGGACAGCTTCCCTTCAATCGGTGTGCCATTTCCTGAATCAAAGGCTTGCTCACGACTCGCAAGTCGAAATTCAGCTCTACGCCAAGGCCGTCTATGAATTAGTTAAGCCGTTATTCCCAGTATCCATTGACGAGTTGCTTAAGTCGCCAGTTACGGACGTATAACGATAGCACAAGAAGTCGCCGGTTTGGCGACTTCTATGCATTGTAAGTTGATATATGTATAAGTCAGTATTTCAGTCTCGAGCTTTCCGCTCTTTAATCTGCTCGATATGTCGTTGCTCGTGCAAGTACAGCAGTTCAATCCACTGATCCAATGGCAGATCACCGAACCTGGGATGACTTACAGCCAGTGCCTTCATTTTGGAGACATCCTCGATCTGATCTAGGACAGCCATGAATTTCTGTCTGGCGTTATGTAACAATGATATGATTTGAGATACTTGAAATGGTCCCGTATCCGGTTCGGCTATCGCAGGTGCTTGATATTTTACTGACAAATCAGACACGATTTCGATCGGCTTACGCTCCGTTTGGGATACGTTATTCTGTTTAAGTCCATGTAGGATAGCTTTTCTGAACAAGGTTTCCGTCTTCAATAGATGCTGGCTGATCTGGGCTATACTCCACGCATTAGGCTCCGATATACGATTAAATACATCATCATCGAGATATGAAATCTCCTGTAACAGAAGCTCTCTCGTTACGGTTAAATGGTGTCTATACTTATCCACATGATCCCCGCCTTTAGGCCAAAATTTTATTATGATCCCTCTGATTATATATGTAATTTAATGTTTTATTCTATATTTTTCTGAGATTTATGCCAATACATATAATGGCGCCGCTACCTTCATTCACGTAAAAATAAAAAGCCGCCAGTATGGCGACTTCACTCTCATATGTCTTTAATGGCTACGATCTGGATTCTGCTCGTATCGAGTACCCATCGACCCTCGTGATAGAGCTGCGGCTTGACCTGATCTTCAATGGCCTGATAGATCGCTATCTTCTCGGTGGAACTCAGATCAGGAAAAAAATAATGCGCAAAGCTGTCCATCCAATCCTTAACCCCCATATTCCCCTTCAATGCGGTTGGCTTGTCGAAGTGTTGCGCGAACACAACCCGAAATCCGGTCTGCTCCAGTAGACTGGCGTATTCACCGATGGTGGGATGATACCACGGATTGCGCCCTTTCCACTCGTAGCCTCTTGCTATCAGCTCCTGCTTCATCGCGGCGACAAGTACACCAACATTGCCATAGCCTGCAAATTCAGCCACAAACCGGCCGCCATCCCGCAGGGCGAGCCAGATCGATCTTGCAACTGCAGGAGCATCCTGAATCCAGTGCAAGACAGCATTGGAGAATACGGCATCATAGGGTACTTCGGTTCGGTAGTGACAAATATCCTTCATCTGAAAATCCAAGTGGGGATATTTCAGTCTCGCTCGTTCCAACATCTTCTCCGAGAGATCGATGCCCGTTGGCAATGCACCCGCAGATGCCATCCCTGCCATGTATTCTCCCATGCCACAACCTATATCAAGTATTCGTTCTTCCGGTTCTGGTTGCAACAAGGCCAAAATCCCTGAATCCAGCTTCGGAACCGAATTTGTATGTTGATGTTGCCTCATATATTGAATTCTCCCTCGAATAATTATAGACTTAACATATCTATAATATCTATAATGGGGTCTAACTGTCAAGTCAGTACTTTTTCCTGTTGCTGTTATACCAGCTCTTCCTGCAACTCTTCCTTTATCAATGGCATACCCGCTTCGACCAATCGTTTGTTACGATAGAAAATGATGGCAAGGATGAACATAAATACCCCGGTTCCGATCAACAGCCACTCGATCTGGACCACATCGGCAAGTGGGCCAAAGATCAGCATGCCGAGGGGCATCATGGACGTCGAGATCATACCAAAGACGCCGAAAATACGCCCAAGATAATTCGGATCCACCTTCTCTTGCAATAGAACCATTGTCGGTGTATTGAACATCGGCATCGCCACGCCGAACACTGCCATCACAGCCAAGTAAATCCAGAAGACAGGCACAACCCCGAGCGCGAATGTACATACACCCATGATGAGACTGGCAAACGTCATCGTATACACTTTATTATTAAAGCCGCCCCATGAAGCTATAATTGCCCCACCCGCCATCATACCGATCGAAAACGCAATCTCAATCGCGGTCAAACGCCATACATCATCTCCGAAGCTGCGAGTTACCTGTAGCGGAGTCAAAAAAGCAGCCGGTGCCATAAGCACAAAGAAAAATGCAAAGAAGATGAAAAAGGTTTTCAAGAAAGCATGTTGGCCGATGTATTGTAGCCCTTGCTTGAAGTCGTGTAGATACCCGGTGGTTTGGGTGTCTGCCGCTTTTTGATGCAGTGGAATTTTAAGAAAAAACAGCAAGGTAAAAATCGCGATCGCTGCCGTAACAACATCAATAAAAAAAATCATCTCAATGGTTGCCATTGTAAGCAGCGCTGCGCTAACTATCGGAGCAACAAACATGGTGAGTGCTTGTAAGCTGCCATTAATGCCGTTGACTCTCGTTAGCTTATCTTGCGGCACAATCTGGGGCAGAATTGCCCCGACTGCAGGGGTCTGGATACCTGCTCCGAGGGCGCGTACCGCAGCAATGACGAATAGCAACCATATCGCATCGTAACCGAGCAAGAACGTAATGGCCAGAATCAGCGTGACGACAGCAATCATCCCATCCGCAATCATAATCAGTTTCTTACGGTTGAAGCGGTCTGCCCATACACCTGCAAACGGTGATAACAGAAACGTTGGGATAAACCCGCAAATAATGTATAGTGTCATCATGATGCCTGACTGGGTTGAAAGCGTGATATACCACATGATGGAATACTGCACTAAAGCTGAACCAAACAGCGAGAGTGTCTGGCTGCTCATAAATAGGATGATGTCTCGTTTCCAATGCTCCATCTTACTATCCTCGTTTGCTGTCATCATTCTTTGTCCCTTCCGTTTAATTAACTGCTATTCAGTATTATGATCAATCCACCTATGGTATTCTTTGCGCGCGCGAACAGAGTTATCCTACCACGGGAAGTAACAACATAATTCTTATTGTTTGCTCCTTATAGAGACCATGAGAAAAAGGGAGCAGCGTATATGCTGCTTTTCGTGGCGTTCTTCGGAATTTAAGCGGGTTTCATTTCATAAAACCAACTTTAGTTGGTCGAAATAAACAGACAGCATGCTCTATGATAGATAGGACATTTTAAAGGGGGCGTGATATTTTTTCATGAATAGGATCTGGAAATGGATGTTAGCGTTCATGATCGTAGTGACGACCATCTCGGCGAAGCGGAGAGGGTTGAGGCTAGCGGGGACGTGTTCATTACCCACATTGCTGTAGGGCTTATGCATACGCTCGCACTTGATCGGGACAGAAATGTTTGGGCGTGGGGGTTGAATAATCACGGCCAACTTGGTGACGGGGGCACAACAGATCGGACTATGCCCGTACAAGTAACGGGATTAAACGACATTGTGGCAATTGCAGCTGGATATGGTAACTCTCTAGCGTTGAAGAGTGACGGAACTGTATGGGCCTGGGGCCTGAATGATCACGGCCAACTCGGAGACGGAACCACAACGAATCGTGACATCCCAGTACAAATCCAGCAAGTTGATGATGTCAAAGCAATTGCAATGGGAATTGTTCATTCCGTAGCATTGAAACAAGATGGCACGGTCTGGACTTGGGGCAGCAATCAATATGGCCAGCTCGGAGATGGGACGACGACAGAGCAATATACACCACAACAATTAATGGCATTAAGCAATGTGGATGCCATAGCGGCAAGCCATTATCGCTCTGCTGCGCTCAAGGATGATGGAAGATATGGGCTTGGGGGTCCAATATTCTCGGTCAACTCGGAAACGGGAATACTGATGATCAGAGCCTGCCCGTGCAGGTTATAGGATTAAATCAAGTTCGAACCATGGCCACGGGACCGACTCATTCCTTCGCTCAAAAGGAAGATGGCACTTTATGGGCTTGGGGTTCCAATCGAGAGGGAGAACTTGGGCTAGGAACTAGTACGAATTATGAAAGCACACCAACGGAAGTCAAGATATTAGATGGCATTGTCGAGGTTTCTTTGGGCACATACTCAACCTCCGTGTTAAAAAATGACGGGACGGTGTGGGAATGGGGAAATTATTTTTTATATCAAAATGGTCAAGAAATCCCGCAAAATCGACTGACTCCGTTTGAAGTAACAGGTCTGCGCGATGTAGTCGCCATTGACGCTGGGTCTGCTCATTCCGCAGCATTAAAAAACGATGGGACGGTGTGGACATGGGGCAACAATTATTATGGTCAACTGGGTGATGGATCAAATACGAGTCGAAACATCCCCTCCTCCAATCCCATCTTATTTCTAATTCCTCAGTTGGCGGGTCTCACCATTTCCAATGGCAACTTAACCCCCTCTTTTGCCTCCAACATCAACGATTATACGATAAACGTGAATAACGATATCAGCGAAATCACGGTTACGCCTTCGGGTGCGAACCCCATCGTTCAGGTAACAGCAAGCGTGTATGATCCAGCCGGAACGTTAGTCTCAGGACCGATTGGGCTGGCTAACGATACGGCATCCAGCCCGCTGCCGCTTGATGTGGGAACAAACCGGATCGAAATACGGTTGGAAGTGTCCAATGGGCCTTCGCAAACCTATACCATCGAAGCCACGCGGGCAGTCGCGTCATCACCACCGTCCATACCGTCGCCGCCTTCAGCGCCATCCACACCAACGCCAACGGCGCCCGTGCTCTCTGGCAATGCGCGACTAAGCGATATCCAATTGTCCAGCGGAAAGCTCGACCCGACGTTTTCTCCGTCGATCACAGAATATCGGGCAAGTGTGGCCCATGCTGTGGATTCGTTTGTTGTGACCCCGAAAGCGGAACAATCTCAGGCCACAACTCGAGTGAACGGCATGCTCGTATCGGGCGGTAAAGCAAGTGAGCCGATTGCGCTCAAGGTCGGTGAGACCGAAGTTGAAATCGAAGTGAAGGCCGCGAACGGAAGCGTGGTGAAATACCGAATCGTTGTAACGCGTGATCAGGCTCCCGTGGCGACCTGCGTTAACGAACATGTGCACATAACCGATCTTGCCCGCCACTGGGCCGAAGCTACGGTTAAGCAAGCCGTATGTGCTGGTGTAGCCGGCGGCTATCCTGATGAGACCTTTAAACCAAACGCGCCCGTCACGCGCTCGGAATTCCTGGTCATGCTGATGAATGTGATTGGAACGGAAGCAAGCAATGCAATCGCCACAGTTGAGTTTACCGATCACGATGCCATTGGAGCTTGGGCCGCGCCATCGATTGCCTATGCTTATCATGAGAGCATCGTCACAGGTTATCCGGACGGCACGTTCCGGCCAAATGCGCGCATTACGCGCGCGGAGCTGGTAGTCTTGGCAGCCAAAGCGTTTGGCGTGATGCCTCTAGCCAAGACGCCGGATTTACCGACGCTGCAAGCATACCGGCATGGGCGAAAGCTCGGCGGATGCCCTGAAGGAGTTGGGCATTGTGCAGGGACGTAATCAGGGCAATTTCGACCCTCGGGCGGAGGCGACTCGGGCGGAAGCTGTCTCGATTATTCTGAAATTGTTGGCTGTAACCAAAATCGAGTCATAGCACCATATATTGAAACCCGCAAATGGTGGGTTCTTTGGGCTTAGGACATTAGGATGAAGGTTCTCATTGCTATTAAATGTTAAAATAACAAGTGTTAAGTTAACTTAACTAATCGTAGCAGTTGGGAGGAAAGATATGAATAATGAGATTATCTCTTTAGAAGACATTACTCAGTTTCAATCGCCAACCGAGGAGTTCAACCCTTATGTGTGGTACAAACACAAACTGCAACATGAACCAATCAGCTACAACGAAGCCACGGACACCTGGAATGCCTTTCGTTACCAGGACGTGAAGAGAGTACTCAGCGACTATGAGCATTTCTCTAATGTCAGAACAAGAACAACGATTAGTGTTGGGGCCGATAACGATGAAGGCAAGCACATGGGCAAGTTCAACCTGATGACCGATCCACCGGAACATCGCAAGAGCCGCTCCTTGCTTGCGGCTGCATTCACCCCCCGCAGCTTGAAGCTGTGGGAGCCGCGTATTCAGGAGATCGTGAGCGAGCTGATCCAGGAGATAAAAGAAGCCGAACAGATCGATGTGGTGAAAGATTTTGCCAGTGCCCTGCCTACGATCGTGATCTCTGATTTGCTCGGCGTACCATGGAAGACCGGCTGTTGTTTCAGAAATGGGTATACGACCTGTTCCTCCCGATGCCCAAAGAGAATACAGAAAATGTACAGGAGATCAAACGCCAGGCCGCAAAAGCATACTATAGCTACCTCTTCCCTCATATCGTGCAAAAGAGGGCTAACCCGTCCGATGATATCATCTCGGATTTGATCCAAGCCGAGGTTGACGGAGAGCGCTTATCGGATGATGATATCGTACGTACCACGATGTTTATCTTAGGGGCTGGCATCGAGACCACGAGCCATCTATTAGCCAATACGTTCTATTCGTTCCTATATGATAATTCACAAATCTACGGCGAAGTACGTGCTAACCGTGAACTACTTCCCAACACCGTGGAAGAAATGCTTCGCTATCGGTTTAATATTGCCAAGATGGATCGGACGGTCAAGCAGGATAACAACCTGCTCGGGGTAGAACTGAAGAAAGGCGATGTGGTGGTCGCATGGATGAGTGCTGCGAACATGGATGAAGACGTATTCGACAATCCATTCACGCTCGATATCCATCGTCCTAACAATAAGCAGCATCTGACTTTCGGCAATGGACCCCATTTCTGCTTAGGTGCCCCGCTAGCAAGACTAGAAGCGAACATGGGGATCGGGATGTTTATGGATACTTTCTCTCGAATCGAACCCGTTCCCGGCTTTACGCTAGCGGATAATCTGACACCGTCCGCAGCAGGACAAATGCTGTCCTCCCTGCCAGTAAAGGTATATCGCTAGTTGTAACCGCAACCTCTCCGACACTCATTTCCCTTGAACTTAAAGAACCCTCGTTCATCGACGAATCGCCGATGAACGAGGGTTCTGCTACTTATACCATTTGATCTGGTTTAGGCGGCTCATATAGCCCGGAGCGAGCTTTGAACCAATTGAAGAGGTAGGTTGTGCAGACTTTAAGTACGGCATAACCAGGAACAGCCAACAGAATACCGACCACACCGAACAGATTCCCTGAAGTTAGAATAACGAAGATGATCGTGATCGGATGGATCTTGAGTGTCTTACCCATAATCTGAGGCGAGATGAATTTACCCTCGATCAATTGAACGATCGTCCAGACGGCAACCATTTTGAGCAGCATCACTGGAGAAGTGACCAAGGCCACAATCAGTGCAGGCGTAATGGCGATCGCAGGTCCCAGGTAAGGTACGACATTCGTAAACGCCGCGATAATAGCCAGGATTAATGCATAGTCCAAGCCAATGATCATGTAACCAATGTAAAGAAGAACACCAATGCAAAAGCTGACAATTATTTGTCCGCGGATGAAGGAGCTGATCTGATGATTGATATCACTCAGCACACGCAAAAGGCTGCCCCGACTGTTGGTAGGGAGAAAGGACAAGATTTTATGCGGCAGCTTCTTCCCATCTTTCAACATATAGAATAGCACGAACGGCACGGTAATAATCGATACCACCGTCTCAGTAAAAGCACCCAAAAAGCCCCCCACCCGGGTCCAGGTTTGATTCAATATCTCCGTTGCCTTTTGGGTGAGCGTGCTCCACCATTCTTGAGAATTAATGTTTATAGTTTCCTGAAGCTGACTAAACAGTTGACTCCCCGTAAGCTCCTCAAATTGCTGTTTCACGTTCTCGCTATACGTTGGGAAATTATGAATTAATCCCGTGATTTGATTACGCACAGCCGGAATGACGGCGATCACGACCACAGTCAGTATACCCGCAATAGCGAGATACAGGATCAGAATGGACCAGCCACGCTTGATTTTCCACTTCTCCATGACATCCACGAGGGGATTCAGCAGATAATACAAAATACCCGATAAAATGATGGGCAATACGATCGTCTTGATCAATACCGCAAGCGGGTGCAATACGAACGAGATCTTGCTCATCACCAAGATGTTAAGACCGACAAGCAACAGGACAAGCAACACTAAGACAAACTTGTTGTTGAGAAAAAATCGTTTGAACCGATCAGGCCATATACGAGGTTGCTCCATGAATCTTCTCCTTCACTTATGTATCTCTATTCCTTTATTAAATCATTATACAATAAATGAAAATGAAAGATAAAATATTGCCGATGATCTGATGCCAGAACGAATGAAACACTCACCTTTATGTAAGTACCTGTAAAAAAAGTGCGTACTTACATCGCAGCAAATCAATCTCTATACTCGATACATACAACATGCATAGGGAGGATTTATCCATGAATACCACAACGCTCGTCATTGTAACTCACCCCCATCTTGAAACATCCATCATCAATAAACGATGGGTCGAAGAACTCCGGAAATATCCGCAGAAGTATACAGTCCACGAGTTGCATAAGGCGTATCCGGATGGAAACATCGACGTCGAGCAGGAACACCGCTTAATCGAATCGCATGAGCAACTTGTGCTGCAGTTTCCGATTTATTGGTTTAGCTGCCCTCCCCTGCTCAAACAATGGCTGGATGATGTTTTTACTTATGGCTGGTCCCATGGTTCTGAAGGAGATAAGTTGACCAATCGGAAGATTGCTCTAGCCGTATCCACCGGAATCAAACGAGAAGATTACGCCGAGGATGGAAGATATCGCTACACGCTGGGGCATTTATTATCGCCCTTCGAGACCACCTTTCGCTACTGTAGTGCGGATTATCGTTCGTTCTTTGCATTCTATGGTCAAGAAAATGCGCCTGGAGAACATGTACCGGGGGCAGAGGAAGAACCAGCAAAGAGCAAGCTCGAAGTCAGTGCGCTGGAATATTTGCAGTTTATCGACAACCTGTGAAGCCTCTATAATGCACAAAAGAAGTATTTCCTTGTCCAGGAAATACTTCTTCCGTCTTCGAACGGGCCTATCGCTCTACAGCCTTCAGATCAGGCAAGCTGTTCTTCTCTCCCCATTAACACATCATATGCAACAGGGAGAAAAGCCTATGCCGTAGCCCAGACGTCCTTAACATATTGACCTGTTGACTCCAAACGGGTCAGCCAGGCCCCTGATTCATTCTCAGTCACTCCGTGTTTATCCTGATAGGCATTGACCAATGTTCGTTCCACATCCGGTGCCATCTGGGAGCCGTCTCCGCAAATATACAGGCGTGCACCTGTTTCGAGCAAGGATAACAGTTCCTCTGCATCCTCCTTCATTAAATGCTGGACATAACATTTCGGAGTTCCATCCAACCTCGAGAAAGCGGTTCGTAAGGACACGAGACCCTCTTCAGTGGCCTGCTCCAATTCCTCCCGATAAATATAATCCTGCTCCGGATTACGGCAACCAAAGTACAGATGGGCTGCTCCAAGCTTCTTGCCTTCCCCCCGCAGCGAACGTCTCGCTTGAATGAACCCTCTAAAAGGTGCGACTCCGGTTCCTGGTCCAACCATGATGATCGGGGTTGCAGGGTCTTCCGGTAGCTCGAACCCTGATTCTGGGGAACGGACAAACATCGTCACTTCTGCACCTGTCTCCAGTTGGGCTAAATAGTTGGAGGCGACTCCGCGGTACTCACCTTGTCCACTCCAAGCCTTCTCCCTGACGACACTAACGGTGATGCTGGCTCGGTCCGGCTTATGCTTGGCGAGCTGGAAATTGAATAGTATCTCGGTTTTAAAGCTGGCAATAACGCAAGGAATCGTTCGAACGGCAATTCGCAAGCTTCATATCGTTCCAACAAGTCAAGCATCGTAATCCGCTTGGCTCGCACCTCACTTAGATAAGCTTCCTCCTCAAGCAGATCCAGTAACGCCTGGGCATGCGGCGGACATACCGTACAATCAGCCATCTCCCGAATTTGAGCGCGCGTGGCCGGTTCCTGCAGTTCGACACTGCGATACAATAGATCATCCAGACGAACTGGGACACCGACAGGAAGATGAGCGCTGCTTCGTCCTTCAGTAGCGAGGATGAAATGGGCAGCAGCCTGGAGCTTAAACCTGTGCAGCACACGTCCAACAAGCTTTTCCGAATTGATCGGAAGGATCCCCATATGATCCCCTTCTCGATATTCCGTCCCCTCCGGAAGCGAAATTTCGATATGCTGTGTCATACGACCACTATTCGCATGCTGTAAATTTCGGGTTAACATGATGTGGCCAATTGCGGCTTGATACGTTTCTGCTAAGGGTACAGCGGCTACGCCATGGACGTAGCGGACAGATAGAGTGCTTCGCTTCGTACCCGTATCGGCAACGAGCGGCAATCCGAGCGCTTGCAGCAGATCTGGCCATAAATGCTCCGTCCATGCATCGACTTCGCGTTCAAAATCACCGCTTGCATCGCTTTCCCCGCGTGCAAGCAATCGCTGAGCTCCTTTGGAAGCCATCCATTCGTCAATCATACGAGGGATTCGTTGATATGTGCTTGCCCAGTTATGATCCCCGCAGCCGAATACCGCATAGCGAACCCCTTGAATCTCATGTTCTTCTGCATGCTCCAACCATTCCATGAAAGCTCTGGCATTGGAAGGCGGCTGACCGTTGTAAGAGGCACTAACGATCACAACGACCCCTTCTTGCGGAAGCTTGCCAGCATAATCATCCAATGCTCCCACCTGACTGCTGAAGCCCTGATACTTTGCAACATCAGCCACTTCTCTGGCAATTCCTTCTGCAGTACCTAGATTAGATCCATACAGCGCGAGTAGCGGCGTGTTATGGTTGTTCGTTGCGTCTGTCTCCTGACGTCTTGCACGTTCTTCCTGCTCTTTCTCGGGTGTAGCCGAAATTCCGGGTACCACACGGGCGGCATCTCCTTGACGATGGCGCACCTGTATGCGGAAACCCTCCGGCTTCAAGGTCAGCGTCTCTTTGACTTGCAGTTCATATCCTTGATGATCGATCAACTCAAAATATTTGAGAACCATCCCTAACACCAAAGTGGCCTCCTGCATAGCGAACTGCTGACCGATATAAGCCCGCTGTCCATTACCGAACGGCTTGTATGCGTCATGTGGAATCTTGCTTGGGTCTTCAAAACGCTCAGGTATGAAAGCTTCCGCATCCTCTCCCCACACACGCTGGTCCCTGTGGAGTCCGGGGATCAGTACCGTTACGCTGTCCCCTTTCTTAATCGGATAGGTACCTCCGATATCCGTGTCTTCTCTCGCATACAACGAGAATGCGGGTGCCGTTGGCCACAATCGAAGCGACTCGTTCAGAACCATCCGCACGTATTTCAAATCCCGTACTTGTTGATACGTTGGTACAGGGTCTTTAAGAACACGATCGACCTCATGCACCGCTTTGCGAAGTTTATCCGGGTGGTTCATCAGATAATAGATCGCGAAAGACAACAGACCGCTGGTCGTCTCATGCCCCGCGATGAGGAACGTGATCATTTGATAGCGGATGTTCTCATGATCCAGACCCTCCCCGTTATCGGGATCTACCCCATCCAACATGTGGGCAAGCAAATCTCCATCCTCCCCGCTATGTGCCTTACGTTCTTCAATCAACGTATCCACAAGATCGAACATCGTTTGGATGTCTTCCTGGAATTGACGCTTCTTCCGAACCATGAACAAGTCCTGAATACCCAGTCGGTGAAGTTGATTCATACCTTCATCAAGCGCACCGACCATACTGTCGATAAAGGGGTGATAGTCTTCACGATAAAAGCTGTTAAAGCGGTAATTGAATCCACACAAACCGATCGTATCCAGGGTTAAGCGAGTCATATCTGCTGGAACGTCAACCGTATCATCCGGATTTAACCGCGCCCATTTCTGGATGAGCTGCATGGCGATATCGATCATCTTCGTATGATAATTCTGCATCGCGCGCTGGCTGAAGCTTGATAGCAAGATGTTGTGCGCCTTTTTCCAGTTGGGCTCTTGCGTCGCGCTCGTAAACAGACCATCCCCTGCAAACGGCCGAACATTCTGCAGCGGAGCCCAGACCCGTTTATCAAAGCGCTTCTCGTCACACGCATCCTTCACGTATTCATGTCCGGAAATGTACAATTCCTTGCGTCCTCCGGGAAACTGAAATTGAAAAATCGGTCCTATCTCTGAAGCCACCTTCACAAGCGATTGTACCGGAGCATCCGTGTCCATCAGTGGCAGATTTCCCAGAGGACCGAAGGTTTTAGGTTGTGGTGGCACCTTTGCCATAGGTGTTGTCATTTATTTTCCCTCCATATCCTTATTTCTCTCTGTTAATACGAATTGACCAATATCGTAATATGGTCAATTTATGATAAAAAAAGAGGATCTGACGGCAACATCGTTTGTTCTTTTAACCATGCTGTCTCATCCTTGCTTTTACCCTACCACGATTAAATAGCCCCGTATATCAGTCGGAGGTCTATAATTAATTTCTGCGCGTATTACTTTTCAACCAATCAAACGCACTGATTAAAACTTTTGAACCATGCCAATATGAGGAAAGATTCCATACAAAAAACGACAGTCGCTGCTGCGACTGCCGTTACATTCATATTGAATCAAGCTCATTGTCTTTCCATGACGGCGAAATATTGGTCTTCATCATCGGCAAAGTTAAAGACTTTGCCCGAAGGCATATTGATCATTTCACCAAGCTTGACGTTGTTACTAGATAATCGGCTATACAGCTCATCGATATTGGCAGTGAAGAACATTAAGGACGGAGTGCCCAAGCTAACTCCAGGCGACATTTTGGCAACCATTTCTTTATTGTGCAGAACGATGCTCGTTTGCGCGTCGTCGCTCGGAGCAACCTCGATCCATCGCATTCCTTGTCCGTTATTCTCCTCAGACACGATTCGAAACCCGAGCTTTTCCGTCCAGAAATTGACGGCTGCATCCTGATCATTCACATACACCATAATTTGACCAACTTTACCGATCATAACTCTTTCGCTCCCTTAATTAAATTCAGAATGGAATTCTTATCTATCATAACACGAAAGAGATATTCTAAACCTGCCGGCTCCTTTATTTCAACGTAAAGTTTCCTGAGCCTGTGCGTACCTTGAGTAATGCCTCGCCAGCACCAAACATTCCCTTCAACCGTTTACCGTTCTGGTCATTCACTTCAGATTGGAAGCCGTCCCATTCCACACTTCCTCTGCCGGAGCCTCCTTGGTAGTCCACCTCTAATGAAGAAGGCATTTGAACCAAGTCGATGGTTACCTTACCGCTTCCAGCTTGAATATCCGTGTTATGCGCGAGATCTTCTGTGACGATCAGGATGTCACCTGAACCGCTTTTCCCTTGCAGTTCCGATGCTCCGCTATCCAGCTCAACATTACCACTACCATTTTGGAAACTTAGAGAGGCAGCCGTATATTGTTCTGCTCTAATATTACCAGAACCTGCCTTCAACATGATCGATTCCGCTCGGATCTCTTCAATCGACATATTACCGCTGCCCGTGTAGACCTGAAGCTTATCACCACTCACATGCGTTAAACGGACGTTACCACTTGACGCTTTCACTTCAATCTGATCACCCAGTAACTGAGCTATATCAATATTGCCGCTTCCGCTCTCAATTACCGCGGTTTTCCATTGCTTCTCGGGCATTTCCAATATCATTTCAACGTTTCTGATCTGCACGCCCAGATTGATGCCCTGCGGGTAATCAACGCCCAGAACAAGGGTGTCCCCGCGAGGTTCCGCCTTAAGCTTTATTTGCTCTGCTAGATTCGTACTTGCCTTTCCTTGCAGGCTAACTTTGATTTGGTCGGAGTTGCCTTGGATGACATTCACATTGGTACTTCCCGTATGCAACTGCAGTTGCTGGAAATCTTCGGCCGGGAATACTTCTTCATCATTGATCTCTTCCATATTGAGAATATTTCCTAATTGAATGCCTGAGAAATATTTCGTTGGATTTAAGGTGAATATTAACAACAGCACACCCACAATAACGATTAACCAACCTGTGCTTTTCCGCATATCCATTCTCCATTCTTCCATCATCCTGATAGTTTTTACCATCCGCTTCCATCTTCGGAGTCCTGTTCAGTATAGCATCGCTGGAAAGCTTTAGCATTGGCCCCGCGAATGAGATTACATCCCAGACTTAGGTCCAGTATGTCTTGTATGTAAACAGAAAAAGCCGCCTTAAAGCAGCCACAAATATGAAATAGGGCCAGCCCCCATTCAACGGACGCTGACCTCCTATTATTATGAACGATCATATGATGTTTCTCTATCTTGAGACCTCAAGAAATACGTGAGCTGTTCATTCATGAATTCCGGCGTGTGCTTATACCCATCTTCATTCCATTGGATAATTAAGCCCATAATCGCATTAGCCTGGTATGCAATCAACCATGACAACTCATGTATATCCGAACGATGTTTCAATGAGCTTTCCAGCATAAGAGCCTTTATTTTCTCAAGTAATGAATAGTAGTAGGACAACGAAGATTTCTTATCAAATACGATTTCATAGAAAGATTGATATTTCTTCACGTGATGAAAAATCCGGATTGTGGATGGATCGAGATCATTTGGTATTAATAAAGACACGTGTCGGTATGGCTCATAGTACGATTCTTCCAAATCCTTAAGCAAATAATTGAGATGCTCGTCAAATAAGGTCCCGATGTCTTTGTAATGCAGATAAAAAGTCCCCCTGTTAACGCTTGCCTCTCTGCATAGCGCGGATACGGAAATGGACTCCAGGGCATTCGTCTTCAATAAGGCTACGAGCGCTTGATGTAAGGCTGTTTTAGTCTTGATGACTCTTTGATCCTGATCATTCATGTCCCATGCACTCCCTGATATATATTACCCACTCTTCGTTTAATGAACGGTTTTTATTCTTTGTGTTCAATTACTAGATTTATGAAGAGTATTATATAATGCGTGCCGCAAAAAGTATACTTCAAAATCAATAAAATAAAAAAAGTTGCGAGCATCGAATCTGCTTGCAACTTTTGATAGTTGTGATATTAGTATGAATAAAGTTTGTTAGAAACCAGCGGTCCATCCGCCATCAGCGGATACGACGGTGCCGTTCACAAAGCTGGATTCATCCGAAGCCAGGAACAACGCAACCTGGGCGATCTCTTCAGGTTGTCCAACACGCGGAATGACGCCTTGGGTTACCTTCGTGCGGGATGCACCAAATTCGTCCACATTCTTAATCGAAGCGGAAATGTTCGTCATTGTTGCGCCAGGTGCGATCGCATTACAGCGAATCCCTTTTTGTGCGTACATAAATCCTGTGTTTTTGGTAATACCGATCACAGCGTGTTTCGACGCCGTATAAGCAGCGCCTGCATGCGCTCCACTAAAACCACCTGTTGAAGCGGTATTAACGATAACGCCATTACCTTTTTCCAGGAAGATCGGAATGGCCTTGCGAATGGCACGCATAACGGCCTTGGTATTTACATCGAATATCAGATCCCATCTTTCATCCTCTACCTCACCGATCGCTGCCATATTATCCATAATGCCCGCGTTGTTCACTAGAATGTCGAGTGTTCCGTAAGTATTGACGGCTGTATCAATCATCGTATTGATATCGCCTGAATCCGCAACATTGGTCTTAACGGCTACTGCCTCGCCACCAGCAGCTTTAATCCCGTCAGCAACCGCTTGCGCACCTTCGATATTAAGATCAGATACGACAACCTTTGCCCCTTCTGTTGCATACAATTCAGCTATCGCTTTACCCATGCCTGATGCAGCACCAGTCACGACGGCTACTTTATCCTTCAAACGCATGACAAATCCCTCCATACATTTATTGAACAACTGTTCATTTAAATTATAGTGAATTGCAGGAGCCTTTGTCAAATGAATTGATCACAAAAAAAACCGCGATCATTCGCGGTTTTTTAGTCATGAGTTGCCCCTAGAACCAGCGGCTTAAATCCGGATACCCGCTCGTATTCCATGCGCCATCCACTAGCAAGCTGGCCCCGGATACGTACGCTGCATCACTACTAGCCAAAAATAATGCCGGACCTGTCATTTCTTCAGGAACAGCTGCCCGATTCATTGGAATTCGCTCCATATAGGCGGCGCGAATCTCTTCGCTGCTGAGCAGTCCGGAGGTTAGCGGCGTCTCAATCAATCCCGGTAGAATGGCATTCACGCGGATGTTGTTGCGAGCCATTTCCAGCGCGCCGTTGCGTGTCAGCATTTCCACGCCAGCTTTGGCTGAGGCATAAGCCGAACCCGCATACATCGGAACGTGGGCATTGAGTGAAGCCACATTGACGATAGCTCCTCCACCCTGTTTCATCATCTGCTTGGCTTCGTGTTTCATGCTTAAGAATACGCCTTTCAAGCATAAATCAACGGTAAAATCCCAATCTGCTTCCGATAGCTCCGTTATCGTCCCTGACTTGGAAGCTCCCGCTACATTAAAGGCGATATCCAAACCGCCGAATTTCTCTACCGCATCTTGAACAAGTTTAGCCACTTGATCTTCTTGCGTGACATTGGCCGTTACGCCCAAGAAACGCTCACCAAGGGCCTTCTGCATATCATGCAAGCGTTCCTGATTCAGGTCTGCTGCTACGACATACGCGCCTTCCCTTACGAGACGCTCTGCAATGGCATGTCCGATGCCGGACGCTCCCCCCGTAACAATCGCTACCTTATCTTGAAAACGAGTGACAGTCATATCCTTAGTCTCCCTTCCAACATGATATCGCTTACTTCATTATTGTACATCCGCCCTTACTTTATGTATATTTAAGTTAAATTAAGTTACTATTAAATTAATTAATGACTGGGGCAGGCAGATGAATATTGAACATATGAAGTACGTAGTCGAGGTCGCAAGGACCGAATCGATCACGATGGCTGCTGCGAACTTGTCGGTTACCCAATCCACAATAAGCCAAGCGATCACCAAGCTGGAAGAACTGCTTGATATCAAGCTCTTCCTTCGTACAAGGAGAGGCGCTTATCTGATCTCGGAATGTAGTCCCATTATCGACAAAATGAAGGATATACTGAACAGCACTCTGGCGATTAAAGAAATTGCGGATTATATGGGAGAAAAGGGTAAGGAAGAGCTTCGGTTATCGGTCATTCCTGGTGGACTCCCGTCTGTAATCCAATCCATCTCCTCCATGAAAAACTCTTATCCTGAGCTCAAATTTCAGCTCTCGGAACAGGAATCCCGAATCATCGTGCAGGAAGTACGCGAAGAGGAAATCGATTTTGGATTAGTTGCCATTGCTGCCGATGATATCGACACGCAGTTAAACGGCCTCTTGTTTCATTCGATCGAACGAGGTAAATTATTTGCATGTGTAAGCAAGGAGAACAAGCTGTCCAATAAGAAGAAAATTAAACTTGAGGATTTAGAGGGACAAACTTTTGTTGTCTTTAACGATGAATTTGCCGATCCTTTCATTGAACAGTTAACTCACGCAGGCACGCAGGTGCATGTACTGTTTCGCAGCTGCAACTCTGAGGCGATCGGAGCTGCGCTAGTCCAATTGGATGCCGTTACGATTGGTCATGAATACTCGTTCCGCAATCACCTGGCCAATCACAATGATTTCGTATCGATCGATATCGATATGCCGCAGAGAGACATCGTGATTGGCTGGGTGATGAAAGAATCCATGTCGATGGATTCAACGGTGAAACGTTTTATGGATAGATATCATTCATTGTTTATGGACACGAGGAGCTGAGTACTGTTTACTTATTAGTTACTCTTGCATTACTTGCCTCTATCTTCTTCTCTAGCTCTCTGAGAAACACTTCTTCATCGATGGGTAAATCGACGGTCTCACCCAGCCAACTGGATAAGTGCATGGCATTGGATAGCATGAGACTGCGAATCCCTTCCTCCCCGTCTGCAATCAACGCCGTTCCGTCCAGCACCGAGTTCGCAAACGATTGGATGACGCCCATATGCTGGCTGTTGTCCCCTTCCACGGGTACATGACTTACATCAACGGTAGGTTGTGCGAAGCCATCCTTCGATTCGTAACAATATTGGCGCTCACTCTGGCTGAGCTTGTGCAGAGTCAGCGTATTGTTCTCGCATACCAGCTTGCCGAACTCCAGCGTGATCTCGAGACGATTCGTGCCGGGTAAATCCCCTGTCGTCGTTACGAATACTCCCGTTGAACCGTTCTCGAATTCCAGGTACGCGGTTACATCGTCCTCCACCTCGATATCATGCCATTTCCCTTCATGGCAAAAAGCTCGGACCTTCGTTGGCATGCCGCATATCCATTGAAGCAGGTCAATGTTATGCGGGCATTGGTTAATAAGCACCCCGCCGCCTTCTCCGGCCCAAGTTGCACGCCAGCTGCCTGAATCGTAATACGCCTGCGTTCTGTACCAGTCGGTAATGATCCAATTGACGCGCTTAATTGCTCCAAGCTCTC
Source organism: Paenibacillus sp. JCM 10914 (assembly GCF_001315105.1). GTDB lineage: Bacteria > Bacillota > Bacilli > Paenibacillales > Paenibacillaceae > Paenibacillus_AQ. Next base: position 81,884 of record NZ_BAZR01000013.1, on the reverse strand, counting down.
CGCCCTGAATCATATCATGCATCTTCCGGTACAACGGGTTGGTTCTTTGATTAAACATCATGCCGAATACAACGCCGCTGTCGCGCGCTTTATCGTTCATCGCCCTTACTTGCTTCGTATATACGCCTGCAGGCTTCTCGCATAGTACATGCAATCCTTTGCTGAATGCTGCTATCGCCAGCTCCGGATGATCATAATGAGGGGTTGCTATAATGACCGCATCGCAAAGTCCGCTGTCCATCATCTCATGCGGCGATGCGAAGAAGCCGACGGTATCGGGCAAGTAAGATCGGGAAGCCGCAAGCCGCTGGCCGTCGTTTTCCGACACGGCCGTTAAGATGACTTCCGGCACCGTACCTTGAGCTAATTTCTTTGCATGGTCCGAGCCCATGTTACCCATGCCAATAATGCCAATACGTAATGTTTTCATAATATAGCTCCTGTCTCCTTAGCGGTAGCCGAGCGTGGCCAGATTCTGATAGCTTGTCGACAGACAATCGAACGGACTGGTTAAACATACATCCTGTTCAACAAGCAAATATTTGGTGTTGGCGCGTTCGAGTGCTGCCATAATCGCACGAAAGTTCATATTCCCTTCCATTACCGGCGCCATACGCTGCTCGGAACCGATCACGGCCATATCCTTCAAGTGCACGCAATGAAGACGATCTTGCAAGATGTCGATCCATTCGCATACATCCGCGCCAGCCGCCTGCACCCAGTACGTATCGAGCGTAACGCCCATCTCCTCAGGCGAGAAGTCTTCCATTAGGCGTTCTATCATCCGCTTGCCGCCCATCTTCTCGAATTCGAAATGATGATTATGGTACATGAACAGCTTACCTGCCTGAGCGATCCGCCCAGCCGCTTCACTGAAATCCGCTGCGAAATACGAATACCATTTCGGATCGCGATATTTATCCGGCATCGCTCCGAGTCCAATATATTGACAGCCTAATATATCGTGCTCCTCGATCACTCGCTCCGTATCGTTCAGGATACGATCTGGATTCGTGTGCGTCAGCACAATCTCTAACGATAATTCATCGCATAGCGCTCGTAATCGCTCTGGCTTTATCGGACCTATCGCTGATACCTGTATGGATGTATAGCCAATAGCAGCAATTTTTTGCAATGTCCGTTCAATGTCCCGTTCTGTCTGCAGAAATGATCGCACGGTATACAATTGAGCTCCTAAACGCATGAATGATAGCACCTCCCTGTATTTATCATGGCTTAACTCTCTTTCAGTATAGGGATTTCCTGCGGAAGTTCCATTGCAAATCAGAGCTAAGATATTGTAAATATAGCGATCATCTCATACACTAAGTGGGTATTCTTAGAGGAGGTTTATCCATGCAGCTCATCAACATCCATACGGACGCTTTAATCCTTCATCACGCCGTAGATCAGCAAATGACGGACCAGCATGCTATACATTGTCATAATTTTTATGAGATCTTTTACTTTATATCGGGGGATGTCAGTTATCTTGTGGAGGGTAAACGCTATGTATTAGAGCCGCATAGTCTTCTGCTTATTGCCCCTCATGTATTTCATGGTGTCCGAATTGAAAGTGATCTGCCGTATGAACGCATCTCGCTTCATTTCGTGCCGGGATTTCTGCCGCCGGAGAATCAGTCGCTATTGTTATCTCCGTTCCATGCCGATCCGCCTACGACTGGCATCTATTACACGGATAACGGTGATCAAATGATGTATCCCTTCTTCAAACAATTGATGGCAGCCCGTCTCGCCGATGAATCGATTCGGGATCTGTCCCTTCGCGTGCGTCTGGAAGCACTGTTATCACAAGTCCTGATGAGCCGTTATTCCCTGGCCGGTCCTACCGACCACGATACGACGACGAGAACCGTCGCAAGGGTTATTCAATATTTGAACGACCATATCACCGAATCCATAACCTTGGATCACTTGTCTGACAAGTTCTTTGTCAGCAAACACCATCTCAACAAAATATTTCGTACGGCAACCGGTTCAACGGTCTGGAATTATGTCATACATAAGCGTATCGTCATGGCACAGAATCTGATGATGCAGGGTCAATCCGCCACCTCCGCCGCCTCTGCGGTTGGCTTTCAGGATTACTCTTCATTCTATCGTTCTTACAAAAAGGTGCTCGGACACGCTCCTTCTGTTAAGCAGGCGCCAATATTGCTCGGTTAGAGGAGTAGAACAAACAACCCCGTCTTTCGGCAAATCACCGATGGACGGGGCTGTGATAACAAGGTCTTATATCACTTCAATGGCTCCTCGCAAATCATAATCTTGTAGATTGATATCCAGCGGCATTTCTAGCGCCAGTTTGGCCAATTGGTACCCGATATATGGCCCCATGGTCAGACCGGATGCACCTAATCCATTCGCTGTTATCAATCCTTCCCAGCCTGGAACGGTTCCGATGACGGGAAGAAATCCCGGTGTGAACGGTCGAAACCCGACCCGGACTTCTTGAAAGGTGCTATTCGCAAGCCCTGGTGCTAATTCCAGCCCTTTGTTCAGAACTTCATGCATCCCCCCGGCAGTTACCCGGGTATCGTAGCCGACAACGTCATTCTCATGGGTCGCGCCGATCACAACCTTCTGTTGATCAAATGCCAGCAAATATTGATCCGTTGGCGGCATGATCACCGGCCACTTCCCTGTATCTTCCTGATCATGAAGCAGCAGATGCATGATTTGCGCTTTCTGATATCGAACCTTGAAGTTCAGACCTAAAGGTTCAAACAAGGCGTTCGCCCATGCACCGGCACTAACGATAACCACATCCGATAAGATGTGCTCAGCACCGACCGTTACGCCGATTACTTGATGTGAATCATACAATAGCGCAGCATCACCTTGGATGTAGTTGGCTCCATTTCGCCGGGCTGCCCGCAGCAACGCGTCGCGAAGCGCCCGACCATCAATGCGTGCGGCACCGCTGATGAATACGGATGAATAACCTTCCCCCAATATAGGGAAATACGCATTGGTTTCGGTTTCGCCCAGTCGTATGATCTCCCCGATCTCCGGCGCATCCTCTTTACGCAGCACCGCTCGTTCTTCCATCTTCCGGACCTTATCCGCATCTTGATGAATGCTCAGGGCGCCAACCTGTGCATATCCTGTTTCTGTCTCCCCTTCGTTAACCAGTTCATCTATTAATCCCGGATAGAAGCTGGCACCAGCCTTCGCTAACCGATACCATGCCTGATTGCGTCTCTGAGACAGCCACGGACAAATGATCCCGGCAGCAGCATCGGTAGCTTGTCCCTGGTCTTGTCGGTCAACAATAACAACTTCTGCTCCAAGTTTCGTTAATTGGTACGCCGTGGAGGCACCTAGTATTCCCGCTCCAATAACAACTATTTTCTTCATGCATACATCCCTCTCTTCAATCACTTCATCCATTATAACGAAGAAAACTGGAAAGTAGAAAGATCACAGAACGTTCACTTATGAAGAGCGACTTCAATACGCTTTAGGATTTATGACAGCCTACGTGCTGGAATCATTCGTGGTTGAACCCGTTGCGAAGAACCTCGCTTTTTCCTTGCCTTATGATAAATCCAAAAAGGTGCTCGTGGTTTTGTCCATGGCCCTTTGCATGGTGACAGGCATGGTATTCTGTATGTCCTGGTACGGCTTGCTGTTTACCTACTTGTCCAATGGACTGAATGGAATGTCGTTATTGGAGAGCTATTTCGCTGTATTTATTAAAAATTACGTGCTTGCCCTTCCATTTCAGCTCATCCTAGGCGTACAGAAAAGAGAGGGTATCTCTTAAGATCTTCAGATCTTAAGAGATACCCTCTTGCTGCTGGGAGACGCCCCGCGTACGAATCGCCCCCCTATAGACCGCCTTCCATCAACCTGCATCCTTAGAGTTAACTACGGTTTTTTCGGGAGTTTATAAGCTTCTCGGATGAGCGAGAAATATTGATCTGCTTTCACAACTTCATACTCCGGTCCAAGTGATTCCGCAATGGCTAATACATCCGACGGCGTCATCCCCCAAGCATTGATTCCTACGGAGATAAATGTCGGTGATTTACCGTCCCAACCGGCTTTAAACTCGTTCAGGATGTTTTTCCCGTCCTGAACAGTTCCAGCTCCGCGCAGCATCGATACCGGCAAGTTGCCGTTGAGAATTTCAACCCCCATCTGATCACCAGCACCTAGAAATAAGCCGGGAACTTTAAGAATTTTCGCATATCCGTCTGCTATAGACGGACTAAGAGGAAGGTCCTTATCCAGTTCTCTGTTTAGCACGAAAGGATATGACATATTGCTCTTTTTTAAATAAGGATATGTGTCTTTGAGAAATGTATTAAAGGAATTTTCAGGCCAGACGTGGGGACTGAAATATCCTACTCCGGATGGCCCTGCGACCAGCAAATCATTTTCCGTTGCTGTGGCGGTGTAGTAGTTCAGGATTGCCGGTGCTGCATCGTACAACAGCGGACTGGATGTCCAATTGATCGGAACTTTTCCGCGTGAAGGGTCGTTCCATAGATTGCGCATATGATTCTGGTCATATTGCAAGTTGTCGCCCTCGCCGAACGTGAAAGTGACATAGATTTTATTGTTTAACTTCGGTGTTTTTGTCTTAGGTGATTTTATTGGCTCTGGTTTTGTCCCCGAAAACACAGTCATGTTATGAAACCAATCGGAAGGAACTACATAAACGCCATGGCGCGAAGTAATATCGATGCCAGCAACCTCGCCCTCAAAGTCGTTATCAAACCATCCCAAATAAGGAGTCCCAGGCTTTACATCGGATAAAATCTTCTCGAAGAGTACCTTTTGCTCTGGCACATCCGTAGACAACCAGAAAATCATAGCTTTATTGGCGATCGCATAATCCCTTAAAAAACCATAAGGTTCTCTCTGTTCAGAGGAAAGCGGACGCACATTGCCGGCAGACACTTTGAACTGGTTCCACATCTCTACGGAGACAGTCAATTGTTTCGTATTCGTTGGGGGCACAAATTCATACACGAAGTAGTTGCCGTGATCGGCGAATCTGTGATCACTGCCCGGAAGAAACTTGGAGTTATGCCGGTCAAAAAGATACTTCTCTTCTTCCTGCGTTCCTGTTTTAAAATGTATAATTTCTTCTCCGTCCGCTTTCACGCTAATTTCATGGACAGCTGGTCCCCATCCATCTTGCGGAAAGGCATCATCAAACCGGAGATAGACGGCTTCTTGCCCGAGCAATTCAGTTAAATCAAGCTCGTAAGCTTTGCGATTGCTTCCGTCGCGCACCTGTTCCTGTTCTTCAACAACGGTTTGAAAGGATTCCGGAATGCCTGGGGGAATTGGAATGGAAGTGTTGGGACTTAGTCCAACAATCATCCGTTTAGTCGTTTGACTCCACAGATGTTCATACTGCCAAGTATAAGCATCCATTCGATCTTTGAATTTCCCCTGCAAATCATCGAGTACGTTTAGACGATACGGTTTAGCGGTCAAACTTTCCGCCAGTTCAGGACTAACGACGACGCCGTCCTTCAGGCCAGCAAGCGTAGATGCCACATTGATCGAGTCTGGAACAGCAGGGTCATAAATAATCATGCCTTTGATTTCGTGGGAGTAGGCTTTAAACACATCCATTGGATCTTGATGCCTTGTATACGGAACTTTCAATTCGTTCACCCACGGATCGGCTTCATTTTGCTGCAGATAAATGCGAGTGTTATGTCTGTTGACAATCCCTTGAAGAGATGTCATAAGCAGCTTGATGTCCCCGGACTCATTGTACACGTTGACTACATCCAGATGTTTGGGCTTTGAAAACGTGGGGAGTTGTTGATTTTTTGGCCAACTGATGTTGTCAGGATACGTTTTTGCACTGGACGCAAATGCAGACGTCCCGAAGACAAAAGATAGTGTACATAGAAGAGCCAGACCTACAGTAAATCTTTTCCTCATCATTACCACATCTCCTTTAATCGGTTTACTGTACCCATTACCGTTCTTTTTCTAAAAGCATCCCCCCTTTCAATAATAGCGCTTTCAATAGTTGTTACCTGATGCTGCGCTTTATTCCATAGAACAGTTTCATCTCTTCCATTTCCTTCCTACAATCATTATATATAATATATTATAGATATTCAATATGTACAATAGTATCTTTTACATCGCGGGACTAATGACACAAAAAAAATGCCCTGATGTCGGAGACCAGGGCCTTAAGTAGGGGCTGAACTTATTTCGCATTTTCAATGCAATTGGCCGAATATCATTCGGTCCCATTGTTTTCGGCAGGTTCATTGCTTATTGGATTAGCGGCGGACCTGTATTGTTGTTTCAGTGTCTTTCTTTTTTTCGTTAAAATACGGAACCCGTACGCGGGAAGAAGCAAGCTTTCGCCGGCCGGAGCTCCCTCCAGGTCGCAAACAGGCTCCTTCAATGTGATTAGCTGCTCCCTGTCGGTATAATTTTGCAGGAAGATATAATCCATGGTACCATCTGTACGCACTTGTGCCGTTACGCCTTCCGACCACTCCGCCCGAACCGCGCACTCAATCCCGCAACGGGTTGCAAGTTCGCCATAGAAATCATCCATAAACGCCTGCTCCGTTCGTGCCGCCAAATAATAGACCTCCCCATCTCCAAAACGGTTTACGGTTAATGCGGGATAACCTTCATAAAAATCCTCCCCGTACTCCGCAAGAACTTCCGCCGTTTCGGCATGAATCAGATCGCACATCAGCGACACCGAATACGTTTCTGTTAAGCCGTCCCCTTGACCTCCATTCATAACAATCGAGTTGTGATCTTCAACATATAGCGAGTCAAGCTCCTCAGCCCATACTCCCGCAAGCTTGCGGAGGGGTCCCGGAAATCCTCCTAAAAAGCAAAGGTCGTTCTCGTCGACAATCCCGCTCCAATAAGTCAGGACAAGCGTCCCTCCGGAACGGACGAAGGCCTCCAACCGCTCAACCGTATCCTTTTTCAGCATATAAAGCATAGGAGCGATTACTAACTTATAACGGTCCAGCGGGCGATCCATGGATACAACGTCTGTCGGAATCCCTAGCTTCCAGAACGGCTCGTAATGGTGCAGTACCTCTTCATCGTAATTAAGCTTCGGATTTCGCGGTCCGTCTGCTCCTTCTACCGCCCATTTGTTCTCCGTGTCGTATATCAGCGCGACTTCCGCCTGGACGATCCTACCGATAACCGAATCCAGACGTTCCAGACAAGCACCTAATTCTGCAACATCCCGAAAAACTCTCGTATGCTCATGTCCGCTATGGTCCAGAACGGCGCCGTGAAACTTCTCCGAACCTCCCCTGCTCTTACGCCACTGAAAATATTGCACAGAATCGGAGCCATGCGCGACGGCTTGAATAGAGGACAACGCATGCATCCCGGGCCTCTTCAGCTTGGCAACCTCCTGCCAATTCGTCATGCTCGGCGTGCTTTCCATCAACAGAAACGGCTGCTCCGGCTTGAACGAGCGATACTTGTCGTGGATGAATGCCGCGTGACAGGCCGTCCGCCAATCAGGATGTCTTCCGTGCCATTGCGGATAGCTGTCCCATGACACGATATCAATATGCTCTGCCATTTTGTCATAATTGATGATGCACCCTCCCAAAAAATTCGTCGTAATGGGAATGTCGGGGGCAAGCCGCTTAAACGGTTCGATTTCCTGGTTCATAAAGTCAATGCTCTGATCGGTTATGAAACGCTTCCAGTCCAATAGTAATCCCTGCAATTTGAATTCGCCTATTGGGGAAGGTGACTCAATCTCCTCCCAATCGGTATAGATGTGGCTCCAAAAGGTGGTATACCACGCCTCGTTCAATCTGCCCAAATCATTCTCATATTTGTTCCGCAACCATAAACGAAACGCCGCCTGGCACAAATCGCAATGGCATTCGCCGCCGTATTCATTGGAGATGTGCCAGAGCAGCAAGCCCGGATGTTCGCGATAGCGCTCCGCCAGCAACGTATTTATGTGGCTCACCTTCTCCCGGTATACAGGCGATGTATAACAATGATTATGCCGAAGTCCAAACAAATTGCGTATCCGCTCGGGCCTCACGCGAAGCACTTCTGGATATTTCTTTGCCAACCAGGCCGGACGAGCTCCACTGGGCGTCCCCAGTATGGTATAAATGCCATTATGATACAACTTATCTATCACTTCATCCATCCAGCCGAAATCAAAGCTTCCTTCTTTCGGCTCCAGTTTGGACCACGAAAACATCCCGATCGTCATGACATTGCACTTGGCAAGTCCCATTAAGCGTATATCATCATTCAGAATGTCGGGCATATGCGTCCACTGCTCGGGATTGTAATCTGCGCCGTGCAGCATTCGGTTCAGTTTCGGAAAAAGCGGCTTTCGTTCGATCAAACTCGTACCCTCCTTCAATAGCATTTAATCTCGAAAATTCTTGCATGATCCAGTCCGTTGGTACCGAGCACCTCCAAGCGGAGCTTGAGAACTTGATCCAGGTTTACCGTGCGATCAATCAAACGCCGATAGTTATCCCGAATGTGCATCACTTCGATGCCATCTCCGTTTGCAAAGGAAGTGATGATCCGAAACTCCTTCAACGTTTCCGGCTGCGGCCCCCATTCGAGCTGTTGATGCAACCGGTCCTCGTGCGTCAACGTCAGCCGCCGGTGCATGCCCGTATCGAACACAATGACAATATTACGAACCGATACCGGTGATTCCCATTCGAGTTCGATCCAGGTTCCCGGTCCTCCGGATGCGACATCCAGCGATGCGTGCCGGGAACGGCCAGGTCCTGCCTGACTCCGTTCTCTCCATGCATGGAACGGGTGATTCCGTCGATGACATTCAAGGCCCTCCCCTCTGGCTGTTCGGACGAAGCGCGAACGGTAGCATGACTCGCCAGATTTAAGGTCGCGGGGATGCCGGGAAGAAAAGCGTCCTGTGTCATAAGCTGCTGCTGCGTCTTGCGGATCAATTCCCGGTTTGGCCAAGCTGCCTCCAGCGAAAGGCCCTCCTTCACCGCCATTGCCGCGAACGTACCCGCGCCTTGTCCCATCACGCCGCATGTTGCCATTACCCTCGTGCTTGAGAAAGCAATATGTGTAGCCGATATATTGCGTCCGGCGAACATCAGATTATCCACGTTAGCGCTGATCAGCGCCCTGAGCGGAATCCCGTATACATAGTTTGTATGAGGCTGCCGGGCGGGCTCGCGATCCTTCGCTTCGATTCCTTGCGGAGGATGCGTATCCAACGGCCACCCGCCATACGCTATTACGTCCTCGAAATGGACAGCCTCTTCCAAATCGGATTGAGTGAGGAGATGCTTCCCGATAAACCGGCGCGACTCACGTTTTCCGGGCACGAAGCCGAACCAGTCCAGCGCCCAGTTCTTGGACTCCGGATGTTGGCCGCTGTTCTTAATATGGTCCCAGACCCCCATCATGATGGCCAGCAATTCATCACGGATCGTTTCATTATCCGAAATGGTATCCAACAATCCACCGAACTCCACCCACCAATATCCATATTCCCACGAGGTATGGCTGCGGTACTTCAAATCCTCTTCCGAAAATTTCCTCGCCCATACAGGCGGTATAAACTTCATGGCCCTGCCGGCATCCCGGGCCGTAAATAATAGCGAAGAACCCAGACGATGCGAATCGGGTTCCTCTTCCGCCAGCGACTCTCCATACTGCTGTGCGGACTCCCTGCCGGTCATAAATAACGCACCTGCCTCTTTGCCGAGACGGCCGTCTCCCGTACAATCCATGAAGATATCTGCGAATATGTCAAAGACATGCTCCGTGCTTTCCCTGGCAGCCCTCACCGACTCGATTCGATTCCCGTCCATCTGCACGCCCGTAATCGCAGTATTAAGCATCAGCGTCAGGTTCGGTTCCGCTCTGCATTTCTCATATAGAATAAGATCGAACATAGACGCGCTACGTTGCGGATTACGAACCGCGCATTCAAGAAGGATTTCTTCAATTATGCCGCCTTCCCTGGCCTCTGTCTCCAGCGCCTTTCCCCGCTTGGAGTGAGCCGCTCCGACGATATGCATCCGAATTTCCGAAGACGCATTCCCTCCTAGTACAGACCTGTCCTGACAAATGACGACCTTCACGCCGTTCCGGGCTGCCGCCAAAGCGGCTGTGACACCGGAAATGCCGCCTCCGGCAATCAGTACTTCCGTATATAAACGTTCCATCAACACCTATCCTTTCTTCAATAACGGCAAAGATCGCAACCCCTGCCGGTCCGTCTCCAATGGATATTTCCATTGTATCGGCAGTGGAGGTTTATTTTTAGTTTCGTTTTTGTTTCGGATTTGATGCAGAATTCAACGGATGGGCGGAGCACCTTACAGCAACAAAGTCCGTGCACGGTGTTATCACCGCGCACGGACTTTGTTACCGATTCGCGTACTAACCCGCTTACTCTAGCCGGACGTGCATCCTCGAAGGTACGCTTATTCTATTTCACGTAATTTCCACATACATAATGAAGGATAACGACGCTTTAGTACACATGTATAAGGAGATAGATCATGATGATAAATCACGTCATGTACAAAAAGTTACAAGTAGAAGATGTCGAAATCTTCTATCGCGAAGCAGGTCATTCTTCCAAACCGACCATCGTTTTGTTGCATGGGTTTCCAAGTTCTTCGCATATGTTTCGAGACTTAATCCCGCTGCTTGCCGATCGGTATCATGTCATAGCGCCGGACTATCCCGGCTTCGGTAATAGCAGCATGCCTGGCGTTCGCGAGTTCCAGTATACGTTTGAGCATATCTCACGAATCATTGAACAATTTCTTACCCGATTAGATGTTTCCCGTTGCATCTTGTATTGTCATGATTATGGGGGTCCGGTCGGGTTTCGCATCGCTGTTCGATCTCCTTGGCGAATCCTCGGATTCGTGATTCAGAATGCAGTCGTGAACGTAGACGGATTAGGACAGCCCTTTGACGTGTTCAAGAAGTTATGGCGCGATCCGTCACCCGCGAATCAAGCAGAATTTGCAACCCTGGCCCGCTTTGAGTTTACGATGCAACAATATCTCACGGGTGTATGCCAACCGCTAGTCGTAAGTCCGGACGGTTATTCCATGGATCAATTCTTCTTGAACCGAACAGGTAACGATGAGATTCAGTTGGCACTAGGCTATGACTATCGCAACAACGTGAAGGAGTACCCACGCTGGCAGCAATATTTATATCATTACCAGCCTCCTGCCTTGTGACATGGGGAAGGAATGACTTTATTTTTACGGTGGATGGCGCCAACTTCTTCGCTAAGATTCTCTCGCGAGCAGAGATTCATCTATTATGTGGTGGACATTTCATTCTAGAGGAAAAGAGTGCGCTGATCTCCGACTTGATCAAGAACTATTACTGTCGCGTCTATGGTTTCTAACCCAACGGACGCTTGCTTAAATAGGCGTTTTATTAGCCATGTATAACTATACATCTTAATATAAGGCCGCATACGATAGGAGTAGATTCATATGACCGCGAGGTGACAAGTATGGAACTGCTAAATATCAAACGCGCCTACGATGTTATCATTGGTTTGGGATCCTGGTGCGGTCCATCCATCTATTTGCGCCAGCATCAATTGCGACGATTCTCGTTCCCGCTGGACTGGATGATCTCGAATTCGCTTCCCGATGTAACACGGTTAATCAGCAACCATTTCGACGGCTTCATGGACCTTGAGCGTATCAAGAAGATTGATGGCACCTCCGCTTATTTGGAGGATGGCATTGCTAGCCCCAATCAGGCTGGACAGGCGCATGACGACGCTCATTTCATACTAGATACGTGGTACAATGTAATATCCGTGCATGACTTCCCGGTGCGGCCCAACCGAGACTGGACGGAGACGTACGATTCATACAAAGCCAAGTTGCAAGAAAGAATCCGTAGATTCTATGATGTCCTTAAGAACAGTTCATCTGTGTTATTCGTAAGATGGGGTCCTGTAAACCCCCAAGAGGCCGTTGAGCTCCACGCTGCCTTATCCCCTTTCGTTTCTGGCACGTGCAACGTATTGTTTATGCAACCCATTGAAGGTATGACCTATGTTCAAGAAATCGATTGGGGCTTTGATGGCATTAGCACACTTCAAGTTCCGCTCGATCGTCCGAATGATTTGAATGTGTGGAATTATGCATATTTGGGCTTGCGTCTAACCGGACATTGGAGCTGAAACGTTATGATCGCCCGCCCCTGAAAGCTGCCCGCTTGGGCAGCTTTTCGTTCATCTACATGATCATCTTCATAACTCGCCAGCGAGCTTGGCTGCGAAAACTACACGTTCGAGTAAAGCGTTGCATTCCTTAGGCGTTGCACCGTCCTCCACACTCCAGCATGATCCCATCGCGGTTTCTACGAAGAGGCATCGCTTAATCACTTCATTCGGAACATGAAGGCTTCCTTCGAGTACGTTGATAATATAGCTGATCTTCTCATACAACGCTGGTGTAATGTCATCCTCGAATTCATTGAGAATAAAACGCGGAACATCCCAGACAGGATCGCCGATAACTCCTTTGGGATCGATAATCTTATACGTCCCATCATTAGCACGCAGTATATTATCGTGATGGAAATCGCCATGAAGCAGCACATTGTTCGAGTACTGAGCAGAAACGGACCGACATACTTCATTGGCCCGCAGCATGTATTGATGCAACTCTGCACAATCCGCACGCGTGCCCATGTAGGCTGTTATGTTGTCGACCCAGTGCATGTACGTTGGATAGATATCGGCATTCGCCGGTTTGTTATGCATATCCCGATAAAGATGACTAAACACGGACAGCCTTGCATCCAGCGAAGCCTCGGCTCGCAGTGCATCACCTGGTTGTATACCTTCTTCCAGCATAATCCCGGCTGCCAGATCAGCCTCGTATACCTGACAGAATCGTCCACCACTGTATTCACGCAGCGTATGATATTCTGTATGGATGCTATCCGAAGCGACACCGCTTACTTTCAGAACGGCATAACCGTATTCCTCTGCATGGCATGTAAACACCAAATTTGCAGAGTAGGAAGGAATAAAGTCAAACGCGCTCAACTTCCACTTTTCCGCATAGATGTCCAGGACCCGTTGGACTTGCTCATACAAATCTTCACCAAAGCGCTGGATAAACTGTTCCATCTCATCTCGCTTAAACTCGTAATGCTTATTCATGACTTCGTTCTCCTTGTTTCTCATTCTGCAGGCTGCAGTATCTACCTTCTTATATGTTAATTCTCTATGAACAAATTAGCTCCTGCTATACCCCCTTCTCTTCTTCATAACGCTCCATTCTGCTATAATTAAATTGCATTAAATCTATATTTAATGCAATTTCGATTCAAATCGATTGGACTGGTGCGAGGCTTATGAAATATACCGAAGTTTTTGAGCAATATGATCGTGAAATGAAGCTATTCATCTCCTATATGAAAGATCGTGAATATTCCAAAGATACGCAGAACGGATATCTGCACGACATCAAGCATTTTCTCATAGCGCTGCATGGCAAACCGATTACGGATGTGACCGACATTGATGTGATGTATTATCTCACCGAAATCCGGGAAGGCGGCGCTGGCGCTCGCTATCGGAACCGTTGCCAATCGGCTATCCGCCTCTTCTACAAAGTGTTAATGCGGTTTAAAATAGCAACCCATAATCCAGCGATGGAGATCGAGAAAGCCAAGGTCGAGAAGAATCGTCAACCTACCTATCTGCAAAAACAGTTCCTGGATGCTTGCCTGGAATGGGTTCACGGCCGGTACATAACCCGGGATGTTGCCATCATCGCGCTTATGGCGTATGCAGGTCTTCGCGTTAGCGAGATCGTAAAGCTCAACGTGCCGGATTTCGATCAGGAGAACTCCCATATCGGCGTCCTTGGAAAAGGAAATAAATGGAGGTATATCCCCCTCCCCACCGAAATGAATCATCTGTTACAATTGTATTTGGCTGATCGCATTGTTCCCCATAATATGAAGGAGAATGCCTTCTTCATCTCCCAGTTTCGTCGGCGAATCAGCAAGCGCATGGTCCAGACGATTGCCGAGAAGACATTTGCCGTGATGACCGAGCAATACCCGCAGTTATCCGGGCAATCGTTGTCCGCCCACAAATTGAGGCATTCATTTGCTACGGAACTGCTGCGTAACGGAGCCGATCTGCGTGCCGTACAAGAACTTCTCGGACACGAAGATATCTCCACGACACAAATCTATACGCATGTATTAGATGAGACCAAGGAACGTGCAATGAACAAGATTCGTCCGGCTATTCCGCATTCTTACGCTACCAGAGGGGGACCCATGCATCTGGGATGAATGAACGGTGACAAACACAAATAAACCCGCTGATGCAGCGGGTTTATCATGAATGATTGTCATTACCGTGTCAATGAGCCTGACTCCGATAACCGAGTGGATTTAATAACGTACGATGCGAGACCCGGAATTACCCGGGCTATGCCTGGATAGAAGCGATTGGTTTTGGCAAAGGCCAGCTTCTGAATTCTTCTGGCACGTTTTAGCAGCTGCGTGAACGTCTGATTCGCTGCATTCGAGTATCCCTCCTGCCACTCCGTATAACCTATCTCCCCCAGAAGATAACGGTCAGTCCAATGCGAGCATAATAAGGAAGAACGCAGGGCAATCGACATCCCATCTCCACATAGTGGAGGCAGCATCATCATGGCATCCCCGATATGGGGATAATCAGACCAAGGGTTAGGCGTGTCAGACAAACGAAGCGGTGCGATGGATACTTGCGTTCCCGGAACGGGAGTGCCAGCCTCCATTCTCTTCCTTAAGGACATGTTGGAACGAGTGGCCGCTTCCAGAATATCAGGTACCGACTTTCCGCTTCCTTGAACAACGTCCAGCGCTAGCAGTGCGGCAACGTTGACCTTACCATCCTCGATCGGCGAGATTCCTACATAGCCCCCATCGCAAAAGTATAATTCCACACGAGACGGTACCATAATTCCTTGAAAATGCGATTTGACACCGACATAAACCGTGTCGTCACGCTCTTCTTGCGTATATGGAATGCCGCGAGGTTTCTTGGTGCCGTAGGCTCCAATAACAGCTTTGGCTCGGTAATGCACAGGTTTGCCCTGTTGCTGCGTAATGACTTCATAACTCTGATCCCCAAGCTGCTTAATATCTGTAACTGCTGTTCTTGTAGCGATCTGCACACCTGCTGCCGTAGCCTGCTCATGCAGGAGACGATCCAGTTCAAAGCGACTGATTCCATATGCCGGACCAGGTAACGGGGCTGCAATCTCTCCGCCTGAAGGCATGATGATCTTCGCATGGTCCATCGTACTTGGCTTGACTTCATTGTCAAGCAGATAAATGTCCAGGTATTCCAGCATTTCTCTTGTCTCGGGTGACATGAATTCACCACATGTCTTATGGCGAGGAAATTGCTGACGATCCAATAACAGAGTCCGATGCCCTGCTCTGGCGAGCTGTAAGGCAGAGCTTGTTCCGGCTATTCCTGCACCAATCACAATGGCATCCATTTGCATAGACATAAGCACACCTCCACTTCCTTCAGCTGTCAACACAATTGCCTTGTTCTCATCATGAAGTTGAGCTCTGATTCGGAATAACTACTGAGTAACGAAATAACGGCTTCCATTCGTAGGTCATCGACTCGTGATTCAATTGTTTTTTCAGCTCTTGCCAGTCCCTGCCTTTAAAGCCCTTTGCAACGGAAAGCGGCCCATCATGCCGAATATAGCGATTTCGGGATATGATACGCGTCGTGATCCATACCGCCGTGTAAGCGACGACGTGACGATGAATATCACTAATGACAACGCCATGTTTCGAAGTTCGCAGCATATGGGACACGATATCCACTAACTGCTGCCCATCAAAATGGTGAACGAATTGCGAGCCGGTTACGATATCGGCCGTCGCTTCCGGTAAATCTCGGACATCTGCACGAAGGACATGAACTCTGGACTCGTTTCGAAATAAACGTCTGGCTTCTTCACACGCTTCCTCGGTCATATCGACAAGCGTAATGTGAAGCTGTATCCCTTTACTGTCCGCCCATTCTAACAGCTTATGGTTCACATCCCCTGAACCGGCCCCCACATCCAGAATACGAAGAGATGTCGGGCAGCCGATGGATGTCCATAATTTCTCAACGCCAGCGAGGGTTGGACCCGTTGCGGCAAAAATCTTATTCAACCGTCTCAAGTGCTTCAGCGCCTCGCTTAATTCTTCTCCGCCCATGGAAAAGTCATCCATTAGCTCATCTTCCTGCGCCCGATGGGACAACGTCCTAAAGAAGGACATGGTCCTGCTCCTTCACTAATGGTGAATGTGCTTTCACATAGCTGAAGCGCATGAGCTCTGCGGTAAGACCCGGTCCAAAAGCCATCGCAACCCCGTCAGTTGAAGCTGATTTCAACGCTTTCATTTCCTGGCGCATCGCGTTCAATACAAACATAATCGTGACCGAAGATAGATTACCGGCAGTTCGAAGAATCTCTCTGCTATATTTTGTTTGCTCATCGGTTAATTTCATCACGTCCTGAACACTGTCGACAATCCCCCGTCCTCCCGGATGAATTGCCCATAATTCCGGAAGTTTATCACCCTGAAGCAAATGATGCAGCTCTTCTTCCAAATGAACGCCGAGCAGCTTCGGAATACGAGGTGATAAAAACAGATCAAAGCCGGTATTTCCGATCTCCCATGTCATATCCTCGGTGGAGTCCGGTAAGATAACGGAGTATCCAGCGCCCAGTGACAGATAATCCGTGGTCACAGATGTTGGATGACCAATCACGCATGCTGAAGCTCCATCACCGAAGAACGAGGCTGCAAACAACGCTTCTCTCTCTTTAACCGGTTGAAAGTGAAGCGTGCATAACTCTACGCAAACAACCAACACTTGCGAGCCAGTGCTCCTTGAACGACATCTCGAGCCATCTGGATCGCTTTAAGTCCTGCAGCACATCCTTGAAATATTAATGGCAGCCGGTTCACGCGCGGGGATAAGCCGAGTTGCTTGATCAACATCACATCGAGTCCGGGCTGGTATTGACCGGTACAGCTGACCGTAATGATATGCGTAATGCGCTGAGCGGTGATTCCGGCATCTTTTAACGCCTTGCCGGCGGCTTCAATCCCAAGCGGAAGCGCCTCTCGCTTGTATGTATTCATGCGTTCTTCGGTACTTGGAATCACGGACTCATCACCTGTAGGCAGATAACGGCATTCCTCCACAGGGTCCAAGTAGTTGGATTCACACGTATAACGCTTCTCCACCCCGCATGATTTAAATACTCTTCGCGCAAAGCGAGCCAGATCCGGTCTGTCCTGCAGCGTGGATGCAATGAGATTCGCAATGTCAGTCTGAGCAACGGAATGCACGGGCAGTGCTGTACCCATGCCCAGTATGGCGATATCTGTCTTTTCCATCGGTTGTTTCATACCCTAACCTCCTGTATCGCTTCAATTATTCATGTTTACCCTTAGCAGAGTATTTGAATCCGATAGCCTCATTTTCCTAAGGTTAGGTTTTCCCAAATATACAATTATATCCCGTTTCGTTCTGAGTGTGGAATTTAGTTTACATAATTTATTTTTCGTTAACTTATATCGAATGATTCATAAGCTGATAGATGGATCTTTCAGCGATGTCCAAATTTCATTCAGCACAAGCATGAAGACAGGCGAACGACATGCTAAAATAATGAAGTACGTTAACACTTGTATGCTTTAGAGGGGGAGATGTTATGGAAAGCGAGGTTCTTGCCGTGTTCGATGGCGACCATCGGCGCATCGGAACTGCCACTCGCGATGAGGTCCATCGCCAGGGGCACTGGCATGAGGCGTTTCAGTGCTGGTTCATCAAAAAGGAAGAAGGAATCGAACGTATTTATCTACAGCTGCGAAGTACGGACAAAAAAGATCATCCGAACCTGCTGGACATTACAGCCGCGGGACACCTGCTCGCCACCGAGACGGTCATGGATGGCATACGAGAGATTCAGGAAGAAATCGGGGTCGATGTCGCTTATGATGATTTGATACCGCTTGGCGTGCAGAAATATACGATGACCAAAGATGCTTCATCGATAATGAATTCGCCCACGTCTTTTTGTACCCGATGTCGCAGAGCCTCGATGATTTTGTGCTTCAACCTGAGGAAGTATCCGGAATGTTCAGTGCAAGCGTTGCGGACTTCGCCTCTTTGTGGCTGGGTACTAAAGACAAGATCCCTGTTCATGGGTTTCGAACTGATTCGCAAGGGAAAAAGGTAGCGACCGATATGGAGATCGGTATAACGGATATGGTGCCGCATCCCGTATCGTATTATCGGACCATTATTGATATGATTCAAAAGCGAGTTAAACAGCGCGAAAACGATTAGATGAAGCATTAACTGTTAGCAAGCTTAAAACCCACCAACGAAGTCGGCGGGGTTAAGCGAGTTTCCATAAGGATATGTTTTTTCTATCCTTGTTTGCTAGCCCTTCTCGTTTCGATTTTTCGATATAGCTTTCTTACTCTTCCAATGTTCGTCGGCAGCAACATCAGCATAATTACAATTCCCACAATCAGAAATCTGGTTCGAATCCCTTTCTCCTTCGATATCATTTGGTCAACATGATCGCCGATAAGTATGACAGATTGCATATCTTCGTTACCCGGTAACGCTATAGGTTGCAGCTCGCCTTGCTTGGCCTCGCCGATCACCGTCACCCAATCCCCAGGGGAAATGGCGTGGTATCCGTACGCCATGCTCTTCTGATCTACCTCGATGAGAGGACGGGGAGAAGTGCGTTCATGGATATTGAAGAAATGATTGTCTTCTACCGTTGCGGCATTCAGGGGCAGCCAGTTCGAATAGAATTGATATCTCTCCGCCTTGATATGAACTCCATTTACAGTCATTTCGCCCCAGATTTTCGTCGACTCTGAATCATCAATCTTATAATCGCAACCGCTGCGGCTGCAGGTCCAGTTGAATGGCTCCTTCTGCAGCAAAGCATACTCCCGCCGCAGCATGCCTTCATCTGTCATGAGCTTTTCACTTACCGCAGCACCTTCTACTCTGACAATGCCTGTCTTGTCTTCAGTCAAACGTTCCACAGGCTCAGCATTTTTAATGATGGATATAACTCGGCTTGTATTCGAATAGATAAGCAACACCCCAAGTAGAATAACCCATCCGATTGCTTCGAGGATAATCAGCCCCATGCTGCGGGATTTTTTCTTCTTCGGTGACTTTCGGTTTTTACGTTGATATGTATATGTTTGTGTAGGCTTCAATTTGTTCTTCGGTCTTCTTGTCACCTATTCACACCTTCTCCAGATAGCAGTATGTAAAGTCTAGTCTGTATAATACGACAGCGGTAACTATTCGTTTCGTAAAGAGACATAGAAAAACCCGATTGCAGATGAACGGGCCGCTGCCCAATCCACAACCAGGTTTACTCGATACTTGCTAATACTTATACTTTCAGATTCGGGGCCGCAGCTGTTGTACCTCTCTCCACTAGCTTGACCGGGACAAGCGTTCGGCTAGAAGGTTGTACTCCTCGCTCCAGCCATTGAACAACACTTTCAGCCGCTTGGCGTCCAATCTCGTAAAAATTCTGCTCGACGGTGGTCAGCGGGATGATGACATGCTCTGTAACTGGATTATTATCAAAGCCAATAATTGATATATCCTCAGGAATACGGATCCCTCGTTCCAAACAAAGGTTCAGCAGATTAGCTGCGATTAGATCATTTTCAGTCTGAACCGCTGTAACCCCTTCTGCGCGATAAGAATCCAACAATTCGTCATAAAATCGTTCAACGCCGACCTGTTCCCGATATCCCTTCATATTCAGCTTAATATATCGGCTGTCAACAGGGAGCCCGTGATCTTTAAGCGCATGGCAGTAGCCGAAATATCGATCGCGTACGGATGAGGTTGATTCAATGCTGACCGCAGTCAGAAACGCGATCTTACGATGACCGAGCTCAATCAACCTGGAAACGGATTGATAGGAACCGTTGAAATTATCGGATACAACGGCTCCTAACGGCAAACTGTCAAAATATTTATCGATGGTGACGATCGGATATTCTTCAAGGCAAAGTCTGTGAAGAATATCAAAGTTCGTCAGATCGTTTCTCGGATACAGAATGATGGCTGCGATGCCCTTCCGTGTCAGCATCTCCAGCAGATCTCGTTCTTTCTGAGAATCGTAATCGCTCTGATGTATGCTCAAATAATAACCGTTAGCGTTTAACCAGTCTGAAGCTCCTCGAATATACCCCATCGTACCCCGTTCATCTTCCGATGGCAGAATCAGCGAGATCATCTTCTCCGTCCCTTCGGATCGCTGCTCATTGCCCTTGCTTCTCGGTTTGACAAAGCTGCCACTCCCCTTGATTCGGTAGATAAAGCCGCCCCGCTCTAGCTCTTCGAGCGCTCTTCTCGTCGTAATTCGACTCACCCCGAACCTGGAGCTCAGCTCAGCTTCCGTTGGCAATTGCGTCTCAGGAAGATAGTGCCCCGAGGATATTTGTGATTTAAGCTCGTCCATGATCAAGCTATACAGCGGTTTATTGTCTTTGCTCAACTTGGTTCTCATCCTATCTTTTACTTAAGTTCATTCTCTCTCTAAAATTATAGCGTTTCCCTCGGTTGCATGTAAACCGGACATATCCCTTGCAGATTCGGGGGCATCCTCCATGTGGAGGAAGATCCCCAAATAATTTTCGAATCTGCTCAATTCAGCATCAATTTACATTGGAATATCGTTCATACTGCGCACGCTTGATATCCAGGTACGTCTGCGCACGCATCTTATCCAGCGTCTTCACGTAAGTATCCCAGTCATTATCCAGCTTGCTTTGCCTGTAACAAATTTCACCCGCATCTCCTCGATATATTTATTAATATCCGTAAGAATCGCGCTTGTCGTCTTGGCTTCGTCGTCCGTTGGCACAAAATCAGGCCACAGCTCATTCGGAGCGAGTTCATCCAACTCAGCCGGGTCTGCCTTAATCTCATCAGCGACGGTCGTACCTCTTGCCGCCATTCGCAATTCGTCGTCCGGTTCTACATACGGATAATAAGCCCCGTATACGTTATCGACATATTGGAATGCACCCAACTGTACGCCGCCTTTGTAATTCAGAATGTCTTCTTTATACTTTGGTTTACCATCAACCAAATCGTAAGTCTCGCCCTCCAGACCGAAGGTACCGAAGTTAATGCCTTCTTCACCGTAGAAGTAGTCTATCCATTTGATCGTTTCAACGGGATGCTGGTTTTTGTTCGTGATGATAAAGCCGAAGATTCCCTTGGCTGGCGGCCCCAGCACGCCAGCCAGCTTGTCCCCGCTCGGACCTTCCAGCGCGTTGATTCCGACATAATTCTCTGCGGCTTCTTTACCTATATAACCTGGCCCCTCCCATACAAACGAACCAATCATGTTGTTGGAGCCATCCGTTGACCATTTGGCATAATCATAGCCTGTCGTGAAGTTCTGCTGTGCGAGAGATCCGTCATTATACAGATCATTCATATAACGCAGAAGCTCCCTGTATTTCGGATCATTGAACGTCGTTTTTACTTGACCGTCCTCATCTTTGTACAAATATTGCCCCCAAGCCTTGGCTCCTCCTTCGCCCATGCCAAAACTACCGGCCAAGAAACTCTCCAGGAACGTCCAATATTGCGTCTCCAGCACCCATCCCAGACGAGAACTGTCCTTCTCCCGCACCTTGATCAGTGCCTGACGGAATTCCTCGGTTGACTGGGGTACATCGAGTCCCGCTTCATCTAGCCAGCCCTTGTTGATATATAGTCGAACCGAGTTGAACGCCTTGGAGAAGTCGACATAAGGGAGTGCATAAATATGCCCGTCAGACATCGTAATGGCCCCTTTAATATCCGGATTGTCGCTGAGCAGCTTGTTCAAATTAGGCGCATGTTCCTTGATTAACTCTTCTAACGGCAAGAACAAACCCTGTTGGCCATACTTCATCAGCTCGTCCGTCCCGAAAGCGATCCGGTAGAATGCGTCAGGCAGATCGTTCGATCCAAGCATCACATTCTTTCTCTCCGTTACGGCGGCACCCGCTAACTCCTCGAAGTCAACGTGAATACCTGAGATCTCCTCATACTTCTGCCACATCCACAATTGGTCGGCTGGCGGATGCACATCCGTATACCCGCGCTTTACAATCTTGAGCGAGATCTTGCCTTCCTCTCCGTCCGTTCCGCTTGGTTCGGGCGTCGCTCCTCCTCCCGATCCGCTGCAAGCGGTCAATAGAAGCGCAAACGACATCATGGCGGTAAGCATTAGCTGTAGTCCTTTTCTCATATCTACGATCCCTCTTTCCATAATTAAGAGTTGTCTTAACCTTTGATAGCTCCCACCATGATGCCTTTCTCAAAGAAGCGCGATAACAACGGATACAGTAACAACAGCGGTAATGCAGACAGCACGACAATTGCATATTTCAAGCCTTCTTTGACCATCATCTGATCAGCATATTCGGCACCGACCGATATCCCGGCCATCTCCTTGAAGTCGTTCTGGACCAGAATTTCCCTTAATATGAGTTGCAGCGGGAATTTATCTCGATCCGTCAAATAGATCATGGCGTCGAAATACGAATTCCAATGGCCGACCCCGTAGAATAGGATCATCACCGCGATGATAGGCATCGATAATGGTAGAACGATTTTGTAGAGCATATGAAAATCATTACAACCGTCAACATAAGCACTTTCCTCTAGTTCTACAGGAATCCTGGTCTGAAAATAAGTTCGCATGATAATCATGTTGTACGCGCTAATTGCACCAGGAAGCACTAAAGCCCACATCGAGTTTAGCAAGCCAAGCTCTTTGTTCACGAGGTACAATGGAATGAGCCCGCCCCCGAAGAACATCGTAAACGCAAATATCATCGTGAATAAGCCTTTGCCATAAAAGCGCTTTCTAGATAGTGGATACGCACCCAGCACCGTCATCATAATATTGATTGCCGTGCCCACGAATGCATAGAGAATGGTGTTACCATACCCTCTCCATATCTCCTTGTTCTCGAACACTTTCGCATAGCTGTCCAGGTTAAAGCCTGTCGGATACAGCAGCAGCGGTTTCTCCCATATTTGACGAGGATCCGAGAAGGAAGCAAATAATACAAATAGCAGTGGATACAAGATGACAATCGTCACGAGGATGGAAAGTATAAGAATAATGATGTCGGCCAGCTTCTCCCCGGGTGTTCGTTTGATATTGAGCAACAAGGTTTGTTCCCCTCCTGATCTCCTACTTTAACCGCCCCTACCACAAGCTCGTCTCTCCTGCCTTCTTGGCAACGGAATTAACGATAATCAGTATGATAAAGTTAATCACGTTGTTAAACAGTCCGACGGCTGCGGAAAAACTATATTGGGTGTTAAGCAGTCCGCTTTTGTACATATAAGTAGAGATAACTTCCGAAGTTTCCAAATTCATCGCGTTCTGCATTAACAGGATCTTCTCGAAGCCGACACTCATAATACTACCTGCACTCAGAATGGACAGTATCATAATGGTGGGCACAATACCTGGAATCGTGATATGCCAGATTCTCCGAAATTTGCTGGCGCCGTCCATATAGCTGCTTCATATAAATCCGGTGAAATCCCGGATATGGCTGCGCTATATATGAGTGATGACCAGCCGACTCCTTGCCATACACCCGACCATACATACAGATGCCAGAAATTCGAAGGCTCGGCCAGAAAGTCGAGCGGTTCCCTCCCGAAAGAGACCAAGATCGAATTGATCACACCGTTCGTTGGTGAGATGAAGAAGAACAGAATGCCGACGGCGACGACCACCGAAATAAAATGTGGTGCATAGGATATGGTCTGGGCGAAAGAGCGAAATTTCCGGACTCTGATTTCATTGAACAATAACGCAAGCAGAATTGGCGCTGGAATGCCTACCAATAAACCATACAAGCTGATGCCAATGGTATTCTTTAGAATCGTCCAGAAATAATAAGCGTCAAATAGTCGTTCGAAGTGTTCAAAACCGACCCAAGGGCTATCCCATACTCCGAGACCGGGCATAAAATCCTTAAATGCGATCTGCACGCCATACATCGGCCAATAATGCCAGATCAAAAAGTAAAGCACCGCCGGTGAAATAATGATATACAGCCCAATGTTACGTTTAAGCTGTCGCTTGACATGTTTCCATCTGCTAGGCTTGGACACAGGCTGCGGCGATGACGAGGTTAACCGGGCATCCATACGTTGTCATGACCTCCTTCTTTATAACAAATCAGGTATTAGGAGATTGGCAGTTATTAACAACTCATTCAATAGACTTGGATTCCTGTTGACTATCACCTCTCCCTACATTTTGTTGTACTGACACTTCTTATGTAATTCATTATTTGTTATAACACATTCTAGTGATGATTCGATATTTCGTCAATAACTGCGTGGAAAATTGTGACTTTAGTTATATAAAGTTGATATTTGTTATGACAACTCGTGTAAGTTTGGGTCAGAAATATAAAAAGTCTTTCATTTCAACCATCTGAAGATGATCGAAATGAAAGACTTAATGTACAGTTCGTTATTTCAAAGACGATTTCTTACGATTTGTTTTGTTTGACATAGAACTTAAGTTGATCGACCATCATCCATTCTCCGGAGCGTTTAACGCCCTTTATCGTGTGCGTGCCATTTTTAAGCCCGGTCAAACGATAGACGCTCTGTACGGTCTGTCGGCTGTCATGGTGTGCATTTATCGTTTTCTTAAACTTGCCGTCCACGTAAATATCGATTTTCCCTTGACTCGGTCCTTTTGGTGTCAACAGCTCAACAGCCGTTCCTTGGAATGTATACTCGAAGTAATCGTCGTTCTGGTCCGTAGCGTGCACATCGTTCAAGTAATCGCCGCGGAACCGGAACTCGAACACATTCGTTCCCGCCGGCGCTTTCATGAAGTAGGATTTCTTAAGCTTTACCTTATCGTTGGATATGCTATAATCTTTGCCTTTCTTCAACACGGTTGAGCCATGCCGGATCTCTAGCAGATTGGTGTCGTCGATGCGAAGGCTGACCTCAATATCCTTTTGTTTATTGCCACTCTTGTTAAAGCTCGCCGTATCTGGCTCGATTAAGTCGGCAACCTGATATTTTAAGCGGTCAAGCAGCATGTAATAGCCTGATTTTTTCACGACCTTCACCGTATGCTCTTCATCGGGCAGTCCTGCAATGTGGTATACACTCTGCTGAACCTGCTTCTCTGGAGCATAGGTGCTTATCGTCTGTTGGAATTCGCCGTCAACATAAATATCCATATCGCCTTGTGCATTATCTTTCTCGGTGATAATCTCGATACCGGTTCCCTTAAACGTGAATTCATAATAATCACCGTTCTTCTCGGTAAAATGCACATCATCCTTATAGTTACCCACACCACGATTTCTGTTGTGCTGCCATGCTCCGCTATACTTCACCCGAGGGTTATCATCGTTAATGCTTACATAACGTCCTCTGGAAGAGTCGATTACGACCACTGCCAGTTCCTGCGATTTGCCTGAGTCGAACTTAAATTCAAGCACCGCCGTACCAAGCGGCAATTGTGCAAGAAACGGTGTCAAGACCGTAACTTGATTGCCAGAGACGATATAATCCGTACCCTGTGCAAGATTTGAATTGCCGTAAGCAATATCAGTCAATTGATTTCCGTTTAGTTCCATCGTTGTTGTGATAACTTTCTGTGCTTCAGCGTTCTTATCGAAATTTGTCGCGCTCGGCTGAATGGTGCTGTACGGTGGTGTTGTATCCCGCACGTCAATGGCCAAGGTTTGCGGCGCGCCTGCACTAAACGTGAATGTCAGATTGGTGCGGCCTACCGGTAATTCCGCTAGATACGTTTTACTTAGCACGATTTGGTTGTCATTTACCGCATAGTCTGTATCTGAGTCCAGATCGTTGCCCCGATGGGAAATACCAGTCAGCGTGTTACCGTTCCAATCAACGCCCACCACTATGTCTTGCAACGCAGTCTCATTCTTATCAAACTCCTCTTCCGCTGAGTTCAACAGACTGTTTGGGGCAGCCGAATCCTCTACTGACAAGGCAAGCGATTGCGAAGCTTCTCCGCTGAAGGAGAATAGAAGATCCGCTATTCCAATCGGTTGCGCATCTAAATAAGTCTGCTTTAGAAGTACTTGTTGATTGGCTATGGAGTAATCCTCGTCCTTAACAAGTTCACTATCGCCGTTAGTGATACGACTCAACGTATGATTGTCATACGTGGCAAGTGTGACTGTAACGTCATGCTGAGCGTCATCCGCTTTATCGTATTTCACCTCGGACGGCGTGATCAGATCGGGCACCAGGATCCGGATTTGATCCAGCAGCATGAACGTGCCGGATTTTTTCACCGCTTTGACGGTATGCGTCCCGTTCTCAAGACCTGACATATGGAATACCGTCTGCTGGGCTAATCGTCCAGCATTCGATGTGTTAACCGTCTGAACAAAATCATCGTCTACATAGATATCGATCTCGCCTTGGGAAGGATCAAGCTCTGTAACAAGCTCAACACCCGTTCCTTGGAACGTATATTCGAAATACTCCCCATTCTTCTCCGCAAAATGAACATCGTCACGGTAATCTCCTAACCCGCGATTATAGCTGCGGTTCCAAGCTCCCGTATACTTAATGCCCGGATCGTCATCATTCAGCGAGATCATACCACCTGCAGAAGTATCTCGGACCACTACCGTCAACCGTTGTGCCTTACCATCGGAAAATGTGAACCCGAGTTCAGACATTCCCACTGGTAGCGTGGACAGAAATTCTTTCTTTAATAGCAGTTGATTACCTGAAACGGTATAATCCGCTCCCGCTTCGAGTGTTGTATTGCCATGTGTAATGTCACTCAGTCTATTCCCGTTCGATGCGATGGTAAGATTAGCGCCATGTTG
The DNA here is from genome assembly GCF_001315105.1 of Paenibacillus sp. JCM 10914. Lineage (GTDB taxonomy): Bacteria > Bacillota > Bacilli > Paenibacillales > Paenibacillaceae > Paenibacillus_AQ. The sequence goes on along the minus strand of NZ_BAZR01000013.1, from coordinate 54,884 downwards.
ATCCGAAGCTAACCGTTCATTACGATCAAAGCTAACGACGGGCGGATATACCTTGCTATCCTGCACCGTTGTATCCATGATGGTTAGAAGAAGCTGCTGCGGTGCCCCGGTGGGGAAGGTCAACGTCAAATTCGTCGCTCCATTCGGAAGCTTCGCCAAATAGGATTTATGAATACTGATCTGATTTCCACTCACTGTATAATCGGTCTGCGGAACCAAATCACGACCGCCACCTGTTATACGACGAATCTCAGTGTTGTCGTTCCATTCTACTGTTACCGTTACATCCTGCTGCTCCGCGGTATTCTTATCGAAGCTCGCGGCTGAGGGACTAATCGTGCTTCCGTTAACGCTCTCGTCAAGCACGTCGACCACGAGATTTTGCGTGTCCGCCGGAAGTTCCAAGCCGCCGTTGCGCACCCAATTTCCGATGTAGTTCATGGCGGTGTCATCATCGTTCACTGCCACCCAGCCTTCCTGTGCGGACACGCGGAACAGACGTGAACCGTGCGAAGGGAGTTCAGCACCATAACCATCCTTGAAGATGCCAAGTTCGGTGCGACTCCACAGGTCACGCACGGATGCCGCACCTTCTAAACCAATGGCCTTCCAGTCTACGGTAACCTCTGCGCTCTCTTCACCAAGGTTGAACAGCCCTACCGTATACGTGCCATCACCATTGTTCGCATACCATACCTGCTGCTCGGTATCCGTGGATATCGGACGCGCCGGACGACCCGCTTGATTGACTGCAATAACTTCTTCGTTCGTTAGCAGTTCAATGCCATAGTCGTCCAGTTGCGTCATGTCATCTCCAATGTAGAGCGGAGCAGAGGATATCGACCAAAAGGTCATCGCCGATTGACGCTCGTCTTTTGTCAATCCATCCATTTCACCGTTGCCCACATTCAAAGAGTCAAAATCGTTCCAGCCACCCGGACCGGCATGCCGCCACCATTGCTCTACCTCGGGAACAGGCGAGCGATACTGGACCAAGTCGTAAGCGCTTCCGAATCACAGTAGCATTCGATATCCCAATCGACACGCCAACCATCGGCATACTCTTTCCAGTAATCGATATAGTTGATATCCAGTGCCCAGGATAATTCGAGCCAAATATTATGACGCTTGAGTGCTTGCGACCAAGCCTTCACATCGTCACGGGCATCCATCGACAGATCGGATATACCAGAACCCGGTGTAACACTGTCGAATTTGATAAAGTTAACTCCCCATTCCCCCAATTGGTCTGCAATGGAATCCACATATTTTTGCGCACAAGGGTTGGAGAAATCAATCTTGTAACCGAGTCCCCAGTAATCCGCATCTTGCAGCGGTTGCGCGGCAATCTCTTGCATCCGGCAAGACGTGCCGTAGATCTGCAGATTGTCTTCATATGCCTGCGGGGATAATCCCGGGATCAGATACAGTCCAAACTTCTGGCCGTTGGCATGGACGTGATCGATCACGTCCTGAAGTCCGTCCGGATATAGCGTCGTACTTGGAACGGGCCTGCCGTACTCATCCATGCTTCCATTCCATCCCGCGTCTACATTAATATAATCATATCCATAGGGCTGCAGTTTCTCATGCATCGCATCGGATTGCGCTTTAATATGATCCGCCGTAATCCAATCACCGGTATGGTACACTTGTAGACTGTAACTGCTCCACCCCATATAAGGCTTACTCGCTAGGTCATTCTCGGCCGCTTGGACGAGGGGCGTTTGGGGAGGGAACCCCAAGGTGGTCTGTGCTGTGACTAACAAGGCAGCCAGCATCACCCGAACCACGCGCTTCCATTTCTTCATCACATCTTCTCCTTTTCGCGGATAATAGGCTGTCGCTTACCGAATTCATTAGCAGCATCCTCAAGTCATTCGGATAAGTCTTCATGTTATATCTGTGCTTCTTCACCTCCCTATATCATGTCCGCCAATGAATGATAGCGCTTTCCCACTTCTGATCATAGAAGATCCATCGATTTCCAGATAGGTTCAATTCATGAAATACCGTCCCGATTTCCTCTAAATCGACGGTACATATTCCCTGTACACCATCCCTTTTCCCGAATTTTTATAAATCAAAACAAGCAAAAAGGGCCCTCGCAGCGTGCAGCGATGGCCCCTCTCACTCATCATCAACATCAAAGAATGTGAAAGCTAACGATCAAATTACACTTCTTGCGTGATTCTTCTTGATCGTTTATTGACTTGATCAAACAGTTCATCCTCATCCATTGTGAGAAGATGTCTATGTCTCATCAGAATTTTCCCATTAACAATCGTTGTATCTACGTCTCCTCCATTTGCGCTGTAGGCAAGGAGTGATTGAATACTGTGAATAGGCTGTAAGTGTGGCTTCCTGCAATCGATTAGAATGACATCTGCTTTTTTACCCACTTGAAGCGTACCTACGGTATCATGGATATTTAATAATTTGGCACTTTCACGGGTAGCCATAGACAGCGCTTGATTAGCAGGCATTCGCGTAGGATCGCCATACTCCAACTTCTGCAACCAGGCTGCCGCTTTAATCTCTTCAAACATATCAACCGTCGTAGCGCTCCCGGCACCATCGGTACCGATACCAACGTTGATTCCTTGTTGTATCAATTTTAATACGGGTGCAATCCCGCATCCCAACTTCAAATTACTGACCGGGTTATGAGATACGCCTCCGCGCATCCCCTTCAAGAGAGTGATATCCCTGTCATTCAAATGTACGCTATGGGCTAATACTGCGTGCGTTTTCTCAAATAAGCCAAGATCATAAAGAAATTCAGTGGGTGTCTGATTATACTTATCTTTGATTTTTACTACTTCCTCGATGGTCTCGGCCAAATGCGTGTGAATAGGGATATTCATGTTCTCCGCCAAATGAATCACATCCTTGAATGACTCAGTTGGACAGGTGTATGGGGAATGAGGCCCCAACATTGTCGTGATTCTTCCCTCCGCTTTTCCATGCCACCGATGGATCAGCTCTAAAGCTTCACTTATTCTCTTGCCGCCATCATCTTCCTGAAAAACCAATCCGCGCGTTAAAGAAGCTCGCATACCCACCTCTGCTGTAGCCATAGCTATTTCGTTCATATGAATGTACATGTCGGCAAAAGTTGTCGTACCGCTTCTAATCATCTCAGCCATCGACAGCTTGGCTCCCCAATAAATATCTTCCGGAGTCATTCTTGACTCTGCAGGAAGCATTTTCTTCTCCAACCAATCCATGAGCCGCAGGTCATCAGAGAATCCCCGCAACAGACTCATTGGGGTATGTTGATGCGCATTAATCAACCCCGGCATAGCTGCCATTCCTGTCGCTTCTATAACTTCCTTGGCTTCAGCATCGTCAATGCTCTCCCGAATCTCCACAATGTCCTCACCTTCGATTCGTATATCTCCTGTGAAAGGAGCATCGTCGTTCATCGTTAGGATCGTTGCGTTTTTTATCAATATGCTCATACAAGCCTCCTATGCTTCTCTGTGATATCATTAGCATAAATGTTCACGTTAGGAGAAGGTCAAGGGGCAGGTTTTCCCTTGGTCAGATGAACTTCACTTCATGCGGAGGGTGTAAGTACATCCATTTCTATAGCTGAAAGGTTTACGTTAGGATAATCTTTTCCGCATGATAAAAGTCAAATCTAGAATCTGATGTCTAACTAGACGACGGCTATCTAACAGGAAAGTGGTGGTCAAATGAGAATTAAAGAGGTAGCAGAGAAGCTCGGCATCTCCACAAGGGCTATTCGATTCTACGAGCAGAAAGGTCTGGTTGTTCCCGAGAAGCAGGACATCAATCAATATCGAGAGTTTAAAGATCATGATATCTGGCGTCTGCAAACAATTGTCGCTTTAAGAGAAGCCGGTATGTCGGTTGCTGACATTAAGGTGGCCCTTGAGAAAATCGATAGCAAAGACAAAAAAGAAATTCAATATTATTTGGAATTACAGCGTTCCGTCATGTTCTCTAAATGGCTTGAAATCAAACAAATGATAGAAACTACGGATAATATGATTCAAAGCTTGAAAGAAGAGCATGTATTGCCGCTTGATGATATTTACCAATTGGCCAAGGGATCCAAGAGACTACGTGAGCATCGAAATAGCTGGAAGGATCTCTGGGCGTTCGACGAAGTCGCTACGGTTCATGACGAACGAGTGACTAATGGGGATTTATCTAAGTACAAAGACTATGATAAAGCACTGCAACTCACGGTGGATTGTCTGTCCCCCCGAACGGGAGAAAAAGGTTTGGATATTGGAACAGGAACAGGTAATCTAGCAGGAAGACTTATGGAGAAAGGGGTGGATATGACAGGGGTGGATCAATCTAAGGAAATGCTGCGACACTGCGCTGAGAAGTTTCCGGAAATGGAAACGAAGCTGGGTAATTTCCTAGCCCTCCCCTATCTGGAAAGCAAGTTTGATTTTGTGGTGTCCAGCTTTGCATTCCATCATTTAACCGATGATCAGAAAGTGTTGGCTATTCATGAAATGCGTCGAGTCTTAAAACCACACGGCCGCATTTGCATTACGGATTTAATGTTAACTGCTAACCATCCGTCAGCGCCAAACGACGAAGAAGGTCTGTACTGCGCCTCACTCTCAACCGTGTTGGCATTGTTTGAAGATCTTGATTATGTAACCAAACATCAGCAAATCAATGAGCAGCTACACATCGTATATGCCGTTCCGATAAGATGAAGGACATCTCAACTCTTCTTGAACTAATGATTGTTGGGCCATCATCGAATCTAAATCTAGCATCCAGCATTGCCATTTTATTTTGTTTATCGGATTAATGATTAATGCGATGAAATAATATATTCGTACCTTAAATTCCACTCGGAATACAAAAAAAGCATTTGATCAGAGATCAAACACTTTCTTAATCATTAAGAACTACTTACCAAGAAGCATTAGGGTGTCTGCGTATGGATTCGATCATATGTATTTCTATGGATATCCCTAAACTCTGAAGTGCCTTTAACACGGCACCGGATACGGCCGATAACTCTGGGGTTGTGTAATCATATTGTTTATTATTGCCCGATTGCAAACGGTCGGCGAACTTTGATCTCATATAGGAACAGTTCATGACACTCCCGATTCCTGTAACCGACACTTGAGCCGATTGGAAGTATGAACCTAGAATTTCGACACCTACCATGATCTCCCCTATGGCTCTATCACATACGATCTGGGCCATGTAACTTCCAGCTTCGGCAGCATCTGTGATCATTGGGGCCATTTCGCCGAATTTCTTGTTTCGCTCCATTCGATTTTCTACAAAACCTTGAGCCGCCAAGAATCGAAGCTGTTCTAGGTTGTTAACGCCCCAATAGGATTGAATATCACGAATCAATGTTTCATCCGATCCGTGCGTATTCCCAGCCAATGCCTGATACACAGCATCATAAGCGAGAAACCTTGCGGCACTGGCTGCATAATGATGAAAGTCTATATTCTTGATAGCCATCTTTTGTTCGGTTATAGCCAGAATCATCGATCCCGTCCCTGACACGACAACGATACCCGGCTGTCCGATAAATGCTCCTGCATGCGCAACAAGCGAATCGTTTACATACCATTTCGGGCAGTCTAGGCCTTCTACATCGGTTAATTGGGTAACCCACTCCAAGTCTTGATCGGATTCGTAACCCGCTATTCCCGCGTACAGCCCCTTCACTTGATCCACGCTGCAACCCGCCATGGCAAGCGACGATTGGATGGTTCTCTGAACATTTACGTGTGCATTGCTGTCTTTATGAATCGAGGATGCCCCACCAACGGCATAGGACAGTATATTTCCAGTCAAATCACTGACCATGACGCGCGTTTGTGATCCACCACCATCCACTCCAATGACTACATCATGAACCATACTGCAGATCCTCCTAAATCCAATTGCTTACGGTCTATAAAGCCGGGGCTGAACCGCCATCGATATTAATGGAAGTTCCGGTTACATAAGAGGCGGCATCTGAGGCTAAAAAGACGATGACCTTGGCCGCTTCTTCCGTATTCCCTATGCGTCCTAGCGGAATCTTATGGCGTGGTTCCCGGGCAAACTCTTCCCATGTTAATCCTGGTTCCTCGCGCTTCCACCGTTCCTCCAGCTGTGCACTGCGGATCATTCCGACACAAACGGTGTTTACTCTGATGCGATCGGGTGCCAGATCGTGACTCATTGCCTTAGTCATGGCCTGCCCTGCTGCTCTGCTGACACTGCTCGGCATGGATGAAGCCGGCGGCGTCTTCGCCCAGGAAGTCGTGACATTAATGATCGCCCCACCCCCATTCTCACGAATATGAGGAACCGCTGCACGCGAAAATCGAATAGCGCCAAATAGTTTGAGATCCAGATCCGATGCCCATTGCTCGTCTTCGATCAACTCGAATGGCTTCGCAGCAGCGGTCCCCGCATTATTCACCAAAATATCGAGTCGACCGTAGTGCTGGACGGTATCGGATACAGCTTGTATGCACTCCTCGGGTTTCGTCACGTCCGCTGCAATGGCAAGCACCTCAGATGCCGTTGCATGCCTGATATGATCAGCCGCTGCAGCTAATTGCTCTTCGTCCCTTGCACAAATAGCCACCTTGGCTCCTTCCAAAGCAAACGTCACTGCGGTCTCAAGACCAATTCCCCTACTCCCGCCGGTAATCAGCACCACTTTTTCTTTGAGTCCTAAGTCCATGCCTTATCAGCTCCCTCACCTTGATTTCTCAGATCGTTGTCCCTAAATAGCTTCAACATAGGGTGTGGATATCCTTCTTTACATTGAAAAGCCGCGAATGAATCGCGGCTAAATTTCTTTGAAATTTTCTAGTTCGAGGTCTGAGTTTGTCTGAGCTGCAGCTGCGAGTCAAATATATACTCGGAACCAGACCCAGCCTCGAAGGATATCTGATTGCCGCCCCAGCGGACAGTCTTCGGCCCGGGTGAGAACGTGCGGATGCGTGCAGAGGTAAGCTTGCCATGAGCCCAGGCTAGATCTACAACCACATTGCCTTTCGCTCGCAACCCATTCACTTTGCCCGTCGGCCAAGCAGCAGGCAATGCTGGCAACAGGGTGATTTCTCCTCCATGACTTTGCAGCAGCATCTCCGCTATGGCAGCAGTACCTCCCATGTTGCCATCAATCACGAAAATATTGCTCTCTGCCCCCGCAATACCCGCTCTGGAGAAAGTAAAGAGATTATCGAAGCACAATTCACTAATCAGATGGCGGACATGCCCTAAGGCGCTATCTCCGTCATGCAGCCGTGCATAATACAATGCGAATAACGCTGCCGTAAACTCAATATCTTCGAGTTCATCCTGAAGTTTGCGGTTCTCCAGCGTTACGGTTGCCGCCGCTGCCAGTTCCGGTGTTCCCTCCGGCGTAATCTGATTAGCAGGATACAATGCGAAAAGATGAGACATGTGACGATGTTCAGGCTGCGCCTCTTCATAATCCTCCAGCCACTCCTGCACTTGCCCTTTACTGCCGATGAGCAGCGGTGGTAATTGCTTAATCGCTTGTTCCAAACGCGGTCTTAGATCTTCATCCTTTCCGATGAGCTGCCCGGCCTCCAAGCAGAATTCAAACAGCTCACGCACCAGCACCTGATCAATCGTCGAGCCCATGGAGAGCTGCCAGGCTCCATCCCCCCGTTCTCCAGAATAGAAGTGGTTCTCTGGCGAGTTGGACGGACCCGTGACCAACCAGTCCTTCACCGGATGAACTGTCATGTAATCGAGAAAGAATAACGATGCTTCACGGAGCACCGGATATGCCTGCTTCTCCAAAAATTCGCGATCGTCGCTAAATCGATAATGCTCGATCATATGAACCGCGAGCCACAACCCACCTGTAACATTTAGTCCCCATGAAGTGTCCCAACCCGGGTCTGTGAACCCCCATACGTTTGAGAAGACATGGGCTACCCACCCTGGCGAATCATAATACTGACGGGCGGTCGTGCGCCCGGCCTCTGCCAAATCCTCAAGATAACGCATCAATGGCAAGTGACTCTCGCAAGATGGATTACCTCTGTCGGGTAATAATTCATCTGGGTATTGATATCAAGATGATAATCGCAGCTCCAGCCCATACGGCAGGCTTCACCGTCGTTCCAGATGCCCTGGAGATGCATAGGCAGTTGGGAATCCTCCCGTGAACCCGCAAGCGTCAAATAACGTCCATATTGAAAGAAGAGTGCGAATAGCTGCGGATCATGCTTGCCCTGCGCTAGCCTGGAAATTCGCTGATCCGTTGGCAGATGGCTTGGATCCGTCGCGGAAGTTGGCGTTGTCCCTAGTTCTATGAAGACCCGATCATACAAGGACCATAATCGCTCAAATGGTCGGCTTTTAAACCCTCGTAGCCTTTTGCCAATGCTAGCTCTACTTGATCTCGAGCGGTCTTGGCCTCCGCTACAACATTCTGTCGATAATCCGTGCGTACATCCAGATAGATCAAAGCCTCATCAGCGTCCTCAACCATAATCTGCTGACCATCCGTACGGACTGAACCGCCTCTGGTCTCGATGTGTATCCATCCTAGGCAAGATACCCCGCAATTACCGTCACTGTGGACATTTTCCGTTGCCATGCCTTGAAATTCCAGTGCAGCCGAACCAAAAGAGCGAGACATAAAATTGTCTGTTTGCCCTTCTAAGCTGAACGTAAACGAAACATTCCCTGATCCTTCCGCCCATATTCGCGCAACGAGAAGATCATCGGCATGGGAAGTGAACATCTCACGATGCAGGGCCTCCCTAGTTCCATCCGAACCGCTGGTTGTATAATGTAGCGCTGTTGTTAGATCCAGCTCGCGCCTGAACTCGGCCAATTCTTCCTGAGGTGAAGACACAAATTCAATCACAGCGTTACACATGCCAAGATGTGTACCAAAGTTTTGCTTTAATGGCTGAAAGTGCATTTTAGCTAGTCGATCTGCTCCTGCATAATCTCCGGCGAATAACAGCTTTCTCACTGCTTCGAGCGCTGGTTTCCCTCCGCCCTCTCCGGGAGTCTCTTCCGCTCGACCCGACCAATAACTGGATTCGGTTAAACTCCACACCTCACGCTGTGGAGAGGACATGACTACTGCGCCGATTCTTCCATTACCAAGCGGCAGACCTTCGGACCAGCGATGAGCTGGTTTTGTATACCATAATTTTGACGAATCTGCATAACTGCTCATGTCCGTTCCTCCTTAACCGGCATATGGTTGCTTAACCAGCCGATACGTTGTTCCCGTATCTGTTGAGAATGATATTGTACCGTCATCTGCGCGTTGAATCGGAACCTCGATATCTCCATGATAAACCGTTAGCTTCGCTTCACTTCCTGCACTTACGCTGCACCTATGTCCGGAACAGGAGGTGATCTCCGCCTCTTCTAAACTTCCGTTCTCCCAGCGAATACTCACTTCAAAACCTCCGCGTGCGCGTAGGCCTCGAACCTCACCTGCTTGCCAAGCATCCGGCAATGCGGGAAGCAGCATCAGCGTGGAACGATGGGATTGCAACAGCATTTCCGCGATACCGGCTGTGGCAGCAAAATTTCCGTCGATTTGAAACGGTGGGTGCGCCCCTAACAAACTCGCATACACGCCTCCTTGTTCGTAACGCTCCGTCTCACCGTCTTTCACAAGTCTCAGCATGTTGGACAGAAGCTCCAACGCACGATCCCCTTCGCCGAATCGGCTCCATAGCGCAACTCTCCACCCTAAACTCCAGCCTGTGCTTTCGTCACCCCGCCGCTCCAGAGATGTTCTCGCGGCTGCAAATAGCTCCGGCGTGTCTCTCTCCGACAGCTGCCGCCCGGGATGCACGCCGATTAGATGCGAAGTGTGGCGATGAAATACATCTTCATCTTCAAAGTCCTTGGACCACTCTTGCAACTGACCATATCGCCCGATCTGAAGAGGCAGCAATCGGTCCCGCTTCTGGATTAATTCCTCACGGAACTCCGAGTCCACACCAAGGATGTGAGCAGCTTCTATGCTATTCGTGAACAGTTCCCAGATGAGCGAGATATCCATGGTTGCCCCTTCACTGATCGCGGCGGTTCCTTCAGGCGTACGAAATTTATGCTCAGGTGAGGTTGACGGAGAGGTCACAAGGTACCCGGAGCTGTCCTCTATCAACCAGTCCAATGCAAAGAAAGCGGCTTCCTTCAAAATGGGATAAGCAAAATCACGCAAATAAGCTTCATCGCCGCTAAAGGCATAATGCTCCCATAAATGCTGCGTCAGCCAGATCCCTCCCATCTGCCAAAGAGCCCAGGCCGGATCCCCTTCTCCGTAATTGCCAACGGGTGCGGTATGAGCCCAGATGTCCGTGTTATGGTGTACCGTCCACCCTCTTGTCCCATAATGAACTGCCGCCGTTTCGGCTCCATTCTCCGACAGATTCTTGATCATCTCCAGCAGAGGTTGGTGGCATTCCGCTAAGTTGCACACTTCTGCCGGCCAATAGTTCATTTCCGCATTAATGTTAAGGGTCCAGTTACTGCTCCATGGCGGACGGTCGATGCATTCCAAATGCCCTGCAGATTGGCGGCTTGGGTGCCCGGCCTAGAGCTGGAGATTAACAGATATCGGCCATAGTGAAACAGCAACTCAACCAAACCTGGATCTTTGGCACCAAATTGTTCAATCCGCCGCTCGGTATCCATGTCCTTACTCTCGCTTACCGATGATCCGCCTATGCGCAGACTTACACGTTCATATAAGCTGCGATAATCGTTAACATGCCGCTCGCGCACCTCAGTCCAGCACTTAGCCTGTGCTCCTGACAAGTAAGCGGCTGCAGAGGTAGCCGCAACGACTGCCGGATTATCTCCGTCCACCTTGTTTCCTGGTATCTGATCAAAGCCGTTGAAACTTGTCGCAGCGCTAAAATATAAAACAGCTTCGGTAGCATTCAGAACATGAATGCCGCCTGCGTCCAAGCTGACACGGCCATCCGTTTCGGCGACAATCAGTTGACCTTCAAAGGCCATCGCGCTTGTAAGCTCAGGTTCGCCGTAACGAATGGGCTCAGATGAAGATACATAATTCGGCTCCACGCGTTCAGGTGCGAATCCCCGCAGCACGAAGACCTCTCCTTCGATGTTCGCAGTATGTCGCAGCGGGCTATCCAGACGTGCATGGAAATTAAGTGCGCCAGGAACGCTGGAAGTGAGCCGAAGCGTAATAATCTGATCTGGACTAGAGGCAAACATTTCCCGCGTAAAGAACACGTCACCGATTCCATATTCCGTCCGCTGAACGGCATTAGCTAAATCCAGCGATCTTCGGTACGAATGATATACGGCCCCGTGATCAAAGCTCAAACGTAAATCGCCAAACGGCAAATAGGATTCCGTATAGGGTCCCATCATTTTTCGTCCTAGCTGGTCGGCTTCCGTGTAATGCCCTTGTTGTACCCGCTTTCGAATATCAGGCAAGACTTCCCGCGCCGACGGGTTATTCCAGTCACGCGGATAACCTGACCACAGCGTATCCTCATTTAAGCTGATCGTTTCCCGTTCTACACCGCCGTATATCATGGCGCCAAGTCGTCCATTGCCGATCGGGAGTGCCTCGGTCCAGACCGAAGCCGGCTTATCGTACTGCAGCTGCATGTTCTCTCCCATTTACTTCGCCTCCTTAAGTCGTTTCGCTTACGTTCAACGTATTCGAGTTTATATCCACTTCTGTGCAACCTTCGAGCTTAACGAATTCTTCAAGCAGCGGCTGCCCGTATGACGAACCCCTATGTTCCAGCAGGATCTCATTATGCTTAAACCAAAGCCCTTTCGTACTTCTCGCCGACAGTACCGCACCACGGATCTTTACAAATTGATTGCCTACGATTCGAATGTTACGGTGTACGGGGGTCTGGACATTCGAATGGCTGTTCTCAGGTGCAATCTGGATCACCGGATGTTCGCCGCCGCCGCATTGGATAAATCGATTATCCAATACACTCAGGTCCGCCACCGCACCCGATTCGTACCAAGAATTGGCGTCGGCTGCAACCAGTACCGCACTCATATGCATGTTCGTAAACGTATTGTCGCGGATCACGACGCGCCTTGGGGTGGTAGCCAATATGCCGCGCGTAGGAATTCTGGCAAAATCATTGCCGATGATCTCAACCTCCGGCGTCCATGTTAAATTTTCCAGCACATCCCGCTCCCCTATCTCTTCAGGCAGCGGTCCCTCCAGCGTAATCATCAGTTCGCGTGCTGATCGCATCTCCACTGCGGCGATCCGATCCGAAGCATACGCGGTTAGCGAGTCTGCACCCACGAATGCGACTTCGTCTCCCGGAACAAAGGCGGGAAATCCATAGGTTTGAGGATGCATGAATCTAACAAGCAGTTGATGGGGCTCCGTTCTCCCCACGATTCGCAGATACGTGCCGTGGACATTGATCGCATCGTCGTGTGCTCCTGCAAAACGACTATCCCGAATCGTTAGCCGACCCTTGCAGCCGGACAGATGAATGAAATCGGCGAAGCCCGTCACGGTTCGCCCCGTCTCTGGGCGCGGTCGAATGTCCATCCGCTCAAAGGTCAAATCCTCACTGAACTGTCCAACTACACCTAGGCCGTGCATGAAATGGATCCCAACATCCCTCATCGTCACCCTTGAGCTTCCTACGATTAGCATACCGACTTGATCTCGAATGCCATCACGCATTTGCACGATTGTGCCTGGAATGATATCCGGCGACGCATTGTTTTCGAAATGAAGGCGAAGCTATTGCGAGCCAGTTCCTCGGTATGTAATACCCGCTCCAGCCAATTATCAACGCGCCAGGTAGCACTTAGTCCTGAGTCGCACAGCTGCATCGGGCCTTCCCCGAAACGCCAGCCTTCTCCAATCCATTCGAGTTTTCCGTTTACTAACTCATAGTGAGAGTCCAAGTGAACGGTTGCCTCCAAGTAAGCGTCCTCACGCACATTCACCGTCATTTCCGTCACGGTAGGCGCGGCGTAATCCCAGTGCAGATTTCGGATTTCTATATCCGTGCAGCCATCAACCACAAGCATCGTTTGCTTGCCGTGAAACAGGAACAGCGAGTCGTTTCCTTCCAACGTTACATGATGAAGCTGCTTTAGCAGCAAGCCGATCGTCTTCGTCACATCCCGCTGTTCTTCCTCGCTGGCGGTGTTGGTCACATGATAAGATGCCCGAACCGCATGATGTGGGTAAAAATGATAACACCCCCGCGGAATGTCCACAATGACCGGACCCTTGATGCTCCAGCCGCCTCGAGTGCGAGTCTCATCGCCATCTGAGTATCGGCCTCCGGGTCGGTCGTGTCACCGAACTCTCGCAGAGAGATGACAGTTGGAGCGGCTTCGCGCTCATGATCAGGACTATGCATAATTTACACCACCTCTTTTCAAAATTTATATGATACTACAATATCACACGCCGACGCCTGGACTACAGACCCTGATGTTCTTGGCTAACTCATGAGCAGCTTCAGCACGCGCAGTTCCATCCCACGGCTCCGATGATCCTTATACGCTGTATTTCGAACCGTTATAAAGATTGGACCTCGCTTATTCTGAATCGGAAAGATCACGGGAACCGGCCGATAAGCATGCAGGCACCATTCGTCAAAAGGATTAACTTGAACGAAGGGTTCACCGTTGACCGAATATTCAAATATCCCCGTGTCAGGACCGCAAAGCAGAAGCAGACCGGCGCATTGACCTTCCGCCGCGAAATCAAGAGCAGCTTGCGGATGATCGGAATACCGATGCTCCGTTGAATACCGCCAATTCATCAAGGCCTTCTCCGGTTGCAGTTCCTGGATGCAGAAATCTTCAGAATAGCAAGCAGTTTCATGATGGAGCATCGCACCATGTTCATAGTTCCCCTTAATTAAGGGTTCGACAGGCAAGCTGTCGTGATCATCAAGCCTCGCATGTTCCTTCAGCAGCATCTCGTCCAGGAACTTCCGTAAAAAGCCCGCATAAATAGCATGACCACGATCATTGGGATGGTATCCATCAGGAGCAAGCGATGCCCATTCCACTTCGCCGATATGAAGCATGTTATAGATACCGGCTGCAAAGTCAATAGAGGGAATGCCATACAATTCGGCCACCTCTTCATGAACCGCAATGTTAAATGGCCGGATTCGCGACAGGTTCTTTATCGCTCCTGCATATACAAAACAAATATCGGTATCGGGCGTTCGACGCCGACATTGGCGGACAATGCCTTCCATGCCCCTCAGCGATTCTTCACGATTGTCACCATCATTGACGCTAAATTCTACGAATAGCAAATCAAGCACGCCTGCTTGCAGCACATGTTCGTCTAAGCGATGAGCCCCCAGGTAGAGTCGGTTCCGCCCACGCCTGCGTTAATGCAGCGTATCCGCGAACTGCCGAATCGTTCACTTAAATACCTCTCGGTTAATGCACGCCAACTGGTCTCATCCGGGTCAGAAGCACCAGCTCCCTCCGTGATGGATCCACCAAGAAAGACAACCGTAACCGGCCCCGACCCACCATGCTTGGCTTGGAGCGCAGGTAGTCCCCGGCGCGGAATCGTAAGCGCAGTAGAATGACTTTCGTTATCTTCATTAGTCACAACATACATATCCAATCCTCCTTATGAAGCCTTCTTCCTCGTATACGCCACCGCCACCTTCCATATTGGCAAAATGCAGAGATGCCGATCTGTTTAAAGACCGGCATCCGCCTACGTATGTTGTGCCTGCTTCAAGCGGCCTACACAACAGCATATATTGGTTAGCTCGTCGCAGAGTTATCATAAGCTGTCTGCAGAATTTCCAGATAGCGATCCAGTTTCAGGTCTTTCAATCCTTTTACATAGGCATCCCAATCCTTGTCAAGGTTCTTATTACCTGTGATGAACTGCAACTGGTTCTGTTCAATGTAGTTCTTGAGGTTGGTTTGAAGCATGCTCGCTTCATCGATCACGCTTGGTTCGATCCAGATCGACCAGATCGGGAAGATTTCTTCAGGTTCATGGCCTTCATACAACAGTGAAGCGTTATACAACCTGCGTTCGTATCCGTCCGAAGCATAGATATCGGTACCCTGTACCCAGGTATCGCGATACTCTTTTGGCATATAGAAATGTCCCATCCCGCTCCATCCCGCATTGTGCGGTGCTTCGCCTTCCTTCGCAGGAATCGTTTTAACCATCGGTGTCACGCCTTCTCCAAGCGCTTCATCGCCAGGTTCCGGATCGGTCCAATCAATCCCTTTCATGCCGTTGGCCGCATTCGTTTGACCTTCCGGCGTGAACATGTAATCCACCATCTTGATCAAAGCGATACGAGCTTCTTCACTGGCTTTATTGGTAATGACAAATTTCGCGCCAGGGGATACCCCGCCCGCATCATGCGTAGCGTAGGATACTCCATTCGGTCCGCTAAGCGGGGGCAATGGATTGTAATGCGCTGAACGGGTGTTACCAGGATCGATGTTTACGAAGATAGCTGGGTGCATGCCCGCTCCTGCACCGAGAATTTCTGCTTCCGCATTCTCACCAATCTTCTTGAACGCTTCCGCATTTTGCGTAAAGGCACCCGGATCGATCAAACCCTCGTCATACAATGACTTAATATAGGTCAGGCCTTCCTTCCATTCAGGTGTAATGGCTGCCGATTCGACCTTGCCATCTTTCATCATCAAGTAGTTTCGATCGTCATCATACACAAAACTGTTCATTAGAAACGGGATGATCCGTACACCGAAGTCCTCGGTAGAACCGCTGAGAGGTACTTCATCTGCTTTACCGTTACCGTTCGGGTCCTGGGTTTTGAATGCCCGCAGCACATCTCTGAATTCTTCCGTGGTTTGGGGTTCTTCCAGATTCAATTTCTCCAGCCAGTCCGTATTAATCCACATCTTATTAGGGTAGGAACAGTGGAAACATTCCGTATAAGCACCCAGTCCGTAGATATTTCCATCCGGAGCAGTTACAAGCGCTTTCATTGCAGGAGTTTCTTCCATGGCCGCTTTAATGTTGGGTCCGTGCTGATCAATCAGATCATTCAGTGGTACTAATACACCCTGTTGTCCATATTTGAGTACGTCTGCTTGGGAGAACTCGTCAATGTAATGGGTCAACAGATACGCATCAGGATAATCGCCACTTGCTAAAGAGATCTGACGTTTCTCCTTTGCACCATCCGATGGATTGATCTGCCATTTAAATTTAATATCGAATTGTTCCTCGACATGTTTGGTGAACTTATTAGTCGGTATGTCAATGTTGGATTCTTGTACGGCAAATACACTGATTTCCACCGGTTTCGAACTGTCCGAGTTGCCGGATGGGCTGCCACCTTGGGTACTGTTCGGACTATCTGTGTTTTTGCCCGAGCAGCCTGCTATCACGATCGTACATGCCAATAGCAGCATGAACATGCTTAAGAGATTCTTATTCAAATCTGATCGCTCCCTTTTCGATTATGGTATAAGCTGTATACATTGCCGTGAACTTAAGAGAGCATCACCTCCTTCTATAATGAAGCCAGAGACTGCTTACAGCAAGTTCGATTTTTTGAATTCGATCATCCTTTTACCGAACCCACGAGCATGCCCTGTACAAAATATCGTTGGACAAATGGATAAATCACGAGTACCGGCAAAGTAGCGACAACAATGAGTGCATACTTCAACAGCTCGGCCAGCTGTTGTCGCTCGACCATTGCTAAGGCATCCATCGACCCTGAGCTGTTATTCTGAATGATGATGCTGCGCAGTATCAACTGAAGTGGAAACAGGTCTGCGCTCTTCAAGTAAATCAAGGCATCAAAGTATGCATTCCATTGGCCAACCGCATACATGAGAACAAGCACTGCTATGATAGGCTTTGATAGCGGCAGGACAATGCTCCTGATAAATCTCATATCACTACAGCCATCCATTTCGCTGGCTTCCTGCAATTCTTCTGGAATAGAAGATTGGAAGAAGGATCTGGCGATAATCACCTGCCACACCCAGATCGCATTAGGAATGAGCAACGCCCAGCGGGTATCGATCAAATTAAGCTCTCTCACCACCATATAGGTCGGAATGAGTCCGCCGCTGAATATCATCGTAAATGTAATGATCATCATCAACACGTTGCGGCCAAAAAACGACTTTCTAGACAGCGGATAAGCGACCATGATGGTTAGCACGACACTGATTGTCGTACCGACCGTCGTGTAGAAAATGGAATTGGCGTACCCCGTAATAATCTCCGGTGTATTCAACAACACCCGAAAGCCCTCAAACGAGATATCGACGGGCCACAGCCACACCCGGCCTGAAGTGACGGCTGCCGGACTGCTGATGGAACTGCTGATGATATAAATGAGCGGATACAGGACCGCAATGATAACCAAAGTCAGGACAGTATATACCGTGCCTAGAAAAATACGGTCGCCTGCGGACTCTTTGATCTTTTTCGTTGTTAATTGATTCACTGCCATACGATAACTCCTTTCTTACCAGATGCTGTTATTGGTAATTCGTTTAGCCAATCCGTTTACAGTAAGCAGAAGAATGAGGTTAATGACCGAATTGAATAATCCGACTGCGGTCGCAAAGCTGTAGTTCGCATTCAGCAGACCGATTCGATAGACATAGGTGGCAATAATTTCGGAATTCACCTGATTCAGCGGATTTTGCAGCAGGTATACCTTCTCGAATCCGAGGGCCATTACATTGCTACATTCAGAATGAGGATGATGACGATCGTGGGCACAATGCCGGGCAAATCCACATGACGTATTTTTTGAAATCTGGAAGCCCCATCGACCTTGGCTGCTTCATACAGGGTCGGGTCAATGCCGGCCAAGGCTGCCAAATAGATGACCGCGCTGTAGCCTGCCGTCTGCCAAATATCCGACCAGACATAGATCGAGCGGAACATATCAGGGTCCCCAAGAAAGTTCACGGACTGAAATCCAAAGAAATTCAAGGCAATATTGGCAAAGCCGAGCCGCGGAGCGAGAAATAACATAATCATCGAAACCATGACCACTGTGGAAATAAAATAAGGCGCAAATGATACGAGTTGGACAAACTTCTTGAATCGCCCTCCCCGGATCTCGTTAATCATGAGCGCAAGTATGATGGGAATCGGAAAACCTGCCAGTATCAGATATCCGCTAAGAATGATGGTGTTCTTAACGAGCGTCCAGAATAACGGATTTTCGAAAAACAGCTCAAAGTGCTTAAAGCCCACCCAGGGACTGCCCCAGATTCCTTTGATCACGTTATAATCCTTGAAAGCGAGAACCGCGTTGAGCATAGGGTAGTATTTAAAAATAAGAAAGAACAACAGCGGAGGAATCACGAGCAGATACAGCTGCCAGTGCTTCATCATACTTTTGCGTGCAACATGCCAATAACTCGCACGAGTGTTGGTATGGCTTTTCAATTCGGATTGGACTGCCAATTGCTTATCCAGAATAATCCCCCCTAGTGTAATCACAGATGATGTGATGTAATGATAGCGTTTTCTTTATGTGTCGATCATAGGGGAACACGCCGGTTCTTGAACAGGTACACTTCCGTCATTTTGCGTACAAATATCCGCTTTCAAGGGGGCCATCCTTCGCTTAAGGGGCCAAATCCGGCGGTTTCTTGCGTGATCTCCAGCGCAAATAACCGCACCGTCCAATGGGAGACGATGCGGCTTATGTTAACTTTGGTCTTTCATTACTCTTGATGCGATTGCCTATAAGTACTAGGCGAAATGCCATTCAACCTTTTGAATGCCCGGCGGAATGAATGAGAGCTGTTATATCCCACTTGTGCTGCGATGTCGTCTACCGTATCCTGGGTCTCTGTCAGTAGCGTGGCTGCCCGATCCATGCGAACTTTGATCAAATGATCGGAATAATTGACTCCAGTCACTTCTTTGAACAATTGGGAAATGTATTTTTCCGGTCGCTCCACATGCTCAGCCACGCGATATAACGTTAACTCGGGATTCGTGTGCATCTTTTCCGTATACTCATATATTTGTTTGATCAGTTTGGCATGTGAATCCTTCTTTTTATTGGTGATATAACTGCAAAGTTCCCCCATAATGGCATGGATTTCGTTTCGAATGGTTTCTAGCGGCTCGGTAGATCCAATGTCGATAATGCGTCTCTTGACGATTTCGAACCGCTCAGACTCCATGAAAACCTTCTGATCCAGCAGTTTAAGAAATGTTCCCTTGATTTCGCCCACCAGCTGATGTTTCATTTCGACTGATAACTCGCGCTGATTGAGATTCTGATCGATGATCGAATGAATGATCTTCTCCGCTTCTTCCAGTTCGCCGGCACGAACCGTGCTGACCAAGCGCTGCTCCGTATCCAGCGGATAATAATAGGTCGTGTTCTCCATCTTCGCCTCTTGATACCATACGATTCCTTTTTGATTCATGTAAACCGCATATTCGAGTGCCTGCTTGGCTTGATCGAAGGATTGTCCCACTCCCACAACAGATTCGAATGGATCACCGAAACCGGTCTGAATGGATATTTTATATTCATTAAAGACTTGTTGTGTCAGTGTTTCGATTAGTCTGGCCATTCTCTTCTCTTCTTCAATGCCAGGCTTGCATTCCTCATCGGTGAAGAACAAGACAACAATCTTATCCGACCCCAGGTCCGTAATAGGCAGGGGGCCTGCATTTTCTGAGACGGCTTGCTTCATCAGCAACCGGGCTGCGTTGAGCTCGTTCAGTATCTCCACACTATCCATACCAGCGTAGCCGTTGATCTGCACAATGCCGATATACCCTTCTCCGTTATTCAAGGCAATGTTGGCTTGTTCGGCCGCGGATACAATTTCATCGCGAGATTCAAATTCGCCGGCGACCAACCGCTTCAGAAAAGCATCGCGGACAAAAGGAAGCTGCCGCGTAAGCTCGGTTTCCAACTGCTTATTCTTGGTTATCATATTGGCGATATTTCCGCTCAAGAAGTCAAATTCATTACGTTCCGCGAGCTCGTCCTTGCCAAACTGCTCCTTCATAATGCCGATCATTCGATTGATTGGCATGCTATTCCGGTGAGCCAAGTACAACCCGACAAGCAAGCCAATAATCATTGCGACTCCGGTAATGATCCAAGACGCATGTTTGATTTTGTTGGCATTTTCCATTAAGGTACTCCGTGGAATGCCCGCTTGATATACCCAACCACTCTTATCTGAACGCGTGGTGATGACCAAATCCTGATTATAGAACTGGCTCGTTTTGTTCTCATCGAACGCAGGATCATCCATCATTTTTCCTACATCCGAATCTATATTTCCTTGAAGTGCCAGGGTATTCCCTTCTGCATCGTAGATATGCACCCAGCCACCATAGCCGTCGGTTAGCCCTGAGAGCAGGCCGGCAATTGTCTTCTCGTCGATGATGACGACAACATTGGCTGGGGATGAATCATTGAAACTGTCCAACGGGAGTGACTGCATATAGGTGATGACCGAGGTTGCATTGTCTCTTTCGGTAAAGGAGGCAAGGGGTTTAATTCCACTTCGGTGCGTTTTCTCCAAGATCTCCGTTTTCCAATCTTCGAATGAGAGATCGTCATAATGAAAGAATTCATAATAATGCTCCGGTCTAAAAGATGAACCAGACGTTAATATCAAATCGTAGTTCGCTAAATAGATGTAGTAATGTTGAAGAAAATCGTTGGTTTGTCCAAACGTCAGAACATTGCGCATCGTTCTCCATATCCCGTATACATCTCTTTGCGTCAGATTGTCGTTTAGCAGCACGTTGACCTCTGGATTGATGGCCAGTTGTCTTGTCATGCCCTCCACCTCAGCCATCCGATGCTCAAATAGTTCCTGGCTCTTCTCGAGTTGAATGACGCTATTCTCAATCGAAATGGATTGTGTTACGGATATGGAAGTCAAGTAGGATATATATCCTCCGATGCAGGGGATTAACAGTATCGTTATATAGGAGATCAAAAAACTGCGGAATATTTTAGAGTGTCTAAGTATAGTTAAGCCCCCCTGCCATTTTGATAGCGTTTTCACAACTTGAGCAAGCTACACAGACCTTTAGTAAATTACATCATAATGGATGATAATAGCGGTTGGATAGGTACTCCTGCGTATGGGAGCGTACATTTTTCCGCTATTTCATACCATTCAAAGAAAAATGGCGAGTAATTTCATCTTAATTCAGTCATGTATCGAGGACAATATCGCATTGTTAAGGTTTATGTTGTTATGTAACAAAAAAACCGCGGCCTGCGCGGTTGTTATCTATGATCCAGCGGCCAGTATACAGCACTCATCAATCGATACTCATCCTCAATCATCGACATCATGATCATATCGTGGAACTCCCCATTCCAATATAGCGCATCTCTAAGTATACCTTCTCGCTTGAAACCAATCTTCTCGTATACATGAATGGCTCTAGGGTTGAATTCATATACTCCAAGTTCGATCCGATGCAGCCCCACTTGTTCAAAACCGTGCTGCAGCATCAGCTTAATCGCCTCCGTGCCAAATCCCCTGTTGCTGTGCTGATTGGAGATCAATATGCGGATGTTGGCGCTGCGGTTGACGGAATCAATCTCGTTCAACACGACTTCTCCGATTAACTCATCGGTTGCCTCCACCGCGATCATCATATCCACGCGGTCAGCATGCTCCATTCGTATGTTCTGAATCCAAGCTGCAACCGATTCCTTGCTGATCTCCTGCTGTGTACCCGTCAGCCGATTGGACTCCGGATCCAGCAACAACGCGTAATATACCTCAAGCTCATCTTCCCGAACGGGACGAAGCCGTATGCCATTACCTTCTATTTGTGTCTCCAGCCATTTCGTCATTATCGTAACCTCCACTTTCACGAATCGTAGGTCTCTATGTAATGCATGAAACTATCATTTATTATGTTATCTTTCTTGGCAAGGGTCAAGAACTTCATAGACTTGCACTGGAAAAGTCTTTATAATGAGGATTTATACAAGGCAACTGCATTTTTACATCATGAAATGAGGTATGGACATGTTACAAAAGGCAACGTTTGCCGGTGGCTGCTTCTGGTGCATGGTAAGTCCGTTTGAAGAGCAACCGGGAATTCACGGCATTGTGTCCGGTTATATGGGCGGTACGATCGAGAATCCCACCTACGAGCAAGTACTGACTGGAGAAACCGGGCATTTGGAGGTCGTCCAAATCACGTTCGATCCGGCTATCTTCCCCTATGAGAAGCTGTTGGAACTGTACTGGCCGCAAATAGACCCAACTGATGCAATAGGGCAAGGCAATGATCGCAAGAGTCAATACCGGGCTGCGATCCTATATCATAATGAAGAACAGCGCTTGGCTGCACTTTCTTCCCGCGAGGAGCTTGCCAAGAGTGGCCGATTTGATAAACCCGTGGTCACCGCCATTGAAGAAGCCAGCGTATTTTATCCTGCGGAAGAATATCATCAGAATTACCACCGCAAGAATCCCAAGTTCTACAAGGAATCGCGTGTGTACTCCGGCCGCGATGCAATCATTGAGAAGTATTGGAGCAAAGACCAGTAAGAAAAAGAAGGCGGCCAATGACTGGTCGCCTTCTTTATTAGTTTTGCACGCTTCATACATACTGGGTCTAATCCAAATAGACAGCTTTGCCAAGACGCGCCGATTCATACAGTGCTTCCAGGATTTGCGATACAACATATGCTTGTTGTGGCGTCACGACAGGGTCTTTATCTTGATCGATTGCCTCAATCCATTTTCTCATCTCTACATCCGGTGCCTCTTCCGTCTTCCCGTCATAGAACGCGACGCCACCGGAGTTCAATTCGATATTGTTCGTATATAAGCGGCTAAACTTCTCTCCGTTGATGCGCAAGCCATCCTTCATATCGGCGCCAGCTTCGGATCCGCTAAGCGAACATTTCGCCTCATCAATATCCAGTGTGTTAAGTGCCCAACTTGATTCAAGCGTAATGGTTGCGCCGTTCTCCATAACGATCATGCCAAAAGCCGAATCTTCCACCGTAAACTTCTCCGGATCCCATGGCCCCCATGCATTCGCAGCATTCTCTCTACGGGATAATTCATGGTATGTAGTACCGAGCACAATCTTCGGCTTATAATTATCCATCATCCAAAGGGTCAGGTCGAGTGCGTGGGTACCAATATCGATTAATGGACCTCCGCCTTGCTTCTCCTCATCCAAGAATACGCCCCAGGTTGGGACAGCTCTTCTGCGTATCGCATGTGCTTTGGCATAATAAATATGGCCAAGCTCGCCAGCCTCACACATTTCCTTCAGATACAAGCTATCTGGACGGAAACGATTGTTATATCCAATCGTCAGCTTCTTGCCCGTGCGCTCTGCCGTCTCCATCATCCGCTTGGCGTCTGCTGCGGTTTTAGCCATTGGCTTCTCGCACATGACATGCTTGCCTGCCTCCAACGAAGCAATGGAGATCTCAGCATGTGAATCATTAGGGGTAAGTACATGAATGATATCAATGCTCGCATCCTTCAGCAATTCTGTATAATCGCTGTACACTTTCGCTTCGTCAGTCCCATATTTAGAAGACGCTTCTTCAGCCCGTTCAGGAACGATATCACAAAAGGCCACGAGTTCCACGCTCTTCAATCTGCTTAAGCTCGGTAGATGCTTGCCATTGGCGATTCCGCCGCATCCGATAATCCCAATACGATATACCTTATCCATTAAGTATCACCTTCACTTTCCAATAGGTTGTGTCTGTTAGCCTGACATCCACCTATAAAATATCACAATTGGCCGATTTTTTAAGTATAACTATACGACAATCGTTATCTAAAATTACGACATTCTATATAAGTTGGCATCATGTATATATGATCAATGATCATAGTCCAAGTAAATCAGGCACTAACCTCATATAATAATAGGGATTAAGATTCTTATCTGGAAAGGAGGCATAACGATGACGATATTACTGGATGCGCGAACTTCTAATCATATGCCCGTTGCCATTCCAGGTCCACCAATAGAGCGGTTTACCATGGACACTCCCGTTCTTGTAGGACAGGTCGGACTAAGTGTACCAACCGCTACCCTCGGCACGATCCGGGCTCAGCTTCAAGGCCAAGTCGGCCTATATATATTAAGCGAAGATATATTTGCCCCCATTATCCAAATTGATGTCGTAAGAGGAATGTCATTATCTGATCCCATCATTCATACGACATATGTTCAATATCAGCCTACTCAGGTTCAGAACCAGAGCGTATCTTTCGTAGCTGCCGACTATAACGTTCCCCCTCCCCCGTCAGGTCTTCTGGTGTATACCTTGTATGTAACGGCATTGGTACTCGACATTGGCCGGTCAGGTCCGGAGTGCTTTAACGTATCCGTTTATACGGATTAATTCAACATTAGCTAACGCCAAAGATGACTCCAGGCAATATAACCTGAAGTCATCTTCTTAGCGTTTCTCTGCGAGCCAGTCAGCCAGTACTTGTATCTCGTCATCCTGCAATCGATCTCCGAATGCAGGCATTCCGCCCTCGCCATTCTTAATAATGGCGTAGATCTGGTCACGATCTAATTTTTGTCCGACTTGCTGTAAATTCGGTCCTGATTGTCCTTGCAGATCGGTACCGTGACATGATACGCAATTGCTCTTGTAAATACCTTGCGCATCCAGAGCTGTCCCACCATCCGTAACACCCGGTGCAGGTTCAGGCTCCGCGGCTCCTCCATCTCCATTACCGGAGCAAGCAGAGATACTCAATAGAACAAACAACATACAACTCCATAACACAACCCAATTCTTCATCTTGAACATGTAGATTCCTCCTGCATTTCATACAAATTCGTGACTGTAGCATTCATAATATACGTGATTTGTACGAATCTAATTCAGGAAGTCCCCGACTGGTTATGTTTATTGTTGTTAAGTACGATTACCTGTGTTGATTCAGCTTGCCCCGCCTGTTTCGTATGGACAACCAATTCATGGATTTGCTTGCAACATTGCTTTGCGCCTATAACCAATAAGGGAACGCCAATGAAGTCCAGCTTTAATCTTCTGGACAGGAATCCGCCTATAGTCATTAAGAATGGGACCGTAGGTGAAGTATTGGAGTACACCAATTTCTCTTCGAAGTGATATCGGTCTTGAAGTAACTGACTCAGATGTTGTAAGGCAGGTGCCACAATCTTCGAGCTCCCGCGTCCGACCGTATAGACAGGATTGTTATCTTCATCCAGCCCATGAAATATAAACCTCCCCATGTCAGACGTCTTCAATTTATTGAAATAATCTACCCTCAGAATCTCTTCCTTGGTCAGCGTTCGATCTGTTGGTAATTGATTGAGATGATAAGCCGCAGCCAATGACGTTGTATGCGTTCCGCCATAATCATTGTAGATGAATATCACACTAAGACCTCCACTATATTTGGATGCCTTTATTATTACCTCTTATGTGTTCATCATTCTAAATGTTTGCAGGAGGCATACAAGAGATGTTACGAAGTAGTTCAAGTTGGATTTCAGATAGTGAATCACATCAGGAAGAATATCAAGAATTCAAACACAAATGAGCCCAGCATCAACACAGCGAAGAGGATCGCCAACAATTTGACCCATTTGCTGTCCTCAACTCTCTGATTCATTCGCTTCCACTCCTTCACCGGTCATAATCCTTCAATCCAAGCCACGTCATCATCAACTACATAATAAATAACCGCAAAACAATAATGGTAAACAGTTTCATCAGCCTGTTTGTTATGTTAACACGCCCGATTCACCGACAGGTACATTCGCATATTTTAGAACATGCTATGAGGGACAAAGTACCCCCATTCCATGTGATACGTAAATTAACAGCAACAATAGAACTTAACTCAAGTGATCAAGATGATTCGTGAAGAGGTGATCGCATTGCCTATAAAGTCGGGGAAAGAGTATATCGAGCGGATCGATCAACAGAAGATCAATATCTGGTATAAAGGAAATCGAATTGAAGGTCCTTTATCACAGCACCCTGCTTTTCAAGGCCTTATTCAAACACAAGCGGAGCTTTATGACATGCAGTGCGAGGCACAGTATATGAAACAGATGACATATCAATCTCCGGATTCCGGAGAATATGTCGGGTTGTCCTTTCTGCCACCCAAGAATAAAGAGGATCTGCAGAGACGCAGGACAATGATGGAACTTTGGGCCAGTAAACATCATGGTTTTTTGGGGCGCTCTCCCGATTATATGAATACGGCTATCATGTCCCTATATACTGCCGCTGATATACTTGAGGAGCATAACCCAGAATACGCAGACAATCTGCGCAAATACTATGCCTATTGCCGGGATTGTGATATTACGCTGTCTCACGCCTTCATTCAACCCTATGCTAGCAAAATGTCTGGTCTATACGACGAGCCGGAAGAATCAATCGCAGCCAAAGTGATCGAGATGAAAGAAGAAGGCATGGTCATCAGCGGAGCATTCATGATGGCCACGCAAGGTGCAACCTGCGAAGAAATGCTAGTATTCCCCACCCATCCCCAATGATGCTGGATGAAAAGCTTAATCCCTATGCATTTGCCTTCGCCGTACCTAACGATCTTGACGGTATGAGCTTTATCTGTCGTGAGAGCTATGGGGCTACTTCGAGCTACGACCACCCATTAAGTGAGAGATATGAAGAAATGGATACGTTTGTTATTTTCGACCGTGTTCTGGTGCCACGTGATCGAATATTTTATTACGGGGATGAGTCGTACGCTAGTCGATTATTCGTAGAGAGTCATTTTCATACGCATATTGCCCATCAGATCACTACTCGCTATATTGCAAAAACCGAATTCATGCTGGGCATGTTGGAATGCTTGGCAGATGAACAAAATGTAGGGCTTGAACCCCCTGTTATTATGAATGCTTCGCGAATCATTTCCTTTTTGGAAGTATTCAAAGCTTTAAGGCTCTCCGCCGAACAGAACGCGTCACTGGATCAGTTCGGATATTGCGTGCCTGCCAAAAATCCTCTCCTGGCATCAACCACCTTGTTTCCCGATTACTACGGACAGATGGTTGATATGATTCAACTACTAGGTTCTAGCGGTCTTATCATGATTCCCTCTGAATCGGACTTTCAATCATGCCAAGGAGAGTATCTCCATCAATATTTAAAAGGTGTTGACTCGAGCGCCTGGGATAGGATTGGGTTATTTCGGCTTGCCTGGGAGCTTGGAGGGAGTGCTTTTGCAGGGCGGCAATTGCAATTTGAACGGTTTTTCTTCGGCAATGCTCAGACTGTGGCTAATCGTATGTACAATCAGTATGAAGACCATGAACAGCATCGTAAGATGATTAATGACTTTATCACGAAATACCACCAACTCTCGTAAAGCCCCTCGATCAATAATCCGCTCATGCTCATCGCTGAATCGATATCAGGACAAAACAAGCAGCCCATTATCGGACTGCTTGTTAGGATTCATTAATTGATCTTGGTGAACGACCACTTCTGGGCATCGCTGCCATTGTCGGTCCATTGCTGTATGGCAGCCCCATCTGCGGTTGAAGCACTCGCTACATCCACAACCAAACCGCTTGCTTTGGAGATGAGTTTGTAATAACCGCCTCCTACATCAACAATGCGCCAACGCTGCGCATTCGAGCCGTTATCATCCCACTGCTGAAGCTGCACACCGGTAGAAGTTGAAGAGCTAGGTACATCCAGCACTTTATTACTATGGACTGCCGTAATTTTATAATAGCCATCGCCTGTGCTCTGTACGCGGAACCTCTGATTGTTAGCGCTAAAGTTAGTCCACTGCTGAATCTTCGCCCCGCTCGCTGTCGAGACATCTGCAACGTCCAGCACCTTACCGCTGACCTTGGAACCGATCGTATAGATGCCATCGCTAATCACGCTCGGTGCACCCGTATCCTGATATACACGTACATAATCGACTAACATCTGTGACGGGAACGGTGTTGAATTATTCGGACTTCCTGGCCAGTTACCGCCGACTGCCATATTCAACAGAATGAAGAAGGGACGATGAAATTCCTCCGTATTTCCTGTACCATTCTCAATGTAGAATTCATTAAACTGTTGCCCATCAACGAACCAACGAATGTATTTGGAATCCCACTCGATGCTGTAGACGTGAAACTGGGAAAAATCAAGGTTGCCGGATGCTCTGCCATATTCCGCATGTCCTCCGGCGTCCCAATGAACCGTTCCATTGACATTAGGATTATGATTCACTCGCTCCATAATGTCGATCTCCCCGCTTCTTGGCCAGCCTACCGAAGTTATATTGGACCCAAGCATCCAAAATGCCGGCCACAAACCTTGCCCAGAAGGCAGTTTAATGCGAGCCTCCACCTTACCGTACGTGAAATTCTGTAAGCCCTGGGTCTTAATTCGTGCGGAGGTATAATTCATGCCGCCATAACCTTCTTTGCGTGCGGTGATGACCAGATTGCCTCCGGTTACCTGCAAATTTTCAGGTCGCTCGGTGTAATATTGCAGTTCGTTATTCCCCCAGCCGCCGCTGCCCGTACCGATTTCTGTTGTCCAATTTGCACGATTCAGCGAGGTTCCATTAAATTCATCACTCCATACGAGACTCCACGTGGCAGCGCTTGCACTCTTAACAGGCAGTAAGATGGCTACGAGGCTAATCATTAACAGCAGACTTAACAACTTTTTGGCAATCAACATCAATCTTTCCTCCTATAATCTGAAATAAGTTTTTACTTCAATGCACTTGTCGTGGCTTTGCGCCTCACCTCCCCTGATCCGTGTTGGGAAACTTATTGAATACGCTTTTATAAATACGTTTTTATTTTCCATTATATACCACCGGAATGACGTGTTCGTGGTTCATTTTTCTTTATGAGAGAATTTTATTTGGACGTAACAAAGGGGACATCCAGCCAGATCCCCAATCTTGGCTGGATGTCCCCTTCCACATTCATAGGCTTTCATTTTCGCTTGGCAGACAATGCGACATCCGATTCCTTGGGCTGCGTGAACAGAAAAATAAAACTTGCTAACGATACTGCCACAACAACGGCAATGCCTTCCGGTGTCTTCTGAGTAGGTGCGTCGTGTAATGCCATATCCATCATCCTCTCTTGTCTCTTGAACTGAAGAATTTCTTGAAGTCTCTGGAATACGATCTAACATCCTTCATTTCCGTCTTATCTCCACCAAATAGAGGCCCACCCAATACGATGCTGAACCTGCCTGAAGTAATGTAGGTCCCTTGAACGTTAATGGCATCACACAACAGAAAAATAACGAGCAAAATATCAATAAGATCAATCGTTGCATTGCCAGCCTGTGACTTGGATCTGCTCTCAATCCGGTACCCACCTGTAATGGGACCTCCAACAGGAATAGAAAAGGCACCTCCCGTTTGAAGAAATACACCAGTAATTGTAACTTGTCCATTTAGGATAAGGATGGCCGTGATCAGATCGAGCTTTCGCAGTATGGTCGTCCATTTTTGGTTATTTTGACGGCTACGCACTCACCCTCACCTGCTTCCTCTTAGCACAATGAACTGGAGATTATATTATATGCGTTAAGCTAGGTTCAGGTTCTAGTCGTCTACCATGAGCAGAAGCCTGATCAGTAGATGCTGATTACGAATGTTCTCCCATCACTTCCCACTGCCCTGTGAATGCATCAATCTTAATGGTAACCTCCCGCTCAGCCTGAACGACCTCTATCATGAGATAACCATCACCTAGAAAGCCTGAGAACCACGACTCAGGACTCACCAGCTTTAAACTAGCCGCATCCAATATCGGCTCTAATAATCTATGCAGTTCTTCATAGTAAAGTGTCCCATTCGAAAATGGAGGTAGATCAAGTGCCTCCCTGTTCGCAAAATTCATCCGTGGGCTGCCTGAAGTTGCATCGTATACG
Organism: Paenibacillus sp. JCM 10914; assembly: GCF_001315105.1. Lineage (GTDB taxonomy): Bacteria > Bacillota > Bacilli > Paenibacillales > Paenibacillaceae > Paenibacillus_AQ. Next base: position 24,981 of record NZ_BAZR01000013.1, on the reverse strand, counting down.
GTACCTGTCTGAGGATTGATCTTCAACATCATCGGCTCACCTTTCCCGGTCTCCACGGGGTAGACGACGGTGTATTGATCCGACTTCGGGTCAAACGTGATCTCTCCTCCAGGTAACCATTGTTCCACCATATACTTTACGTCCTCTTCTGTGAACGATGGTTGAAGGAATGAACTGTAGTATAATTTCACATCCTGAATGGAGAGATCGCTCCCGTAATCGGCTACGACATGCACCGGAAATTCAGTGATCGAAGCTCGACCATCGAGACGGGCTTGTAGATAACCGTCCACCACTTCATAACTAACGATCGAACCGAAACCAATATTCTCGCTCCAAGAGGAGCCTTCGTAATCGTAAACCCTGCTTATATGCCTGCCGTTAAGCTCCATATCGATATAGGTTTTGCCATTACGTTGTTCAATGGATGATTTCAATTGTTCATTCAGTGCCGTTACCGGATCCTCAACGTGCAATTCATCAAGCGTATCGGGATGAAGTACATGGATATCGTTGATCGATAACTCAGTTCCCCTTCCCGCATTCAGACGAATCACGATTTCCTTGATGCCATCCGCATTAACATCGACTTCATCAATGATCGGAGGACGAGTCTCATCCACTACAGCGTTCCATTGAAAAGTTCTCTTCTGTTCTCCCCGTACATCCACGGATATATCACGTAATAGATTATCTTGGGACGCTGTCGTCGTTATGACTATCCCGTTGTTCTCAGCTAAAATAATGTAATCATCAGATGATGATGAAACTTCTTCACTATTCGTTGACTTATGTACTACTATATCTTCTTTAATATCACGGGTACTGCCAGAGTTGGCATGTGACAGCGTACAGCCACTGCATAACAGACAAGAAGCAAGGCCAATTAGTATACATGCATGCTTGCTGTGCTTAGATAGGGTTATCATTAAGATCTTCTCCTTGTAAAAGTAATCGAGTTTATGGATTCTAGCAAAGTGACTTCATTTCCTTCTACATGTCCAAAAAGAAACTGGGGAAGCAAAAACAATCGTCATATCCTGACTGATGTGCAGGTACAACGATTGTTCTCATCGGATATAACTTAGATCACTGTGCCTTTTCATATTTTAAGGAGACCATAGAATTAATTCCGATCTTCTTGGCTTGGGCCTTCGGAATCGGACGGTGTTGATATTCAACGAATCCAAGCTTGCGATATAGTTTCATGGCCGGAGTATTCGTGTCTGCTACTTCTCCGATCAAATATACCTTATAGTCCGTGTTCTCCAGAATATGGCGAATGATTTTTGACGCAACGCCTTTTCCTCTTGAAGAGGAAGCCGTGCCAACAAATTCAATCGAGCCAATGCCTGGTGCAGGTTGGTCAAGTATATTTTCAAACTCTCTTTTCAGGAATTTTGCCGCCAGACTGCCCTTGATGAACCCTAGGTGCTTGCGCAGCTCCTGCTTATCCAGTTTCACCGAATGGGTTGCCCCATCCGTGCATGCGGTAATACCGACTACTTGTTGGTTGTAAATAGCGACATAGAATTGATCCAATACGAACATATGAGCAAATGCCTTGGCTATTTTGTTCGGATCTTTGGAGAAGAAACCTAGCCATTGGGCAAAACCCTCCCCGAAAATAACTGACATCTCCTGCCTGACATCAAACTCCACTTGATCGGCTCTCATTACGGTAATCATATTATGATCAGACCCCTTCCTTATATAGAAACGATGTGAATACAGACGGTGAAGGCATTGAGAACTCCTCTTTAAGCAAAACCTTCAGATTAGCCAAACCTTGAATGGCTGCATAGAATAATACAGCCAACTCCCGTGCATCTCCTGCGCGAAACTCCCCTAGCTGCTGCCCTGTTCTGATGAGTTGAGCTGTCACATCTAGCAGTCTAGCATTGACCTGGAGCATCTCTTCATGCAATGCGTCGTCTTTGTCAGCACTTGCCAAAAGGGATTGATTCATAAGTATCAATAGATTAGCCAGTTCTTCCCCGTTCATCATATCGTGGTAGACTTCGTCCACGAACTGATCCATTAGCTGCTTCGGAGACTCGCCTGACTCAAATGCTGCGATATTCCGTTTTAATCCTTCCAGTGCGTATGTGACCAGTTCATGAAACAACTGATCCTTCGTTCTATAATGTCGATACAGCAGACCGATGCTGATGCCTGCCGTATCCGCGATAAGTTGAACATTCGTCGAGCCATATCCCTGCCTGACAAACAACTTCATGGCGGCGGAATGGATCTTCTCCTTCGTAGCATTGCGCATTTCTTCAAACTGTTCTTTGGTACGTGGCATCATACCACCTCTTTTATTGAGTGAGTTTTTACTCATTATAAAACATAAGCTCTGTATTAGCAATGTCTTTCTTAGTATAAAAAACAACCGCTATCCATGAATACTGGTTAACGGTTAGCAGACTTCCTGTCATTAGGAATAAGTTCGTAAACGTAGCGTATATCCGTTCCCATATTCGACCAATAATGTAGGATGATTGTAGTGTAATTCTATTATGAATGTTGTATGAGCTGAGGTGATCTCCATGTTAATTGGCAGTCATGTATCCATGGGTGGTACAACAATGCTGCTACGCGCCAGTGAAGAGGCTGCTTCGTATGGAGCATCGACGTTTCTCATTTATACTGGCGCACCGCAAAATAGCAAACGAAAGCCCATCTCCGCTTACAACATCGAAGCGGGCCATGCTCATATGAAGGAGCATGGCATTTCCGATATCGTTGTTCATGCACCATTCTTGGTCAATCTGGCGAACTCGGTCAACCCTCAGGTGTTTGAACACAGCGTTTCATTTATGTGTGACGAGATTGAGCGGACGCAAGCTCTAGGTTCTGAACAGATTGTCATGCATCCTGGCAGTCACGTTGGAGCAGGAGCGGATCTTGGTCTCCAAAAAATCATAGAGGGATTAAATGAAGTTCTGACCGATTCATCGCAAGTCCAAATTTCCCTTGAAACCATGGCAGGTAAAGGTACTGAACTTGGAGCAAGCTTCGAGCAGCTGGCTCATATCATCGACGGTGTCACTCACAACGAACGGCTATCCGTCTGCCTAGATACGTGCCATGTTCATGATGCCGGTTATGATATCGTCCACAATTTCGACGAAGTTCTGGACGAATTTAACCGAGTCATCGGCTTAGAACGATTGAAGGTACTTCATATCAACGATTCCAAGAACGTGAGAGGATCAAGAAAAGACCGTCATGAGAATATCGATCATGGTTATATTGGCTTGAAGGCGCTGGATTACGTCGTACACCATCCACAATTAACGAGCATCCCGAAGCTTCTTGAAACTCCTTCCATCGGCAAAATCAAATATAAAAACCCGCCCTATAAGCACGAAATCTCACTGCTTCGAAGAGAACTAAGCCAGCCAGTGGTGAAGCAGAACACCGATGAATCTCAAGAAAACGAAACAACTTAGACGCCTGATTATAGAAATTCCGTGAAGATGGGCAACAGCAATTCTGGCTCCGGCATACGATCTTGCGCGGCTAGTTGAATAAACCTGGCATCAGGGATAGCTTCCGTCAACAGAAGACCCACATCAGGCATGGAATCAGGGTTTAACTCTCCAACAATAATCAATATAGGTGTCATTAGCCCGCTGGCTCGAATGATCGGAGGTAGATCACTGGCTAACCTCGTGTCGTAAGCAAAGTGCAAGTGCTGGTGCTAGAATGGAACTGTACATAGAAATAACCCGCCTTGATTTAAGGCGGGTTATTTCGAACCTACACATGGATTACTTCGCTTGAATATAGCCTTCCGCCTTCAACAGTTCGGCGATCAGCACAGCCCCGCCGGCAGCTCCGCGCAGCGTATTGTGCGACAGCCCCACGAACTTATAGTCATACAATGAGTCCTCACGCAGTCGGCCAACCGACACACCCATGCCGTTCTCGATGTCGCGATCCAACTTGGTTTGCGGTCGGTTCTCTTCCTCAAAGTACGTGATGAATTGTTTGGGTGCACTCGGCAGACCCAGCTCTTGCGGACGACCCTGGAATTCGCGCCAGAGGCGAATGATTTCTTCTTGGGATGGTTTGTTCTCAAAGGACACAAACACCGTGGCCAGATGCCCATCCGTAACAGGAACCCGAATACACTGTGTTGTAATGAGTGGTCCTGCTGCTTTTACGATTTCGCCGTCCTTCACACTACCCCAGATACGAAGCGGCTCTTGCTCACTCTTCTCTTCCTCCCCACCGATGTAGGGAATGACATTATCGAGCATATCCGGCCAATCGGTAAAGTTCTTACCTGCTCCGGATATCGCCTGATACGTGGATGCCACGACATTTGTGGGTTTGAACTGAAGCAGCGCATGCAGTGCTGGAACGTAGCTCTGAATAGAGCAATTCGGCTTGACCGCGATAAACCCGGTACTTGTACCCAGACGTTTACGCTGAGCATCGATAACCTTGATATGTCCAGGATTGATCTCTGGAATTACCATCGGAACATCCGGAGTCCAGCGATGTGCTGAATTGTTGGAGATTACCGGTGTTCCCGTCTTAGCATAGTCCTCTTCGAGTGCCTGAATTTCATTCTTCTTCATGTCAACGGCACAGAAGATAAAATCAACACCTGCGGCAACTTCTTCTACCTTCGATGCGTCTTGCACAACGATGTTTTTCACGTGATTTGGCATCGGTGTTGCAAGCTTCCAGCGACCCTGTACCGATTCTTCATATGTTTTGCCTGCAGAACTGCTGCTGGCTGCGATCGCTGTGACGTTAAACCATGGGTGACCGTCCAACAATTGGACGAGTCGTTGTCCCACCATCCCAGTACCACCGACAATACCGACTTTTAGTTGTTCTGACATAAGTGATATCAATCCCTTCGAAGTAGCATGATCTTTCTGTATATAGACCCCAGGAGTAGTTATGAAAAAATTCATCTTCTAGATAACTATTCAAACCGCCTGAAATGGTGTCTGTCGATTGCCCATTTGCCGTAGAACTTCTTGAAAATAATAAAAAATCCCACCCCCAAGACCGCAGTCTCAGGGACGAGATGTTGTATACTCGTGGTACCACCCTAGAATCGTTAATATGTCACCATATCAACCTCATCGAGTACGGCATGAACGGGCATGCATATACTCTAGCTCTATAACAGGAGCGCCTGTCACACCATCCCAACCCACCTGTGGTTCCGATGTGCTGCTCGGAGTCTTTATTCAATAAACTATCCGTTGCCCCTTCTCAGCTACCAGAGCTCTCTTTGAACGAATCGTGTTTATTTACTCATCTCTTCATCGCATTTATTATGATTATTATATATAAAACCATATCTCCGGTAAACCTTATTTATAAAATTTCCAGTAACACGGTTTATCTTATTCTTTTATCTCAGCTGAAATCATCCATCGAACACCGAATTTATCGGTAAGCTCACCTAGATACAGACCGAATGGTTGTAGCTCGAACGGTAGCTTAACCTTACCTGCCTCAGCAAGCTTGGAGAATGCCTCCTCGGCTTCCTTTAATGACTTAAATTCAATCGACAAGCAGAATCCTGTACCTTGAGTGACGGGTTCAATGGCATCCTCCATAAAAATATAATTTCGTCCAGAGACTGCCACGCACATATGCATGACTTTATCCTGCAGTTCTCCCTGTACACCCATCGCGTCCCCATGTGTTAAGATGGATACAATCTCTCCGCCTAAAGATTGAACATAAAAATTCGCTTGAGTTCTTGCATCCTCCGAAATCAGATACGGCTTCAATATGCCCATCGTTTATCGCTCTCCTCTTTCGATTATGATCTTGAATACATATGGATCCCCCGGATAGCCAATTTATAAGTTTGTCTTATGTGGCAACCCAAGGATAAACTTCCGCACGAGGGCGCTTCCAGTTCTCAGATGAAAAAGCATACAGCGTTACATATTGCAGCTGAATACGCTGGCATAAACGTATGATCTTCCGCATGGTTTTCATCCCTGCCAGATGGCCAACGGTTCTCGGTAAGCTCTGTTTTGTTCCTCATATTCCATTTTCATCCATCATGATTGCGATATGTTTAGGATAATGATCTTGACGAATACTTTCCCAATTGATCTCCAATGCCAAGTATGTCCCGCCTTTCGCAAGCTGCTAGATTTGATCAAAAATACGAGCACCCTTAAGATATGGGATGCAGTAATTCTCGCATAGTCGCGGCATTCGCTCACGCATCCAGTCATGTATTGCCTCATTCTCCATCATAAAGACGTAATATCCGATAATGGAGAGAAGCATGAAACCTTCTAAAATGTTGATATCCTCATCATAACCGCGATTCTGACCATAATACCCTTGCAAAAATCGTTCGCGATTGTCTGAAGGCACCATCATCGCACCCATCGCTATGTCGGATAAGTAGTAGCCTGGACCATAAAAGCCATAATCAATGAAACAAATCTCACCAGCCGGTGATATGATCGTATTGCCCAGATTCACATCTCCATGAATCAAGCCCCATTCACTTGTCCCTCGCTCTTTCAATTGCTTGATAATGAAATCTACGGTCCGTGCTACCGTCGCTACATCACCGGATGTGAACAACCCCCGATCATGTCCACTGCGAATCACTTGAACCATATGCTCATTGTAATCGATTCCTTGACTTGGACGATACTCCAAACCTTGCTGCCGATGTTGGCGGAAAAAGGTGTGCAGCCGTGCCAGATCATGACCCACCTTATGTGCGATAACAGGATCCTTCACATCGTCTTTCGTCATGTCCCTACCGTCAAGCCAGGTTATGACCGAGCAATTCTGAGTCCTACCATCTATTTCAATTAGGGTAATCAAATCCCCTGCTTCGTTCCGAAGCGGTCTCTGCGAGGGAAGGTCATCCCATTTTGATAATTCCTCCAACATGACCAGTTCGCCAAGCAGTCCTTCATAAGTATGCTGTAACCCAGCCATTCCGTCCTCGACGGGTTGATGAATTCGGAGCAGATAGGTCTGCCCATCCGATCCCTCTGCCCGGTAAGTCCTATTCTCATTATGTCTAATAAAAGTAACGGTCGGCTCCGGAATTCCGTAACGCGCTGCAATATCTGTAAGTTGCTCTGTTCTCATAGGTACTCCCCTTCCACGTTCATTAACTCTACCTCTATAAGTTAACAAGGTGTCACCTCTACAGAGAACAGCTTAACACGTTTCAATAACAGGCGCTTATGTTCGCTATTTTGTAACACAAATCATAAATTGAAAATAGGCACGACTGTACACATACAAGCGAAAAAACCGCGGTTGTCTTCAACCGCGGTTTCTCTATCAAATCATCACTCTCCGTTGCACCTGAACTGGAACCATCCGAAGTCAAACCGGCTGCCGGGCAGGAAGATAAACGTCACAACCTGCAGACCTTTGATTGCAGCGAGATCAAATACTTGTTCCTCGTATTCACCAGAATGAATGAATTCTACTACTTGCTGCTCTTCGCCGGTAGCACCACCACCGAATCTAATCTGAATCGTGTTCTTGTCGATTGGCGATCTGCCGCAGATTACAAGTTGGTTCGCTCCTCCGTCACCGAAGTCCATCTGCTTAAATTCAAGGGACACATTGTTTCCGATGCCTTCCACACAGCTTCCTTCAATCCTAAACGTATCTCCATATACCCGATCACATGCAGCGGCGTGATTCATTTCAAAGGCTCTGCGGGCGGGCTTGAAGCAGAATCCTTTGATATGCACTTTCTGCCGCAGCACAAAGCAGATTGAAGTGATGCCGCGCAGTTTTTTGGATAAGACATACGTCTCCTCTTGATATACGTTCCATCTGGATTTCTTCTGATAGATCACATCAGCCAGTAACGTACTGTCCTGCTCACCCGGCATCCCTTCCCATATCTGCAGGAAGTACGGTTCACTGCTGAGTGCGAAAATCGATAAAATGATCGTATCCGCACCGTACGAACCGAAATCGATGTCCCGGAAACCGACATGTGTTTCTCCGTCCCTACTAGTAGCTACACCACGCTCATTCCCATTACTGACTTCTCCTTGACTGTAATCATACAAGCCTGCTGATATTAATTGATATGGATCCTTGTAAGCCATCCCCAAACCTGTCGCTTCAAACTCCAACTGTGAAATTAACTTCGTCTTGTCCGTGCCGTTCTTGCTCGTACAGCGAAGTCGAAATTTACCGTCGCCGAGTGCGGTAATCTTGGCTTCATGACCATCGGCCGCAACAGAAGCAATATTCGAGATGACTCCCGTATCATTCACAACCGACCATTCGACATCCTGATAGGAGGCAGATTCAGGGTGTAATTGTGCATGTACAACCAGCTCTCGCTTGGACGCCGACAATCGTTGACCAGACTCGCTGATAAGCTCGATTTTGCGTACCGGCAATTCATCTTGCTTACCCGTAACCGCTGGCATGACTGCATTTCTGGTACTCGCAGCCTTTCCTTCCAGCTCGCACCGATCAACAGGGCGCGTCTTAAGCGATAACGTCTTGTTCACCATTCCCGGAGATGAGACTTCCACTTGCACGTCACCCGGCTCCATTGTCGGCGCGATGATCGCCATCAGTTTACCACTGAACAGTCTTCTGCTCATACCCTTATAAGAATCGTAATCTGTGCTGTCGCCATTATCCAGACCGAGCAACCGTCCTGCTCCACTCACTTGGACGCAGACCCGATTATTTGCATTCTCCACGGGATTCCCATACTCATCTTCCATTGAAATTTCGATAAACATAAGATCCGATCCGTCCGCCATCAATTCATCTTTATCTGTCTCCAGCCGAATTTGCCTCGCATCACCGAACGATCTTCGACAATCCGTCGCAATCACATTGCCTGTTTCGTCGTAGGCGAGCGCCTTTAACTCACCGGCAGCGTACGGAATCTTCCACCATCCCACGAGCTGCGTCCCGTTCTCATGATCGATTTCCAGGTCTCCGACAGGCTTTCCGTCCAGTAACAGTTCTACGCGCGGCGCGTTTGAACATACTCTTACATCGATCATCTGATCAACGTTGAAGTCCCAGTACGGCATGATATGCACCATCGGTTGGCTGCGGTAGTCCGTCCAGGCAGACTGATAGATATAATAGGCATCCTTCTTGAAAGTCGCTGTGTCCAGCTGACCAAAGTATGAATTTTTGGTATGGTAGGGCGTCGGTTCCCCGATGTAATCAAACCCGGTCCAAATGAATTGCCCGAGTGAGTAAGGTGCATCCCGTTCGGCCAAAATACACGCTTCCGCGGATTTCGCTCCCCAACTGGTGGTACTATTGCCTAATGACGAGCATTGTTCATTATCATCTGCCAAGATGGATCTCTCAAACGGAAAATGATAGATGCCGCGACTCTGGACAACGGAGGCCGTCTCGCTTCCATAAATAATCCAATCCGGATGATCTTTATGATGCTGGTCGTAATACTTCTCCGCATAGTTATATCCAGCTACCTTTACGATATCCGCACATCGCTGAGCGTTTTCCCATGGCATATAATTGGACCCGATCGTTATGACCGCATTGTGCTTGGGATCATACTTCAGCACTTCATCCATCAACATCCGCGTGACTTCCTGACCTCTTACATCCGCATGTGTATCATAGATTTCATTACCGATGCTCCACATAATTAGGCTGGGGTGATTCCGATCGCGCTTTACCCAGCTTTCTACATCAGCTTGATACCACTCCGGGAAAAACCTCGCGTAATCGTACGGTGTTTTGGATCGTTCCCACATATCGAATGACTCCGACACAATCAGGAAGCCCATCTCGTCTGCCAGAACCATGAACTCTTTGGCCGGCATGTTATGTGCTGTACGTATCGCGTTTACACCCATCTCTTTCAGCAGCTTGAATCTCCTTCGGAGAGCGCTTACATTAAAAGCCGCCCCAAGCGCTCCCAAATCATGATGTTCACACACGCCTTGGAGTTTCAACTTAGACCCGTTCAGTATAAATCCCTGCTCGGGGTGTAATTGAACTTCGCGGAATCCGATAGCATGAGTAACGGTCTCCGCCAGAACAAGCTTTACCGCCGCTCGTGGCATGCTTCGCCCCATCACCCACAGCTCGGTGGTGACCTGATACAGATGCGGGTGGTCAGGAGACCACAAATTGGGCTTATTCACAATCAACTGCTGCTGATTTGTTATGATGGCGGCATCACCGTTGATTGTCCGTACGTCAGAATTAACGCTCGCTATCGCCTCTCCCTCATACCATAGCGTATGCCGAATTTCTGCATCTTCGGCGAGGACCGCCTCGGTCTCGATCTCAATCAGCCAATCGTTGCTATCCATTTGTCTTGTAGAATGGATATATACACCATGGGTTGCGATATGAGTCCGATCCCTTGTCTTCAGCCATACGTTACGATAGATCCCGGCACCGGAATACCATCGACTGTTCGGGCTCTGATTTACAACCTTCACCACGATTTCATTCAAGCCTTCCACGATGGCCTCGGTCATATCCAATTCAAAAGCGGAATATCCGTACTTCCATTCCCCAATAAAGTGACCATTTACATAAACGGATGAATCCATATAAACCCCGTCGAAGTGGATTAGCCACTGCTGTTCATGATCAGGAACATGAAATGTTTTACGATACCAGCCGATACTGTTCTCGTATAGGTTCTGACTATCATAGATAAGCCAATCATGCGGAATATCAACCGGTTCAAAACTTAAGCCGGAGCATTCCGTTACTCCAAGGCCGCTCTTGGCAAATGCCCAACCATCGTTGAAACGTAATTTTTGGTTCATGGTGGCGTGTTCTCGCTTTCATCATTTTTTAACATAACTATATCATGATGAGTCATTGTCCAGTCGCAAGTTAAGCATATTCTAAGATTTTTAAAGCATCTTCTTTAATTCAAATGATTGTGTCTTAAAGATTCGCCGCAAGTAAGATGACAAACAAGACGAACACGGGGATACCCACAGCTGTTGAGGTCACCGTAATCACCTTGCGTATTCGCTCTGGCGAGTGATATATAGCCGCAAGTAAGGCATAAATGCCGATCCCGATGAGGCCGCCCAGCGAGTTCAAGAGAACATCATCGATATCACAAGCACCGATGGCAAATGCATATTGAATAACCTCTGCCAGAATCGAGAGGGACATGATCAAGAAGAAGGTCGAGACATATCGGCCGTGTCGAAACAGCATCATGTAAATCCCGGCTGGCATGAAAATGAGAACATTCCCCCATACATTCACGTCGACAAGCTTCGTACGGATACCATCATCAACCCTAATGTACTGCGAAATGGTATGGAAAGGAATGAGGTTGATGCTGCGCTGGTTCGACCCGCTTCCTCTGGATAAGAACAATAGATCGACCAACAAATAGAGATAGACGGCAAGCATGGACCAGAATAACAAAGAATACATCCGTTTTTTCATAATGACTCTCCTAACGAAATAAACGCTCTTTTCTCACTGTTCATTGACGTTACATCGAGTGTTGCCCCTGCAACTTGTTCACTGCCATATTATCCAAATTAAAAAAGACCGCCTAAACACATTCCGTGTTAAGCGGTCTTACTGTGGGTAGTCTTACTCCGTGGTTACCGTCATTTTGACCAGGCTGTAATTTTTCTTGCCCTTACGGATTATGATAAAGCGGCCGCCGATGGCCTGGCTCGCTGTAACCTCGAATTCCAGGTCGTTGACACGCTCGCCATTCAGCGAGATGGCTCCTTTCGTAATATCTTCACGCGCTTGTCGCTTTGAAGGCTCGATGCCGAGATCCACCAGCCATTCCACGATATTCTTCGCTTCCAGATTGGATTCAAAGGTTGGCATTTCTTTGAATCCTTGTTCGATTTCATCGGCTGTCAATGACTGAATATCGCCGCTGAAGAGCGCAGCTGTAATCCGTTTGGCTTGCTCCAGCATGTCTTCGCCATGCACAAATCTCGTCATTTCTTGCGCAAGCGTCTTCTGTGCTTCACGCTTATGTGGTTCCGACTGCACTTTCTCGGCAAATTGGTCGATCTCCTCTTTGGAAAGGAAGGTGAAATATTTCAGGTATTTTACAACTTCACGATCATCCGTATTTGCCCAGAATTGGTAAAACTCATACGGCGTTGTTTGTTTCGGATCGAGCCAGATGGAACCACCTGCCGTCTTACCGAACTTCGTTCCGTCCGCTTTCAACATTAACGGAATGGTGAGACCATATGCTTCGGCTTCGGACCCTTCTTTCTTCCGAATGAGGTCAAGTCCGCTCGTAATGTTGCCCCATTGATCCGAACCGCCAATCTGCAGTTGCACATCTTCATTCTGATATAGATGCAAGTAGTCCAGGGATTGCAAAATTTGATACGAGAACTCAGTGAAAGAAATCCCGCTATCCAATCGACTGGCAACTACATCCTTCGCCAGCATGGAATTTATGCTGAAATTTTTACCGTAATCGCGTAAGAATTCGATAATGTTAATCTTATGCGTCCAATCATAGTTGTTCACCATCCGAATCTGATTGTCGCCTTCGGTTATGAACAGTTTCTTCATCTGCTCTGTCAGCGCGTCTACGTTCGCCTGTACTTGCTCCATCGTCTGCAGGGAGCGCTCTGATTGACGACCACTCGGATCACCGACCGTACCGGTTGCTCCACCGATCAGGATAACAGGACGGTGACCTGCAAGCTGGAACCGCTTGAGGATCATGAACGGAATCAAATGCCCGATATGCATACTGTCTCCTGTTGGGTCCACACCGCAATATAGGGAGATGGATTTCTGCTCGGTTAAAGCTCGCAGTCCTTCCGCATCGGTCTGTTGATTAATGGCGTCACGCCACTGTAGTTCGTCGATAATATTCAACGTCATAACACTCCCTTAATGATATAGTCCTTATACCGAATGTTCGTTGGCAGCTGAAACCAAAAAATCGCCCCATATGTCATGAACTGACATAGGACGATTATTTAACCGTGTTACCACCCAGATTGCTTCCGTTGAGCTTGCACGTGTGCAAGACTATGGAAGCCGCTCTTGTCGCGAGATATCGTTCGCGTAAGTTCCGCTCGGCATTACCCGAGATACTCCAGAGTGTAATTCGCAAGCATTGGTGTGTGCCGGGTTCCATCAACCCCCGGCTTTCTATGACAGGGACCAAGCTGCTACTGGGCTCTTTCAACGTATATCGTATATAAGATTACAGTCAGTATAGTGAAATCCGATTTCAATGTCAACTATGTTTCTTATAGCCTTTTTCACCAAGCGATCGGGACCATTCCTGACAGAAATAGTCAGCGATTCGAAAAATCAGGTAAACATGAAGGCTGTCCTTGAGCTTCCGGGAAAATCATAAGACAGCCTTGGCAACTAATGCAAATATCCGCTCTCTACTTCATTCAGTAGTTGCTGGGCTTGTTGAACCCACATATCATCTACACTTGCATCCGGATCGATCGGGGCTTGGAACTGATCAAACAACGCTCCGAACAATCGCGGAACGGCATGTTTGTCCGTCCCTGTATTGTACACGTGTTTGAACACATAGGGGCGGCCGAGTTTGATCGTAGCATTACAGCCGCCGCACTCGCCATCCAGACTCCCCTTCGTAACGTGAAACGGAATTCTAAGCCATACCATGCGCTCCTGATCCAGTCCTCTATCCAGATATCCGTGCTTATAATCCCAATTGCCGGCTAACGTAAAATGATGTTTGCACAAATAGTCATCAATTTTCACGAACCGATCTTCCAAATTTTCAAACCTTGATTGCAAACCGATCATACATCATCGCCATCCTCATTGTTTTAATTAAAGGATGGACGTTATGGGCATGCTTTATACGGAATAACTCCGCTCAAACTGAAGTTATTCCTCTTCACCTAGCGCTTGCTTCAAGATAGGAATCGCTTTCGTACGCTCACTCGTACCGATTTTCTCGTAGATTAAACTGATATAGTTACGGACCGTTCCTTCGGTTATGAATAATTTCTTCGAAATTTCACGATTGTTCTTGCCTTCTGTTATTAGTCTGGCAATTTCCAGCTCCCTTGGCTTTAATCCATAATCTTGTGCTGGCATCCGCTTAACGGGCGTTGTTCTTAGACGCGCAGCCAGCTTTGCTGCCAGTTTGGATGGGAGCAGCAGATCACCGTTAATGGCCTCTTTTAATGAAGAGATGAGTTTGTCCGCGGTAAAATCCTTAAGTAAGTAACCGGAAGCACCATTTGCAAGTCCCTCAATAATGTAGTCTTCATTCGTGAACGTTGAGAGAATCAAAACCATTGTGTCCGGATAAAGCTCTTTGATACGTTGTGTCGCTATAATCCCGTTCATGACAGGCATTTCGATATCCAGCAAGACAACTTGTGGACGATGTTCTTTGACCAACTCACAGGCCGTCAGACCATTATCTGCGGTGGCGACGACCTGAAGTTCAGGGTCGAGATTCAGGATAGTTTCCAAACCATCGCGCACTATCGCTTGGTCTTCGGCGATAACGATCGTTATACTTGGCATGCTTAATCACTCCTTATAAAGGCAGCGTGAACTGGAGCCTGCAGCCTATGCCTGCATTCGTGCTGATATGAAACATACCACCCTGACGCTCTATCGTGCGCTTCATCATCGCCAATCCGAAACCAAGCTCCACTGCGTTGTACGGAAGCCCGTTATTATCGAGTGTGAACTGGAGCATACCTTCCACTTCGATTAACTCAAATTCAAAATGCGTACACAATCCGTGTCGCACCCCATTCGTAATTCCTTCCTGTAGAGCATGGCGAATGGTCTTCTCTGTATCTGGCTCGAATCTGTCATCCATAATATCAATCGTATGTTCGATGGTTACGTCCGCGTAACGCTTGGAATCATCGATGATCTGCAGCAGGACATCACGGAAGGTTGATAGATTGGCAGGCTCTTCTGCAAGCATATGCACAGACTTTCGCATTTCATGCAGACCTTTGCGAACCAAATCAGAAACAACCTGCATTTTCTCGACGGATTGTGGAGCTTCATCATGGAATAGCTTCATTCCAACTTCCAATTGAATCACACTAGCCGTGAGAATATGCCCCACTTGATCGTGAATCTCACGCGCAATACGATTGCGCTCCGCAAGCACGGATACTTCCGACATGGCTCGTGCGCGCTCTTCCATCGATTCCTCGAGCTCAGTCGTTCTCGCATCCACCTCAAGCTCAAGCGAAGCGTTCCAATGCGCTAATTGGAGATGCAATGCGAGCCGGGCCAGCAGCTCCTGTTTCTCCACAGGCTTAACCAGATAATCGTTGCCGCCCTGTTCAAAGCCTACCACAATATCGCTCATTTGGCTCTTCGCACTAAGGAAAATAATGGGCAGTTCACCGGGATTATAATGACGGCGAATCTCTTCACCTACCTGGAACCCGGAAACATAAGGCATCATGACATCCACTAAAGCGATGTCCGGTCGATATCCGCTCTGAATCCAATCCATCGCCTCTTGCCCACTGCAAGTCGAGCGGAGTGAATATTGTCCACGTAAAAACTGAACAAGCACCTGGACATTAATCGGGTCATCATCAACGATCAGTACGGAGGCCCGGTCATCCTCATATTCGTTCATCTGCTCACTTGGTGCAGGAGCGATGGTAACGGCGACTTCACGCTGCTTCATGGCTTCTATAGGTGACTTCTGTTGAGCAGATGTTCCCAATATGTGAAGATCACTCTCCCCTGAGACAGGAAGAGTAAGTGTAAATGTAGAGCCCTTTCCCAATTCGGACTTAACCGTCAGCGTCCCTTTATGAAGTTCAACCAGTTGTTTCGTAATAGACAATCCGAGGCCCGTCCCTTCCTGCTGCGGTCGTTCCATCGGATTCACCTGTTCAAAAGATTCAAATATCCGTTCCTGATCCGCTGCCGAGATGCCAATTCCGGTATCCGTGACCTGAATCAAGACCTGCCCATCCTCAACCTGGGCCGTGATCGTAATAGTACCTGCTTCTGTATACGCAATCGCATTACCAATCAAGTTATGTAAAATTTGCTGCAATCGATTCTCGTCTGCCATAACATATACATCATGCGAGAGTTTATGCGAAAGCCCTAGCCCCTTCTTCTCTGCCAAAGGTTTTAGAACTTGAATAGTCAACTCTACTGCCAGCTGTAAATTCACCTTCACGGGAATCAGTGCAATCTCCTGATGCTTCAGCTTCGAGAAATCCAAAATATCGTTGACCAGATGCGCAAGACGCTGACCGCTTGTCTTCATCAGCCTTAGCAATTCCGTTACCGCAGGCGGCAATTTGCCGGAACTACCATCAATTAATGCATCCGCCAAGCCGATAATACCATGTAGAGGCGTTCGCAATTCATGCGACGTCTTCGCCAGAAATTCATCCTTCAGTTTGTCCAGAGACAGTAATCTTTCCGATAATTGTTCCACTTGCGTAAATGCTGGAGAACTTACGGGATAGGAGTATCGATTGCAAGAAGACGAAAGCTAGGACCCCATACGGCAGTAAAGAAGGCATAAATAAAAATACTGTTCGATTAAGAATATCATTAATAGCTGTAGTGAATAAAAGACTGAATCCGACAATCAAAAGAATAGACCTTCCTGGCGTTTACGAGTTAGTTGTATAGAAGCATAAACAGCATATAAGACTAATCCAACTGAGTAAATTTCAAAGGGTATAAGAGAGTAGTCATAAATATAAATGTCACTTACCACTACAAGCACCGATATACTTAGTGTGAAGATCTGAGTTGTACGCCAAACCAAACGGGATAAGTATTGAGGAAACAGATGATATATATATGATACTAAGAATAATTCACCTATATAAATAGTTAGATAAGAAGCCTTGACTAACCAAAACCAGGAAAAATCAGGTAAAACTTCCAAAATAAAACGAGAATTTATCAATAGAGTACGAATAGCTATGGTTATACAAAACAACCCAAAATAAAGCGGTGTACTGTCATTGCGTCTGATTCCAAATAAAAATAAATGGTAGATTCCCATAATTAATAGTGAACCAACAACAAAACTATCTTGAACCAGTTCGCTAGACTTTACATGCTGTAATTGTTTGGCATTACCTAACTGGATTTGATCATTTATCCCTCCTTTTGGATATGTGAAATTTGCAACTTGAATTAATATAGTCAGCTCTTTCGAATTGGAATTGATTGGTACAACTGTAGAAGCACCATGTTTAGGGATGGTTTCCTCAGGTGTTGTCCCAGGCAGACCATTTGATATAGCCAGTTCATCATTAATCCAGACATTATACGAAGAGTACATGTTACGAAGCTTTATCGCCATCTGCTCAGTTGATTTAACTCCATGAATCGTTAAGCGATATGTTGCATATCCTTCGATTGGAAGAGTCTCCCCGTTTATTATTTGCTTATTCCAATACCCAGGGACTTGTATGTAAGAATGATCTTCAGTATTAATATTCATCTTCCAATCGGAGGGAGTTAGCAACTGACTCCAATAAAATTCCCACTCACCGTTTAGGTTAAAAATACCGTCTTTGTCAAAATCCCAGTTAGTTATATTAACTTCACCCTTCTTTACCCTGAAAGAAGATTCATCTGCGAATATAGCCGGATTTATCCATAAACTGAAGATTAAAAAAAAAATTAAAGTTTTCAGAAAAAAGTTATACCATTTCATACATAAACCGAAGCAGGATCAATATATATCTCATTCATTAATTTTGCATTCTTCAAAAGTTTCAGAGGGTGCTCAGAAGTAAAGTTCTTTGGCTCATAACTATTAGCAGGTTTTGACTCAGACAGCAATCCAAGTCTCATGTAAGTTTCCGAAGCTAATTTACTACAGAAGAAATCTTTAAAGGAAGATTTAATCCCGAATTTCCCCTCAAGAACCTCCCAATACATTTGAAGTTTATCTGGAAAAGTTGCGTCATGAACCTGTCCAATAAAATTTTCAAGTTGATCATACATTTCCGGAGTACGTTCTACCTCCAATTGACGAATAGCAAACATCGAATCATATTGACCGGAAATATCACTAATAATCCGATCACGTAGTTTAACGAGCTGTGGACCAGATTTCTTAACGTGAAACCAACAATCCTCTAGATCATCTGCAGAAGTGGATTCCCATAACAGCACCTCATTATCAGGAGTTCGGACCACAATAGCAACATGAGACCAAGGGCACTGCTCAAGTGTTTCAATAATGATACTTCCTTTCGAAATCCCATGCGCCAGAAAAAT
The DNA here is from genome assembly GCF_001315105.1 of Paenibacillus sp. JCM 10914. Taxonomy (GTDB): domain Bacteria; phylum Bacillota; class Bacilli; order Paenibacillales; family Paenibacillaceae; genus Paenibacillus_AQ. Next base: position 6,747 of record NZ_BAZR01000013.1, on the reverse strand, counting down.
ATCCCCGGTCTGTAATAATGGCTCAATCTCGTGATATGGAACCGTCGGTTGACTCATTTAATCTCCCCCTAATTAAATACTAATATATGAAAATATTAGGCCTTCACCTTCATACTAATCGCACACCATAATTTGTCAATCATTATCTTTCAAATTCTATCTAAATATCTTATAAAAGATCATATTTCGTACCTTCTACCGAAAAACCGTGACCATTAATGGCATTTCCGTCGTAAAATGCAACTTTATTCCTGAGCAGTTGGCCTTAAAACTGGAGATCAATTCCTGTTTTATCTTAAACAGAAATATTATTCCATAGCAGGTATAGTTCCTTATATACCGATCATTTGTTCTCTCTTAAACTCGCGTCAGTTTCCTGAGAAATTGGGCTCATCTCATTTTCCAATATCAATGCTATAATTAGCCCGTTTACTGCACCAGAATCAATCATTCTTACAGAGAAACGGAGGGAAAGCATGAATGTAAAGGGTTACCGATGGTTGACTAGTCTGTTGTTTGCCCTGATTCTAGTCGGATTGCCAACTCAGGCTCATGCAGAGAAATCTACCATTAAGGCAACATGGGTGTGGCAAACGGAATTAATACAAGATGGTGGAGAGCAGTTAATTCGTTATTCACGTGAAGAAGGCATCAATCTGATCTACTTACAGATTAATCGCCAACTTCCAGCAGCAACATATGAATCATTTTTACAACGAGCGCACGAAGAACAGATCGCAGTTCATGCCTTAGGCGGAGATCCTAGGTGGGCACTTACCGCTTATCGAGCGGATATGCTTGGTCTTGCCGACTGGGTAAAGGAATATAATGCGAGTGTAGCTGAAGCTGGCCGCTTTGACGGGGTCCATCTCGATATCGAGCCATATGTTTTGGCTCAATGGGAAGAGGAACAGAACAACATCCTTGCGTCATGGGAAGAGAATTTGAATTTATTTCTACAACAATTATCGGGAGAACCGTTAGACCTCGGCATTGATATACCATTCTGGTCGATCATTACACCAGAGCCGATGGCAGCAACTTCAATGAATGGTTGATTGGTGCATTTGATCATGTGACCGTTATGACTTACCGGAATGAAATCGATACAGATCACGGGATCATCAAACTGTCTGAAGACGAATTCGAGATTGGCAACCGCTTAGGCAAGCAGATCCTCGTGGCTGTGAATACCAAAGAGATGCCAGGCGAAGCCCATACTACATTTTATGGTCTAGGAAGAGATCGCCTGAACCGGACGCTGGAACAGCTGTCGGACCGGCTTGCTTCTCACAGTTCCTTTGCAGGTATTGCCATTCACGATATCCGCTACTGGCAGAACCTGCAGGGTGATGGTAACGAGGGAGAACCTCCTGCCGGAGAGAACCCAGACCCTTCTACACCCAATCCAGAACCAGGTGAAGGTGATCGCGTGCCGGATGCAGATCCAGTAAATCGAGATCCGATGATTAGGGGTACTTACATATGGGAAGCCCACGAAGTCATAGATAATGGACATGAAATTCTAGAATTTGCAAAAGAAAAAGACGTAAACTGGCTTTACGTTCGGTTAGATCTTCAGCAGCCATATAGTGCATACGCATCCTTCGTGAAGCAAGCTGCTGCACAAGGGATCGAGGTGCACGCTCTAGGCGGTCATCCGATCTGGGCACTGCAAGAGAATCGTGATCGTATAATGCGTTTGGTCAATTATGTAAAGGAATATAACCGTAACGTGCAAGGCGATGAACGATTCCATGGCATTCATCTCGATATTGAACCCTACGTTCTGCCAATATGGAGGGAAAATCAAGATCGGGTCATGACGGAGTGGACATCCAATATCGATGCCTTTGTCAATGAGTTGAAGAAGGATTCAAATCTTGAAGCCAGCATGGATATGGCCGTGTGGCTGGATAAATTCAATGTTCCAGGCACCAATATATCTCTTAGTAAATGGATGATCGATCGAATGGACCATGTTTCCCTTATGGCTTTCCGCGATACGGCCGAAGGCACCAATGGCATTGCCGCCGTATCAAGGGAAGAGATCGCGTTCGCGGAGGAGCTGGGTAAGCCGATACTGATCTCGGTGGAGATGAAAGAAAGCCATGAAGGCGATCATATCACCTTCTTCGAAGAAGGTGAAGCTTACATGGAGCAAGAGCTTGCTAAATTGCGCGACATGCTAAAAGACTCAACTTCCTACACAGGTCATGTCGTGCATGCCTATACCTATTGGAAGAATGCCAAGCCTTAATGAGGCTGACAGATATACAACAAAAAATGCCTGCTCTCAAGCAGGCATTTCTTTATTCATCATCCTTGATCCATTGCTGCTGTACATCCTTGTCCTCGTACTGTAAACACTCCTCTCTATGTTAGCGACACAGCCCTTGAATAGCTTCACTTTATCCTATTAATGCTAATCATGTTATCTTAATGGGAGAATTATTTGTGCCGTCAGCTTTGAAATTTCACTAAAGATGGGATACACTTTTCAAGAATAGACCGTTGTTTGTATCTAATTTCACAATCTCAGATGATCAGGAAAGGAGTTTTTGTATAGATGATATCACCCGAAATGCTCACGATTCAGCAGAAGTTGCCTGACTGGATTAAAGCCAGCGTGCCCTATGCCGCCAGTGGCAAAGTCGCCTCATATATTCCCGAATTGTCCAAAGCTCCGCGAGATGCCCTCGGAATCACACTGATCAATGCTGATGGTGACACCGCGACAGCAGGTGAATGTGGCCTGAACTTCACGATGCAGAGTATTTCTAAAGTGTTCACGCTTATTCTCGGCTTGATGGACAACGGTGAGGAGCTCGTCTTCAGCAAGGTTGGCATGGAGCCGACCGGGGACAACTTTAACTCCATGCTCAAACTTGAATTGGTGCGGCCAGGCATCCCGTTCAACCCGATGATTAACGCCGGAGCGATTACCGTCACTTCCTTAATTAAGGGCAGTAACCCCGCAGAGAAATCAGAGCGGGTCCTGCGTTTCTTCAAAGACATATCCGGTAATGAATCACTAACCGTGGATATGGATGTGTACAACTCTGAACTCGATAGCGGTGATCTGAACCGCTCCATTGCGTATTTCTTGAAAGAGAATGGTATTCTGACTGGGCGGATAGACGATGTACTGGATGTATACTTTCGGCATTGTTCCATCACGGCCAATTGTGCGGATCTCGCTCGAATGGCGCTGGTGCTGGCCATGGATGGCGTAGATCCTATAACAGGCAAGACCCTTATTCCTCGGCGCTATGTGCGAATCGCCAAGACTTTTATGACCACCTGCGGCATGTACAATGCTTCCGGGGAATTCGCCATTGATGTAGGCCTCCCGGCCAAGAGCGGCGTCTCTGGCGGCATTCTGACCTTGGTACCGGGTCAATACGGCATCGGCGTCGTTGGGCCTGCACTGAACGATAAAGGAAACAGCCAAGCTGGCGTACAGCTATTAGAGATTATCTCCAAGGACATGGTTGGAGCATGTTCTGATGTATACCAATGACCAAGGTACGGCTTCGGAGCTTCGATGTATTCTCCTATTTCCTCTGAGGCATTTCTTACCCAGAACGGGTCACGCAATAACGCCCTGCCTACGGCAATAAGGTCCGCACTCATATTCTGTAGGATTTGCTCGGCTTGGCTTCCCGTCGTGATTAAACCTACAGCTGCTGTGGGGATTTGGACTGCATCCTTAATCGCCTTTGCATACGGCACTTGATAACCTGGATAAATCTCCGGTTTATCCGGGTGAACACCACCAGTACTCACATCAATCAAATCTACTCCCTGCTCTTTCATTTTAGATGCATATTGGATTGCATCCTCAATTCGGTTACCGATATCCCCGTATTCATCAGCAGATACTCGAACAAACAGCGGTCCATGCCATACGCTACGGATGGCCTCAATGACCTCCCCCAGAAGTCGATATCTCTTCTCAAACGAACCACCATATTCGTCTGTTCTTCTATTGGTATAGGATGAAAGAAAATCATTTAGCAGATACCCGTGAGCGGCATGAAGTTCTATCACATCAAAACCAGCCAATGCCGCACGACTTGCGGCTAACTGGAAATCTCTTACCACGGTCTGAATTTCCGGAACAGTGAGTTCTCTGCTATCCCGATCTTGATATGGAAAACCCGACGCTGAAACTTGATAGCCACGAATATTTGATTTACGTCCGACATGCCAGAGCTGGATACCTGCTCTTGAACCATGCGAATGTATCGTAGTAACAAGCTTCTGCAAGCTCTCGATGTGATCATCGCTCCATATTCCGATCGACCCTTCGTCTCTTCCCTTTTCCTGTACCGCGGTCGCTTCCATCATAATGAGACCCACTTGTCCGAGCGCTCTGGCTCCATAATGCACAATATGCCAATCTGTTATTTTTCCATCGGAACCTGCAGATAAAGTTCCCATCGGAGACATCATGACCCGATTTTTAATTTCAACGTCACGGATCTGTATAGGTGTAAACAATAAACTCAATGTTTTCACTCCCTTTTGTTATCTTTAACTTTATTTTAAGGGAGTATGATGCTACATTGAATATATTAATAACTGAGTTTATGTGTACATCATTAATTTAATAAGGAATATCCCACCATTTGATTTATTTAAATAAGGAGCGATCTGCATGGATGTTACAGATAAGAATATAATAGAAATTATACAAGGACATGGCCGCATTTCGATGAAAGAATTAGGTCATTTGGTTGGCTTATCACAGCCGGCTGTTGCCGAGCGAGTACGTAAGCTGGAGGATCGGGGCGTGGTAGATCATTACCGTGCCGTCATCCCCCCCTCTAAAATCAACAAACATGTCACGGCGTATTTGATGTTCCTGACCAAGAATTGTGAAGAACTGGTTGCGTTCTGCAACCAATCTTCCGAACTAATAGAATTACACCGCATCAGTGGTCAGTATAATTTCCTATTGAAGGTGGTTACGGAATCGTTGCAATCACTGGAAATGTTTACGAATGCCTGCGGTAAATACGGTGATTCGGTTACTCTGATTGTAATGTCATCGCCTATTGAGAACAAACCGCTTATTCCTATGGTTGATGTGGAATGACTTTCACACATTAATCCTCTACCATACTTGCAGCCATTTGTTGAAGCTGCTTCTTGCTTAGCGCCCCGTGCTCATTCAAGCTGAGATTATATGCGATACCTTGTTTGCTGTCATACCAGGCAATACGCATTTCTCCACTCTCACTACGTTGGTAGATGGCCTCTAAGTGATTCAGCATTATTTTTTCAGAAGTCCCATTAGCTTGGTGTGGCAGGCTAATATTCGAACCATATGTTGCTTGAAGCGATAGAGCGTGCTTGTTTGTCCCATCCGTCAGATACAGAGTTGCCGAAGTGGCATGAGTCCATTTGAGCTTCTCAATAAACAGTGTTTCTCCATCTTGTTCTTGTATAGCAAGGTCCGTCAGTCGCTGTTTCAAGCTGTCGTATTGGATCTTCTCATCACCGACACGAAACAGCCCTCTCGGAGATAATTGTCCATAAGAGAATGACCAACCATCTGGCAAACGCTCAGGAAGCGCAAGTTGTGGCGCATGCGTCCGTTTAAGCTCGGCTTCAAAGGACTCATAGGTTGTATAATCCAGTGGCCTATACTCGTATTTAATCGGATTGACGGTATCATAACCGTTGGTAGTGTTTATATACTCATCATGAATATAATAAGCGGCTAGTTCCCCGGGCTTCAGTTCGCTCTGCACCTGAATCCGGTAATCCTCCAACTGACGACTTAGTTTCTCGGGTAGTCCCGGTGAAGGGTCCGTTGTTTTGACGATCACTTTTCCCTGTTGATTAAAAATTTGTAGATGTTCCGAAGCTGCATAGGCGGTAAACGACATGAATGCTATGGACAATACGGTAATCGAAGCGACCACCGGCCTTCGGAATGCGCGTTTGTTCGGCTTCATGTCACGCTGCACCATCCTTTGGATCTGATCCTGGATAGGATATGTAAGATCGATATCGCGGAACTTATGATCAGGCCTGGCATTCTTCTTCAGCTCTTCGTTTGAATCCAGCTTGTCTGCCATGTGGTTTCCTCCTGCCCTTGACTCATCTTATTTTTGAGTTTCTGTTTAATTCGCGTCAGTTTCTTCCGTACCGATTCCGGGCTTTTGCCGGTTATTTCTCCGATTTCCGCGTAAGACTTCTCATGAAAAGCATGCAAGATCAGCATGCCTCGCTCCTTGCCATGAAGACTATCAAGCGCCAGCGATAGCGACTCGCTAAAGACTCCATTTAAAAATTCTTCCTCCGCACTACCAACCTGAGCGTCCCGCTTGAGCAATCTCGCAACTCTTCCGTAAGATTGTCGTTTATGTAGGATGTTCAGGCAATGATGATAAGCAATTCGATAGATCCAGGCATTAAAACTAACCGTAGGTTTGTAGCCGTGCAGCGATTTGAACGCTTTGAGAAAAATGTCCTGCACAGCATCCTCCGCATCCTGTTCGCTTCCCAGCATCCTGCATGTATAGATGTACAATTGCCTTTGATATGCCTGAACAATTGGAATAAATGCATCCGTTTGGCCGGATTGGACTTGTACTACATATTCTTCAACCGTGGTCGTATCGATACGTTTCTCCTCCTCTCTGACAAAAAGATACTTATATAACCAATCAATCGGTGCGAAACGGACATTTTATGTATATAAATATGGAGAACAAAAAAGGCCGTCATTTT
>NZ_BAZR01000012.1 GCF_001315105.1 Paenibacillus sp. JCM 10914 | reverse complement strand
AACCATGTCCGGCTTGTTTTTGACGTGCGATTGCCACATTCCTTTTCAACTACAATCTATCCATGAATTCGATGTTATAAATAGCTACGCTTCTCAGGCCATGATCCTTGCATCTTCCTAAGTGAGACGATCTGTCCCGTATGGTATGCATCATGCGTAATCAGACTCAGGACTGCCTGAGAGGACTTCAGCAGTTCTTCATCAGGCATCTGTTCGAATTTCACTCTTAATGCCGAATGAACGTCATGCAACGCATCCCTCACCTGCCCCCACTCCTCTTCACTCGTATCCCTTATGTGAAATGTCTCATCGTTGTTGTCCAATTCCTCAAATGGCACCTGATCTAATCGGGCAAGCAACCGCTGTTTATAATACAAAAGATGCTGGACATTCTCCCAGATCGAATTCGCGGCCAAGCCTTCCGGCTTCCATAGGGCCTGTTCTGAAGTAACGTCCTGAAGGGCATGAGATGTGGGTGGATACCAATCTTCTTTCTCCATTGCATAATCCCAATTGAGCAACAGCACTTCTCGTATACTCACCTTGAATCGCCTCCTCATATGTATGTAACCACCTTATTGTATTTAGATAGTTACATTAGTGCTAACTTAACACACTCCATTAACGTATTCAAGTAACTAGTAAAACAATATTTAGATTGTTACAATAATATCGATGGAGAAAGGATGAACGCATGATATGGGATGATTTCCTAAATAGTGAATGGCATGACTGGAGAGGCACGGGAAAGTACGAGGACCGATTACTGAACCCCGATCACCTGCATAGCTTTATGAATCAATATCATTTCCAGGTCAAGTTACCGCTGAATTCCGAAGAGATTCACGAATTACAACAGCTTCGCTCCTTTCTGAGGGAGTTCGTACAATATATCGTCGCTGGCGGACGCACGTTCGGCGAGAGAATCGAGGAATTGAACCACTGGATGTCCGCAGGACCCGTCTTACGTGAACTGCACAAGAACGAAGATGGAGGCTATACGCTGAATTACAGCACCGTGCATCCCGGATTAACTGGAGTTGTCGCGGATATCGCCGCTTCCTTTGCCAAGACCCTCTCGGAAGGTGAATTCGCCCGCATGCGGATCTGCGCCAACCCGGACTGTCTGTGGATCTATTATGACGATACACGCAACCGTTCAAAGCGGTACTGTGATGATAAAATGTGTGGCAACCTCATGAAGGTCCGGCGTTTCCGTGCCAAAAAGAAGAATCTGTCCTCCGATCGTCATTAAAAAACGCCGCATGGCCCAAGATGGGCTTTGCGGCGTTTCATTTCTCTCCATTACTGATCTTTCGGCTTCCTCATGGTCAGTCCAACACGGCCTTTCTTCAAATCCACATTCAGCACCCACACCGTCACATTGTCTCCGACCGATACGACATCCATCGGGTGCTTCACAAATCCGTCGCTGAGCTGGGAAATATGGACGAGGCCATCACTCTTGATGCCGATATCAACAAAAGCACCAAAGTCGATCACGTTGCGTACCGTTCCTTGAAGCTCCATTCCTGCCATCAAATCCTCGATCTTGAGTACATCTTGACGGAAGATCGGCAATGGCAGTTCTTCACGAGGATCGCGCCCTGGACGCAACAGGCTGTCGAGAATATCGCGTAAGGTTGGCACGCCGACATCCAGCCTCACTGCAAGATGCTCGGGCTGCTGGGTGTCCAGTAATTCCGCCAGTTCCTTGCTGCCAAGCTTATCAAGGCCGATCTCCAACTCCTGGAACAATCGGTCGACAACCGGATAGGACTCCGGATGGATTGGCGTCCGATCGAGGACATTCTCCCCTTCGGAAATCCGCATGAAACCCACGCATTGTTCGAACGTCTTTGCACCGAGACGAGGAACCTTCTGCAGTTGCTTGCGGCTGGCGAACTTCCCATTCTCTTCCCGGTACTTGACGATGTTCTTGGCAATCGTAGCGTTAATGCCTGCCACGTAAGAGAGCAGTGATGGCGAAGCCGTATTAACGTCCACCCCGACATGGTTCACGGCCGATTCCACAACAGCCTTCAGACTTCCTTCCAGGTTCTTCTGGGTAACGTCGTGCTGATATTGACCGACACCGATCGATTTCGGATCGATCTTCACCAGTTCGGCAAGCGGATCCTGTACGCGCCGGGCAATAGACGCTGCGCTGCGTTCAGCCACATCCAGGTCCGGAAATTCATCCTGAGCCAACTTGGAGGCCGAGTACACACTTGCTCCCGCCTCATTCACAATCAGATAAGCGAGCTCTGGATCGGCGATCGTCGCGATCACATCCTCAGCAATAAACTGCTCTGTCTCACGCGACGCTGTGCCATTACCGATGACAATCAATTGGATTCCATACTTGCTGATCATGCCCTTAATGATCGATGCCGCCTCTTGCCTCTTGTTGTTCGGCGGTGTTGGATAGGTCACCGCAACTTCGAGCAGCTTCCCGGTATCATCAACCACCGCCAGCTTACAGCCGGTACGATATGCCGGGTCAACCCCAAGCACCGAGCGCCCTTTCACCGGCGGCTGCAGCAGCAAGCTGCGCAGATTCCCGGCAAAGATGGAGATCGCCTGATTCTCCCCTTTTTCCGTAAGCTCACTTCGAACTTCCCGCTCAATCGACGGAGCGATCAAACGTTTATATGCATCCTCTATGACTGCAATCAAAATCTCCGATACCGAAGAAGATCCCTTCAGTACCTGCTTACCGATGTAGCCGTGGATGGATTCTGAAGGCACTTCAAGGCCTACCTTCAATATGTTCTCCCGCTCCCCGCGATTGATCGCTAATATCCGGTGCGGCGGCATTTTCTTCGCCAGCTCACGGTAGTTGTAATAATTCTCATAAACGGATTCTTCAGCGGAATCCTTCGCCTCGGAAGTCAGGATGCCATGATCCAGACTGAACTGGCGGACCCAGGCACGGACGGTTGCGTCATCCGCAATGTTCTCAGCCAGAATATCCATCGCCCCTTGCACGGCCTCTTCAGCTGAAGTTACGCCTTTCTCTTCATCCACATACCGGGCTGCCTCGACCAACACCTCGGCCTGCTTCGGCTGAGACCAAATCCATTCTGACAGCGGCTCAAGTCCTTTCTCCTTCGCGGCGCTCGCTCTCGTCTTGCGTTTCTGCTTATACGGACGATACAGATCCTCTACTTGCTGCAGCTTAGCCGCTGCAGTAATCGTGGCTCTAAGCTCATCGGTCAACTTGCCTTGCTCTTCGATAATACGAATCACTTCACGCTTGCGGACCTCCAGATTACGCAGGTAGCCCGTTCGATCCTCAATATCACGGAGTTGGTTCTCATCCAGCTCCCCAGTCATCTCCTTGCGGTAACGTGCGATAAACGGTATCGTATTGCCCTCATCCAGAAGCTCAACGGTCGTACGCACTTGTTTCTCGGATAAATGAAGCTCCTTCGCGATCTGCTTCACGATCCGTTTCGATTCTTCCTTACGAATCTGTTCCTCATTTAGGTCAACCGTTTCTATTTCAGACAAATGATATCCCTCTTTCTTCACCATAACTATAAAGCTATTATCCCAAATCTGCGCCAGCATTTCCACCTTATGGCCTGATGGCGGTTGCTTTAGGAGATATTTATACCATTTTCATCTTATTTTAAGATTTGATCGTTACAATGAGTCTATCTGTAATTGGGAGGTACTATGACATGAATGACAAGAACCACTGGGTATTATCCCTGCTTTGCCTGCTGTTCATCGCCGCTGCCGTTACAACCGCATATATTCTAATCCCAACCAGCGCTTAATATAACGAAAAGAACCCCAAGGGCTAACCCCGAGGTTCTTTGCTACCATACCATGTTCTATGTCGTAAACGCACGCTTGAATCCATTCCTAATTCTAGAAATCGATCAAGCCCAGACTAATTTGCAGGGAATCATCCACCTTACGCATCATTTCATCATCAAGATGGGTGATTTTGTCGGTTAGCCGCTGTTTGTCAATCGTCCGAATCTGCTCCAGTAGAATAACGGAATCCCGGTCGAACCCGTGCGACGCCGCATCAATTTCGACGTGAGTCGGCAGCTTGGCTTTTTGAATTTGTGCCGTAATGGCCGCAACAATGACAGTCGGACTAAATCGGTTGCCGATGTCGTTCTGGATCACAAGCACGGGTCTAACACCGCCCTGCTCCGAACCGACAACAGGCGATAAGTCCGCAAAAAATACGTCGCCCCGTTTAACAATCACTGTCTACACCCCGCTTACTAAGCGGTCTAGAGTGTTGTCTGCATCTTCCTCCGCATGGAACGCCTCAGAAGCCATCGTTAGGTTAATCTTGGCCATTTCCATGTAGCCTCGCTGCATCGATTCGCGAATGTAACGCTTCTTCCGTTCATTCAGATACAGCTTCATGGCCTGCCTAATAAGCTCACTTCGGTTGGAGTTTTCCAGTTGAGCGATCCCGTCCACTTCCTGCAAAAGATGATCCGGTAAACTGATCATAATTCGTTTGGTGTTCTGCATATTGGCCACCTTCTTACACCCCCACAACCTTCTCGCCCTGTGCACCAGTATTGCATTATTCAAGGAAATTTATACAAAAGAATATATATGCCGAAGGTATATCAAGTATGCTGCATATCATTATAAACTACAATCGACACTTTCGTACAGACTTGCCTGCATATACATATTTCGAGGATGTCCGCACGTATTCCTTCTTCCCTGTGAAAAAATACTTAGGTCCTGATGCCTGTTCAAGACTAATCCAACAGCGGGTTTATCGTGATCACAGGTATATCAGAACGGATATACCGACGTGGCACGCGATGGGCAATCATACAGACGACCTCGTAAGGGATCGTCCCAAGCTTGGCGGCCAGCTCGTCTGCCGTAATGCTATCGTCAGACTGCCGACCGATGAGAACAACCTCTTCACCAGCTTTAATTTGTTCCGCCTCCTCGGCGAAAGTTTTGAGCGATACCATACATTGGTCCATACAGATATTACCGACAACAGGAACGCGACGGCCGCGTATCAGCACTTCCACCTTACCGCTAAGCATACGGGAGAAACCATCGGCATAACCGATCGGTAACGTTCCAATCCGTTCCTCCTGACTCGTCACGTACTTCGAGCCGTAGCTGATGCCAGATAACGGTGGGAGATTTTTGACGTAGACCAGCTTGGTCTTTAACGTCATGACAGGGCGCAGCTTAACGGTCTCTTGATTCACCTCATCCGACGGATACAGTCCGTACAAGCTAATGCCGATACGAACCATATTGTAGGATAATTCCGGTGTGTCAATCGCTGTCGCACTATTGCCCGTATGTATGATCGGGATATGGAATCCCTTATCCCGAAGCGCGTCTGCCACGCTCTGAAAGCGCCGGTACTGTTCCAATGTATAGTCTTTGTTGAATTCATCCGCTCTAGCAAAATGGGTAAACATGCCTTCAACAACAACCTGCTGCAGCGAGAACGCTTCTTCAATAAATGCGAGAGCGGACTTCCCAGGAAGCAGGCCCAAGCGACCCATGCCGCTGTCAATCTTGATGTGTACCTTGAGCGGTTTCTCCGGCATTACCGGCAGCATTTTTATCGCTTGGAGCACTTCCGTACTAAACAGTGTCAGGGTTACATCATACTTATACGCGGTTTCTATACCCTCTGGCGGAGTATAACCAAGCACCAAAATCGGGCAAGTTATGCCGCCTTGACGAAGCTCAATCGCCTCATCGAGAAAGGCCACGCTTAAGTAATCCGCACCCCATTGCTGCAGCGCGCGTGCCACCTCCACAGCTCCATGACCATATGCATTAGCCTTCACGCAAGCAAGAAGCTTCATGTGATCCGGCAATGCCTCACGGAATCCGTTATAGTTCGCACGCAGATCATCCAAGTTGATTTCCGCAAGGGTAGGTCGATATATCGCTTGCAATTCCAGTCACCTCTTACCATTACTAAGAAAACATTTGAGTATGCAATAGACTAATGGTAATGTTCCCAGGGGCCGCTGTCAATGAAGACAACTTTCCAATGAATAGAATAGCGGATACACCGACATTTCGTCATCCCGTTGAAGTCCTTGTCCTCCCTGCACGCCTCGGATGAAAGAAGCTGCTTCACCCACCTTGATTTGGAAAAAGAGGCGAATGGCCACATTGTCGGAATCTTGCCCCTCCAATGCTTGGTATCCGCCTTCACCGTATTATTTACCCGATTGTCCTTGCATGGAAGCAGCGATTTTGACCATTTCCTCTTGCGGCAGATTGGCACTCGTAATTCTGAACTCTACGCCTTCATCATTCCAGGTCAATGTTTTCTGCTGATCGCCCGTCAAGAGTCCCACTGTGGTGAAGTCGATGTAGACCGCTTCGCCTGGAACGAGGGAGACTGCGCGATCGGCTGGTCTGGATTCCATAATCGTATATTGATACAAGCCATCATATTTCAGAATGACCGCATGGTCCTTACTCTCAGCAATCTCCATCGTATCCTTCTCGATTACGCCGACCGGTGAATATTCCGGATAAATGATACCGAAAGATCCCATATCACCGCCTGCCGCTACTTCCGTTAATCCATCAGTAATTCCGTCAGTACCATCTTGATTAGAAGCCACCGGCATCCCTTGACCATCTACTTCCGCAAGTGTGCCTTGGGCCTCATTCATTGCGCTTAAATTTTTATTCGTATCAAAGGACTCTTTCGTCAGATTCGTATCGAAGGTGAAGGTGTTAAATTTCACTTCAACGACCACGTTGGCTTCGGAGTCCGATACTTGCACTTGCTTCGGTGAATAATTGTCTTTATCCAGCCAAATCTTCTGACGAATCAGGGCATGACTGTGGTAGTCAGCGGCAACATCAAATACATAACTCTCTTTGTCTTCGGCAAATTGGCGCGTGTTGTCTTTCAAGATGCTGCCAAGCAGCGTCTGGTAAAGGTAAACTTGCCCTTGATTATCCGGCCAGTCCGACTTGAAACGGAAACTCTTGTTCAGACTCGGTGTCAGGACGAATACACCTTCATCATTGCGGAGCACGATCTGTGTAATATCCTTCTGACCATTCGTTAGACTGATCCGATAATAGGATGGCGACTGGTACCATACCTCAACTTGATACTCCTGGGGCGCCTCACCGGTATGTATGGTCATGACGCCCGCTCCCTGGTAAGCCCCTTTAGCACTTTCCAGTTTATCTGCCACCTTGTTCAGGTCCTTCACAACGCTGTCCGCATTTTTCTTCCCGCATCCCGCCAGTATCACTGTTACGCATAATACTACAGCGAGCAGCACCCAAGAAATCCGGCGCATGTCATCATCCCCTTCAACACATGTTTTGACTTGATTGATACATGTCTATGAGGGACTTGGTCACATTATGCAGACTAGCCTGACAAGCACGTCTGGAAATGAATTATGCCTTTAAAAACACAAATGGATGAATTCCGAATCACCGGACTTCATCCACCGATTATGCTAAGTAGCCGAATGCAAAGCTACTTCTTTCTCTATCTTCACTTCACCCGTATATGACGAGAACCACTCCTCAGTGGCCTCTTCCGGTGACGGGAGCGAACGCGTAACGGAGTCGATCATCCAGAACAAGCCAACACCGAGTACAGTAGCACCACAGGCAGCAATAACCGTTGCGCCAGTGAAGACGACCCCCAGAATACCTCCGATCAAGCTGCCAAGCGGCATTGCAATTCCGCTGATCCCATTAGCCGCAGCCAGCACCGTGCCTAACCTCTTCTGGGGTATGGCCTTCTGAATGACAGAAATGATAATGACGTTCGTAACCCCTCCTGGGAACCAAGCTAATCCATAAACAAGAACGACAAGCCACGTCCATGGAGTAAACACGCTGAGGCCCCAAGCCGTGCCGGATAAAATAAATGCACCGATGAAGAGATGCCCAAGCGGCAACCGTTCCAATTTTAAATAAGGTGTCAACAGAGCGCCAAGTAAGCTGCCGCAAGCTGAAGCCATAAGCAGCATCCCGTATACGCTCGCGCCGCCCAGACTGTCCGCGAATGCAGGCATGACCGTGAACGTCGCTCCACCTGCCGCGTTAATAACAATGATACCGATTTGAATGCGAGCCAGTGGTGTCGCAAACATATAACGCATGCCTTCTTTAATGTCAGCACCATATTTTTTCATGGAAGCCTGCATATTTTTTGATCTGAAGATTGGTTTTTTAGATGTCTTTTTTTCGTTGTTATCCGAATTTTTATTTTGATTATGACTGATCTTCAGCTGAGCGAACAGGAGCGCTCCAATAAAGAAACCAGCCGAGTTCCATAAGTACAGTGATACGGCCCCGAGAACAACAATCAACACGCCGGATATGGCATTGCAAGCAACATCGATTCCTTGATTGGCAAGGGAGAACAACGAATTACCCTGTGTTAACTGCCTCTTCTCTACGATACGCGGAAGCGCGGTCATCTGTGCCGGGTATACCCACATATTCAATGTGGTGAGGATTGGCGTAATCGTGAGCACCAGTCCCACCGACAGAAAGCCGAAATAATGGGAGATGGGTACGATTAAGAGCATAATTGCCTGAATCAGTTGCGTGTTGACCAGTAGTCCTTTTAACGGTACGCGGTCGATCATCGGTCCAGACAGAATCTGAATGATTCGCGGCAGGATCGACAAGAAACCCGCAATCCCGGTATACAGCGTAGATCCCCCAAGATCGTATACGAGCCACATCGCAGCAACCGCATACAGGCTATCCCCTACGTTGGTTAAAATGCGGCCGATGAACAGCAGCAGAAAGTTGCGATTTTTCATAATTTCCATAATGATATCTCTCCCATTGTTTGAATATTGATTGATGCTGAGGGGGCAAGCCCCCCTCCTATTTTTTCTCCGCCGCTTCGGTTGATACGATGTTCAGGCCGACGGCGTACTCTTTCTTGCCCTTGGATTTGGAAGCAATCGACTTCATAACCCACTTCTCCAGCAAATCCCGAAATTCTACCGCCATGTCATCCCGCTCTTGATCGGACAATTGCATTCTCAAACTGGTCTGGTTCTTGAAATCGGACTCGAAATTGTCAGCCAGTACAGGGTCAATCTGCTGCTCGCCCCGTGTGGTGAACCACTTGGATTTCGATTTATAGTACTTCTCCACGATGCCGCCAACCGGCTTCGTATCCACGAGTTCGATTAAGCCGCCCTCATACAGCTTCTGAATGTGATAATGTACACTGCCTGGCGAATCCCCGAGTTCATCGGCTACCTGTTTCGATGTCTTGGCCGTTTCTATTATGGTTCCGATAATCTTCACTCGCTGAGCACTGCCCAGTAGCTTCGCTTGCTCCACCGAAATTTCGAACATGGGTTCTTTTGAATTCATGAATGCCACTCCATTTCATTTATTTAGTTTGATCTGTAATATTAATTCAATCTGTATTATTTGTTCGATCTATTTTTTTAGATCATCTTGGATTTATAATAAACCACCTATTACCATTTGTAAATAGGTGGTCTGATTTTTTCGAAAATATTATTTTAAATACTTGATCATATGGTGGTAACGCTGATGATTAATCGTAATATCTTTATCTGTGACATACCCTCTTCTGATATATAAGGCATGCGCACGTTCATTGTCAGTTACGACGGCCAGCGCGATACGATCATAACCCTGGCTACCGCCTGCTTCTCCGCATGGTCGATCAGCGCCGAACCGATTCCCTGCCCTCCGAACGTGGAGGATACAGAAAGCGTATCGATATAGTATTCATCCAGATCAGCCTCCTGATCCAGTCCTGTGAAGGCATGATCCATGCCACGCAGGCGATCGACGATCGGACGATCCAGTTCTTCAGCCTGATCGCCTCCGTAAGTCACGATTAACCCG
This sequence comes from Paenibacillus sp. JCM 10914, assembly GCF_001315105.1. Taxonomy (GTDB): domain Bacteria; phylum Bacillota; class Bacilli; order Paenibacillales; family Paenibacillaceae; genus Paenibacillus_AQ. The sequence goes on along the minus strand of NZ_BAZR01000012.1, from coordinate 129,355 downwards.
GCTACCTCGTTGTCTATCTCCTTTACCGTAAACTGTCGATGTCCCAGTCGGCCTTCATCTGCTCGGAAATACAGCTCCAGCCCGGCCAGTACCTTGTCCTTGGTAGTCTCGCCGGTCAGTTTATAGGCTACATCATGCAGCGCATCATACAGCAATTGTGCTGCTTCTGCTGCGTCATCCGGTTTTGCGGCTCTAATTGTCATATGTCATACCTCCGATGATTTAGTTCAATGGAGCTCTTGATCCCAAGCTTCCACCTCGTAGCATAATACCATATTCTGATTAGTCGTAAACGAACGATGAATAATGTCGCTGCCATCACCCAGTCTTTCATGCAAACCGAACCCGCGCGATATTCTAAACGTAAACGTTAATCCGTGCGGAATCATCGCCGTTCCGCTATATGAGCCATCCTCCTTATAAGTTACCTCGATGCCTGCATATATGGTCGGGTATGGCGGTGTGTCGTTCGGTACCTTAACATGCACCGTAACTTGCACAAGCTCCGGCACTTCCTCAACGACAGTCATTTCCTTCGACGCGCTCACGCCTGCTTCCGTATAATGAACGACCGTGCTTCCCCAAGCGAGTCCTTTTATTCTTCCATCCGGCAGGACGGCAAGCACTTCGGGATGATCTACATGAAAGACACCAGGTAACCCCGTACGCACAAAACCGCTGGTATAGGTTACTACCGGGTTCATCCATTTATCCGGCCCTTTCTGGCCAATCGTATGCTCTCCCACCAAACGGATAGAGGCCGGCTGGCCAATCTCACCAAAGAAAAAAAGCAGCGGCGAATGTACTCGGTGCGCCCAATCCAACTGACTGTGCCCTGCTCCTGGATCGAGCAGCAGCATAAGATCCTGACCAAGGACGAAGCCATCCGCGACAAGAAACTTCGCTTCCTCGCGCGCATACCGTTCCATGAAGAGGCCTTCAGCTCCCCCCATATCGAGCCATATCCGCAAGCCTTCGGGATGGGTATGGTATCTCTGATAAAATGGGTGCTCATGAAGTCTTCCGTCCACATCGAATTCGTTATGATAGAAAAACGGTGACATCACCGCGATCATACCGAACACATCCGGACGGCGAAACCCGATATTATAAGTTACGATTCCGCCAGCGGAAGATCCCATCATTGCTGTATGCTGTGACCCGGTTCTTGTCCGGTAATGCTTATTAATATAGGGGATCACCTCATCAATAATGAAATTCTCGTAATGCTCACCGGCAAATGGCCCCTGAAACGATTCGTGCATGAGCGGATTGTCATGAAAATATTCATTCAGACGTTGGTGTGGAACGGTGGAGATCCCAACGATGATGATTTCTTTGATCTTTCCTTCTGAGGCAAGTCGATCCGCAGATTGATGCATCTCCCATGATCCGCCCGTCTCATCCGAGGCAAAGACATGCTGCCCATCATGCATATATAATACATCATAATAATGATCCGTATTCGTATAGTAGCTAGGTGGCAGATAGACATATATGCTGCGTGAATTACCAAGAATCCGAGAAGCGAAATCCTTAATTTCGACAAGTCTTGAGCATGTATTATCCATAATTGAAACCCTCCTGAATATGCGTGAATAGCCGCTTAACCGCAAAAAAGGCACAACCCGATTACTCAGGTTGTACCTCTTGTAGGTAAGCATTGCCTTATTCACATTATAAAACGCTATAACGTTTATTTCAATCATTGGATGGTCTATCAGAAGGATCTTTCGGCACATAATTGAATATTTCTCCGCTAACAAAAGTATCGATTAATCGCTCCAGCCATCCGTAGTATGCAACAGCCTCACGCATCTTGGCCTGGTCCTCGCGCATGACAGCCACCAGCACCTCATCGTCAGCCAACTCCTTGGTCAGCTTCTCCGTCTCATCAAGCGCCTTACGAAGCACGGTAATGTTGCTCTCCACCGATTTGCGCCATTTGATATCAAAAAAATCCACAAAACTCTGGTACCAATCATACTCCACTTCATATAAGTCTTTACGCGAACCTTTCTCCCATACCTTGTTCACCATTTTATAATCGAGCAGCGTTCGAACGCCTGTACTCATACTGGTCTTACTCATCTTCATTTCAAGGCCCATCTCATCAAGATTCATCGGTTTATCTGCAAAATACAGCAATCCATACAAATGCCCTGTTGAAAGCGGAATACCATACAGATCCATATTCCGTCCTATATTCTCGATAACCCGCTTACGAATCTTCTGCACGGCTGCTTGCCGTTCATCATCCAAATCGTACAAGCCCATGCTTGCAGCCTCCTTTAATTTGCTGCCCTACTAAGCCATATCCAGCGCTTACAATACTCCTGATGGACAGCCATTGTGAATCAGTCACACATTCTCTTGTCTATTGTAGGGAAAGCTATTTTAAAAGTAAAGAAAACCACATTCGAGCATTTAGGCGTTATCCGGAGGATATGCAAGGATAACTCTGTACAGTTTTTACTGTACGTTCTATACGTACGGATATATCGTTTGAAACTAAATGTTCCCCTTGTTAGAATGGGTGGCATGGGTTTACGAGACGATCGCGGTGAACAAAGTCAAATAAATACGTCTCTATTGTAGAAAAGGAGGAGTACCACTTGGCTATTTTGCAAGTAAATAAAGTCAGCAAATTGTTCGGGGCTAATCCGGAGCAAGGGATTCAATTGCTCGAACAAGGCTGGAGCAAGACACGGATCGCAAAAGAAAAAAACATAACGGTCGGCGTTAACCGTGTCAGCTTTGACATTCAAGAGGGCGAAATCTTCGTCATTATGGGCTTGTCAGGCAGCGGTAAGTCCACCTTGGTGCGTTTGCTAAATCGGTTGATTGAGCCAACATCAGGTGAAATATTGATCCACGGCAAGGATTTAAGAAAGATGAATAAGGAACAACTTCGGAATGTACGGCGCAAGAGCATCAGTATGGTATTCCAAAAATTCGCGTTATTCCCGCACCGCACCGTACTTAATAACGTGGAGTACGGTCTGGAGATTCAGAAGACGGATAAAGCCAAACGCAAGGATGCGGCTATGACTGCCCTTGAGCTTGTCGGGCTGAAGGGCTGGGAAGATAAGATGCCTGATGAGCTTAGCGGGGGGATGCAACAACGGGTCGGGCTTGCCCGAGCGTTGGCGAACGATCCCGAAATCCTGCTGATGGACGAAGCATTCAGTGCACTCGATCCACTCATACGCAGGGATATGCAGGACGAATTAATCGAACTGCAAGACAAGATGAAGAAGACGATCGTCTTCATCACTCACGATTTGGACGAAGCGCTCCGAATTGGTGATCGCATCGCTTTGATGAAGGATGGCTCTATCGTCCAGATTGGTACGCCAGAAGAAATTTTGACCCAGCCGGCTAACGATTACGTAGAGCGATTCGTAGAGGATGTGGATCTTTCGAAGGTGCTCACTGCATCTCGGGTGATGCGACGCCCGGAAGCCATCACACTCGATCGTGGCCCTCGTGTAGCGCTCGAATTAATGCGCGAGCGGGGAATCTCGAATCTGTTCGTCATAGACCGCTCCAAGAAGCTGCTCGGCGTCATTACAGCCGAAGATGCATCGGATGCACTCAAGAACAATCGCAAGCTGGAGGAAATTCTTATCACGGATGGACCTAGAGTCGGTCCGGATACATTGCTTAACGAGTTGTTCGAAATCACCAGCTTGTCGAAGGTTCCTCTGGCTGTCGTTGATGACGGAGGCCGATTGCTCGGCGTCATCGTCCGTGGTGCCGTCTTGGGCGCACTAGCTGGAGAGAGCAAGCAAGAGGAGGTGACTCCAAATGCCTAAGATCCCTCTCGCACGCTGGATCGATGCCTTAGTGGAATGGTGGGTGATGTATTCTCAGGTTTCTTCGACATGATCTCCTCTCTCATTCAGGGCGTGGTCCAATTGTTCACAGATCTGTTCATGCTTCCGCATCCGTATCTGTTCATCGTCATACTCGCAGTCATTGCTTATCTACTTGGCAAACTGCCGCTAACGCTGTTTACCGCAATTGGTTTTCTGTTGATCGATAATCTGGGTTACTGGTCGCACACGATGAGCACCCTTAGCCTCGTGATCACGGCTGCGCTGATCTCCGTTCTGCTCGGTGTGCCGCTCGGCATATGGGCAGCTTACAGCAAGACGGCGTCCCGCATCATCATTCCGATTCTTGACTTCATGCAGACGATGCCAGCATTTGTATACTTGCTGCCAGCCGTCACCTTCTTTAGCCTAGCGTCGTACCCGGGGTTATCGCTTCCGTTATATTCGCGATTCCGCCAACGATTCGCCTGACCCGCTTAGATCATGCAAGTATCCGGCGAATTGACGGAGGCCGCGGATGCGTTCGGCTCCACCTCAGGCCAGAAGCTGTTCAAAGTTCAGCTTCCGCTGGCTATGCCAACCCTTATGGCTGGTATCAACCAGACTATCATGTTGTCATTGTCCATGGTGGTTATCGCATCGATGATCGGTGCTCAAGGGATTGGCGCCGAAGTATATCGAGCCGTTACCCAATTGCAGATTGGTAAAGGTTTTGAAGCCGGGCTAGCCGTTGTCATTCTGGCGATTGTGCTTGACCGCTTTACACAAAATATTTTTAAATCCAAAAAAAGGAGTGTTTAATTGTGAAGACAAAGAAAATGTGGTTGATGTTAAGTTTAGTTGCGATCCTCGTTCTCTCCGCTTGCGGACAGAGCGGCGGCGATGGTACTGAAGGAACACCAGATAATGGCTCCGAGAACGGCGGAGCTACTTCCTCGATCGGTGAGCAGGTAAAACATGAAATTATCGGCATTGATCCTGGCGCGGGTATTATGAAAGCCACTGCTGCAGCCATCGAAGAATATGAATTGACGGACTGGACACTCATTGAAGGTTCCGGTGCCGCTATGACGGCAACATTGGACAAAGCCATCAAGAACGAAGAGCCGATCATCATTACCGGCTGGACTCCACACTGGATGTTTGCCAAGTATGATCTGAAGTATCTAGACGATCCGAAGAATGTGTTCGGAGAAGCGGAAGAAATTCATACCGTGGTGCGTCTTGGATTGCAAGAAGATCATCCGGAAGCTTATCAATTCCTGAGCAACTTCAAATGGACCGATGCAGACATGGGTGAGATTATGACTGCGATTCAAGAAGGCGAAGATCCGGAAGCAGCTGCCAAAGCTTGCAGATAACAACACTGCGAAAGTAGATGAGTGGATCGAAGGCGTGCAACCGGTTGACGGTAAGAACTTCAAGTTCAGTTACGTTGCCTGGGATTCCGAAATCGCAAGCACCAATCTGCTGAAAGTGATTATGGAAGAGAAGCTTGGATTCAAAGTTGATGCACTGCAGGTAGAAGCCGGACCGATGTGGACCGGTGTTGCCAACGGTGACGTGGATGCTACGGTTGCTGCATGGCTGCCGCTGACACACGCAGACTACTGGGATAAATTCAAGGATCAAGTTGAAGATCTCGGAGCTAACATGGAAGGCGTCAAGACTGGCCTGGTCGTGCCTGCTTATGTAGAAGCTACCTCTATCGAAGATCTGAAGTAAACCATTGTAATTATAACGAGGCTGCTCCATTAAGTAAGTCTTAGTTTACTGAATGTACAGCTCCTCGAATCGGTTCGTATGTACAATAAAGCCATAGCGGTGTTCAGGATATGGGGGTCAGACCCACGTTATTCCCACACCGTTATGGCTTTTAATGATCTTTGGCCGCTCTGTCTGCGTGACGTAAAAGGATGCGAATGTGCAGGAATTTTCATCGGAATTGGTCTCTTGAACAGAAAAGGATGCGGATGTGCAGCTTTTTTTTATTAATTCGTCCGATTAGCCCTGATTTGAGTTAAAAGCCTGCACATCTGCAGGTTTTTGTTACATTTCGCGTCTTCGGCCCACTCATTCCTGCATTATTGTCGGAATTATAAATGGTATGAGAACAAGACCACCGGCTGAATGGATGCCGGTGGTCTTGCTTGTGGCAGAGGTTACCTTGTATTCTCTATTCCCTTGTCGTTACCGTAACGGGAGAATACTCTGCAATGACTGTCTGACCGTGAACCGATACGCTCCCTTGTGGAGTCAAATCCTTCTCGGTCATGATGCCGAGGGCGATCGTGAACTTGTTGAATTTGATCGGGATGTTCTTCTCCCGGCGGATCTCTTCGCCGTTCACGTAGAACACAGCCTCATCCTCAGCGCGGTTGTAGGTGATTTTGTACGTATTGAATTCCAAAGGTGTGAAGTGGGTATCTTCCTCTTTAAAGATGCAGAAGTAACGCGTCTTATCCGATTCGGGAACCTCAACGCCCGGGAATGGAAGTACCGCGTATACGCTCGCATACTTATCGTTGGATGCAAAGAAATCAAGGGCACCCCCCGTACTGAAATCCAGCAGGTTCAGGGAAACGTAACCGTCATACAAATCGCCTGGCGTCGTACCTTGCGTACGTGCACGGATCTGAAGCTCGAATTCCACTTCGCCGGATTCCGGTACAACGACTTCTTCATGGGAGTAATACATATGCTTGGCGTTATCCAGAATTTGCACGTGATGGTTCTGACGGCTAAGTGGTGTCCGCACATACAGAATATCGTTTCGTACAATGACAACCGCGTTCGGCTCGCGGTATTCCCAGAACGAACCGTCCGGTAACGCAAAGCCGCCAATTTTCCAAACCTTGTCCTCAGATAATATCGAATGAAAGTCTCCAAATACACGTTGTTGTTCCATTACATTCCCTTCTTTCTTACAGAGTCTGAATGATTCCCTCGATGATCAAGCTCAAGATTAACACGCCGCCACAGCGCATCGTTGTCATGGTGGAAGCCCCCATCAGCGGCAGATAGGCTTTGGATGGATTGCTATCCTTCAATCTTCCGTATACCAAATACAATGGAATAAATGTAAGCAGTGCAATCAATGCGTACGGCGGCAAGGCACCGGTCACAACACACGCAATTAACGATATCGCTGCCAACAGCAGCAGGATGCGTGAGAAATTGAGCGCTCTCTTCTCGCCCCAAACCACGACAAGCGTCTTCTTCCCTGCTTGGCGGTCTGCCTGCCAATGCAAGAAATGATGATTAAACAGAATCAAGGTCGTTAAGAGACCGATAGGCAGGGAGAGCAGCAGTGCCCGAACGTCAATCAGTGAGGTCTGCACGTAGTATGCACCCATGACAGGCAAAATACCAAAGGATAACAATATCGCAATTTCGCTATAACCCTTACCCCGATAACCGAACCGAATCGGAGGCGCTACATAAAAATATGCAATTAATCCGCCCAGTCCACCGTAGACGAATGCCCACCAGCCGCTGATCAGACTAAGGATAATCCCGCATGCTGCGGCGATGCCGAACAATGTCCACGTGACCGCAGCAAATTTACGAATCGTCCAGGTTCCTTTAGTCAGAAATCCGGAATTGGTTGATATCGCATCCACATCCGCCTGTGCCTCTGAATCGGTACCGTTCTTGTAATCCCACAGGTCATTCACCATGTTGGAGAACAAGTGCGCAGCCCCGCTGCCGATCAAGGTTAGGATCAAGAGCCCTAGGTGAAAGCGACCTGTCCATACAAATGCACCGAGTGCGCCCAGCGCAACCGGAATGAGCATGACCGGAATCACCTGAATGCGGGAAGCTTTCTTAAATTGTGCAACGGCATTCAATCGCTTATGCCCCTTTCTATCTACAATTACAGAATAGAACGCCTGCAAGAAGCTTGCAGACGCTGAGTATATTGTGAAACTTCGTACATATTACACTCTATTAGAATAGCATATTTGCCTTGCTTTGTAATCCGGTTGCTAGAAGTTGGTTATCCGTTTATACGTCCAAGATTAGGCACATCGGCATGATCATTTGTGTTAATATGGCTTAGGATAACGAGCGTCAAGGAGGTATGCCGTATGTATAAAGTGATGAAGGGGCTTAGCGTGGTGTCGGTCATCGCTGGAGTGCTGGGTGCTGTTATTTTTATTTTGTTTATCGGCTCTTGGCTCATGCTTTCGCCTGGCTTATTGGCGGGGCTATTACGGGGATTACGCTATACACTTTAGGGGAGATCAACGAGATTGCTTGGGAGAATAACGCCTTGCTCCGCGAGGTCCTTCATCGACTGCCAGAGTCTCAAGGTGAGCGAAAGCCTCCGCTTGGCAACTCCAAGGCCAATCTCAGCGCCTTGAATAACTACAAGATGAACGTAAAGGACCAGCGATAATCCCGGAGGGACTGGGATGCTGCTCAGCATCGATCCTGGATTCCGGCTCCCAACTACAAAAGAGCTTCCGATAAGTTCATGAACTTATCAGAAGCCCTTTTCGTTTTTTACAAGAATACCAACAGCAGTATACCAACTACAAAGCAATAATAAGCGAAATACTTCAGATTGCCTCGTGCCATAATATTCATGAACCATCTCATCGCAAAATACGTGCAGATCATGGTGGTAATAAACGCAATGATATAAGGCATGAGCAGTGTCGATATATGCGGATCCGAAGCAATGTCCGACACACCCAGTACCATCCCCCCAAGGCTGATCGGGATGTACAACATGAACGAGAACCGCAGGGCGGTATCCTGCTTCATCCCAAGCGCAATCGATGTAATGACCGTGGAACCCGAACGGCTGATGCCTGGAATCAAGCAACCGCTTGAGCCAGACCAACGACAAGGGCATCCTTGAATGACAGATCATTATCCTGTTTGCGTCCGCGCAAATTCCGAATGAGCCACAGTGCAACCCCTGTAAACAACAAGGCGATGCCTACCGTGCGTACGGATGAGAAGATCGACTCGATCTGGTCTTTAAAGAGCAGGCCGATGATCACCGCCGGAATCGTTCCGACCACGATATAGACGATAAACATGAAATCGGACTTATACTCCGCCTCACGCGTCTTCAGAAACTTCAAGCCGTTAACAATTAACCGCTGCAAATCTTTGCGGAAAATAAATACGATCGCAATCAAGGATGCCGTATTCGTCAAAATCTCGAATGACAGACCATTTTGCTCCATCCCCATCAATCGCTGCGCCACAATCAAATGACCGCTGGAGGAAACCGGAATCGGCTCGGTCACGCCCTGAATCATACCAAGAAACAAATACTTTAACCACAGAATGATATCTTCCATAAATCACAAACGCTCCTAATCTCTTTGTAACTAATTTTGATTCTACTAGTCAAACACTAGTCTATCATAGCTTAAAGAGCAATCAAGAATCAAACCAAACATCGATCTTCTCACTCCAGAAACTCAGTTAATGGAACCTGTGCAGAATCTGTCTTTAGCACCTCCATAAAGTTATCATCGTAGGTTTCGATCTCAAGCTCGAGCTGAGTATCCATTATCTTCATATCGGAAATATGCTGTTTATCTTTCACTTGATACTTCTCTTCTATGCTGTTATCCGCCAATGAATATACAAGCAATTGCCGCAGTGAAGGGATCGTCCCATGCTGATTCATGACTCCAATCAAAATATGCTGATCGTCAAGCCACAACAATCGGCAGGTGTCTTACCCGAAGAAAATTCGCTGGTTGTTGCAATCTTCCCTGTCGTACGCTTGGTATGATCATATAGCCATACTTCACCCGGCATCTCAAATTCAAAAGGAGCTATGTACGTCAAGCGCTGGCCGTCAGGTGCAATCAGCGGTTTTGATGCATAGTCATCAATGGAGCTGATGACCGTCCTCTCTCCGTCTTGAATAATGATTATCTCCGGCCCTTCCCCGGCATAGATAACATTCTCCCCAAAGGAAAGGGCAGTTGTACTTGTCCCAGGCTCCGGACTTGGAGAATCCGCTTGCTGGCTAGAACAAGCTGTGATGAGCATCCCGACAAGAAAGATGAACAGGACTGCGAGCGCCACTCGATGTCGCATCATACATTCGCCACCTATCTCATGGTTTAATAAGCTTTCAATACTATATAACGATAGCCTACTTGGAAAAGTAACGAGAGGATGCCAAAATAATGTCTATTCTGCAACGTCTACAAAAAGATAACGTAACGATTACATTCTTCGCCAAAACTCGGCGACTCCTATGCAGCTCTATACGCGAATCTATCGGTGGTTTATTTTCCCTTATGGAACAGCCATTTTGTATCCGGCTCCACCAACCATTGAAAAAGGTGTCGTATCCCATTTGACGATAATAGTATGGTGACAATAAAGACAATTGGCAATAACCACCAAAGATCCCACACAGACGCAAATGTATACTGAAACTCGAAAGAGTATAGAGCTTTGAGAATAAATCCATGCAGGATAAAGACGTACAACGTGTTCTGACCGAAATCGGAGATGAGCGGGATCCTCACGGATGGAATCAGAGCTAATACACACACACTCACGATAAGCGTAAAGCCATACGTGGCCAAGCGGGACAAGCCAGCGTAAATCCCGGTTAATTCAAAATCGACATACGGCAGTACGCCATAAAACCATGTGATGGGCAGAACATCAGCCAGTTTCCATAGTACCACCACACTCAGCGGCAATAACAACATCGCGGCAACACGTGAGCTGCTGTGCATGAGGTTATTCACCCACTCCCGCTTAAAGTAATAGCCCATTAGGAAGAACGGGAAAAAGTACAGCGTACGGGACAGACCAGCAAAGTAACTGATATCAGCCGAATATCCGGCCAGTATAGCCACGATGAGACAGACCAGGATCGGATATCTGATTTTGACCACATATGGCAGAAACACCTTCCACAGCACGCAACTGAAGAGAAACCATAAAATCCAGTTGGGATAAAAATAAGTGAACGCCAGCTTCTCGCCGCTCAGCACATAATAATCAAATAAAGCGTACAACGACTGGAAGATAAGATAAGGGATGACCAACCCTTGCAGGATCTTCAATGTATATCGATCATCTTCAATGCGCTTCGAGAAATAGCCGGTTACAAACACAAACAGCGGCATATGAAACGAATAGATGAAGTTATACAGTACAGCGATCGGAGTCAACTCAACCAACGGCTCAATGAAATGGCCGCCTACCACCAGCACGATGAGCACAAACTTCAAATTGTCAAAATAAGCATCTCGCATCGGCAGGACCTCCCTCATTCCTCGTGCATGAGTTGATTAGTCTTTCCACTCTCTTAAGCAAGTTACCCAATTTGGCTAAAATTAAATACCCTTATATTACTAGTGATGAAAAAAGCACCCTCCAGTGTTTATTGAACGGGCGAAGGACTCATATATGGTGAACTAGTTCTTCGCCTTAATCTACGAATCTACTTCTATCTGTCTATATCCATCCACCACCCTCTGAATAGAATAGAACTAAAACCTTAGGAGGTGGTATTCATGTTTCAGTTAAATGGAATTGTTGGCGGAAAGAGCTCTATTGAGGTAAGTCCAGGAAAAACCATTCAGTTGCAGCAAATTGTAATCAATGTGAAGAACGGAAAGAAACTTATTCTAAAAGACATTAATTTTCTATTTAACAACGACGCCTTTGCAATTAAGGTAGAGGCGCTGCCTTCTCCAGGCGTGTTCGTAGCAAGAGGAGGCGCTGGAGATTTACATCCCAATAAAGTTCTATTCAACAACAATACGGGATCAGCCGTCTTGATCTTCTTAGTCATAAGTGCAGTGAATACAGCGAGGAACAGACGATCACTAAGCCGCTCCGACAGTTGGCACCTCAATCTCTGGCGCCAATAGTATGCCATTGTCGATGTGCTCTCATTAACTTGAGCATCCATTCTTAAATATCAAAGAAGAAGCAGCCCTAATGCTGCTTCTTCTTGGTTTAAAACGACTATTCTTTATGAGTCTTCTAATCAATGAAGCCAGACTCTTTCAGCAGCCTCTGCACGATGACGGTTGCTTCCGCACGTGTAATGAATGCCTTAGGCGCCAGTGTCTTCTCATTGCGCCCAGTTACGATGCCGGCCTGCAGATTGTCCGCAATCGCGCGTCTCGCCCATAACCCAGCCTCGCCAGCATCAGCGAATGGCCGCAATAACTCTGCTGCGGGTTGTGCAGGCAGTTGATCATGAAGTCCAGTCCATTTCATCGCAGCCGCGAGAATCGACATCGCCTGCTCCCGAGTCAACTTATCTTGTGGGCGGAAGCTGCCGTCTTCAAAGCCTGCGATCAGATGATACGCTTGCGCGGTCTGGATCGCGTCGCTGTACCATGCCGTGGGGTTCACGTCAGAATAGGAGAATCCCTTATCATTATGATTCGGGCCTAATCCTAGACCTCGTACAAGTATCGCAGCAAACTCTGCACGGGTCACCTCTTGTTCGGGATGGAACCGACCATGACTATCACCATGCACGATAAGCCGGGCACCCAAATCATTTGCTGCTGTCTTTGCCCATTGTGCATGGACATCCTTGAAGTTGAGCGAGTGAGAGATTAAGGCATAGGTGCTGTTCGTGATACTGTTAACGACGGCATAAGATTGCCCGTTTATCATCACAATCCGGGTGGGCACATGTCGAACGGTTCCATCATGGTTCAAGACAACGGCAGTGGCCACCTGATTCGGTGATGTTCCTTCCGGCAGCTTGATCAATCGCTCAACATACTGATTAAACCAGACAACCTCCCGTTGATCGTCTCCGTATATGGCCTGGAACGTAAAATCTAAAGGCGTACCGAGGAGGTTGAAACTCTCCATCGACTCAGCATCTCTCGCAAGCTTGAGCGTTCCTTCTGAAGGCAACCCCATTCCTATACGAAACGTAAGGTCATTCTGGATCACGGGCTCCCCTAGCCCAGCTATTATAGAAGCTACATCTATCGCTTGAATGGGCAATCGGTAGATACCCTGAGCGATTTGAAGCTCTATCACCGATTGCTTCCGGACCAAATATTCCAATTGAGTTCCGCTAAGCTCCACATATACGTCGTCGGTGTCCTTGCTCACGCTGACTGAAACAACGCTCCCCGCTTCCGTAGCTTCAAGCTGCTCTTCCAGCTTGGATTGATCCAGATAGATAACCATCGTCGTTCTGTCTTCTTCTGATGACTCCACTACCGACATGGTTCCTTGGTTCGCCACTTTTCCAGCTATCTGTACTTCAATTCCTGTCAGCGGTGGCTTCGGCTTGCTCGGTGTTGGTGTTGGCTCCGGTATTGGTGACGGCGTTGGCGTTACACCTCCGCCGTCACTTGACGGCACCCTTGGGGTTATCGGATTCGAAGGCATCGACTCCGCACCTTTACCTCCAGCGTTGATCGCCTTCACGGTAAAGGTGTAGGTTGTACCGTTGGTTAATCCCGAAAACGTGATCGGGCTTGCCGTCCCTGTAGCGGTCAATCCGCCAGGATCGGCGGTTACCTCGTAACTAGTAATGGTACTACCTCCGTCAAACGCCGGGGCGTCAAAGTTTATCGTCGCTTGGCGATTGCCCGCCACCGCCAAGACATTTGTAGGTGCATCCGGTAGTGTGAACGGCGTTGCACTTACGATATTGGAGGCAGGACTTTCTCCCTGGACGTTTTCTCCCTTAACCGTAAAATAATAGGTCGTCCCATTTACCAGCCCCGTAGCCGTATAATCGTACACTGAACCGACTACCGTACCTACTTCTGTTCCGCTCACAGAAGGCTTATGCTTTGATAGATATTATAACTCGTAGCATCGTCTACTGGACTCCAAGTCAAGCTAACTTGCTCGTCACCAGCAATAGCAGGCTGCAAATGAGGGGCACCCGGTATAGGTGTAGAATTGCTAATATCTATCGTCAAAGGCAACTGAGGTCCTGTACTAAAATCAAATGTCAATACGCTCTGTCCGATTGATAAGGTAGCCAAATATTCCTTTGTAATCGTGACCATGTTGCCCACTCGCAGATAATCGCTTCCTTCAATTAATGTTGTGGATCCGTTCAGAATACCGGATAGGACATGGTCGTTTGCCTCCAGGGTCACAGTAATATCCCGATAATGTATTCCTGCCTCATTTCTATCGAAGGATTCAATTTGAGGTGTAATTGATGGTGCACTTCTAGGCCATCCGCCGAGATAGTCTCCATCCGGATCAAATTTTTGAATGCGAGGGTTATTGGCTTCCGTTACATAGACATTACCATCCCTATCAATGGCTATACTATTAGGGAACTGACCACTTCCATTACCAGCGCTCCCCCATTGACTTATATAGTTTCCATTCAAATCGAACTTTTGGACTCGATTATTTTGAGCATCGGGCACATAGACATAGCCGCTATTGTCTATAGCAATATCAAAAGGATACATAAATTGACCATTTCCGACTCCTTGGCTGCCCCATTGACTGATATAGGTCCCATCTGCATCAAATTTTTGGACTCTATGGTTTTCACTTTCGGTTATATAAACAATTCCACTATCATCTATCGCAACTCCATAGGGGCGATTAAATTCACCATCTCCATTGCCATAGCCTCCCCATTTGCCCAAAAATTGACCATTCAAATCAAATTTTTGGACTCTATGGTTATCCCGATCCGTAACATAGGCTATATCTGTGTTGCGGTCAATTTCAATATTTGCTGGATTTCTAAACTCCCCATCATTAGCGCCCCGCCTTCCCCACTCGGTGAGGTAAGTCCCGTCCGCATCAAACTTTTGGATTCGGTGATTCTCCCTATCCACGACATAGACATTGGCATTGCTGTCTATGGCAACTCCACTAGGATAATTAAACTGACCATTTCCACTTCCCAATCCACCCCACTGGGTTAGGAGGTTTCCATGAGAGTCCAATTTAACAATTTGATGATTACCGTAATTCGCAATATACATATTACCATCATCATCTATCTCTATAGCGACGGGACGATCAATCAAGGTTTGATTCTGATAGATAGAAGGGTTAAATTCGTCCCCTCCGCTTGCCCTTACAATCGGATACGCGTTCAGCAGCAATGCCATGATAAGCATCGTACTAAACATCATTCTCATGAATTGACTCCTACTTTTCATCATAAAATTCGATACCAGTCCTTTCAATTACTTTCATCATAAATCAAATAATTGGACAATATATCCAACTATAGTTGTATTGCACAAAAAAACCTATCATTTGATCAGATAAATGATAGATCAAATGATAGGAGATTGTATCCAACTAAAGTTGTAGAACGTATGGAATTAGCTTGAATTCTGCGAAAGTAGAGTGTTTCGTTCCTGTTATGGAATCAATTGTAAATCTCTTGCCCGAGCAACCGCTTGTCCGCGGCGTTTCACGTCCAGCTTCCCAAATATATTGGAAATGTGCGATTTTACGGTAGGCTCCGTAATGCCAAATCTTTCAGCGATACCTTTGTTGGATAAGCCTTCTGAGATCGCCTTCAGAATTTCCATCTCCCGATTGGTAAGAGATTCGACCAACCGCCCTGGTCCCGTCTTGTTGTTGATTCCAGCTTCGACGCGTTCAGCAGTAGAGGCTGTATCTTCTGCGAGCATCTTGTGGTAGAACATTTGTATTATCATAAGTTCCAATACATTAACGTCTTGATCCGTAAAAACTTTCGGCACATGCCCGTTCTCCAAATAAAGCAACATCACAGCCCGCTCTCCCGGTATCATGATCCGCATGCAGAGTATAGAACGTGGACACCGATCTTGGATATACGGATCCTTAATATAATGGCTCTCTAATGCATCTTGAAGCACAATGGGCTTATCCGTCATCACGGTATGTCGCAAAATGCTCTCCGCATAAGTTAAGTCTCGGTCGCCTCCGTAAGACGATGATTCTGACTTGGCCTCAACTCGAAAAATTTCGTCACGATAGTTCAACACCAATCCACGATCTGCACCCACCTGATGAAGCGCAGCTGTGAGCAATCTCTCCATTACTTGGCCTTGACTGGGCGGGGTTGTCCAGTCCGCTGTCTGACGACGCGGCTCCGCTTCAGCCTGGATCGGATATGATCTGGCTCCCGAACCTGCATGAAGCGGCATGCCTGCGGCCTGGCTGTTCATATCCATCTCGAATACCGGACCCGCATAGGTATTTACAGCATGATTCAATAGATCGGCGTACTGGCTCCTGATTTGGGTGACTTTAGATGAAATGCCCCAGACAGAGTAAGCCGTGCAAGCGTCCATCATCGCAATCATCGTTCCAGCTTGACTGCCTAATTCATTCTGATAGTAGACAGCTAGACGTTCGCAAGCAATTCCTTCCATGAGTCCGTTTTTCTCCGCTCTCGCTGCTCTAATCGCAGAAGAGTACCCACGAGTCGCATCATGGTCCGCAAGCACGATTCCGTTGTATTCTGCTTGTAAAAGTAGATAAGCCGAGGATGCGCTGCCGAGATATCCCTTACGCTTTTTCATCAACCGCAGCTGTTTTTGTAGCGTCTTCTGAATACAGATCCGTTCTTTCGAGCTTGCTTCGGGATAAATAGCCGCCAAGGCCAACATCTCCAGCAGACGGTGTTTGCGAATGCGAACCCAATCCTGATCCAATTCATTGGCTCTCCCTCGCTTGGCCCAGTATAAGGCCTCTCTGTACTTCCCTGCCAAATAGGCGACCTCAAGCCTGCACCCACAACTGTAGTTATCCTCATCCTCTGGCTCGTGCTCCGTGCCATGGGATATGGGTATGGCAACAAAGCGCTCATGTAATGTCTCATCTTGAAGCGCGGCCTGGTAGGCATGGGCTGTGCTTACGACCTCCAGCGTACTATGGTCTGCGAAGGTTTTGGATTTATGTTCGAAATATGCCAATCGCTCGGATAGTTCATGAATATCACCCAAATGGTTAATCAAACTGGTTACCACCGCTAGATTAGCATACAAAGCATCGCTGTGCTCCACGCTCCAGTGCAAAGCCTTATCCAAATGAACCATAGCTTCTGCCGGATTCTCCAATTGTTTGGATATGCCGCTAATCAAGGAAAGTTGATATTGTAAGTTCGATTCCGTTCTTAATACGGACTGCATTCTTTCCAATTGAGTGGCGGGACGAACGTGAAATACAGACGGTAAACCTCGCTGAAGAATTAATTCGTAAATGCCTATAATACGAACGAGATACTTATTGATCCCTTTTTGTAATCCATATCGAATAAATCTCGCGTACAGGGCGATCAAGGATTCGGCATTCTGGATAAGCAAAGGGAAGAACACAGCCTCCATTAGTTCGGATAAAGCACGATAATCAGGCTCATCATTCGGTGATGCGTGATAGCGCTGTTCTTTCATTCGATACAGGAACATGCTCGTGTGGATAACTTCCTTCATTAATGTTGCTTTTGATACGTTCGTTCGCAGCAACCAACCGAATTCCGATAGTGCCTCTCTGCCAAAGTGTACTGCACGTTCATTATCTTCAAACGTATGCATCTGTATCAGATTGATAAAGATCTTCGAGCGTTCCGTTCGACTCGATGAGGTAACTTGATATTTCAATAGCTCTTGCAATTGATGCTTCGCTACTTCAGTGTGGCCACACATATACTCACATCGAGCCAATGCCACCTTCAGCCGGCTTGCCAGCGAATCCAATCGGTAGTCTGTACTCGTATGAGGAATCAACTGCAGGCCAATATCGAAGTAATGCCTGGCCCTCGAAAACTGCGCGGCGTCTTGCGCCTGTAGGCCAGCTTCTAGGTTATGCGCTGCAAGTTCTCCTTTCTCACGTTCGGACATCCGCTCCATACCCATATTCAAATGATCGATGATGTTACTCTTTGCCTTTAGGTCTTCATCCGAACAACGACGCTGAAGTAAACGGCCAATCTTCAGATGCCACTCAGCACTGTTATCCTGATAATGGGTATATACCATCCGCTGTACTTGGTCATCGATGAACAGATAAACATCTTCCCCTATGTTCCCCGGCAAATTCTCGTCCTCCGGGCAGACGATCCCTTCATTTACCGCAGCTTCCAGCAGACCCAAAGTTACATCGAGTGAGTTGTCACTCGCTTCAGCCAAGAGAGACAACGAAAACCGAGATCCGATGGCGGCGGCAATGCCCAGTACAACCTTCGTTTCTTCCCGCAGTTTGGCTAAGGCAGCCTCGTTCAAGCGACGGCTGTCTTCTGAGTCGTTGCGCTGCGCAATGACCTCCGCATCCCACATCCAGCGCTGCTGAACCTCATCAAACTTTAGGCGTTTTTCCTTACTCCAGCGCTCCAGCAATAACCTAATCGATTGCGGGTTACCGCTGGTCTGATAATAAACGCTCCTGGCGAATAGACGAATGCGCGCCGAGTCTCATACATGACGTCGGAGATATACTGCCTTACCTCTTCATATGCTAAACCACGAAGGTCAATCTGCTCAGATGAGCAAGTATGTATATGGGCAGTGGGCCCATTCAGGTTCGAGTAAAGTTGTGAATATTCCCCATTATGGCTGCGAGAGCTTGGATCAGCCAACGTCTGATAGGCTCCGATCAGCATCAGTCCTGGTGCTGCTTGTTCTCCCACTAACAGCTTCAATACTTCGAGCGTGTCGGGATCACAAGTTTGAAGATGATCGATAAACATGACCATCGGCCGTTGGTGGGTCGCTATGCAGCGAATCAGTCGCGCCAACAATTCGGCGTGCTGCAGCTTCGCCCCCATGCTCGGTACATGGGGCACATCGAGCTTGATATCCAACAGCGATCTTACCTCGGGAAGCAATTCCGTAAGCGTCTGCCGTTCCTTCCGGAATTCAGCTCTTATCAGTTCTTTCACTTTCGCAATGGATTCGACGGGCTCGCTCCAGAGTTGACTAATCCACTGCCGCAAAGCCTCCAGAATAGGCTGAAAGGGTGTATCCGCTTGTGACCGCGCATCACCTTGGACAAACCAACCTCCACGGCTAAAAACAACCGAACGATAATGCTGAACCAGTGCAGATTTGCCGCTTCCTGCGTCGCCTGTCAGCCAGCGGAATACGGACAACCCTGCTGCGGCTTGATGAAGACCCGATTCCAGTTGGTCTAACGCTATGTTACGCCCGTACAGCTTATCCGGAAGTTTAAACGTGCTGACCGTGTCCAGGTAACCAGGATTTGGAGTCAGCGCATCTATCGGCCGTGCCAACCTTGCTTCACACTGCTCTAGATCACACAACAGTCCGTACGCGCTCTGATATCGATCCTCGGGGAGCTTTGACAGCAGTTTCATAATCACGTCCTGCAACGGCCCCCCCAAATCCGAGCGATGCACGCTGAGCAAGCGTGGGAAGGCCGTAAGATGAACGTATTCCCAATCCTCCTCGCCTTCCGGTTCAAATGGCTTGCGTCCGCTGAGCAGCTCGTAGAATATGAAGCCCAGTACATATAGATCGCTGCGACCGTCCGGAATCAACGGAATGCGGCTCGACTGCTCCGGTGCACGATAAGCGGCATCCCATTCAGCGTTCTCGTTCATCACAGCCCGCTTGGCATCCAATTGGATTCCAATATTAGACGGATTTATCCCTCCGCTATACGCGTATTGTTGATGTATCTTATATACCATCTTGGTCAAGATGATCGACAATTCCAAAAATTCCGCCAGATCCAGCGGCGACTCAGCCAACCAGCTTTTTAATGATCGTTCTCTTATGCCTGCCATGTCATTTCCTCTTCTATGTTCGCATTAAGATTCTCTACTATTAGATTAACATAATTAGGAATTGAATGAGTACCGACTATAGGTAATTCATAAGCATTATGAGATCCATTTCGTAATGCATGTCGTATTGGTAACAGAAGCTTTAAACCTAAAACAGAGCACTGCTTCGTGACTAGTACAATAATTAATAGAAAAAAGAACGTTCCTCTATTAGCGGAACGTTCTTTGAATTGGGATTCGAAATCCGATCTATAATCTGCAACCTCCGCCGTCAACCATTAAAGTTTGACCTGTTATATAATCGGAATCTTGGCTTGCGAAGAATACGACCGCCTTACCGATGTCGTTCTCCAAGTCCCCTACTCTACGAAGAGGAATCTTCGATAATACTTCATTAAAATCATCTGGCTTATATTGAGCCCAATGCTGAACGCCTGGTGAATTCCCGAAAGGACAAATGACATTGACTTTAACGCCATGTGGACCGAACTCGTTAGCCGCAACGCGTGAAAGTCCACGAACCGCTTCTTTAGCTGCAGCATAGGCCGCTTGATTCAAATCGCCGTTGATTCCTGCGCCGGACCCAAAGTTAATGATATGACCCTTTGTTTCTTTCAAATAAGGGAAAGCATATTGCATGAGATAAAATGTTGGGAAAAAGCCCGTCTTAAACGGAAGTTCCAAATCTTCTGTTGAAAGCTCGAGAAGAGGCTTTACTCTGGAAGCTTGTGCATTGTTAACAAGGACATCCAACTGACCGAACGTAGCGATGGTTTTGTTAATAATCATGGCATGCGTACTAAAATCTGCTAAGTCTGCATGAATGAAAATAGATTTCGGTTGAATCTCGCACAATTCTTCTATTGCTTGAACTCCGGCTTCGTTATTATAATCCACAATAACGACTCTTGCGCCTTCCTTAACGAATGCTTTTGCGATGCCATTTCCGATACCTGACGCTCCGCCAGTAATGATAGCTACTTTATTCTCTAATTTATTCATTATGATCACCTCATAGTAATTATAGCGTTAGCTATTAACTCAATATACAGTGAATAATTTGTTGATTAACAATTGATATTGTATAATCAGATCTAAGTTAACGTCTGGAATGGGAGGTCGAGATATGGAGCTTCAACAACTTAAATACTTTGCGGAAGTCGCGAATCGATTACATTTCGGACGCGCCGCCGAGTATCTTCACGCTTCTCAGCAGACCGTCAGTTATCAGATCGGGCAGCTCGAAAGTGAACTTGGTGTTCAACTATTTAAGCGAACGACGCGTAAGGTTGAATTGACTTTAGCAGGCGAAGCATTATTAGAGGAAGTTCGACATGTTTTTGAGCATTTACAACGAGGAATAGATGAAGCGATCCGCGCAGAGAGAGGAAAACGCGGTAAACTGGTCATCGGTTACATTAACATAATGCTATACAGTATTTTGCCGGGTGTCGTCCGTCTCTATCGCGAGCATTATCCAGACGTCGAAGTCGTAATGCTTGAGATGGATTTTCACCAATTAGAGAAGGGGCTTCAGCAAGGTGATGTCGACATCGGATTTTCTATCTACTTAAACGATAAATATAGCCAACAGAACATGAACTGGCTACCTTTCGCAACTGAATCCATCGGCGTTGCATTACCCAAAGGCCATCATTTATCCGGAAGAAAGAAGTTGACTCTAAACGATCTGGCGAATGAGATGTTCGTCTTCCCTAATCGAAACGAAGAACCTCTCCTATTCGATTCTTATGTCTTCTCTTGCCGACAAGCCGGTTTCAGTCCGCACATCGTTCAGATGGCCGCGAGTAATCAAGCCGTAATCGGGCTTGTTGCAGCGGGGATCGGGATCGCCTTCATGCTTGGCTGCATGTCCCAACGTTTCGCTTATGACATCACCTTTATTCCTTTGGAAGAGCCGTTGCTTGATATTAAACTCGCGATATGTTGGCCACAAAGTAATCAGATTGAACAGGTGTCCCAGTTTACCGGAATCGTAGAAAGTCTGATCTAATCAACCTTAGTTTTACTTTCATGAGCATAAAAAGAGAGCATCTCATTTTTTAGAACCAATGAGATGCTCTCTAATTGTATTACGTGTTCAAACGAGGTTTTTCTCTAAAGGATACCCCTAGTACATAGAGGTTTATCATCCTTATTACATCATGCCGCCCATTCCACCCATGCCGCCCATGTCAGGCATAGCTGGTTTTTCTGGTTCTGGCTTGTCAGCGATAACCGCTTCGGTAGTCAGGAACATAGACGCAACGGAAGCTGCGTTTTGAAGAGCGGAACGTGTTACCTTCGCAGGGTCAACGATACCCGCTTCGAACATGTTCACCCAAGTATCGGTAGCTGCATTGTAGCCGATGCCGATCTCTTCTTTTTTCAAACGCTCAACGATTACGGAACCTTCTTTACCAGCGTTGGCTGCAATCGTGCGAATTGGCTCTTCCAGAGCGCGCAGAACGATGTTCACGCCTGTCTTCTCGTCGCCTTCTACGTCTACAGCAGCTACTGCCTTGTATACGTTCACGAGTGCAGTACCACCACCGGATACCATACCTTCTTCAACCGCAGCGCGGGTTGCGTTCAGGGCATCTTCGATGCGCAGTTTGCGTTCTTTGAGCTCGGTTTCAGTAGCCGCGCCGACTTTGATAACGGCTACGCCGCCAGCCAATTTAGCCAGACGCTCTTGCAGCTTCTCTTTGTCGAAATCGGAAGTGGTTTCTTCCAATTGGTTACGAATTTGCTTCACGCGAGCATCGATATCTTCTTTGTTGCCAGCGCCATCGACGATGATCGTGTTCTCTTTGGTTACGCGCACTTGGCGAGCGGTACCCAGTTGTTCGATCGTAGCTGTTTTCAGGTCAAGACCAAGTTCTTCTGTGATTAGTTGGCCACCAGTCAAAGCTGCGATATCTTGCAGCATCGCTTTACGACGGTCACCGAAGCCAGGAGCCTTGACAGCAACCGCGTTGAATGTTCCGCGCAGTTTGTTCAGGATCAGCATCGCTTGTGCTTCGCCTTCGATATCTTCAGCAATCAGTACGAGTGCTTTACCTTGTTGCACGATTTTTTCGAGGATCGGCAAGATTTCTTGCGTGTTCGTTACTTTTTTATCCGTAATCAGGATGTATGGATTCTCAAGTACCGCTTCCATCTTATCCGTATCGGTAATCATGTATGGAGAGATGTAGCCGCGGTCGAATTGCATACCTTCTACAACTTCCAGCTCAGTCAAGAAGCCACGGGATTCTTCAACGGTAATAACGCCGTCTTTGCCCACTTTGTCCATAGCTTCTGCGATCAGTTGACCTACTTCGTCGTCAGCAGCAGATACGGAAGCCACTTGAGCGATTTCCTGATGGTTCTTTACTTCTTTTGCAATGTTGGACAGCTCAACGACAGCTGCTCTTACCGCTTTGTCGATACCCTTGCGGATAACCATTGGGTTAGCACCGGCTGTAACGTTCTTCAGGCCTTCGCGAATCATTGCTTGTGCGAGAACAGTTGCCGTGGTTGTACCATCGCCAGCCACATCGTTTGTCTTGGTAGCTACTTCTTTAACAAGCTGAGCACCCATGTTCTCGAATGCATCTTCCAGCTCGATTTCTTTTGCAATCGTTACACCGTCATTGGTGATAAGCGGGCTTCCGAATTTCTTTTCCAGCACCACGTTACGGCCCTTCGGTCCAAGTGTTACTTTCACTGCATTTGCCAAAGCGTCTACACCACGAAGCATTGCGCGACGTGCGTCTTCACTGAACTTAATGTCTTTTGCCATGGTAATACATACCTCCCTAGTGGATTAGTAATGATGGAACTTGATATATTCAGGCGTGATTAGCCCAAGATCGCGTGGATATCGCTTTCTTTCATAATCAAATATTCTTTACCTTCGTATTTGATTTCTGTTCCAGCGTATTTGGAGAAAATGACGCGGTCGCCTTCTTTGACTTCCAAAGGTACGCGTGCACCGTCTTTCACAGAGCCGCTGCCTACAGCGATAACTTTGCCTTCTTGCGGCTTCTCCTTAGCGGAGTCAGGAAGTACAATCCCGAATGCCGTAGCTTCTTCTTGTTCAATTGGTTCTACCAGTACGCGTTCACCTAAAGGTCTGATCATGAAAAAATAGCCTCCTTTAAATATGTTGTCATGCTTTTCTCAAAGCCATATGTATTAGCACTCGACTAGTCTCAGTGCTAACAACCATTTTTATGATACTCAAGTTGTCTCCAAATTTCAAGTCCTTTACATGATTTTCTACTCATTTTTTTGTCCTGCCGGGAGTGGAAAAAGGCTGTCCGCTGAGCCACTTCTCCATTGTATCCATGGCCAGGCAAAATATGCCTGGGATTACCGGAAGTTCAGCAGCTGAGATATATGAAAAAGAGTGTCTTCCTTATTATGATGGAAGACACTCTGTGTACAGTATGGGCGGTGGTAGCACGACGCTACCGTTCTTGCGCTGCAAGTCCCTCTCAGGGACTTGCTATGCTCTTTCGCGCCCATTCCCGCGTTACAAGTCCCTCTCGAGGACTTGCTATGCTCTTTTGCGCCAATTCCTGCGCTACAAGTCCCCCTCGGGGACTTGCTATGCTCTTTTGCGCCAATTCCTGCGGTACAAGTCCCTCTCGGGGACTTGCTACCTACCGCCACATGCACGCTTTAATCCTTTTCCTCTTCAGCCTCAACATAATGGCCGTCCCGCTCCAGATCTGCTTCAAGCTGCTTCCGGTAAATAACCGAGGAGAGAAACACGCTAAATTCATACAAGAGCAGAAGCGGAATCGCCACCAGGAAATCCGAGATGAAATCCGGCGGTGTGATTAGAACTGCCGCAAACACGAGTGCAAAATACGAAATTTTCCGCATTTTGCGCAAACGCAGCGGGTTGAGAATCCGCAGTCGGGTGAGGAACATGACCACAAGCGGAAGTTCAAACAACAGGGCAAGCGGTAACACCAAATTGAACATGAAGTTCAGGTAGTTCGTAATGCCATAGGTTTCTTCAAGCCCCATGCTTTGCGTAATCGTTGTCGTAAAGGATAACGTCATCGGAAACACAATGAAATACCCGAATAAAATACCGAGGAGAAACAGCAAGAACGCGTAAGGAATGTAACGAACGGTTGCCTTCTGCTCCTCTTTACGAAGTCCTGGCTTTACGAAAGCCCACAGTTGATAAAAGATTAACGGTATCGAGATCACCAGCGAGAAGATCGCAGCGATCTTCATATAAATACCGATACCATCCCAGAAGGAGAAGGCATGCAGCGTAAAGTTCTTCGCTTCCTCGGCTGCCGTCAAGAATTGATAGATGGGCTCAGCTACAAAAATACCCCCGATGAGCCCGACGACAAATACGACGAGCACAACGATAATCCGTTTGCGAAGCTCGCCCAAATGCTCCACGAGCGCCATATCTTTCAGTTGTTGTTCAGACAAATTCGACACCACCCTATATGTGACCGTGACAAAACAAAATCCCTCCCGAAGGAAGGGATTTCACACCTTACATGCCATAATATTTATTCAGGAAGACGCTTGTCCTCCAGCTTGCTTGGCGCAGCCGTTGGCTCTGGGGCTTCCTCTTTCTTCTTCGCAGGTGCTTCATCTTCCGCCATAATCTCGCGCGTACCGTTCTTGAATTCGCGGAATGTACGTCCGACCGCACGTCCCAATTCAGGAAGCTTGTTCGGTCCGAACAAGAGCAACGCCAAAATGACGAGCAATATAATACCCGGCACTCCAATAGTTGAACCCATATCTATTCTCCTCCTCGTCCTGCTTGATGCCTCGATCAAGGTCTACCAGATGTCTTATGATCCGTCATACCTTGCATGTCGCAGGTTATAACTCAGATGATGTTGTTACACCGACTATGAACAGTTGGAACAATTTCATACATCGCCATCATACCATACTGCAATTTGTATATACAGTCTGCAATCGTGACAGATTATTTACATATTATTCCCCTTAGAGCTGTTCCCGATACTGTCCCGTTACCATGAGTAGCGCTTCCGGCAATTGATCCATGACCGCGGCCAGATTCTCGTGAACGCCTTTTGGCGAGCCAGGTAGATTAACAACCAAGGTCCGGCCGCGAACGCCGCAGATGCCGCGGAACAACATCGCACTGCGATTCTTTTGCATAACGGTTGCACGCATCGCTTCCGCGATTCCAGGGACCTCCCGCTCAATGACGCGCTTGGTCGCCTCCGGCGTCACATCTCGAACCGCGAGCTCGGTTCCGCCGGTCGTTAATACGAGATCAACCTGATAATAGTCGGTTAATTCGATGAGTGCCGCAATGATCTCATCCTGCTCATCCGGAACGATCCGGTATTCAATGATTTCTCCGCCAAGCTCTTCCTCTACCAATTCACGGATCACTTGAGCGCTTGTATCCTCACGTTCCCCCCGCGAACCTTTGTCGCTCGCCGTCAGGATCGCCGTTTTCCACATCATCTGCTCTCTCTCCTTCCCACTCGTCCGAAAATGGCTGTATGTCAACTCAAGTTGATTCTCTTATGTAGTCCCCATTCTTACCGCCGCTCTTGCTTACAAGCATAGTCGGTCCAATGATCATATCCTTCTGAAGCGCTTTGCACATATCATACACGGTCAGTGCAGCAGCCGAGGCTGCGGTGAGCGCCTCCATCTCTACCCCGGTTTTCCCGGTCGTCTTGACCGTGGTTTCTATGTATAACTCATCTCTTCCGTTGTCGCTAAATGCCACGTTTACGCCGGTTAATGGAAGAGGATGACACATAGGAATCCAACTGGACGTATTCTTCGCCGCCATAATCGCTGCTACCTGGGCGACCGCCAGCACATCCCCCTTGCCGATCTTTCCTGCCTGAATCCGGGCCAACGTATCCTCATGCATCGAGACGGTGGTCTTGGCTACGGCGATTCGCGATGTCACCTCTTTATCGCTGACATCCACCATACGCGCCCGTCCCTGATCATTAAAATGACTTAGTTCCATTACTTATCCTCCTGCAAAGGACTGATTCATGCGATAATAGCCCTGCTCCGTAACCAGCCCGTCCAATATTCTGTCATGCACTTCCGTCGGGACATGGTCCAGCACCTGACTCGCGTAACCTAATCCAATCCATTGAGCGTCTCCAAGCATAGCGCTATTCGGGTTCGTTGCCTCCACGGGCATTACGGACAGCCGATCGTAATAGCCTCCGCCATATCCGAGACGCCCGCCATTTCGGTCGAAAGCCAATCCCGGCACCCATATGATCTCGGGTACGATATCCCGCACCCGAGATGAGCGTGATGGATCGGGCTCCATAATACCGTACGCGCCGGGAACCAACTCAGACCAGTCCATCATCTCATACAGCTCCATCGTACGATCCTCAGGCACACTGCGGGGGACGATCACCCGTATCCCGCTCTGCCACGCCCATTCTATAATGGATCGGGTATCAAGCTCTGATCGGAACGATAGGTAGATCATGAAGCTTTTGACCTGATCCGCCTTCATCAATTCGCAGGCATATTCGCAAGCCAACCTTGACTTCTCCGCCCGCTCCTCTAAAGACAGCCGATTTCTTTGCTCAGCCATGCGATGACGCAGCGCTTGTTTTGCGGCTGCCCGCTCGCTCATTTCCTCGAAGTTCGACAACGTGATCGTCCTCTCGCGCAAACCGTATGTTCTTCTATCCATCTATTTGACGAATCATATCTACAATTATATTTAGTTTACCATTGTTCCACCCATTAGCCAAGAATGCGGGAAGTCTTCATTGAAGGTCGATTGTTACGGTGATTTCATGTAAACTTACATGTATAGCCCCAAGCATGATCGGTGCGAATAATTCATAGAAACATAGAATGATGGAGGTTTCACATAACATGCTGCTGCAAGCCAATGGCATTACGAAATTATATGGCGTTACCCCTGTGCTTGAAGGTATTAACCTGCAAGTGCTGGAGCGTGAACGAATCGGACTCGTCGGCGTTAACGGTGCCGGTAAATCCACATTGCTCAAGATTTTGGCCGGAGAAATGTCCTATGATGGAGGACAAATCTTTAAGGCTAAGGAAACAACGGTTGGTTACCTTGCCCAGAACAGT
The DNA here is from genome assembly GCF_001315105.1 of Paenibacillus sp. JCM 10914. Taxonomy (GTDB): domain Bacteria; phylum Bacillota; class Bacilli; order Paenibacillales; family Paenibacillaceae; genus Paenibacillus_AQ. The sequence continues at coordinate 101,692 of NZ_BAZR01000012.1, read as the reverse complement.
GGACTATCATCCGATGAAACCATCTGGAATGAGATGCTGGCCGTCTTCGCACCGCTGCTGGAGATGGAGCAAGAGCTGCGCCAGATGGAGGTTCAAATCGCAGACCCTGCATCTTCCGAAGACTCCAAACGATATGAGGAACTGTTGAACCGCTATGCGATCCGCTCTGACCAATTCAAAGATCAAGGCGGATACGAGATTGAAACCCGAATACGAAGCGTGCTGCACGGAATGGGTTTTGGAGATTTCCCAGCTGACACCTCCATCTCCACGTTAAGCGGTGGCCAGAAAACAAGGCTGGCACTAGCCAAAATCCTGCTGCAAGCACCTGACTTGCTCATGCTTGATGAACCAACGAACCACCTGGACATCGCGACCCTGACTTGGCTTGAGGATTATCTGCGCGGATACGCGGGATCCCTGCTTGTCGTATCCCATGACCGTTATTTCTTGGACCGTCTGGTCACGACGATCGTTGAGATCGAACGACGCCATTCCAGGAAATATACCGGCAACTACAGCCGCTTTATCGACCTCAAGGCTGCCGAATACGAATCTCAGCTTAAGCAATACGAGAAGCAGCAAGACGAGATCGCTAAGATGGAGACGTTCATCCAGCGTAACCTGGTTCGTGCATCTACAACTAAGCGTGCCCAGAGCCGGCGCAAAGCACTTGATAAAATGGATCGATTGGACAAGCCGATGGGAGACTTGAAGAAAGCCCACTTCTCCTTCGAACCAGAGTATATGTCCGGCAAAGACGTGCTCCACGTACGAGATTTATCCGTCGCGTTCGATTCCAGTCCTCCACTGTTCAGCCAAGCATCCTTCGATCTCAGTCGGGGCGAGACGGTCGCTCTAATCGGTCCGAACGGTGTCGGCAAATCGACATTGCTCAAATGCCTGATTGAGACGATAGTACCCACCGCGGGAAGCATCCGTTGGGGCACGAAAGTGAAAATCGGGTATTATGATCAAGAACAGTCTGAACTGAATCCGCGGAATACCGTTCTTGAGGAGCTATGGGGAACGTATCCCCATATGGAAGAAGCGCGCATCCGGACGGTCTTGGGCAACTTCCTCTTCAGCGGAGAAGACGTGCTGAAGAAGGTCAGCTCCTTAAGCGGTGGCGAGAAAGCCCGCGTATCGCTCGCCAAGCTTATGCTGCTGGAAGCCAATATGCTGATATTGGACGAACCGACGAACCATCTCGATTTATTCAGTAAGGAAGTGCTCGAATCCGCTCTCATCGATTATGAAGGCACGCTGTTGTTCATCTCGCACGACAGATACTTCCTGAATAAAATGGCCGAACGAATTATCGAACTACATCCAGACGGCATTCAACATTTCCTGGGTAATTATGACGATTATACAGAGAAAAAGCAGGAGCTACTGGACATGAAGGACGAACCCTCAGAACCGTTTTCGCGCCATCAGGTGAAGCCAGAAGCAAAGCCGAGGTTCAAGCCGAGAAGCTGGGCGCTGTTTCCTTTGAGGCGGAGAAGCAAGCCAAGCGTGAGGAGCGCAGTCGTCAACGCAAACTCGAAACGCTCGAAGAGCAAATCCAGACACTGGAGCTGCACATTTCCGAGATCGAGAATGAAATGACGCTGCCCGAAATTTTTCAGGATTATATGGCCCTTCAGGAACGACAGCAATCGCTGGATCAGAAGCGGAAGCAATTAGAGCAAATCTTTGGCGAATGGGAGTCCTTATTGGAGTCCTAAAAAAAGTTCACAAAAGTGTTTCAAATTCATAAATACACTTATACACAATTCTATCCCCAGATAAAGTGCATAAGTCTGACTGGAAAATGGCCGAAATGGCCATTTTTTTGTTGTTATACGCGTAATCCGCTGGTTTCATCCAACTTTATCCACCAACTTACTCACATTATCCACAGTTTCATCTAATAAAAATGAAAATACTGTCCCCTTTTTTCAAGAGTTCATCATAGGTTGATTTATCGACATTTTTCGAGGTTATTCACAACTCGCACCGGATATGTGGATAACTTTGTTCACAACTTGACAGATTGAAAAAAGCGGCCAGCTCGCTATAAAGTGAGTTGACCGCATGAATCTTGGATGTCCGTACCGTCCAGTGCTGCTTGACGAGCTAGACGGACATTACGGCAGAATTGCAGGCTGCGACATATGCCATGCCCGCTGCCATGACGATATCCTGATGCACCGCCGTGCCTCGGAATACCTTGCCATCCTTCTCTACCGTCACCGCAGCTTCCGCATGGGCATCTTCCCCGCTGCTTAACGAATGGAGCTCCAAGTCACCGAACGTAATGTCCCCGCTTATCCCTTGACTGATCGCCGATATGACCGCTTGAACTGGCCCCTCTGCCACACTCGAATAAGTATCTTCGGTTCCTTTGTTCAAATGGCGAAGGGTAATCGCTGCGACACGGCTTGCCCCTGACCCGGAAATCACCTGAACCTCTGTCAGCTCATATACCTGTGCTGGCTTGCCCAGCGTACTGCTAACCATCTGCAGCAATTGATCGTCGCTAATAACTTTCTGTTTGTCAGCCGTCTCCTTAAACGTATCATAAAGTGTTTCCATCTCGCCGCCTCAAGCTGCACCCCATAGCGGGCCAGGCGATCTTTAAGCGCATGACGGCCGGAGTGCTTACCCAGTACAATCATGCTGCGTGGTATGCCGAGCTTCTCGGGGTCCATAATCTCGTAGGTACTGCGATCCTTCAGCAGACCATCCTGATGAATACCAGACTCATGCTGAAATGCGTTGCGACCCACAACCGGCTTGTTGAAGGCAATGGGAAAATGCATGGCGCCGCTCACCAGCCTGGATACCTCATACAGCTTCTCCGCCGTGATTCCAGTCTGTGCACGCAGGATATCGCCGCGGGTCGAAAGCGCCATAACCAGCTCTTCGAGTGCACAGTTGCCTGTACGTTCCCCGATGCCGTTCACGGTAACCTCAATCTGGCTGGCACCGTTCTGAATCGCCGCCAGACTGTTCGCTACAGCGAGCCCCAGATCGTTGTGACAATGTGCGCTATAGGATACCGACTTGCCGCCGCGCGCTCCTTCCCGGACTCGGCGGAACATCTCGCCATACTCATCCGGCAGCGCATAACCGACCGTATCCGGCAGATTGATGATGGTTGCTCCCTCCTCAATCGCTGCTTCCACCATTTCGATCAGATCATCGATGCCTGTACGTGACGCGTCCATGGCAGTGAATTCCACGATATCGCTGAACTGCTTCGCGTATGCGGTCATTTCGCGAGCGCGCGCGACCACCTCGGGCCGGCTCATTCGCAATTGATGGCGCAGATGAATATCCGAAGACGAGATAAACAGGTGGATCCGCCGTCTGGCCGCATCTTGCGTCGCTTTCACAGCTGCATCAATGTCGCCTTTCACCGCTCTGGCAAATCCGCAAATCTCCACCCCTTGCAGCTCCCGCGATATCGCCTGCACGGCAGCGAATTCTCCCGGACTTGATACAGGAAATCCCGGTTCCATCACATCCACACCAAGGTCGGCCAGCTTTCTGGCCAAGGCGATCTTCTGTTCCGGCTGAAGACTTGCTCCAGGGGCTTGCTCACCGTCCCGCAGTGTCGTATCAAAAATCGAAATGTTTCTTATGGATTCATTCATCTCACATTATCCTCCCTATCATGCTTGTGTATGTTATGTTCGCTTTACGTCCGCACGTCGACTTACGAACGTCTCCCACCCCAAACTGCTGCCGGCAGCATACAAAAAAATCCCGCCATCTCTTCGAATTGAAGAGACGACGGGATTATACCCTCCGTGGTACCACTCTACTTGACACTCACGCCGCAATGAATAAACGACATGAGCATCCGCTTAGCATCCTTCGTCTGATTCATACCGGCCGGTTATGACAAGACGAGAACTTCCCTATAACGTAGGATTCCCCGTAAGTGAGTACTTCAGGTTATCACCTGTTCCCCGCTTCCGCTCCCGGGTGAGATTCGAGGGTTGCTGCCACTGTGTCACACCGATTCACAGCTCTCTGTAGACCAACGTCCCTGTACTACTCCCGTTCATTGCGTTTGAGATTGATATGAGGTTGTATATTTAACATCAAAAAAGCCTGTCATCTCTTGAAATCAAGAGACGACAGGCTATCCTATCGCGGTACCACTCTTGTTGACTCCGTTCCCCCGTGCATGGTGCTGCATGCATGGATTCTTCAAAGCCCCCTTAATCGCCAAATCATGAATGATTTGTGCGCAGCCTGATGACGTAGGCCATTCCGTAACGAGGTCAAACTCCGCAGCTCTATGTGCGTAAGGTTCCCACGTTCCGCTCCCAAGTGAGTTCAGGTTCCCATCGACTGCGTCGCACCATCCCGCAGCTCTCTTAACCAAGGTCTACCTTACTAATCCTGTTCTTCGCGTTTCAACAATCTGGAATTTGACATGATTATACGTTGTTTATTAAAAGGTGTCAAGCAGACATTTTACCTTTAGCCCTCCGCCCATTCCTTCAGCGGAAACTGCGGATCAGCCTTCATATCAAGCGGCGTGAAGCTTTGCTGCTTCCACTTCAGATGGGCGGCGGCTGCGATCATCGCCCCATTGTCGGTACAATATTGAAAGGGCGGAATCGATAAGGTGATCCGCTCTCGCTCACATCGCTCGGTAAGCGCCTGGCGAAGCCCGCGGTTCGCAGCAACGCCTCCGCACAACAGCAACTGACGTGCGTCATACTGTTTCATGGCGCGTACCGCTTTTTCGACCAGCACCTCGACCACGGATTCTTGGAACCCGCGGGCAATCGCATCCGTACGCACCGTTTCGCCGCGCATCTTACTCTGATTCACCACGTTCAACACCGCCGATTTCAAACCGCTGAAGCTGAAATCATAGGATTCCGGCTCCAGCCACACCCGTGGCAGCGGTACCGCCTCTTCAGCCTCCAAGGCCATCTTGTCGACATGAGGTCCACCCGGATACGGGAATCCGAGTGCACGTGCAACCTTATCATATGCCTCGCCCACAGCGTCATCACGCGTTCGACCGATTAACTCGAAGGAACCTTCGTCCTTCATGTATACGAGCTCGGTATGGCCGCCGGAAACAACCAGCGCCATGCACGGATAGTTCAGCTCACCAACGAATCGGTTAGCATAGATATGACCTGCGATATGATGCGTTCCGATCAACGGCTTATCCAGCGAGAGTGCCAGACTCTTAGCAGCCATAACGCCCACCAACAAAGCACCCACGAGCCCTGGTCCTTGCGTCACCGCGATCGCCGACAGATCCTTCTTCTCGATTCCGGCTTCGGCGATGGCCTGCTCCATGATGAGCGAAATGTTCTCCACATGTTTGCGCGAGGCGACTTCGGGCACGACACCGCCAAACGCTTTATGGGTCTCGATTTGACTGGCGATGACACTGGACAATACTTCGTTGCCATCCTTAACGACCGCAACGGAGGTTTCGTCACAGCTCGTCTCTATCGCCAATATCAAACTGTGCTCCCGATCTATATGTTCTTTTGTCATAACGGTTCTTTAACTTCCTTCCTTGCCTGGATCCTCCCGATAAGGAGGAAGGTCAGCCCACATAATAAGCGCATCTTCCTGGTTATCAGAGTAATAGCCTTTGCGAAGACCGGCGGGTTTAAATCCTTTTTTGGCATATAGGCGCTGGGCTATATGATTCGAGACACGGACTTCCAGCGTCATTTTCTCCATGCCAATGTATGCCGCTGTTTTCATCAATTCCGAGAGCAAACGGTCTCCCCATCTACGCCCCCGGTATTCTTCAAGTACGGCGATGTTGGTAACATGTGCTTCATCCACGATCGTCCACATTCCTGCGTATCCGACGATCTCGCCTTCATGCTCCATTACCATATACTTGGCAAAATGGTTCAGCGTAAGCTCGTTATGAAACGCTTCCTCAGTCCATGGAACCGTGAACGATTCTCGCTCCACGACCATCACCTTCGGAATATCCTCGCGTGTCATCAATCGAAAGACCAGTCCTGCTTCTTCATCGATCTCTATCCAATTCCGTTCCTGCTCCATGACGATCCCTCTCGCTCCCTTCACCGCTTGCGCAGCAGGTTCGCTTCCGCTTCGGAAAGCTGTGTATAATTGGGCACCAGCGTGTGCGTGTCATCCGCTTCACCAGCTAACAATCGCTTGGCCCCAAGGTAACCCATCCATCGTCCTTCCAGCGAATACGGATGAACGTGAAGCATATTGGGGCACAAGTGCTCAAGCCTGCGTGCCGTTTCCGCATGGATCTCTGTCTCACCGACAAACCAAATAGCAGTAGGACGCTGTTCTCCCGGAAGTTCACTAATCCGTTCGATGAGCGACTCCGTCCAGTTCTGCATCAAGCGGATCGCATCCGGCTCCAGTCGCTGCGGTTCTCGTTGCTCGTCTGATGCATCCGCTGCGAATAGAGCTGTATACACTTGACCCCGCCTCGCATCGAGCAACGGGATGACCCAGTGTATTCCTTGCTTTGGCGAAGCATCGCCCCAGCCCGACTGAAGACCTCCCCATGCCAGTGCATGAAGACTCGATACGCCGAGCACCGGAATGTTCTGTGCCCAGGCCAGCGTCTTCGCCGTCGTAACGGCAATCCGTATGCCTGTATAGGAGCCTGGCCCGACGCCAACAGCGATACCGCCGACATCCCCGACTGTCATGTCTGCCTTCTCCAGTGCTTGTGCAATAGCTGGATGGATATGAACGGAATGATTCCGATCGGCGTTTGTGTTCACTTCGGACAGAAGCCGGTCCTGATCCAGAATGGATACGGCGAGGGTGGGCGTTGATGTATCCAGCGCCAAAAACCGCTGCCGCGGCCTTACGTTATCGTTGTTCATGATCTGCTTAACCCCATTTTTCCTTCAATTCCCGGCACCATTTGTCGTATAACTCACCATGGCCCGTTATCGTGATCGTTCGCTGCGATTCGTCCATCGTCTCGATGAGGATGTGCAGATATGCAGCAGGCAGCAGCTCCGTGATCAAGCGGCTCCATTCCACCAGACATACCCCTTCACCGAAAAAGTATTCGTCCAAGCCGAGCTCATCCGCTTCATCCAGCGACAAACGGTACACATCCATATGATAGAGCGGCAACCGCCCCTCGTATTCTTTGATAATGGTGAACGTCGGGCTGTTCACGACGCCGCTCACACCCAGGTGTTTGGCAAATTTTTGCGAGAATGCCGTCTTCCCGGCCCCAAGATCGCCGTCGAGCCCGATCACCGTACCTGGCTGAACCTTGTTCGCCAACCAGGCGGCAAGCGCCTCCGTTTGCTCCAAACTGCTTGAAATCATCTGAAATTGGCATTCGCATGGAAGTTGTTCACCTGGCACCACCCTTATAACGATATTAACACTAACTTAAAAATACTTGATCTTCATTATATCGGTCCTCCCAATTCGCTGCAAGAAATCTGCAACGAACAAAAAAACACCTTATCGGTGTATCGTCCATGCGACGATTGTCCGAGTAAAGTGTTTTGATGTACAACTACTTCTTCGTGAAAATCGGTTACTCTCCTCTTTGAGACGATCCACCTTAACAGTCATCGTATTCGTCGGCCGGGAGCCAACCTGGACGGTAGCCATTCCATTCTGTTGATCGACATGCTCGATCCAGACAGACTCCCCTTCCAGATTCACTTTATGGGTGTCCTTGGAGTTGAAAATATCGACAGCACGCTGCAGTTCCATTCGCTACTCCCCCTTTCCCGTCTCTCTTGGCGATTCGTCAACGATATCCATCGTATCGGTCGTGGAAGCACCGATCAACCCGTTATCCATCGTAACGTTTCCACCACCAAGACCTTCATTAATCATCCGGTCAATATCGAACATTGTAGATTCCCGGGAAATTTCGCTCTCCTCGCTGGTAATGCCTTCCCAATTCAACATCTCGCCGTTTATCGCTCGGCCGCCGAATGGTCTGATGCCCGGTCCTTCTGAATTTCCTCCGAGATTTCGGTTTCTCTAGGCTCCGTCATGATGAAATCAACCTCCTTCAAAGGCAAAGTTCCTCGTCAATATGCCTCAAACCGGTTCTAATTATTCAGCAAGTCGCTATAACTCATACTAGAGTCTTTTTTTGGGCACACTATGGAAACATACTAAAATTTGATAGGAGGTTTCATAGATATGCATACAGTTTGGAAAGGTGCGATCAGCTTTGGCTTGGTCCATGTACCGGTCAAAATGTTCTCGGCCACGGAAGATAAGGATATTTCCATGCGATACATTCACAAAGAATGCGGGAGTCCGCTGTCGTACATTCGGAAATGTCCGGTCTGTGAAGAGGAAGTCGCTTGGGAAGAAATTACGAAGGGGTATGAGTACGAGAAAGGCAAGTTTGTGTTGTTCGAGAAGGAAGAACTTGACCAACTCGCCGAGCAGAACAACAAGAACATTACAATATTGGACTTTGTGGATCTAACGGAGATCGACCCGATCTACTTCCAAAAGACCTACTACCTCTCCCCCGACCAAGCAGGCGCCAACGCATATCGTCTGCTGATGGAGGCGATGAAGCAATCGGGCAAGATCGGGATCGCTAAGATTGCCATCCGATCCAAGAGCAGCCTTGCCGCCATTCGCGTGCTGGATGAGTGCCTCTCGATTGAGACGATCTTCTACCCGGATGAGATACGTCCAATCTCCCAAGTTCCGAACTTGCCTGAGACAACGGCCGTGAATGATAAAGAGCTGGACATGGCTAAGCTGTTGATCGAACAGCTCTCCACGCCGTTCGATCCTGAGAAATATACGGACGATTACCGTGAACGTCTGCTTGAGCTGATCAACAGTAAAGTATCCGGCGAAGAAATCAAAATTGCTCCGGCCAAGCAGGAGACGAATGTAGTGGATCTAATGGCTGCTTTGCAGGCCAGTATCGAGGCGGTCAAACCGATTGGCACGGATCCAGGCACCAAGCGAAGCCGCGTAAATCTCCGCGCAAGAGCGCAACCAAGGAAGCCGCAGCCAAAGTTAGCGGCGGCGAAGCCGATGAAACGACGCCGAAACCGAAGCGCCGGGCAACGAAGTCTAAGAAGTCCGATTCGAATTCCTAATCGTGATGGGACAGATGAAGCATCTGCTGCCACAAGCTCCAATGGCTCCCATTACAGCCGAACGAATCCTTACCGGAAAAGAGTGGGGTTATCAGCTGAAATGGGATGGCGTACGAATTCTGGCAAGTCTGGACCAAAGCGGCGTCTCACTCTATTCCCGCAAGCTGCTGGACAAAACCGCGCTCTATCCTGAGATTGTGGCTTCCTTATCCGGACTTAAGCAGCAGCTCTTGCTGGATGGTGAAGTTGTGTATTTCCATCCCGAGCTAGGACGCCCCGTCTTCCAGAAAGTGCTGCAAAGAGAGCGTTCCCGATCCGTGAGCGCCAACGCCCCCCGTCTCACCTACGTTGTATTCGACATTTTGGTGGATGGAGACCGGGATATGCGTAAGCTGCCTTATATCGAACGCCATCACCGTCTTAAGGAAGTTGCAGCGAACGTGCCAGGGCTCTTAATCGCAGACTTATTCCTTGATGGAGAAGCTTTATGGGATTGGGCAGAGGAGCGCGGCTGGGAAGGCATTGTCATGAAGCGCCTTGCTTCTCCCTACCGTGAGGGCAAGAAGCATCGCGATTGGTATAAGAAGAAGATTGCCATCCAGATGGAGGCAACCGCCGTTGCATTCATCATTCGTGAGGGACGGGTCGCCAGCCTGGTGCTGTCTGATGAGGAGCGCAACTATATCGGCAGAGCCTCCCTCGGTTTAAACGAACGGAACAAGCGACTCCTGCTCCAATATGCCGGGGATCATCATACCGATAACGCAGTCTGGCATCCCCTTCATTCCGATCTGAGAAAAGAGCGGCTTGCCTGGCTAAGCGAGCCGCTCAAGGTGCAAGTGACCTTTCTGGAATGGAGTCAGGACGGTATGATGCGTCATCCGAAACTCGTATCGATTGAGGGGGTGTAAAGATCATAGCACGTCACCGCACGATTAAAGGGACCCTTCAAATCGAGGGACAAGAAATTCAAATCACCAACCCCGATAAACCACTGTGGCCGGAGGTTGGCATTACGAAAGCCATCTACCTGCAAAAACTTGCAGCAATTTCCCCGTATCTGCTTCGTTATTGCCGGGGAAGGCTGCTAACGACGATCAGATATCCGCACGGCGTGGAAGGTGAATCCTTCTATCAGAAGAATGCACCTGAGCCTCTCCCGCCATTCGTTACCACCTACATCCATGAGAACATTAACTATGTGCTGCTTAACGGACTGCCGGAACTGTTATGGCTCGGGAATCTCGCCGCGCTTGAATTCCACCCTTCCCTGCACTTGGCCGGCAGCGAGCAGCCTTGTGAATGGATGATTGACCTCGATCCGTCGCAGCAAGAAGAGCCGCGGATCATGGAGCGACCGCCATTGTAGGAAGTGTATTGCAATCCCTCGGTCTCTCGTCGGTCCCGAAGACCTCCGGTGCAACCGGTGTGCAGGTTATCGTACCCATTTCTGATGGAATTACCTTCGATGACCTGCGTTCCGTCGGACAATTCGTAGGGCAATATGTAACGGAGAAGCATCCCGAACTGTTCACCCTCGAGCGGCTGAAGAAAAACCGTGGCAATAAGATCTATTTCGATTACTTGCAGCACTATAGCGGAAGGACGTTAGCGGCACCGTATACCCCTCGTGCCCGGACGCTTGCCACGGTCTCCACTCCGCTCACTTGGGATGAAGTACAGCAGGACGTATCGCCGAAGGAGTTTCATCTGCTGAACATTGTAGACAGGCTCAAGGATAAAGGAGATCTGCTGCAAGCACTGGCTCCTCAACCGATCGAGAACGTGATCCATCAGCTCAAATCGCAAACCAAGCGTCCGTCAAAACGGAAAGGATAACTGCTCGACCTCCGGCATTAGCTCTTTGCCTGTCACCGGTTTGGAAGGCTCTGGCATCCTCCTTGGCAGGGAAGGAATTGTTTCAGCCATCTCTGCCGTTCGCTTGTCCAGCTTAAATTCTGCGAGCAGCAATGCTGCCATGGCTTTGAAGGAGCGAATATAGTCGCCCTCGGCATATGCCCCTTGACTATAGAGCTCCCGATAGGACTGCACAAGCTGCGGAAAGTGAAGTTTCAGCGTTGCCAGATACCATTTCTTCACATCGCGTGACAACCGCAGCAAAGATATCATCGCATAAACCGCCCCACGCTCGCGCGCACTAGTTAAGAGCCCCCTTATCCCATCCTCCGCATCCGTAATTAATGGCAGTACAGGTGCTACGAAAAGGCTGGTATCCACACCCGCATCAGACAAACGATGAATCGTCTCCAATCGGGCCGCCGGTAACGGTGATGCCGGCTCCAACATGCGGATCACTGCCGCATCCATGGTGTTCAGACTGATATTGACGGAGACGTCCTCCATTCGCGTCAAAATGTCCAGGTCACGCATGACTAGCGGGGAACGAGTAGTGATATTGGTGGATATCCGATATTTCGCAAGCAGCTTCAGGCACTCCCGCGTAATCTCGCTTTCCCCTCAATCGGCTGATACGGATCCGTAGCCGTTCCTATCGTCACTTCACCGATGGACCGCCGCATCGCTTCAAGGTCGTACTCATGTTTCTTGGCAGCGATGGTTAGCTGCTGCTGCAGCGCTTCCGCCGCATTCATCTTCATAAAGATATGATGCTGGAACTCATCCTCATACCCCATTCCGATAAAGGATTGGAAGCCACGGGCATAACAGAAGCTGCAGCCGTGTCCACACCCACGGTACGGATTGATCGACCAATCGAAGGGCATCCTCTCCGCTTTCACCCTGTTTAACGTCTGCTTGGTGGTTACGTGCTCATAACGAGTCTGTCCCATGTCTTTGCCCCCTCCATGCCTCTTAATTATCCAAAATTAATCTACAAATCCATCCATATCCCAACCATTAAACAAACGTATGTTCCTATTATAATCAAAACTTGCTTTGTTTACAAACCAGTCTGTATAATGATTAAATATCAAGTGATATATATCGTTTGATATTCATAATAATAGAGCAAGGAGCTTATCATGCCACCAAAATCTAAATTCACCAAACAGGACATTGTGCTGGCCGCGTTTCAGATTGCCCGCAAGGATGGTCTTGACTCCATCACGATTCGCAAAGTAGCTGAGCAGCTAGGGAGCTCGATTGCCCCGATATACGTTAATTTCAACGATGTGGAGGAACTCGTTCAGCACGTGGTAAACCACGCTCTTCATACCGCTAAGCAGTTGATCACGGATCAATCATCGGGACAGCCGTTCCGTGACATCGGCATGGCCAGCCTTCGGTTTGCTAAAGAGTATCCGGTGCTGTACCGGGACCTGATCATGAAGAACAGTCAACACATGAAACATACGCCTGAGCAAATTCAATACGTAGTAGAACTCATGCAGCAGGACCCGGATCTGTCCGGCTTCTCAGACCAAGAGTTGGAAGCGATATTGATTAAAATGCAGGTATTCCAGACAGGCCTGTGCGTCATGGTGGCAAACCATCTGTTCACCGAGATTCCTGACGATGAACAGATGCTTCGAATGATGGATGAAGCTGCAGAGGACTTTGTCCGCGCCGCACGCAAACGGCAGCATGAAACTCGCTAATGAGGGTATCCAAATTTATGGAGGGGGAATGGCATATGGGGAGTTGGCTCGAACAATCAAGGCTTGATCAGTGGATGTCCAAAATGGGTGAGAATAAACGCATATTCAGTACGGTTCTATGCGTGGAGGATCAAGACAGAAACCTAGCACTTGTCAGTTCTGCTGGCGGGATGCAGCCGCATGACCGATATTTCATTACGAGTGTTACCAAGCTATATGTGACGGCCATCATCCTTCAGTTGAGAGCTGAAGGATTAATAGACCTTGATGACCCGATCCGTCAACATCTGTCTGATGATATTATGCAAGCTCTGCACATTCTGGATCATCACGATTACTCCGGGCTCATCACCGTCAAACATCTTATGTCCAATACTTCCGGCATTCCCGATTACTTCTCGGGTCAGGTATTCGCGGATTTGGTAGCTGGTCATGACCAGCCCTTTGGGCTAACCAGGGTTCTGAGCGCAGCCAAAGCAGCAAAGCCGAAGTTCTTTCCCGGTCAAAAGGGCAAAGCACAATATTCAGACACCAATTATCAATTGCTCGGTCGTATTCTGGAGAATATTACAGGGCAACCCGTCGCCAGCTTATTTAAGGAACGTATATTTGACCCGCTGAACCTGAACGATACTTATTTTTATCTTGATCCACAGGACGACAGCCCGATCGATTTCTATTACAAGGAAAAGCGGCTGCGATTGCCTATATACATGTCCTCGATTGGAACCGAAGGCGGCATCGTTTCAACAGCGAAAGAGAATATGACTTTCCTGCGTGCTTTCTTTGATGGCAGCCTGTTTCCTAAGTCCGAGCTGAAAGAGTTAACGATGAAGTGGAATTTCCTCTGGTCCCCCGGTACTTTCTATTACGGCACAGGGATCTCCAGACAACCGATATCTCCATTTGCACTTCGCCAAGGCCTAATCGGACACTGGGGGCAATCCGGCGCATTTGCCTTCCACCATCGAAACGGGTTTGTATTTCACCGGAACCGTTAATCAGGCCATAGGTCAATCGATAGCGGTACAGGGCATGGCTAGAATTATCCGTCATTATAAAAAAAGTTCCACCCGCGCCAAGTAAGCGAAACGGGTGGAACTAGAACGATTAATGAATGGCTTTTTTCTTGAATCTGCCGCCTTTCACGTCATGAATGTTCCCCACGGCAATGAAGGCTTGGGAGTCCCAGTCCTCGACTATGGTCTTCAGCTTCGCTTCCTCAAGCCGGGTAATCACAACGAAGATTACCTTCTTGCTGTCTCCTGAATAAGCGCCTTCGCCGTCCAGATAGGTAACACCACGTCCCAATCGCTGGGTCAGGGCATCGCCGATTTCCTTATGCTTGTCGCTAATGATCCATACCGATTTGGACTGATCGATCCCTTCAATCGTAATATCGATTAATTTAAAAGCCAGGTAGTAAGCAATCAAGGAGTACATCGCGTGATCCCAGCCAAAGATGAAGCCCGCGCTTCCGAGAATGAACACATTGATGAACATGACGATCTCGCCGACGGAGAACGGCGTCCGTTTATTGATCAATATTGCTACAATCTCTGTGCCGTCAAGCGATCCGCCGGATCGAATAACAAGCCCGACCCCTACACCGAGCAGCACGCCGCCGAATACCGCAGCCAGCAATGGATCGATCGTTAGCGGGTCGACGGGGTGAAGAAAATAAGTGCCGGCCGACATGACCAGCACGGCAAACAGCGTAGATAAAGCGAACGTCTTGCCAATCTGTTTGTATCCCATGAACAAGAACGGTAAATTGAACAAGGTGAGGAATATACCGAGCGGCAATTCCGTAATATGGGAGATCATAATGGATATCCCGGTTATTCCGCCATCAATGATATGGTTTGGCACTAGAAAAATCTCCAAACCTACCGCCATCAATACCGCACCCAAAGTTAAGAACACCAGACGGCGGAGAATCCTCAAGGCTGCGGAACCAGCCCTGGGATTCTCCGGCTTCTGCTGCTCCGCTTTGACTTGTGCAAGAATCTTTACATCACTTGACATATATCTCCCCCGTTCAGCTTAAGAATCTAAGCTTATATATATTTATAAGCGGAACCCATATAAATATTCTATCATATAAACGAAGGGATTTTCAAAGTTCTTCCTTTTATATTTTGGGTCAGAGAGATCAACTTAACATCTCATGTCAGATGTGTATATACGCAAGGATTTATAGTAGTGGGGAGAACATACGACACAAAATTTCCTTGGATTTCTGCCATCTTCCTCGGTGCTGAAAGGCTTGCGCATCAATCTGCTTGCTATGTCTTAGGTCTTCTTCAAAGTCCGAAACGAGTCGGTCGATCGGTTGCTGATCAAACAGCACAGCCGTCAGTTCGAAATTACAGAAGAAGCTTCGCATATCCAAGTTTGCCGTTCCGACGGAGCCGAGCAACTCATCCACAATGAGCACCTTCGCGTGGATAAAGCCTTTCTCATATTCATAGAAGATAACACCGGCGGCTAACAATTCCTCAACGTAAGATAGACTGGCCAGCTTCACAAGCCGGGAATCGGCCCGGTCCGGAATGATAATCCGCACATCCACCCCGCTCACGGCAGCCGTCTTCAATGCTTCGTAAACTCCCTGATCCGGTATGAAATACGGTGTCGTTATCCAGATTCGCTCTTTGGCTACTGTAATCGCCCCGAAGCACATCTCCTGAATGGCATTCCAGTTCATATCCGGGCCGCTGCTTAATACTTGCGCCTGTTCATTGCCGGTACAATCATGCTCCGGGTACAGCCCATGATCCGCAATCCGTTCCCCCGAAGCCAGCTTCCAGTCATGCAGGAACACATTCTGAAGGAAATAAACCGCATCCCCTCTCAGCTCCAGATGCGTATCGCGCCAATAGCCCATTTTAACATCCTTGCCTAGATAGTCATCGCCAACATTGATGCCGCCCAGAAACCCAACCGTGCCATCAACCACCACGATCTTGCGATGATTCCGGTAGTTAATTCTACGACTAAACATGGATACCCATATCGGTAGGAAGTAATAAAATTCCACGCCCGCATCCTTAAACTTCTGGATAAAGGGCTGTTTGAGCTTGATACTGCCAAGCCCGTCACAAATGAGGCGTATCTTGACCCCTTCCCTAGCTTTACGGATCATCACATCCTGAAATTGAGTCCCAATCTGATCGTCGCGAAAAATATAGAACTCGACATGAATGTGCTCTTTCGCCTGTTCCATCGCTTCCAGCATGGCCGCGAAGGTCTCCTCCCCGTCCGTTAATACCCGACTTTCGTTGCAGCCGGTAATGGGGCTTTCAGACAGGTGATTCAGCAAGTTAAACAGACGTGCATTGTGATGGAATTCGGGATTGTTCATATCTTCTTTGCGCCTAACGATATCGGCCCGATCCCATAAATGGCTTCGAATCTCTTGGAACAATCTTGATCCGCGCTTGCGAATCTTTAAGCGCTTCTGATAATCCTGGGCCACGAAATAATAGAGTACAAACCCGATCACCGGAAGGCACAGCATAATGAATACCCATGCGACAGCCTTGGACGGACTGCGATACTCCAGAAGCAATACCGTCGCGACTTGCACAATAAAAAAAATAAGTGCCAGCAGAAGCCACACCATACGGCAGCCCCCTAACTATGAAAGATAGTAATAAAAATCAGCCATGAGCAGATACCTACATCATTGACCAATTGCTTCATTATTTATTCAATTACCCAATGCTGCACCTTGCTGAATAAATTCTCGCTTTGCATTATTTTTGACATGTTCTACGAAACCATAGAATACATACTAGATAAGGAGATGGCCAAGTATATCGGATGTTAAACGCGAGTCCCGAATATGATGTATGGAAGGGAGATGCCATGAGAACCGCACACCGGAAGCAACGTTTGACCCTGCTGGTGCTCCGGGATGCCCAGCATTCTGTCAAACAGATCCAATTGTCCAAACCACTGATGATAGCGGTGCCTGCGGCTGCTCTGCTGTCGATTGCCGGACTAATCGTATCCTTGCAAATTCAATCCGCCCAGACGATCTCGGGCCTGGAACAGCAGCTGACGCTCAAAAGCTTGGAAGCTTTAAAAATGGAGATCACCGTCACAGACAAGAATGAAGCGATAGAACGATTAAACCGGGCCATTATCCAATTGTCTGGCGAGGCCGAGCAGACGAAAATCCAGATGGAACGTGTGCAGCAGCTCGAGGTGGAATTACAGCAATTTATTGAGAAACATGGCCAATTATCCGGCCAAACCTCTTACAGCACCGAAGATGATGCGCATCACGTCGGGGGTGAATTCATTGCGGTCCATGAGAACGAGATGCTGAACCTTGCCAGAGAAACCAAAGATGACTTCGAGGAAATCCAACAGATCATTTCAAGAATGGAGCAGCATATCCCAAGAACATTGGTACAGGCGCAAGAGACACAGGATCAGCGTGAGGGCATGCCCTCACGCTGGCCAACGGAATCCAAACGACTGACTTCCAGCTTCGGCTACCGCAGCGACCCCTTTACCGGGCGGTCAGCCTATCATGCGGGAATCGATATTGCGGGTAAAATCGGTGACCCAATCTATGCAGCCGGTGCCGGTGTCGTTACGACAGCCCAGCGCAGCGGGGCACGCGGACTTTATATTATCATCAAGCATCCAAACGGCCTGGAGACATGGTACATGCATCTGAACAGGCTGAGCGTATCGGAGGGAGAACGTGTCGAGCAGGGCCAGACCATCGGCGAGCTGGGCTCATCCGGAAGAAGCACTGGCCCCCATCTTCATTTTCAAGTCGTAAAGAATGATCAAACGCTGGACCCGATATCATATTTGCAATAGGAGGAATCTGGCCATGAAAAAGAAAAATAAACGCACATCACATCGAATTGATACGTTGATCGGACCTGGGAGTGAAATGGAGGGCGTGCTGCAGTGCGAGGATAATATTCGAATTGACGGGCATTTCAGCGGCACCATTGAAAGTCAGGGTTGTGTCACCATCGGTGAACGTGCCGTTGCCCGTTCCAACATTATGGGCCGTGAGGTTATCGTGGCAGGTCAAGTCTATGGAGATATTACGGCTGAGGCCCGATTGACGATTACGCCGACGGGTCAGATGAACGGTGACGTCTATGCCACTTCCCTCATTATTATGGAGGGGGGACTACTGAACGGTTCAAGTCATATGGAACAGCCAACTGCTCAGACAGGCAAGCAAGCTGAAGTAACGGAGGCACCAATCTCGCTCCAACGCCCGGAAGCAGGCTAGTCTGGTGCATGGAGGATTTGCGTGGCTGCTTCAATGATAAAGAGCCCCTTTCGTATCCATGGCTTTAACATGGCTGAAGGGGCTCCTATTCACTTAGGTTGCAACATCCCTCTTGCAAAAGCCAACCAAGAGATCAAGACAAACAACAAACTGTAGAGCGCGAGCATCGTTACTGAGAAGCCGAGACTAACTCCGCCCGGACCGACAGAAGAACGAATATAGACGCTCAGATCGGTATGTTGGAACAACAGATATTTAGCCCATCCATAACGTTCAGGACTGAAGATGAAGCCGATCAGATCTTTGGTGAACAACACCAGCAGCGACAATCCGATCGACAGTCCGCCTGATCGGAACACGGTGGAGAGCATGAAGGCGATAAGCGCTATGACGAGGACCTGGATCGTGTCCGTCAACAGCAGCAGCAGCGCATGGCTTGCCGCCTGCCCGGCCAACTCCGATGGCACCTGCGAACCGGCAAAGAACAGCATCGAGGAGACGATGCCCACAGCGGCAGTAATAATCGCGCAGAGCAGTCCGAACATCGTGAAAGCGATCAGCTTGGACATTAGGATTTTGCCGCGGCTCCATGGTCTGATCAGCAGCAGCTTGATTGTGCCCCCTGTAAATTCACCCGCCATTATATCCGAGGCAATCATCACGGTGAAGATGGCGCTTAAATACAGTGTGAAGCTTTCTGTCCAGGTGAAGACCGTCCAAGGATCCATTGAAGCATCCGAGAAGAATAAAATCGCCGGCATCGCAGCATTAAAGAATATAAGAATCCCGAGCATCACCCAGGTACGCACCCGATAATAAATCTTCATATTCTCATTCACAATCAGAGAGGCGAAGTTATTCAACATCATGACCCCTCCCGTCATTTCCAGGAATTGATCCTCCAGCGATTGCGTCACGGGCTGAATGCCAAATACCCGCACACCCGCCCCAACGAGCTCAGCGTTCATATCGGCAATCATGTCCGGATTCCCCCTGACAATGATACGGTCACCCAGAGCCCTGACTTCATAAGCGTTAAGTGACTGTAATGCGACACCCACATCACTTACGATGAACGCCGTCTCTTCAAACATCCGCTCCCCTTCTTCGGTACGAAGTTTCCGAATATCAATCAGCTTGCCATGCCGGATGATCGCCACCGTATCACACATCAGTTCCATCTCCGAGAGCAGATGGCTGGACACGAATACGGTCGTGCCTTCCTCCTGCGTCAATCTGCGCAAATAATCGCGCAGCTCGCGAATTCCCTGGGGATCAAGCCCGTTGGTGGGCTCGTCCAGAATCAGAAGCTTCGGTTGATGGAGCAATGCTTGGCTACGCCGAGCCGCTGACGCATGCCAAGGGAATACGTATGAACCTTATCCCTAATCCGACTGCCTAGCCCGACCAGTTCGACGACTTCCTGGATACGCGCTTCCGAAATACCGGGCATCATGCGCGCGAAATGCTTCAGATTATGATAACCGGAGAGAAACTTATACATTTCAGGGTTCTCCACGATCGCCCCGATCTGGGCGGCAGCCTCTTCATAATGGGTCCTGATGCTGTATCCACCAATCGTAATGTCCCCATTACTAATGGACATCAGCCCGACCATCATGCGGATGGTCGTCGTCTTACCTGCACCGTTCGGACCTAGGAATCCGAATATTTGCCCCGGTGTAATATCAAAGGTCACGTCATCCACCAGCACTTTGCCAGATACTTTCTTTGTCACACCGAGCAATCGTACCAAGGGTTCCTGCTTCATATAAATAAATCTCCTTTGCCCATGTATCCTGTGAATCACCATAATTATACAATACATGAGCAAAAGACAGAAATCTCAGCGCGTTCGCCCTTGATGGTACAGGCTTAAATGCAGCGCGTCCTGTTCCTCAGTGTTTAACCAGTTGCGATCCGCCTTCGAGGATCACGATTTGACATTCCTTGCACACCCCTGCTGGAACCTTGTCTTTATAGAAACCGGTTTTGTACAAGCTAAAGCCTTCTGAGATGGGCAGCATTTTGCTACAGCTTACACAATACATAATCGACTCGTTCATTCCGTCATCTCCTCTCCGGATGTATGCCACTGATCTCGCATAACTCGGAACGATACAATATGTATCTACAAGAGGAATTTTATATAATTTGCTACTCTTTGTCAATCAGAGGTTATAGCTACACCTCCTGATAGGCTTCGTTTCTTACGAGGTTACCAAGCTCATATTCACTAGTCGCTTCGTGCAGGAATAATACCTTGCCGCATAATCCGGATTGCATTAATTCAAACGCCTCTTCATAACGTTCCAAGGTAAAGGTATGCGTTACCAGCTTCGAAATATCGAGCGAATGATGATGAAGCAAGCCCTTCATCTGTTGCCAGGTCTTATACATACGTCTGCCCGTAATCCCTTCGAGACGAATTCCCTTAAATATGATCTGACTCATATCAAGCGCAACCTCAGACGGCGGAATTCCCATTAATGACACCCGCGCTGCCTGGGCGGCGCCCACAATAGCTTCTTTTAATGCCTCCGGATTACCCGACATCTCCAGTATGACTTCAGGACCTTCTCCTTCGGTAAACTCTTGCAATGCTGTTGACAATCGGTCGATGGAATTGTTGATGATAACATCTGCCCCCATCTTGCGAGCCATCTCCAGCCGATACGGATTAATATCCACTGCGATAACTTGGCCGGCTCCACACGCCTTCGCTACCGCAATCGACATCAGCCCAATCAAGCCTGATCCAATTACTGCGACGGATTTGCCTACTATGTCACCGGCCATGACCGCATGCACCGCGTTGCCTAACGGATCTTGCAGGCAGGCCAGCTCAAGCGGCAAATTTGCGGCATTATGAATCACATTGCTGGCTTTAACGACGGCATAACTGGCAAAACAACCAGGTGCAGTAATCCCGAAGCTTCGAGTATTTCGGCATACATGAGCATTGCCCGATCGACATGCACTGCACCAGCCGCAGACGATATGTCCCTCAGCCGAGATATAATCGCCCACTGCTACGTTAAAGACATGGTTTCCGATCGCTTCCACAATTCCAGCAAACTCGTGGCCGAACACATTTGGTGTAATCACGGTTTGCTCCGCCCAAGCGTCCCAATTGTAAATATGCATATCCGTCCCGCAAATCGAGCTTACCTTCACCCGCACCAACACCTCATCATGGCCAATTTCCGGAACTGGCACTTCCTTAAGAACTGCCCCCGGTTCCCGACTTTCTTTGACCAGCCCCAACATCGTTGATCCCATCCCCGTGCCCCCTGCTATTCATACTATTTACTGAGTAAACCTGCCAAAAAAAGAAAAAGAACCGTCTCGTTCGGGGTTGTTGCCCAATACCCGAATCCAACCGTTCTTGAACGTTCATCTATCGTGCTTCCATCATGGCGTAACGCGAACGATATTTCCGCTATAGTCTCGCCAGTTCGTACCGTCAAAGTACACCGGTTTTTTTAAGTTGGTGTCATAGTAAGTGTCTCCTGCGATAGGCGTCTTGGTGACTTCCGTGCTTCTTCTAAGATTGATGAATTTATCCCTCATCACGATCTCTGAATATTTTCCGTTCGAATTGTCAGGTTTGCCGCGGTAATACAATTTGCCCGTCCTGCTCTGATAATTGAAATAGCCCGGGGTGAAGTCCTCGCCGGGATAACCCGCCGTGGCATTCTCATTAATATAGATCGGGGCCACCATCGTCTTAAGATAACCTTTGTAGAATAAAGCCAGTTTATCGTGGTTGTACCAGATGGAGCCGGCATCAATCGCTGCCATATTGCCGTTGTTCAGATCACCAGGCAAGAGCGACATCCGCAGCAACGGGTTGCGTTCAGCCAGTTGGGCTCCCACCCATACCTGATCCGCTTCCGTATGATCATCAATGAGCAAATTACCCGGGTTCACATTGCCGCGGATGAGATTATGGCCACTGACAACGGAGATCGCCTTCACCGTGTTTTTTCTCATTTTCTTCGTGTCCACCAGGATGTTACCTTGTACCACACTGAACTCTGCGTCAAACAGATTAATACCACAGTTCTGATCATGACTCGTTACGGGGCTTAGATCCAGGTTGTTCCAAGTTTGAATCCGATTGTTGGTTATGATGATATTGCTGCAGTTCGGTTCAGGATACTGTGACCCATGGGCGGTTGCAATCCCGGAGGTAGGTACGGTATCAATCGAATTCCCGTTCACAATAACATCTTTGGAAGCAAAAATGTTGATCGCGCCAAAACTGAACTGTTTCATATCAGGTGCACTAATACTGTTAGACTCCACAACGATCTGCCGTACGCCCCATAATTCGATGCCATTGTATCGGTTATTAATGGCTATATTATTCGTAATGACGATATCGTAAGTCTCATATTGCTGTGAAGAGAAGGCCGTGATGCCTTCCTGACCATTGCCAATCAGGGTATTCCCCATCGCCATGTTGCTATAGCACAGCCGCTCCTTCGGATCGGTAATACCGATATTCGTATCAAACAAAATCCCCTGCCCCCCGCAGTTCTCCACATGATTAAACAATACTTTGCAATGGATAGAAGAGGATACATTAATACCTGTATTTAAGTTCGGGCCGACTCCATTGAATAAGACGGCATTCTTAATTCGGTTGTTCTCGATCGTCATATACTCACAGTCGTTCACATAAATAATGCGCTCGGTTTTGTTATTCAGATTGAGCAGTTGGTTACCTGCTATATAACCGCCCGATGAACGATAGAAGTACCAGCCATTGCTGTTGCCCTCTACCTTCATATCACGGAT
Source organism: Paenibacillus sp. JCM 10914 (assembly GCF_001315105.1). Lineage (GTDB taxonomy): Bacteria > Bacillota > Bacilli > Paenibacillales > Paenibacillaceae > Paenibacillus_AQ. Next base: position 78,938 of record NZ_BAZR01000012.1, on the reverse strand, counting down.
GACAAAATCGGAGCTATCCGCAACAAAAAAATCAATCTTCCCTTCGAGCCCGGCAACTTCAAACGAATGTACGCCTGTGGCCCGTATGATGACATCCGACACCTTTGGATCTGGAGATTGCAGAACAGCCCCTGTCTTCCCGATCAGCTTTACGTTGTTCTTCATTATAATCTGATCGACACTATACACGCCCGGTTCAAGCATAACATCCGCTCCAGAAGCTGCAGCCAGATCAATACTGGATTGGATGGCGGCAGCGTCATTGGCCGTTCCGTTCGCACTGGCTCCGAACCACTGCGGCGCGATCGCATCAACTTGAGGTTGTCCTCTCACCATTCCTTGTCCAGCGAATATACGGGATCGCCCCGCTGAAATTTTCCCGTTGATGGTCACCGTCTTCCCTTTGCTAATATTAAGCTCAGCTCCAGGTAGGAAATGGAGCATAATCCCTGCATCCACCGTCATATCCTGGCTAATTGCGTATGATCCCTTACTCAGGACCAGAACACCACCACCGTAGCTCTTCAACTTCGATAACGATTCGGTTAAAGTCTGCGTATCCAGAACGGTCAACCAAGGAAGATTCAATTGATTCAACCATTACTGCCATCCGACAGACCGGATATCGTCGCCTTCTCATCCATCCTATGCTCCTTAACGATGGAATCCTTCGGCAAATCTTTGCCATCATCTGATGATCGAACTGCTGAAATCATCAGACAAGCTGGCAGGACAGCTCGCATAGCTCTGCTGAATTTGGCCGATTTCCTCATCGAACAACCTCCCATCATAATTTCAATATACTATGCGGCTGTCCTTTTTTTGCCATGGTCATATGAACGAAAGACACATGACCTGAGTTATACGATAGAATCGGGTTTATTGAAGCACTCCTTCGTGAATGGGACGGCCGATGTTGTCATCAATCATGTTCAGTAAATAAGTGCTATAAGCACTTTTGCCCATCTTCCCCGCTTGCACCAACAGCTCATGCTTTGATATGTAACCCATCCTGTAAGCAATCTCTTCGATACATGCGATCTTTAAGCCCTGACGCTTCTCCATCGTTTCAATAAATTGCGAGGCTTGAAGCAAGGAATCATGCGTCCCCGAATCGAGCCATGTAAACCCCCGTCCGAGTATCTCTACTTGCAATGCTCCAGATTGCAGATATGCCTGATTAATATCCGTAATTTCCAGTTCACCCCGCTTCGAGGGCCTCAGATTGCTAGCGATATCAACAACGCGCCTATCGTAGAAATACAATCCCGTGACGGCATAATGGGAACGGCAGATCAATGGCTTTTCCTCAATCGATACTGCTTTGCCGTCACCATTAAACTCTACGACGCCGAATTGCTCCGGATTCTGCACGTAGTAACCGAATATGGTGGCGCCTTCTTCACGCTCCGCAGCCGCTCTAAGTAACTTGCCCATCCCATGACCGAAGAACAAGTTATCTCCAAGGATCAGCGCCACCCGCTCCTGGCCTATAAAAGGCTCGCCAATCAAGAAAGCTTGCGCGATCCCAGCCGGGTATGGCTGGACAGCATAACTAAGCTCTAGCCCAATCTGACTGCCATCTCCGAGCAACTGCTGGAATAACGGAGTATCTTCGGGCGTGGAGATGATCAGAATCTCACGGATACCAGCCAACATTAACACGGACAGCGGATAATATATCATCGGTTTATCGTAGACAGGCAGTAGTTGCTTAGAGACTGTTTTCGTTAAAGGATATAACCTCGTTCCGCTTCCGCCCGCCAATATAATGCCTTTCATATACAAGCAGCTCCTTCAGGAATAAATTCTCGTACTGATTGACAATATGCTCCCATGAGTAATGATCGATTACGCGCTGCTTCGCCTTACGACCGAACGCTGCGACCTGTATCTCCGTTAATTCGTCTGCCTTCTGAACAAGTGCTGCGAACGAACCCGCTTCAGCCGTAAAATAGAACGCATGGTCTCCTCCAACCTCTCGATTAAATACTACATCGTATAGCAGGTTGACGTTCGTTGATGCCAGCGACTCTAATAAGGAAGGGTTTGTGCCTCCTACCTCGTGTCCATGGCAATAACCGTAAGCCAGCTCCCGGATTTTCTTCAACCGCTCCGTGTCATATACCGTACCCACGAATTTGATTCGCCGATCCAGATCAAAACGCGTTTCAGCCAGCAGCCTGACATAATAGTCGTTCTGCTCGACCCCGGTGATCAGCACAAGATCCTTATCGGTACCCGATTTCATGAACTCCCTTATCATCAGTTCGTAGTTATTCTCCGGCACAAATCGTCCAATGATCACGTAGTATTCCCCTGCTCTCACCTCGTGCCGGCGAAACCATTCCGTAAGTTCTGTGTCAGAAGCCGTAAGGATGGAGGGGGATACGTCTGCTCCGTATGCGATATAGGTGGTCTTAGGTTGATAGCGCTCGTAGTCGGATTGAATATACGCTTCGATGCCCTGAGAGTCACACACCAGGAGATCTGCGTGCTTCACCATCAGCCGCTCCGAATATTTCCAATACTGCTTGATGAACCAATTCCATTTGCCTCGCTTCCATTCATGACCATCCGGATTCACCAGTACCTGAACGCCAAGCCGCTCCAACTTTCGCTTATAAGCATAAAAGAATGGCCCGATACGGCAGGCCAAAATGTACACAATGCACCCTTGTAACTGATGTTGCTGGATATAGCGAAGACATTCCCTCAGACTGAGAAGATCGTAGAGTACCGCACTGGCACTGCCGATCTTCGGCACTTTTACGTTAAAGCACCTTACTCCCTGATATTCGAACTCGCCCGACTCCTGCGCAAGGCAGGATACATGGTATTGGATATCCTCCGAGACTCTTCTTCTTGTCAACTGATCCACAAACGTCTCAAAACCGCCATATTGGGCGGGGATCCCTTTCGAACCGACTATAAAAACATGTTTCTTCATAATAGGACCTCTTCATATGCATTTGAATACCAATCCGTTATATCCATTGCATGAGTGCTCATCGTAAAATCAATCTCCATCGCCAGCATCCTCCGATTCATCTTCCTCAGCAAATCCCGGTTCTTTACAATCGTATCCAGATGTTGAACCAGCGACATCTCATGCGGCTCGCATATCCAGCCGGTGATACCATCCTGAATCAGATCCTTACACCCTGCATATCGCGATACGACCATGGGCACGGCATGCGCCAGCCCCTCCAGTCCTACAAAGCCGAACGTCTCTTTCCAAACGCTTGGAACAATCAGCAGATCTGTCTGCTCCAGAATCGTGTTTAGCTCGCTGTAATGATACTTGCCATGAAACGTATATTTCGCTTTATCCCAATTCGTTGGCACTACGTCGTTACCGTATATATGCAAATGCCATGCTTCCGTGCTCTGTACTAGAAGCTGATCCAGGCTCCGTTTAAGCAAGCCGAAGCCTTTATAATGATCCACGGGTCCAAGATAAGTAATTCGCAGCGGCTGATCTTCAAGGAACAACTTCAACCTCCGCTGATCCGTTATGTCCCGGTGCCTAATCGTCACGACATCTCCGTGAGTTAGCCCATGCTTGCCATACTCGTCTCTGGAGACAGAGCTGTTGAAATGAAGCCGGTCCATGAGGTGAAACATGTCCATATAATAAGCTCTAAGTTCAAGATAGGCCGAAGCTAGCGGATGATCTTGATAACCAAAGCGCGTTGAGATTCCTGACTGGGCGTCCATGGATACGCTTCGGCTCCTGACCCGTCTGCGAAGCTGCTTAACCATATAGCTATTTTTAAATCGACTATATACTCTGGACTGCATCATATAGATCATCGCCAAGCTGTAGCCGTGCTCATTGCAAGAGACGCAACCCAATCCTTGCCGAAAATTACGGCATACCTGACCGGCTTGGTCCAGCAGATTAACTTTGGGACAGATGCCGAAATAATCATGCGTTGTGTATACCATCCGAATGCCTACCGCTTTAGCGGCCTCCAATAACTCCTTATGAACTCCCATGAAGGTATGGAAGTGAATGACATCCGGCTGAAGCTGTTGCAAAAATAGCTGAAAGGGTTCCCGTGGACTCTCTTTCATGAATGCATGCGGCCTCCGGATTCCACCCAGTAAAGGCACAGGCAAGGGATTCACGATCTCATATACCTCAATCCCTTCATAATCCTCGCATCGTTCCACACGCGTTATGCGAGGCCATGTCGTATGCCCGGGATACACAAGCACGACTTCGTGCGATTGTTGCTTCTGCTCCAGCATCAGGTCTACGCTGTATTTCGTTAATCCGCCGGTGCGCAGGGGCGGAAGTCCCAAGGATACGTGCATGATCTTCATCTCTTCATCTCCATTCCGAACGAATCCTGCCTTTTCAAACCGCTCATTCTCTTTAAACCTAGGCTCCTCCCGGCTTCAGGCACAGCCTCATGGCTCATATAAAAGGCGTTTGCAATCAAGCCATATACGATCCAGTTCACCGGATTAGTAAAATACCCGCCGGCAATCTGATAACAGACGATGAACATAAGCAGCGCATACTTCAGTAATCTCTCTTCCGGCCGTACTTTACGAATTAGAGCGATATGGAAAAGAATTAAAAATATGAGCATGAAGATGCCTCCTTCCGCAATCACATACATGAAGGAGTTCGATATGACTTCAACCAACCCGAATTGATAATACATGCCCCGCGTCAAATCGGTATTCAGATTGCCAAAGCCAATTCCCAGCCAATGGGAGTCTATGAGCATCTGCCACATGACGCGAAAGCTTACATCAAAGCGGTAAACAACAGAGCCGTCATTACCGTTGATGATGTCCAGGAACCGCAAGTAAAAGCTGTTTTTGCTCATAACAAAAATGGATATCGCCACGATACCCACGATCAGTAGGGAGATAAAAGCAACCGCCTTCTTGAGCGTTACTCGTTTAAATAAGTGATAATAGAACATGACCGCCAGCGCCAGCAGCATGCTGCCAAACGCGCCAATGCCTGCCGACAATATAATGATCACCGCATTCGTTCCCATATAAAAAAGGCTGAGCCTGCTCTCTTTCCAGGACCCACCCTTCAAAACCATATACATCAGCAAGATAACGAGAATCGAGGCATGAAAGGATGCCTCACTCGGCTCGAAATATAATAAGGATAAACGAACACTCTGATAAATATTGACATTGTCATCCATCCTCCACAACAGATCGGTTCTTAATACTAAGCCGATACCCAGCAAAATGACGTTAACCAAGGAGATCGTATGAACGATCTTTTTCAACATCGGTCCCGTCAATACCATGTCCCTCACTTGCCAGTACAAGAACAAGCACAGAAAGATTTTGGATGTATTAACGAGTAAGCGGGGGATGTCCATCGTGTAATTCAAATAAATCAGCAGAGTGGCATATAACGCTATCCAGTAAAAATATAAGACGGCCCTTATGGTAATCCCGGTTCGCTTGAGCAGATCGAAGACAATTAGAATCAGAGCCAACATGTAGAACAAGTCCAGGTTCGCATCTACCATCTGGTGGAAGATATAGATCAGTGCGATCAGAAATTCCATCCTAATCCTCTTCCGTATGCGATGCAGTTTGCACTACATTCATCTTGTTCTCAATGAACGTCATAATCTGCTGCATTTGCGACGCTCTGGAATACTTCATTCTGTCCGAGTAGTCAAAAGTGCGTTCCGTCATTCCCTTTAGACTGGACGCAATGGCTTGTGGATCATGTACGGCACACAAACCGTATCGACCATGTATCATAGCCGTCAGCTCCTTATCTTCCGTCACCGCAAGAATCGGCTTGCAGGCGCCGATATATTCGAAGGTTTTGCCCGGAATCGCATACTCACTTCCTTTTCTATGCGTTAGAATGACTGCAATGTCCGCTGCTTTAAGCCAGCGGATAGCCTCGGCATGACTAACACTGCCTATAACCTCCAGGGTTACTCCGGTGTTCCGTAACTGTAACGCATCTATCTCCTGAAGAGCCTGCTGATCAAGCAGCCCTATAATATTCAATGTAATCGGCTTATGAGTCTGCCTGTGGAATTCCACAAGTCCCTGGACAAATTGGGTAATGTTTCTTCCCTTATAGATCGATCCAATATGCGTCAGCGTCAGATGACCTGACGTTCCCAGTGCCTGAGGCACACACTCCGAGAAGAGCTCCTCGTCGTATCCATTCGTAATCAATCTGATGTCCATGCCCGGATTCTGTCGTTGATAGTGAGCGCGAATCCCCTCTGATACGGCAATAATGCCGTCAGCTGACTTGGACACGAGCCGTTCTGCTCTGCGAAACATCAGCCTGGGGTTCCCTTTGCCAATCCGATGGTTGATGATATCGCGGATTTCGATAATCACCGGAATATGTGCGGTTCGTTGCTTAATGTATTGGAGCACGTACAGACCATATACATCCGGAATGGTGATATAGATTGCTGCCACTTCTTGCCGACCAAGAAATTCATCCAGTTGACGATATAACGCCATGTTCATTCGATCGAATTGGTGTTGGCTGTACTTGTAGCTTCGCCAAGCCGACAACAGCCAGCGGTTGCGAAGCAGCGGCTCTACCCTGTACCGCAATCCTTTAGATCGTCCATGATCTCCACGGTGACTACTACTCATCTGTGTGAACGAGCTGCTTGGTGTGGCGAACTTATAATTATCATTCGTGAATTGTGATGTCTCAGCCCCGTTCTTCTCGTCATTGATCACGAGCATCCGGTACTTGTCAGTCATGTATTTCATCATCCCTGCGTAACGAACGGAAGCGATAACCGGCTGTCCCTCTATGTAATCCGATATCACGATGATCTGCTTCATCTTAACCATCACCTTCAACCATGAAATATTCTCCATCCTGGAGCGGTACGTTCGCAACCCCGTTCTTGACCTCTCGCAGCTCTTGATTAGGCAATCGTATTCGGCTCGAGGAACTGCCGCTCATTCGCAGTGAGATCTCCTGCTCCCGGAATGACAAAGGGTACAGCAATTTGAACGAGTGCGAGTTCAATTGAACCACCGATGTGTGATCGCGTACGTTAACATATCTGGCAAGCTCACTGCCCGTGCAATGCCACACGTTCTTATCGGATAAATATCCGAATATCCCCATCAGACTATCACAATCGTCCAATATATTGGGACTCTGCCGCTTGCCATCGTCTCTTGAAGGTGCGATATGCTCCTGAATACTGATCACCAACCGGTGCCTAAGCAAATAATCAATTTGTCTTAGCTTCCAGCGGATATATCCGCGTCCCAGCATTCGCTTGATTCTTCCTTCCAGGAAGCGTCGGGTAACATAACCCCGTTCAGCAGTGCTCCGTTCAGGGTCGATGGAATATCCACCACGTTGTTTTTGCCGAACCGCTTAACATCGTAGTTGGTCAACGGATTGTGATCCGAACCTCTTATATTCAAGCTCTCCTGCTCATTCTGGCCTCGGTTCCAATATCTGCACCACCATGTAAACCCCGATTCGTCGATACTATCGTCCGAGAAGTCATTGCTCTCGTAACCGCAATATTTGCCGCCTTGGGGGAATTCGCCAACAGCATCCCGAAAGATGCTCATTCCAGCTTGAATCGTCTCCCTCGCATCTTCCACACTGCTAAATAACGACCACTCCTGCACAAATTCAGCTGCCGACTCCCCTACCCTTCCGTGCGTTGTTCCATGGTAGGCTAACTCAAACCTCGAATCCTCATGAACCGAACGGAAGAACTGCTTGCTCTCTTCATCAGCGTTTATGGGCAGCGAGATTTGGTTAAGTACCGGTTGCTCCAGAATGCCTACACGCTCTCCGACCGGGACAAAGAAAGTCACCTTCACCTCCGGATACTGTGACAGAATGCGATCCATCAGAAACTGCATAGCAGATTGCTCCGCATATTTGTGATAACCCCAATCGCCACCTAATTCGAGCTCACCGTTACCTTTCGTATCTACATGTGTTCGCAAGATCATCCATCATCAGCAGCACCGGCGAATGTGCGTCGTTATACCATTTACAGGCTTCAATGTGCATGATCGGCTCCCCTTGCATACCGCAGGATTCGTCTCGCCTTGACCAGAGTACGGATTAGCCTCGAATTAAACGATGAATGGTTCCAATAGGTGAAGGAATAATTCACGACAAACTGGTTCACCCACTTGAATTTCCACGGATATGAACCCGCACCCAAATCGATATTCATTGCGTGCTTCGTCTCGTACATATACTTAAATATCTCGTACTGTAGTACATCCACGATGCCATGAATACTTGAATACCGCGGAGAATATCCTGTGTTCCAGTTGTAGGATACGTTACCATGCATGTAACAGCAGGAATAGATGATTGTATCTCCGTCTTCAGCTTCCAGCATGAAGATGACGACCTGTTCGTTATTTTTGAACAACCGCTTAAGAAAATCATGGTTTGCCGGGTCATCGAATATGCTCTTCCGCTCGGATCTGCCCTTCTGTTCCAGCAAGTACTCCTTCTCCATCTTGTGAATGGACGCGATTCGGTCCAAAATCTCCTCACTCTCATCTCCATGCACAACTCTTAATCGATAAGGTATCTGTTTCTTCATTTTCTCGATTTTCTTCAACAGCTTGGTATTGAATATGTGCTGGCTTAACTGCTCAAATGAACTGAACTGCTCCATATTCAAGCGGGGACATGACGTTAAATACTCAACATGGGCGTGATAGGTATCACTGCGAAGCAAATAGTGAAGAAGCGCGGACTGCATGCATAGATGGGTCAGACTGATCTTATCCCACTGACCTTCATGCTCAAGAATCGCCTTAAACAGATGCTTGATGATCAATTGGACCGATGAACCATTGCTGCCTACGATGAAATCCAGGTAATCCCCTTGCCCCAAAAAACAGAGCACATGAAAGTTAAAGATGCGCTTTTCATTTCTTCGGATCATCAGCGGAGCGATGCCAACCAGAACACTGTCTTTATAGCAGCAGATGATAAACAACTTCAACTTGGGATCATGGCCATGCGCAAGCCACCAGGCGTAGTTATAGCGAAACGTACTGTAATAGGATAATGAGGGATTTTGCCCTTCGAGCCGTTCCCAATCCTGTTGAATACTTTTCAATCCCGCGACATCTGTCATGATTTTCGTATTCATTAAGCTAGAACTCCTTTTTGAAGAAATCGCCTTGTCTTCACTAGCCCGTGCAAGAGGCTCGAGCTGAAATTCGACGGATTCCAATAATGCATGGCATAGTTCACAACAAATTGATTCGTCCATCTGAATTTCCAGGAGTACGCCCCTGCTCCGAGATCAATCTGGTCCGCAACGCGGTTTTCAAATAAATATTGGACGATCTCCATCTGCAGAACGTCTGCTATGCCATGAAAACCCGCATATTTGGGTGTATACCCCGTATTCCAGTCATAGGAGACATTACCGAACAGATAACAGCAGGAATAGATAATAATCTCGCCGTCCTGGGATTCCAACAGGAAGATAACCACATCTTCATTGCCTCTGAACAATGTACGATAGAATGCCTCGTTATGCTCATCATCAAAGACGCTCCTTCTTTCGGTTCTCCCGCGTTCATTCTGCAGGTAGTCCTTCTCTTGTTTGTGTACATATGAAATTCGATCATAAATATCTTCACTCTGGCTGCCTCGGATAACCCGAAACGTATATGGAATTTGCTTCTGCATCTTACCGGGTTTCTTGCGCATTTTTTTGTTAAAAATGTCCTCGCTCAGTTGTTCAAAGGACCCATACTCCCTCATATTCATCCTGGGACAAGAGGTCAAGTATTCAATATGGGGATTGTAGGTATCGTGTCTTTGCAGGTAATGCAGCAGCCGCGAATTCATGTGAATATGAGTCAGGCTAATCCGGTCCCACTCCGATGAGTTCTCTTGAATGGCCATAAATATGTTCTTAATGATGGACTGGGCAGAGTAATGCCGGTTATCGACAAGCATATCCAGATAGTCACCCTGACCGATAAAACAAAGCACATTGCAGCTTAGAATCATCTTATCGTTACGTCTAATCATGAGCGGCGCTATGCCGACGATTTGCTGGTCTCGATAACAGCAGATAATAAATAGTTTGTAATTTCTGTCCTCTCCGAAAGCAAGCCACCAGGAATAATTGAAACGAAACGTGCTATAATAAGCGATTTGCTTATCCAGTTTCTCTAGCCGCTCCCAATCCTCTCGTATTCCCAAAAAGCCTTCATGATCGGTGATGATTGTAATATTCATGTCTCAGAATGAACTCCTTCTACAGCCATTTTATTCTTCTTCCTCCACCGTACCCGGCTTAGTACAAATCGAACTTCCTCCATCGAGATAAACTTGAACATGATGCACATGCCGATATACGCCATGCATAGAACCACATTCACTAGAATTTCAATGGATACATGCCCTACCAGATGGTGGCAAACGAAATAAATCGCATAGAGCGGGCAAAAAATCACGAGATACTTATAGGGGTACAGCCATCCGAACCCAAGTGCATAATATTTGGAGCCAAAATAATAGAACACGCCATTCGCTGCAATATACGCAATAACGGTGGATATAGCCGCTCCATATATGCCCATTATCGGAATCAGAATCAGATTGACGCCCAGATTCACTAGCGATGCGAATACGATAATGGATGAGTACAGCTTCATCTTGTTAGCAATATGCAACCCGAGCGAATAGAAAATTATGGCACCTGACAAAAAATAAGAGAACGCTATGATAGGTACCAAATAATCAGCGGCTTGATATTCGGCTGTAGCCACGAGCTTAATCGCAATGTCAGCGAATAGGGAAAGTCCCAGCACGCAGAACCAGCCGATAAAATTATACATTCTGAACATCTTGCCGATGCGCGCCGCTCCATCCGGTTCGTTGTACACCTTATACTTGAACGGAGTAAACACCGATGCGAACGGATTAATAAAGACGGGATTAATCAGCATCCCAATCTTATAGCCGACGGAATACACCGCCACGGAAGAGAGGTTCATATAGCCCTTGATCAAGAACCGATCGCTTAATGTGAGAATCCATGAGGAAGCATCCCCAAGGATCAAACCAAAACCGTACCGCAACATCATATCAATCTCTTTCTTCACGATTTTGAACTTGAATTTCGGCAAATCCTTGATAAACATAAAGATGAATACCGTCATATTCCCGAGCATTTGCGATAGCAAGATACCCAGAATGCCCATATCCATAACCAGGAAGAAAAAGAGAGCGTAGAGCAGTGTGAATAGAATTGCACTGAATTGCACCGCCGAGGAGCCAAGTGCGTTAAATTTCATCGCATAGTGACTCGAATAGATCGTGTTCAAACATACAAATACCGACGAGATGACGATGCACGGAATAAAAAAATGCGCCTCAGGCAGCGCACGGAACATTAAGGGATGCAGTAGCGGGTTCAGCAACAAAGCAAGCACGATGCATACACCGCCCCACAACATCGAGAAGGTCATCGTCGTGTTTTTCAATTGATTAGGATCTTCAACCTCATTAAAAAACCGGATCATCCCCGAGTACACGCCCAATGTTATGGCTAATGCCAACAGCTGCTGCACGCTGATGATCAAGTCATATTGTCCATAGAGCTCCTGGGACAAATTATGAGTATAGAGCGGTATCAGAATCAAGTTAATGGACTGTGTTAGTACAGAGGAACATAAGTAGATGAGCCCGTTGGAATATACTTTTTTATTCTCCATATTTCCCGAGTGTAAATGGGTTGCTCAGATTTTCATTCCCGAATGCAGCTTCGTAAACCTTCAACAAGGGCGAGAGATAATCCGGGGCCGGTAGTTGTACGACGCTCTCCTGATAGGACGCATAGTGCTCAATCACCTGTACAACCAATGTTAGCAACTCATCAACGGATCCTGCGGAGTATAGAAGCGCCCCTTCAGGCCTAAGACATACATCACTGGCTACAGCCGGTATACCACAGGCAAGTGCTTCAGCTATCGATACACCATACCCATCGGTTAAGGTCGGACGAATGAACAACTGTGCATTTTGCAATATGGGATGCAGCTCCGTATTCTTCACTTCATAGAACATAAAGAATTCTGCAAGACCAGTCTCTTGCAATTGGATCTTGAGTCCCTCATAATACGCCCGTTCTTCTTCACTCTGCTCCGTAACGCCCATCAAGGCGAACAATACGCGCACCTCATAATTAAGCTCACGCAAGCGCTGTAGCAAGGTAATCAGTTGATCCGCTCCATACAGTTCTCCCCCACGGTAGAATCGAATGTAACCGTTGGCTGCAATCGTGAAGTCGCGATGTGTAAGAAATTCAATCACCTTATCAGGAATTGCGTGGTCATCATGATGCTGCGTCGATAACGGTGGAATGTAAGCGGGCAGGGTCATGACTTGCTCATGTGAGAATCCCATTTCCACTAGCTTCTGCGCGTCCCTCTCATTCACGCACAAGATGCGATGGATCGACTTCAAACTGTTCAACAGCCAATATCGTTCAATGCTGTTCGCGTATTGAATCTGCTGCATTAAGCTTTCGCCATGTACGGTCAGAACAATCTTCTTGCCAAACCATGCATATAATCCGAGCAACATGCGGACCCGCTTGGAGATGGTATGAAAATGAAACAGATCCCCTTGAATCCACGGGAATCTGAGCAAGAACTTCGTATAATTCTGGATCGGATGGACATCGCTTGCAGTATGCGGTCCATTGGAGTCATCGATAATCTCAACATCCAGACCAACGCGCCTCGCATGCTGCGCCACGCGCTGAATATGGATCGATATACCGCCCAGTGGAGGAGGATACGGACCGATTATCACGATTTTCATGGTATGTCTCCCCCTATGATATATGTACTTCCACCGTCTTCAGTTTGCCTGACGGTTCTTTCGGAATATGGTCAACCATATGCAGTTCGAAGCACATGTCGGGTGTAAAGATGTTCTGCAAACGCTTGAGTACCGGCTTCATCTCCTGCAGCACATGTTCCTCGTTTTGTGTTGTCTCTAGCATAATATCGATCTTGTTGTAATGATGCTGAACCAGTTTACAGGCCGTAACGGACTCGGTTCCACGAACGGCAATTGCCACGAGCGCGGAAGGCACCATGTCCTTATTCGGTTTATACATGATCTCCCCGACCCTACCCTCAATCTTCTGAATGGTTGGGAAAAGATAATGAGTTGGCGCGGCTGCGATCGGAGGTGAAACAATATCCATAATTTCATACCGGATGAACGGCGTCACGTTATTGATGAATGAAGTACCGATAACCGCCCGCGAATCCGGATGAAATTCAGCGTAGCCGTACAACGGCAAGAAGCTGTAACCTGGTTCATAATCGGCCTTGCCCGCCATGACCACCTTCTCCGATTGGCCGTAATGAGCATGCAAGACGGTCCCCGGAAAAGCCTTGCGGATCGTATTTTCTTGATAATCATATAACGTTTCAGATGCCAGCAGAATGGCAGCTGGCTGAATTTGATGAACAAGATTATTCTCAAGGATCAGCTTCGATACCAGGCTTAGGGAGGACGGATATCCATGAATATAACGGTAGCCAAACCGTTGAATGAGCTGTAAAATCTTCGTAATATTATTGCTTGTCAGTCTGGAGACGTTCACTCTCAACACCCGATGGTAGGCATCCACGATGTAATCCTCTTCCCCTGGAATGTACCCCCTGAACTCTACTCGGCCATCGCCCGGCCGGTAACCGACCTCAGACCACATGAAGCAGGTTGCCGCCCATTCACGCTGGTCGAGCGTGCGATTATAGTACAGCGGCAGTGACTGCCCCGTCGAACCGCTGGTAGCTCCTTGGGAGAGCTTGCCTGGCTTAAATTTGGTGCTGATCATATTCTCACCGCTCGCCTTAACCATTGCCTTATTAATCACCGGTATCCGTTTCACATCCTGGAAATCCTTTAACTGTCTGGGGTGAAAGACGTGTAAATCATACAGATTCCGGTAAAATGGGGTCTCCTGATAAGCGTACGTGACCATATCAACAAACATACGAAATTGCTCTGCCTGTATTTGTTCAACAGACATTCGTTTCATGCGCTCAAAATGAGCGAGCCAAGCGTAAAACTCTTTACCGACGTTCACGTATTTATACGGAAAGTAGGATAAGACTTGCTTGGCGATTCCTTTATAAATACTCATGCTTAAATCCCTCCCTCCCTAACAGACCAGTCCATGGAAGTCCGAAGTCCGGAAGACGATCCCTTCACGCGAACGACATGACTGGCCTCTTTCACCCCATAACGTGTGGATACCCAGCATGGCAGAAGCTCGACCTGATCCGAACTCGTATGGAATGTAATTCGGAGACTCGTATTATCTACCTCTGCTTGCAGCACAGTACCACTTAGCGTCAGCTTCACTTTGGGGCTCATCACGAATGAAGCCGCATAAGTAATGGACTCATCCGTCGGCACCGCTGGTATCCGAATCAATTCATCATTTATTTCCAGACCGCCTTCGGTCAGTTGAATTTCTCTCCGATGCAGCATTCCGCATTTATCTACATAGCCGTGATGGTAGCCTGAGAAATGACTTTGATCAAACCGTTCGCATACCGCATCGGTCTGCTCTCTCATTAAGAACATAATATCTTCATCAAATTCGTTCTGTTCTTGACCGTTAATTTCCAGCGTATTATGCATGGCTGTGCTGCGAAAATAATTCCGCATCCGATAATCCGCTGTATAGACATACGTACCTGGATCTACGATATAATCCTTGCCACTGACCTGTAACTCAATGCTTAATTGATCGTTATGACTATGCGCGCCTTGACCGCGGAAGGACAACTCTCCGCAACGAATCATACAGTAGGCTGAATCGTTGCGTAGCATATAGTACCCCCCGTCAGGATAAGCAATTGACGTTAACTCCGAGCATGGCTCGTGCTTCTTGTCTGGAGAAGGTGCGATTCCAGTAATCCACAACGCATCCTCCGCATCGGACAAGCCGGCCGCTTGACGAAAAGTCTCATTTTGGAACCATTCCCCTGCCACGGCCAGAAGATGCCGATAATCGTTCCGGACCCAAGAGCCGTAACGGGACGTAATCAGCAGCCGACCGTCGTCAGCATCGCCAACCAGAGGAGTCAGACCATCCGGCTTTGCCATATCGCGGATGAAACAGCACATGGCCTCCAATTTCTTTCGGAACTCCTGCGAGAAGGTAATATCATTGCGCTCGCATAGTATCGTGATAAGCAACAGCATCTCTGTCACGAGACGATGATAGGATGTGGACGCTTCATAGTTGGTGCCGTCTTCGTTCACCTGAACTAACATTTCGCGTTCAAGCTCACGAAGCCCATAGGATAACCACTGCTCCGGTGTGCTCGAATGCCGAATCTCGCCTTTGTAGCTAAAGTTTGAGAAGTACAGACCTAGCGCTACCAGACCAACCAGATTACTGAGATAGTGATTCCCAGTTACCTCCCCTTGATTCTCCAAGTTATTCATAATAAAGATACCGTGCAAATACAGTGATGCGTTGAATCGATTCCAGAACGGCTCATTGCGGTTGTAACTTCTGCGGAAAAACCACGCTCCGGATAGCCAATTGAAAGCCCGGATAGCTACATCCATCGTGCACGCCCAATTCACCGACATTTCTACCGGATTCTGCACAATCCAAGAATCCGTCTGACGCTGGAATTCGAGTAGATATCTGTCGTCCCCACTTAGCCAATATGCCTTGCCTAGTGTGAATACATGCTGAAAGCGCGAGAGCTCCCACGGTACCTTCACATCTGCTGCATCGCGGAGGTTAACCGTCTTGATTCTTTTGTAGTAATGTTGGGGCCATTGATGTCCTGTTTTGAAATCCTGAGTCCAGTTGATTGGCTCCCCAAGCAAAATATCGCCGGAACCAAGCAGATTAAAGCGGTGTTGGCAGATCGCCTCCGCATCCTGCATGATCTGCTGCTCGACTCCATATAGCCTCAACTGTTCCTTATAGACATCTTGATTGACCGGATCGAAATAGTAACTGCTGGTCGTGCGGAACCCTGCAAACTGTTCAACATCCAGTTTCACGGGCTGCCGCTGAAGCTGGAGGCGCTTGAGCTCATAAACCGTATAAGATATAGCTGTCCCAGCAACCTTCTTGCCGGCAGTATGAAGAGGCATAGCAGTCAATCTCTTCCATTTCGTAATTAACGAAGACACGAAGCTTCACTCCCTGCGGATTTCCGTCGAGTCGAATTAAAGGAAACCCCTTGTATCCAGCACGATTTTTTCCTTCAATAAATTACGGTCAATGCGCTGGAACATATCGTGATTCACGAGCAGCACTACGATATCCGATCTGCGAATCGCCTCTTCCAGCTCTGTAAGATGAACATGCTCCTGACGAAGCGATTCAGGTAGCGATTGGATATGCGGTTCTACGACAAGCAGGGTGCCAATCGTTAATCTGGATAGATTCTCCGCAATCTTAACGGACGGGCTTTCACGCAAGTCATCGATATTCGCTTTGAAGGACAGTCCAAGACAGGCAATGACCGGGTCCTTGAACCGCTCGGCCCGCTGCTTGATTCGTTCCACGATGTATCCCGGCTTATAATCGTTGACCACCCTTGCCGTATGAATCAATCTCGTCTGTTCCGGTGCCGCATCCACGAGAAACCAAGGATCGACCGCGATGCAATGGCCGCCTACGCCTGGTCCCGGCTGCAATATATTCACGCGCGGATGATGATTTGCGAGTCGTATCATTTCCCAAACGTTGATACCCAGATGATCACAGATGAGAGAGAGTTCATTGGCAAACGCAATATTAACATCACGGAATGAATTCTCCACCAGCTTCGCTATCTCGGCTGTCCTGGAATTTGTCTCAAGAATCATACCGCTAACAAATTGTTGATAGAACTCCACCGCTTTCTGGGTAGAAGGACTGTCGATTCCGCCAATTATTCGGTCATTCTCCACAAGCTCTCGCAGAATTTGACCCGGCATCACCCGCTCCGGGCAATGAGCGATAAATACGCGCTCGCATTCATTGTGCAGTGACTCTGTAACACCAAGATCCGGTCTGGACTCTGCAATCCAGCCGGCGATTCGCTCCGTAGTTCCAACCGGACTCGTGGATTCCAGCACTACGATGTTACCTGGCTGCAGATATGGCATAATGGACATCGTCGCCTGATGAACATACGATAAATCAGGCTTCTGGTCCTCCAGAAATGGCGTGGGTACAGCCAGTACGAAAACGTCAGCGGCAACCGGCTCGGTTGATACCGCTAATTGGCCGCTTTGTACCGCTGCCTTTACCATAATATCAAGATCCGGTTCATGAATATGGGCTTTCCCTTGACTGATCAAATCTACGGTGTGCTGGCTAATATCTACCCCGTGCACCGCAAAGCCCTTGATGGCCAGCAAGCTGGCTGTAGGCAATCCAATATAGCCCAGTCCCAAGACACATACTTTCTTAACCATTGAGGTCCCTTCCTTGCTTCCATAAAATGAATAGGGCCGCGCTGATTTGAGAATCAGTACAGCCCCTTATAACGCTGGGCATCTAACCCAACCTCACATCACACTCTTGACGATGTACGTCTAAGGTATCAGATACCCACAGCATGACCGAGTGTCTACTCTGATATAGGTCGTATAGACATTACCTTAAGACTGCCATTCAACTACCGTAGTAGTTGTAATATCGAGCCTCCGACTTGTATATTCGTTTGTTATTAAGCACAACGCCGATTACATTGGCTCTAGCTTGTTCCAGCTTCTCTTTTGACTTGCGAATGTATTCCCGCTTCACCTTACCGGCCCTGATGACGAGAATGGCACCGTCACAATGCGATGATATGATCAAGCCATCTGCGACCGCCATTACCGGCGAGGTATCGATCAAAATCATGTCGTAGCATTCCTTCCACTCCTCCATCAGTTCGCTGAGCCTGCCGCTAGACAACAATTCAGCAGGATTCGGCGGTGTCTGGCCTGCCGTGATGAGAGACAGGTTATCCACCATCGTGTTAAGAACGGTATCCTTCACCAGACAGTGATTGGCAAGAAGATTGGATAATCCCATCCGATTGCTCACGCCAAAGATCTCATGTAAGGACGGCTTCCTTAAATCACCATCCACCAGCAGCACTCGCTTCCCTTCCTGTGCGTAGGCGGTTGCCAAATTGCTAGCCGTCGTGGACTTCCCTTCCCCAGCCTGTGTTGATGTAACAGCAACCACATGCAACCTATGATTCCATTCCGCGAACTTAATGTTCGTACGAATCGTCCGATATCCCTCAGAGAGTCTGGACCGACGATTAAAATGCATAATCAGTCTCGATTTAATTGCTGACCGAAGCATATTTCTCACCTGCCTTTTTCTGTGACCGCAACCGTGCGCGTAAGCGCAAGTCCCGCTTCTTGATTCTACCTACCGTTCCAAGGAGCGTAAGTTCCAGGTAGCGCTCCACATCATCCTCAGACTTAATCGTGTCATCCAGCAATTCCTTGACGAATACGATGCCTAACGCAACCAACAGGGAGGCAGCAAATGCAACTGCAACGTTTAACCAGATTCTTGGGCTGACAGGCAGCACATTATGCTGCGGCTTTGCGGAATCCAGGATGGAGATGTTATCAACCTTCATAATTTTAGGAATCTCACTCTTGAATACTTCCGAAATGCCATTCACGATCTGCATCGCTTGTTCATAAGAGGGATCCTGGATTTTCAGTACGATAATCTGTGAATTCTGCAGGGTCACAATATCAATCCGTTCCCGTATTTCTTCTGAAGTGACACTCAAGTGCGGGTTCTTCTCGACGAATTTATCAATAACGGATGCTGACCCGAGAATGACCTTGTATGAGTTGATCAGCATGATGTTCGAGTTAATCTGATTAATGTCCAGAGAAGAGTTACCGTCATGATCCGTTATCGATTTATTGACTAACATGGTAGTGGATGCTTCATAGATCGGCTGCTGCACATAGCTGCTGAAATACCACATGCCTGCCGTGCATACAAGTACGAAGCCAAGTACGAACCATAGCCATTTCCTTAACATTGACATGATCATTTTCAATTCCATATTGAACCCCCGTAGACTATGATCAACAAGACTTGACAATCCAACCTCAGATCCATCCCTGCGCACCAATCTGTCTGCCTCTGATAACAGCCTCCGCATTCTTCTGCAGTTCTTCCACGTAAGCAACACCGCAAATTTCTTCGATTTTCTGTAAGCCCTCCCGGTAATAGAAGGTACGCTGATAAGAATCGTGTGCATCACTGGCGATAAGCTGCGCCCAGCGCTGCCGGCATATGTAACTTGCCGTCTGCCTTGGCCCTTCCCCGAAGAATCCGACCAGAGCCTGTGTGGTGACCTGAAGGATTACCCCTTGCGAAATCCAGTTCTGAAGCACTTCCGGATTGCGAATGATAGCCGAGTTCCGCTCAGGATGTGCAATGATAACCCCCAGACTACTTCGACTCATAAAGTTCAGGAAGTCTTGGAAATACTCCGGAATGTTTCTGGCCGGCAACTCGGTCAATAGATAATGTGAGTTTGCCAACGTTCTTGCGTGCCCCTTCCTGATCTGGTGGCGAAAGTCGGCGTTTAGACGGAACTCCTGTCCGGGTAGTATCGTCAGGGAGATGCGTTTACTTTGCAGCGCTTTATTCATCTGTTTGACTCTGCGCTCAATCTGGGCAGCCGTATTGTTAAACCGCTTGGTTCCGTGATGCGGGGTCGCGACGATCGTATGGATGCCCAGGTTTACGGCCTCCATCGCCATCCGCATTGCCCCTTCCTTGGTTCTGGGGCCATCATCAATGTCAGGCAATATATGACAATGAGTATCTATCATCTGTATCAGCACCATACTTCCATTTCTTTTTTGATACGTTCTGTTTCAAATATTTTTGTAAATGATACAATATGTATTGACGTTATCGTTAATTTACGATACATTTTGTATCATGTCAAGCGTTTATTATACAGTGAACAATCGAAACCATGGGAAGCCGCAGAGAGGTGAGAATGAATGTCGTATGGATCTCGCATTGCACAATTGCGGGAGCAAAAAGGTTGGACTCAAGAAGAGCTTTCTGAGCTTATAGGCATTAGCCGCGCATCCCTATCACACTATGAGAAAAACCGAAGGGAGCCTAATTTGGAGACGCTGACACGATTAGCTGATTTATTTCAGACCACCATCGATCAAATTATCGGAAGATAATCAAGCCTAATGCTTCTTGGAACTCCAACGAACAAAGCCCCCTCTAATCAGATTAAGGGGGCTTTGTTCGTTCTTGACGTTTCATGCTATCTCATGTATTCCGTTAATGCTGTATGGATATGCTCCTTCTCTTTATCGCTAACCATGTAGTACCAAACACCGTTAATTTTCTGCCCATGGCCCGCAATCTCCATCTGCTCAATCGTCTGCAACTTATCTCGATAATCCGTGACGAACAGCTTCATTTCCTCAAACGTAATATCGGTCTTCACACTGTTACCAATATCATTCAGAAGCGACTCCAGTTTGAAAACAGTGGATATGTTCATGGCTCTACTTAGAATGCCTTTAATCACTTCCCGCTGTCTTAAATTACGCCCAAGGTCCCCTTTGGGATCCTCATAGCGCATACGAGAGAAGGCCAGCGCTTCCTCTCCACTTAAGGTTAATGGACCTTGTTTGAACGAATAGCCTTCATAGTCAAAGGCCATGCCGTTATTCACGGCAACGCCACCCAAGGAATCGATAATATTCGAGAAGCCTTCCATATCCACCTTAATATAGTAATCAATCGGGAATTGCAGAAATTCTTCCACGGTTCTAATCGACATCTCAATTCCCCCGAATGCGTAAGCATGATTAATCTTATCTACCGTGCCGTGACCAACAATCGGAGTTCGTGTATCGCGAGGAATGTTAAACATTAAGATCGATCCTTCTGCTGGGTGAACCGCCATCAGGACCATGGCATCTGAGCGCCCACGATCATAAGGACGTTGATCCACACCCAACACCAGAATCGTAAAGGGATCGATCTCACTATGATTCTGATTGCGCTTATCCAGCCGTTCGCTGGCATCAGCAGCGCGCATCCATTCAGACTGCTGGCCTGGATCTTGCGTATATGCTGTTGTCTCTGATTTTAATGGACGTTCTTCATATATATGGTCCGCTGTGGAC
Organism: Paenibacillus sp. JCM 10914; assembly: GCF_001315105.1. GTDB lineage: Bacteria > Bacillota > Bacilli > Paenibacillales > Paenibacillaceae > Paenibacillus_AQ. The sequence continues at coordinate 57,736 of NZ_BAZR01000012.1, read as the reverse complement.
TTGATCGACTGATAAATGTATACAACATAAGCCGAGGGCAACAGTACAATGATCGCAAGCGCCCAAGTTAGCCAGCTTCTCTTTTTTTTCATGTGCATGCCGTATTTATTCCTCCAATACCAAGCTCTAAGGCTGATGTTAGAAGGCATCCTTCGAACCGAATAGCACTTTGACGGTCCTGAACATAATACTTACATCCAGTACCAAGGAATGCTCTGAAATATACCTTAGATCCAGCTCCACCATCTCTTGAAAGCCTACCCGATTCCGTCCGCTCACTTGCCACAGCCCGGTACAGCCGGGAACCGCCATCAAGCGCTGCATATCATACGGCGTATATTGTTTCACTTCTTCAGGCAGAGGAGGTCTCGGTCCAACAAGGCTCATATCCCCCTTGATGACATTCCAGAGCTGCGGCAATTCATCAAGACTCGTCTTACGAAGCCAACGTCCCACTCTCGTGATCCGGGGATCATTCTTAATCTTGAACATGGCACCGGATACTTCATTCAAATGAAGAAGCTGCTCTCTCATCTTCTCGGCATCGCTGACCATGGAGCGGAACTTATACATCCTGAATAATTGTCCGTTCTTACCTACCCTTTCCTGTGAAAAAAAGACGCTGCCGCGTGGATCCTCCCGCTTTATGCACAAATAGATTACGGCAAACACCGGCAACAGAAGAATCACACCGCTACCTGCTAGGATAACATCCATTAACCGTTTGGAAATTTGCATCTTAGCGTCCGGAGTTTGGGCATATATCGTTACATCTGGCGTTGTTCTTTCAATTAATGCATTGGATTCCATGATAAGCTTATCGTCTCCCCCTATACTTATTGAGGCTATAATCCATACATGCTTATTGACCCACCCCATTTAGACATAGGAAATCTGCACCATTTCAACATGCTGATCTTCCCTCACCCCAGTCTCCAGCATGGAATTGGCGATAGCCCCGAACACAATAAGATAATATATACATATGAAAATCAAATATGTATTTCATTGCAACTAAAAATAAATAACATTAGCCCACCCTCTCCCCTTATAGGCGCTCGGATTTAAGGTAAAAGAACTAATGACCACACATCATAAATATAGTAGAATAGCTATTAGCGGCAATCTTTATCCCAATTCCCTGTTAGCAGCAGGTAATTCTATACTAAATTAAGCTTCAATTATAGTAGCGGAGTTTGCCAGTATCCATCTTGCTGAACATCATTCTATTCAGCATGCCAATCATTCGGGTTTTTTGCTCACTGTCCAGGTCAAAATCAGTCTGATACAATGGATGGCCATCGCAAAGCCCCCGTGATTTAATGTTGCCTGTTAGCAGCAGGTAATCCACCTGATCATCCATTTCATAACCTAGCTTGACATTTGTATTCATCGGAATATCCCAGGGGCAGAGGAAAACAAGCCCACCAGGCAGCAGCTCAAGCGGTGTAATGGAATGACTTCTTCCATGAATGGTTAAATTTCCGATTTGCAAAATCCGGATTTTAACCGTAATTTGGTGTTGTCCTTCATATAACATCTCAGGTATGCCAACCGCTCCTTATTTTAGATTTTGGGGGTATGAGACAACTTTTGTTTGGATATCATGATACTAATTGTTTCACCACCGCAATTATAGATACAATATGTATCGTCTTATGCCTTTATAATACGATACATATTGTATCTAGTCAACAGAAAGCTGACCTTTTTGCAGCTTATTTCCAGCATTTTTTTCAACGTACATATAGATGTAACCAAACTAACTTCTATAGATACAAAACATTTGAAAGGGGGACAATGCATGAACTACGGAGAACGGATCTCAGAATTACGTGAACAGCACGGATGGACACAGGAAGAGCTCGCCACCTCTGTTGGTATTACACGTGCGGCACTATCCCACTATGAAAAGAACCGGCGCAAACCGGACTTCGAAACATTGACCCGCCTGGCCGACCTCTTTGAAGTATCCATAGATTATTTAATCGGGAGAACCACACAAGAGAAGTCTGTTCTCGATCCGGCGGTTCGCTCCTTCGTTGATGGTCTTGAACTGTCTGATCAGGATCTACTAGAGCGGTTTAATCTTACCGTCGATGGCCATAAGTTAACCGAGGAAGAAGCAAAACGCTTCATCGCCTTTGTACGCATGGAACGGTCGATGAAATAGCCAAGATGCCACAGAAAGTACCGACAAAAAATCCCCGTAGCCTTGATACTGATTATCAGCGGCTTCGGGGATTTTGGTTTATACAGCATCATGATCATTGACATCCCGCTAATCTACAGAAGTCTTCTCCACGTAATGCCATTTATCAGGATGGATTCCGATTTGGGTCATGAGCAGGTAGATGTCGATTTCCGTCTTGTGCTGATCAAGCTGCTGCTCGGTGCTTCCAGAGCCATTCTCCTTATCTACTGTCATTTCCGCAATAACCTCACTTATTATAGTTTTCTCTCCACCCTGGATGCGATAACCCGATGTTAAACGACTTTCGTTCTTTCATAATTTACTTATCCATATTATACCTAATGAATTTACATGATGCTGTCGTCTCATGGAACCATTGTCCTATGCTTCTGGTTCTATTTTTGTCGAATAAAAAAAACCACCCTGTATTCAGATGAATACAGGGTGGTATAGGGCACATGGTCAAACTTCTTAGCCACTAGTAGTTACTAGTTACCTGCGCGTGCCAGTTCCTTCATATTCGCTTCGAACGCCGCCAAGAGCGCGGCCTCGCCGGTCAGACCTTGACCGTGAACCTTCTCGATGTGCAGCAGCATCCGCTTATAATCCTTCGGAATGATGCGCACGAAGTCCTTCTTCGCTTGGTCCCAAGTGGCAAGAATCTGCTCTGCCGGGACACTGTCTGTGTATGCCTTATGCTGCTCGATCATCTGACGCAGGCCTTCAGCCTCCAGATCATCTTCGATTCGCTCCAGCAATACCATCTCCAGGTTGCAACGGCTCATAAACGTACCGTCCGGATCGTAGACATACGCGATACCGCCGGACATTCCTGCTGCGAAGTTACGGCCAGTCTCGCCGATTACGACAACACGTCCGCCAGTCATATACTCACATCCGTGATCACCGACGCCTCCACAACGATGTTGGCTCCTGAGTTCCGCACGGCGAATCGCTCTCCCGCGATACCGCGGATATAAGCTTCCCCGCCGGTAGACCCATAGAACGCGGTATTCCCGGCAATGATGTTCTCTTCGGCTTTAAACGTTGCTTTTGGTGATGGCTTCACGATCAGTTTGCCTCCGGAGAGACCTTTACCGATATAGTCATTCGCGTCTCCTTCAACGGTCAATGTCATCCCCTTCGGCACGAATGCACCAAAGCTCTGACCTGCGGAGCCCACAAAGTTGAATTGAATCGTATCTTCCGGCAAACCGGTTGCACCGTACTTGCGGGTTACCTCACTACCGAGAATGGTACCGACTGCACGATCGACATTCGTAATCGGGAAGGTACCTTCGACGGCTGCACCGTTCTCCAGAGCAGCTGCTGCACTGTCAAGCAGTGAACGCATATCCAGCGTATGCTCCAGTCCATGATTCTGACGCTGTGTACGATAGCGCGTGCCGCCTTCCGGAAGCTCAGGTGTATACAGTAGCGCGGAAATGTCCACGCCTTTCTTCTTCCAATGATAATCGGCTTTAACCGCATCCAGACAATCGGTACGGCCAACCATTTCGTCAACGGTACGGAATCCAAGCTCAGCCATGAGCTCACGCATATCCTCAGCCACAAATTGCATGAAGTTCACCACATGAGACGGATCGCCTGTGAAGTTCTTACGCAATTCCGGATTCTGAGTCGCGACACCGACAGGGCATGTATCCATCTGACAGACTCTCATCATGATACAGCCGACAGCAACCAGCGGTGCTGTGGAGAAGCCGTATTCCTCCGCCCCTAACAGAGCGGCTACAACCAAATCGCGACCGTTCAGCATTTTGCCGTCGGTCTCCAGTACGACACGATCCCGAAGATTGTTCATCATCAGCGTCTGATGAGTCTCGGCCAATCCGAGCTCCCACGGCATACCGGCGTGACGAATCGAACCTTGCGGCGAAGCACCGGTACCGCCATCATAACCGCTGATCAAGATAATGTCTGCACGGCCCTTGGCAACCCCTGCCGCAATCGTGCCGACACCGACTTCAGATACGAGTTTTACGTTAATATCCGCACGCGGATTGGAGTTCTTCAGATCATAGATCAGTTCAGCCAAATCCTCGATCGAATAGATATCATGATGCGGAGGTGGCGAGATCAGGCCCACGCCCGGTGTTGAGCCACGAACTTCGGCAACCCAAGGATAGACTTTACGTCCTGGCAGTTGACCGCCTTCACCCGGCTTCGCGCCTTGCGCCATCTTGATCTGAATCTCATCGGCATTTACGAGATAGTTGGAAGTTACCCCGAAACGTCCCGATGCCACCTGCTTGATCGCACTACGACGGGAATCGCCGTTCGCATCCGGAATGAATCTGGCCGGATCTTCGCCGCCTTCACCCGTATTACTCTTACCGCCAATTCGGTTCATACCGATAGCCAAGCTCTCGTGCGCTTCCTTACTGATCGAGCCGAATGACATCGCGCCCGTCTTAAATCGTCTCATGATCGATGCTGCCGACTCTACCTCTTCCAGCGGAATCGGCTCCCCGGCCGGCTTAATCTGCAGCAGCGAACGCAGCGTCAGATGCTGCTCATTCTCGCCTTGCACCAGCTCTGCGTATTTCTTATATGTCTTATAATCATTAGTCCGCACGGCTTGCTGCAGCAGATGGATCGTTCTCGGGTTGAACAGATGCTCTTCCCCGTCGCTCGCCATTGATACTCACCCGCAGAATCCAGCACCTTATCGTTGCCGTCCTTATCGGTAAAGGCGCGATCGTGATGAGCCAGCGTTTCCTTGGCGACTTCCTCAAGTCCGATGCCACCGATACGGGATGGCGTACGCGTGAAGTAACTTTCGACGAAATCCTCTTTCAGACCAACCGCCTCGAAGATTTGAGCTCCGCGGTATGATTGGATCGTGGAGATCCCCATCTTGGACAATACCTTCACGACACTCTTACTTGCCGCTTTAATATAATTCTTCACAGCCTTCTCATGCGAGATGCCGCGAAGCATGCCTTCCTGAATCATATCGTCCAGCGTCTCGAATGCGAGATATGGATTGACGGCACTTACACCATAACCGAGTAGAAGCGCATAATGATGTACCTCGCGCGGCTCCCCCGATTCGAGCATAATCGCCACCTTCGTCCGGGTTCCCTGACGAATGAGGTGATGATGCAGTGAGGAGACAGCTAGCAGCGATGGAATCGCCGCATTATCTTTATCCAGTCCACGGTCGGACAGGATAAGAATGTTATGCCCTTTCGCGATAACGCGATCTGCGGCCTCGCACAAGGTATTGATCGCTTTACGCATGCCTTCCGCGCCCTCGGCGGCCGGGAAGAAGATCGGAATCGTCATCGATTTGAATCCTGGACGACGGATATGCCGCAGCTTCGCGAACTCTTCATTCGAGAGTACCGGCGAATCGAGCCGGATATGACGACAGCTCTCCGGTTCCGGCTGGAGCAAGTTACGCTCCGGTCCAATCGTCGTTGCCGTGGATGTAACCAACTCTTCGCGAATCGCGTCAATCGGCGGATTCGTTACTTGGGCGAACATCTGCTTGAAGTAGTTGAACAACCGCTGCGGGCGGTCAGACAAAACGGCGAGCGGTGCATCATAACCCATCGATGCTACGGCTTCTGCACCGGTAATTGCCATCGGCTCCAACACTTTGCGAAGTTCTTCATAGGTATAACCGAAAGCTTGCTGAAGTTGACGCACGTTCTCGTGCTTCGGATCCGGCAGTTCCGGTGCTTCCGGAAGATCATGGAGCTCGACAAGATGCTCATCCAGCCAATCCGAGTATGGAAGCTCAGCGGCAATGCTGGCTTTAACCTCCTCATCGGAGATAATACGGCCTTCCTTCGTGTCGACCAGGAGCATCCGTCCCGGACGCAAGCGGTCTTTATAGAGTACATTCTCCGGCGGCACATCAAGTACGCCCGCTTCGGAGGAGAGAATGATCAGATCATCTTTCGTTACATAGTAACGGGATGGACGAAGGCCGTTACGATCGAGTGTTGCACCGATCTGAACACCGTCGGTAAACGCCATCGCAGCCGGACCGTCCCAAGGCTCCATCAGCGTACTGTGATATTCGTAGAATGCCTTTTTCGTAGGATCCATACTCTCGTGGTTATTCCAAGGCTCCGGCACCATCATCATGGCGACATGAGGCAAGGAACGTCCACTCAGGTACAGAAATTCAAAGGTGTTGTCGAACATTCCAGTATCCGAGCCATCCGGATTGATAACCGGTTTGACCTTCTCCAGATCGTCGCCAAACAGTTCGTGTTCGAACAACGATTGACGCGCATGCATCCAGTTCACATTCCCGCGCAGCGTGTTGATCTCGCCGTTGTGAATCATGAACCGGTACGGATGCGCACGTTCCCAGCTCGGGAACGTATTCGTACTGAAACGGGAGTGAATCAGCGCAATCGCGGATTCAAGCCCTTCTTGCTGCAGATCGAGGTAGAACTCTCCTACCTGCTCAGTTGTCAGCATGCCCTTGTATACAATCTTACGGCAGGACAGACTCGATACGTAGAAGCTGTCGCTTCTGGCTTGCCGCTATAACGAATCGCAAGCTCGGCCCGGCGACGGATAACGTACAGCTTGCGCTCAAAGGACAGATCATCCTTAATGCCTTCACCGCGTCCGATGAACACTTGGCGAACATACGGTTTTGCCGCTTTGGCAGATTTGCCGAGCATGTCGTCATGCGTCGGAACGTCTCGGAATCCGAGCAGTGTCTGACCTTCTTCTGCGATAATCGAAGCCAACTGGCCCTCATGTGCCGCACGTACATCTGGATCATGAGAAAGGAACAGCATCCCCGCACCATAATGACCAGCTTCAGGAAGCTCGAAACCCAGCTTCGCCGCTTCCGCCAAGAAGAAAGAGTGAGGAATCTGCAACATAATCCCAGCGCCGTCACCGGAGTTCGGTTCACTGCCCTGACCGCCACGATGCTCCATATTAGCCAACATCGTCAGCGCGCTGCTGACGATCTCGTGTGAGGGTTTACCCTTGATATGAGCGACGAAACCCATGCCGCACGCATCTTTTTCGAACTGCGGATCGTAGAGGCCCTGCTTGTGGGGGAAATCAGTATGTTTCATAAGATGCAACCTTTCTTTGTATAGAATAAAGTGCTGCTGAGTGTAAACAACAAAACATAAGGATCTGTCATCGCTCCTCAACCGTTAGCATGCGACTGCGATGAGGTGATGCAGTATTGTGCAAAAGCGCCTAAGGTTGACATTTACCTAACACGTAAGTTTAATTAGTTCTATATATTTTATCACCGACGTACCATGCAGGCAATTCAAACTTTTTATAAATATGATAAGAATTGTTTTAATGGGTTTTCGCCTACAATGAAGCTCAAATTTATGTAGGATAATGCAAAAAAACATCCAAATATAACATTCTAAAACCGCAGAAACTTTCGGACTTTTAAGTTATATCGCGTTAAAGGGTTACGATTTACTGCCATTTACCTCATCATTAAGGACAGATTAACCCACCTCCATAAATAATAGAGGTTACCCCAAGGGGCATAAATCGCCTCATCGAGATAACCTCTACCGATATATCAAAAGATGTTATGCCGTTACAGCCTGATCCGCATTGGCTGGCTTCTTATCTCCGCGATTAAGCAGGAAGTATACCGCAGTCAAAGCCAAGAACACCAGACCAAAGCCTGCCAAAATGCTAATGTTTGCCCACATGCCGTCAAAGTTGCCTGTGGACACCACATCCTTATAGCCTTTGACGCTATATGTCATTGGCAGTAACGGATTGAGTGCCTTCATCCAGTTCGGAATCAGCTCCAACGGGAACGTACCTGCACTTGTCGTCAACTGGAAGATCAGAATGACGATCACAATAAAGCGTCCAGGCTGATCAAGCCACGTCACGAACGCTTGAACCAAGAACATGAACGACAGACTCGTTACGAACGAGAACAAGTAGAAGAGCGGAACGCTCAGCACTTCCAGCTTCAAGCCGTACAGCATAACCAGCACCGCCAGCAGAGCTTGAATCAAGCCCATCCCCGCGAATGACAAGGTGCGGCTCACAAACCGGTTCCATCCACTTGCGCCAGGTACAGATGCACCACGGATCGGCAGAATGATTGTCGAGATCAGTGCCCCGACAAACAAACCGAGCGACAAGAAATAAGGAGCAAAGCCCGTGCCATAATTCGGTACTTCATTCACCTTATGCTCTTCGATCTTCACCGGTCCGGCGAACATGCTCACCGTCTCATCCGTCGTATGAATGCCGCTAGTCTTATCAGCCGCTTCATTCAGCTTGCCCGCCAGCTCCCCGCTGCCGTCTTTCAGTTCACTCATACCGCTCACAAGCTCACCTGCACCAGAGTCAAGCTGCATCGAGCCGTCGGCGAGCGTAGTCACGCCGCTACCCAATTGATCGGCACCGCCTGCCAATTGCGCTGTGCCTTGGGATAACGCTGCCGCTCCTGAGGCCAGCTCCTGACTGCCTGCAGCGGCTTCGCCCAGCTTGGAACCAAACATCTGCATACCCTCGGCAAGCTCGCTTTGCCCGGCATTCAGGCGCTTGACCCCTGCCAGCAGTTCCTGACCGCCCGCATTCAATTGCTGCCCTCCGTCAGCTAGTTGCGCAGCTCCTGTCTGAAGCTGACTCGCCCCGGTCTGCAATTGCTTCGCTCCCTGGTTCAACTCAGCCGCTCCCTGAGCAAGCTGCTTCTGACCTGCGTTCAGCTCGCTTGTGCCCGAGGCCACGGACTGGCTTGCAGCCAGCAATGCCTGCACTTCCTGACTCTGGGCAAGCTCCGGATTGCCTTCAGCCAGCTGCTTCAGCCCATCGGCAACCGCCTTCGCTCCTTGTTCGAGTGATGCGGTAGCATCCAGCGATTGTTTCAAGCCAGCGTTCAGGCTGCTGCTGCCCGTATGAACCGACTCCGCTCCGGCTGCAAGCTGTGCAGCTCCTGTCTGATTTGCCTGCAAGCCTTCATTCAGCTTCGCACTTCCTACGGCGGCCGATTCAATCCCGGCTTGCAGCTGCACGCCTCCCTGGCTGACTTCTGTTGCTCCAGCTTGCAGTTGGCCATGACCGCTCTTCAACTGGTCGAGGCCAGAGGTCAGGGAGCTCGCTCCCGTATTCAGTTTACCCGCACCTTGATTCAGTTCTTGAACGCCCTCGCTCAAAGGAGCAAGCCCAGCCTGCAGCTCTTGTGTTCCCGCTACCAGCTTCGCCAGATTCTCCTTCAGCTTCAGCGTACCTTCATCCAGCTTCACCGCGCCGTCCGACAACTTGGTTGCACCGTCTCCGGCTTCCAGCAGCCCTCCGGATACCTTCTCCACTTGATCGAATAACGTCTCGGTATAAGCTTCCGTTACCTTCGCGGACACCTTCATCTGGATCTGCTGCACGGCACTTCCGCCAATCTGGGACGCAAGGAAGTTGTAGCCCTCATTCGGCTCGAATACGATCTGCGCCGGCTCCGGATGATCATCCATTAAGGTTGTGGCCTGTTGCGAGAAATTATCAGGAATCGTAATCGTCATATAGAACTTGTTATCCCGCATTCCCTGCTCAGCCTCGTCATGATCGACGAACTGCCAGTTAAAATCCTTCCCTTTCTTCAGTTCGGCAACCAAGTCATCGCCCGCCTGCAGTTTCTTCCCCTCAAATTCAGCACCCCTGTCGTTATTCACGACCGCTACGGGCAGTTCATCCATCTTTCCATAGGGATCCCAGAAGGCCCCCAGGAACAGGGCGCTGTACATCACCGGTATGAACAATACCGCGATGATCGGAATTAATATTTTCGGATTCCGCATGGCGGCGCCCAAGTCTTTAGCAAATACAGATAGTGATTTCATCTATGGTCCTCTCCTCTTTATCTCATCTAACTTTTAATTATAGTACGAAATGACCATATTTCTCATTTAGTCATTTTAGGTTAAAAAAAACGCAACAAGAAAGTCGACCGCCCGTGGATCATCCGACTTTCCTTGTCACCATCGTGAACAAACAGCGAATTGTCATCGTCTTCTAATGATTATACGCCCTTCTTCAACCCGTCAGCCAGAAATACCATCATGTATTCCTTGATCTGCTCCTTATCGAGCGGATCATGCAGTTGATTGAAATCCGTTGTCAATGCAATGTACAGCTTCAGCATCACATAAGAGACAACCTCCGCATCCAGCGGCTTAATCTCACCGATCGCAATCGCCTGCTCTACGATGCCCTTCAGATAAGAGACGATGCCATTCTCTACCTTCGTCAATCCTTCATGCACCTTCGGCGTGCCAATATCCCGCAGTTCCTGAGACAGCTTAATAAACAGCTCATGCTCGCTCCGGAACTCCAGTAGCGCATCTAGTACGCGATACAGATTGTCGTAGAAATCTCGATCGTTGCGAATCTCCCGTTCAGCCAAATGCTTCATCTCCATAATGGCCGATAGCAGAATCTCGTCGAAGAGCTCTTCCTTATTCGTAAAAAAAGTATAGATCGTCCCTTTCCCCACATTCGCGATCTTCGCTACCTGATCCATCGTAGTCGCTTTATATCCGAATAAAGCAAACGATTGGGATGCAGCCGCAAGTATTTGCTTGCGTCGGTCCACAGCCGGCATGCTATCCCTCCTTCATTCATTATCAGTTGTTAATCATGAATGACTAAAAAACATATTCAGTCATTCGGTCAATTTATAATTTATCAGAATATTCATATGAACGCAATACCTTTTAGTCAACAAAATAATTGAAATGCTTTTCCCATTTGTGCGTATACATTAGGGCATGCTCTTTTTTTCGCACTGCTCTTCAAAAAATGATTCCTGTTTTGTAAGATAGAGGGAGAAAGAAGTAGGTGATATCATGCGATATACAAACGTGCTCCTCTTTAGCGAGGGGTTCGGTACAGGTCATACGCAAGCAGCGTATGCACTGGCTGAAGGCCTACAACGGATGCATCCCGACATCCATTGCCGTGTCATCGAGCTTGGCAACCTGCTTAACCCGACGGTTGGACCTCTGATTCTGTCCGCATACCGCAAAACAGTCAGCACTCGCCCGCGCCTCGTCGGTATGCTGTACCGTTCGCAATATAAGAAATCCCTGAACCGGTTGACGCGACTGGCGCTGCACCGCATATTCTATGCGCAGGCCAAAAAGCTGATCGAGCAGCTACAGCCGGATCTGATTATATGTACCCACCCTTTTCCGAATGCGGTTGTCTCCCGATTGAAACGCCAGGGGCTGAACATTCCACTATATACCATGATAACCGATTACGACGCACACGGTACCTGGGTCAATCCGGAGGTCGATGAATACCTGGTGCCCACACCGCACGTCAAACAAATGCTCATACTAAAGGACATCCCTTCATCCTACATCCATGTCACCGGCATGCCCGTTCACCCGAAGTTCTGGGTCGCGGAAGAACGTGAGCAGTTGCAGTATGAGCTCAGGCTACATTCTATGCCAACCGTACTCATTATGGGGGGCGGATGGGGACTCGTCTTCAACAAGCATCTGCTCAGCAAGCTTGCGAGCCGCGCGAATGATATTCAGCTCGTCTTCTGCATGGGGCAGAATGATAAGCTCGTGTCCAATATGAGGGAGGACTCGAACTTCCAGCATCCGAACATTCACGTGCTTTCGCACCGCGATGATATACATAAGCTGATGGACGTCTCCGACCTGCTCATTACGAAGCCAGGCGGGATGACCTGTGCGGAGGGTGCGGCCAAAGGCATTCCCATGCTGTTCTATGAGCCGATTCCCGGCCAGGAGGAAGTGAACTCGCACTTTTTTGTCAGTGAAGGTTATGCTGAGATACTGGACTCCACCGAAGTAATGGACAAATGGCTGCACCTGCTCTCAGATCAATATGACATCGTTCGGGATCAGCGCGAGCATGCGGCAAGAAGACGTTCAGTCCACCTTGAACCTGATCATTGCGCTCTTCAGGTCATGGGGCTGTTAAACAGAGACCGCATCGAAGAGCATAACGAAGAGCCCGTACCACTCGCGGCACTGCAACCCTAAACGTCACGCATGCATCTATAACGCAAAAAAGAAGCTTCCCCGCCACAACGACGGAGGAGCTTCTTCGTCTATGATCAATTATAACTGAAGACTCTCTCCCGCCTTCAGCGGGTGTCCCTTTATGCCAGCCTTGGCAAGATCGCTGCAGAACGCATCTGCATCCTGCGATATGGCCGGGAAGGTATTATAGTGTACCGGAATCACATGTTTGGTTCGCACCCACTGTGCAGCGAGCAAGGCGTCTGCCGGTCCCATGGTGAGCATGTCTCCAATCGGCAGCACGGCAGCATCGATATGATTCATCTCGCCGATGAGGCGCATATCGCCGAATAAACTCGTATCGCCGGCATGGTAAAGGGTTCTATCACCCATCGTCAACAAGACGCCGCAAGCCGGCCCCGCATACACCCAGCTATCTCCCACGGAGATGGATGAAGAATGGAGTGCAGGGGTAAACTTCACTTTAAAGCCGTCGAACTGGGCACTGCCGCCGGTATTCATGCCATGGGATTTCACGCCCTGGTTCGCACAATATACGGCTAGCTCATAGACCGCAATAATCGGACAATCATTCTGCTTCGCAATTTCGATACAATCGCCATAATGATCGGAATGCCCGTGGGTCAGCACCACGGCATCTACTTGTACGTCTTCAGGCTTGATGCCTGAGCCTGGATTGCCGGATAGAAATGGATCGATAATGACACGTGTCCCGTTCTCTTCCACCAAGATGCTAGAATGGCCGTAATACGTTATTTTCATTGGTTAACACACCTCCTACTTACTAGTTTACCCATTCAGGCGTTACTTGTAAAAAGAGTGGTTGCCAATTTTCTTTACTAACGATTTGGAACGATGCACCGTTAAATCCTGTGCAAGCTTGAGGGACAGAAAATAATACGTATCATCGGGTACCTCTTTCTGGCCATGAAGTGCCGCATTGACGGATTTGATCGTCTCTTCATTTGCCGTGACGCGTTTAAGACGCCCGTTGGCAACAGGACTAAATTGATGCTTTTGATAGATGACATCGGTAATGGTATCGGGAAAATTAGCTGACCGTAGCCGGTTTAAGACAACGTTGGCAACTGCCACTTTGCCTTCGTACGGTTCGCCCTCTGCTTCTGCCATAACGATTCTTTCGAGCAGTCGCAGCTCTTCAGCTGACAAATCATAAGTCCAGGTGGCTTGATCCTTCTGATCCTGGGTTAACGTATCTGTTCTTGTGAAGAAGTAAAGTTGGGGGGGGTTTTAGGCTTTCAGCCTGAGATTTGACGACTTGAGTCCCCTGTTGTGTTGCCGGTTTCCCGTCCGCAGATTTGGCTTTTGATTTCTCTTCCTTGCCCTGATCTGCTTGTTTGACCTTCTCGGATTCACCATGCTCGTCACCAGCGACTGCCATTCCCTGCAAAAATGGGCTCAGCACCACATGATCGGTTGGCTTGCTCCATGGATCGTAAACGATAGTCGTCAACATATTGACAGGTTGTCCGTCTTGCCTATAGCTAGATTCTAATTCCGCCTGACCGATTTCACGTTCCGGATACATCGCAGCCATTACATACGTCGGCATGTCCTGCTGCTCTTCTCCTTCTGTTGCGGTCGTCTGCATACCCAGCAAACTTATAAGAGACAAGCTCACTAAAAGCGCTCCCAAAAGAAGCACAATCCAGCGATTTTGCCGTAGCACTTTCATAACCATTTTTTTCCTCCTAATGATGTCGGCACATTCTCACACTATGTAACCACATTTTTAGGCTTTGAAAACATGGTAATTTTATGAACGATCATTTTCATTTTCATAAAAAATCAGAAAAACCGCGCCAAACCGACAGTTTCGTACATCGGTGTTTGGTGTAAATTGGTTTGTAATAGTTCTATTGCATGGACGTTCCATTGGATATTCACAACATCTTTCCCTGCAATATCCATAACGAATGGATCGGTTCCCTGATATTTTCGGCCTAAAGTAATATGTGGTCGATAAGGTCGTTCCTCCGGTTCGAACCCGAAAGGCGCCATAGCGGATACTACCGACTGTTGTAATGTAACAAGTGCGTTCAGATCACCACCGACTCCTGCCCATAATATACGGGGAGAAGTAGCTGAGCCAAATACACCGACTTGTTGTGTCTCAAGCTGAAAGGGACGCCGTCCCTTAGCCACATCTTGAAGTGCCTGCGTGATCGCTGGAATACGGCCAGTTGGCGTATCTCCGAGAAACTGCAAGGTAATATGATAATCCTGCGGATGGACCCACTTCTTGAACGGCATACGTTCTGATAGCTCCGTGGCCCTTCTGTTCAGTGTTAACGCAGCTTCAGCTGACACTCTTACGGCGATGAACAAGCGCTCCAAATCTCCCTTATTGCCAGGTACATCCGGACACTTCCCTTCCTCATATTTTGCGCTAACCTGCCGTCGGGTGATCTGATGTTGAAGAATGAAGCTACACTATACCACAAATCACAAAATAATTCACGTACCGAGTTAGCTATGGCAGCAGGTAACATAGGTAACCATGCGCAAAACTTCAATTTCTGATAATATGTTCAAAAAGAGATTTCGCTTCTGCCATCATTCATTATTCCATTTCCCAGGAGGTCATAACCATGCCGAAAATCTTGGCCATTCACGAGCTTACAACCGATCAACAACAACGAATTAAGGACACCGCTCCAGGATTTGAACTGGAAGTCATCAACGCCAAGGATTTGGAGCTTGCCTCATTAAAAGAGATCGAAATTCTGATCGGGTGGTCGCGCCGGATGCAGGATGAAGTCCTATTGCCAGATAGCAAGCTGAAGTGGATTCAGGCATGGTCGGCTGGCGTTGATAAAATGCCGCTCGAAGAATTCGAGGAGAAAGGCATCCAGCTGACCAATGCCAGCGGCGTACATAGCATTCCGATCACCGAGCATATTCTGGCCATGATCCTCGGCTTTGCCCGCAACATTCACCTTGCCGTACGTCAGCAGTCGGATAGATCCTGGGACCCTGCAGGAACATTCAGCGAGCTTCATGACAAGACGATCGTCATCGTCGGGGTCGGCCAAATCGGCAGCCATACCGCCAGAGTTGCTCAAGCCTTCGGCCTGCGGACGGTAGGCGTGCGCAATTCAGGCAAATCCGATCCTTATATTGACGTCATGTATAAGGTGGATGACTTGGACAAGGCGCTGTCCGAAGGCGATTATATCGTTAATATCCTGCCGCTCACCGATGATACGCAGGGCATGTTCAATAAAGACCGCTTTGCAGCCATGAAAGACTCGGCTTTCTTTGTTAATGTTGGCAGAGGCCCCACTGTCGTGACCGATGACCTACTGGAAGCTCTGACATCCGGCAAGCTGGCCGGTGCCGGCCTCGATGTGTTCGAAGAAGAGCCGCTGCCTAGCGACCATCCGCTCTGGGGCCTCCACAACGTGATCATTACTCCGCATACCGCAGGCAACACCGAACGTTATGCGGAACGTACGGTGGAGATCTTCCTCGATAACCTGGCCGCCTACGTCAAGGGCGATCCGTTGCCGCGCAATGTGATTGACTACAACAAGGAATACTAGGTCTTGTAGTTCACTGTGCATAGATGCGCAAATCCGGTCCGTTGACTAGATACTAAAAAGGACGTCCGAGCAGCCGAGTGGCGATCAGGGCGTCCTTGTGTTATATGTTTAGAGAATGAATGATAAATCGGAGGTATCTATGTTGCAGCCATTTACGAAACGTGTCATCGAAGTCATCCGGAGCATACCTGAAGGTCACGTCATGACGTATGGGCAAGTGGCCCGGGTAGCAGGTAGTCCCCGCGCTGCGCGTCAAGTCGTCCGTATTCTGCACTCCATGAGTCAGGCGCACAAGCTGCCCTGGCATCGGGTTGTCAACGCCAAAGGCGAAATTGCCGTCAAAGACGAAGAAACCCGGCTGATGCAGGAATTGTATCTGCAAGGAGAAGGCGTAGGCGTGTCCGGCCAGGGAATCATCAACCTTAACAAATACCTTTATGATCCAGCCGACTCCATGGGAATGGATGATTGAAGAGCGAACGAGCTATTCACATAACCAGATATCCCTTACAAAGCTGCCTCGACTAGCCGTGGCATGGCGAAGCACATGCCATCCGGTCTCTTCGAGCTGGCTCCGTATCGACTCCGAGCTTACGATGACAGCTCGGTCCGCCAAATGGCGGAGACTGCCGAGCATCTGGATCTTCTCATCCTCCGGCAACACCGAGCAGACATTGTACGGCATATCCAGAATAGCCGTATCATAATGTCCTTGCAGCTCATTCATATCCTGAACAGCGACGATCCCGTTATCATAACCGTAATGCTGGAGATTCACCCTGGCCCCTCGAATCGCCAGCGGATTAAGATCCCTTCCCTCGATCGATATACCCATGGATAACGCCTCGATTAATACATTTCCCATTCCGCAGCACGGATCAATCATCGTGCGCCCTTCCGTCTTCGGTGCGACAATGTTCACCAGAGATCGGGCCAGCCTAGAACTGAGGCCGGTGGAGTAATTCTGCGGCTTGCACTTATGTTTGAGCCATTCCCGGGCAGGCGCATGTAGAAGTCCCATCTGCCAAGTCCCCTCGATGGAGATCAATCCAAAGGTGATGTCCGGATTCTTCATCTGTGCCTTGCCCCTGATCTGCTGCCCCACTATTCGTTCAAATGCGCGCATCTCATCGTAACTGTATGACTCTCCCGCCTTCAGGCAGGTCACTTTAAAGGTAGGAGCTGTCGTTTCTTCGCTGCTTGGGGCTAAAGTGATTCCCGCTGCGGCCTTGCTCAATTCCTCGATTGAGCTGCCTGTCATCCTCACGTCCAGAAATGCCGTAATAAACGGACTGCGATCGGGATTCACCCATGTTCGGCTACTCAGCCAATCCGTCCCATCCGGTTCGCGCCCGAACAGCTCTCCCAGCTCCAGCAGGCACAATTCCCGCTCCGTCTCATGACATGCGTAGGTGTACACATAACCGGATTTATCCCTTCGTTCGGCAGTGCCAAAATCAACTCGTTCATCGGTGACATGGTTCATCAGAAATCATCTCTTCTATTATATATACTCGGCTGCCTGATTCATCAGGAGCCGGAAAGATTCAAGCCGTGCTTCGTAGTCTCTCACCGGGGTTGTAATCAAGAACTCATCACAACCATACGTTTGCTCCATATCGCGCAGAGCTTCAATGACGTATGAGGGTGTGCCCACAATAAGCTGGCCTTGGGCAAAAGATCCCTTGTCGTTGCTACCCTGTTCTAGTGGCTGATGCACTGCCGAGGACGGCGGCTCATTGTGCTCCTGACGATGGGATGCAGCCTGGTTTGCAAGCTCGGATGCTTCCCCATCCGTCTCGGCGCAGATCACGCTGACCGCTACCATCGCATGCGGCTCCCGAACATGGACGGAAGGCTGGAAGCCTTCCCGGTAGGAGCGCAGCACGCTTGTCCCGTCTGCCTCGCTCATAAATTGACCGAAGACGTAGCATGCCCCGAACTCAGCCGCAAAGGCTGCACTCTTCGAATTCGTCCCCAGCATCCATAGCATCGGGGCTACTTGTGGAACCGGCTTCGCTCTCACCGGCACATCCTCATAACGGTACGCGTCCGCCAGCAGCTCGGTTAGGGCCTGGACCCGGTTCGGCATATCGGCCACATGTCCAAGGAAGTTGCCGCTTAGCGCCATACTCGTATGCGCCGAGCCGCCCGGTGCCCTTCCGATGCCGAGATCAATCCTTCCCGGATAGAGGGAAGCCAGCATTCGGAAATTCTCCGCCACCTTGAGCGGACTATAGTGCGGCAGCAGCACAGCGCCGGAACCGAGCCGAATCGTATTCGTGCGCGCCCCAATGTGGGATAGCAGAATCTCGGGGGAAGCGCAGGCGAGATGCTCCAGATCATGATGCTCTGCCGCCCAATATCGCTGGTAGCCCCAGCTTTCGGCATGCTGCGCTAATCTCACCGCCTGCTGGAGTGCTTCTTCAAAGGTATGATCCATCAAGCGCGGCACGAGATCAAGTACGCCCAGCTTCAACGATGTTGTCATCCTAACTCCTCCCCTGAGCATTTAGTCGAGATCGTAGATCGAGCCTACCTTCAATCCGTAGAGTTCGTTATAGATCTTCTCGGCAAAAGCATCGGTCATTCCCGCGATATAATCGATCACCATGTGCTCCCATGTCCAGATCGGATGGATTCGCTTCTGGTCGGCCTCGTAACGCTGCAGCCAATCCGAAGGAATGATCGCTGTGGATGCTACGGGATCAAGGAAAGCGTCCCACAGACGCTTAATGATCCATTCGCTGCGCTTCTGCAGCCGCTGCACCCGCAGGTCGCGGATCATCGTGACCCAGGCGAAGCTTTTCAGGACGCTGACCGTCCGCAGCATATCCTCGTCTTCGGCGCCGTCGCGGACAAACGTCACCTTTTTCCAATCCCCGGTCGAGATAACGCCCAAGCTAGCGACAAATAAACTGACCCAGTAAGCTTTGACTTCCCGGCGGGTTCTCGAATAATCGTTCTCGCAGGTCGGCATCTTCTCGTTCCAGATCTTCAGGAACTCATCCAGCACCGATTCCACCTTCGGTCCAATGCATTCGCTGGTCCAGCCCTTCCACACCTCGTCCTCCAGCGTCATAATCTTCTCCACGATCAGCTTGTTGAGGTGACTATCCCGCAGAAAATGCTCGTGTACTTCAATCTTCCCGGCCTTGATGCCATCCTCCAGATCATGCGCGGAATACGCGATGTCATCGCACAGATCCATCAGCTGCGCCTCAAGCGTCCGCTCCGTACCGGGAATCTCCCACGTCTGGCGAATATGGGAGATGTACTCCCATTCATGCCGGTACATTCCTTTCGGATTATCCAGGCCGGAGAACGGATACTTGTTGATGCCAAGCAGCACCGCATCGGACAGATTCAGTCCGTTCACATTCTCCCGCTTCTCCAAGAACATGATCAACCGGAAATTATGCGCGTTCCCTTCAAAATGCTCGTACTTACGGCGCATCGCCAGTTGCACCTCGGCTGCTTGCTCAGGCGTCGGGGTCTCCGTGCGACCCGTCAGCTTCTCCAGCGTCCGGCGTTCAATCAGCTTCCCCAGTATGCCTTGCAGCACTTCTTCGCCCTTGTGTCCGAATGGAGGATGCCCAAAATCATGCGCGATTGCCGCACACTCCACCACCTCCGGGTCGATCATCAGTCCGGCGTTCTCCGCCAGCTCCGGCATCACCTCAGGATAACTGCGGGCCAAGCTCCGCGCAGCCTCCCGCGCGATCTGAGCAACCTCCAGCGAATGCGTAAGCCGCGTCCGGTAATAGTCCCCGGTCCCCGCGCCAAATACTTGCGATTTCCCTTGCAGTCGGCGGAAGGTCGGCGAATGGATCAGCCGGGAATAATCCCGCTCATACACCGCGCGCGACGCATCCGTCTTCGTCTGCTCCGGGTATTGGCGATGCTCTCTAAGCTCATTCAGCGTCATTTCTCCCCACCCCTATCTCTATCTGTTTATCCTCTATTCATTTTGCTATTCCTCCATTGTATAACCAGATCGGCAGGATCGCTATCCGCTAGTGGGCAAAATCGCAAGAAATCCATTTCCGGGGTGATGCAAATACGACAAATGCTTATATGAATAACACAAGACGGCTAAGGTCACGCCAGACCGATACCACCCCGGGACAGACCGATCATGTGAAAGCTACGTTCTTTGCTCTTACGCATACGCATCCATAAGGAAACGTGCTGGAAATACCCGGCCCCGTCTCATTCGGCGGGTTCGGGTTTTTCAATGGAGAATATAGTTAACGACCGGTGTCTATGTATATTAAAAAAAAGGAAAAGACAGCCATGTTTTCTCCATGACTGCCCTTGATTTTCGATTCGGCGGACATTTCCCGCCCCACTCTTTACTGGTTATTGCCATTAAATATGCCACGCCGATGCAAGATGGTCATGATGCGGTAGAAATCATAGCTGCCAGATGGATCATTGAGCACTTTCGCCCGCTGTGCTGCTCGAATCGCTGTATCTGCATGTGGGTACTTTCTCCAGCGCGAACCGTCCCGTCTCCACTTCCTGCAGCCGTTTATTCAACTGGGCCACCGTAGCACTCAATTGATTCACCTGCTCTTGCGTCTGCGACAAGGCGGCCGTCAACTCTTCGATCTTCATCCGTTCCTCCTCCTCTGGATTCACATCATATTGCTGAAGCGCGTACTGCTCGATAATGGAGATCAGCTTCTGCGGATAATTAGGGTCGGTAGCGTAGCCACCTCTCCATATTTCCGTTGCGGCTGTCTTATAGTCAGCCCATAACACACCGTGGTAGCGCTGCGGTTTATCCCTCGTCCCGTTCAGGATCAGCCGAGTGTGGTCGGCAACCGATTCGTTCCAGCTGTTATATTTTCGAAACTGGGCATTGGTCGTATAAGGGGTCTGCCCCCGGTATTCCGTGGTCTTCATCGTCACGCTGCCCGCGGGTCCCGTTCCTTTGATGCCAAAGAGATTGTTCGCTTGCTGAACCAGACCGCTCGTGCCCCAACTCGACTCCAAAATCGCCTGGGCCAACGTGAGCGAAGCCGGAACGCCATACTGGCGCATGTCCGCTACGGCAATCGGCGCGAGCCGGGCGATAAACTCAAGAGGCTTCATCTTTTTTCTCCTCCTTTCGTGCGGGATTCTCTTCCCCTTCTTCGGATTTGATCCGGAAGACCTGTACCACATTACGCAAGGACTGCGGAATTGGAACCCCCATTCGCCCGACATTCTCGATAATAGACAGGAGCTCATTGGCGAGGTAGAAGAAGATTACCGTATTCTGAAAATAATTCATTTCCCCCAGCACCCGATCAACGAGATGCACGAGAGCGATAATGACAAAGATCGTGATCTTGCGGGCAATGCCCTCATAACCGATCCGGCTGCGCAGCTCGCCATTCATCCAAGCCGCGCCCCAACCCGTCAGCCAATCAATCATCACGAACCACAACAACAGATGCAGCGGCAGCGACCAGCCACCCCAGAAGTACCCTGTCACGGCCCCCGTCCCCGCCACCAGCATCTTAACCAGTTGACCGATGTGCTCATACATGATGATTCCTCCTTTAGGGGTAAGAAGCCCCCGGCGAGGGCCGGGGGCAATATAAAAACGCCTTGCGGCGCTGCAGATAACACTATTCTTGGATAAAAAACTCCAGTCCACTGTCAATCAGGATATTGCGTACACCCGGCTGCAAGCTTGTTGGGACCTCGCTAAACTTGGTTTTGTCCAAAATCACACGGTGAGCAAAAAACATCGCCATCATATCGCTCCACCTCCTTTCCAGAGTATCCAGTAAAGGAAACGGCGTATCACTGGTAAACCTGTTTTACCATCTCGGCGATTACGTCCTCGACAAAATCGGCCCTCTCGGATAATGCGGCATTTTGGACTTTCAATAAGATGTTTTCTTGTCTGAGTTCGTCGACTTCTATTGACAACGGTTTTCGAAATGTAGGCGGTTCCTCCGGGTCATTTAGATCTGGATACAAAAACTGAATCTCTCCTGTACCCGGGTTTACGCGATAACCGTTACATGCAGCAAATTCTTCGGCATATTGGCCGTGCTCAAGTTGCACAACACCGATGGTGTTGGGATTATAATCTGCCAGTTTTGAATAGGACGCGAAATCTTGTTCTTTTGTCGATTCGATCACATGTCCAGTCATTTCCCCACGGGTAAAGACTACGTTCCCTGTGGATGGTTGATAGTATAATTTTCTTCCGAGCTCATTCATTCTATCGCCGCCCCTAAAATAATCATGTTATATTCCGATTGCATCCCATTTTCCTAT
Organism: Paenibacillus sp. JCM 10914; assembly: GCF_001315105.1. Classification (GTDB taxonomy): domain Bacteria; phylum Bacillota; class Bacilli; order Paenibacillales; family Paenibacillaceae; genus Paenibacillus_AQ. The sequence goes on along the minus strand of NZ_BAZR01000012.1, from coordinate 35,678 downwards.
TGATGCGGATATATTATTAGTAGATGATGATGTCCGTGTTTGAACATTTATTTTAAATCCGTTCAGATACCATGATACTGTTGGGTTGATTTCTATACTGGTTGATCCGTCGCGTCCCGTAGTGACTATAGCTGAGATATTATAGTTACTTTCCCCTTTTACAAAATACATTGCCCCACCTATTTGGGCTGATCTGTTCTCGTTCCCCTGATGGCCATCATTGTAATAAAAACTACCATTACACCTAATGATGATTATTAATGGCTCAAAGTCTAAATTGGCTATTTCCACGACGGATGCAGCTCCATTCCCGGATGCTCGTTTTAACCCCGTGCTGATCTGATCAATTTTAGCAGCCAATGTATTAAATGGATCGGCCATAGATGCTGTAACACCTTTTGAATTGATAGCGTTCACGAAAGGCTGCTTACTAAGTGTTCCTGTAAATTCACCAGTGTCATTAGTAAAAGTAAAGCCCGCCTCAACCTGATCAGGATGTACGTTTCCACTCCCCCCTTCACCCAGTAAGATAAAAGCCGATCCATCCCAAAACAGCGTATAGACACTGGCGTATAGTTTGGCATTACTTCCGTTTGCCTTTTTAATAGGAGTAGCTGTACCGTTATTGATTTTGAGTGTCGGAGAAGTAGCACTTGCCGCGTTAAATGTAATTGTGAATTTTTGATTTACACCGATTGACGCATTGGTTGTTATGCTATAGTTGTCTCCACTATTAGTGGTCGTGCCAAGGTGAGGTACAAGACTTTTAATTGTCGATGCATCCAGCTCCTGTAATGTAATACCTTTTGCCATTGTTGTTCATCTCCTTGTTTATGGCGTTATATACCCCTGGGCCATCCAGGGGCATAAAGAAGACACGCTCTTATACAGCGTGCCGTTTATATAATATTTCCGTTGCTATCCATACCACCGATCTCCAACGCCTCTCGCGTACCTTATCGCGGCTTGCTGATGGTACATCATTAATCGTAATCACGCCTTTGTGGATCATCATCACGTATACAGCCAGCATAGTCTCACCCCCTTTGAGGAGAGCTACCGACCAGACTATAAGCATACAGGCGAGCTTTATGCTTGATCCAAGGCATGACGTACGTCCTCCCTACTTGATTCCGGCACATCTTCAATAGCGATTATGCCTTTCTGTATCATCTTAACGTATACACCAATCATTTTGGTTCGCCTCCTGTCAGACCGAGGATCATTATATGCAGTTCCATGAGGGCAATTTGATTAATTGTGCTTTCCTCGGCTAATTGATCGTTGCGTGACTCAGAATCTGCTAGACGTTGTTTTAAATGTTCCACCTCTTCAGACAATGGCTGTCTAGGCTCTTCAGGCTCCAATTCATCTGGATACTGAAACAAGGGAACCAGCCGATCTAAGTCCACGCCATAAATTACGCCGCCTGATACGTAATCATCTCGATACTGGCCATACTCTAGTTGAATCATACCAACACTATCAGGATTTCGATCAGACAAGCTAAGGTATGATTCTAAATCCTGTTCAATTGTAGTTTCTACGCCTACGGATCTTTCTCCAACCACTTGAATTAAATTACCCGTGACTTTCTCGTAATAAATCCTTGATCCGATCTTCAAAAATAACACCCCCTCTATGCAAATGCATGCCATACATACGTCGTGTTGTACTGTGCTGCTAATCTAAACCCTGTTTCTGTGATATAAGATGCCGTCCCATCCACTCTATAATTCGAACCTGTGTCTGACATGTCGTACATTTCCCAACCGTCAAACGTGTATCCGAGAGGTCCTAAATATACTATCAAGTTTGTTATTTGATTAATATTTGTTCTATCTGGGCTAAATAGCGCAAGAATTTTCGGCTTAAAACTCAGCTGACACTTGTACTGGGTAATGGGGATAAGAAGAAGGTACTCCTCGAGCAGTTATAAACTCGGCGGATGTCATGGCTGACTGTGTAATTCCAGTGGCGTAAAGTTCAGGTTTCAATGCGCCTATTACACCGAATATTTCCATCCCTTCACGGATATTCGCTGCCACTAAGTCTGGATCACCAAGAACTGTAAGCGCCGATGAATAATAACCGGCTTCTTTGGTCTGATTGGTTGTTCCAGGCGTTATGGTGCCACCTACACCTCGGTTCGGTATAGATCCTATCAGGTTATTTCCGGTAGCATTACTAAATGTCTTCCCTGCTAGTACGTCTGCCGCCGTCGCATTACCTGTGGCCCGGATCACCGCCGATATCTTAGGTATGATCTGCGCCCATGTCTCGCTTGTGGATGCCGGTACTCCGATGGCAACAAGCGCGGCAACCACTTCCGCTTTCCGCTCATTGCCAGCTTGAAAAGCCTCGTCAATCTGACCTTGCAATCCATTAACTCGATTAATAGGTACGCTATCCACCGCCAGCACTGCACCATTGATTGCGCCCCCTTCGCCGAGTGGAACATTTTTAAGAACGACCATCGTCACCTCAGACGTTGAGGACACGCCGGAAAGAAGAGTGATCTTCGCTCGTTGCGTAACTTCACCGTCTCCGCTTCGGATAGTATTGGTCACCGTGTATTGGGTCGGGTCCAGAACCGCCCGGTTAATCGAAACCAGCAATGTATCCGTATTAACATCGAATAAATCAAGCGGAATCTCAAATACCGTTTGATTGTCGCTAGTAGCTATGATCTTCAGCGGGTAGCTGACTAGTTTGGGGATGCCTGTCTCAGTGACCAGGTTGATTTGCTGATCCGTGTAAGATTTAGATTGCAGGGCGGCGTCTTTGATTGCTTTTGGTGTCGCAGCTTTGTCCTCGGCTGAGCTATCCGTTGCACTGGAGAGCTGGACGATACCCGCCTTCGTCAAAGATGCGAGAGGGATATCCACGACTACGTTTTCTAATTCTTCTCTTACTTCTCCTATAACTTCATCAAGCTTATCCCAGTTGTCGTTAAGTACGACATCAACGTTAAACGTATCATTGCCGTCTGTGTCTCCATCGACTTTGAATAAATTCAAATTCGGTGTTTGTTTTGGCATGGTTACAATCCTCCCGTTCTTCTGAATGCCAACATACTAAAAGGTAATTCTTTCAGTTGATTGAATGTCATCACATTATTGATGTCTCGAATGAGTAGAAATCTAAAGTCATAAACCAATGACAGATGTGCTGGTTTGATATCATCTAAAGCTTTCTTCAGATCATCAATGTTAACGGGAACACCTAGGGTATCAATAAAGGTGATGATAATTCGGTATCGTGCTGGCTCGACTGAGACATTCACTTGCCCGCCGTCATATGCTTGCGCTACGCTTTTCAATAAGTTGCCGGATACCTTTCCATTGCCGCGCATCTTGGAGATGATGACGGACCGCCGTTGCTCAATGGGCTTCCCGGCTTCAGGTGTAATGTGTAGATCTTTTTCATACCTGTTGAGGGTCCATGTAGCCAAATCAGGATAGGACTGCATTAGTAATTCCTCAATCCTCCCCATCAACTTTTCGACTTCAACACCTTCTGAACTTAGTAGTTCCTCCATCTCTAGTACACCGTCATAGTAGTCGGGCAGATATTCCTTTAGAAGCTCACTCATGTCACTGTCACCGCCCCAAGCACCGCGACGCCATCCATGCCAATCTCAATATTCTTAGCCTCACCAATTACCAGTAGATCCGAGTAATCGATCACCGGTGGGATCCCGAGGATAATGCCCTGAATGCGCGTGTACCGCACCAGCGGATCCGTGAAGGCCAAGTCTCGGAAGTACTCCGCAGCTCCCAACTCCAACTGCTCCTGCACGTCTTGCAACGTGGCTCCTGTAGCCAGCGTCACCTTGACTGAGATATCAATCGGGATCTCCATAGCGCCCACCACGGTCGTCACGGAGCCGATAGGCGCCGTACCTTCCCCCATGCCATCCTGTGTCGGATCGATGTATGCTTGAGCTGCTTCCACAACCGTCTGTAACGGGGAACGCATGTCATTATCCAACAACACCACTTTCACCGTCCCTGGACCATCCCACTCCGGGAACGCTCTCGCCCGACCTACGCCTGTAATTTCCCTTGCCCATAACTCATATTGATATCGATTGCCTGACGTGATGGGCCGAGATACCTTTTCTTGATACCTTTCATACAGAACAGGGTCCTCTTCTGTATCCTCACCAGGAGTCAACAGCTCGGTCAGCTCTCCACGTCCAAGACCCGGTATATAGTTAATGGGCAGCAGTGGACCGAAATACCGATTCCCTTCTGCACCAGCCATTTCACAATCCACACGGAAGTTTCCGAGAGTCAAGCGATCTGTTGCAACATAGTTAAGTTCTCCTAGGGAAAAGCGACTACCGATTGGGACATCCATCAATTCATTGGAGGCGTTGTAAAACACACCTCTTAGCTGCGCTTTACTGGCCTGCTTCCGTTTCACATCTGCCCAGGCAATCGCCCGGTCAAGATACTCGCCTGATGCGGTATCCGGGAAACGTTGATTTGCATTTAATTGCAGCTCCACATAAATCTGAGCCAACTCCGCAGCCGCAGGTGCCAACGCATCATAAATGATACTGCCCTCTCGTTTGTCCATGCCATCTGGTATTCGATCCAGCATTCGCTCGAGAATCGCTTCATACGTCTGTTCCTCAACCATCCTTCCTCACCTCCTTCGCCATATGAAAAGCGCCATACATACTTCGGACTGTGAATTCGGCCATGGCCTGCTCACCCGAAAAGGTAATGTTCATCTCATCCACCGACATAATCCGGTCATCCTGTAGCAGTGCTTCCTTAATGTGCCGCTCGATCTCAGCATACGCCCATAGCGGGTCGCGCCCGATGACGGAGTCCAGTTCCTGGCCATAGTTGCTACTGTAGATCAAATGCGCAAAACGGCGAGTTTGAAGTATTTTGACAACCGCCTGCTTCACCGCTTCAAGACCGTCGATGTGACCGGATATCGTCCCCTTCTCCAGATCCAAACGATACGTCAAGCTAGGCTGCTCCAATGTCTCGACCATCTCACGCTCTGGCTCAATCGTTCCTCCCTGCGGAATCATGATGCTTCACCAACCGATCCAGCACAAGGTACGTCTGTCCACCCTGGTAACGAATGAGCAGCACAGTATCTCCGATCGCAAGTCCTTTGCGAATGATATACTCTTCACCGCTGATTGTGAGCTTGTATTCCGTCATCGATTCCCCCACAACCAAAAAATCCTCCGTCAGGCTAAAACGCTGATCCACGTTTACCTCCAGAGGATGAACCGATGTGACTGTGCCATACTGCACCGCCACCGGGTTGGTACTTCCCACGGCGCTGAGACTAGCTTTTTTGATAATATCCAGCATCTATTTGCTTACACCACCTTCATATTCAGCGACATCGTATGCGTTCCGCCTCCGAACTTATGCTTGCACTCATCGATCAGATATGGCTTCAAGCCTTCTTCGGGCAGGTTGACGTAGATCGTATGTCCCGCACGGACGCGCAGATCACCGATCGCCTCGATCGAGAGCGTCTGCTGTTCCTTATTCTTCAACTCCAATAAGTTCTGGGCAAGCTGCTTCAATTGAGCCGGGTTCATGTTCTCATCTGCGACCTCATACAGTTGAAGCAAGCCCCACTGCGCGATGTTCTGCCCATGCTGATACATATACACGTCCCGCTTCCCCGTCTGCTTATTGTCGCGCACAACTTTAATGCGGTTGTACGTATCGTTGTCGATGCTTTTTTTATATGAAAAATCCGTCATTAGGCTGTCTTCTCCCACAGCAAGCATCAGCAGCATATCATTCATATTGGTCAACGTCAGTTCACCGAACTTGTCATAAAACATATAATACTGCTTGGTTGCGATTAGCGTGGAATCCAGCGCTTTGCAGATGATATCGATCAGTTTTTTGTCTGCTTCCAGCATGGCAGGGATCGTATGCCCCGTATTGGCCAGCGTCCCTGTCTTCAAATTGAAATCCTTCGCAATCTTGCGTATGATGTCCTCCACCTTAGTATTCGTGAACCGGTAGGTTTCGTTGCTGGACAAATAGCGCAGTTGGTCATACGCCATGAGCTTCACTTGGCCGTCCATCCCCCATTCTTTGGAGAAAACATAGCCGTAAAACAGATTCTGGTCATCCTTGCGAAAACGCACAATATCGCCATTCTCCACTGCGAATGCCTTGCTCTGCGCAAGTCCGTCGTTCACATAGTTGATATCCAGACTCGCTGGCTTCGCCTGACGGCTGGTGGTCCACGTAATATCAGTGACGATCTGACCCAGATCCCACACACTCCCATTCTTGCGGTCGATCATTAGTTCGATCATGCAGCCACCTCCTTAGGGAATCTTGAGAACTCGGCCGATGGTTAGCTTCCTAACTTCATGGTCCTTGATTCCATTTAGTTTTTGAATCTCTGCATGGCGCGAACCGCTGCCGAGGAGCTTCTGGGCGATGCCCCACAACGTGTCGCCTTTAGCCACGGTATAGGAAGTCGGCTTCTTCCGATCATCCGGCCGGTCTTTAGTCTTCACGACGGCTGCCGGCTTGTCTTTGACCGGAACCACTTTCCGTGCTCCGTAGAACACATAGCGCTTGAGCGTAATGGAGAACTCCACATCCTCCGGTGATCCTGACATCGTATTCCAGTTGAAGCTTTCAATCGAGGCCGCCATGTTAATACCAAAAGACTTCATATTCTCCTTACCGCTCAGCGGATCAGGGACAAGCCCTGTCATCACAAAACGCACCGGTCTGCGAGTCTCCATCCAACCCTTAATGGTGTTGACGTAATCCATCGGCAGCATCAATTCCCCGTCAGACCCCAGATGTACGAATGGATAAACCCGACCTGGAAAAAAGCTTTCAAATGATATTTCCGTCAGTTTCGGTGCCAGAATGGCATTAATCTCGCCAAGTCCCGCTACCGTATAGGATTTTCCCTCACCGCTATCCTTAACATCAATCCGCTCTGGATTGACCGGAAATCGAAAAACCTCCTCTTGATTATTGAAGCTCAGGAATAAGCCATAGTCGCTCATGCTACAAATACACCCCCTCGGCACTCGACACAAACTGCTCCTCCAGCGTCCGGTTAATTCTCGACATGATCGTATCCAGATCGGCCCCAGAGTTAATATCCCCTGTCGTCATCTGTACCGTCGGCGTCAGGGTGATCATATTACTGATCGCTTGCACCTCTGCCAAATCCCGCATCACCTTTAAATCCTCGCTCGCCACATCCACGGAGCTGTCCACCTTGCCAATGGAATCGATCTTGCCGCCCGCAGGCGTGACGGGAATCGGAGCGGTTGGCGGAATTGGGCCGGATTTCGGATAGGAGACGTCGAGGCCGGTTTTGCCGATATTCCAATCTTTTAACAAGTCTTCGTTGGCGTTCTTATCGGCTTCGGGAAGAAACTGACTTTTAAACTTGTCCATGGAAAAGTCTTCGATAAAGTCCTTTCCTTTGTTCTTGAAATCCGTAAAATCTGCTTTATATTCGATCTCTGCCATCTGCTTGGTATCTACGCCAAGAATCTTGCCAAAGAAACCTGCTACCGCATTGACCCCCTTAATAATGCCATTGATGACTGAAATAACAGCGTTAGCTGTACCCTGAGCTAGATCGACAATGAAACCAAATACGTTGCTAAATATCTGTTTCAAGCCCATCGTCCTCGCTTGCCAAGCTGCAAAGGCTGCGATAATAGCGATGACTGCAGAAACCACTAGCATGATCGGATTGGCTCTCATCACCATATTCAAGATTCTCATGGCTCCAGCCTGAAGATTCGTTGCGGCTGTTAAGATGTTTGTTTTCATGGCTGCCATCCATTGTGCTGTTGCATACCCTAAGGCGACCAATTTGCCGGTAATAAAACCAATATTAAGCATCCCTAAGAGGACAGCTGCAAATACGATGATAGGCAAGAATCCCATAAAGATATTCATAATGTTCCAAATCGCCGTCCCCACACCAGATACCGCAACCTTTATCAATTCCCAAGCAGGTGGCACCAGTTCAGCAATCCACGTAAAGGCTTGGGCCAGAACCGACAAGCCGATCGTTAATGCATCAATAAAAGGTTGAAACGATCCCGATTCGAATGCGTTGATTAGCATATCCAACACGGGTATAAGGGCCGCCAATGCCCCTGCCCCCATCTGACTATAAGAGTCCTCCATATAACCCATGATCTTCTGCCATTTGTTTACGGGTGAATCCAGCATCGAATCCATGGCTTCCTGGGTCATGCCTGATTTTTGTAATAAGCTGTCCATAGAATTCAGAAAATCAGCAAAATTCCCCTTGGATGCCACAAGTTCTTGATTAAATGCTTGAATGTTGGATTCTGGGATATGAAATTCCTTCACCAATGCCGAAGTATCCCCTTCCATAGCGCTCATGATGGCAGAAGTAGCATCTGTCGAACTTTTGCCTGACGTCAGCACACTCATGCGGTCTGCGAAGCTGTTCAGCTGTGATATCTGATCCGAGTTTTGGGTTACTTTCATCAAAGAGAGTGCATTTTCAAGAGATTGACTAACATCTGCTCCGGCTCTCAACGCCTCTTCTCTGAACGTCTGAAACATCGCAGCACCTACATTCGGGTTACCGATCTTGATCTCGAATGTGTCCTGAAATAATTGCCCTTTTGCAGCCGGAACTACCGTAAGTTTGACGATAGCTTCCATCTCCTTGAATGCCACCTGAGTCATTTTTTGCATCTGTGACAATGCATCCTTCACACTCGCCATTCCTTCACCCCCTTCTTCTACAACTTATCTCTTCCTCCGCACACGCTCGCGCTTCTCCTTCTCCACTCGGATTGAAATCATGGCATAGATGGCGGCCCGTTCCCGGACCGTCATCGCATGAGTTGGTGAGGAAGAATATGCAGTTCGTGGAGGGCGTAGTACGCATAGTTCGCGTCACCGTCGCCTCATGGATTAGTTTTTTACGTCGTCCACCAGATCGTTCATATCGCGGTCAAAGCCGTTGAGAGCCTGCACCCGCTCGCCGAGCGCGGCGAATTCGCCGGGCAGCAGCATTTTGCGCAGCAGGGATTCGGCACCGAGCACGTTGTAGGATTTTTGCAGATCACTGTTCTTCAAATCCGGATAGATGACGCTGGAAATCATCAGCTTCGCCATGTAGTCATTCGGATCGATTTCGGGTGTGAAGACACCGTTCTTGCCTTTGACCTTGCGCGTCGCCGCTTTGCGACACTCCTGATTCTCTTCCTCTGTGATACTGCGCAGCTTCCAAGGTACTGGGCTCCCTTCAGCGTCCTTAAAACGAACAGAGACCACGAATTCCTCCGTGATCTCCGCAGATGATTGTCCAGCAAAAAACATACTAAAATCGCTCATATTCCTTCATCCTCCAACTTGTTAAAAGTATTAGACCAATGGATTAAACGGCGTCTCGATCCGCACATTTTCAAACGTGAACGCCACTTCTTCCTCCAGCGCCTCCGCTTCGGTATCGAGGGAAGCCATGATCACACTATCCAGGTTGACCCCTTCCAGAATCACCGTCTGACGTCCCGTCGACGAACCCGGATCCTCATTACGCACTTCGATCATGAAGTAGGCGTCTTTGCCGGTCTGAATGTACTCCAACATCAACTCGCGGAAGAGCGAGGTCACGTAATAGATCGTCATCGTGCCACTGCCTTTCCAGCCAATGGCTTTGTGCTGCACGGCGCGCTGGCCCATCGTTTTCAGCTCGGCTTTCTCTTTTTCCACCGTGGCTTCCAACGTTTTAATGTAGAACATCTCCTCCATACGCTCGCCGATCTTGACGAATGCCTTGCCCTCTTGTCCAGAAATCGTATCGTTTGCCCGCAAAAATGCCATCTTAGACCACCTTCACTTTCATGTATACTTTTTCAATGGCATCCACGGGTTGAACTTTGATGTCTACGAATAGCACATCGCCCTCATTGCCCGGTGTCACCACAATATCCTCGTTTGCATTGAAATTCTGAATCGCCCCCATATTCTGCAAGGAAGCAAAATACGCAGCACATTCCGCCCAGAATAGCGTTCGACCATCCACGTTGTTGTCTACTTTTCCAATATAGGATTTTTCAAAAATCAATTTCAGATCATTCGCAATGCCATCCAGCACGCGGACTACACGGTTTTTGGAAAAATGGCGCTGTTTCGCCGGCTCAATCGAAGTAAAGCTGTTAATATCCTGCTCGACCACGGCTTTGCCGCCGCTGTAGCTGAACAAGAATTCGCCCTTCACGAGCGCTGCTTCAATCTCCGTATGGCTCAGGCGAACATCGGTATCCACCGCTTCGTCGTAAGCTGCATACGTCAAGGATTCGTTGACCGCTGCCGCTGCTGTAGCACCTGTGACCCAAGCAACTGCTTTTGTTTTATCCACAACTGTGCCATCGGTGAGAATAACGCCATTTTTCACGCTAATAATGCCTTCATAATCTGCCGCAGGGTAGTCAGGCAACACGGCTTGAATCTTCTTGCCTTCCTGTTCACGCAGACGCTTGACGAAAGCGGTGTACAGGGACTTAAGCGTTGGGTCAGCAGACAACAGGCCGACGGTCTGGAAGTCTTGGACCTCAAGCGCGGCAAGGAAATCCACATGTTCCTGATTCGTCACCGTGCCGTTCGCGCCATCCGTCAGAGCAAAGCCAGCCGTTGCCGTGAGATCACCGGAATCCGGTGCGAAGGTTACGTACAGGTTTGGTTGCAATTCTGCTGCACTAGCTACAAGCTGCTTGTCTACGGCTTTGCCGCTAAGCAAGGTGCTGACCACGAACTTGCCGGGATCATCCACGGCTTTCTCAATGACGATCTGGATGTCGTTGCCGCGTTCACCGCCATAGCGTGCGGTTACTTGAAGTCCAGCAACGGAACCCGCTGCCTGCACACCGCTGTTCAAGCGGTACAACAGAAGCGTGCCTGCTCGTTTGAGCACTTCTTTGACGGTGAGCAGCTGCGGAGCTGTGATATCATATCCCAGCACTTCGACCAAGTTGGTTCCTGGTTGGATCGTCTGGATCTTATGAGGCTCCCCCCATGGCAGGGACAAACCCAGCGCCGCGATCCCCCTTTCACCTAGACGTCCGAGCGGCCGCTCCTGTGATGAGATTTGCGTGTATACGCCTGGTCTTACTTTGTTAGGGGTTGTCCATGTTCCTCCGGCCATTTAAATGACCTCCTTTTTCAAAAATGTCGTAATCTGCTCTTTCGCTTGCTGGATCGTGTATGTCTTGCCCTCTTCAAGAATGGCGCTCAGCACATCCTTCTCGCGATTACTGAATTGATGGGACTGTGCCAGTTGGTGCTTGTTAAATGCAGGTGCTGTCTCTTTTTTACTCATTTCAATCCGCCTCCCTGTTTCAATGTTTGCATCTTGGTTCCTGTTTCGACCTGATCGGTTGTCAACTGAATGGCGTACTCTGCGCGAAAAAATCCTTCCTCCGACTCCGCTTCCGGTCGTTGCCACGCCACGGACGAAGCTCGGCACAACCTGTCGTTGACTTCGAGGGAAGTCAGGGTCTCCAGCATCTGGTCCATGATCGCGGACACTGGCTGCATGCCTGGCCCCGTGACGTAAAAGATCCGGAAATGAAAACGAGCCGCATAGCGGCTCTTCGAGAGAGGAACGAGCTCGGCAAGCGCCAGCTCTGTCCGGAAGTATGGGGATTGGGGTGATTGTGTACCGTCCTCTCGGAAAATGAGTGGGATGTCTGGGAACCAAGTTGTGAGTTTGGTTACCAGGGCGGTGCGTGTTGGGTGGGTGGGCATGGGTGGGCCTCCTTTCAACTTATATTTCACGCCATGTAAAAGAACCATCGCTTAATCGCTTGCAAATGAATATCTTGTCCTCTTCGCCATTACCGTCTTGCCTAACAATCATTCCTCTAGTTTCCCAAGAAGCCGGAGGAAGTGATGGCTGTGCTATTAACTGAACGCCCGAAGCCTGTAACCCCACCACTTCCATTTTGGAGGCTGCTAACACTTCAGAGCCATAAGGCAGTTCCGTAGCCAATCCAGGTACTACATACATCGCCAAGATATCGATATCAATCGCCTGATAAACTACGATATCTACAATTTCCGTTTGTTTTGCCTTAAAGGTTTGGGTTTGAGTAAATTGCTGATCTCCGCTTGGTGTTCTCACCACAAAATCATTGGTATCTCCGCCAATATCGATCCATATCTGATTAGATACCCCCGAACGGTTGCGTCCAATGAAAACGAAAGTATAGAAATCCCACTTATCCATGCTTTCCACGGTTTTCATTCGGAATCTGCATTTAGAACCGTCTGCTTTCGATTGTTTGACATTTATGCCCGACTTATAATCCAGCTGTCTCCAGGTCCATTCACCTTCAACCAAATCTATATCTTGAGGCTGTGAACCCTGTCCGACAGCAAATAGAGACGGGTTTTTTAGAATATTCGCACCTGCCGATCCGATTCTCGGAACACTTCGGCGCTCATGCTGGTCATTTGCATTCGAGTACGGGGTATAATCATAATGATTTTGAATGGAGACACAACCCACATTATCAATCCACTCCGGCCCGACCGTTGACCCTTCATGATCTACCTGCGTTCGATACGTGTTTCTTGTAATGTATATATCACGAGAATGTACGGAGTTATCATCGACCACGACAAGGTAACCCTTATTTGGATTATAGGTATCGATTGCGTAATGTGCTAGTTTTCCCCCGTCGATGATTACCCCGGAAGTATGGCCGTAAATTCCCACAAAAGCCTCGAACGTCCATTCAGCATGACAATTAAGAAGTTTAACCGAATGGCATGCATCCAACTTGATTAAAGGTTCGGTCATCAGCGCATTCGCCGCACGCGACTCGGCCGCTACCATTTCTTCTGTTCTACCGTTTGCAGGATCAGCTTCAGGGATACCCTCTTGCTCCGAACGTTCGAATGCGCAATTATCCACGGTCACAGTATCGCATCGAACCAACTCAAGATGTGGAAAATTAGCTAACGATCTTGAAAAGAAACAATTTCGGAATTCCGTGCAAAGTACGGAATCTTCCACCCTGACTCCAGTGCCCTTATACCCCCCATGTTCTTGCCAAAATCTGCAGTTTCGAAAAGAAACCATATACGAGCCATATCCGGCAGTTTCCCGATTGGGTCTCTCTGGAGTGGGCTCACCAACCAATCCCTGAATGTAGACACCATATTTTCCGTGTCCAACTGCAGTTGAACTTACTCGTTCGAACATTTGGTGGGCACCCTGAATAAGATGGATGCCACTGCCATTTCTGTGATTCATATAAAAATCTTGAAACAAGCAGGCTTCCGTCATATCATGATCGGACTCAAAAATGTAACCGATGCCATCGTAAATAAACCCGGTATCATATATTCCGTCTCCAACGAGCTTAAACCCAAATCCTTCGGTATGATAAGTATTCGGCCGTTGCTGAAAAGGTAGTTTCAACGTGCGAGTAATCTTATACTTACCGATTGGTACATAAACAGTGTTGAATTTACCCGGTTTACATAGATTCAGGGCCGCCTGCAGCGCATCTGTCGAATCTTTTATGCCCATTGGATCCGCCCCTAAAGCTAGAACATTCACACGATTTTCAACTAGACGAAAACGATCTGCCAAAAGACTGATATCTGGAATCGGATTATAGCGCGACATAAGATATACCCTCCCCATCTACAGATGCATCTAGATAGATTAAATTTGCGTTATTTACTGGAAGCGTAATTGAGTTGTCGCCTTTTAGCTTTGCACCATATGACACAGCGCTACAGCCTTGTCCACCCACATAAATGATCCCTATATTGCTTTCTTTTGCAATTATTGTTATTTCTCTACATGAAATACTAGGCAGTTGAACGACAGATCCAGCTGTCGTAATGTTAATTAAACCATGATGTAAGGAGCTAGAACCTGTCGCATTTAATTCTGCTGAAAATTGACCGGTAAACATTCCATTCAAATGATCCATTGAATATCACTCCTTAATTAAACCTATTCACTTTAGCTTATTTTAGCTTTCATACTGAAATGATCTGAGAGCACCCGAACAATTTTTCCAGCAGCCAGCGAGGATCGCTCCCCGTACAGCTTCAGGCGTATCACTTGTCGATACCCTGCCCAAGCCGATTTCCACACCTCTTCTCCGAGTGTCAGGACCGCATACGATGCGTCTTGGATACCATCCGGCGGATGAATGTCATAGACTCGATCTCTTAAGGCGGGCACGATGCCGATTACGGCATCTTTCAGCGTGCTCCTCATGTCATAACCAGCCCATCCTTGTTGGCACTGCCCAAGGAAGTATCGAAGGTAATGTGCATCATCAATTCGGCTCCTCCTTTCTTGAAGATGGTCGGGAATGAGACCAATTCGACATCACCGCAGCAAAAAACCGGCCCATCATGGCCGGCTCACGTACACCGTGTGTGTTCGGTATGCCTGTATTGCTTCATTCCCGATGATACAATCTTACACCCCTGAAACGGATGCGCTGACGGTTAGTTGGATGAAATCAATCGATCTTTCAGAGGCGTACGGGCGGAAAATAGTACGAATATATGTTCGTATTTAAAACTAAAAACAACTTTCTTCCTCCGAATACGAACATAAAAAACCGGAAGACCACTAAGGCCCTCCGGTTCTGTTATACATGTGTAAAATAATTACATCACCTTCTGCAGTTCCTGCAACTCCAACAGTCCTCTGTCTGCAAAAGCCAGCGCCAGTTTATAGAACGCGCGGGCGCGAATCCTGGTGTACGTGTCCTTGCTGACCGGTGGATCGAGAATATGATTGTATACTTTATAATCGTAGACGTCGTCTTGCTTCATATAGCGCTCGCGTATCAGTAGCTGTTCGCGTTCACTCAGCCTGTCCACCATCATTTCAATTGTCTGGCAATAATGCTGCCTCGCCGCGGGCACATCTACATTATAAATGGCTGCCTGTGCGGTTTGATCTGAGGTGACGTTGGTGGGACCGTGAAATCGCTCCGTATAGGATGCTGTTACACTCACCTCTCTTATTTCGAATGTGATCGTCTTATATATGCGATACTTCTCAAATAACGCTTCTACAGCCTGCTGGGTTCTTCGCTTGTCCAATTCCGGTAATATCGGATTCATACCGTCTTCACTCCCCATAATAATCGTTGATGGTAACTCTTATTGCCATTTGGCAGTGTTGAATCTACAACCACTTGTTCGTATATTCGTTCGTATTTTAAATTAATATACCACTATTTGGAGAGATGGGTAAACCGCCGATTACGTGAACTTTTACCGAAATCCTGGATGCTGGCTTCAATTTCCTTGCCTTTTGGCAATAATACTCATTATTTTTTACCTGTTGGCAAAGGTGTGGGAATGCGTTTATACTGGAAGTATGAGTTGAAGATAGATAAGGTAAGGAGTGGCCATAACGCGTGGAGCATTCATTCGGAGCATACTTAAAGGAAGTTAGGGAAGACCAGGGTTTAAGCATCAACCAGCTGGCACAAGCAGCTGACATAAGCGGTTCCCAAATCTCCCGGATTGAGAACGGATTAAGAGGTATCCCGAAGCCGCATACCCTGCGTAAAATTGCAGAGGCGCTTCAAATTCCTTACGAAGATTTAATGGATAAGGCGGGATATTTGAAACATGAGGAGCATCCTGATATTGAATCGGCAGCACCCCCATGGGCGACCTATCGGGACAAGCGGGATTTTAAGAAGATGCTCGAAGATGACGGCGAGCTAATGTTTGACGGGATTCCCCTCGCGCAAGAGGATAAGCAGCGCATTAAGGACGTGCTGACCGGCCTGTTCTGGGAAGCCAAGCAGATGAACAAGCGGAAGAAATAATTCAACGCGAAGAGGAGTTATCAACCTTTACAATGATTCAAATTTTATTAAAATGGCAGGTGAACCCGCATGGATGATCGGATAGAGCCTACGATCCATCAATTGATCCGCAAGCATCATACGAACTGCCCCTTTGAGATCGCTGCCGCACTCGGCATTCATATCCGCTTCGCGGACTTGGGCACCACGACCAAGGGGCTTTACTTCCGTAAGCTAAGGCGGCGATTTATCGTCATTCATAACCAGTTGCCTCCGGCTTGGCAGCGGTTTGTGTGCGCCCACGAGCTCGGTCACGACCGACTGCATAAAGGCATTAATCGATTCTTCCTGGAGGAGCACTCGTATTTCAGCCCGGGCAAGTTCGAGCGGCAGGCGAACCGCTTCGCGATTGCGTTGCTAACCGCCGAGCTAGCTATAGGACCGGGGGAATCACTGCACGAATTTTATCTCCGGGCTGGCATTCCGCAGGAAATGCTATATTTTTTTCGTTTTTGATCGAACATACGTTCCTTTATTGACCAAAAAAAGAAGTGACCCACTTTAAGGTTGGCAAACCGTGGGTCACTTCTAACAGCCATTATGCTCTTGGAGGGAGTAACCCCGCTCAAGATGTTGTACGGAGGACGGACGGCCATCCGTCCTCATTCCGATTGTTATCATAACATTCCCCCATTTAGACCTCAATCATCGATCATCATCTCCGATGGAGGCTGGGGATAGAGACTTCTCCCGCATCATACCGGTTCCAGGATGGCCACCTGCGCTTGCCTGCCTTGAACTGCTGCAGTCGCTTAAACCGGTCATGCCGCAGCTTCTGGCCTTTATCCGCAATAACAGCCACAACGGAATGGCCCGGGTCCAGCATTGGATGGATTTGTTCGAAAAACTCACGCACCGGCTCGCCGCTGCCACCATGCCAGCTCACGATATCACCATACGGCAGGTCGGTGATCACCATATGAATACCGGCGGGCCGATTCAGCGCCGCTTGCGATTGCGAATCGGTAATATCCGCTGGATAACACGAAGCGTCCTCCAACCGGGAACGATCCAGCAGCACTTTCAATCTCGCCGCGCTCTGGAGTGCTTCCTGATGGGAGGGCTTGTGATAGCGCTCGAATAGTTCCTGAAGTTGCCCGATCCGATGGTCCAGCCCCTGATGAGTAAGCAAAGATAAGTTCTTGTTGGCTATGGCAAGCACTTCAGGGTTCACGTCAGAGCCGATCACGCTGGAGAAGCGCTGCCCGTGCATAAGGCCCAGCACCGTCAACAGATATGCTCCGCCACAACACGGATCGTACAACGAATATGGTCCCCCAGCACCCTTCTGCTCCAATATATGAAAGCAGCGCTGCGCAATCTCGCTTGCCAGCCGAACCGGAAATGATGTCGTACCATGCGCGTTATATAACACCCGGCCACTGGCATAATCCTCATAGCTGCGCTGAACCGATTCATACAAATATTCCATAGGAAACGTTCCTTCCATTTTAATTGCTCAGATGTGACATATAATCATAGGCCGTCGTTCCGTACGTGTTCTTGAAATGGCGGTTTAAGTGTGCCAGATCCGTGAACCCGCATTCGGCAACGGCCTGATACACATCCCTGCTGCCTTCAATCAACTGCTTGGCACGCTCAACCTTGCAATTCAGATAGTATTGATAAGGAGATAGACCCGTATTCGCCTTAAAGGAGCGGATAAACTGAAATTTGGACATGCCGAACGCCTCGCTCAATTCATCCAGCTTCAACACATGGTCCAGATGATCATGCATTAACTCCTTTGCTTTGAGGGTGAAGCTATTGTCGCTTTGCGTAGCCGGGTTCAGAATATCTTCATTGAAATGAGCAGCCAACCCCAGCAATCGTTCATGGCACAGCGCCTCTGGCTGCCCCGTAAATACGGCCTTGGTCACATTCAATATACTGTTGCGCAATCCTTCATGATACACAACCGGCGATTGAAACCGGACGATATCCGGTTTGCCAATCATCTCGAGGAACAGGTCCGGATGAATATAGATCATAACATAATCGATTCCTGACCGCTCGTGTGACCATCCGTCATGGTTCTGCTCGGGATGAAACAGCATCACTCCGCTTTGGCAGGAAACTTGCTGGCTTCCATCCAGCACGTATTTCTGAATGCCGCGCAGGGTTACGCCAAGCGCATATTCCTCATGGTAATGTTTCTTATATTTAAAATCGGTTAGGCTGGCGGACAGCGCTGTAATGCCGGATGCTTTTTTATACGTGAACTGTTCCATCTTCCATCACCCCTTTATGAGCTCCGGTATACCGGAAACCACGATCGCCGAGTACACTAGAAAACAAGCGAGAATGGTTTTGGTGGTTCTCCGATATTTTTGCATAATTCCTTGAAAAAGGCTACCGCATACCGCCCAGGTCATGTAAGCAGAGCATCCGATTAAAGATACGGCAACAACAAATATAGAGATTACCACACCGGTTGTATAATGCGGCATCACGTAGCTCGGAATGACGGTAAGCGTGAACAGCACCACCTTCGGATTCAGAAATTGCATCAAAAAACCTGAGGTGAATGAAGCGGCTTGGTTTGCCGCCGAGGCAGAGACGTCCATCCGGTATACTTGGTATGCAAGATACAACATAAACGCACAACCGATTAGACGCATCAACGGCAGGATGATGGGCATGCCTGCTGACAGCAGCTGGCCTAACACAACTGAGGCCGCTATTAATAAGAAGAAAGCGATCGACGCTCCGGCGATATATCTCAGGGTCTTCTTTATCCCGGAGTTCTGAACGGATGCCAGGATGACGATGTTGGACGGCCCCGGCGAGAACGAAACGATAAAGCAATAGATAAAAAAAGAAAATAGATTCATGTGGTCATAGCTCCTTACAAGGAATTCCCTTGCATTATAGAGCGATGATCATCCTCGGGCATAGTACATTATTGCAACCGTTAATCAAAGCGCACATCCCCGATTCCGAACCACGGCATGAATCCGGCCGCCACGTAAGCCGTCACAGCGGCAGCCAGCAGCAACAAGACAATCAAGATATCGTAACGCGAATAGGCCGAAGGATAGAAGTAGGTACGAACCCGTCCCCGATCCCCGTCGAATTGTTTGGCCTCCATGGCCGCCGCAACCCGATGGGCACGCCGAATGCTCTGGGCAAGCAGCGGCACCACATACATCCCTGCCCGCTGCACCACGCCGCCAAGCCCGCGAATAGGCATGACACCGCGCACCTTTAGCGCCTGGCGCCGGATTACATATTCCTCCCACACCATGGGCAACAGCCGAATCGAGGCCATAAAACTGTATGCATACTTCGGGGCCAGCCGCAGCTTCTGCATTAAACTGTAGAATAAATCCACCGAAGAGGTGGTCGTTACAAGCAGTAAACCTTCGGAGGCAAAAGCGATGCCTTTAAACCCAAGGTGCAGCCCTCGATAGAAACTCTCTTCCGATACCTTGAACAATCCCCACTCCCACCAGACGGTATCCCCCTTACCGAAGAGCATCATGGATGAAGCGGAAGAGATGAAGGCGATTAGAAACGGGATGAAGAACAGCAGCATCTTCCACGGCTTCACGCCGCTTAATACGATCAGGCAGATCATGAACACCAACGCCTGATACATTACAAAATCCAGATTATGGGTCAATACGGTCATGAAGAAAAGCGAGCATATCAGCATCAGTTTTACTACGGGATTGGCCCGGTGCAACCAAGTCACTCGTACAGGATTCCATATGTTCATGCCATCACCCCTGTCACAGCGGGATTGCGTTCAATGGCTTGAGGATCAACATCAGAAGAAAGGAGTCTTGGACCGGGAATACAAGACGTCACTTCGCCACCTGCTACTTCCCAAATATTCGTCGCGAGCCGCTGAGCGATCTGCATCTCATGGGTAACCATGAGTATGGCCGTACCCGCGCGGCGCAGCGCCTCGCACATCTCGAGGATCGCAAACGTGTTACGAGCGTCCTGACCGAAGGTGGGCTCATCCAGCAACAGAATTTTAGGCGCTCTCGCCATAGCCGTAGCCACGCTTAATCTCCGTTTCTGCCCCGTAGATAACTGATACGGATGACGATCTCCCGTACCCGTTAACCCGAAGCGCTCAAGGCAATCCTCCGCCTCCTTCATGGCCTCTTCCCGTGAGGCGCCATCCACAAGCATAGAATATGCTACCTCATCGGATATTCGCTCGGTAAGGAACTGAAGCTCGGGATTCTGGAACACAAACCCGATCTGGCGGAGCTGTCTTTCTCTATCTTGCCGCTCCTTCCGCTTATTGCCGAGAGGGACTGGCTCTCCGCAGAGCGTATAGTTGCCTTCCGATCGCAGCAGTCCCATCAAGCTCAGCAGCAGCGAACTCTTGCCCGCGCCATTAGGTCCGACAATCGCGATAAACTCGCCCGAATAGACCGTTGCCGACGGCATGGATATCACGGGCCGTTCCCAGCGCTTGCCCACGAACGGCCCGAGCTTCAGCACATGTCCGGCGGCACCTGTTCCGTTCCTGTCCCGCTTCGCCTCAAAAGCTGGGCTTTGCTGAAACTCGGCTGCGACTAATGAAGAAAATGTCTCTCTCCCGGCAGAACTTTCGGCATAATCCTCCCATACGCCCGGGTACCAAATGCCATACGCTCGCAGTTCATCCTGATAGCGCTCAAACACATCAGCGGGTGAACCCTCACCCAAGATCTCTCCGGTAGCACTGAATAACACCACCCGATCCACATAATCGGCCATCTCTTCAATCCGGTGCTCGACGATAATAAAGGTTCGATTAGAAGAGACGGCCTTGACCGCCTCCCAGATCTGCTCACGCCCCTCCGGATCCAGCAAGGCAGACGGTTCATCCAGAAACAGCACCTCGGGTTCCAATAATAGCGCGGAGGCCAGAGCCAGCCGCTGCTTCATCCCTTGCGATAGATGCGCGATGGGCACGTGAAGCTCTTCCAGTTGAAGCCCGACTTCAAGAAGTACAGCTTGCATTCTCTCATTCATCTGCGCCCGCGGCACGCTGAGATTCTCCAGTACAAACGCCAGTTCCTCATCCACATAAGGCATACAGAATTGCGTATCCGGATCTTGAAATACATATGCCCACGAACGCGGCAGCAGCTGCGCCGTGCATTTCATCGGAACTTCGGTCGCATTCGGGATCATACCGCTGAGCACCTGAAGCAAGGTCGACTTGCCGCAGCCGCTTGGACCGAGCAGCAGCACCTTCTCGCCAGCAGCTGCCGAGAAGGTAAGATCCCTGAACATTAAGTGCTCGGTTCCGGGATATTTCAAGCGCAATCCTTCGACTTGCACGACCGGACGTTGACCGGTCTTCACCGTTTCCTTGTGCGGTCGGTTCATGTTCGCTTCCTCAGACATGGCGCGGATCATCCAATGCTTCGTAATCCTGCTTGGAGGCTGGACGCAGCAATGAAGTTACGCCCGTGCGATCCAGTGCCTTCGCCAGAACGAGCATGAGCAATCCGGCAATAACAGCCCCGCTAAATACCCGCATGCCATACTTGGCCAGGAACATCCAGGTCTGCAGATCGTCGGTATAACTGTAGTAGAAGTCCATCATCATCGATCCGATCGCCGCACCGGCACCTGCCAGCATCAATGTCATGGCTGACGTACTTCGGTAACGAACAGCCGCGAACACCAGTTCAGCACCTAATCCTTGAATCAGTCCGTACATGAGCAGCGTTAACCCCCATCCACTGCCGAACAGCACCTCCACATGGGCTGCAGCCACCTCAGCGATAATGGCTACACCTGGCTTACGAATCAGAAGATACGCAAGCGTAGCCGCTGCGAACCACATGCCATATAACAGCTCATCCGCTTCAAAAAACAGCGGTTTTAACAAATTGTACACCGAGCCCCAAAAATGATAGATGACACCCAGCACGAGCGATACCAGCACCGTTACCAGAATGTCGCTTAATCGGAGCCCTTTACGAGGCTGAACCTCCAGCTTTTGTTGCATTGACGTTCCCATGATCAAACTTCCCCTCTCCATTGCTATTTTTTATAAGACCACAACAAAAAACCGTCACGGAAAATTCGCGCAGACGGAAAAATAGGCCCTATGAAACAGGGTCGGATATTCTCTACGCTGGCATTACCCAGTTCAGATTAACGGTCAACAGCGGATATAGCTGCAATCTCAGCCTGATTCTCTCAAGCCCCCGTATTCCATATTCGGTTTGATGTTATTTTTAAAATACAGCGATGATCCAGAATTTGCAAGAACCTTTTTTTGAAACGGTCTATTTATTGATTTCCAGCTCATTCTATGTCAATATCAGAGTGATTGGCTATTTTATAACGATATAGATAGCGTACTAATATTGCTAAGACCTAAACGCAAAAAGGAGAATGACATGGCTAAACCACTGCTGCGTCTGATGACAGAGCTGTCCTCGCGAAAGTGGCTGTCCCGCATGATGGGGCGATACTCTCACAGCCGGATGAGTCGACATCTAATACCTGCATTTATACGAATGTATCAAATACCGGCCCATGAAGCGGAAAAGGATATTCACGAGTACCGCTCATTGAACGAGTTCTTCTCACGTCGGTTAAAAATAGGACTGCGCGCCATAGATGAAACTACGGATGCGATGGTGAGCCCAGTCGATGCCACCGTCTCAACCATGACGCCGATTCAGGCCGGCACGATCCTGAACGTGAAAGGTCAGGATTATTCGCTTGCCGATCTGCTTGCGCAATCACCCCGAATGGAGAACTATATTAACGGGTTCGCATTCGTGTTATATCTCAGTCCAACCGACTATCATCGCATTCATTCGCCGGTCTCCGGTGTCCAGACCGAGAATGAGCACCTGCCGGGCAAGGTGTACCCGGTTAACGATTTTGCTATGACGCACATTCGATCGGTGCTCAGCCGCAACGAACGTCTGATTACCTATATTGCGCATGAATATGGTGAGGTAGCCGTTGTTAAAGTCGGCGCCATGAACGTGAGCAGCATCCGTTATGCCGATGAGAACGTGAAAGAATGGCAGATCGGCGACGAGTTGGCCTATTTTGAATTCGGTTCCACTGTCGTGCTGCTGACCGAGGACGGAACGTTTACGCCGAGAGGCGACCTGAAGCCAGGTTCAACCGTGAAGATGGGTGAATTACTCGGATTATTGCATCCATCTGAAGTTAAACACCACGCTTAATCCCTCTGATGGCATCCGTTAATGAGCTCCATAATCAACGGTGCTAATCATCAGCGCCGCCGAAGCATCCGATATACAATCCTCTGGAACAGCCGATCCGGCAGCAGTTGCTTGGCCCACGCCGTCCATAGCGTGCCTTGAGGCAGGCAATAACGGAACTTGGGCCTGCGCATGCCCGCGATCCTGGCCACGAGCCTCGCGACCTCCACCGGGTTGCCGCTATCTCTGGCTGTCCGTTCCGAATAATCCAGTACATCCTGCAGCAGCCCCTTGTATGGTGAACCTTCGGTGACTTGCAGCTCGCCGAAGCTCTTCTTCCAGATCGGCGTTCCGAATGCTCCCGGCTGGACGATAACCACATCCATTCCAAACGCCATCACCTCCAGCGACAGACTTTCCCCGAAGCCCTCGATTGCGAATTTGGACGAGGCATAGGGACCGTAGCCGGGAAAACCGATAACGCCGCTTATGCTGCTCATTAGAATGATCCTCGATTGGCCAGTATGACGCATGAGGGGCAGCATGTTGCGGGTGACCGCGATCGTCCCGAAGAAATTCGTCTCCATCTGCCTTCTCCAGGCATCCAGCGCCAATTCTTCCACCATACCTCCTACCGCTTCACCCGCGTTATTCACGAGCAGGTCCAATCGACCGTATATCTGCTTCATCTCAGCAGCAGCAGCGCTCACTTGTTCCGCATCGTTAATATCCAGCTGTATGATCCGAATGCGTTCAGCAAGCTGAGCCTGACTGGCTTCTTGCATGAGCGTATCCGCTGATTCTGGTCGGCGTACTCCCGCAGCAACTTGATATCCTGACCGCGCCAGTTCCAGGCAGATCAGCAGTCCAAAACCGCTTGAAGCCCCCGTCACTAGTGCCACTTTAGCTACTTGTCTATTCCATTCACTCAACGAGGCGTCCCCCTTGCCCTATGTATGATGAATTCATTCTTCATGATCATGCTATGTGTATTCCTAATATATCAAATTCCTACGCGATTGAAAGAGAAATCGGTCCAGCCAAAAAGGGAGCCGATTGGCTCCCTGCGGGTATAACAAATACTATATGATATCGGGTGGTTAATCCCCCGTACGAAGGTTAAGGCTCATTAGAACCACACATCTTGGTGGTTGTCGTTCATCGTCGTCTTCAAGCGGCGCAACCGGTTTCTAAAAATCCCGCATCCACCACGGCTGAAGAAACGACCCCGTACCCGTCTTCTTGGGTCCATATTCTCTCCTCCCTTCATTGAAATAACTGTAAGTCACTTTTACCCTAAAGCGCCTACTATGAAACCCACAACTGCTTCCACTAATATCAGGTAAGTTATGGAAGGTGCAGGGAATCACCGAATTTCGGACGGACTCTTGCCCGTGTACTGCTTAAATTGCCGGCTGAAAAAGAAAATGTCTCGATATCCCAGAGCGTCGGCGACTTCTGTTACATTCATGCCTTGATGCAGCAAAAGATGCTGCGCACGCTCGATCCGCATCTGGATGATATAGGACTGAACCGGTGTACCTACCAGTTCCTTAAACTTGATCGAGAAGTAACGCGGTGACAGCCCGGCCCTGGCGGCCAAATCCTCCACTCGATGAGGTACTCCGGGATGCTGACGCACGTAGTTAGCGATCTCATGAATGGCTTCGGACAGCTGGTTGCTTGCTTTTTTGACAACCGGTTCGTCCAAATCCGAACGCAGCAGATGAATCATCAGCTGCTTCAGTATGAGCTGCCCTTCTTCTACGGATCCATACGGCTTGTCCAGATACAGCCGCACATAGCGAGCCAGTAAATATTCAAAATCCATCGTTTCGGTCAATTGGCGGTATGCAGCCGGAATATGCGTTAAATCGTCATGGAGCACATCGAAATGGATATATGTCAAAACGAGTGGCTTCTGCGGATTATGCGTAGCACTCGTATGATCACCAGGCTTAAATAGGAAGCAGCTTCCCTTGCCTACGGCGAAAGGCTGGTCATTCAGCTCCACCGTACCCTCGCCGCTCCACACGTAGAATAAATCATAGTTTTGCATCGGTTTTTCGCGTTTCTGCCATTTCCAACCCGGCTCGCATACAATCTTCGCGAGCGCCGGCATGATTACAAAAGAAGACGGCGATGCATTCAGCATCACGTCATGCCCCCTCATCTCATTCAAAATTGTTCTATACCATCATACCCGGTCTGCCCAAGCCTGAGCAAGCCTGCGCACCCCTTCCTGAATCTGAAGCTCATCCAATTGGGAGAAACCAAAGCAAGCGGCTGGAGGCCCAGGCGAATCATAATACAAGGAGGCATCGCGAAATTGGACGCCGCGCTTGCGTGCAGACTCCTGAAATGAAGCGAAATCCTCTGTCGATCTCAGCCATTTGGCGAATACATGTAGTCCGGCATCGCTTGGCTCCAGCCGAAATAATCCCGATAGCTCCGATTCCATGGCTTCCCGTAGTACCTCGTACCTTCTTCCATAGAGTCGCGTCATTCTTCTCAGATGCTTCCCGTAACCGCCACGCGTTATAAATCTGGCTAATGCACGCTGTTCAAGAATCCCCGGCGATATCGGCTCATACAGCGCTTTGGCCTGCACGACCGCCTCCGTTAAACTCGGTGGAAGGAGCGCATATCCGATCCGCAGCCCGGTGAACATCGTCTTGGAGAATGAACCAACGAAGATGACCCGACCTCCATCATCCAACATCTTCAATGGCTCAATCGGCTTACCGCCCCAGCGAAATTCGCTATCGTAATCATCTTCAATAATAAAAGCGTTCCTCTGTCTCGCCCATTTCAGCAAGGATCTTCTTCGTTCCAAGGGTAGCACCGCCCCGGTCGGGTATTGGCGGCTGGGACTGACGACAAGCAGCCGCGCTTGCCAATCGCCTGGTATGAGTCCCGCTTCATCGACCGGCGAAGGCAACGGAATTCCACCGCATAAGCTAACGCCGCGGTAAATGCCTTGAAAAGCGGGATTCTCCAGTACCACCGTATCCTTTGGATCGATAAGCAGTTGGAACAGCAGCACCAGGCCTTGCATAGAGCCGCTGAAGATCACGATATGCTCCGGATCGGCCGGAATGCCGCGCGTAAAGCGGAGATGTCCGGCAATCGCTCGTCTTAGTTCCATGTCTCCCGCCGGAGGCGCACCGTCTTGCAGTTCTATTCCCCCGCTTCCGCCAGCATATGATAAAGCGCTTCTCCACTCTGCATACGGGAAGTCCTCGATCTTCATCCGCGCATTGGCGAAGGATATCATCTCCGGGCTCGTGTCCTGGCGCGGCAACATCGTGTTGGCAGCATAAGCCCCGCTCTGCTGAAGCAGGCTTCTCCCCCAATCCGATAGCACCGGCTCACAATCTGCCAGCGGCGGCACATCTGACATGGTCACGCCATCGGCGACATACGTTCCGCTCCCCGCCCTCGATACGACGTAGCCTTCAGCCAGCAGCATGTCATAACTTTGTGCAGCCGAGCCTCTCGACATGCCATACAGCTTCGCCAGCTTCCGCGTGGCTGGAAGACGGGTACCTTCTTGCAATGCACCGCTATGTATCGCGGCACGCAAAGCATGGTACAGCGCTAAATATTTATACCGATATCGTTTCAGATACGTATCAAACGGTAGACTGAGCTCCATTGTCATCCACTCCCATCCGCGGCCATAATTGGACTATATAAATAAATCTAGATTGGCGCTTTTTCCTTGTCAATATTCCATTTATGCTGAGACTTATAACGATAAAGGGGTGTGGGGATATGAGAAGGAACGAATTTGTGATGGAGGACCCGCAAGAAATCGAACAATTTTTGAGTGGGATGAGCTTTGGCTTTCTCGGAACGACGGATGAAGCCGGTCAGCCGCGTGTGACGCCGCTCAATTTTAGTTATACGAACGGTGCTTTTTATTTTCACGGCAGCCGTATGGGGGAGAAAATGGACCATCTGCGTCATACCTCCACGGTCTGCTTCACCGTAGCCGATGAATATGCCATCATACCATCCTATTATTCCGATCCCGAGATGGCCTGTCCAGCGACCGCTTACTTCAAGAGTGTCAGTGCGATCGGGAGTGTCATCATCGTGGATGATCTAGAGGAGAAAGCCATGGCAATGGAAGCTGATGCAGAAGTTACAGCCTGAGGGAGGCTACCGTACCATCGACGCTGCAGATCAATCCTATATTCCAAGACTGAAGGGCGTAGCGTTAATCAAGCTGGTTCCAGATCGATTGACAGCCAAATTCAAATTTGGGCAGAACCTCAAATCCGATCGCATGAACGCGGTTGTCGAAGGACTTACAAGCCGTGGTAAGGATCGAGATATTGAGACCGCCGATTTGGTTTGTAAATATCATACAGGATCGCGTTAAAGCGTCATATTTATCCGTGACGGTTTCTGGGGTAGGTGGTATAATGTTAGGCAATGTATTCATAATGAAATAATTAATTACGTGATAACCTCTCACTTCAATCTAACGTATTCGGAAGGAAGGAACCATTTCATGAACCCACTGGCTGGTCAATTGAATGAACAAATGCAAGCTGGCAATCCGCATATTTACAACATGCTCTCCACGCTCGGCAAAGAAATCTACTTCCCGAAGGAAGGTATTCTGAGCCAATCGGCGGAAGCAGCGAACCATGCGCACAAATATAACGCGACGATTGGCATTGCAACCGAAGGTGGCACTCCGATGCATCTGGATGTCATTCAGGATAAGCTGTCGTCATTTCAGCCGAAGGATCTGTACCCTTACGCCCCGCCTGCCGGCAAACCGGAGCTTCGCTCGGTTTGGCGCAGCAAGATGATTCAGGATAACCCGTCTCTTGAAGGAAAAGCCTTCGGTAATCCGATCGTGACCAACGCGCTTACGCACGGACTTAGCATCGTTGCCGATCTGTTTGTTGATGAAGGGGACGCCGTCATTTATCCTGATAAGAACTGGGAGAATTACGATCTGACGTTTGGAATTCGCCGCCATGGCGTTCATATAAGCTATCCTCTCTTTACTGAACACATGAAGTTTAATGCAGATGGCCTTCGCCAGGCGCTGCTGCAACAGCAAGACAAGGGCAAAGCCATCGTACTCCTTAACTTTCCTAACAATCCGACCGGTTACACGCCTGGTGCGGAGGAAGGTAAGGCGATCCTGGCAGCCATCCAGGACGCTGCCGAAGCTGGAATCAACGTTGTGGTCGTTACGGATGATGCCTACTTCGGTTTGTTTTTCGAGGACTCCTTGAAGGAATCCCTCTTTGGCCACTTATGCGGACTTCATCCACGTATACTGCCAATTAAAGTCGACGGTGCTACCAAAGAAGAATTCGTCTGGGGATTCCGCGTCGGTTTCATTACGTTTGCCTCTGATGATCCAGGCGTATTGAGTGCCCTGGAACAGAAAACGCTGGGCATCATTCGTGCCACCATCTCCAGCGGTGCCCATCCTTCCCAGACCTTCGTGCTGGAAGCCCTGAAATCGGCGGACTACCAGGCACAAAAGGAAGTAAAGTTTGAAATTCTGAAAGGCCGCGCAAATAAGGTCAAATCGCTGCTCGACAGCGGGAAATACGGGGACGTATGGCAATACTATCCGTTTAACTCCGGATATTTCATGTGCTTGAAACTTCGTACCGTATCGGCCGAGGCACTACGTTCCCATCTGCTCCATAACTACGGCGTGGGGACCATCGCCCTCGGGGAACATGATCTGCGGATCGCCTTCTCCTGCATCGAGGAATCCTATCTCGAAGAGATGTTCGACTTGATCTATCAAGGCATCCTTGATCTGCAGCAATCCTGAGAATAACCCGGCACGATACGGGTAAATAACGCACAGACAACAGACCAGGGAATTCTCCCTGGTCTTTCATTTTTCTTCTGCCATTAATAAACGCTCGCCTATACATTTAGCCCTTAAGCGACATACAATACCGTGTACTACAAATCGCGAACCGAAAGGGGAATGAACATGAGTGGAGTAGTTGAAGAAGCAAGATATGGCGGATATGGCGGATACGGCGGTGGTCACGGAGTTGGAGCCATCCTGGTACTCTTTATCCTGCTCGTAATCATCACTCGTTCTTTCTGGGTGTAATATGATCTAGATAAACAGCATACAGAAATCGCAGGTTGCGGATGAAGCACTGCGATTTCTCCAGCCTGAGCAACTCATACTATACTCACTAATAGAAGGACCTCCGATCATGATTGGAGGTCCTTCATCCTGTTTATCTATTCTTCATCTTCATCGTCTTTACGACGAAACTTGCGATCAGCATTCCAACGGAAGAGGAAGACTAGCGCAACACCCGCAACACCGGTTCCCAGCACCTGTACGGGTGCGCTGATGATGCCCGGCAGAAGCGGGAGCCATAACAACAACGCCCAGAACAGCTGTACCTGAAAGATCAGCTTCCCTTCGTTCTCCCGGCGCGTTCCCGCGGGTAACGGGTACACATGGAGCCAGAACGATTCCGGGTGCAGCTTTCGTAGCGAAGACAGCTGCAGCCCGATAATCATCAAACTGATCAAATATACGATCACAGAGGTCAGACCCTCTCGAGTAATCCATACGAGTACCGCGCCAAGCACGCCGATCCGAATAAGGATACCAAGAATATCACTCCGTGTTAGACTCTTGATCAGAAGATACCGATATGCTGTCTCTTTCCTCCATGGTAATCCCTTGCCCCAGCCAGACAGCCATCTCCTTGCGTGGACACGCTGTTCCCGTTGCGGAACATTCACGAACCAACTAAGGACCATCATCACGCGGCTTGCTTGTCTTCGTTCCACAGCAATGAGGCGCTCCCAGGCTACCCGATGTCGAACCGGAACAGATAACGCAGCATAATAGGTAACCGCGATCAGAGCCATAAATATTAAGGCTTTACCTGTTGGATACCAGAGCCAGGCGGCAAACGCAAGCGTAGGTACAAGCCAGCGCAACGCTCGATACGAGGCTGCTGCGATTCTCGATACCATCAGTTGCTCCCTCCAGCTGCCATAGCTGGATAACAGCTTGAGCACAGTCAGAACCGCAAAGGTCGCTAATAACGGTCTGGGTGCGATATCACTGCGTATGTACAGCGGCCACAAAGTCAGCAACACAATCCCTAAACCGATGATTTTATAGATTACGCCACTAATCCACCCGCTCCGAAAGTACGTATTCATTCTGGACTCCTGCGGGAGTAGGAATACCGTGTCCGCGATCCGCAAATACGTGCGAACACTGCTGTTAATGACGATCGGGACCAGCACAACCAGCATAATCCAGCGAATCGGGAGATCCGGCGGGACATTCTGGAGAATGGAAGTATACCATGCAGCAAAAGCGATCAGCACAAACAGAAATACAACAGCAACGCCACTCTGAATCACATAACCGAGATATGGAAGGATCTCGCCCCAGAACTGTCCGCGTCGTTTAGCATGCAGCTCGCGCAGATTCATTCGTCATTACCGCCTTGAATCAGCACATTGAACA
This sequence comes from Paenibacillus sp. JCM 10914, assembly GCF_001315105.1. Classification (GTDB taxonomy): domain Bacteria; phylum Bacillota; class Bacilli; order Paenibacillales; family Paenibacillaceae; genus Paenibacillus_AQ. Next base: position 5,116 of record NZ_BAZR01000012.1, on the reverse strand, counting down.
GCTCCTCCAGCGGCATGCCGGGTTTCCCTGCTTGATCCTGTATATCCTTGAGAGTACCCTGAGCAATAATGCTGCCGCGGTGCAGCACAATAAACCGGTCACAGTAATTCTCAATGGTCGACAGGATATGAGAGCTTAGCAGAACGGATGAACCTGCTGCCTTAAGCTCCAGCATGAAATCCAGTAACGAGCGTATACCGAGCGGATCCAATCCGAGAAACGGCTCATCAATAATATAAAGCGACGGTCTGGCAACAAAGGCGCACATAATCATCACCTTCTGCCTCATACCCTTGGACAAGTGGGTGGACAAGCTGTCCATCTTCTCTTCCATGCGGAACATTTTGGCAAGCTGACTGGAACGCTGTTCGTAATCTTGGGCGGAGACCCCATAGGAACGTGCTGTAAATTCCAGGTGCTCGCGTACGGTCATTTCTTCATACAGAAGCGGGGATTCCGGTACAAATCCAAGCGCACTATGATAGGCTTCTGAATGCTCTGCCCGTCGTTTTCCTTGGACCAGGATATCGCCTTTCTGCGGATTCATCAGCCCCAGAATATGCTTCATCGTGGTACTCTTACCCGCTCCGTTCAATCCGATCAGACCTACCATCTCTCCCGGATTCACATGAAAGGAAATATCGTGCAGGACGGGACGATTGATGCTGTACCCCCCGCTCAGTTCTTGAACAGACAATACCGGCTGTTCGCTCATCTAGACATCACCTCATTCTTAACAAGTCTTTCGTCTCTTTGCCATTCTTCTTTATCCACGTGGGGGCTTATTCTTCAGCCACTTGGGAGCGCCTTTGTTCTTACGGTCGCGCTCTCTTTCACTTTGGCGTTCGCCTGCTGCCTTACCAGCTCCCGAACGGCCATTGGCGCTGACAGAGGCTGACTTTCTGGCCGGTTTATCCTTACGTGCTCCGCCTCCGCCAGTTCCGCGGGCGCTGCTACCGCGATGTTCAGCTGTCACGCGCGGGGTTCTCACCTTACCTCCATACAGCGCGCGTTCTTCGGTCGTAATCCCAAGCTCGCGATTGAACTTGCGCATAATGAACGTCTGGCGATCCGTAACGAGCGTGATTGCATCCCGCTCCGCCCCATACGTCCGGTACGACCCGCACGGTGTGTGTAGTGCTCGGCATCGATCGGCGGATCGTAATTGATCACCATGCCGAGTCCTTCAATATCGAGGCCGCGCGCAGCAACATCGCTAGCAACCAGAAGCTTGGTGCGTCCTTCCCTGAATGCATTCAGTACCCGGCTTCTTGTCATCTTGTCAGCATCGCCGTAGATCGCAGCCGCATTCAGTCCAAGGTAATTCAGCTTCGCTTCCACCTCGGCCAAATCCTCCGTGGCATTAACGAACACGATCGCGCGGTCCGGGTTATAATGCCGAACCACCCTGCGCAGCATGTCCAATTTATCCCGTTCTTCTGTTACAAAATAATAATGCTCCAGCGCAGAAGGTGTTCGCTGCTCAGGATCGATTCCGATCTCAACCGGCTGATCCATCTCCTTCTTCACGACCGCGGCGGTTTCCGGACTCACGGTCGCGGACAAGAACACCAATTGGCGGTCACGCAGCGCGCTGCGCAGAATGCGATCCACGTCGCCGGCCCCACCCAGATTAAATACCTGATCCACCTCGTCCACGACGATCGTGCTCACTTGGTGCATCTTCAGCTTCCGGATTTCGATCAGTTCGCGCACACGCCCCGGCGTACCGACAATCAACTGCGGATGCTGCTTCAGTTTCTCAATCTGACGCTTGGCGGCCGCTCCGCCGATTAATCCAAGCACTCCGATCCCGAGTGGCTCCCCGTAACGCTCGCTTTCTCTAACGATCTGCACGGCCAGCTCTTGGGTTGGAGCGAGGATCAATTTCTGGGTACCCTTAAGCTCGGGGTTAATGCCTTGCAGCACGGGCAACAGATACGCGAGTGTCTTCCCCGTTCCGGTCTGGGAGGTTGCCAGTACGTCCTTGCCCTCCAGTATGGGCGGGATCGCCTCGGACTGAACAGGCGAGGGCGTCACAATGCCGAACTCCGCCAGCCTAGCGGACAAATCCTCCGCTATTCCTAGTGTATGAAATGTAGTTGATGTCATATGTTAGTCCATCCTTTTTGGTTAGATATCAGAAGTCTATTATTTCAAAGCGCGTCTGCCTGATATCGCTAGAAAAACTTCCGTCCCATAGCATTTGGTTAAACTCTCTTTCATTATATGCCAAAACAGGAGTCCCCACCAAATTAATCATTAAACATATTCAGATATGCGTTTACGTCTAAGGCAATATGGCGAGAAACGACTTAGCAGCAGCCGAGAGCGGAACCCCGCGCAAGGTAGCAATCCCGATGCTCCGTTCAGGAATAGGCGGCTCAAGCGGCAGTTCCATCAACTCCCCGCGCTGCAATTCGCCTGAAGCATAATCCCGGATGACAAAAGCAAGCCCGAACCCGCTTTTTGCAAACTGCACCAGCAACTCGAGACTGCCGAGCTCAAAATCGGGCTTTAAGGTAACGCCTTGCTGCTTCGCATATTGATCCACGTACTGCCTCGTACTGCCGCCTGCTTCCAGCATAAGCAGCGGATAGTTGTGGATATCTTGCAAAGGCAGCGGAGACGGAATACTACTCCGCTCCGCAAAACCTTTATCGACAACGACACAGTCGTGAATGGGCGAACTTCTACGAACATCGACCTGTTTATCGGCAGCGGGCAGATGAACGATACCAAAATCCAGCTTTCCTTCCTTGAGCAGAGACAACGTTTCAGGGGTCGTGCGATTGGTGATGCGAATGCGGATATCCGGGTAGGCGGCGTGGAAAAATTCCAAATGCGGCAGCAAATAATATTTGCACAGCGTATCACTCGCCCCGATACTGATTTCACCTCGATTCAGATTATGCATGTCCTCTATCGCTTTCTCACCAATGTCAATGAAGCTGAAAGCTTGCTCGATGTAGCGAAACAGCACCTCTCCCTCCGAGGTCAGCTTCGCTCCCTTGGTTGTCCGGAAGAACAATGCACCGCCAAGAGATTCTTCCAAATGTTTAATTGTATGGCTAACCGCGGGCTGGGTAATATGAAGATGCTCTGCTGCCTTCGATAAGCTCCCGAGGCGGGCTGTCCAGTAAAATACGCGATACCATTCCATGTTAATGTTCATACGATAACCTCGACTTTGTCTCATGATGGCCTGAGATGAGATCATAACTCCGACTTCTCGGTTCCAGTATATCACGTTATATAAATTCAACTAATGCCTATCATTATTAATATGAATTATATTTATATATATTTATCTCTATAATGACCTTGTACTGAAAAATGATCGTAGGAGGCGAATACATTGACTGTCACAGCGATAGTAGGTGCTAATTGGGAGATGAAGGGAAAGGGAAGATGACGGATGTGCTTGCTGCACAATCGTCATACGTCGTGCGGTTTCAAGGAGGGAGCAATGCCGGTCACACCATTATTAACGATTTCGGGAAATTCTCCCTGCATATGCTGCCATCGGGTGTGTTCTATCCAAACGTCACCAACATTATCGGTCCGGGAACGGCATTGGATATGGAGATCTTAACCAAGGAGCTGCAAGAGCTCAAAGCCCGGAACGTTCCAGAACCGCAGCTAAAAATATCGGAGCGCGCCCAGGTGGTGCTACCGATCCACCGCCTGCTGGATGAACTGGAAGAAGAACGCTGGGCGCCAAGGGTTTTGGTTCCACAAGACGCGGCATTGCGCCGTTCTATGCGGACAAATATGCCAAGCTTGGGGTACAAGTTGCAGATCTGTTCCATCCTCACCGATTACGTGAACGACTCCAGCAACTGATGGTGATTAAGAATGTACAGCTTCAGCATCTATACGGAACAAATCCAATAAACGTGGATGACATGGTCGCTGTGCTATTAGAGTCGTTCTCATTCATAAATTCGTATGTTGAGGATACTACCATGCTGCTGCAGCAAGCCTACATGAAAGGCGAGCTATTCTGGTTGAGGGTCAATTAGGAGCACTTCGTGACCCGGATCACGGAATCTACCCGTATTCCACCTCCTCCTCTACGCTGGCCGGGTATGCCCCTGTAGGTGCAGGTCTGCCGCCTTATGCCATCGGTAATGTCATCACAGTCGTAAAGGCTTATTCAAGCTGCGTCGGAGCGGGTCCATTCGTGACGGAGCTTCATGGTGATGAAGCTGACGAACTGCGTCGACGCGGCGGTGATGCAGGTGAATACGGTGCAACGACCGGACGGCCTAGACGCATGCTGGTTCGATACGGTAGCTACGCGATACGGTTGTATGATCCAAGGCGCTACCGAAGCCGTACTCACCAATCTGGATGTACTCGGGTATTTGGACGACATCCCCGTATGTGTCGGATACGAATTAGCAGACGGTATTACCATCGACCAATTTCCAGTTACGGCAGAGCTGCAAACCGCCAAGCCAGTACTTAGAACATTAAAGGGCTGGAAGTGCGATCTGTCGCATATCCGCTCATTCGAAGAACTCCCGGAAGCTGCGCAGCAATATGTACAATATATCGAATCATCCATTGGTGTTCCGATTAAGACGGTATCCGTCGGTCCTAGGCGCGATCAGGTTATGACAAGATAGAATTTGATTATCTCGCCACCGACTGCTCAGCTTAGGCGCTCCAAGATTCGCCCAACCGTTCGAATTACCCAGTATGTAGATGACCACGGTCTATGCTTCCACCGCCTATGGTGACAGATTCGCGATCACCAAGAGAACGCTGTAAGACACGCCCGAAAGCCACCATGGTGAGCTTCGATATTTCGAGGTACAATTGACTGTAGTGATATGAACGTGTAATGGAGGGAACGAATATGGACTCTCAGGTGGGGCGTATTATTCAGAGGATAACACAAGAACTGCAAGGGGTGCCGGGTATGGCAGGAGTTGTTCTGGGCGGCTCCAGAGCCAAAGGTACAGCGAGGCTCGATTCCGATATCGATATCGGCATTTACTATGATCTCTCGCAAGGATTCAAGGTGGAGGACATCGCTGAAGCAGCCCGGCGATTAGACGACGATCATCGGGATAACATCGATGAAGCTTCGCTTGGGGGATGGGGG
>NZ_BAZR01000011.1 GCF_001315105.1 Paenibacillus sp. JCM 10914 | reverse complement strand
GGATTTGTAGCCTTGTTTGTGCTCGCATTCACTCCCACAAGTCCCTCTCAGGGATTTGTGGCCTTGTTTGTGCTCGCATTCACTCCCACAAGTCCCTCTCAGGGATTTGTAGCTCCACTTTTGCTCCATTTCACTCCCACTAGTCCCTGTCAGGGATTTGTGGCTCCACTTCTGCTCTATTTCTCTCCCACAAGTCCCTCTCAGGGATTTGTGGCTCCACTTTTGCTCCATTTCTCTCCCACAAGTCCCTCTCAGGGATTTGTAGCTCCACTTTTGCTTAGTCTCATGCATAAATTCATCTCACTTGGAAAAACTATGTAAAACAATTGAATGGAGTGAAGCCGATGGTACACAAAACGCTATTCATCATGACGCTTTCGCTACTCTTCACGACATTGGGACAATTCGCTTATGCTGCAGACCCAGATTTACTGTCACTTACCCGAGACGCCGATTTCCAACTCTTCGCCCCATCCCTGCGTGGCATGGACTGGAAGCTGGATATTCCGCAGCCCTCCCCCTACACTCCCGGCGAACAGAAGATTGCCTTTACCCGTTTCTCTTACTTTGATAAGAGCGGCAATGACTATCTGCTCGGGATCGAGCAGCGAACAGCAGAGGAATATTATACGACCTCCTCTGCCAACAATGCTTCTAATAACAACGGTGAGCCGGTTCGGTGGAACAGTACGGAGGCACAATTCCGGGCTTGGGCTGATAGGGAGGACAACGGTGGCTTTCTCAGATGGATTCAGAACCAGACCTATAATGAGCTCTCCAGCGTGGTCCTGAGCAAAAAACAAATGATCGACATCGCCAAATCAATAAAATCCATTCGCTAATGACTCACGCCAACAATAAAGGGCCAGCCGTCTGTACTATGACGGCTGGCCCTTCTGTTTACTTCTCTCTTCCCAGCACGACGCCGATCTGGCCCTCGTGCACCTCTACTTCATATTTCTTCACGCGAATGCGATCGCTGAACAAGGATTTGCCTGTTCGCAGATCGAACTCCCAGCCATGCCAAGGGCAGCGGATAATCTCACCGCTCTTGCCATACTCGTAATCATATACCTCCGAAGGAAGGGTCGTACCGGAGACTAGTCCCGCACACATCGGGGCGCCCTGATGCGGACAATAGCTGTTAATGGCGTGGTATTCGTCTCCTAGCCGGTAGATTCCAATCTCACGACCAAGGACAGAGACCACCGCGTGACCTCCCTCCGGAATGTCGCCTTCCTTCAGCACATAGTGAACCGCCATGTGAACTCCCTCGCTTCCGTCAGGTTATCCCATCATTTTGTATACTCATCTCAAGTCTCGTTAGGACAACTGATACAATCTCATCGCATTATCGCGGAAGATCTTGCGCCTCGCTTCCGGCTTTAAATTCCGCAGGATATGTCCCGGCGAATCGAAGTCCCAGTGCGGATAGTCGCTGGAGTAGAGCAGGATGTTCTCGGCATCAATCATATTGAACAGATCCACGAGATGCTTCGGATTATCCGGTTCTTCGATCGGCTGCGTAGACAAGAAGCAATGATCGCGGATATACTGGCTCGGCATTTGAGTTAACCAGGGTACGGTGGAACGCAGCGCCTTATAGTTCTTATCGAGTCGCCACATCAGGCCGGGTAACCATGCCACGCCGCCTTCAACCAATACCACCTTCAGCTTCGGATATTTCACGAATATCCCTTCGCACACCATGCTGACCAGATGAGCCATGAACATCTGAGAAAGGCAGGTATGCCACTCGATATAGCGGGCTGGATAACCGGCCGCGGTCGGCGCGGTTGAGCTGCCGCCGCCTTCGGCACCCGGATGTAGCGCAACCGGAAGTCCGTTCCGCTCAGCCGCTTCATAGATCGGATGATACTGCCGCTGACCGAGCGGAGCGCGTGCTGCGCTGGAGATCATCACCTGTACGATCTCCGGGTGTCCACCGATGCGATCAATCTCACGCGCGGCAAGCAGCGGGTCCTGGGTCGCTACAACCATGGAGCCTTTGAATGCCTTGTGTTTTCCAAGCCATTCCGCAATCAAGTAATCGTTGTAAGCCGAGCAGATCGCCGCCGCAAAATCCGGGTCATGCGTCGAAGAAATGTTATATACCACGCCAGTTAATATGGCATAATCCACATTGTAACCCTCAATTAACTGCTTGATCATAAAATCAGGGTCGGAACCCGCCTTTCCTCCGCCAGGAGGAATCGAGTCCTTCTTCATGACGCCGATCGGGGAGTAATACCCCGATCCCGCGTATCCGATTCCCGATGCCGCAACCCGTGATCTCCAGGGTTCCGGCAAATATGGGACCAATGCCCGATCATCCTGCTCGTTATGAACATCGACATCGATAATTTTGTAATCGTCCATGACTGAGTACCCCCGTCTCATACCGAATTACTTGCTGTAAGTACGCTTATACGCCGTGTTATACATCTCCAGCAGCTCATCCGAGCCCAGCTTCTTCGCTTGATCAATAAATCGTTGGTACGTCTCGTCGTTAATTGGCGTCTTGCCTGTCACGAATTCAGTTACCTTCTGCTCCAGGAATTTGTTCAAGTTGTTCAGCTTGGATTTCTCCAGTTCCAGCTCTTCTTCCGTCTTAACAATCTGCTTAGGCGCCGGGACGATATACGCTTCGTAACGTGCGTTGATATCCTTGCTCTTCTCGCTCAAGCCTTGCTCCCAAGCAGCACGGGACTTGGCATTATTAAGTGTAATCATGTCGTACCATACTCCCCAATCCTTACGCAGCGTGTTAAAAGGAGATTCCCCGAATTCACTGTTATAGAGTGCCTGGCCATTCTCCATCGTGTAGGTCTTGCCTTCAATTCCTAGGGACAGATAGTTACCTCCCTCTTCACCAACCAGATAATCGAGGAATTTCACGGCTCGCTCCTTATCCTTGACCTTCGCCGATATGGCGCGGCCTACCGTGCCGACGACCGGACGGGAGAATTGATAGTTCTTGATGCCGTCCGCGGCGATAGAAGGGATCGCATCCAGCTCATAATCCGCGGTACCCGCTCCGCGCGCTTTGACCGTGAGCGATTCCAGATCGGCCTTCCAGAAATACGTAACTAATGATTTGCCCGTCAGGATTCGTTCTTCCCACTGTGCTTGCGTCAGCAAGGAATATTCCGGGTCCAGCAGTTTTTCCGCATACAATTTGTTCAGGAATTCCAGCATCGGTTTATAGTTCTCATGATATGGAGCGAATGCATATTCATCCGATTCCGGCAGTTGGCTGTAGAAGCCGTTGACGCCGGTAAATATCCTGCCGAATGTCGTGTACAGTCCGGTATCACCCACAATCGTATTGGAGATCAATGGATAAGAGTCCGGATATAATTGCTTGAGTTCCTTCAAGTATTCATAAAATCCGTCAAGCGTAGTCGGGGCTTCGATCCCGTGCTTATCCATGATATCTTTACGCGCGTACCATACGAAGTTGAATCCCTTGCCTTCGGCATCCCCTTCAAGCACAGGAATCGTATACAACCCGCCATCCGTGCCGGTCGCAAGTGCTTTCGCTTCAGGATACTGTTCATAGAACGCCTTAATGTTTGGTGCAATATCCAGGTAATCGTTCAGGTTAAGAAACACCTTCTCCGGACCATGCTCCCTTCCGTCCTGCGTCGGCACTTGAATGAAGTCGGTTGCCGTGTTGGTGGCGATCATGATTTGCCGTTTCTCTTCCAGGCCTTCCTGGCTTACGATTTGAAAATCGACGTTAACGCCGGTCTTCTCTTCGAGCACTTTGAAAATCTCCCAGTCATCCCGAACCTTTCCCTCCACCCTGTCATACACAAGCCATGAGAAAGTCACCGGCTTATTCGGATCGGATCCGGTCTCTTTGCTACCTCCGCCTGCACAGCCGCTTACGAGCATAACGCTCGCCATCAAGCCCGCAAGCATGATTTGAATCCCCTTTTTCCTCATGTCACAACCTCCTTATTAAATTAAGAGTTGCTCTATATAGAGATAGATTTCTAGGATGAAATCTACAGCTACCCTTTGATGCCGCCAATCATCGCACCTTGTACAAAATACTTCTGCACGAACGGATACACGCACAGAATCGGCAGCGTAGCGATCATGATCATGGCATACTTCAGCGTGACCAGATGGTTCATGTCCCCTTCGCCTTGAACGCTCTCGCCAGCGATCAGAATGTTGCGGAGCATGATTTGCAGCGGATACATGCTGCGGTCATTCAGATAAATCAAGGCGCTGAAGAACGCGTTCCATTGATTGACCATCGTAAACAAGCCAATGGTCACCATAACGGGCATGGACAGCGGCAGCACGATCCGAACGAGGATCTGCATGGAGTTGCAGCCGTCTATGGCCGCCGCATCCTCCAGTTCCTCCGGCAGACCCTCGAAGAACGTCCGCATAATGAACAAATACCACGTACTGATCAGCGATGGCAGCACAATCGCCCAGATCGTATTCAACATGCCCAGCTTCTGGACAACCAGGAACGTCGGAATCAAACCGCCGCTGAACAGAAGCGTAAAAGCAGCCATCAACAGGATGAAGCGCCGACCCGGCAGCCACTTCTTCGCCAGCGGATATGCCATTGCGGCCGTTGCAATCAAGGTTAACGCCGTTTGGACGACCGCATAACGGATCGTATTCCCGTAACTGATCCACAAGTCCGGATTATAAACCAGTCGTTCATATGCGACGAAGGTAATCTCCTTGGGCCAGAGTAGTACGGCCCCGCTTGCCACCAATGCATTATCACTGATGGAGGCTGAGAATACGTACACCATCGGATACACCATCACAATGACCAGCACGATCATGATCAGGACGTTAACAATATCAAATATTCGCGATCCCAAGCCTTCCTTCTTCATAAAGAACCTCCTTCTACCAGAGACTCGTCTCGGAATACTTCCGAACGATCCGGTTTGCTGCAACCACCAGGATGAAACCGATAACCGACTGGAACAAGCCGACGGCCGTCGCGAAACTGAAATCAGCATCCAGAATCCCGCGCCGATAGACAAACGTATTAATGACATCCGAAGTCTCATAGTTCATTGTGTTGTATAACAGCAAAATTTTCTCAAAGCTGGCCTCCATAAAGTTACCGAGCGTCAGCACGAATAGAATGATCATGACCGGCACCATGCCGATCAGTGTCACATGCCTCATCTGCTGGAAGCGATTCGCGCCATCCATCTTCGCCGCTTCATACAACGTGGGATCAATTCCGGCGATCGCAGCCAAATACAGAATGGTTCCCCAGCCAACCCGTTGCCATATTTCAGAGCCGACATAAACGGTCCGGAACCATTCCGGCAGACCGAGGAACATAATCGGTTCGATCCCGAACCACTGGGATAAGAAATGATTGACGACCCCGGTAGTCGGGGAGAGAAAGGTAACCAGAATACCGGCAATAACGACCGTTGATAGAAAATGCGGCATATAGCTGATGTTCTGGACGAACCGCTTAAACCACTTGCCCTTCAGCTCATGGAAGAGCACCGCCAATATGATCGGCGCTGGGAAATGGAACAAGAGATCGTACACGTTCAGCATGATCGTGTTGCGGATCAGCTTCCATGCATCAGGTGTAACATAGAAGAATTCGATTAAATGCTTCAGGCCGACAAACTTGCTGCCGAGTATGCCCCGCCCGACCGAGTAATCCTGAAAAGCGATAATAATCCCGTACATGGGCGCATACTTGAAGATGATGTAATACAAAATACCGGGCAGCATCAACAGGTATAACGCTTTGTGTTTATGGAGCACATAGCCGAATCGTAATATCCGCGTCAATCAACGCCACCTCCAAGTCTTGTGTTGTCCCTAACTATATCCAGTGGGTGCAAGCAGCGTAAAGCGCGCATCTTTTCCGGTGGACACATGTTTTGCAGGCCTTGTTGCATAAGGATTTATTCGATGTAACCGCATTCATAATGTAAAAAAAGAGACTTCAGAAAATGAAGTCTCTTTCTGCTCATTGATGAATCGTGCGGTATTTAGCGGGGGTAATCCCTTCATATCGGCGGAACGCGCGAATCAGGGAATTCCTCCCCCAGTAGCCGACCCGCTCGGCAATATCATCAATCTTCATATCCGTCTCCAACAAGAAATACTTGGCCCGGTCCATTCGATACTTCGCAATATAATCGACGTACTTCTCGCCAATCTCCTCCTTGAAGATCCGACTGAAGTGTCCGATGGACATGTTCAGCTTTCCGGCAAAATATTCGATCGAAAGTTCCTGATCGTAATGTTCATGAATATAGGCCACGATCTCCGAGAATTGCTGGCTGCGGCTGCTGCTCTCCGTTTTTCGGAACAAGAAGCCATGAATATCCTCGAAGCATTGCTGCAGTTCATCCCAAGTCATGCAGCGTTCCATCCGCTCGAACAAACCGGAATAATACGGGACATTCATCTCGTTATGCTCTGATTCCACGGCACGTATCCACGTGTTAAGCACATCCGCGCATAGATATTTCATCTGTACAGCCGCCGCATCCCTGCGCTTCCCGTCCTCCAACAGTTCCATGACGAAGTGGAGCAGCTTGTCATATTCTCTGGTTTTGTACTGATTGTAGATGCGATTCACGTCCTGAACCGGTAAAAAGGTATCCCAATGCTGCTGCTCCCGGAATGGTTGGCTGCCGCATATTTCGATGTTGGAATGCAAGCCCCGGTACTTCAGCGCCGCCGCCGCATGCTCATACGAGAGGTGCAGGTCCTCGATGGCATATGCTGTTTTGCCAATGCCGATCGTCGCTTTGAAGTAGTCCATATAGTCATTCAGTATCAAGCGAATGTCTTCGGCCATCTGTTCGGGAAGCTGCTCTTGTTGCATATCATGCTGTATAATGCAGGCCAATATATCCGGCTTGACCTGGCACAGCCAGATCATCCCGGGGGCAAGCTTCTGGATCTTGTCCTTCAGCTCCGCTATCAGGAATGTTTTGGTTGATTCCGAAGTAATGTCATACACGGCCGGATCATAGTGGAACGAGATGCACAGCACGGTGCGCACGCCGGTATCGCTATAAGCGAACTCCACCTCTCTGGCATAATACTCAATGGACAAGGCATCGCGATATTGACCTACCAGGATTTTGGCAACGAACTGTTCCTGCACGATCGGCAACATCCCGCTCACCTGCTGGGACAGCTCTTGATTCTTCGTCAGGATCAATTGCGAATAGCGCTTGATGACGTCGAACTCATTGCCTTTGCCGCGCCAAGAAGGTTCGCCCGGGAGATGCTGCGGCTTCAAGCCGTCCTTGATTTCCCGAATCGGCCTGTACAATCGTTGGCTCAGGTAATAGGACACCACCCCGCCCACCAGAAGAAAAAACGCCAGGAACAGCCAACTGATCATGCGCGTGAGATAGACTGGCTTCATTAACGTCTCTAGCTCGACCATGCTAATGTAATGCCAGGAATCATTAAATTCGGATTGCATAAACGAAACGCCCAGCTTATCGGATACCGTATATCGCGAAGCCAAACCTTCAGCATCGATTCGCTCCAATAGAGCTCGTTGTTCTTGCTCGGTTAATCCCATCTGCGTGATAAGCGCGCCGGCATCGTCAATGATGGCCGTACCCGTGACCCAGCTCTCCGAGATTGTAATTTGCTCTTGCAGTTTATCTGGCTTCATCTCAACCAATAAGTAAACATCAGGGTTTGCGGTATTGAAGGGGTAGCTCATCGATGCGGTGATGGCTCCCGGAGAATCCGTGAAATCCATCATTTTCTTGCCCTTGAGGTCGGCTTCAAGTTTCGTTCGCTGGCTCAGGGTTAACGTAGATCGTGAATTAAAATAATAGGATTTGTTCGTATAGGTTTCGGCATCGATAATGAGGTCTTCATAAGCGAAGTAATAGTAAGCTTTCTTGACCAAATCATTCGATTCCAACTGTTGCAGCTGTTCCCGGAGGGAATGAAGCAATTCGGGAGACAACTTACGTTCTGCGGACGCGCCCATGGAGGCGAGCAGCACGCCCCGCAGTCTCGAAGAACTGAGGTTGTTGATCATACTCGTCTTTAACGCGTGAAGCTCGGCATCGGTCTGTTCGGAGAAGCGGCTCATCATGGCATTGTTCATGCGCTCGGCATCCTGTTCAATGATGCGAATGATCAGCACATGGGCCAGCACGCTGGCCACGATCACGGGAATCATAATAAGCGCAAAATAACTGGCGAACATCTGCCAAAAGAGGGTCTGCCTAACAGCTGGCGGAGGATGGGCTACTTCTTGCTCAGGAGAACGGCTTCGCACGGCTCGCTTCAATAAAATCCCCCTCTTTTTCCATAATTATAGTATTCACTATACTAAACAACCTGTAAAACACACAACGGTATTTTTCCGAAATGGTATAAAACACCCCCATGGATTTGAAAGCGCTTAACTTCATGGTTTATATTACTTCATATTAAAAAAGACAACCAGAGATGCATTCCAAAACAGAGGATGTATCCCACGCCCTATAAACTGTTTTCAGTCAGAGATTCGTTAGACTGCTTAATCTGCACGCACAGAAACCGCATTCTTTCTTTTAGACAGTGATAACCAAATAGTGAGGAGGGTTAAGTTCTCTTGGGTGTATCGCCCGATTTATTCGGCACTGGGTGGAGGTAAAAGAAAGACCTCGAGGATTGCCGTCCTCAAGGTCACTGCTCTTTTATTCTGTTATTAGATAACAGACATTAAACAATATATTCTTTAGATTTATTTGATTTATAAAATCACTAATTGATAAATTGCCCTGAATTATTTCATAATCCCCCCCTTGATATCTCGCCAGAAACATAATTGTTTTTGATGGGGACTGTTCTACGAAGAAAGTTAGTATCTTTTCGAAGTCCATCTTAAATTCTGGTCTGATAATTAAAGGAGTCAGATTATATATTACATCTTCATTTTCAATCCAAAAAGGGACAGGTATTTGTTGAGCATCTCTTTCAAAATCTGAATCACATAGCAGAAAAGCATTTTTAATTCCTTCATCATCTTTGACTAACGAATACCAACCCCCTTTCGCCTGACTCAATCCAGTTAGTATCAAAGAATGTTTTCCATCCCTTGACATAATTCTAATTCCTGTCAGAACTCAAATGAATGTCAGGATTATTACACCTTTTTCCTTGCCATCACAACCCATCCAGCATCTCGACCAACTCAGCCGCATCATAACGAATGAACGCTCCATTTACGGTTCCAACCAGCACCTCTTGGTCCGTTACGCTCAGCGCACCGTTTCTCGCATACTGCTCACGTAGATCGGCGTTCCCGGTAACAACACTATGAAGCCTTCCTAAGCTCTTGCCATCTTCTTTATCTAACACCATAAGATCATTCTCTAGCTCAGGAGTATATACCGATCCAATACGCCTAAGCTGCTGCCGACCAGATGGGATAGATCATCATTGGCCTTTAGCGTGGTTTTCATCTTCCAAATCAAGCTGCCATTCTCTTGATCCACAGCTGCCGGAATGCCGTTCAAGGTTAAATACATTCTCTCTCCATCGAAAACCCCGTGGGTAGCCCTTCCCTTTAATGTCCACACTTCCTTATCTTCCACGCTATCATACAGTATGCTTTCATAAGCGGTCGCTCCAGTAAAATACTCCCCATCCAGCGCACGTTGAACTAACAGATACCGCTCATTCAATACTTCAAACCGTTCCATTTCTTGAGCTGGATAAGTACCTTCCCTCTCGCCTGTCCTCGTATTGAGCAAAACCCATTGACTTCCTAACAGCATCCATCTTGTTGAGATATCCGCGGGTGCTACCGGGTCGTAACGATATCCTCCGGTATAGTATGGGTCTGAGATAGGATCATTCATTTCCTTCCTCCCCACTTTATAATTCCATACGGCCTTGCCGGTTTTAGGATTATACTTCAAGCACGCCATTCTGTTCAATGAGTACATACGAATCATTCGAACTTTGATTATGTAAACGGTGCCCCTTCGATAGCGTCTTTTTCCATAGCTGCTTACCGGTATCCTGATCCAGGACGCTCAGCACACTTTTAGTTCCATTCATGTCCAACCATTCATTCAAGATTACAACGTCTGCCGCGGCCGTCATCGTGAGGCCGAATGCGTTCTTTGGCTTAACCTCCCACAGCACCTTTCCATCGGATAATCGGATATGTCGTACCCTGGCCTCATAATCCTTAATGGCTGGGTTGTAAGCCGAGAACATCGTGACATGCTTCCGCTCCTGATCCGCAACAGCCGTATACCAGCCAAAACCAGCGTCCTCCTGCCACAACTTCTTACCGGTGCTACGATCTATCGCATACAGAGAAGAATGATTGTGCATTCCGCTGAACCCGCCATCATCTCCCTTTACAAGCAGGACGCCCTCGTTTGCTTCCAGCAGGAACGTAAAATTCAGATTACCCTGATTTCTCCATGCAGGCGATGCCTCGATCGTCTTCTTCGGCGGTATAACAGCAAAGCTATATGTAAACTCGTAATCATCGCCAGGACTGTAACGCCGTTCATACGCCCCCGTGGTAGGAATGATCCATTCGCTAGCGGTAAGCTTACCCGACGATGAGAAGGTGACGGTAAAATGCACATCGCGCGCTTCATACCTCCAGGTTTCCCCGATGACCATCGGAAGGTTGGAGTTCTGCTCCTGATTTGTTGAAGCCTCCTTGACTTGTGGCTCACCCAGCAGTTTTTTCACATAAGAGGCGTGGGTGCCTTTCTTGAATAGAAACTCTGTTATGTTGCGTACCACATCAATGGACACTTCAGAGTTTCCATCGAGTAGACCGTTAGGTACCGTCTTCTTGCCTGTAATGTCCTTCCCCTGCACCCACATCAATGCCGGACGGTAAATATAATAGTCTTCCTTCCATTCAGCCGGGCTGACCAGAACTCCATACCAGTCCTTCCACTGTGCTACGACGGTAAGTGACGTTCCTGCTATGGACACGGGCCATTTCAGCCCGCTTCCCGGACTCAGATGCACGCTTGTACGATTGTTCATCTTAAGTGACACCGGCAATATCTCCTTTACCTGCCTAGCTGCCTGTGACGCATACCAAGACGGAACCCAGATGGTACCCTGGCTGTCCGACTCAAGCTGCGTCATCTCTCCGTTCACGGAGCTAATCCGGTATGTCTCGCCTTTGCCTCCATAATAACTGACCTTCAAAGCCTGAAGGTTGCTGCTGCTGGTCAATCTATCCGGGAACAATGCCGTACGCTGTTGAAGCGTAACACGTTGGCCGTTCTTCAGACCCGAAGCCGCTTCAGCATACGTGATATGTTCGCTCCCCAAACTGTGGGAACCTGAAATTCCGGCAAGCATCACACCGAACATGATGGCGGAAATACCGACCTTTCTCATTGAAGAATGTAAGCCCATAGCTACCCATCCTTTCGATAATCAGAACACTCATATTGTAAACGCTATTATGAGGCAATTTGTTCCAAATATCAAAGATATTTTGGCTTGATGCCTAGCCGTTTCTGCAAGTACAATAGACATAACTTTTCCAGGGTGGAGGTGAATGGGATGTCATACCGTATCATTCGAAGTAACTAGGGCTGGCTGGGATCCATAACGGTCAGCCCTATTAGGCTCTTTTATTAGAATGGTGTCCAGTAGTGCATCCTATTTACTTTTATTAAGAAAGGTTGATCTTCATTTATGAATTCACAGGAATACAAACAATTTTACGATGATGTAGGAACTTTAAACGGCTGGGACTTCAGCCAAGTCAGATGTATCTCAGAAGGTACGTCGTGGAATTTCTTCGATCAGGTAAGCAAAGTATGCAATACGTCCGACATCGTACTGGATGTCGGTACAGGCGGAGGGGAAAGTTTGATCTCAATCGCACCTGGCGCAGCATTCCTGATTGGAATTGATCTGAGCCATGCCATGATTCAAACGGCCAAGCAAAATTTATACTCATCTTCAACCCGTAACGTACGTTTCATGCAGATGGACTCGGAGCAGCTTCAATTCCCGCCCGGATTGTTCAACTTAATTTCATGTAAACATGCCCCATTCCGTGCCTCGGAAGTAGCAAGAGTATTGACTGATGATGGAATATTCTTGACCCAGCAGGTTCGGGAATGTGATAAATCCAACCTGGCTGCAGCCTTTGGCAGAGGACAATTCGCGAACCAAGACGGTACATTAAAGGAGAGGTATATAACAGAACTGGATCAAGCAGGTTTTCGCCAGATAGAGTATGTCGAGTATGACGCAGCGGAATATTACGAACGTGAGGAAGACCTCATCTTCCTGCTCAAGCACACGCCAATCATTCCCCATTTCGGACAAGATGACGAGGATTTCCGCATCCTGCAGCAGTTCATCGAAGATCATCGAACCGAGCAAGGGATTCGGACGAATGCTGCACGATTTATGATGATAGCTCGTAAATAATGAAAAAATCACCCTAGCCGTTCATTGGATACCAATAACTCATACCTGCCCGACCTTACACACAAAGAGCGCTCAAGGGATTCCCTTGGCGCTCTTCTCTCAGCATAATCGATCCGCTATCCACCATCAGCTTTTGACCGGTCATGTAATCGGCGTCGGCACTAGCAAAAATACAGCTAAGTGACCGATGACGTTGATACCATCGGGCCCCATTCATTGGCAGAGACTAGGAAATACCATCTTTCTCTTGCGGGTTCTCGTAGTTTTTTAACGGCATCTGAAACAGCAGGACAGAGGTTCCGCTATTGGGTTAAATCAGCACGGTTTTGCCCCCTTCGCGGACAAGAGATCCGTTATCCACCAAAAACGGGCTCGATATCACCCCCTTTTGCGTTAATAACGGATCCTGGGTCCGCAAACACTCAATGTACGCACCACATTCACCTTATAAGCGCATCTGTGTCCGCTAAGAAATTCGGTGTTGTGCACATGCATGCCAACAATGCCATGGAAAGAAGGTGTTCGCTTTGGAGTTAAAACAACTGCAACTTCACAATCCAGAAATCAAAGTCGTACACCTGAGGAATCCTACGCCTTCTCAAGACATTTGTCTAATCTACCGCAGCGATAGATACGTCGGATATGCCATGCGCACGTTCATTAAGGCGCTAAGAACCTACATTGAGTCGGCTATCCGTCATGCGAAGTCTTCATAGAAAAAAACGCCCTTTCCAAAAAACAGAAAGGGCATTTCGTCATTTTCAAATACATTTAACCGTTAACGAGCAGTTCCTTGAGTTCCTTGATCTGTTTACGCTCACCGGCAAGAACCAGCGTGGAGTTCTCCGTCAAGATATCACCCGGACCGGGGTTGATCTTCTGCTCGTTGCGCTTCACGATCGCCAAGATGTTGGCGCCTGTTCTTTGACGAACCTCAAGCTCGGCAATGGACTTGCCAACGCATTTGTAATGCGGTTCAATACGGGACCATTCGATGATCAGGTCTTCCAGCGTCACCTCAATCGTCTCGAGGGCTTTCGGTTTGTATGTCATACCGCCGATGATGCCGGCAATTTGTCTTGCTTCATCGTCCTCTAAGGTAATCTGGGAGATCGTCTCGTCCGGATTGTCATCCTCGAAATGGTAAAGCTCTCTGCGGCCGTCGTCATGAATGACAACAACCAATTTGTCTCCTGATCGCGCTTGTATAAGGAATTTCTTCCCGATACCCGGCAGGTCAGATTCGCGAATAATGCTCATGTGTAAATCCTCCGTTCTGGGGTTTCAATTACTAGATTATATAGACTTGGGAGCAGAAAGTAAATCATCTCGGGTAAAAGGTTATGCTTTCCTTTTTTTCACTTTGTCCGTTGGATCGCTCCATTTGAATATCTTATTCACGGTCCCGTACACGCGTTTAGATTCTTTGGCAAGAAGCGGCCCAAGTATCGCAAGTATAAGAACGTATAGGGCGGAGAATGGTTTCAGAATCGCGGACAAGCCACCAGCAAGTCCCAAATTAGCCACGATAATCGTAAATTCACCCCGCGCCATAATGGTTAATCCGATATTTAGTGATGATTTGTGCTGTAACCCGGCCTGGCGTCCTGCTATCATACCGGCAAACACGTTGCCAATAATCGTGAGTGCAATCGCGCCTAAGGCAAGCCAGAGCGCATCTCCGAGCGTGGTCGGATCGATACTGAGACCGAAACTGAAGAAGAAGATGGCCCCGAAGAAATCTCGAAACGGAATGACGAGTTGCTCAATCCGTTCACTGTGATCTGTCTCCGATAAAGCGAGACCGAATAAAAGCGCACCGATCGCCTCGGCGACATGAAGTGTTTCTGAGAACCCCGCAATAAAAAACATGACTGAGAATACAACGATAATAAAAATTTCGCTTGACGTTATATTCAGCAGCTTATTCAATATTGGCGGTCCTTTTCTCGCGATAACGAAAAACAGCAGCATATAACCTATCGAGATACTGACCGAGATGATGGTAGCCCCTACCGAGCAGAGCCACCTAAGAGAAGACCTGACATAATCGACAGAAATACCGCGAGAAATATGTCATCGAACAGGATGATCCCGAGAATAAGCTCCGTCTCCGAATGACCAGTACGCCGCAGATCTACAAGGACCTTTGCCACGATCGCACTGGACGATACGGACAGCATCCCGGCGATGATCAACGTCTCGTACAATGGCATACCGATCAGAAAGCCATAAGCGAGACCCAGGACAAAGTTCAATAATACATATACGGAACCACCTATGACAATGTTTCGTCCAGATTTGATCAATTTTTGAACAGAGAACTCAAGTCCCAGATAGAATAGCAGAAACAGGATACCCATCTGTCCCAGAAAATCGATAATACCCTGACTTTCAATAAACTTCAAGTCAATGATCCCAATCGTCGGTGCATGAGGTCCAACAACCATCCCGAGTACGATCAGAAACGGTATAATAGAGAACTTAAGCTTACCTGCAATGAGGGAAGCTATCGCAACCAGCAGCAGCGCCGTTCCAACTTCAAACATCATATGTCCCATTATGGTCGTTCCTTCCTCTTGCCAGGATCATGAGCGTGTCCTGGTCCATGACATGAAATTGAGATTGACTACATTATTCCCAATTCACGATACGGTATCCAAAAAAGCACGCTTGTCCTATCCCCCTAGAAACGACCAAAAAAGCGATGCCAGCCGGAGAATTTCCAGCGCATCGCTTACGATTGACTCATGTTATTTAAACCAGCCTTTATCTTTGAATCGGGTGATCGCTTCAATCCGATTGCTAACCCCGAGCTTATCGAGAATGACCGAGATGTAATTCCGGACTGTACCTGTCGTAATAAACAGCTCACTTGCAATCTCCTTCGTGTTCTTCCCATCCGCAATCAAGCCGAGTACTTCTTTCTCTCTTTCAGTCAGCGGGTTCTCCTCGACGGTATATGCTTCGTCCACCAGCTCTGGCGCATAGATCCGCTTACCAGCCATAATGCTTCGAATCGAGGTTGCCAGTTCCTCGCTTGGACTATCCTTCAGCAAATATGCATTAGCTCCTGCCTTCAGTGCACGCTCGAAATAACCTGGTCTTGCAAAGGTGGTCAAGATCATGACTTTCGAGCCGCTGCCCCTCAGTTCCTCGGCTGCTTCAAGTCCGTTCATAATGGGCATCTCAATATCCATGATGCATATGTCCGGTTGGTACAGCTTCACCAGCTTGACGGCATCTTTGCCGTTGCCGGCCGTTCCGACAACCTGCATATCCTCCTCAAGATCAAGCAAGGAAGCCAGAGCTCCAAGCAGCAAACGCTGATCTTCAGCAATCACAATGCTGATCATAGTCCAGCCTCCTTATCCGGGTGTCTGAGTGCGTTCGGCACTCGAATGATAAGCGTAGTCCCCTCACCTGAACGGATTTCCAAACTTCCGTTCACGAACTCCAGTCGTTCTCTCATCCCTTGCAGTCCATTCCCGCGGTTTAACCGATCAGAAGAAACCCCGATCCCGTTATCCTTCACGGTGGTGACCAGATCGGTTTCGGTAGATTCAACCGTGATGTGGCAAGCCGAGGCGTTGCTATGCTTGACGATATTATTGACCGCCTCTTTCAGGCACATACTGATTACATTCTCATTCATCAGGGTGAGCTTATCCGGTTCGGTGGTACCCTCAAACGCAAAATCGATCTCGGCTACCTTGAGAATCTGCTCGATTCGAAATATTTCATCTGTCAGCCGAGTTCCGCGCATACGCGTAACCATCTCACGCACTTCCTTCAGCGCGGTCCTGGCCGTCTGTCGAACGTCATTGATCTCCGATTGGGCTCGTGTGGGATCGCGACTAATTAGCTTTCCGGCCAAGTCACTCTTCAAACCAATGAGCGAGAGCTTCTGACCGAGTGTATCATGCAGATCTCGCGAGATCCGCTGACGCTCTTCCAGCTTAACCAGCTCGGATATCCGTTTATTGGCGTGCTCCAGTTGATCCTGCAACTGATCATTCTTGTTCCGGTTATAGGTTGTGACCGGCAACAGAATGACGCCCGCCACGCTGACCAGCACAAAAGGAAGCTGTGTTATAAAGAACGGATTTCTGGTTAATAATCCGTAGTTCACCGTGATCAAAGTGGTGACCAGATGAATGGAATAGAGTGTGAAGAAGCCAGCCTTATTCTTGATGTTCCCTATGAAAAAAGCCAGAAACAGCGAGAAGTACACATATCCGAACAACAAGGACATCGTGATCGATATTAAGATCTGGAGACTCGTCCAGAAATAAACGATCCATCCCTTGGACACGAACGACAACACGTAGAACAGAAAGAACATGACGATCATCACAACGCCGATGACGACCTGGTAGGTTGACGTCGACCTGAAGATGAAGTAGAACGGCAGAATATAAAAGACAACCCATACATAAGGGCTCAGCCCCGTACTTCTATGAAATATCTGATACCACTTCTGCATGGAGTCCCACCTTTTTTACTGCTTATTCTATTATTTATTCACCCTGAACACGAGGTCTGGGGGAAACGACGGCCGAAGCCTCGGTTGTCGGTGCAGGAGCGGACATGGCCATGCGGCGCATCTGCTTCGCATCCTTGAAACTGACGAACACCTTACGCTCCTCGTCCCACAGACGGAATCGAATGGATTTCAGGCTGGATTTCAAAGTAATCGTTGTCGCCTTCTGAAGCGGTGGTGATGCTTCATGGGCTTTTTCCAAATTATAGTTAGGTACCTTCGGGCTTAAATGATGCACATGATGGAAACCGATGTTGCCGGTAATCCACTGTAGCAGCTTCGGCAGCTTATAGTAAGAGCTTCCCTCTACCGCGGCATTAATATAACTCCATTCTTCATCGTGTTCAAAGTAAGAATCCTCGAATTGATGCTGAACGTAGAACAGCCAAATTCCGAGCATGCCGGAGAAGAAGAAGATCGGAGCCTGAACAAGCAAGAACGCTTGCCAGCCGATGGCCCAGCATAACACGGCATATAACACAACAATCGCCACATTCGTCACATACGTATTGATCTTCTCCTTACGTCTTGCACCTTTGCGATTAAAACGGTAGGAGAACAGGAAGATGGCAATCGGTCCAAGACCGAACATCACGATTGGATTACGATACACCCGATAGGAAAGGCGCTGCCAGAATGAGGCTTGATTATATTCCTCTACAGTCAGAACCCACATATCGCCGATTCCGCGCTTGTCGAGGTTGCTGCTTGTTGCGTGATGAATAGCATGCGTGTTTTTCCATTGCTCGTATGGACACAAGGTAATTACGCCCGTAATATTACCCAGAAGTTTATTGAAGAACCGATTCTTCAGGAACGACTGATGACAACAGTCATGGAATATGATGAAGGTACGAACAACAAACCCCGAAGCGACCAGAATAATAGGAATCGTAAGCCAATACGAAACGGATAGGCTCAAATAGGCGGCATACCATAATATGATCAGCGGTAGCATCGTGTTGACCAGTTGACGTATACTCGCCCTCGTATCAATTTCTTCAAAAGGAGCTACGTTCTTCTTTAAGCTGGACAATTTGTTGTCGGTCTTCGCCATGGGCTGTCTTCCTCCTCGAATGTAAGCGCATCAACGCATGATCAGCGTACGCACTTGTCTGACTTTAATTATAGACGGAGCCCTGAGCATCCCGTAAGTCATAAACGTCATTTCGAGGGTATGACAAATATCATATATCCGTTCGTGAATCCGCTGGATAGGCAAGCCCCATCTGCTTTCTGGCTTCCTCCATAATCTCGGCGGTAATCAAGGAATTGGCCAGCGTATTGGTTGTACTCTCCCGGTCACCACACTTGATCAGATCTATGAATTCTTGAGCTTCATAATACATCGACTCGTGTGTCTGGAGCTGAGTGACGTTCTCAATCGTCCCATCCCGATAATGAATTCTCACATCATAAGGCTGGTTGATCTTGTCGATGACCATGGTCCCGTTCTCTCCCTGAATTTCGGCCGGGGCGTAGGATTGACTGATTTTGGAATGCATAATGACCGCGTCCATCTCCGGATACGAGAGCAGCAAACTTCCCTCACCATCCACGCCGGAAGATAGCAGTAAGCCGTTGGCTTTCACTGATTCCGGTTTACCGAACAGCGTTACCATCGGATAGAGGCAATAAATGCCCAGATCCATTAGGGAACCGTTGGAATAGACCGGATTGAATGCGTTCAGAACAGTGCCTTGCTTGTACGCGTCATAACGGGAGGAATACTGACAATAGCTTGCAAAATAACGGCGGATCGGCCCCAATTTATACAGATTATCCTGTATCGTCTTGAAATTCGGCATCAGTGTGGATTTCAGCGCTTCCATCAACAGCACATCGTTCTTCCTGGCTGCTGCGATCATCGCGGATATCTCGGCTGCATTCGAGCCCATCGGTTTCTCGCATAGTACATGCTTGCCGTGATTCATGCACAGAATCGCTTGATCTACATGATAGGAATTCGGACTGGCGATATAAACCGCATCAATCTCAGCCTGCTCCAGCATCGTCTCCAGATCGGTATAGACCGGAGGGTCGGCGTACTTCTCCCCGAAAGCCTTGCCTTTCTCCTCTGTGCGCGAATAGATAGCAGACAGAATGAACTCCTCACTCTCCAGTGCCGCTTGAATGAAGCGCTCTGTAATCCAGTTTGTGCCGATGATGGCAAAACGGATGTTCATCACAAAATCCCTTCCTTCCTCGTTATCGATACGATTGGAACTCTCCATTGCGTCTGTTACTCTAGAAGGACCTGCCTTCAAACGTCGAGATCGCCTCACGGGCGGTCTCCGGAATCGGCGTGCTCTTGCCTGTCGCAGTATCGACCAGCACAATGTTCCCGCGGCCAGCTGCTTTAAGACGATCTTCAACGACGATCGCATACTGTACATCCATCGAGGAGCGCCCGATCTCGGCTACCTTGACGCGCAGCTTCATCTGATCCTTCAAATACAGTTGGGCTAGGTATTGGCATTCTAAGTCGGCGACGACCGATACATACTGATTACTGAACAAAGACTCGATAAGGCCAAGATTCTCGAAGTATTCAATTCTGCCCTGCTCAAAGTACATAAAATAACTTACATTGTTGACATGGCCCAGCATGTCCGTCTCGCAGTACCGGATTTTTATCGGAATTTCGAACCGAAAGCTGTTCATCCAAGTCGCAGAATCGGGTAGTACGAAGGTAGGCTTCTTCATGATGAGTCCCCTTTCACTTTAATAGGAGGGTAATGGTATGTACGTGCACGATAAAAATGCTCTCTTACAAGGATAAAGAAAACAAGTTCTGCCCGTCAACACAAGAAACGATAAAAACCGCTCTAACCTGCGAAATATCGCCAAGTCGAGCGGTTTATCTTCATTAGATACCTTCTAGGTAACTTCCCGTTTGTCATTGCCGTGAAGCTTAGGGAACAGCACATGCGGCTCTGCCTGATACCAAAACGCCGTTGACGCGATATCGCTTTGCTGCTACAGATGTCTTCCGCCCGGAGCCCAGCCTAAAACCTGAATCGTTACGCGCACATTCAGGATTTACGATTCGTTACATCAGTCCGCAACGCCTTCAACCGCTTCAACGTCATATTCCCGCCCCGGCCGAAATAATCGTGAAGCTCCTGGTACTCTCTGTACAATCGATTATATATCTCTACGTGGGATTCAATAGGTTGAAAAGTCTCCTCCCTTACGCGAGCCAGCGCATCCGCAGCTTCTACAATCGAATCAAATCCGCCTCGGGCTTTGCCTGCTGCCACGGCACCAAACATCGCGGCACCGAAGGCCGCCGTCTGGATCGTATCCGCAATCTTGATCTCTTTCCCCGTGACATCGGCATAGATTTGCATTAACAGCCGGTTTTTCTGCGGCAGTCCACCACAAGCGTACAGCTCTTGAATGTCCACGCCGCTCTGCGTAAAGGCTTCTATGATTGCCCGCGT
Source organism: Paenibacillus sp. JCM 10914 (assembly GCF_001315105.1). Lineage (GTDB taxonomy): Bacteria > Bacillota > Bacilli > Paenibacillales > Paenibacillaceae > Paenibacillus_AQ. The sequence continues at coordinate 131,655 of NZ_BAZR01000011.1, read as the reverse complement.
CCCAAAAGCCGTGGCTTCAAGAAGCGATCGGTAAATATCCTCCGGCTTGGTCTGTAAATTCAGGCCGAGCATGACGCCGCTTAGATCAGCATCCATCAAGACGGAACGACTGCCGTTCCACCAATCCAGCGCGAGCAGTCCGCTCTCGCCGGGAGCGCATCGTCCCGCAGCTCTCTCAAGCCACTCGTGAACACTAATGCCTTCCTTTGCAGCGTCACTGTGAACATAATCGGGTGCCGCCTGCTCCACGTACCACGCGAAGATGTCACCCACTGCCGATTGCCCCGCCTCATAACCGTAGTATCCAGGTATTATTCCATCTTCAACCACACCGCAGATGCCTTCTGCCATCACTTCCTTATCACTGATCAATAAATGGCAAGTCGAAGTCCCCATCGTCAATACTAATTTACCGGGGGTCACCACACTGACGGCCGGCACCATCGCATGTGCATCGATAATACCTGTAGCCACCGCTGTACCCGGTGCCAACCCCGTCAGCGCCGCCATGTGGTCAGTCACCCCTCCGGCTCTTGCACCGAGTGGTTGAATCCTCCCTCTGAGCTTCGTATCGGCCAGATCTTCCAGCCTTGAATCAAGAGATCTGAGAAATGCCTTGGAAGGGAAGCCTTCCCGCTTATGCCAATTGGCCTTATACCCTGCCGTGCAGCTGCTTCGCACTAACTGACCTGTCATCTGCATGACAATCCAATCGGCAGCCTCCATGAACAGAACAGCTTCTTCATATATTTCCGGGGCCTCGTTCAGAATCTGCCAAGATTTCGCGAGCATCCATTCCGAAGATACTTTGCCGCCATGCCGGGCGAGAAATTTCTCATCCCGCGCAAGCGCCGCCTCATTAATCCGGTTCGCCTCCTCCTGCGCAGCGTGATGCTTCCATAGCTTTACCCAAGCATGCGGATGATGCTTCCACTTCTCCATCAAGCATAATGGCGTGCCGCCTGCATCGAGTGGCATCATCGTACAAGCGGTAAAATCAACCCCGATCCCGATCACTTGATCCGCCTCGATCCCGGCTTGAGCAAGGACATGAGGAATAGAACTCTGCAGTACTTCAATATAATCTTCGGGATGCTGGAGCGCCCAGTCATAACCAAGCCGAATATCCGAGTCCGGCAGTGTATCCTCTATGACTCCATGCCTGTACGGGGTTACATGCGTAGCCACCTCTTGCCCTGTGGAAAGATCGACTAACAGCGCTCTTCCCGATTCTGTCCCATAGTCAACACCAATGGCATATAGCTGCTTCATGTCCTGTCGCCCTCCTAAATACTATCGTAATGACAAACGGTTCGAACCTACGGAAGCTGCTTAACTTCGTGACTGTATATTTCATGGACGACATCCGAGCTGTCGCTGCCTCCATCGCGAATTCGACTGAGCAGGATTTCGCCGGCCTTGCGTCCCATTTCGTACGGATGCTGATCGATATAAAACAGACCTGAATTTTGCAACAGCAGCCCCGCCTCCACCTCTCCGAAAGAAGCAACCGTCAACTCCCCTGGAATACGCAGATTATGATGGACGATTTCAAGCAGAACCCCAAGGCTCATGCGATTATTCAGTGATATAATTGCTGTTGGCCACTCCTGTCTGCTCGCGTTCAAAAAATATTTGACAGCCTGAATTCCATCCCCTGCCGAGAACCGGCCATTGAATACCATAGGCTCGGCATTCAATCCGAATGCTTGCATGGCCTGAAGAACACCTTCAAATCGTTCCCGGCCAGTGCTTGTCGTGGTCGGGCCGTTAACGACGCCAAGTCGCACATGTCCTTGTTCCAGAAGTTTGCTTGTTAGATGGTAAGCTCCGTTTGCGTTGTCCTCAACAACCAGATCCAGCCTTTGGTTCATTTCAACTGAATCGAGTCTTCGGTCCACCAGTACGACCGGCAGCCCGGAATCAACCAACTGCATTACAACTGCATCATTTCCTCCGGCGGTTGCCAGCAAGATCGCATCCACACGTTTCTCCTGCAGCAGCTTCAACAGTCGCTTCTCCTTATCGCTATTCTCGTCGGAGCTGCAGAACATTAACTGGAACTCTTGCGGGCCGACTACATCTTCAACCCCGCGTGAAACTCCCATAAAATACGGGTTGGAGATATCCGGCACGATCACGCCAATCATGAACGTCCGGTCTTGCTTCAAGCTTCTGGCTACAGCACTTGGCCTATAGTTCAGGCGATTAACAGCGGTCAAGACACGCTGCTTAATCTCCTCGCTTACATAATCGGTTTCATTTAATACTCTGGAAACTGTGGCGGTAGAGACGCCAGCCTCAGCAGCCACTTGTTTAATCGTCGCCTTCATCAACCCAGCACTCACCCCATATTTCAGCGTTATCAAATCCTCATGTAATCGTTTACGTAAACGGTTACATGAACAGACTACAAGAAGATAAAGGTATGTGTCAACCCTCTTTTTTGATGTTTACAATCAAGCTTCCAACCTATGTTCTCGTCAAAAAACCGCCCTGCTAAACAGATTGCATCTGCAAAGAGGACGGATTATACGAGAGTGGACGGCATTCCGCTTGAGGACTTACTGCCTTCTTTTGTAATACGTCAAAGCTAGGGCTAGTGCCAGAACAGACCCTTTCACGATATCCATCGCATAGTAGGGCACGGACAGCATGATCAGGCCATTTTGCAAAATCCCGATCAGGACTGCACCGACAAACGTCCCCAGCGCGTTTGGCTTGCCCGCACCGAATACGGAGTAACCGATGAAGGCCGCTGCCACGGCATCCATGAGATAGGGCCCGCCCGAATTCACCTCAGCTGACATGACACGCGCCGCCAGGATAATTCCGCCAATCGCCGCAAATAACGCGGATACGAGGTAGGCAAGCAACCTGTATTTGCTGACCGGAATACCCGACAGGGCTGCGGCTTCGCGATTTCCGCCGATCATGTACATATAGCGGCCATGCTTCGTATAGGTCAGGAACAGATGCACAACCAGGACAACAACGATCATAATAACGATGATCCATGCACCTGTCCGATCTTCTCGAACATCGCCGGGATTTTGCCGGTAGCAAAGTCGCCGCTTGGCATGATCATATTCTGCGATACGGTAGCGCCACGGGTATAGGTAAGGGCAACCCCTTGGAAGATGAACATCGTTGCGAGTGTCATTAACATGTCGTCAATCTTGAAGTTAATGACCAGGAACGCATTTACGAGCCCCACGGCCAGACAGAACAACAAGGTAAGGCCGATGCCGATACCAATGTTCTGACCATGCCAGACGAACATCGAAATCACGAGCGCATTCGCCAGAGACGCTGTTGAACCGACCGAAAGGTCGAAGCCGCCAACGGCCAACGATACGGTTAACCCTACTGCAATAATCGTCACAATCGAAATGGAGCGAAGGATATTAATGATGTTGCTTGGGTTCAAAAAATTGTCTGCTACCGTGCCAAAAAAGATAATCAGCACAAGCACCGTAATAAGCGTACCGTATTTATACAAGAAATCCAGTGCAAAACTACCCTTCGCCTTCTCTTGAACCGGTCTTGCCGTAGTCATGTCAAGTCTCCTCCTGTGCAATAAAGCAATAATTCCTCTTCATCGGTCGTTTGCGTAACAAGTTCTTTCGTGATGTTGCCGTCGTACATGACGTACACCCGGTCGGTGATCCCGATGATTTCAGACAGTTCGCTCGAGGCGTAGAGAACACATTTCCCCCGCTTGGCCAGTTCAGCCACCAGATTGAATATATCGCGCTTCGCCCCTACATCGACGCCTTTGGTCGCTCGTCAAATATGTACACATCCGCCTCCGCCAGGAGCCACTTCCCAATCGCAACCTTCTGTTGATTGCCGCCGGAGAGGTTGCCTACCTTCGTTCTTTCTCCAGGTGTCTTGATCCCTAGACGCTGAATCATGTCCCTTGAAGCTTGTCTTTCCTTGCCGAAGTGAAGCCACGATCCCCACTTGGAAAAACGGGACAAGACCGCCGCCGTCAGATTAACCGAGACGGATTCGGCTACGAATACGCCCTCACGTCGCCGTTCCTCCGGCACAAGTGCAATGCCTTGGCGCACCGCATCATGCGGAGAATGGACGCGAAGCACCTTCCCCTTCAGCGAAATTTCACCCGTCGAAGTCGGAGCCGCGCCAAAAATCGCGCGACACAGCTCGGTCTTGCCAGCACCAACCAAGCCAGCCAGCCCGACGATCTCCCCTTGGCGAATATGCAGATCCACGCCGTGAATCTTCCCCTTATCCACCACATTTCGCACATCGAAGCACACCTCCCCAATCTCCCGTTCAATATGGGGAAATTGCTGCTCCATCTTGGCTCCCAGCATATATTCAACGACCTTGGATTGTGCGATATCAGCCATGCGGCCATGCTTCACGAGGCGGCCGTCTCGCATGATCGTAATCTCATCGCATATCGCATAGAGCTCCGGTAATCGGTGTGAGATAAAAATTACGCTCACCCCGTCCCCTTTCAGCTTCCGAACGAGTTTGAACAACTGCTCCGTCTCGCTATGGCTCAGCGGTGCGGTCGGCTCATCCAGAACAAGGATGCGGCACTGCGTCGAGATCGCTCTTGCGATTAATACCATTTGTTTCTCGGCGAGCGTCAGCTCTGATATCAGCTTTTTACTCGGTATCCGGATATTCATCCCTGCCAGAATGGCGGCTGATTCTTCGTGCAGCTCCTTCCAGCGGATCAGCTGACGCTTGCCCATATCGTGGACCGTTCGGTTTAGCATGATATTCTCGCCAACGGTCAGATTCGAGATCAGCGCCGTGTCTACCTCTTGATAGACGATCTGAATGCCCAGATCCTTCGCTTCCTTCGGCGTGCGAATATGTACTGGCTTCCCTTCAATCCAGATTTCGCCTTCGTAATGGTTATAGGCACCGGAGAGAATCTTCATCAGCGTGGACTTCCCCGCTCCGTTCGCACCAATCAACGCATGCGCCGTACCGGATACGGTCTGAAAATCCACGTCGGTTAGCGCTTTAACCCCTGGAAAGGAAATAGAGATTCGTTTCATTTGAAGTAAAGGGGCCGCGCCCCGATCCGTGTCCGGCGCTTCGGCAGATGTGCTTACAGTTCCCATAGTCAATCGTTCCCTCCCCCTTCAAATAGGATAGGGCGCCCTTATCGGTAACCGACAAGAGCGCCTGATTTAGTTAGCTTAATTATTTACCGTTAGCTTGCTTCAGTGACTTCATCCAGTCTTCCTCAAACTCGCTGCTAGTGCCCCAGCTTGGAATGATGTCGGCCAGATTGACCATATTAACAGCTTCGGAAGCACCTTCGATAGCAGAACGCTCGATCAATACGGGCTCCAGATTATACGTGGCCGGCGTATCCTCGCCAGCAATCTTCTTCGCCAGCAGGCGTACATTAATGGCTCCAATCATCTTCGGATCAACCGCAGCCGTTGCCACCCAAGGGCCATCTTGCTTCTGAATCAGCTCTAGATCCGCGTTGGATACGTCAATACCGTAAATCTTGACCTCCGTCCGTCCCGCTTCTTCCAGTGCTCGGGCCGCTCCGATCGCGAAGGCATCCCAAGTGGCGAAGATCGCGTCTATCTCACCCTTCGGATACTTGGTCAGAATAGCGGCTACCGCATTTTGCGTGTCCTGGGACGTCTGGTTGCTGGCGACGCCGTACCGCTCCAGTTCCTTGATTCCCGGATTGTTGCTCAGCGTTTCCTGGTATACGGCGTTACGACGCACCATAGGCGGAAATCCGTCAACCCATAAGTAGAGAATATTGGCCTCCGGACCTTGCTCTTCAATCAGCTTGTCCAGCGCCAGCTTCGCCAGTAGCTCGTCATTCTGTGAAGTCAGCGTCACACCATCGATATCGCCCAACTGCGGAAGAGAGTCGAAGGTAACAACCGGAATCCCCTTCTCGGTTATCTTCTTCACGTCTTGCACCGTTGCCGGATCGTCACCGTGTGAAATAATGAACCCGTCATAGTCGCTGTCAATCGCTTGCGCGATAGCATCATGGAACTTAGCCGAATCGCCGTTAGCGGAGAAGGTGTCGACCTTGAAGCCAAGCGCCTCTCCCTCTTGCTTCGCACCGGCCAAGAATTGCGCCGTATGATCGTCGCCGCCGATTTTGCGGACGACCATCAATTTGACCGGATCTTTCTCGGCAATGCCCGCCGGCAGGTTCTCGACCTTGTCCGACAGGTTGCCTCCCGTCGTTCCTCCGCCACTTCCCGATTCGGCGCAACCGCTCAAAATCACCATGAATGCTATAATCAGCATCGTTAGTTTATGTACTTGTTTCGTGCCTTTCATGTTTCTCTCCCCCTGTTTCCCGTAAAAGGACTATTAATACAAGTAATCCTATAGGATTTAAATGTAGTCGTCAACCATTTTATTTTTCGCGTTAACGCGCTGCACTGTGCGGGTGCTGGCGAACCTTAACCATCAGACTGAAGCGTTATGGTTATGGTAAGTCATGATTGCAATGACCGCTCCTAAGGATCGTTTGGCCTTTAATATGTATCGGACACTTCATACTCGTTTTTCATATATTTTGACATATTATATGGGAAATTCTGCGATATGCCTAGCCCCTTGCGCATTTTCTGTCGAATTGCGGCAAAAAGCCATGGTCATCGGATTACGACCATGGCTTTGCAGCTTACACCTTTTGTTCTACACCTTGTCCGAATCAGTTCACGCTAATCCCCATCGTATCCAGCCACGCCTTGGCAATCAGACCATGGCCTGCCGGGGACGGATGGACGCCGTCCGGTGCCCAATAAGCAGCCTCACGCCGGGCGGACGCTGCTGCGAACAAGCCGTCCAGCGGCACCAGCAGCGCTCCGTATTCCACCGCCAACTCGCGAACCGCATGGATTTTCGGATCGAGATCCTCACGCCAGGCTCTGCGATCTTCCGGAACCGGAACCACGAAAGGCTCCACTAGGATCAGCTTCGCGTCAAGCGCTTCCTTCGTCCGTTCAAGCAGTTGACGATACCCCGCCTTGAAATCCTCGGCACTTGTAGCATCTCCGCTATCGTAGCGGCGCCAGGTATCGTTGATCCCGATATAGATCGACACCCAGTCCGGCTTGAGGTCGATGCAATCCTCCTGCCACCGATGATTGAGGTCAACGACACGGTTACCGCTAATTCCTCTATTTAGAAAAGTCACGTTCAACTCGGGATATTTCATGCCAACCAGTGAATCTACCAATAAAGGATACCCATGTCCAAGACTCGCCGAGTAATTCCGGTCACGTCCGCAATCGGTAATGCTATCCCCTTGAAATAGTACGATATCTCCCTGCTGTAAAGTGTTCATTATTATCCTCCTTCATTAAATGCGTGAGAACGCTTCCTTCATTTATGTATTTGCCGTTCAGAGTCCAATTCCTTTTTTTCGTTCGTAAGATTTCAATGAAAAATGGTAATTAAAAAAGGCTTACCCTGCAGGTTAAATAAACCTAAGGATAAACCTTTTGCGATTAAGTTAAGCCCCCGTCGGCACGGCTACCCAGTGGCCTTCAGATACTTCCACGAGCTCCGAGCGTTCCAGATTATATTTGTCTTCGCCGGTGCGCTCGTCGAGCAGCACCCGCTTCTTCTTCGATTCCACCTTCGGATCAGGTACGGGAATCGCCGCTAACAAGGATCGGGTATACTCATGCTGCGGGTTCGAGTACAGTTCTTCGCTTTCGGCCAGCTCCACGATTTTGCCCATGTACATGACCGCAACGCGATCACTAATATGCCTCACCATGGACAGGTCGTGCGCAATAAATAGGTAGGTCAGTCCCAGGCGGTGCTGGAGCTCCTCCAGCAGCTTGACGATCTGGGATTGGATGGACACATCCAGCGCAGAAAGCGGCTCATCGCACACGATGAATTTCGGTTCCACCGCCAGCGCGCGGGCAATCCCAATCCGCTGGCGCTGGCCGCCGGAGAATTCATGCGGATAACGCGTGGCGTACGCCGGATCAAGACCCACCATATCCAGCAGCTCTTCCACCCGCCGCTTGCGTTCCTGCTTGCTGCCGGTCAGCTTGTGTACGTCCAGCGCCTCACCGATAATATCGACGACCTTTAGACGCGGGTTGAGCGAAGCATACGGATCCTGGAAGATCATCTGCATATGGCGGCGCATCGCTTTCATCTCCGAGGCTGACAAGCGGTTCACCGACATGCCTTGGTAGAGCACTTCTCCACCGGTCGGCTGATGCAGGCGCAGAATCGCCCGGCCCGTTGTCGATTTGCCGCTGCCCGATTCGCCAACCACCCCAAGCGTCTCGCCTGCTTGAATATGGAAGCTGATATCGTTCACCGCTTTGAGTACGTTCCCTTTGCCCATATCGAAGTACTGCTTCAGCGATTTCACCTCAAGCAGCGGACCTTGATAATCCGTGCTCGGCACAATCAACGGCGCCGGCTTTACCTTCTTCTTCTCGTCTAGACGAGGAAGGGCGTTGAGCAGCTTCAACGTATAAGGGTGCTGCGGATTCTCGAAGATCTCCTCCGTAGTTCCCGTCTCTACGATCAGGCCGTCCTTCATGACGGCCACGCGATCGCACATGCCGGCCACTACGCCTAAATCGTGCGTGATCAATATAATAGAAGAGCCGAATCGCTCCTGCATATTCTTCATCAGATTCAGAATCTGCGCCTGAATCGTTACATCCAGTGCCGTTGTGGGCTCGTCCGCAATCAGCAGAGCCGGCTGGCAGGCCAGGGCAATCGCAATCATGACACGCTGGCGCATGCCGCCTGAGAACTCATGCGGATATTGATTGTAACGCGTCTCGCTATTCGGGATGCCTACCATCTTCAGCATATCGAGCGCCTGCTGCTTCGCTTCCGTCTTAGATAGCTTCTGGTGCTTGACCAGACTCTCGGCAATCTGCTCTCCAATTCGGATGGTCGGATTAAGCGACGTCATCGGATCCTGAAAGATCATGCCGATGTCGCGTCCACGGATGCTCTCCATCTCTTTCTCACTCTTGTCCGCCAGGTTCTGGCCGAGAAACAGGATCTCGCCATCCTTCATCAGCGATGGAGGCGATGGCAGCAGCCGCATGATCGAGCGAGCCGTAACGCTTTTACCGCTGCCGGATTCCCCGACAATGCCGAGCGTCTCTCCTTTTCTGACGTCAAAACTGACGCCTCGAACCGCATGAAATTCCGAATCACGGGATTGAAAGGCGACGCTCAAATTTTTAACTTGTAAGATCGGTTCGGTTGCCTCCAAAATTGTTCACCTGCCATTATGCTTTTATGTCATTACGTGCATACTATAATCTATTGACTTTTAAAATAGGCTAAAATAAAATATACTATATCAATCGGAATAATGCAATTTGGAACAAGGAGGAAAGACATCTTATGAAGGGGACGGAAGCAGCAGCACGCGGCAGTCTCATCAGCACAATTAGTAGGACCTACAGTAAGATTCTTCTGAATCCTTCTTATAGATACTTACTATTATTATTAGGAGCACCCGTCAATATCGTGGTCTTCCTATTTTATGTGTTTCAGCGACGGAAGGACGACTATGTTGCGGCAGAGAATGCGATTCGCAGCAGAATGCTAGCCGAAGGTTACCTGGATCGTCTCCGCGACGAGGTCGCCCAGCAGCAAAGGCGCAAGCATCTGTTCTTCAAGCAGAAGATCGGCGAGCAGCAGCTGAAGCACGAAGTCGAGACGATTGTAAAGGCAAGGTTCCAAGAAGCGTTGAGGGAATCAACCCATAAGGAACTGCAGCTGAACAATCAGAAGCGCTTGACGATGGCCGACACGTTCGCGTGGCTGATCGAGAAGCCGCTATTTTTTATTATATCCCTCATTCCGGGATTGTTCATGTATATTCTTATTTTTCTTTATGGTAATCCTTATCTTAAGTATATCCTTGAACGGCTTGTCATGACGATCTTCGTTATTTTCGGCGTGGCTGTGCTCGTGTTCACGATTCTGCATCTGTCCCCGTTCAACCCCGCGGCCAATATTCTCGGGGAGACGGCAACGACGGAACAAATCGCGAATTTCAACCGCATGCACGGCTTGGATCAGAACTATATCACGCAGTTGTGGAACAACATTAAAGGCATTGCCTATTTCGATCTCGGCAAATCCTTCTCCGGCAATGAGGATATAACATCCAGCATAGCCCGGAAGTTTCCGATTACGCTGACGCTAACCGTCGTGTCGCTGATCATTGCCATCGCGATCGCACTGCCGATCGGGATTATCTCGGCTACGCGTCCGAATTCGTTTTTTGATTATTCGTTTATGTTTGTCGCTTTGCTCGGATTGTCCATTCCGAACTTCTGGCAGGGCTTGATCTTTATCCTGAACTTCTCTATCAAACTGCAATGGCTGCCTGCAACCTTCAATCCACAGAATTGGTTATCCATGATCATGCCGGTCATCGTGCTGGGAACGGGACTTACCGCTTCCGTGGCCCGAATGACGCGTTCCTCAACACTTGAGGTCATTAATGAAGATTATATGATCACAGCCAGAGCCAAGGGACTGACGAAGCGCACCGTGCTGATGAAGCATGCCGTACGCAACGCAATCATTCCCATCATCACGGTCATCGGACTTCAATTCGGCGGAATGCTCGGCGGATCGGCCGTTACGGAGAAAGTATTTAATATTAGCGGTATCGGAAGCTACATCGTGGACAAGCAGTTTATTCCGGATATTCCAGCCATTATGGGCGGCGTCGTCTACACCGCCATTACGATATCGCTCGTCAACGTTATTATTGATATCTTGTACGCCTTCTTCGATCCACGAATCAGGTCCAAGATGAAACAATATTAAAGCAGGTGTACTCATGATCAAGAAGCTTCTATCGAAACAGGAAACCGCACACCAGCTGAAATCCTCTCACGAGTACAGTCAAGCCAACTTCACTTGGGTGATATCGTTGACGTTAACGGTCATCCTGCTGCTGAACAGCTTCGATTTCGCTGGGGGAACCATTAAGCCTTGGGTATTTGCGGCCTTCGCCGCTTACGCCTTCTTTACCATCATTCAAATCGTCATTACGCTGCTGATTCGCAGCGATCTGTTGAAGCTGGGAGAAATCAAACGCTCTACCCGGATTCTCGGCTACATTCAGTTATTAAGCCTGCTTACCGGTAATTTATTTACCGTCACATTCGGCTTTAACCTGATTAAGAGGAATAGGCCGCCTGAGTATACCATCGCTGTCTATATGTTCTTAACGCAGCTTTATGTGATTGCCATATCGGCATTGAATCTGTTTAAGCCTTATGTATCGAATACGTTTCTGCCGGCGATGGGCTTGCTGCTCGTCATTGCCGCTATTTATCTGATCACGTTGCTGCTCGTAGCCAAGTTTGTCACGTCGAACTACACGCCGCGCGGCATGACCTGGCTAGCGCTGCTGATCATTGTTACGGCTGTGACCGGCAACATCTTTGCCTTGGTGCTCGGTATTAATCTGCTGGCCAAAATTCGCAAGCAAGGCAACCCGGCTATGACGCGTTGGAGCGACGTTTGGGTGAAACTGACCAGCAATATGACCGCCATGTCGGGACTGTTTTTCGTCATCCTGCTGTTCTGCTTGTCCGTGTGCAGTCTGTTCACGTTCGACTACAGTATGGCGATCGATAACAATTACAGCGCCATTCTTCAGCCACCGAGCCTGGCCTATCCGCTGGGAACGGACAACTTCGGACGGGACCTGTTCTCCCGAATCGTATTCGGCGCTCGCATCTCGCTCATTGTCGGTTTTGCCTCGACGTTGATTCCGGTCATCATCGGAGGCGTTCTCGGTGCGATATCCGGCTACTACGGCCGTCATACCGATAACATCATCATGCGTCTGCTGGATATTCTGTACGCCATTCCAGGCATTCTGCTGGCGATTGCGATCATCGCAGCCTTCGGGGCTAACACAACGAATCTCATTCTGGCGCTAAGCGTAGGTGCAATACCTACCTATGCCAGAACGATGCGCGCGAATGTGCTGCTGGTCTCCACCTTTGAATATGTCGATGCGGCCAGAGCCTTCGGTTCCAGCAACTTCTCGATCATCTTCAAGCATATCGTTCCCAATTCCCTTGCCCCGATGATTGTTAAATCTACTTTAACCATCGGCGCAGCTGTAATCTCGACTAGCAGCTTAAGTTATTTGGGACTGGGCGTAGAACCGCATATTCCGAATGGGGGAACATTCTTAAGATCGGCAGCACGTATCTGGAGACCCATTCGTACTTGGCCATCTATCCTGGCCTTGCCATTATCGCTCTGGTGCTGTCCTTCAACTTCCTTGGCGACGGATTGCGCGATGCACTCGATCCGAAACTGGATTAAAGCGCCAGTATATAAGACACACTAACATTGGTTTCAATAAAATTTATATATATACACAACTCAGGAGGGTATCAACATGAAAAAAAGTTCCTTGCTGTTACTGTTTCTCTCGCTTGTCATCGTACTGGCTGGATGCAACGTAACAACTAAAGATGATGCACAGCCGCAAAATCCGCAAGAACCATCGGATACGGCTGTAGATAATTCCGCAGTCACCATTGAACTGCTAGGTATGAGCTCAGGCGAGTCCGATATCAACATTATCCGTGACCAGCTTACCAAGAATGGCTTCAACGTAAAGCTGAACCTGCAAGCAGACTACGGCAGCTTCAAGGCCCAGCAGGATGCCGGCAACTATGATGTCGCCTTGTCGAGCTGGACCACCGTTACAGGTAACCCGGACTATGCCGTACGCTCCCTGTTCAAAACCGGCGGCGACTACAGTATCCTGGCCGATGAAGAAGTAGACAAGCTGATCGACGAAGCGGCTACACAGACGCCTGAAGAAGCTGTTGAGACATACAAGCAACTGGAGCAGCGTCTCGTAACAGACAAAGCCTACATTGCACCGCTATACATCTCCTTGAAGAGCCAGGCTCTGAACAAGGATGTGCTGGACGAGAAATCCGTGCGTCTATCGAAATCTCGTTCCCTTCCATGGGAAGCCGTTGATTTCAAGGACCAGTCCAAGCGTGCTACCCAGCCATTGATTCTGTCCCAATCCGTCTCGGAGTTGACTTCACTTGATCCAATCAAGGGAAATGACGGCTCGATCAACATCATTAATACGAACATGAACGTAAGACTGATCAACCTGACCGATGATGACAACATTACATCCGAAGGATCGCTTTCTTACAACCATGCGATCGCAGAAGGCAATTCTGAATACTACTTTATTCTTAGAGACGATATCAACTTTGCCAAAATCACGAACAAAAAAGCCGAGGATTCCGGCGAGCGCGTAGGCGCGGACGACGTTATCTTTGCCATGAACCGCGCGAAGGACAAAGACTCCGTGCCGGATCATCGTACGTACACGCTTCACGAGCATATCAATACCGTTGAGGCTGTAACAGATCTGAGCGCGCTTGAGAGCACAAATGTATCGGGTGGCAGCAGCACGATCAAGGCTGCACTGGAAGAAGGTCTGGATACTCCGATCGCTTCTCTGGTAAGTGACAAGAACCAAGCCAGCACGGCAGAAGGCAAGTATCAGGTCATCAAATTGACAACTACCGAGCCGTTCCCGCAAGTTCTGAACTACCTGGCTCACCAATCGGCAGGTATTGTCTCCAAGAAGCAGGTCGAGGCCATCAACACCTATGATGTAGCGAACTTCGACGTGAACAAGGACATCCCTTACGGTGACCAGAACACGGTAACTGAAGGCGACCGTTACAACAACACCTTGTTTGCAAGCGGTCCGTACATTTTGTCGCACAAGAACGATTATGAAGCCACTTTCTACAAGAACCCTGGTTACATGAAGGGTACGGAGAACGAACCTAAGATTGAGGAAGTCAAAGTACGCTTTATCAAGGATGCCGACAGCACCCTGTCCGCCCTGCGCAGTGGCGAGATTCATCTCTACTACGGCGTGCCTGAAACGAAATACGACGTCGTTGAAGGGGACAGCAAGCTGAAGCTGCAGACGATTGAGAGTAATGCCGTATCCTACCTGCTCTTCAACACGAAGAACCGGGATGTAGCGACAAGCGACGATCTGAGAAGAGCTGTGCTCTACTCCATCAACCAGGATGAGATTCTGGCGTACTACAACAATAACAAGATCAAGGCTTACTCCACCGTCAGCCCGATCGTCAAAACCGGCAACGAACTCGTAGCCGACCCGGCGAAGGTGAAGGAATTCTTGAACACGTATAAAGCAAGTAAATAATGTTAATGCGGCCGCCCGCAAGATGCTGTTCGAGCATGTTGCGGGCGGTTTTTTGTGCGATTGCTCACTGCTGCAAGCTAAACAGCTTATTTCGAGATTTGCATAGGTGTGGTGTGAGGGAGCCAGGTTAATGGCCTCATGGGCATGAGGTAAGTGTGGGAGCAACATTCCTGAGCTTTGGCGGACAGAGGTTCCGCTATTCCGCCAAATTGATGCTGTTTTGCATGTCGCGCGGACAGGAGATCCGTTATTCACTGAAAACGGGCTCGATCCCACCCTATTTTGCCACAATAACGAATCCTGTGTCCGCGATCGTTCATTATATCCCCCGAATCCGATGAATAAGCGCATCTGAGTCCGGGCATCGCTTCATGTTGGATAAGCAGAATCGCTGGTTTATTGACAATCGTAGCAATTCCTAAGAAACCTGACCGATTCCCTCATGTTATGATGGCGATATCAAAAATCAGGAGGGGAAATGCATGAAGAAACAAGTTTTATTCATTCATTGTGCTGGGGTGCAAGGACCTTCAGACGGCAGCAATCCGCTCACGGCTTGGTTAATAGAAGCGCTCGGGGAAGGGTATGAAGTGATCGCTCCCCGCATGCCGGATCAAATAGAGTATGCGACATGGCAAAACCAACTTGAGGTAGAAATGGACAAGCTCACTGGTGAGGTAATTCTCATTGGGCATTCCCTTGGAGGCACGGTTCTTGCAAAATATCTCTCGGAAGCTTCGCCGAAGATCAAGGTCAAATCGCTTCATTTGGTTGCCTCGCCATATTGGGGTAGGGATCCCGATTGGCAGAACGAGGGGTTTACTCTAACTAATTCGTATCATGCGGATTCGCTGTCCGCTTGTCCCGTTTACATCTATCATACGCAGGAGGATCCCGTAGTTCCCACTGCACACGCGGAGCATTACCTGGAATACTTTCCGCATGCCACACTTCGAGCGTTGGCGGGTCAGGATCATTATTTTATGGAAGGACTGCCTGTTCTAGCGGAGGATATGAGGGTAATATCGATGAGTTCATAGTATCCACACAGCTCGTGACTAGATTTGCTCACAAGTTTTTGTTTACGCAAAGAAACTCGAGCTTATGGCTGCGGAGCAACACCATGTATGCAAGCGGTCCGTACATTTTGTCTCACAAGAACGATTTTGAAACCACCTTCTGCAAGAACGCTGGGTACATGAAGGGTACCGAGCACGAACCTGAGATTGAAGAAGTTTTATCAAGGATGCCGACAGCACCCTGTCCGCCCTGCGCAGTGGCGAGATTCATCTCTAATACGGCGTCCTGAAACGAAGTACCACGTCGTTGAAGGGGACAGCAAGCTGAAGCTGCAAACGATTGAGAGCAGTGGTTGTATCCTACCTGCTCTTCAACACGAAGAACCGGGATGTAGTGACAAGCGATGATCTGTGAAGAGCCTTGCTCTACTCCACCGTCAGCCTGATCATCAAAACCGGCAACGAACTCGTGCCGACCCGGCGAAGGTGAAGAAATTCTTGAACACGTATAAGGCAAGTAAGTAACATTGACAAGGGCCGCCCGCAGATGCTATTCGAGCATTTTACGGGCAGTTTTTTTTGCAGGTAGGTTGGAGCTGGGTGCGGGAACTTTTGAGAGTGACCAGGTGGAGCCATTCACCATCCACGAGCAATTTGTTGGGTGATGATAAGCCTAGTGCAGTTCGTATTCCCTCTACTGAACTGGCGATGCTTTGAGTCCGGCATGGGTCCAGTCTCTATCAGCAAGTGGGTTAGGTATTAGCCTCAGCTGATCTAAATAGGAGCTTCCTGCTGCGTTCTGATAGAGAAGTTGAATGTGATAGTATCTGGTCGTAGTCTTTGGTACAAAGCTAATATCTTTATTGAACCATAAACCTGACCCTCTAAGTTCAGACATGTTCAACTGAACAGATTCTGTTGTGTTTCCTTCCTCTGATTGTCCATACAAAATAATAGATAATCTTGCATTATCGGAACTAAGATCATTGAGAAACCAAGCGCTTAGATTGTACTCTATACCTTGATTAACAGGGATTTTTTTATTGTAACTAATCGAAGTGGTAATTGGACTTCCACTATTATTAAATCTAAGACTTTTGGCACCTTCCTTGGCTTTTGTCGAAACTGTCGTAAGGTTAGCCCGAGGTATTCCCCACCTCTCATTATCGCCTTCAAACCCTTCGACAACGACCCCTGGATGTAAATCTACGAAATCAACATAAGCAGTACCTACCGTTCCTGCCTCAGCTATGATTTGTACCGTGATCCATTCCGTCATAGTACTTGTTCTAAAGGAAGTCGAGCTTCTTGACCAATGTCCTGGCTCGGACGAATAAAGCTGAATCCCCGAACCCACCTCTCCATAGTAATAATTATACTCTTTCCAAGTAACATATACTCTTCCGTTTGAGGTATTATCTAATATATTTGCGGTCAGCACGTAGTCACTCATATTAGCAGCGGATATGGAATAAGCTTGTGCTATGGAATTGCTGGAGATGGCGGTTTGAGAAGAAAACTTCAGACTACCGTTACCATCAACAGAGTTTTCACTTGCAATACTCATATTCGAACCAAGTTGCCACATCCCTCCTCCCTCACGAAAATCATGGTTTTCTAGCAGCGTATAATAGGGCGACCGCTTTCTAAGGGTATTTCCATTTTTGTCATAGACAGTTCCATTCACCAAATGGCCTGATTTCGTACGTATAGAAGATAGTTTTCCACTCAAATCATAATGATACATATTCCGATTGTCTTTGTAAGTGATTTCAAGTTCTGTCTCTCCACCATAGTTGCTTGAGCCTTCATATAGCATACCTCTAGAATTATCCCCATAGTACATTCCAAGTTGAACTAACCCTGTTCTAAAATATGCAGAATCAACCTCAATATCGTTCCATCTGTAGTATTCATATTTAGGCGAGTATGCAACGTTTGTAGTTACAGATTTGGAATTGAGCAAATTTGGAGGGTTATTATAATTTAAATTGCATCGTTATAGGTGATGCAATTTGCCGAACTCTGACAGGAAACGAACCACCGTTGTTGTATCCGTAAACAACTAAATCAACCTTGGTTACATGAGCTGATTTAGGAAGCTGAAAACCAGAGAATTGGATAAACGACATACAAGTTCTTGTATTTTGATCCGATCCTACAACAAGTCCAACATTTAACATAGTAGGATTATTGGAACAGGTATGATAAACACGTGCTCTTTGAATCTTGACGCTCGGATCTATCGTAACTGGATAAACTAGGCCGTTATCATCCCATGTCAGATCTAAGAATGTTTTACCTCCCGATATGCGCTTAGTCATATTCACAGTTCGTTGCTGCCCTCTACTATCTTCAAGCCAAGTTGGAAGCAGAGTCAGATTACCAGACTTCATGTCTTTGTCCAGATTGCCCACAACTTCAAAAGTAAACAAATTAGGTGCCTTCGTACTCAATAACACAATGTCTTCCTTTATGCCCGTAGGAGTTATGGAAAGTTTAATATTGGTATACTCCCACACATTTTCATACAACAAAGTGCTTGGAGCATACGGGTCTTTTTTTCCTATTGATGATTTAGCGTTCTGTGGAATAAATGAAAGAAAATTCGCTCCTTCACCGATTGAGTAGCCTGAGGTAATATTCTTAGGCAATTCTGCATGGTAAGGGACTTGCAACGCGTAATACGAACCATCTGTACCTTGAATATCAGTTTTATTTTTAGCTTTCTTTCCTGTTAAGTCTTTACTTTTTTTCAGTTCTATAATTTTTTCCAAACTATTTTTTGAAATCGTCCTATCGTTAAATGAATCAAGTGAGTTCTCATCTGTTAACTCGGTTGTAATATTATAAATTGACCTCCTTCACCTTGATAATGTACCTGATCACTAAATACTTTTTGTACATAAACCCCTGACTGACTCGTTCGGAAAGTTTTTGTATTCTCCGTTCGTAGTTCCAGGATTTCTTCCTCTTTAATCATCTGCTGATCCATTTCCCGTGCAGAAGCCACACTTATATCAGAAAAATTGTTTTGTCCGAATAACATTCCTACGATAAGTATAAAACTTAACGTCGACTTGTTCTTTCGCAACATTTTCATCATCTCTCCTCTATAACTATTAACTCAACTTTCGTAGAGACAAAATCGTGACGAAAGCTTGCAATACTTCAGTTTGAAAGTTCCCAAATTATCAGCTTGACGAAATAAAAAACACCCCTTGGAAAAGTGAGAGTATCAACAATCACTACCAAACAGAAGAGGTGTCTTCTCTATGATAGGAGCAAACGGCACCAGCGATCAGCTTCCACACGAAATTAAACCTACCTTTGAACAAGCGGGTTTCAGGAATACATTCGTATTCACCTGTATCCATCTTTTCCGGATCGTGTTCATCCTACTTTACCAAAAGAATCGGTTTAAATGGCTCACCGTGTTCCGAAAAGGATGCCGTCTGCCGATTTATTAATCTTGGCAGCTTGAAGGCGGTTTCAGTTGTCGCTAAGCGCGGAGACGATTGGTCAGGCTTAGTTACTCACGTCGGCAAACAGAAAACGGTCTTCATTTTCGATGATTCCATGTTTGAGCGCAACCGCAGCAAAGCAGTAGAACTGCTGGCACGGTTCAACGATCATGCAACCGGTACGTTCTACAAAAGATACCGCATGCTGACGAAGGGCTGATTGGATAGCCATTCGTTTATCCCGATGGACTTTGCGCTGCTGAGTTCTGTGAAGTCAGACATTACCGGCACGTCAGAGGGGCTGGACAAGTGAGAATACACAGCAATAAACAAACTTCGGTAAAAAACGAATTGCAGCGCACTACACGTCATCGCCGGTATCTTGACCGTGCCATACAAGCTGGTGTCTCCGTATATTTTGTTGAGCCGTGCCGGTCTTTGGCCAGATCCAAGCTGAGCTTGTTCCCAGTATCCTGGTTCATGTCCTCTTTGTCCGCCATCGTTCCAAAATAAACGAAAGGCATTCCCTCCTCTCAACCGATCTGCCCCTCTCTGCTTCGATATCTTCCCGGTGGGATATTAAGGTCTCCTTCAAGTACACCAAATCGCATTTGCGCTTACAGAAGGAGCTCCAAGGCGGTTCCTATGATCTGTTCGTTAGCCATACCACCATTGTGTTTTCACGCTACATCCTGCCCGCTTGGCAGGACTCGCGGTCAGTCGGCGAACTAATATATTTACTCTGCGAGGAAATGAGCACCATCAACTGGGTGATGGTGCTCAAGCAATTGGTGGATATGGATTCACATAATTTCCACAAAGACAGGAGAGAAAATCTCCGCTATGATTCTACTTCAACTGAAGCAGTGGCCTGGCCCGGTCTGCCTATCGGGGCTTATTTGCCAATATCAGCTGCGAAAGTTGAGTTATTAGGTTATCAATTTTAATATAATTCAATTTAACTTTTTTGAAATCGCTAATTCCATATCTATTTTAAATCTTTCTTCCGGTATCCCCAGTTCTTCCGTTGTGTTTAGAATGTAATTACCTGATATATCTGTAGGTTCCATATAAACCCAATCTGTTTTATCTACACCACTGAATAATACCACTATATTTCTTGTCTCAATATCAAGAGCGATGTTCTTTTCTTCGTTCGTACTAACATCTCTTACATACAACCTCGCATAACTGTTTTTCTGGAAAGCATTCACCAAATCAATTCTGTATTCATACAATTGATCTGAAGTTATCTTAATTGAATCGCTTTTTACTCTTTCCTCCAACCATCCCTCAGTGGTTGTGTTTTTAATTAAGATTATCGAAAATGTTATAAGCACTAATAACCCAACAATAAAGAAAAAGTGAGATACCTTACTAGATATATTCCACTTTACAATGAATAGCCAGAAAGATAATACTAACAAGAAAAGAGTTGGACCTCCTAAAAACATCAATTTTACAGTCTCCGGTAAATCCATTTGCCTTTGAAAGTTCGAAGTTGCTCCCATTACAAACCATATTAATGAATAAACACCAAAAATAGCTGCACCTATCCAAAGTAATTTGCACCAAAACGGCATTCTTACACACCACCTCCCTAAAAATATTCAAAATCCCACTAGTCATTGTTATTTATCTTTATGATTGGTGCGATATATTTCTTCCAAATTTCGAGATTACTATGCATTCTTGAATGAGCTCCAATTGATTTTGAACCAATGGCTCCAACATCTTTTTTGCCAACTTCAACATTCTTGGCTCCTGTAAATGTACGCTTAAATGTGTGGCCTAGCATCCACATACTACCACCATTCTCTTGGACTGCATCTACAACTGTATAAACATGGATATGTTGTCCTACATCGCCCTTTAGACGATATCCCCTAACTGGAGTGGCAATAGTAATTAGACTTTCTACAGCTACTCCTTTCTCTGCCAAAATATTAGCAGTCATAATAGCGACATTTCCACCATGACTATGCCCAACCAACCTTATGGGTTCGTTAGGATGATTTAAAGAATATTGATAAATTATATTAGCAGTTAGTTTAGCTGCTTCTGCACGAGCACCATTTGAATTACCACCGGACCAATCTGCACGTTCAACTGGTTCGTTAATCAGTTTTCTCAAATAGTTCATAAAATCATCAGTAAACGAATTTCTTCCTGTAACCTCTGGATTTGAAAATGTTCCATGGATGACCCATGCCTTATTCCCCGTCGGATCAACATAAATTAACGGATTATTCTCCACATACGTATACAGGTTCTGACTCAGCGGATTCGCCAGCTCCCCTTCATACGTATCCTCATTCAAAAAGCGTCCAATACTTGGATCATACCATCTTGCTCGTAAATATTGCAGCTGTGTCGTATCGTCCCAGTACTCCCCAGCATAACGGAATGGATTATGCACTTGTTCTGTTTGTGAAAGAATATTGCCCCAAAGATCATAGGCATACTGGTTCAACGTCTGACCTGACGCGTCCTTAAGCTCTGTAATGTCCCCATGCCCGTTCGTTAACACATACGCTCTGGTACCATCCGCATATTCAATGGCTTCTAATGCGTTACCTCGAATATACGTTGCCTTATGCACAGGCTGACCGTTAACCACCTCGGCCTCAGCTATGATCTGGCTACCATCATAGTAATAACGACGTTTCACGCCGTCCTCCACCCGTTCGACTAATAGACCGTCCCCATTGTATACATACTGGACTGTCTTACCCTCGATCGTTACTTGTGTCAGTCGGTTCTGTGCGTCGTAGGTATTTGTCATAGACGGAGTTGCTAGCCACTGTTCTGACTGCATTGTTAAACGATTCCCTAACTTATCATAGGTATACGCTTCATTAAACACACTTGACGTTGCGATCCGATTTAGAACATCGTAGCTGAACGTATCCGTTACATGGTTTTGAATGCGTTTCTGGATATTATGATTGGCGTCGTACTCGTATTGATAAAGATTGATCGGCAATTGCCCCATCGTTTGCTCTTTCTCCAACAGCCTAGTGCCATTAAACCGATGTTTGGTTGTCAGATGATCATTGGCGATAAATTGATTAGGTAAGCCATTCGCGTAATAGCTGTACCTGAATTCATCAGCTCCAATTGACGTCCCCATCGCGTCCAGTCGATTCATTGCATCATAACTAAAATATCTCTTGCCACCAAAAGGCCCAGTTGCTTCTGTTCGGTTGCCATTATCATCATATTTCATATGCAGTTCCTGGCCATCTGAGTACTGAAGACGAGTTAAATATCCCTGTGCGGAATATTCATAGCTCGTTACACCAGTCCGATCCGACATAGTCAGCCTTTTGCCAGCCGCATCATAGGTAAAGGCAATCGTCTCATCCGTACTAGTTTGTTGCACCAGACGGTCACGCGAATCATATACGCTGTTTGTGGTACCTCCATTACGATCAACTTTCCTAACCAGATTACTGTTTCCATCATAAAAAAGTTTGGTTTGTTGACCCGACTTATCTCGAGTGAGGATCACTCGATCCAATTCATCATAGCTTTTATGCGTTTCACGGCCATCTGGATCCGTAACCGTAATTAAATTCCCGCGTAAATCGTATTTGTATTGCGTGATCTGAGACAATGCATCCTTTACATCATTTAATTGTCCTAACGCCGTGTAGCCATACTGCGTTACGTTCCCCTTGCCATCTGTTTGCGTTTTAAGATTACCGCTGACGGAATCGAAACTCTGCTCTGCAATCAAACGACTTGCCGCATCCAGCACCGTTTGCTCTTCAGACTTCGTTTTCTGGCCAAACATATCATAGAATTCGCGCTGGATATTTCCTTCAGCATCCCGGCTGGTGATCGTGCGATTAACATCATCATACTCTGTCCTGGATTGGGTAGCATCCGCAAAAACAGTCGTCGTCTGGCGACTCCAACGATCATAACTGGTTTGAGTGCGCTGTCCTAGCGCGTCTTCTGTCCAGACATTTCGGCCGTAAGGATCAAAGCCAGCTCTGGACTTAGTCAAATACCCCTGGTCAGTGAAAGTTCCCTGTTCTACATTCCAACCAAGCGCATTCCAACGTGTTTTCGTTCTTTGCCCGAGTTCATTAGTCACCGTCAACGTATTATCAATATCATTATATTCCGCTGCAATTGTGTGCGAGTCAGGATAGGTTATGCCTACCACGCGTCCCAGAGCATCATAACGATAAGAGGTCGTCTGTTGCCGAGAATCTGTAAACGAGGTCACAAGGCCCGATGTTCTGTCATAAGTAGATGTCACTGCAACTTCCGATACATTTCCATCTGCATCCTTCACGTTCACGCTTTGTCTTGTTGGATATGCAAAATCATGATCAGCCGTGTAACTGGTCGTGATGGTACTTCTCTTCTCACCCTGTATCGTCGTTTCACTTACCACATTACCGTACGTATCATATCCATATTGCAAGTGTGTCAAGATCGGTCCATTTGCATTGTCTTGCCGTACCGTAAGTTCAGTAATATCTCCCTGTGTGTTTCGAGTATAGTTGGTATAAAGGCTCACACCTGTTGCCACACGTTCCACCGACTGTAATAACCAATGACGAGAGACATCGTAAGTATTGTTTACGGTGGCGCCACGTTCGTTAGTGCCTTGTATGATGCTAGCATAATCATCGTATTGCCTCGAAATTAATAGTCTATCGCTATTACGGTTATTAGTAATTACCTCAGACGTCGGTACAGAAACGGGATAGTTACGGCCGCCTACTTTTTTATCATAGGTATAACGGGTCGTTCTTTCAGTACCTTCTGCACTCATCTTGATTTGATCCAGATAGATCTGAGGGCTTGTATCGTTATCGATATGTCTCTTTGTGTATTGATAGTTGGATGTGGTTAACCCGTCGTCCAGGCTAGATGAGAATGTCTGAGTTTGCCCATAAGAACTACCAATATCACCAGAGTAGAAATAACTTTTACGATTGTAATCCTCACTAGTCCCATTCTCGTAGAGAATTTTGTCTTTTCGTGATTTAATCCGATAACTCTCATTCTGCGAACTTTCCCCAATATATCGCTTGATTGGCTGTTCGTCATAGCTGTATTCCGTAATGGCTCCCGTCGGATGAAGCACAGAAGTTAGAAGCGCATACGGATTTGAAACCGCTCGTTCTGGACTTGCTGTGAACAGATTAAAACGTGCTTGTGCGATATTATAAGAAAAAGTAGTCCTTCTTCCTAGTTCATCCACGATTCCACTTAACAATTCGGCTCCATTTCGTGTTTGTTTCTCATATGTGATTGTTTTAGCACCTTGTCTAATCGCTACATGAGAGTTGCTATACTCAATTTCGAGTGTATTTCCTATGGCATCTCGGACCTGAGAAAGCAACTTCCGTCCATACCCAGCCTGGTGGGTATACAAAAATTGGGTTGAGTTGTTATAAGCATCGGTAATCTGTAAGATACGTCCATCCGCAGAAAAATATTGACGCATTTTACCATCTGCTGTGGCTAGTTTATATTTGGATAACTCGCTGCCCACCATTACGGTGTTATCCGTTGTTAAACTAATTCCTTCCCAGTCATATCCTTTAAGCTTGTTTCCAGCAACTTCATAGGATGAGCCATCCCCAAGATGCACGTATTGTTTACCTTCTTTCGTTTGAATTGAAGGTAGTTTCCATGACCAACCTTTCCCTAGTGGATTCAATTGTTCATTGTATTTCGGTGATGTCTTATTATAATAAGTAGCTCCTGTGCCTACGCCAGCCACAAAAGCTTCTACAGTTGCATTTGGGTTGGGAGCTAGATAGTAACTATACTGATTATCGAATCCTAGAAATGCAGTTGGGGAAGCATTAACGATCCTCCTATACTCTTCGGCCTGTGACCAATTCCCAAAATTATCACTCGTTAGTACTACTGGACTGCTCTGCCCTTCGGTTATAAAGGTTTCTACCCAGGGTTGCTCAGCTATGTTATAAGCATACCGATAACGTGGGTTACTTCCAAGCCAACCACCATATCGGCGGTCAGATGTTTCAGCCGGTTTTATCACAGTGCCTGAATATCTTTGCCCCCATACCCTTGTATCTGAGCCAGGTTTTCTTACAGTACCTGAGTAGTTTGCTTGAAATCTCTTGGTACATACGTAATTCGGGGTACCTGGTGAAGGACAAGCCTTTAAAGTATCAGTACTCGTTCGGTTTAACGTACCACTGAACCCCCCACTATTGTAGGCTTTAGAAGTCGGACAATCACTACCAGTACCAGTTGCTACCCATTGTCCAGAAGCATTATATTTACCAGGAATCTCATTGATGCACGTCGAAGTTTCAGTTCGCGATTGTTCAGGAACGTATGTACCTGAGGTAACGTAAGAGCTTCCGTCCTTGTATAGCTCCCCTCTGAATCCGCCTTGTATATAGTGGACTACGTTAGGAAAACTGTTAGTTCCACTGCTACGATTTTCAGACACAGTCTTTCGTTCTTCAGGAATGGTATAACTAATACGTTGACTGGCAACCTGCCTCGCTTCGCTCTCCGTGTTGTATTCACCTTTCTTCACCACGTATGTATCTATTATTGCTGTCTCATAATCGACGATACCGTCCCCATTATTGTCGTGTTGAACCCACATGTTTTCACGATAATTAACATGGTATTTCGGTATTAATTGCTTACGTATTGCATTGAACCTTACAAAATATAAATATAAGTTATACTCGTAAGTATTGGAGCCATATTCCATTTCATGAAATTGCGAATCGCTGGAGCTGTACTGTCGAGTAAGAGAAAAGGATTGACCGTTTCTCCCAGGCAGTGTAGCGTCTGTCTGTTCTAGAAAGAGCCCTCCAGTTGCATTAGAGATAGATTCTCCAGTCGAGCCAACTGAATAAGGGGCGTTATTAAAAGATGAGGCATTATAGACAGGAGCCTTTTCTAAAATGGGATTCTGTTCACCTGTCGACAACACCTTGTTAAGTGCAGAATTTAATTCTTCATTATTTTTTTTCTGATCATCTGAAAGGTCACTATTTATAGGGGATGTCTTCTCTTCTCCTTGTTGTTCTTGTTGTTCTTGTTGTTCTTGTTGTTCTTGTTGTTCAGTGTCTGAGTCGGGGTCTTGCTCTGTGACTATGTCGGGATCTGTGATTGCTTCGTTCTCCGTATCTTCTTGTGCCTCATTGTCAAGATTATGTTCAGGGCCATAGACTTCCTCTGTAACAGTAAAATGATCAAATCGTTTTACAATACTAGATTCGCCATATTCCACAAATGTAATATCGCGTAAAATATCTTGATCAGGCTCCCCGTATACATCTGAGGTAACCGTCTCCGGCAGCTCGTGAACCGAGGAAGTCATCATTGGATTAGCAGACATATTCACTTCAGCAGGAAACAAACTGTTAATTGCCTCTTCAAAACTAATATTTTTTAATTGTGTTTTGTATAAGGCAGCATGGATGTGATTAAGATTGTAACCTTCATCCAGATGCTCCTGGATCCAATCGGTTGATACGGAGAATTGGTCAGCGATTATTTGAACACGTTCATTGTCTATAGGGTGGACCTCAGATGCTATCGCAACTGGGTAGAAAATGAATGTCTCGCATAATAATGTGATCATAAGTAGAATTACTAGTAATTTTTTTGGCAATGACCTCAGATTAAACAAATAAACCCTTCCCCATTTCTAATATTTTTTGATAAAACACATATTATGGTATATGAAAACTTTAATGAGATTACCATTCCTATCATAATGAAACTCTCTAATTTTTTTGCCTGCACCATTCAAAATGAATGACAATCTTCCATTCTCATAATAATAGCTATATTTACCAGATGTCTTTACATCTATGTAGGTTTCCTCTGAGGTATTATCTGAAGTATCTACAGCAACTACAGAAAACCTGTAAAATTTGTTATCTTCTAATCCTAATACGATATAATTGGTAGAGAGAGTGTAGCCCAGCAGCATACCGTCTTTATAAATCCTGTAGTTCTTAATTCCAATATTATCAGTGGAAGAATTCCAGGAAAGTGTAACAGTATTAGAATTCAAAGACTCAACTGATAAATTGCCGGGTTTAGTTGGTGGGATATCATCTGGAGTAAATGTTAAGGTGTTACTGTTATACGATAAATTCCCTGCGCCGTCTATAGCTCTGACAGTAAATTTATATGTAGCCCCACCCTGTAAATCTTTAACTTCAAATTCAGGAGTATTGGAAACGGTGGAACCTATTTCAATTTCGTTATTGTAAATTTTATATTGAATGACCCCAAGATTATCTGTAGAAGGATTCCAAGTGAGGTTAACAGTTTTTGAAGTGAAATTTCTAGCGATTAATCCTGTTGGGGAACTGGGAGGAATAGTATCTTCGTTTTCTCTGTCATAGGTTATACTAACAGTTAATTGCCCCGTAATGTGTGTTTTAATTTCCATCCCATTATGTGTATCTCCCTCCATATCCCTAACTCCTACACTTACCACATTGGAAACTATAGGATTAATTGCACGTATTTCATCTCCAAATATTCTAAATGATATTAGTCCTGCCATAGCTGAATATGTACGAACGTGACGCTCCTGCATATCAAGATCAGCTACATATAGGCCCGTGTTGCAACTAGAACGAGATGGCCACGTATCAAACTCTCCACCAGTATCAACCTTACAGGTTAAATGTGTGTCAATTTTAATTTGGTGAATATGACTTGACGGTATGCCGTAACGAAAACCCGTGGACAAGTTTCGAGTTTGACCTCCTCTATGGGGCATATTTTTACTGACATCCGTGGTAGGATCGATAAGAATAGGGTATTCAAGGCCAGAATCATCCAACTTGATAGTTAGAATGCTGCCCTGTTTAGTAGAGCCTAACTCCAGTTTTATTGGTTCATAACGTACATTCTCACTAGAATCATCCCTAACCCACATGGGAGGTATAGAATACTGTATGTCTCCTTTTACACTAGTGAAATCTACGGAACCGTCATCATTAAGTCTACTGCTTAAATTTTGATGACTAATCTGAAATTGAAACTCTTTAGGACTATGTACATTTTTCAAATGAATGAGCATCTTCACACCTGAAGAATTTACAGTGTAGGATACATCTGTATAATTCCACATATTCTCATAAATAACACTATTGTCGAATAACCTGCCTACGACTGAGTTTGTTCCTAATGCTTGATAAGATATAGCCGCGTTGTCATAGGCTATTCTTATTGGCTTACTACTATTTTTATTGAGTTTCACCTTAAAAATATTCTTACTTACTCCTAGATCAAAACCTGCTTCGGACTGATCATTAACAATTCTAGTATCGATATTTTCCCATTTTTCACCTACTTTATAATGCATAGCTCCATTAGAAATTGTTGTGGTGAAAGTCTTATCTGGATTCTGGAATGTTTTACTAAATGCATCCCTCTCTAGTATTAATTCTTGTCCTTTGTTAGTATTTGAAGTGGTTTCAACCTTAGAATTCGAAAAATCATTAATTAACCTCTTCATTGTCCCTTCAGAACTAGCATCAGCTACATTATTGATAATAAAAAAAAATATAACGACAAAAAAATACACAGTAGCTCTATTCCTTAAATATCCTATCCAATGTAAGCTTTTAGAATATTTAAACATATTCAATCTCCTCTTCATCTACTATTATTAATTTTGACCTATTTAAATATCTCAATACACAATCAAAGCTTTCACCTCTTGTTTTTGCATTTCTGTTACATGAAAGGTTCGAATCCCGACACCACCACCCAATATATTCCTATAAATCAAAATATATTAGGCATTGAGGCGTAAGCTGTCAGATTACGCTGTCGAAAAAAATATATTTTTAGTGGTCAGTATATGTTTATTTTACCAACAAAAAAACCGCCCCTCGCACCTAGCGAGAAGCGGTTCAACTTCATTTAAACACTTACGACCTTGGCAGGATCCAGCCAATCCGCCATCGACAACACGTCCACCGAGCCCGGATGTCCAGCCACGAACGGCTGATCTCCCGCATCCCTGCGCTGGAACGTCACGGTTACCGGCTGACCAGGGATCAGATCAAAGTAATTATCGCTATAGAAGCCTTCGGCTTCCGCGGACAGCCACACATGACGGGCGAGCACATTGCTCTCCACCACATAGGTTGTAGCGCCATTACCCTCACCTTCAACTTCCTTCAAGCTGATGGTCGGGCTTTGCAGAGCCAGATCCCTGTCATTCACGAAGTAGAACGTCTTACTGTCTACGATCTGACCCGCCCGCTCCAATTGCGCTTGCAGCACGACTTGGGCAGCAGCCCGTCCCGCCAACAATTCATCGGCGGTAGCCTCGTACACGACAACCGCGCCTTGCGCCTCGGCATGGACCTCTTGTTCATGCACAAACAACTCGGTCCCGCTAAAATCAAACAATTGTACCTTCAGCGTGCCATCCACGACTTCGGACACGTCGGAGATGAGATGAACGCGAATCTGTTCTTCCCTCGACTCCACCGACAGGCTCACATGACGGAAGCTGCGCTTGGCCACGTATTGCAGCGCCTTCCAACGCCCGAGGTAATCCATACCCGCCCAGGAAGCGACTGGCCAACAATCGTTCATCTGCCAGTACAGCGTGCCCATACAGTATGGCTTGTTGCGGCGATGGGCTTCAATCGCCATCTTCATGGCTTCCGCTTGCTGGATCTGACTCATATGCAGGAAGGCCTCGAAATCCTTCGGTTCACTATAATACTGATCCATATACGTCTTGATCAGGCGATTGCCGGCTCCGTTCTTCTGGTGAGCCAGCATAACCTTGGATTCGAGCTCCATCTCCGACTCGGCCGCATACGTGCGCACCGTCTTCGGTTCCGGGAAGGATTGGAATCCGTACTCGCTCATGAAACGTCCAACGTACACGTTATAGTTATCGAACGGTTCCGTATTGTGCCATACGCCCCAGTAGTGGATATCACCGCTTGTGGTCGATGAGCTGGCATGCTGATGGATATCGTCGCTGAGCGACACCATCGGCGATGACGGCCAGTAATCGGCTCCGGGTGCATAGGCCTCAACGGCACCGGGCAGCACCTGGTGGAAGATTTTTTTGTAATCGTCCCAGATCTTCTCACGCTGCTCCTGCGTATACTGACGCTTCCAGCCCCAGCCCCCGTTCTCGTCAAAATGAGCCCACGCCGAATCGATCTCGTTATTGCCGCACCAGAGCACAATACTTGGATGATTGCGAAGACGCACGATATTCTCCTCGGCTTCCAGCCTCACACTCTCAAGAAACGCTTCGTCGCCCGGGTACATACTGCACGCAAACATGAAGTCCTGCCATACCATGATGCCGTATTCATCGCACAGCTCATAGAATACGTCCTGCTCATAGATGCCGCCGCCCCATACGCGCAGCATATTCATGTTCGACTCTGCCGCCGAAGCGATCTCATGACGATAACGCGCTGTCGTCACTTCCGTAATAAAGCTGTCGTTCGGAATATGGTTCGCGCCTTTGGCGAATACCGGCGTGCCGTTGAGCTCGATGTAGAACGACGTGCCCCGATCATCACGTTCCCGCACGAGCCGTGCGCTGCGAAGACCTGTTCTAACCTTTTTCGTGGTGACTATACTCCCACTCTCCGAGCCCTCCCCAGCTTCCACCAGTTCTGCATGAAAATCATATAGATGGGCTTCACCCAAACCCCGACACCACCATAGCCTTGGATTCGTAATCGTAAACGCTAACTCCAGCGTGCTGCCTCCTGCCTCGACCCGAACATCCTGCACCCACACATCGCCTGCTGCTTTCAGACGCATTACACCTTGCCATGCTCGCTCCGTTTCCACCGCAACGACAGCCGTTAACCTTGCCGACTTGCTTGTTACTTCATCCTGACGGATAAACAAGTCGCTCATACGTACCTCGGACCAGGCCTCGATGCGTACCTCCCGCCAGATGCCGCTGGTGACAAAGCGCGGACCCCAATCCCAACCATAGTGATAAGGAGCTTTACGGGCAAAAATGCTGACTTTCTGATCGCCCATGCCGCCCACCTCGGATTGATCGTTGGAAGCAGGTAATGGATATCCCAATGCCGCAAGTTTCGGCAGATCCTCCTGGATCGGAGAACGGAAGCGAATGTTGATGACATTGCCGCGTGTCTGAAGCAAAGCCTTTACATCTACGCGCCACGAGCGGAACATATTATCCGCAGACAATACTTTCGTCCCGTTAATCGATACATCCGCGTACGTGTCCAACCCGTCAAACACGAGCTCGAGCCTAGATTCATTCATCCAGCTTGGATTCAGATCAAATGACGTCTCATACTCCCAATCCTGCTTATCGATCCACTGCAAATCATGTTCATTCGTTCCATAGAAGGGATCTGGAATTTTGTTATTCTTGATCAGATCCGTATGTACACAACCAGGTACCACGGCCGGCAGCCATTCCGCTTCGTTGCAGGCTTTGAATTTCCATTCTCTTAGTGTCAATAAGTTTCTGTCCATGATAGTCTCCTTGCCATCTCTAGTATTTTGCCAAAAAATATAACACCACATTCTACACACGTCAATATTAATTATTATAATAATAACAAATAACATAACAATATTGTTCATATAATCAAATGTTATTAGTGATATCGCTTAGGTCTTAATGTTGCACGATGTTCAATATCAACTTTTTTTTTTGCTGTAATCATAACATTATAACGCCGTGACCCGATTGGCGAACCAAATGAAATTTGTTAGTTTATGTTATGATAAAATAAGCCCTTGATGTAAAAAAACATCAAGGCTTATTCCATTTCATCCAGACTCGTTATTTCATTTCACTATCCCGGTTACCTAACTCCCTAACAATAATATCGGCTTGAATTAGTAATTTCTCATAATTGGAACCAGGGTTCAAGATTCTCCACAGCAATTGATCGACTGCTCTCATTCCGAGTAATTCCTTATCGATATTAACCGTTGCCAAGATCGGCAGGTTGTCATACATGTTATCGAACCCCGTCACGTGGACTCCTCTCGGAACCTCGATTCCCTGCTCCTTAAGTATGTCGATGGCGAACATGGCTGTTGTATCGTTCGCGCACACATACACTTCGGGCAGACCGTGTTCATTTACGGATGCGGTTAAAGTATCCCTTAAATTCTCAACTTCAGGTCCGTTCAGAGCGGGAAGCTGTTGATGTCCAATCTTGTAATCATTAAGAGCAGAAATAAAACCGATCCAGCGTTCATAGAAGCTCTGGGCATCCTCAATATTCCCAATGAATTGATATCTCTTAAATCCTTTGCTGATTAGCTTGGTCATAATCTGTCTCATGCCGTATATGTTATCGGTGAATACCATATCGGACTGAAATGCCGGATCCATATGATCCACCATGACGACCGGGATATTCAGTTTCTTTATATCCATTAAATTCTGCGTGGATACAGATCCAACCGTGATAATTCCGAGAATCCCCTGCGGATTCAGAAGAGAGAACATGTGGTCATTGGAGGGCTCGGTCAACGTTAAGATGTCCAACCCTTTCTGGTTAAGACGGGCGGATATTCCATCGAATACGGGACCCCAGTATAAAGATTCATGATTCTGATACCGGACATTCGGGAAGAGCACTAACACAGCTCCGGACCATTTTCGGTTCTCCGGCTCTTGCAGCTGCTGATTCTTACCCTGGAGTTGGCCTCCGGTTGATCCCTGAAGTATCCCAATTGTCCAGCCGCCTTTAAGATCATATCTCTTGTCTGCGGGCTTACTCCGGACTTTCCCGACAGTGCCCGGGATACTGCAAACTTGGACACGCCCGTGAAATCCGCGATTTCCTGAATTGTTACCTTTGTTTTCATATTGTATCAACCTACTTAAGTGCGAATTTGTAATGCTGTTACAGCGCGTTATTTATGTTAGTATTTGTTAGGTTACTGACATAATGATATTTTAAATGCTGTTTGAAGTCAAAAAATGCATGTTAATCGAACTGCTTAATCTGTATGAATTCCAGGTGGACTCTTATTTCCTTGCCCCGTTGGATTCAGCCGAGCAGAGCAAAAAAGTGATCGAGGTTAAGGTAAGCGGCACGACGCTTGTTATCGACCCACTTGTAGCAAGCCCGGCGGGGCATGTTCAGATTTATAATGGTGCGACGTCGCTCGTGCTTAACACGACGAGAGCCTGAATTTTCGATCCAACAGTAAATACCAGAAGCCCTGACAGTAAATCCGGCAGGGCTTCTGGTATTTAATTCGAACGCTAGACTTATTTTATTTAATTCCAACCATATAAAACCGTGAAGTCCACCGTAACCTCCATCTCATCACCCATCGTCTGCTCGCAGGTCTCAGGGGACGCGCCCCAGGATAACGGCGTCATGTTGATCAAATGGTTCATCCGTTTAGAATCCAATACGACACGGTACTGAATCCGCTCGGAATCGATTCGCTCATAGTGGCGACTAAACAGTTCCATCGTGTGGTCATTGGAATAACTCTCTTTACTTGTCTGACTGTAGAACATCTTCCGTAACTCCTGTAAATAATCGTCCCCCGGGATCACCTTGATGACCATTCCATCATCGGCAAGCAGTCGCCTAAACTCCGCATAATTGGAAGGAGATAGAATGTTCATGATGAAATCAAACTGTCTGTCGGCAAATGGGCTGTGCGCCAAATCTGCCACGCACCAGACTTGGTCAGCTCCCGCCTTGGAAGCCATAACAATGCCTTCCTTGGCAATGTCCACGCCTACGCCAAGCACTTTATGTGACGATTGCCGCTCCTCGAGTTGGCTGACGACTTCCATCAGATGGGAGCCCTCTCCACAGCCAGCATCCAGTATCTTAAGCTCGCCGCCTCTATCTGCTCCCTGTGCTTGAAGGATTCGATTCGAAATTCCCTCAAGCATCGGATCGAAAAATCCACTGCGGCTAATGATGTTTCGTGATTCGAACAGAGCCCTGTCATACTTCGTTTTGGTGGTGTGGAACAACATATTCACATATCCCTGCTTCGATATATCATAACAATGCTGTTTCTCGCATACCAAGCTGACAGACTGCTCAACTTTCATGGAGTTGCCACAGATCGGGCAGTTAAACATTTTCTCATACCTCGATAGCAATCGTGCTTTTATTAATAACTTTTCATTATTGGACACAGCAAAAATCACCCTTTCATTCGATATGCGCAATGAAAAAGGCACAGATAAATAAACTCAAGCCGCCGTGTTAAAAAAAGGGCCGAGCCTACCTGATTCTGTACCTTCCATTAACGTAAACGAATGAAATGGATCACGAGACAACACGCTCCTGCTATCAACTCGGACAAGATGCCCTATACCCATTCTAGCACACGGGCACGAGTTGTAACACCGCCCGCCCTACTGCCCCGCCGTAGCAAAACGGATCAAGAATAAATGGTTCTCCTGCGATATGATGTTGCTAGAGCTGAAAATCACGCCTTTATTCATTAAAAAAGACGTATATAAAAATCTTAATGACATATATATATTGCAAAGTGTCGTATATAATATTACAATACAAATAGGAAGCATCTGGTATGAATCCTTAATCAAATGGAAGGAGTGATTATCATGAAATGGTTTAAGAAGCACTCTGCTGAGGATGAGCGCATCGTCAATTTGAAGAACAAAATATATAAAGAGGTTTATATCTTGATCATGATCATCTGCAGCATCTCTGTGATCATTAAATCTTTTGCGCTGCACCCAACGGAATCCGTATGGCTGGAACTACTGATTATGCTTAGCGGGAGCATATATTTTGGCATCCGCAGCGTGGCGCTGGGAATTTATTCGGATGAGGTGGAGGTCCATGACCAGAGGAATAAAATGTCATTCAGTAAGCGTACTGCGCTCTGGGGGTTGGCTATCGGGATCATACTCGCTCTTTATTTCGGTATCCGCAGTGCCGTGTTGTTCGGAAATGACAACAGTTCAACCGAAATCAAATATTTCTTCATGGTTTTCTTCGTTTCACTGATCCTCTATATCCCGCTCTTCGTTGGCGTGAATTTGGTGATCCACCATGGTGCCAACAGAGTAAGTCAGAAAATGTCACAGAACGATCAGTTGGATTCTTAGAAAGGGATATGAAGGTGAACCTGCATGAAAAACATCAAATTGAAGATGGCCCGGGTCGAGAAGGATCTGTCACAGGAAGAATTGGCTCAGATTGTCGGTGTCTCCAGGCAAACCATCGGCCTGATCGAGCTTGGCAAATATAATCCGTCCCTCAGCTTGTGCGTGGCCATTTGCAAGGCACTATCACGTACTCTCAATGATCTG
Source organism: Paenibacillus sp. JCM 10914 (assembly GCF_001315105.1). Lineage (GTDB taxonomy): Bacteria > Bacillota > Bacilli > Paenibacillales > Paenibacillaceae > Paenibacillus_AQ. The sequence continues at coordinate 96,615 of NZ_BAZR01000011.1, read as the reverse complement.
TTCTGGGACGAAGACTAGGCTGGTAAGATTGTTCTCAGTTTAACTAGACCATTACCGTGACGATGTGAAGGAGGTGATACCACCGATTCCAGGTACGGAAGCTTCCAACGAAATTCTTGCACGCATGTTCATTAAATTCCGGTTCATGCACAACAGTGTACCTTTTAAGGAGTGATCGATTCTATCATGCCAGCACATCAAACAAGAAAAGCATTCACCGCATTCCTGCTCACCGCTTCCATTCTGGGGAGCACGCTTATCCCTGACGGAAAAGCATACGCTTCCAGTCCAGATGCCATTCAAGGCCAGGTGACTGAAGTTAAGACCGCTCGAACATCCGATGAAAAAATTGCCGAATGGGAGAACTGGGCCAAAGACCATGTGTACCGATTGGATACGATTCAACCCTCCAATCCCGGCAACGGAACTAGCCAATATAAGGATCTGGCCATGCTGAAGCCCTTGCTGCATGACAAGCGCATTGTATTCCTGGGTGAGAGCTCCCACGGCGTGGCCGAGTTCAATCTGGCCAAAACCCGATTGATCCAATTCCTGCATCAGGAGATGGGATACAATGTACTGGCTTTTGAGAGCGGCCTTGGGAATACATCCTTGGCTTACGGCAAAGCAGGGCAACAGAGCGCGGAACAGACCATGAAGGATTCCATCTTCGGTGTCTGGTGGTCCAAGGAAATCATGCCATTATTCGAATACTTAAAAACAGCTCAAAAAAGTAAGCAGCCGCTCATATTGACCGGTTTTGACATGCAATTGCAGTATCCGCTGTTCGACGGACAGTGGTTGAAGGATGAGGCCATGGCTAAGCGTCTGGCGGAAGCCGAGCAGAAATTATCCGAATACTCCATCGGTACGGATCTTGAGGCTTATCGCAAAGAGAAGAAGCAACTGATTCAAGTATATAAAGATGCTCTGAAATCTATCAAAACCGAGGCAAACAAGGCTCATGTAAAACAGCTATACCCGGACAACCCTAAGCTATCCATGCTGCTGGAGCGAAGTCTGAACGACCGAATTCGGGTAGCCCAGGAGTTTGTCGAGATCTCCATCAAGTCGACCCTCGGCATGGAAAACGGAGATTATGCCCCATTCCTTGAATCGATGGAATGGCGGGATCAGGCGATGCATGATAATCTCATGTGGCTGGCTACCGACGTATACCCCACGGAGAAATTCATCGTTTGGGGACACAACGACCACATTCGCAAAGCTCAAACCGAAGTGATGGGCTCCCCATATCCAGTTCCATTACTGGGGGAAATGCTGTCGGACGAGATGAAAAAATACAGCTATATACTAGGCCTGTATCCGGCCAGCGGGCAAACCGCAGATAACTTGGGCAATGTACATGATGTTCTGCCACTGGAACCCGGATCGATTGAATCGATTCTTTCCGCTGCAGGTGCACCGTATACATTCATGGATCTTCGTTACCAAAACCGTGAGTCCGGCAACTCCTGGATGTTCGAGCCGCGCTTTGCCTACAGCTGGGGCATGATACCGGAAAGCTTAGTCGCCCGTGACCAATACGATGGCATTCTACTTATTGATGACGTAAGTCCGCCACAGTATATGAGATCCTCCGCTTCATCCGAGAATATGCCAGTTGAATAGAATGCTGTTATCCTTCTTGATTATTCATTAACCGAATATAGCTGGTGAACATCCCCTAATTGTCTGGAGAACTCTTGCAACCGGACATATGAGGGGATGTTTTGTCGTACCAGGATAAGGTAGGACGGGTTGAAGGGTAGCCGTGCTTCTCCCGGAATCTCTTACGCTCCTCGGTGAAGTCGTGCCACAGCTTTTCGCTATCCGGATGATTGGCATGATGAATGATACAGCGGAACGAATCCTCCACGCATGGATCCTCCCATGTTCCAAGGCTTGCCTCCATCCGATCAGTTAACTCGGCGCCATCTTCATCCTTGATTTCATCCAACGCGTAGTACCCCATCTTGACTACACGTTCAGCGACTTTGGGACCAATCGATGGAACGGTCTGAAACTGTGCCAGTCCGCGAATATATTCGGCACGGCTATCGGCGATATCAAGCACGCTGGATAATTGTTGTATATCCATACGCGCAATATCACTTAGCTTTAATCTGTTCAGCCGTAGCTGTGCCCGCTCTTCATCCGTTAACGGGAGCTTCGGCGATTTCATCCGTGCATTCCGCTGCATCTTTTTCCCTCCTTCTCGCTACATTCCCCGTACCTATTCTGTTCTAGTATAAATCAAACATATTTACTTCATAGCCCTGCTCTTTGAGATAATTAAACATCTGCGCCCGGTGATGCTGAGCATGCGTAACGATCTCAATCAGCCACTTGGCTTGGGATGATCCGTGCTCCAAGTAGAAGGGCTTCGTTTTCTTCTGCATAAACTCTTCATCTGTCAGGCTACTCATATAAGACTTTACATCTGCGAGTCCGCTTGTCATCCAGTTGATCAGCTTGTCCTTCTCAACGCCGTCAGCGTTAATGCTTGCTTCAAGCTCCCGGATCTCCGCCTCACTCTTCTCCTGTAGAATAAGCAAATCCGTAGCTGGTACGGAAACAAGATGGTGGACTAGCTCCTGCAGCGTCCTCATGTTCTCGGCTGGCCGGTATCCCCAATGCTCGTCCTGAATTTTATGGATCAGATTCGTCGTTGTCCTCACGATAAGTTCAAGCTCCTCAAATAACAGCTGCTTCAGCCCATTCAAATCATTCATGTTCATTCACTCCATTTCTCGAATATGTGGTTGAGAGGTGTATCTAGGTTCTAAAGATAGTATAGTCTATAATAGTGACAACTATTGTCATAGTCATCATACGAAATGGAGCTGATCCTATGTCCAAATCCAAACGTCTTATGGAACTGATGATGACCGTTAACCGGATGCGAAAATTCACGGTGAAGGAACTAGCTGATGAATTCGGCGTTTCTTCACGTACGATATTGCGTGACCTGCAGGAGCTAAGCGAGCTCGGGGTCCCTCTATATTCCGAGGTTGGTCCCCACGGCGGGTATCAGGTACTCAAGGAACGGATCCTTCCACCGATCGCCTTCAGTGAGGAAGAAGCGGTCGCTATGTTTTTTGCCAGTCATGCCCTGCGTCACTACTTATTTCTTCCCTTTGAAGCCGAATCATCTGCGGCACTTCAGAAATTTTATTATTATATGCCCGGCGACGTTCGAGACCGGATTGACCAGATGAAGAATCGAGTGGATTTCCTGACCCATACCCGGCAGCAAAAATCCGAGTTTCTGGGCGATCTTCTGGATGCTTCCGTGCAGCAGCAAGTCGTGACCATTGCTTATGAAACGAAGAACGGTTCTTCGAATCGGGATATTCAGCCTGTCGGCATCTATGCCAGCAATGGGTTCTGGTATTGTCCGGCCTATTGTTTTCTTCGTGAAGACTTTCGACTGTTCCGTTGTGATCGCATCCTGTCCATATCCAATAATCATACAGGAATCGAGCCACTGGATCACCGTCATATCCACCTCGGAAACTGGGAAGATTTCGGCTCGGAATCACTCGTCTATGTCCGAATGTCCGTCGAACTTAGCCGAGAAGGGGTTCAGCGGTGCGAATCCGAATTATGGCACGCCCCCCACATTGACATGGATCATGATGGAACTGGAATACTCAATCAAGACATACCCACCAAAGAAATCCCTTACTTCGCCAAGTTTTTTATCGGCTTGGGTAATGAAGCCACCGTGACCGAACCCAAGGAGCTCGTTGACTGCATGAGAGGACTTCTGATAGAGATGATGGACAAATACACAAAATGACGGTGCTGAGATAGCATCCCATAGCGCCGTCATTGTTCAAATAATCACTTTTTTCCACATCGAGCTGTTTTCAAGCACGTTAAACCTTAATATTGGATAGTCCCTTGCTCTTCCTGCGTATAACGACGAGATGAACCTCATCCTTCTTATACCTGCAGCTCGATCTCTTTACGCTGCCTCGAAGCCTCATAAGCCCCGAGGATAATCTCCAGCGAATGGCGACCGTCAGCGCCGGTGATCACCGGGTCGCGACCATCCCGTACGGCGACCGCCATATCCTGTATCTGCAGCCGATGGCCGTCCGGAATGACCTTAAACGGCTCGAAGGAAGGCAGTTCCACATCTTCGCCATTGATTTGCAAGGCTACAATCGTATCTTCCTCTATAACCAACTTGCCCTTCTCTCCATGGAACACGAGCCGTTGTCCCTTCCCGTCGAGCGCCGTGGTTGTGATCTCAAGAATACCAAGCGCGCCGCTGGCGAACTCCAGCGCGGCCGTGACCGTATCCTCTACCTCGATGTTCCGCAATACCGCCTTGGCCTTGGCAGATAAGGATGTGACGGGCCCGGCAAGCCATTGCAGCATATCCACCGTATGAATGCCTTGATTCATCATGCCCCGCCGCCATCCATCGCCCATGTTCCCCGCCAGCCAGCACTATCGTAATAGGCTTGATCGCGATAGAGCATGACATACGCCGAGCAGAGGCTAAGCTTGCCCAGCCTGCCTTCCTGAATAAGCTTCCGCGCATACTGGGCTTGCGGCGACATCCGTCTAGGGAAGACGGTAGCGAGCAATACGTTGTGATCCTTGCAGACTTCAATCATCCGCTCCACGTCTTCAAGCCGGATCGCCATCGGTTTCTCGACCAACACATGCTTGCCTGCCTGGGCAGCCAGCACCGTCTGATCGATATGCATGCCGCTGGGCGTACAGATGCAGACGACATCCACATCCGCCCTGCCCAGCAGTGCCTCCATGCTGTCGCATACCTCTCCGCCGTATTGCTCTGTAAGTCTAACCGCGGCCTCCTGCTTCGTATCATATGCGGCTGCAAGCACCGCTTCCGGTATGTGCGCTATACTTTGCGCGTGGATATCCGCAATGATGCCGCAGCCGATGATACCGAACCGGACTGGTGAGCTGTCCTTCGCCATGTTCGCACCCCTCTTCATTTCATGTCTGCAATGTGCCGACTCTCTCGATTCCGTACGATGACTCTAGCTTGCTCATCCAGCATGACAGTAGCCTCTGAAGCTTTATAAATATCCGTATGGGCGATATGCGCCCCCCTGCCCGCCATCCGGTTCAAGAAATCCTGGGCCAGAGAAACCGGTGGCTCTTCTAAAGGAATCATGTTCAACTCCTGATCGTGCGTCACAAGCAAGGCCACCTCGTCTTGTTCCAACAGGGGATCCCCTTCCAGACGAATTTCGACCATCCCTGCTGTGCCCGTAATGAAGATTCGTCCGTCCCCCCAAGTCCAGCTGCCTGTGGGGGTGTGCCAGTCTGCATAGAGCTGGGCCGTGATACCGTCTGCCATAACCACCTGGCGCCGCCCGTATCGTAAAAGCTAGGATGCTGTGGCAGGATGTTTTTGGCAAGATACCCCGAAGCGCACTCTACTTCGCGCCCCGTCAACCAGCGAAGCAGATCGAAATCATGAACGAACAGATCATTGATAATCCCGCCCGATTGCTGTTTGTCAAAATGCCAGGCCGGACGCGACTGCGGATTTAATCGATGCGGCTTACGCAGTGAAATATGAACAATATCGCCAAGGCCGCCAGCCTCGATCAGCCGCCGAACCGTATGAAGGGAGGGCCGGAAGCGCTCGGTCAACATCATTCCGATTTCGATGGCACCTCTCTCCAAGACGGCGCGTAATCGCTCCAAGCCCTCCCGATTCGTCACCGCCGGTTTATCGACCATAATGTGCTTGCCATGCGTCTCGCACAGTTCAATTACGTCGATCTTCTTGTTATTAATAGAGGCACAACCAATCACGGACACCTCTTCATCACTTAGTAGCAGCTTTACATCCGAGAGTATGCGCAATCCGTATTGATCTGCCATCGCTCGGGCGAGCTTCATGTTATCCGGCTCATAGATTCCGGTGCATTCATAACCAAGTGCCAACATCTCCTCGATAAATAGTCCGATGTGAGCATGCTGGCAGCCGATAATGCCAAACTTCCGTATGGTCACCCTTCATTCACCTCCACAGCCTGCAGCCACTCCCGGATAATCTTCATGTCATAAGCGAGTCGTTCCTTGGGCGGATAAGGAGCCGCACATTCCAGCGTCAACCAGCCATCATACGCTTGCGCCTTCAACTCTCTCAGGAGTCCGCTATGATCTACATCTCCCTCGCCAAGGCGACACTGCATGAAGAATTCATTCCCGTGCCGCGTCACGTTCTTGAAGGAACCTGGCGCACCTCCTTCACGGATTCGCTTCTCGTCTTTGATATGCACATGAAGCAGATCTCGCCCGAGCCCACGCACCGATTCTTCGCCGAACTCCGTATCCGTAATGTACATATTGCCAGCATCGTGGATCAATCCCACGCTGTCGTGATCGATCATCTGGATCAATCTCCGTGCACTGACTTCCGTCTCGATCAAGCTTATATTATGAATCTCTAACACGATTCGCTTGCCGGCGGCGCTGGCCTGTTCCGCACATTTCCGTATCCAGAAGGCCGCCTTCTCATAATGGTAATCGGCTGCAAGGAAAGCGTTCGGTCCGCCAGGGAATACCCTGACCATATTCGATTCCAGAATCTCAGCTCGCTCGAGCAAGGCCTGAAATTGATCATACGCGACCTCACATTCCGCATCGCTGATTGTAGAAAAATGTCCCATATACCCTGCCAATACGGGAATCTCAAGCCCGTATCCTTCCGCTATATTTCTCATCTCGCGTACACGTTCCAGCGACGACGCCGGACTTAGATGGGGCTCCCGGCAAGCGATTTCGATGCCATCAAAGCCTAGATCCGCCGTGATCGCCATCGCTTCGTGAATACTGTAATCGATCAATGCGCCGCTGAACGCCGCTAATCTCAACATCTTGGCATCCATCCTTTCTTCGGCCGTGAGCCAGGGTTATTTGATCCCCGCCATACTGTGATTCTGCACAAAGTATTTTTCCGCAAACAGGAAGACGAGCAGAATGGGAACCAAGCTTACCAGTGCCGCCGCGATTAACAGCTGCTCATTCCCGCTCCATTGTCCCGATAGAGACAAGACCCCGATCGGCAGCGTATATTTCTCATTGGTCGTCAAGTAAATGACGGGAGTCAGAATCTCGTTCCACTTGCCCATGAATGTAAAGATCGCCAAAGTTGCCAATGTCGGCTTCGTCATGGGAATGAAGATGCGCATATACACCTGGAACGGATTACAGCCCTCCATCTTGGCGGCCTCCTCGTACTCCCGCGGAATGTTGAGGAAGGCTTGGCGCATCAGGAATATCCCGAACGGCTGTGCCAGCCATTCAATAATCCAGAGCGGCGTCAGCGTGTCCAGCATGTTCAGCCGATTGAAGATAATAAAGTGCGGAATGATGATCACCACCGCCGGAATCATCATCGTCCCGAGCACCATCACAAACAATGCATTCTTCAGCGGGAACCTCAAGCGCGCGAATGCAAACCCGACCATAGAGCAGGAGATTAACGCCCCCAATACGGACAAGACGGCTACGATCATACTGTTCATCGTATAAACCCCGATGTTGCCAAGCTTAAATACGGCGGCATAGTTGGACCACTGCATCACGTCCGGTATCCACTGGGGCGGTACCGTCGTGTATTCCTTGTAGGTCTTCAATGAATTCAAGAGCGCCGTTAGAAACGGCACGATCATGATAAGAGAGCTGATTCCGATTAATACGTATCCGATCGTTCTACCCATCCACTTCCTCTGCACGACAAGCTCCTCCTCTCCAATGGTGACGGTCATTCATAATGGACCCATTTCTTCTGTCCCCTGAGCTGAAGCAGGGTTAACAGGAACAGAATCATGAACAATACCCACGCAATCGCTGAGGCATATCCCATCCGCATGTAGGTGAATCCTTCCCGGTACAGATAGAGCATGAGTACCATCGAGGAATTGTTCGGTCCACCGGCCGAACCGATATCCCCTTTGCCCGTCAGCACGAAGATTTGCTCAAATGCTTGAAAAGTTGAGATCGTACTCAAGATGAGCACGAGAAATGTGGTCGGTGAAATCAGAGGTATCGTAATAAAGCGGAATTTGCGCAGCGCCCCTGCTCCATCCATCTCCGCTGCCTCATACAGGTCGCCTGGCACGCTCTGCAGTCCTGCCAAATAAATAACCATGATATATCCGATTCCCTTCCATACCGCGATGAACACGAGCAGCGGTATGACCAGGTTTGAATCCTGCAGCCAGCTCTGCGGGTTTAAACCTAGCTTGGCGAGCAGACTGTTCGCAAATCCGAACCGCGGATTGAAGATCGCATCGGCCACATACAGGATGACCGTCCATGAAGAGATGACCGGAATGAAGTGCGCCATCCGGAACCACTTCAGTCCCCTCAGCTTCTGATTCAAGGCGACGGCCAGCACCAGCGCAAGAAACGTCTGTAACGGCACGAACAATATCGCAAAATATAATGTGTTCCAGAGCGCGTTCCAGAACATGGAGTCGCCCATCAAGCGGCTGAAATTCTCTAACCCGCTCCACTGCGGAGGGTTCAGCATGTCATAATCGGAGAAGCTGAAATAGAGCGAGGCGGCAAGAGGGCCCGCCATAAAGATGATGAAGTGCAGAAGATAGGGGGAGGCCATGAGCAGCCCCCATCTCCCTTCATGGCTGAGTCGACCTTTGCCGGCGGGCTTCTTCTTCGGTAACGACGGTTCTGCTTGAACATGGGTTGGTTGACTTGGCATACTCTGCATCCCGATCCCGCCTTTCTTGCATTACTTTATTTTTTATAGAAAGCATCCAGCACGCTCTGTACGGCCGTATCCGCATCCTGAAGAGCTTGATCGATGCTGACATCACCGAGGAATGCCCGGTCCACATGCTCACTGAACTTGCCCAGCCACTCCTCCCAAACCGCATTGCTATGGAGCGTCTCGGCAAATTCCAGGCTGTCAAGGAAGGCCTGGCGATTGGCCGGCTTATCCCCCGCTTTCAGGAATACGTCCGAATTCGCTACCGATTTCTTCACCGGCACGGCTTCGCCAAGCTCGGTCCATTGCTTCTGCACCTCATCTTCGGTGGCCCAATATTTAATCCACTCCCAAGCCGCTTGTGCCTTGGCGTCGCTGGACTTCTGATTGATGACCCACGAGTTGGCGATCACCGGTGCCACCCGCTTACCGTCCGGCCCTTTCGGCAGCAGCGTTACATCATAGTTGATGCCCGCATCGTTAGCCGCCTGCACGCGGGCATAGATGCCGATCCGCAGCGCTGCAGAATTGCTGATGAATACGGCCGCATTGCTCTGGAAGCTCTTCAGATCGACCGGATCGGTAATAATTCCACGCTTCATTCCGTCCACCATCCATTCGAACGCTTGCTTGTTCTCCGGCGTATTGATGATCGAATTCTGCGCTTTCTCATCCAGCACTCCGCCGCCATACGACTTCAGCACCGAGAACCAGCCTTCGGTAATGCTGAAGAAGGTAAGTCCGAACTGATTCACCCCTGCAGGGTCAAAGCCGCTCTCCGTCGCGTTCTTGCCGCCTGCATCCAGCGTCAGTCTGGCTGCGCTTTCCTTCAGGTCCTCCCAGGTCCAATCCTCCGTTGGGTAAGGCTCGCCCGCCTTATCAAACATATCTTTGTTGTAGAACAGAACGCCGACCTGGATGCCTTGCGGAACTGCCCAATATCGCCCCTCGTCGTCCTTATTAAAGTCCAGCCCGTAATATTCGTCCGCCTTCAAATCTCGCGATATCCATTCCGTCAGATCCTTCGCAGCCCCGCGCTGCGCATACTTCATGACATATACACCATCGGACAGCCATACGTCCGGAGCTTGCCCAGCGGCAATCTGCGTATCGAGCTTCTGGAAGAATTGCCCGTATGGCGCGCTTTGCGTCTTCACCTTGATATTCGGATGTTTCTCTTCAAACTGCGCGATTAATTCCTTCATCTTGGCATCGGAGTTATCCGCCGAATAGTATCCGAGCAGAATCTCCACCTTCTCTTCCCCATTCCCCCCTGCGGCAGGAGCGCTCCCGTTACCTCCGCCGTTGCATCCGCTTGCAAACACAGCTAACAGCAACAGCACCGACAACCATGGATATATTGCTTTTCGTCTTCCCACAATGCTCGCCCCCCATAGATATAATGGTAAATGTATGATTTACATTGTAATGAATACAATCTCCTAGGCCCATGTACTTTCTTGGCGCACTTGTGTTTTTTTGCTAAAATGTTCCTTACATTCCTCACTCCTTATCAGAAAGAGGGCGTAAATCCATGAGATTGCAGAGGTTATCCTTTGGCCGATTGACGATTAATCAGCGCCTGTTCGTGCTGATCATTCTATTTATTGGACTTCCCTTCTTACTGCTTGGCGGCTACTGGTATCAATCGTCCACGGAAGCGATCGAAGACTTTGCCGTGGATACCAACCGCAGGATCATTGAGCAGACCCGACTCTCGCTCGATACCTATATTTCCAATCTGGAGAACACCACCTATCCATTTATTCACAATCCGCAAATCGGTCAATTCCTGTCTCCCGCGCCCCTGTCCGACTATTCCTATTTCAAATTAAACGTCAAAATCGAAGAGGATCTCTTCGCCCCGATGATGTATGGCCGCTCGGACATCATCGGCATCTCGCTGCTGGGAGATAACAAGCGACAGATCAACGATTTCAGCATTACCAACGAGATCGTAGATATGAACGCGATTCGCAAACGGAATTTCTCTTATCAATCCAAGCGTGATCAGCTCAGGGATTTTCAGATACTCGGCATGAGCGAGGTTGCTAACCGGCCTGCCATTACCGTTGCCAGAAAACTATATGACAACTCCACCTTCGATTACAGGGGAATGCTCATCGTCGATTTGAGCCTGCAGCAGATTGGCGCGATCTGCAGCAATGATTCGCTGGGCGGCTTCAATGTCTGGATCATGGGCACGAATGGACGGGTGGTATATCATCCCGATACCCCGCTTATTGGCACAGGCGTCGAAGAAAGCCTCTTGTCTCGGCTCCAGGCACAGGAATCGTCCTATTTCCGTCATCAAGAATCGTCGGCTCCTGAGAAAATCGTACTGCACGAGTTGTCCGCGCTAACCGGCTGGACCATCGTTGCGGATCTGCCGCTGGAGAACCTCATTGGCGACCTGCTTATGCAGCGTAATATTTCGCTCGCCGCCGCTGCGCTGCTTATTCTGATCGCACTGGTGCTGGTCGGCGGATTCTCCCTGTCCTTGACGCGGCCGTTGTCTATGCTCCAAAAGCTGATGGCCAGGGTCGAGCAGGGGGATTTCGTCCTCCCCATGAACATGCATAAATTCCGCAACGCGGAGATGAGCTCCGTGTTTCAGAGCTTCTATGAGATGACGGATAAATTAAAACGACTCATTAAGGAGGTCCACACTTCCCAGTTGAAAGAACGCGAGCTCATGATTAAACAGAAGGAATCCGCGCTGCGTTCGATGCAATCCCACATCAATCCTCATTTCTTATACAATTCGCTGGAGATTATTAATTCATATGCGATCAAGGACAATCATATGGACATTAGCCGAATTACGCGCGCCCTTGCCCATATGTTCCGCTACAACATCAGCAACGCCGACTCCGTCGTACCCCTTCGGGAAGAGATGTCTCACGTGAGCGCCTACCTGGAGCTGCAAAGTGCCCGCTTCCGGAAGCTGGCGATCGACATGGACGTCGAGGATATCGATCTCGACCGCGTTCGTGCGATCCGGCTTACGCTGCAGCCGATTGTAGAGAACGTGTTCGTACACGGTTATCGCGGGAAGAAACCGCGGTATCTCGGCATTCGTGCATACCGAACTCCGGATTACACGGCCATCCGAATCATGGATGAAGGCGTCGGCATGACATCCGAAACCCGGCATCGCATCCGGACGATGCTCGAAATGTCGGTGCCCCTGTCCGATTCCTCGGCACAGCCGGAGCCGGATGAATACACTAGCGGAATCGGACTGCTGAACGTTCACGAACGGCTTCAGCTCACCTTCGGGACGGAGTACGGATTGTATCTGCTCGATTCTGAGCCTGACCAAGGAACGACTTTCGAGATTCGTCTACCGAATCACACAATGGAGGAGGCTACGGTATGTACCGATTGATGATGATTGACGATGAATATGCCATCCATCTAAGCATGAGAACCCTGATAGAGTCCTCAGGCCTAGCGCTCGAGATTATTGGAGAAGCGGAAGATGGCGCAGAAGCGATGGACATGGTGCAAGACGCGGTTCCCGATATCATCGTGACGGATATCTGCATGCCCGAAATGGATGGATTGGAGTTTATTCGACAGGTTAGAGAACTTCATCGTCATATTCACTTTATTATTCTGTCAGGGCACGACAATTTCGAGTTTGCCCGTCAGGCTTTGCGCTATGGGGTCTCTGATTTTTTATTGAAGCCGCTGGATCCGAAGCAGTTTCAGCAGACACTAGCAAATGCTTGCAGGGAGCTCGATCACCGAACCGAGCGCTTCTCGAAGCAGGTAAAGTGGACTTTGGCGCAAGAACGCGACCGTAAAAAGCTGTTCGAGCACATCTGGGCGCTTCAAGAAGCGGAGGCGCTAGCTAAGGCCCAGGAGATCATCGGCCACTTCGAAGCGAATCGGCCTGCGGAGATTGGCTGCGCCAGCTTATCCGACATGCTGATGCAAGACTTGCTGCAAGAGCTGGAAACGCGCGGGCTTACACCGCCTGAGGATCTTCACGAGCAGGAATGGCCTGCGGATGAGCCATCTTGCTACCATCTGCTACTATGCAGGATTTCGGAATTGATGGAAGTTATCAAGAGCATGCGGAATTATGGCGCATTACACAATGTCCAGAAAGCAAAGAGGTATATCGAGGAACATTACGTAAGGGAGGACTTGTCCTTGCAAGAAGTGGCCGATTCGCTCGGGATGTCGGTAACTTCTTTAAGCCGGACTTTTAAGAGCGAGACGAGTACGAACTTCGTGAAATATCTGGTACGGATTCGGATGGAAAAAGCAAAGGAATTACTGGCGGACACCAACATGAGTGCACAAGAGACCGCGTACAGCGTAGGCTTCGCCGATTATGTCCACTTCAGCAAAACGTTCAAGAAATTTCATGGCCTTACTCCTTCGGATTTCCGAAAGCAGAGTAAGGCCATGAAGTGACGGACGCTAATCCTCAACTATCTTTAGTTTCATCTCTTTCCTTGCCCGACCAGACCTTGGCCCGGTCCTTGGCCCGGTCCAGCAATTGTCTGACGAACTCATGCTTCTCATCGGAATCCCGAAGCAGCAGATTATCATTCCACAGGTTTCCTTCATGCTGCATAATATGAACGTTGAAGTCATACTCCCCTCTTCGGCGAAGATAGCGCCGACCAGGTATCCCGGCCTCCCCCAAATATTCATATCCGGCGGACTCCAGCAATGGAATGATGTCTTCTGCTGTGTGCATGGCACTCACGCCAACGAGCAAGTCAATTATGGGCTTGGCTGTCATGCCCGGTACGGAGGTGCTGCCAAAATGCTCGATTTTATCCGTATGCTCGCCTATTCGTTGAATAAGTCTCTGTCGTTCGTCCTGGAACCATTCGCGCCAATGTGCATTGTAGGATTCGAGATGAGTGGTTTCATCGATCATGCTGCCACCCCCATATACCTTATGATTTGATATCATCATGCCCTGTATCGACGATGATAGCAACCATTAATGAGCAAGTGGAATGGCTGGAGCTGCTACTATTTCTGCATACCGCACAGCTTCTTGCTGTAAGACCTCATCACTGACACCGGCCTTATCGACATCATGAATAGCATAAAAGGGCAGAAATGTACCACCACAGCGGGTAATGGTCCTTTGTATCGGTCGCAGCAGTTCGCTCATCGTATACAAGTTCCCGCCACCGGCACGATACTCATGCTCCGAACCTGCCACGGTTGTAGCCAGCATGAACTCTTTGTCCCGCAGGTGATGGCCTCCGCTTCCGAACGCCCATCCATAAGTGAAAACATCATCGAACCATTTCTTAAGCAGCGGCGGACTGCTGTACCAATAGAACGGAAACTGAAGCACCACCCGCTCATGTTCGTCCAACAGTGCATGTTCCCGCTGCACGTCGATATTCCAATCCGGGTATTCTTTGTACAAATCCCGGATAACGACATCCTCCTTATCTTTGTAGGGCTGCATCAGAATCCGATTGGCACGAGAGGACTCCAGATCGGGATGGGCAATGATAATCATGGTTTTCATATACGTATCTCTCCTGTTCTCCATTGGTTTGTTGAATCCCCCCCATTATGCTGCGAGATCCAAGCATTTGAACAGTACGCAGTTTTAAAGTACATAGTTCTTCCCATAGTACCCATTGCTATGCTGCATAGTACGATAAATCGTACTAAGTATGATTTAGAAGCGTTCTATAATTCATCCCGATACTGTGCTACAGTTACATTAACTTTCCCCCAGTTCCTGATCTATCGATAACGAGGAGTTGAGATTATGCAGGATCATCATCAGGGTTTCGTGCAGACCGGTGGAATTCTAACAACATTGCAGCTCATCGGCGGTAAGTGGAAACCGCTGATCTTATTTATTCTGCTTGAGGACGGAACGAAGCGATTCGGCGAATTACGGCGTTTACTCCCGGGCATCACGCAGGGTATGCTGACGAATCAGCTTCGTGAACTGGAAAGGGATGAACTGATCATTCGTACCATCTATCGGGAAATTCCCCCTAAGGTCGAGTACTCCATATCGGATCATGGCAAAACGCTCGGCTCGGTGTTAGAAGCGATGTGCACATGGGGATTTGGCCATATGAAATACGTAGATGAATTGAAATTGGAACCAGCGTCAGCCAACCAGCATTCCTAGCACCATCATGAGGGATGGAAGGGATATCCCCTTCTATCCCTCTTCGACGTGCTTACATATTCATGAAAACGATTGACTAATATATCGTTACGGCATATATTTATATCGATACGACATATAATGGAGGTGCTTATGTACGAATTATTTGTGCTTGGCGAGCTCTTGACGGGTGATAAGCATGGCTACATGCTGCAGGAAATATTGAAAAATGCAGGCGGACCTTACCGGCAAATCAGTTCAGGCACCCTTTACCCTCTGCTCTCCCGTATGGTCGATAAAGAATGGATTCTCCAACTGGACGATCATGCCGCTAGTAAGAGGCCGCGTAAGAGATATCGGATTACCGATAGCGGACGGTCGCAGTTTCATGAATTGATGGAGGCACCGCTCGAATACAACCCAGATACCGAACATCTCTTCCATTTCAAGATGGTGTACTTCCGTTATGTGCGCAAAGAAGTTCGCCTTGCCTGTCTCCATCAATACTTGACGTACTTGGAGACGGGCTTGAAGCATGTGACGGATTTGGAAGCGGAGATCATGTTCTACAAGCCGGAGCCGGAACCACAACGCATTCAGTTGATAAGAGTGCTGGATCATCGAAAGATCATGGGAATGGCCAACATCGAGTGGATCAAACGAGAAATCAACCATGTCCAATCTGAACATGAATAGCACCTCATGCATCACAATCAGCACAGGAGGTCAATGAGATGGAACGTTTATGGACCAAGCCGTTTATCCAGATGACGGTTAGTATGTTATTTCTGTTCACAGGCTTTTATTTATTGCTGCCGACCATGCCGCTATACATCAAGGAACTAGGCGGCACCGAATCTCAAGTCGGCCTGGCGGCCGGCGCATTTACGCTAGCGGCTGTCGTCTTTCGTCCCTTTGTCGGCGCCATGCTGGATCGGCATGGACGACGAATCTTCTACGTTTGGGGATTGATTGCGTTCGTGATCTGTATGTACTCCTATACCTGGGCGACCGGTATCTTCCTGCTACTTGCCCTGCGCATGCTTCATGGCGTCAGTTGGGCTTTCTCCACCACAGCGGTTGGCACCGTCATTACGGATTTGATCCCCGCCTCCCGGCGTGGAGAAGGCATGGGATGGTACGGCATGGCCATGACGGTTGCGATGGCTATCGGTCCCCTGGTAGGCACCTCGCTCCTGGAGGGATATTCTTTCCACACCCTTTTTCTTGTAGCATTCCTGTTATCCATGGTAGCCCTCATCCTAGCCTACATCACCAAGGCACCCTTCCAAGCCAAATCGTCAACCGGACGAATCCAGTTATTGGAGAAATCGGTGCTGCCGGTTACCGTTGCCTTATTCTTCTTAGCCGTAGCCTATGGAGGAATCACGACCTTCCTGCCCTTATTCGCATCCTCCATCCACGTCAATCCCGGCGCTTTCTTTCTTGTATACGCCATTGCCCTGACACTGGTTAGGCCGTTGGCCGGCAAGTTGTCCGATCGATTCGGAGAAGCCAAGGTCATTATGCCATCGCTTATCCTAACGGCTGCGGCACTCCTAATTCTCAGCTTGTCTAACGGATGGTTCGGGCTCATTACAGCCGCGATTCTCTACGGCGTCGGCTTCGGCTCGGCCCAGCCTGCACTCCAAGCCGCCACATTGCGCATTGCCCCTGACGATCGACGGGGTGCTGCCAACGCTTCCTTCATGACCGCATTTGATCTTGGCATCGGACTTGGCGCAATCGGACTCGGATGGGTATCGGAATTCTCGAGCTATTCCGTGTTATTCACGGTCACGGCCATTTCGGTCTTGGTATCGTTTCTCATCTTCACGTTATTTGTCCGCCGCTTGCTCCGAGTGACGTCTGATAGAACAAATACATCCCATTAAGTGAAGAGCTATAGAAAATCACCATGAGACAAGGAGCGCTTCCTACGTGCCCCAGATACGCTCCGGCACCCCGTAACATCCTTCGCCCCTTCCGAATAGGCTGTTGTATCTAATGTCAGATTGGGGCGAATCAAGCATGGCACAATACGTTCCGCCGGCAAATATCCGCACGCTTACCTACACGACTCCCGGCGTCGTTATTCATTATCCGCAGGTGTCCGGTCTCGCCAATCCCAGAGCCCAGGAAGCCATAAACCAGCGAATTCTGCTGCAGCTTCATGAAATGGAGCGCATGCAGCAGCAAGTTCAGACGGGGACGAACCCACAGACCACCGTCACGTTCGAGATCAAAACCAACGAACGGGGCATTCTCAGTCTCGTGTTGACCAATTATACCTACTCCGAGCACATGGCTCATGGCTATACCATAGCGAAGGGCCTCACGTTTAACATAGCTAACGGCCACGCTTATGCCTTGCATGAGCTATTCCGCCCGGGCTCAAATTACCAGCCGTGCTCACGGCCGAGGTACAGCGTCAACTCCAGGAGCGTAACCTCCCTGTTCTGGAAGACAGCGATGCCACCGTGTCCTCGGACCAGGATTTCTATCTCGCTGACAAAGCGCTCGTGATCTTCTATCCTTTGTACGCAATTACCCCGTACTACGTCGGCATCCCCATGTTCCCGATCTCGGTGTATGACCTGCAAGACATCGCCACCGAGAACGGGCCTATATCGTTATTGTCGGCGAATATCGCGTAACCTCTTTAGTGCGGCGGTCTGCTTTGATAAATGCTAGTTCGCGCTGGAGCGAGCGAGACATTGATCGGGGCTTGTACGCCCGGCCGGTTAACTGGAACAAAGTGGGCGCAAGGCGGGAACCCAAGGCACTGCTCGCATTACAGAGCTATGAAACCTCGCAAGAGTTTCTCGGATAAGAAATTCATGCAAATATGCAGGAATTTGCATGCCTAAATTGCCTTAATTTCGAAAAGGCTGCAAAAGTGCAGTCTTTTCAGCCCCGTTCAGGGAGATTCGCAGAAACAGGTGTTAAAAACCTGCATATACGCATCTTTTTCCTCTGAAAGGGGAATTTCCAACCAAAAAGCCTGCACATATGCATCCTTTTGTAAAAGCCCCCTCCGTCCCTGCACACAGACCGGACATGTAATTAAATAAACCACAAAAAAGCCATAGCAACTCAGGAAGGGACTGTCGTCCCGTAATCACATCCTGAGCACTGCTATGACTTTATTTTCACAGCGTATCTGGTACCTCGATGAACTGAAACTTGCTTATAGCAGGCCGGTTTCGTTCGAAGTGCAGCTTGGCGTTACGTTACACCATGATCTTGCAAATATCGTTCGTGAATTCAACCGGGTCCGCAATCGGCAGACCTTCGATCAACAGCGCCTGATTGTACAGCAAGTTCGTATAGAGCTTCAGTTTGTCCTCATCGCCCTGCAGCGATTTCAGCGATGCGAACACATCATGGTTCGTGTTGATCTCAAGCACCTTATCGGCCTGGATATCCTGCGAATTTGGCATCGCCTTCAGGATTTTCTCCATTTCAATCGAGACATCGCCTTCCGTGGACAGGCACACCGGATGTGATTTCAGTCGCTTGGAAGCTTTGACTGCTTTTACTTTGCCCGACAGCAAGGTTGCCATGGATTCGAACAATTCCTTGTTATCGTTCTGTTCCGTTTCCGACTCTTGCTTGTCGCTCTCCGATTCAATCCCTAGATCACCGCTGGATACGGATTTAAATTCTTTCTCCTTGTATTTCGTCAGCATCTTGATCGCGAACTCATCCACGTCATCGGTAAAGTACAGAATTTCATAACCTTTGTCCAGTACCATTTCAGTCTGTGGCAGCTTCTCGATCCGATCGATGGAATCTCCTGAAGCATAGTAGATGTACTTCTGGTCTTCCGGCATTCTGGATACGTATTCATCCAGGGAGACGAGCTTTTTCTCCTTGGAAGAGGTGAACAGAAGCAATTCCTGCAGATCTTCCTTGTTCATGCCGTAATCGTTGTAGACGCCGAATTTCAGGCCTCTGCCAAAAGATTCGAAGAATTTCTCATAGTTGTCTCTCTCGTCTTTCAGCATGCTCTGCAGCGCGCTTTTCACTTTGTTCTTGATGTTCTTGGCGATCAGCGTCAACTGGCGGTCATGCTGCAGCATCTCGCGGGAGATGTTCAGCGACAGATCCTCGGAATCAACCATGCCCTTGACAAAGCTGAAGTAATCCGGCAGCAGATCACCACATTTATCCATGATTAGAACACCGTTAGAGTACAGTTCGAGACCTTTCTCATATTCCTTGCTGTAATAATCGAACGGCGTGTTCTCTGGAATGAACAGGATGGCGTTGTATACAACCGCTCCGTCTGCTTTAACGTGGACATGCTTGAGCGGCTTGTCAAAACCGTAACGCTTCTCGTTGTAGAAGTTCTCGTAGTCGGCGTCCGTCAACTCGCCTTTATTTTTGC
Source organism: Paenibacillus sp. JCM 10914 (assembly GCF_001315105.1). GTDB lineage: Bacteria > Bacillota > Bacilli > Paenibacillales > Paenibacillaceae > Paenibacillus_AQ. Next base: position 77,364 of record NZ_BAZR01000011.1, on the reverse strand, counting down.
GCCAGATCGGCACCATGCTGTTGATGGTTTGCTCTTCTTGGACTTCCTCGAACTCATTCTCGGCATCTTCCTTCGGACGCTGAGTCTTAACGTCCATCTTAATCGGATAACGAATAAAGTCCGAATACTTCTTCACGATCGCTTTCAAGCGATATTCTTCCAAATACTCGTCATACTGATCGTCTTCGGTATTTTCTTTAATCTTCAGTACGATTTCGGTACCGATCGAGTCCTTATCGGCAGAAGTAATGGAATATCCGTCCGCACCTTCGGACTCCCACTTGAATGCTTCGTCGCTGCCGAGGGCCCGGCTTGTGACCGTAACGACATCTGCAACCATGAAGGCAGAGTAAAAGCCTACGCCGAACTGGCCAATGATGTTATGGCCATCCTTCGCTTCGTTCTCGCTTTTGAAGGCCAAGGATCCGCTCTTGGCAATAACGCCGAGATTGTTCTCCAGATCCTCTTGCGTCATCCCGATGCCTGTATCGGTAATCGTGAGCGTGCGGCTCTCTTTATCCGCGGTAATCTTCACGAAATAGTCTTCCTTGTTAAATACAAGATTATCGTCTGTCAGCGCTTTGTAGTAGATTTTGTCAATTGCGTCGCTTGCATTCGAAATCAGCTCTCTCAAGAAAATTTCACGCTGCGTATAGATGGAGTTGATCATCATCTCGAGCAGCCGCTTGGATTCCGCTTTAAACTGTTGTTTCGCCATGAATTAATCTCCCTTCCGATCTGAACGAAATTTCTTTTAGCACTCTGTTAGTCAGAGTGCTAACACTCCTTCTATTTAAACATGTTCCATTTTTTGATGTCAATATATGATTGCAATCTCGTATCATTACCGTGGATTATTCAACATCCATTAAGCACATCCGATTATAGAAGCCACCATGCTCGTTTATTCCATCCTATCAGAATAGAGCAAACATCCCCGCGCATAAAAATCGCCGATGCTTGTTCGCATCGGCGATTTGAGAATGAATAATGTTATGTGCTCTCCTGGTCAACGTGACCAAGATTAGAGCATTCTTCTGCCCATCATGGCGATGGTGTCAAGAACCGACTTCCATTGTCTGCGTAGTTTGCCGACAGCTGGTTTTGTTTGTGTTGCTGCGTTATGCTCTGAGCGTAATTTCGTTGCCGTCTTGCATCGTTCCATTTCCCGGTGGAGTTCGAGAACATGCAGTTTGGCAATATCTTCATTGTTTAGATTCATGGTTTGATTCCTCTTTTCTTTTATAACGATAACATTCCGACATTTCCAATACCCGCAAGCTGCTCTTCCGTCCCCTTCACTATCATACTGCCATTGTTCACTCTAAGGTAAGGGTATAAAATGCCTTTAATTCTTTTTTCCCCTACGATGATCTCACCGAAGAGATCGATCGTCTTCAACGTTCGCTTGAGCGTTTCCTCCGTAACATCGTCTTCCAGCTTCCAGGTTCCTTCCACTATGAAGTTTGTCTGAGGCCCCATCGCCAATAACTGATCTTCCCCCCAAGTCTCTTCACCGCCAATGTATACATACTGCTGGTCGTAACTAACGACTTCCGTGTTCAGATTCAGACAGCGTTCCCATACCAAATCCTCAATCTCCTCGCTGCACACGACAAACGAGGTGGAACGGATCTCCGATACGGCCTGACTGAAAGCTTCGCGAGTCACATCAGCATCAATCAGGATCGGCTTCTTGGTGTAAAAGCGCTGTGCTTGAAATCTGCGAATGTGACGTCCGTTCAGCTTGAGCACTTTGGTTACATGATCAAATCCGGCTGGGATAACTTCAATCACACCATTCAATGTCTTCAGCTTCTCGTTCAGGTACGCCGATTGTTCTTCTTGAATAATAACCTTGCCGTTCAATCGAATGCCCTCGATCCGAGCTGTGAACAGCTCCATATCGAGATCTTTCTCAAGCTGCAGAACGCCGTTTAATACGAGGTTCAGCGGCTCTTTGATGGCGTTCAGGTACGCGTTGGTCAACAAGACTTTGCCTGTATCAAAACGCGGTTCGGAACGATACGCATGCACCTGACCATTCGATCCTCCCGATTGCAGGAGTGAAGCCGTCACGAGACCTGCGATATGCTCAGGTGCATAGACATCGCCATTCACTTTCAGGTTCAGTTGATGATTCTTATAAGTTTCCTGTGTTACGCTCTTATCAATGACCACAGAACCGTTGACATATATATGCTGCGGCTGTTCGAGCTGTGTAAGATATGCCTCGTTTAAGTTCAAAGTACCGTTGTAAAATTGATAACCCTCCGGAATTTCCATCGTCGTTCCGATATTGCCTGCATTCTGGAGTAGTGGCAGCAGATGCGCCGTGTCGGCTCGATACACAACCACGCCTATATTCCCGATCCGCTCAATCGTTCTCAGACGTTCCTCCGTTGCTTCCGTCAAATCCAACATGCCTACATTTCCAATGACTCTGCTCATATCATATCTTCCTCCCATAAGGTTCTTAATTTCTTCATCGCGGACTGCAATTTATACCGGACGGTAGCTGCCGGCATGCCCAACTGTTCGCCAATCTCTTGGCTGGACATGCCCAGCCAGTAACGCTTGAACACAATATCGCTTAGAGACTGCGGCAGCCTCCCGAGCCATTCCGCCATCTCCAAGGGTTGGCTGGGACTAAGGAATAGGCCATCTTCCAGATCTTCCTCCCACGATACGAGCCTTTTGTCACGTCGGCTTATATCGATCATGCGATTTTTGATCACTCTGAAAAACCAGGCCTTCTGCTTATGAACCGGCAGTTCTGCCAGGTTAGGTTCCTTCATTGCCTTCATGAATGCATCCTGCACCAGATCGTCCGCATCGTAAGTCTGCTTTGCTATCGATCTGGCATAGCGGTGAAGATCTTCCTTCAGATTCTCATAAAGATCCCATACTTCCATAGCCAACCTCGCTCACATCTCACTGTCGTTTTGTCTTTCTTGTTTATATAACGTTTGAGGAAACCAAACTGATGGATTTCTTGAAATTTTTTTTCTGATCGTTGAAAATTACGTGTACCGGCAGGATTTCCATGTTCTTATCAGAATTGATTCAAGTGTACCTTATCATTTGATGGTCATGAATTAAAGGAGGAGAAATCATGAGTGAAGCAGGGCAGCAATCCCATCGTTGGTTGCAGCATCGTGGGGTCGTTCAACAGTTGCTGGAGGAGCTCGATCCCGGGCGGCTTGATTATAAACCTTGGCCGGACGCCTATTCGTTAGGAGCGCTCGTTGTTCATATCGCAACCTCATCGGATATGTTTCTGCGCTCGATTACGAAGGGAGCTTTTACACCGCCAGCCCTTGGCAGTTCGTACGAAACGATCGATGACCTGAAGGAACTTGTGAAGCAATCTACGGAATCCGGAACGGCCGTATTCGCCGAGCTGTCCGACAAGCATTTGGAGCAGCCACTGGATTTTAATGGCTTTATTGCCCCAGGCAAAGTATGGCTTAGTAATATGATAGACCATGAAATCCACCATAAAGGGCAGCTATTTACCTATGCTCGCTCCGTTGGCGCCCGTAAACTACCTTTCTTCATTGTTCAGCCATCAAAAGAGTAGGGGGCGCCACTTTGGGCGCTACAAGTCCCTCTCAGGACTTGCTCGAGCTGCGAGCGCCGTTTTCGGCGACACAAGTCCCTCTCAGGGACTTGCTCGGGCTCCGCGCGCCGTTTTTGGCGGCATAAGTCCCTCTCGAGGACTTGCTCGAGCTGCACGTGCCGTTTTCAGCGACACAAGTCCCTCTCAGGGACTTGCTCGAGCTGCGCGTGCCGATTTCGGCGCCAAGCTGCGCCCAACAAAAAAAACCGGAAGTTCCTGTATTACAGGCACTTCCGGTTTTTTCACTTTAACCTTACTTCGCCAAGCTTGCCATCGCTTTCAAGGCCGCATTGATTTCGCGTTCCACTGCGTCCGAGACGACGTTCGTATTCGGATCGTACTCAGCCGCCAGGTCCGCATCTGCGAAGCCGTCCGTCGCCAGAATCGCACCTGCGCGTACGCCGCGAATCGCGGCAACCACGTACAGTGCCGAGATTTCCATCTCCACCCCGAGCGCGCCCGCACCTTATACTTCGCATGCGGCACTTCTTCCACGCCGTTGAAGAACACATCCAGCGTCACCGTCATTCCCTTACGAACGACGCCTTCTCCCATCGATAACGCGGAAGCGTACAATGCTTCGGCTACTTCACTATCAGCCACAGCGGGGAAACCTTCCGGCACGAGCTGCTTCGTTAACCCGTCCGTCCGAATGGCGGACGTGCTAACCACGAGGCTGCCCGCGGGAATATCCGCGTGGTAAGAACCGGCGGTACCTACCCGAATCAACGTCTTCGCACCAGCGCGAATCAGTTCCTCGAAGCAGACCGCAGCGCCGGGGCAACCTACGCCGTGACTCGTTACAGCCATCTCCACGCCTTCATACGTTCCAACAAACGTGCGATACTCCCGGCTGAATGCGAGCTCCCGTGCACCCTCCAGCTTGCGAGAAATCACTTCCGCCCGCTTCGGGTCACCGCACACGATAACAAACTCGGGTATATCTTCTGAGTTTACTTGCAAAATAGGCATCAACATTTCAATCAAACTCCTTACGTGTCCATTCGTCTTCCGGTATATCAAACGCTTCACCGCTAAACCGCTGTTCCTTGAACGGATCCGCTTCGTTATGGAACCCATTACGCTCCCAGAAGCCATGTCGGTCTTCCGTCATAAATTCAATGCCACGCAGCCATTTGGCGCTCTTCCAGAAGTAACGATGCGGAACCACCGTGCGCAGCGGCCAGCCATGCTTCTCCGTCAGCGGCTCTCCATTGAAACGATATGCCAGCAGGACGTCATCCTTCAACAAATCTTCAATCGGTACATTCGTGTCATAGTCCGGATCGGCGTGGAACATCACATATTTCGCTTCGGGCTTCACCTTCAAACCTTTGAGGAAATCCCGGAACAAAATGCCTTCCCAGACCGTATCGAATTTGGACCAGCGCGTAACGCAGTGAATATCCGCATTCACGGTTACGGTCGGCATCTCCATTAACGCATCATAGGTAAAGGTCTGCTCCTCTTCCACCTCACCGAACACGCGCAGCGTCCACTGCGACATGTCGTATTGAGGGACTTCCCCTTCATGCAAGATCGGAAACTTCTCGGTCAACGTCTGCCCCGGCGGCAGTTTCGCACGCTGCTCATCGGTCAGATTGCCGGCAGACACCGGCTTCATTTTCTTCAATCGTTCCGCTTTATTATGCATCTGATCACTCATCTCCTCTACGCTTGATTATCACCTGTCGCCTAACGTCATGGTGTTCACATGCACATGAAGCCAGTGGCGCGGCATAGGCGCCTATTATCTGGAGCTTGAGCCTTGCTTCAGCGCATCCTTCTGAAAGGTTTTATCTTTGAAGAAGAACATGGCCAGAATGGTCACAACATAAGGCAGCATCTGCGTGAAATGCGTCGGCAAGGCCAGGCCCTGGAACCGGATGCTAAGCGCATCCATGAACCCGAAGAGCAAACTTGCCGCGGCAACCCCAAGTGGACCCGATTGTCCCAGCATCGTAGCAACCAGCGCAATGAAACCGCGTCCGGCGGTCATGCCTTCCGTAAACATCGTCACTTGACCCAGCGATAACTGCGCGCCTGCAAGCGCGCACAGCACGCCGCTTGCCAGCACCGCCCCATATTGATAACGGCGTACGCGTATCCCTACACTTTTGGCTGCTAATGGATTCTCGCCTGCAGCCAGGAAACGGAAACCATTCTTCGTGCGATAGAAATAATACCACATCAGACCGGCGATCAAAAACGACAAGTACACGAGCGGCGTCAAACCAGCTAAAATCGGTCCGAGAACCGGAATGTTCTCAATAATCGGAATGTTCCATTTGGGCAAGCCAACCATCGTATTGTCATAGAACGCACCTTTGACGTCAAAGATAGCCCGCAGACTGAATGTCGTCAAACCTGCAGCCAAAGCGTTCATTGCGATACCAACGACGATGACGTTCGCTTGCAGGTTAATACTAAGATAAGCAAAGATGAAGGAAAATATCGACACGATAACGATAGCGAACAAAATAGCATAAATCACGTTGCCAAAATAGAAATTGCCCACCACAGCGGAAAACGCCCCGAGCAGCATGAAGCCTTCCAGACCAACGTTGAACAAACCGACGCGTGCGCAGAGCGCTCCTCCGAGGGCCGCCAGCAATATCGGAGTGACTACGCGGAGGGCCGTATTGATTAACGCAAGATCAAACAGCTGTTCCATCGGTTTTGGTCCCCTTTCTGCGCTTTAGGAAGCTGTAGGTGAAGCGGGCGGAAATGAACAGAATCAACACAGCCTGAATAATAGCTCCCACTTCCAGCGGGACTTCGGTGTTGCGCTCCACGCCCATGCCGCCTGTCTGCAATGCGGCCAGGAAGATTGCCGCCATTAATGTACCGATGGGATGTGAGCCGGCAAGAAGCGCGGCCATGATGCCTGTCCACGCATAATCTGCATTCGACAGCGCCCCGTCAATATAACGATATTGGCTGCCCAGAATCTCGACCGCACCACCAAGGCCAGCCAATCCTCCGCTAGCGAACATGGCCCCAATCATCATCGGCCCGCGCTTCACGCCGCCGAACAGCGCGAACAACGGATTACCTCCGAGCATCCGGACCTCATAACCAACAACCGAACGCTTCAAGAGAATAAATATAATCAGGGCGGCCAACACAGCCAGAACAAAACCTATATGAAGCGGCATACCTGCAATTAGCTTGGGCAGCCATACGCTGTTATCCAGCATTTCGGACTGTGCCATCGCCGCCGAGCCCGAGCGATCCTTAAGGGGATAAGCCACGAGATAGCCTGCGAATAATACAGCCACATAATTGAGCAGGAGTGTAGAGATCAGCAGGTTAACCCCGAATCTCGAATCGAAGTAGCCTGCCATCACAGACCATAATCCGCCAGCAATGATACCGGCCAGGATGGCTACAATGCAGACCAGCCAGCCAGGTCCCGGCATGTACAACCCGACCAAAGCAGCGGATAATGCACCGAATACCATTTGGCCCTCTGCACCCAGATTGAAGAAACCGGCACGGAATGCGAGTGCCGCACCAAGACCAATCAGAATAATCGGCGTGGCGCGGGCAAGCGTATTCGTGAAGAAATACATGCCACCGAATGCGCCCTTCCACATCTCAGCATAGGTCTGCAGGATGTCCCCGCCTGCAATAACGATCGCAATCGCTCCGGCCAGCAAGCGACAATAATCGCCGCAATCGGCTGCAAGAGCGGAAGCGTTAGTTTGGTCCATCTGTTCATGAATTAAGCTCCTCCCGCCATCAGCAGTCCTACGCGTTCCTCTGTCGCTTCCTTCGCTGGCAACTCCCCAACGATTCGTCCTTCATACATGACAAGAACCCGATCGGATAATTTTAATATTTCCGTTAATTCAGATGAGACCAGCAAAATACCTGTTCCCGATTCGCGCCGTTTCAGCAATTCACCGTGAATCGTCTCCATCGCACCGATATCGACACCGCGCGTCGGTTCAGCCGCAATCAGAAACGGCGTTCCCTGCTCAAGCTCCCGGGCCACGATCAGCTTCTGCAGATTACCGCCGGACAGATATTGCGTGCTGGTCTCCAGCGACCCCGTCTTGATCGAGAACTTCTGTACCCAGCCCGATACAACCTTACGAATATCCTTGAGTTTCAAGAATCCGTTCTGCTGCAATCGGCGTTGGTGACCCATAAGACCCGTATCCATCACGGTTGCCGTCCGGTTAGCTCCCCATACATAGCGATCCTCGGGAATATGAGCCAGACCTTGCTCCCGAATCTCCTTTGTTGACATGCCCGTGACATCTTTGCCTGCAACGGCGAGACGGCCACTGTCCGCCTGAGCCAGTCCCGAAATCACCTGAAGCAATTCGGATTGTCCGTTACCGGAAATACCGGCAATGCCTACGATCTCGCCTGCCCGCACGTCCAGACTAACGGCATCTAGTACTGGCTTGCCTTTAGTGCCGTTAATGGTCACATCCGATACTTCCAGCACCTTCTCGCCCGGCGTAATCGGAACGCGATCCAACTCGGCGAGTTCACGTCCGACCATAAGCCGGGACAATTGATGTGCATCGGTCTCTTGCTTATTGACAACACCGGTCACGGCCCCGTCCCGAAGAACGGTGATCCGATCCGCAACATCCAGCACCTCGCTCAGTTTATGGCTGATCAGGATAAAGCTCTTACCTTGCTTGGAGAGCTGTTTTATCGCTTGGAGCAGCTCTTGAACCTCAATTGGGGTAAGCACGCCGGTCGGTTCATCGAGAATGATGATTTCTGCGCCCTGATAGAGCACTTTCAAGATCTCGACCCGCTGTTGAACGCCAGGTGCGCTGCTGCTTACGACGGCATTTGGGTCGACCTTCATTCCGTACTGGGCACACAGTCCCTCTACTGTCTTAATAGCCTCCCTGCGATTGAACGCTGCACCCGTGCCCGGTTCGTTGCCAATGACGATATTCTCAGCGATGGTAAAGGAAGGAAAGAGCATGAAATGCTGATGCACCATCCCGATTCCGCCTCGAATTGCATCCAGCGGACTCGCAAACGATACTTCCTTGCCATTGATCCGAATCGTACCGGATGTAGGCTGCTCCATGCCGTACAAAATCCGCATCAACGTTGTTTTGCCTGCTCCGTTCTCTCCGACAATCGCATGAACTTCACCGGCCGCAAGCGAAAAATCAATGCTGCGGTTTGCGCTGAATTCGCCATATTTCTTCGTGATACTGTCCATCTGGAGTAGCATTACCGTCATGCCTTCCTTTCCCTTCTGAATGAAAGACCGACTGCCTATGTGCAGCCGGTCTCAAGTGAGAACTAATTCTGTTCCAAAGCGTTGGTTACCTTAATCTTGCCAGATATAATATCTTCGGAAATCACCTTGAGCTGATCCACGATCTCTTGTCCAATGAACGGATTCAGCGGCGTCTCGCTCTCATGCGTTACATAAGTGAGACCCACGCCGCCTTCCTTCAGGCCGTAGTCACGAATATCGAATGTGTAGTTGTTCTCTGAGAAGTCTTTTACCGTTTCGTATACGACAGCGTCCGCACCTTTCAATTGGGCCAGAACGACGTGATCAGGATCGATGCCGGTGTTGTCCGTGTCTTGTCCGGAAGAATAGAATCCGTTCTCCTTCGCGGCTTCAAAGATCCCCAAGTCACCTACTGCGGATAAACCGGCTACAAAGTCAGCACCTTTAGAGTTTTGCAGAATCGCAAGCTCTTTTGCTTTGGCTGGATCTGTAAATCCACCTACGAAGTTGACTAAGATTTCTACGTCAGGATTGACCGATTTGGCACCTTCAGCAAAACCAGTCATGTATTTATGCATGATCGGAATATCGTCAGCTACGACGTTACCTACTTTGTCGGTTTGTGTTGCCAATCCTGCAGCCGCACCCAGCAGATAAGCTGCTTCATGCTCACGGAACACGACACTGCGGACATTCGGCAGTTCTACTACTGTATCAATGATGGCGAATGGCACATCCGGGTTCTCCGGAGCGATCTTCCTGAGTGCATCCTCCATCTGGAAAGTCGAGGTAATGATCAAATCATACTTCTCGGCAACCGCTGTACGCAAATTCTGTTCAATCGAAGCTGGATCGGTAGATTCAATCGTCTTCACTTCAACGTCAAAATCGTTAGCCGCCCTTTGAATGCCTTCATCCATCAAAGCAAAAAATGGATTCACACCTATCTTCTCGGGGAGTACGAGTGCAATGCGTTTCTTCTTATCTTGAGATCCGTCCGTACCGCCAGTTGCTGTACCATTGTCAGTAGAATCATTGTTGCCACCGCAACCTGCTAGCAGCCCTACGGATAATGCGAGTGTTAATAGAATTGACCATGTCTTTTTCATTTCCTGACCCTATCCTCCTATAAAAAACACTATTTTTATACTCATATCGTATGGTATCCGTGAGCATATGTCAAAGTAAAAAATTTAGCGTTTTATGTAGTTTAATGTGTTTTTTAGCAAAATTTTGGGGGATAACTGCAGATATCACAGAACAATAGGATTGATTTCAGTCCATAATGTTCGGAAATTGTCAACATTTTAGTATCAGATCGATCATCCTCGAACAACAAAATACGTAATTTCCTATATAATTACTTGTATTTAAAAAAACTGTTCCCTGAGAGAATCCGTTCTCTCAGGGAACAACCTCGTAAAATATATACCTTGTCTAATCCAACATTTCTGACACCTGCAACAGGCGTAGAATCATAACGGCGGCAAGCTCTGCGCAGCGCAAAGCAGTTATCAAGCGACTTATCTGATTCTAGATGAAGCAGAGCAAACATCAGTCTCATTGAGCGGATTTGAATGGTTGCCTTCCATATAAAGCCGGAACAGGGGCTGTTCTCGGTGGGTGATTGACACCGTGCCGACAACAGCCCCTGATTATGTTATATCCCTATGAAGCAAACGCTCGAATCCAGCGGAAGCGATTCACTTTCACGATGGCCACAAAGCACTTCAGAATCTGATCCGATTTCAGGCAGATGAACACCGTAAGAGGCGACAGATCAAACACGAAAGCGCATAAGGCCGAAGAGGGCAGTACGATAAGCCACATGAAGATCAGGTCATTATATAGAACGAATCGGGTGTCGCCCCCACTGCGCACGATGCCCGTCAACGCCGGCATCTGATAAGCCGTACCTACAACGGTAATCGACAGGACGGTCATGAAATGAAGCGCAAGAGTCTTGGCCTCACTGGAAATCGCGTACAGTCCAAGGACGTAGTCCTTGATGAAGAACAACACCGCACCCGTAACCAGGCCTAACAGCACATACAGGAGCTGCAATGTCTTGGCATAAGTTTTGATCGTACCCATCCGTCCCTCGCCAATGGTCTTACCTATAATGACGGCGGTTGCACTGGCTGATGCATACACGATAACCGTCACCATCTGAAAGATCGTATTGGCGATGCTATTGGCGGCAATCGCGGATTCACCCATATGCCCGAGGATCGCCGTCTGGGCGCCCATCGCCAGCCCCCATATCGCATTGGACATTAGAATCGGCGAGCGACGCGGATGTACTGCTTGAAGAGTGCAGCATCAAACTGCAGGAAGTCCTGCAGCTTCAACATGATTTTCCGATCAAACCGCTTGATGTACAGTATGACGATTACGCATTCGATGACTCTTGCCGTCAGCGTTGCAATCGCCGAGCCCGCCACGCCGAGCTCCGGGAATCCCAAGTAGCCGTATATGAGAATATAATTCAGAATAATATTAATGATAAGCGTGGACAGCGAGACAACAAAGCCGATTTTGACCGTCTCGACACTTCGCAGGGTGGCCAGCAGAGAACTGGTAATCGCAAAGAACACGTAGGAGAAGCAGATGATGCTCAAGTATTCAGCCCCGGCCGCGATCACGTTCGCATCCTTCGTAAAGATGGACAGCACTTCGTGCGGAAGAAAGAAAATAACCGCCCACATCACCAAACTAAGCGCAATGGTGAGACGCATGCCGATGCTGGCTGATTTTTTGATGGAATCCATGTCCTTGGCTCCCCAGAATCTGGACGACATAATGACGAGCCCCTCGCACACACCCATGACGAGCATATGCAGCAAGAACTGGATTTGCGTCGCCAGCGCTACACCCGAGAGCGCGGATTCACTGTACCCTCCCAGCATCACATTATCCGATAAATTCACGCCGACCGATATCAGGTTCTGCATCCCGATTATAAGTGTCAACCAGAAAAAGCGTTTGTAAAAACCACGTTCACGTACCCATAATCCCATGTCAGTTAACCTTCTTCGCGGATAGAATTCAATGCTTAACTATATTATGAAATGATAGACCCGAATAGATTCATAGAGTGGGCACGCTTGGCATGAGGCCTTTGTAAATCTCCTAGGCTACACTAACCGTTGGCTGATCGCCAACTGCTTCGCTTTCGGCAGACTCTTCACGACCAGATCGTATGAATGATCAATCATATCGTGCAAATCGGATTCGGTTAATGAACCATCGATCGTCACGGTGTTCCAATGTTTTTTGTTCAAGTGATACCCGGGCTGCACCGCGTCATGCTGCTCACGCAAATTCTCTGCGATCAATGGATCGCATTTGAGGGAAATATGACTGACCTCTCCGTTAGCTATCACTAATAACGCGAACATCTTGTTCGCTACCTTCATCACAAGTGGTTCGGGTCCGAAAGGATAATCCTCGGTAGCGGCTTTTTTCGACAGGCAGTAGGCAATGAGCGGACTTCGCATAACACATTCACTCCTTAATATGGCTCAACCTTGATTATAGTAAATGGTATCCGCCTGTTCAATTGCTGTACAAAGTTTGTTCATGCTCCGTTCATATATCTCCTGTATATTGAAGTGGATTCATGTACAGGGGGGATTCAAACATGTTGAATTACGGTAAATGGCTGATGCGTATCGCAGCTATATATATGCTAATGGGCGCTCTCATCGGAGCTGACATGGCAGGCAGAAGCAGTTACAGCATGGTAGCCGGACACGCCCATATTCTGGTAGTCGGCTGGCTGACCTTGTTCGCCTACGGTATGTTCTACTATGTATTTAGAGAGAAGCTCAGTATGAAGAAGACGGCTTCCCTTCACTTCTTGACCAGCATGATCGGTGGCGGACTGATGCCAATCGGCATGCTGCTCTATTATCAAATGCAGAATACAGCAACCTTGCTAGGCTTTATCATTCCAGCTTCGATTCTGCTTATCGCTGCGGTGTTATTTATCATCATATTGTTCTTCGATAAAAAATTGTTTTCAAACAAATAATTTCATTTAAGGCCATCGTGGAGGCTCCGTCTACTTTTTCGGCATATGCTGTCAAAAAAAGAAGAGGTGAGCCTTTCTGCTATGAAATACAAAAGCAGCTCTATTAAAAGCAAATGGAAGAAAACCCAGTGGCTCATGGAAGAAGCTTACTTCCGGAAATATATACCGGCGACCCTACCATTCAGTAAGAAAAACCTAAAATCCATGCTATCTGATTACGCGAATGTCTATTTCAAACCGACGGGCGGATCTGGCGGTAACAACATTATTCGTATTCGCAAAACAGACCAAGGTTATCAAAAACAGTTGAATACAAAGAAAACCACCTACGAGAATACCGATCAGTTGTTCCGAGAATTAAACCGACATGCGGGTTCCCGTCCTTACCTGCTTCAAAAAGGAATCCGCTTAGCCAAAAGCAACGGCAAACCGTTCGACACCCGGGTGATGGTGCAGAAGACTACGCAAGGAAATTGGGTCAGCACGGTGTTGTTCACCAAAATCGGCAATCCGAGCAAAGTAGCTACGAACTATAATCAAGGCGGCACCATCGGCACATTTAATAGGACCATGGCTAGAGCAGGCTTCGACGCTCTTTCATCCAGCAGATGGAATCGGAATTGAAGGAATTGGGGGTTGCCACCGGACACAACTTCGACCGTCATTACAAAGGTTTCAAGGAACTCGGCTTGGATGTGGCCATTGATTCCAAGGGCAGACCATGGATTCTTGAGGTCAACACCCGTCCGCAATTCTATCCGCTCAAATATTTAAAAGATCAAAGTTTATACAAACGCGCCGTCGCTTACGGCAAGCAATACGGAAGAACGAAATAAATCATGGCTGCATAACAAATAGCGGTGTGGGAGTCTCTTCCCCACCGCTATTTCTCTTGATTCCTAATTTTCGCGCGCGGAGATTAGGAAGATGCAGATGTTGCTTTGGAACCGGCTTCTGGGGCTTCAGCATCGCTCCGGCTTGTTTTGTCCGTGTTTCTTAGCCATAACCACATCACCAGGAATCCTACTACGCCGGCGATGGAGATCATGGCGCCAATTTCATACATCATGCGCGGTCCAAGCGATTCGAACATCCAGCCGCCGAACAGTCCGGCAATAATACCAGAAATGCCACCCCAGGTGAGCGCGTAAATCGCCTGTCCTGTGGCTCGGTACTGCTCGGGTATCAGGTGGGCGGATAAGCTGGTCCCTACATAATAGTAGCCGCCGAAAGTGATGCAGTGCAAAATTTGAATAAAGACGATTTGCACCGGTCCGGTGACGATCGACATCAGCAGCCAGCGCAGCGTGAACAGCACACTGATGACAACAAGACATGCGAACATCACTTTGGTCGATTTCTTCAAGTAGCGGTCAAACAGCAGGAATACCGGAATCTCGAAGATCGCTGATAGAAATACCGACCAGCCGATTAATTCTTTGGAGCCTCCCAAGTTGGTAATATATAAGGAGACAAATGTCTGATTGATCGAGTTCGGCACCGATATCAGCACGCCCAGTACGACAAAGATAAAGAAAACTTTGCTGGTGAACATCACCTTCCAATAACTTTGTCGCTCTCCCTTCGGACTAACGGTCTTGATATTCCCTCTTGGCAAGCCGATCGTAAAGAGCAAGGTAACCGCCATCAGAATGCCATACAGCACCCACAGATTTAAAATGCCTGTTCGGCTGATGACCGGCCCTGCAGCAACTGCAATAATCGCCCAGCCCAGCGATCCCCAGAGGCGGAAAGCGCCGAACTTATATTTGGTCCCTTCAATCGCATTCAGAATCAAGCTGTTGCTCTGCGAGAACGTCGGGCTGTTAAAGAAGAAAAAGACCATCATCAGAAGAAAGATAATCGCATATTCCCTGATCTGAAAAACAATCACGGTCATAATTAGATTTCCTATTAATAGGAAAACAAGAATTTTCTTCACATTCTGCAGTCGATCACTCCAGTATCCCCAGAACGGATTAGCAAAGATCGAGATAAACGGACCGCCGGCCATGATCATCCCAATTTCGATTTTGCTCAGTCCGATTTCCTGAAAATAGAGCGGGAAGAAGGACGTTAAGATAGCTATCGTACCGTACAGAAAAAAGTTGAATCGCTTCAGGACTGCTAATGGTTTGCCGCTTGGTTTGGCTGCAGGAGTTGTCATGTGAAGCAAACCCCCTCCTCGTTATTCATTGCTTCTTCTCAAGACCATTGCCTAGATCGGAATGGCGGTCGACTGGGAGTGAGCGACGATCTCATCAAAACTCACTTCGGTGTCCAAGCGATCAGACAGATAGATTCCTTCGCTGATCAGCATAGTCTGCAGGGCAATCTCTGCAGTCGGCAGCAGTTCCACTCTGCCTTGCAGCGCTGCAACCCAATGATGCTGGGAAGACTGATAGGCATCATAGTTTTCCTTCAGATGACCCCAGCGACCGTCCATTTCATCGAGGTTTACTGTGCAGTTCAGATCCATATCACACACCGTTGTATGGTAACTGAATGGCGCAAGCACGGCTTGGTCAGAGTAGGCGGGCATGCGGATTCCGCCTTTGGTGCCGACGACGCTGCATCCTTCGATGCTGCCCAGATGAATGCTCCACGCTTCGCACACATCCAGCGTTGCGCCGCCTTCGAATTTCACGAAGCCGAGCCCCAGCTCTTCCACATCGAACGTCGCCTGCTCGGCGCGCCGGATATCTACTTCCATCTCACGGTAACCTCTGCCGGAAATTCGCTGTACTTTGGGTACATCCATCAGATAAACCATCTGGGCAATGTGATATACCCCCATATCAATCAAGGCGCCGCCGGCGGCAATTTGTTTGTTCAGAAAAGCCGGGGTCCCGTAGCCGTCGATGAACGGACGCCCTCTCCGACGATGCCCGGTTGCTCTGGCGTGATAAAGCTTGCCGAGCATCCCTTCGTCGATGAGTGCTTTGGCTGCCTTCGTCTCTTTGCGATACAATGTGCCCAATTGGATGTGAAGTTTCCGGCCCGTTTCCTTGGCGGCATCCACCATGACCTTGCCATCATGATAGGTACCGGCAATCGGTTTCTCACAATAGACATCCTTACCTGCCCGCAGTGCGGCAAGCGTGATCGGCGCATGCAAATTGTTATGGAGACAGACATCTACGGCCTCGATATCATCCCGGGACAGCAGCTCTGTATAATCGGAATATACGTCGGGAATGTTGTATTGCTCTGCGACCAGCCGCGCTTCCTGCTGATTGATATCACAGATCGCGACGATCTCCGCGTCCGGAATTTGTGCATAGTTCCTCATGTGCGCCTTACCGATCAACCCTGCACCAATCACACCAATTCTCACTTTTCTACCCATGTTTCCCCTACCCCTCTCCAATTAAGATTTTTTGTTTTTCGCAGCATATAGTGTGCGTTTAGCGGAAGCAATCGCCCATTCCATCTCGGCGTACTGATTCTCAGGCGCATTGTATTCAATGCCCCAATAGCCGCTATAACCGGCATCCTGCAGCGTTTGGACAAGCTCCAAACCTTGAGCCGTCCCCACCGTGCGTCCGTCAAAATGGGTATGATACGTCCATGGCGCAAGCAGCCGTTCCCCCTCATCTTCCCCTTCAGACCAGCGCCCCATATGAATCAGCAGTCCAAAGTTCGGCTGATCTACCGCTTCCGCCACCCTTTTCAGGAAATACGGACTTTTTGATGCTCCCATATGGTTTTCAGGTCCGACAATAAGCCCGAGATCGGCCGCTTTCTTGGCATAATCTTGAAACTGCGTGACAATGTATTCAAACTGCTCCTCACTGTCGGTTGACGAGTTCTTGTCTCCCGCATCGACACGAAGCGATTGCGCGCCGAGTGTCTTAGCCACTTGCAAATAGGCGAGCGCATTATTGTACAGCATCTTGCGCTTATCCGGATCTTCATCCCAGAAGTGAGCACCGTCGACTGCAATGTTAATGACTTTCATCTCTTTCTCGTCCAGCGCTTCCCGCAGTTTGCGGATATAATCCTCTTCCGGCAGCCGGAAAATATCTTCACGGCATCCTGCAAACGTACCGTTCCACAGGTCCACTTCTTTCAAGTTATATCGATATCTGGACGTTTCCAAATATCCGAACGTATCCATCTTTCCTGTGTTCATGGTATTGAAAAACGAGAACCCGCCGATACATATTTTCATGGTCATACTTGGTATCCCTCCATAAATTACAATTTATATTCCCTGTCTTTAATCTGCTGCACGTTCTACCACCCGAGCCCCCTTTCACCAGATCCACTGTGACGTTGGGTTCACTGCGACCGGTTGGCCTTTGCAATACCTTTATTTATTATTGTTCGCGGCCCATTCATCCAACTGCTTCTGCTTCTCGGCGACAACACGATCAATGCCGGCCGATTTTAATGCAGCAATGAATTTAGGCAGCGTTTCATCCAGGTCCGCGGTTCCGGATTCCAGACCAACGGCGTACTGCTTCACCACATTATTAAGCGCCGCAATTTCGGTTTTTACCGGGTCAGGATTGTACGAGAACCCTAATGCTGCAGACTTCTTCGAATTTTTATTAAATTCCGCCATCTGCTCCCAGAGGGTCGGTTCATCGGTTTCCCACGGATGAGACAATAGCTGATTGCCGAACATCCAGCCTTGGCGCAAGTTATAGCCGCTACTCGTGGCATCAACGCCTTCAGGGAAACCAACCGTATTGTTGGGTCTCACCTCATAGTGCTTACCTTCAACGCCCCAGTTCAACAGATTGACGATCTGTTCATCCGAATACATCAAATTAAGCACCATCATCGCCCGCTCTGGATCCTTTGAATTGGATGCGATCGCAAACATCGCATTCGTAATCGACATCGTATCGGTTTTGGGTTCGAAGAATTTCACCTCGGTCAACGGAACTCCGATTCGCTGCGAGGTTTGGGTCATTGCCCCCGGCTTGCCTTTGTTCATCGTTGCGAAACCGACATTAGCCTGAATGTAATCCCGCCCCGTCTGTGTCGTCGTTGCGATATCCTTTGGAATATATCCGGCTTCATACCATTCACGGATGGTCTTCAACAGTTGGATATACTCCGGTGTTTCATACAGGTTAACAACCTTCAGTTCATCAAGACTGGCCAGTACGCCAAGCGAATCTCCCAGCGTATCGACCGTCGATACAATGACGCTGTAAGCGATAGAGGAACCGGACTTGCCTAATAGGTTAAGGTTGGGCTCATTTTCTTTGATGGTTTTGAAAATCGGGCCAAGCTCCTCCAGCGTCTTAATGTTGCTTACATCCAATTTGTACTTTTCCAGCAAATCGGTACGCATCATGATCGTAGGATAAGCCCCGAAATCGCGAATGCTGGGCAAGCCGTACGTTTGGCCATTGATTTTGGTTGCTGCAAGCACATCCGGTTCAAAGGCGTCAATTACGCCTTGCCCGTGCTGCGTTAACAGCTCGTCAAGTGGCAGCAATTGCCGCTGCGCGACCTGGGTGATAAACTCATTTTCACCAGTAAAGATCAAATCCACCTTTTCATTCCCGGCCAACATAAGCGTTCGCTGCTGCTGCCATGCCGCCGGCTCGATTCGATTCAATTTGACGGTAGCATTTATTTTTTCTTTCGTGATTTTGCTAATCTCGTCTTCCACCAGCTTCAAATCTTTCTGATTTGTGCCATAGAACAAAATCGAAACCTCATATGGCGGCAATTTGCCGTCAGTCTCTGTGCGCGGTTTGCCGCCAGCAGATTTCGTACCACTCGATCCGGCGCCGCAGCCTGATACGATCATTACCAAGATCACAATCAAAGCCAACCCTACTCGATACCGCCCCTTGTTCATTGCCATATCCTCCCTTAATGATTTCTTCGAACCATCGCTATCCTTTTACCGCACCAATGGTAAGCCCCTTGACAAAATACTTTTGAAAAAAGGGATACGCTGCGAGGATCGGAAAAACACCGATGACCGCAATCGCCAGTCGTACGCCTTGCGTCGGTATGGTCCCTGCATTCTCCATCTCGGTGGAGTACTGCACATTATCGATCAAATATTGCGCGTTCAGCAAAATGGTGTTCAGCAAGATCTGAATGCTGTAGTATGAACTGTCCGTAATATAGATCAGTCCGTTAAACCAGTCATTCCAATAATTAATAATCTGGAACAGGCCGACTGTCGCAAGTACAGGCATGGATAAAGGCAGTACCATTTGACAGAAAATTCTGAACTCTCCAGCTCCATCGATATAAGCCGATTCAATGATTGCTGAAGGGATAGATACATGAAAGAACGTCCTCAGCAGGATGACATAAAAGGCATTCACCAGCAAACCAGGCACAATAAGCGCGAGCAGCGAGTTTTTCACGTCAAAAAAGTTGGTATAGAGCAAGTAAGTGGGGACCAATCCGCCGTTGAACAGCATCGTGAAGAAAATGAAGAAGGAAAGCGAGTTACGCATCGGCATGATTTTACGCGAGAGCGGGTACGCCAATAACGCCATAATCAGCAAGCTGGCAAACGTTCCGATCAGCGTCACAATGATAGAAATTGAATAGGCATTGATGATCATCAATGGATCGCTGAACAAAAACTTGTAGCTCTCCAGGCTGAATTCCTTGGGAATAAATGCGTAGCCCTCTTGAATAATGGCCATTTCATCAGTCAAAGAGGCCGAGATGAGAAGCACAAAAGGATGAGACATAGACTGCAAACGACAACGAAGATAAAGTGAATGATCCCTTGCTCCAATTTGTTTGGTTTCATTGACCTGCACTCCTTTAAAACAATGCGTTGTCCGGATTGATTTTTTTGACCACGTAATTGGACAGGATGATGAGGACGAACCCGACGGCCGACTGATATAGCCCTGCTGCTGAGGACATTCCGAAATCGCCGTTTTTGAGTAATGCGCGATATACATACGTGTCTAGAACATTCGTCGTAGGTTGCAGCGCACCGGAATCCAGCGGCACTTGATAAAACAAGCCAAAGTCGGCATAAAAAATGCGGCCGATCTGCAGCAGTGTCATAATGATAATAATGGGCGTAATAGTAGGTATCGTAATATTGATAATCTGCTGCATTTTATTCGCCCCGTCGATGGTTGCAGCCTCATAGTATTCTGGATCAATCCCCACCACGGCTGCGAAGTAAATAATGCACAAATACCCGACGCTGTTCCATATTTTGACGAGTGTCAGAATAAACGGCCAATACTTCGGCTCGTTGTACCACATAATCTCCTCTATGCCCAGCAAAGGCAGAATGCTTTTGTTCATAAATCCGCTTTCCATACTGAGCAGCGAGAACACCAGATAGCCGACAATGACCGAGGAGATCAAATACGGAAGGAGCACCACGCTTTGGTACACTCTGGAGAACACCCGATTCTTCAGTTCATTCAATAAAATAGCCAGGGTAACCGCGATGACCAAATTCAAAGTAATAAATACGATATTATACAAGATGGTGTTGCGAGTGATAATATAGGCATCGTCTGTCTTGAAGAGATATTCGAAATTTTTAAACCCCACCCAATCACTTCCAAGGATGCCTTTTGCGAAGTTCATTTCCTTAAACGCAATAACCACGCCGAACATTGGTAAATAATTGTTGATCAGCAGGTAAATTACGCCTGGAAGTATCATGAAGAACAGCATTTTATACTTTCTGATTTGTTGAAAGACACCCTGTTTAAACCATGATGTCATAGCGCTCCTCCTTTCCAATCTTGCGCTTGAATCTTTCGATTTCTGGTTCACAGTTGAGAATGCGCTGCCCCTTCACTTATCACTCACCACCTCCTCAATAGGTTATTCACTTGATATTTAATTAATTTGTCCGCCGGATAAATTAATTAAATGGATAAAAGATAGCGCTTTCAATAAATTAAGTTCATTATATTTAGCGTACTAATATTTGTCAACGATAATTCTATAAGATTTCTCACACGCGAGTTAATCATCAACTATATATGTTGATAATTCCTTGATATATAAGGATTTTAATTATTTCTTGGTTTACACTAAATAAAATTTCAAACCGCTATCCCCTGCTGCTTCACTGCTATTGCACGCCGTTGACAGTATAGATAAACCCGCCTATAATTGAAATAGTAAATAATTGGTTTATATTAATTATTCCGTAAGTAAAATTAATTGGTCTTTACCGTCTATGCGCGGTGAAGATCAGTCCGTCTCGTGAGTTGTACAACATTCTTAAACATCCTTGGAACCGGAGATTAATGATGAACAAAATCGGAAATCAACAAATGCTCAGAGAACTTAATAAATCGACGCTGCTTAACTCGCTGTTTTTTAATGGCCCGATTTCACGGGTTGACTTGTCACGGCAAACCAAACTTAGTCCGACAACCGTTTCTGTATTAATCGAGGAATTGATTCAGGAAGGCATTGTGCATGAAATTGGCACAACCGGCACCGGAGTCGGCAGGAAGATGATGATGCTTGCCATTAATGCGCAAGGAGGCTATGTCATTGGCCTGGACCTTTCCACCTCCCCGGCGCGATGCGTTCTCCTGAACTTGAACGGGGAATTCATTACAAGCCAAGGTCTGAAACCGCTGACTGGGGAGCAGCAGCTTCGTTACGAACTGCCCGAACATATCTCCGACTTTATGGAGAAGCAGGAAATCCCTCGGCATCTGGTCAAGCGGATCGGCATTTCAATTCCCGGAAGGCTGGACGATGTACAGCGGGTCATTCTCGCGTCCTCCTATTTGAAAGTCCGGGAGTTTCCGCTGCTTTCTTACCTGGAAGAAGCCATGTCGATTCCCGTGCTGCTGACGAATGATCTTGACGCCGCTGGTTTTGCAGAACGGTTCAGCGGTTCAGCAAAGGGAGATCATACGACCATTTTTATTGTCATTGAACGGGGCACAGGAGCGGGGCTTGTGTTGAATAATCAAATTTACCATGGCTCCCGGGGTACGGCCGGCCGGATTCAAAGTTTTGATTCGCTCTGCATCCACCCTTTCTCCGACCAATTGAAAAAGGATTTCCCTGATATTTTTAGTGAATTGTCACCGGAAGAAACGATTTCGAACTTCGTCGAACTGGCATTGGAGAGAACGGCTCCTTTCGACCATATGGCCGAGCGGATTATTGGCATTATCGCCGATTACTGCGGCAAAATGCTGCAAATGCTAAACCCGCAAAAACTGATTCTCGGCGGCTGGATTACGAACAACGGTCTGTTCTTCGAGAAGCTTGTGCAAGCTATCCACCGTAGTGAAAACTCGCCGCACGGTCCGACGCCTGTCGTGGCCTCACACTGGAAAAAATACGGCTCCGCGATGGGTGCCGCAACGCTCGGCTTGCATGAAATTTTCAAGAAGATATCGGTCCACTAACAAATAAAAGTACCCTATCGATAGACTTTCTTATCATGTCTATTCGATAGGGTACTGTTCATTTAAGATCCTATGTGCCTGAATGAATTGTGATATTATACCGATGCCGCTTTGTTGCCCTTCAGTTTGTCAGGCGGGAGCAGAAAACCGATCAAGCCAAGCAGTGGCATGAAGGAACACGCGATGATCACTGTCGTCACACTCGTCAAGTCAATGACAATGCCGAGCACCATGGAGCCGAGCGCTCCCATGCCGAAAGCGAGACCGGTAATCAGGCCCGATACCATGCCGACCTTGCCCGGCACCATTTCCTGCACGTAGACGACCGTCACGGAGAAGCTGCTGTGGTTAATAAGTCCGAGCAGGAACAGCAGCGGATAAGCTGCGATCAGGCCGGAGAACGGCAGGGCAATCGCAAACGGAACAGCCCCCAGCAAGGAGAGCAGAATAACATTCCTTCTGCCGTATTTGTCGGACAGCGGCCCCCCGAAGAAGGTCCCGATAATGCCGGCGGCCATGTACGTAAAGATGTACATCTGCGCATTGGGGATCGACAGTCCGTACTTCTCCATTAAGAAGAAGACGAAGTAAGTGCCAATGCTTGCACTGAACCAGGAGCGGGCAAATACCAATACGATGACGTAGAGAATGGATTTTCTGACGGCTTTGTCCTGGCTTGCATCCCCCTGCTTCTTGATTGTCTTCGGAGCAGGCGGAGGCATCAATCTCAGTTGGCTGCTGTACCAGCGTGCGACAAACATCTGAATCATGAAGCCCGCCGCCGCCAGTGCGATGAACCAATACGCCCCTTTCTGTCCAAAAGGATAGAAGATGTACGCGGTCATGATCGGTGCCAGCGCACTACCCATATTGCCGCCTACCTGAAAGATCGACTGGGCAAGACCCCGCCTTGGACCTGCGGCCATATAAGCAATTCTTGCCCCTTCAGGGTGGAACATCGCGGATGCTACGCCGACGAGCAGCACCGCGGCCAGCACTGCCCAATAGGCCGGTGCCAATCCAAGGCCGAACATGCCCAGCATGGCCATCAGCATTCCTGCAGGCAGGATGAACGGCGTCGGTCTGGCATCGGCAATAGCGCCGACGAAAGGCTGCATGACGGATGATGAGAAATAAAGGACAAATGTGATAAAACCCAGCTGTGTGAATGATAAAGTCAGCGCCTCTTGCAATACTGGATATGAAGCGGTAATGACCGCTTGCAAGGAGTCGTTAAGCAGATGGGCTGCGCTGACAAGGCCCAGAATCGGATAGATGGTCTTTGCCTGTTGTTTAGTACCCTCTAGTGTCGACAACGGCTTACCCTACTCTACTTTAGCAGCCCATAGACCAGCCTGCTTGATCAGTTGACGGAATGGCTGCACCGCGAAACAGGACAACTGGTGGCCATTCATTAAGTAGACGACTCTACCCAATCCATGTTCATGTGCCCAGGCTGCAGGCCACAGCTGACCGTCATGCTCATACTCGGCAAGAATCGTCGTCTCGAAGTGCGGCAGCATATCGAAGCGATACGGCTCATCATCTATTGCATAGGGCTCGATACCTTGCATAATCGGATGATCCGGCTGCGTGCTTCTCACAGGCAGCGTGGTGAATTCCGGATGACCGGTAAACTTGGCACCGATCATCGCCATTAGCTCCTTGTTCCTTTGCAGAGAGATGCCGTTGTGAATGACCAGCAGTCCGCCACCGCCTGCCACATATTCCAGCAATGCCGCTACACGCTCCTGAGACAGCGGCTCTTGCGAGAACTCCGTATAGGATATGAACAGCTCATAGCCGTTTAGCGTCTCCTTATTAAGGACGCTGTAATCCCCCGTACTCGTTACCTCCGCAACCTCCTCCAGACTCGTCTCGATCTCACGGTCTACCTTCTCGAACGGATGATACTTAACCTCCGTATAATTACCTAGCGCCAATGCTTTAAATTTCGGCATATCTAATCCCTCCACCGGTTTCTAGTTTAGTTTTAGTCGTTTCTATTTTACCAGGGCCACACCGTTCCATCCATATCCAGGAATATCGGATGTTCGCCTGCGTACTGTTCCCGCTGGCCAATCAAGCCGATCATTTTCGCGGCCGATTCGTCCGGATGGGTGGGCGCGTTCTCGTTCAGTGTCCCGCTCATATACGATTGCAGCCAGCCCGGATAAAATACCATCACCTGACCGCCCAGTTTTCTTAAGTGCTCATGAACGATGGCAGATTGCATGTTAAGCGCGGATTTGGACATACAATAGCCGTATCCGGCAATCCGGTGATTGCGGGCCACGCTCCCCGCTTCCGATGAAATATTGACAACAAGTTTATCTTCGCTTTGCAGCAGCAGCCCCATGACACTGTTCGTTACCCGAAGTGCCCCAAGCGTATTGACGTTAAAGATCGACTGCATCAGCTCGAAATCAAGGTCAACCAGAAAAGTAGAATGATCCCCATGGCCGCCAATGCCGGCATTGTTAATAATGATGTCCAGATGCTGCGTCTTGGAGGCAATGTGACGCGCAGCACGCTTCACGCTTGCATCATCTCCGATATCCATCGGCACGATCTCCAATGTATCCGGATATTGCTGCTTCAGTTCGCTCAGGAAATGCCAATCCTCGATAAATTGGCCTGCAAACACTGTATACTGCTGTTCAAGCAGCAGCTTGGTGAACGAAAACCCTAATCCTCTGTCTGCACCGGTTATAAGTACTTTTTTTGTCACGGCTGTTTCCGCCTTTCCCACTCATTTTTTATTCCTTCACAGACCCTAATGTAATGCCGGAAACAAAATACTTCTGAAGAAATGGATAGACGATTAATACCGGAATCATGGTAACAACAATTTTGGCTGCATTAAAAGTCTTCTCTGAAAGCTTCATAAGCTCCTCTAAACTTTCTGAAGTCATGTCCGACAAAGCCGGCAGTACGACTAATGACCGAATGTACGTTTGCAGCGGTTGACCCGACGGCGAATTAATGAGAATCATGCCGTCGAAGAACGCATTCCAATGATTCACAATACTGAAGAGTGTCACCGTAGCAATCGCTGCCGTAGACATCGGAATATACACTTTCCACATCGTTGTGAAGGCGCCAGCCCCGTCGATTTTGGCCGCTTCTCCAACCTCTTTCGGTATCGCCCGAAAGAAGTTCATCAGCAGCACGACGTTAAACACCGGCACCGCTCCCGGCAATACCAAGGCCCAAATGCTGTCCATGATCCCCGTCATTTTCACAGTCATATACCATGGAATGAGTCCGCCGTTAAACATCATCGTAAAAATAAAGATCCACATCAGTTTGTTGCGCGCAGGGAACTCCGAAGTTTCCTTCGACAACGGGTAGGCTGCCAGCACCGTCATAATAAAATTGATGGAAACCCCCAATAATACGCGTTGAATCGAAACGCCAAAGGCTTGGAAAAACCGCTCATCCTTCAAGATGTACTCATAGGGCGTTAAGGTAAAATCAACCGGGAAAAACGTCACTAACCCGGCAGATACGGCGGAATTGTCACTGAGCGACAGCGCTACCATGTGCCATATAGGAGCGAGACAAGCGAGTGTAATTAAAATTAATATCGTGAGCAGCAGCACATACCCTACTTTCTCACCAAACGTTTGTTGCTTGCTAAACATAGCCGTACCCCCTCATCAAAAGATCCTATAATTCGCCCATTTGTCCGCAAGCTTCCAGGAAAGTACGACCAGGATAAAGCCGACAACCGACTTCAAGGTGCCTACGGCAGTAGCCAAACCATATTGATGCTGGGTAAGACCGATTCTGTACACATACGTGTCAATGATGTCACCCGATGCATAGACCGATGGGTTGTAAAGATTGAAGATTTGTTCAAAGCCCGCATTCATGATTTTACCTACGCCGAGACAAGCGAGCAGTACAATCGTCGGCGCGATTCCCGGCAAAGTTACATTTCTGAGCTGCTGAAACTTGGAAGCGCCGTCAATTTGGGCTGCTTCGTACAGGCTGGGATTGATCGCTGTCAAAGCTGCCAGGAAGATGACCGCGTTAAACCCGAATTCCTTCCATACATCACTGCCGATGATGACGACAGGGAACCACGTGTTGCTGCCCAGAAAAAAGATCGGGTTGAAGCCGAATGCGGAAACGACGCTGTTAACAATGCCATCGGTTGACAGCAGATTGGTCAGCACGCCTGCCAGAATAACCCATGACATGAAATGTGGCAAATACACAATCGTCTGAATCCAGCGCTTCAATGTAACCTGGACAACCTCATTGAGCATGAGGGCAAAGATTAGCGGCACAATCAAATTCAGCACGATTTTGGAAATTGCGATAAATATCGTATTGTAGAAAATTTGCGAGCTTTCTTTCAATTGAAACATATACTTAAAGTTATCCCATCCAATAAAAGCAGAGCCAAACATGCCCTTGCCAGGCACAAAATCCTGAAACGCGATGATTAGGCCGAACAAAGGAAATACTTCATATATCAGCACTAGCAATATCGGAGGCGCGAGCATTAAATAATAGCTCCATACATGACGTGTTGATCTCATATCGCCGCTCCAATCCCCTTGTTAATGGTTATTGCTTGACTGCATCATTGACCTCTTTCGTAATTTCATCTCCGCCCTGCTTCGTCCAATCCTCAACGAACTGGTCAAAGGCATCGATTGGTTTACTGCCCATAATAATTTGGATAAACGTTTCATCTTCCAGCTTCTTCAGGTTGACCCATTTCCGATTCATCGTCGGAGTTTTGCCATAGAATGCCCCTGTTACTTTCACGACATTGTCCTGAATCATCTCTCTGGTGGTTGCAACCGACATCATGCTCGCCCAAGCAATCGGGTCTTTCTTCGGGTTTTCGTCGTTGTATACGATACGGTCATACTGTAGCTTCTCATGCGTCAGCAGCGTCTCGTATTCTCTCGTCCCCGCCAGCACTTCATCAACTTTAGTAACGGCAATTTCCTTCTCATCGAACGGTGCCATCATATGGCCAAATGGCAGATTAACTCGGTTGTATCTCACGTTTTGATCGAGATAGAACTCCACTCCGCGCGTCTGGTCAATAATGTACTCATGGTTCAGGATACGAATAATCGCCTCTGGATTTTCCATTTTTTTGCTAACAGCCAAATATCTTGATGTTGGCGACATCGTATGTGTCTTAAATTTTCCGTCTTTATCGAGCGGCACTGCGACTGTCACCCATTCCGCCTTCGGATCAAGCTTCAGATTGTCAATGAGCAACCATGATGGCATCCAGAATGGACCAAAAAACATGCCGACACGGCCCGCAATGACTTTCTCACGACTGGTTCCACCTGTCTCAGCAACAAACTCCTTATGAATGATACCGTCGGCATACATATCGCGCAGCTTGGCGAGCGCCAATTTGGTCTCCGGCTGGATCGAGCCATACTCGACTACACCTTCATCATTTTTGATCCACATCTCCGGATAAGCATCGTAGTAACTGAAGATCGTATCAAAGCCGAAGATACTGTTGCCTACATTGACGATATCCTGCTGGCCGATCAGGCCGATCGTCTGATTATTGCTGCCGCCAAGATCGTTGGCGATGAACGCTTTGGCTGCATTTTCAATATCTTCCAATGTCTTTGGAATCGGCAGGCCTACCGCATCGAGCCAGTCCTTGCGAATGAACAGCGAGTTCATTGCATCCGCGCCCGGCGAAGAGTTGGGAATCGCCATCAGCTTGCCGTCGAAAGTTGCCGAGGCCAAGCTAAGCTCCTGCGTGGATTCGAATACTTCACGCAGTTCCGGGGACACGTTAGCATCGTATACTTCCGTAAGATCGGCAACAAGATCGGCATCAACAAGCAGCTTCAACTGCGCTTCATCAACAATCATCATATCCGGTACCGCTCCACTGACGATGACCAAATCCATCTTTTGCTTGTAAGGATCACCATCAGCGGTTTGCCACGCATAATCAAATTTCACGTTCAGTTCATTTTCAATGTAACGGACGTATTCATTATTTTCCTGCGAGTCGCCGGGAGGGAGATCAATATCAACAGACATTCCTTTCCCCATACTAATCGTGACCGTCTCGTCAAAGCGACCAAACGGATCCTGCACAGCAGCTGCAGGCTTCTCGGTATTAACCGGCTCCTTTCCGCTTCCCCCGCTTGAACATGCCGCCAAAGTTGTGCAGAGCACGATCAATAGCAGCGCTTTCATTCTCTTTCCTATCATCAGGACTTCCCCCCATTGTTAAATTGTTGTTTCCTTGCTCCCGTTAAGTATAGCCCCATCACAGCAAATCCCGGCTTAGACTTCTGCCGGGAAAGTGTCTTGTTTTTGTAACCGCATACAAGATGGAGAAGACAAAATTCATAGTATCAGCAACATTTTTCAACTATGGTTCGTTCCCTGATGACGAAAATCAGAGGGAAGCATGCCCACTTCCATCAAAAACAGCCGACTAAAGTATTTCTCATCCTTAAATCCCGTCTGCTGAGCGACCACATAAATAGGCCGGTTCGTTGCAAGCAGCAATTCCTTTGCTCGCGCCACACGCAGATCTTTAACGTATTTATGAAAGCTAGTGCCTACGATGTCTTTAAAGCATTGGCTGAAGTAACCTCTGCTCATATTAGCGACCTTCGCGATCATTTCTTGGGTAAAAGCCATCTCTTCCTGCTCTTGCATGTAGGCTATCGCCCTTTTGATCGCCTGAACGATATCATTGGGATACCTGCCCTGGGTAATCTGCTCAAGCTCTTTCACCGGTTTTTGCAGCTGTGAGACTGATAACCGCGCATGATAACGAGCTGCAATCTGGCTGAGCACATCCTCCATCAAATCGTTCTCCAACTGCGTTTTCAAAATATAGTCAATAGCTCCCAACCGCAGTGCTTCCTGCACATATTCAAACTCCGGATGGCAGGTAAGAATGACAAACTGCATATTCGGATACTTCTCCTTGACTGCATGGATAAGTTGGATGCCATCCATTTCCGGCATCGTCAAATCCGTAAACAGCAGATCGATCGGTTGCTCAGCCATCGCCTCCAGCGCCCGCAGTCCATTGGATGCCTCCGCCACCACCTTGATTGAGAACTTCTCCCACGGCATAATCGTAATGATCCCTTTGCGAACCAACTTCTCATCATCTACAACACAGGCTCTAATCATGGCCGTTCCCCTCACCTTTCATCGGTAAAATAACTTGAATCGACGTTCCTTTTCCCTTTTGACTAGTAATTACAAGCTCGCCCTCCGGGCCGTAATGAATTTTAACCGTCTTATAAACATAGTTAAGCCCTATTCCAAGGCCTGACCGGTTGATACTGCCTGAGAGCAACTGATCAATTTTCTCCTGGTCAATTCCGGCGCCGTTGTCGCGGACTAGAATATTCAGTTTGTTCTGATCCGTTCGTTCAATGATAACCTCAATCGTCCCGCCTACATCACCAAGACCGTGATAGAGTGAATTTTCGACTAAGGGCTGCAGCAGGAACCGCGGAACGGGCGTCTCCATCACTTCCTCCTCAATGTGCAGCTGAATATCGTATTGGTAATCGTACCGTACCTGCTGAAGTGTAATGTAGTCCTTAAGCGCTTCCATTTCCTGACGCAGGGTGACCATAATGCCGTCCTTGCCCAGGTTGTAGCTCAGTACCTTCGTAAAGCTCGCGATAAAATGATCAATCTCCGTCTGCCCTTTCATTCTCGCCAGCCACTGCACCGTGTTCAGTGTATTGTACAGAAAATGCGGGTTAATCTGGGCCATCAGCTTCGCGACCTCCGTCTCCCTCTTCATCTTCTCTTCGATTTCCAGTTGCTCGATCAATTCCTGGATCTTGACGCTCATATTATTGAATTGATCAATAATGTAATCAAATTCCAATAATCCATGGCGCTGGAGTCGTTTACTGAAATTGTTGACCGATACGAGGCTGATGCCATTCTTAATATTGAGCAGCGGCCGATATACATAATTGCGGATGATAATTGCGAGAATGATGCTGACGGTTATTGAAAGGATAATAACCAGCAGAAAGGACCAGATCCATTTCACAAACTCTTTGCTGTAATCTCCGCGATCCACGAAGACAACCAAGCGTAGATCCTTTTGATCGGCATCCTCAAAGGCAATATATTGGCTTAGCTCCTCGCTCGGGTACACACTGCCTGCAGGCAGCAGATCAGAATTTTGAGAATAGGCGATCTTACCCTGCTTGTCAATAAGAACATGGAAAGCCTCCATCCCGTATTGCGCAGAATTGAGTATTCTCTCAAACAGCTTGAAGTTAGTCTCCACATAAATATCGATATTCGATGTTTCGTTCGAGCTTGATCCGATATCAAACCGGCGAATGATCGAAAAGACCATATTCGTATCGCTATATTTGTAGTTGGAATAATGAGGGCCGTAGTAATTAGCTCCGTCAATACTCGTCAACAGCGATAGTTCCTCGGGATGAAATGGCTTGACAAGCTGATTGGACATCAAGGCCTCGCCTTTGCTCCGATCGTAATACATGGTGAGTCCAACCGTTGGATTGGTGAAATTCAACAGATTGATATTTTTTTGTATTTCGCTTCCCAGCGTCAATGATTCGTGCAGATCATCGATTTCCAGCCACTTGGCCAGATCACTGCCAATCAAGCCGTTGATCGTAAATTGCTGGGATGAGTAATCCAAATTGTTCAGCATGGTCACCAGGCTGCTTCTAACCTGCCCCAGATGATTCAACAGCCCTCTATCAATTTTGTTATCCAGAATCGAAGATATCGAATAGATGGACAAGCTGCCAATTAATATAATCGGTATCGTGGAACTAATTAACATCAACAAATAGAGGCGTGACTTTAAAGATGAGGGGAAGGACAGAAATCTAGACAGTCGCAGCTTACTGAGCAGGGGGGATAAAACTTTCATAAGGCTCTCCTTTCTGATTGGACACGCGTAAACGTATTATAAGACCTATCGCGGAGGACTTCATCACTAATTTGAATAAGTAATCTTAAACGTTTTGTCAGCAGCAGCAGGAACCGAACGTTCCAGTGTTATAGTTGCTTCAACTCAAAAAGCCTGTACTCTGGTACTAATCCAGAGTACAGGCTTTTTGTATCTAGCAGGAATATGTTGAATCCTCATCGAATCCATTCTCGATGATCCATTGGCTGAGAGGAGAGAATTCATGCATGCATTACCTTGATCATACCCGTTGTAAACCAGCATATCTTACGAAGCATCCCATGCAGAGAGTCTGCCGAATCCTGCTCTTGGGTCTCCTTACTGCCATTCTTTACGCTTTTCTTCTCCAGTGGGGAGTCCAATCGGCGTACGCCAGCCCTTCCGAAAGGTTTGAACTTCCCTCCTATACACAGGATCAACTCGATGCACTCGTTTATCTGAATACAATTCGTATCAAAGCCGGGCTCCCTGCCGTTTCTATGAATGCGCAAATAACCAAAGCGGCCGAGCTACATGCCCACTATTTCAATAACAACCATATTGCGCCGAATCTGGGTGCCCATCACGAGCAGGCCGGCCTGCCGGGCTTTCGTGGCACTACCGTTAAAGAACGGCTGGCTGCCGCAGGTTACGTATCACCTTCTCCTTATGGTTATGGCTATGGTGAAGTCATGCATTTCCGACAGAAGAATAGCATGGATGCCATGAACGGCTGGTTGGATACGGCTTACCACCGACAGCTCATTCTCAGCCCGCGTTATCAGGAGATCGGCATCGCACTTGTTAATGGGACAGCCGTTGTGAATCTTGCCGGCAGCGGCACTTCAGCAATTGATGGCGGCCTTGCGCTCTACCCTTACGATGGCATGAAGAATGTCGGGATCGGATTCTATGGCTTCGAGAATCCCAATCCACTGCTCCAGTTTAATGCAGCCCAGTCCGGCTATATTATATCGGCTACCGCGACCGGTTCGATCCAATGGCACCAAGCCAAAATGACAGATAAGAACGGATCTGGCGTTCCGTTTTTTGCGGAGGTTTCCCGGGACACCTTGTTTTTGTACCCAAAGGAAATATTACAATATGATCATTGCTACACGGTATCGATCGATTATCAATTAGATGGATCAGACGAGAAACGTAACCGGACGTGGTCATTTACCACAAGAGCGGAAGGAATCAATGTCAATCCATCTTTAACCTATTCAAAGATGCTGCGGAACCCGAGTGTTATGTCATTTTACAAGCGTGCGATGTATCCGCTTAAGGGACCAGGAGTTAGACACCACCGGGTCATATACCAAGCCCCATCGTAAACTCCTACTGTCCTTGGTTCATACGCCGATCAGGCTTGCTTAGCTTCTTGGAGATCATGCCATATCTTTTTGTTGCTGTATTGTTTCTCCGTACTGATATCTTGTCCGAACCAGGCTGGCGGCACAAAACGATCTGCCGCTTCTATCGAAGGAAACTCTACTTCAAGCACAAGCATCTGGACCTGCGCGTAATCATCAATTTCGATTATGACGTCGTTCCAGTTGGCCGTTACCCTTCTCTTGGTCAACGGTATGGCACCATGTGCCTTGATCACCTGATCGTAAAGCCCTTCAGAAATGCTAATCTCCACCTCTTCTCTGGCAATCCCCCAGCCCTGCTTGAAGGTATGAGTAAATGTAAGTTCTCCTGAACCCGAATCCGTTATTTTACGAACCCGGAGCTCCTGATCCCCGTCGAGTGCCAGATACGTCTGCTCGATGAACTGCTCCTTCTCGATCATAATGATCCCATCATTAATCAAGGCTTCGGGGTATTCGTCCAGAAGGTATTTTCGTTCGATTTCCATGGCCATAATCGTTAGTTCCTCCATTCCTATATCCAATCCTACAGCTCCATTATAAGGATCGATCGGCATAGCCACAAACCACAAAACGATAGAGCGTACCGTTACGGGTACTACTCTATCGTTTTGTGTTAATTATCGAATTAATTTCTTATATGATTTGATGGATTGGGTATGCATGCCTTCATGATACATGCTGAACGCGAGAAACTCTCCCACGGTTTGAAGTGTCAATGGTCCGATCGTCATCGGATGAGCCGAAGCCTGATCCAATCGATTCGAGAAGGTTTCACGAATGCGCGCGGCCTGTTCTTGCAGTAGTTCAATCAGTTCGGATAGTGCAGGCGGCTCCGATGTCCAATCAGCTGGCTTCGTACCTGTTGCAAACCATGCTTCGAACCCTTCTGGCAACTTGACAAGCTCGCCAGCAGTAGCAAAAGCGAACTGCTCATGTACCGTGTAGATATGCCCCAGATTCCAACGGATATTGTTCATGAACCCATCAGGTATGATATCCGCTGCTTGCTCGGTTAGATCTTGAATAGTACGAACCGTTGATGCTCTTGCAAAATCCAATTGATTCAATAATGCTTCATTCATGTTGTGATTTCCCCTTCCTATTTGAACGTAACTATCGTAACGTAATATTTCTCTTGTCGCAAGGATTCTACCTAGCGCATGAGAGCCAATAAAGTAGAGGGTGTCTCAAAAGACCTTGGATCTTGCGAAATACTGGGAGACGCTTCGTGTACGAATCGTTCCTCCCATCGCTGTTGCTCTCGCATTTCTTGAAATGATTCTGGGAAAGGATGAAATGTGAGAGCAAAGGCGACCACTCGCTTGTCCGTAATCGATTCGTCCCCTCCGCTACGCCGTGCAGATGCTCTACTTTTTTAGACGTTGTTTGTGTGGAATTCCCAAGCATGTTTAAATAATATTAGAAGCTGATCCTACTTATAAGGAGTGAGCCATTATGAACTATCGCCGCTTAGGTAACAGCGGACTTAAAGTCTCGGAGCTCGGACTAGGGACGAATGCTTTTGGCAAAAGAGCCGATCAAGAGACATCGACACGCATCATCGACCATGCCCTGGAGCATGGCATCAATTTCATTGATACCGCCAACATCTATGCCAATACCGAATCGGAGCGAATCATCGGTCAGGCATTGGCAGGCAAACGCCAAGACGTTGTACTGGCCACGAAAGCCGGCCTGCCGAAAGGTCAAGGACCGAACGAACGGGGATCCTCCCGCTATCATCTGCAGCAAGAGCTGGAGGGCAGCTTGAAGCGACTCAAGACCGACTATGTGGACCTGTATCAAATTCATGCCTTTGATCCGGAGACCCCTCTCGAGGAAACCTTGCGCACCCTGAATGATATGGTGTCATCCGGAAAAGTCAGATATATTGGCGCCTCTAACTATGCAGCCTGGGAAATTATGAAGGCGATTGGAATAAGCGAGCTGAAAGGATATGTCCGGTATGTATCGACACAAACCAGCTATTCACTGGCAGACCGCACGCCAGAACAAGAACTCGTACCCCTCTGTCTGGATCAAGGTGTTGGCATCATTCCCTACTTCCCGCTCGCAGGAGGTATCCTTACAGGCAAATACAACCAAGGAAGCCGCGTACCTACCGGTTCACGAGCGGAAACGGATCCGAACTTCCAACGATTCCTCGAAGACCACAATATCAAGCTGGGCGAACAAGTCAGTCAATTAGCCGCTGAGCACGGACATTCTCCAAGCTCACTATCCCTTGCCTGGCTGATGAACCGCCCCACCGTCTCCACCGTCATTGTTGGCGCTACGAAGACGGAACAGCTGGACGATAACTTGAAGAGCCTCGAGATTGAGATGGGCGAGGATCTGAATGCCAGCTTGGATGAAATCAGCGTGAATTTCGTTCATAGCAAGCCATTTGCTACATATCGTCTCGGTTAAGACAGTTAGATGTGGAAGAAAGTGCTTTATTGATAAATGACAGCGCCGGGATGCTATCCCTGCGCTGTCATTTTGTGTATTTGATCTAATTGGTACCTCCATTTTGCCTAAGAACCGTTTCTTTGCGTCTTATAAGTAGGGCATCTGCACGGCGTAGCGGAGAGGGCGAATCGATTCCGGACAAGCGAGAGCGGTCGCCTAAAAGCTTTCCACAGGAAAGCTACTTCGGAAGCATATGCTTTGCTCTCACATTTCATCCTTGCCTAGAACCATTCCAAGAAATGGGAGAGAAACAGCGAGGGGAGGAACGATTCGTACGTGGAGCGTCTCCCAGCAGCAAAAGGGCATCTCGCTAGATCTAAGATCTTTTGCGACACCCTCTTCTTTATTACAATGACTTATTATCACAGATATTTATTGTTCCAAAATGCTCTTAATAAATATCTTACTCTCGTTCGCGATGGTCTCAGTTTCATAGTTATGAATGTAATGACCACTGTCTAGAAGCATATACTTCCCATCCGGGGAATCCTCGACGTAGCTGATTAACATATTTGGCCAATCATTCAGAGGCAGTTCCTCTCCGTTCGATATAAAGAAATACATGGGTACATCGGGTATACCCGCTTCGGATACGACTGCTGCATTGCTCGATATTTTGCGGACCTCTTCGATCATGTTGGAGGTTTGCGTATTCTTATAGAACATGGCCCGGTAGATATCCTTCTCATCATCGGTCAGGTGATCTTCAGTAATGGCAGCAGAAGCATCCGCAATCGCTGGCACCCAACGCGTTATCCCGATACGGGCAGCAAAACTCGTTAATTTCATAACCATATTGGAAGGAAGCGGATACTCCTTATATGCTTCAGGTACGGCAGGGTCAAGTCCAATAATTGATTTCACCTCATGCGGATACTGTTGTGCCCAGTGGAGTGCCTCGATCCCCGACATGGAATGCGGAAACAGAATATACGGCCCTTGTTCACCTGCTAAAGATAGAGCCGACCTTGTCTCTTCCAGAATCGTATCGATATCACGGGGCACAGAGGCCGTCTCACTATTGCCATAGCCTGCTTTTTCTACGACTGCAATACGATATTGATCCGACAATTGAGAGTACAGCCCTTTAAAGTCCAGGACCGGTGAGGAAGTACCTCCACCTGACATAAATACGAGTGTCACGGGACTTTGGTTATGACCCTCGGCGTAAACATGCATTAAATGATCGTTGACATTCACGATAGTCCCGACCGGCTGCAGCAGTGCAGATTCCTGACTAAGCTGAATTCTGTGATTGATGAAGCTAATCGTCATGATGACGATTAGTAAACTCAATAGAATGCCTACAGTCACTATGACCATTTTCTTTATGATCTTTCCCATCAGTTCCCCCTTGATTCCATTCAAGAACACGATCATCTTGATGTATAAACTCCAGTCTCTAATTCTACCCTCCAAGTTCAAGTTCGTACAGTTCTTCGTTGGCCATAATAAATGGACGATCATCCCATGGGCTTGGACGCAGCGCCGACGGGTAGAACAAATAAAAACAGCCTGGACTTCGCGTCCGGACTGTCTTAATTTATATAAATGGTCATTCAATCATGATAATGGGATGGTCCATCACTCTCTATTTCAAGATATCCTCTATGCGAGTCTGAACATCCTCACTGAGCTCAATCCCGGATGCCTTCGCATTCTCGGTTACCTGCTCTGGACGGCTTGCACCGACAAGTGCACTGGCAACGTTCGGTTTACGCAGGATCCAAGCAAGCGCCAGATTCCCTACAGAGACATCCAGTTCTCCAGCTATCTTCTCAAGCTCATGAACCTTCGCGATTTTCTCCTCGGTAATCCCTTTACGCATCCACTCCAGCTTCGCAGCACGGCTATCTGCCGGAATATCGGAAGCGGAGGTATATTTACCTGTCAACAGCCCTTGTGCCAGCGGTGAGAATACGACTTGACCGATGCCGGAGCGCTCACTAAGCGGCATAATTTCCTTCTCGATGTAACGTTCGAACATATTGTAGATCGGCTGATTGACCACGATGCGGTCGAGCAGATAACGGTCCGCTACCGTCAACGCCTCAGCAATTTGTGAAGCCTGCCATTCGCTTACACCGACATATAGCACTTTCCCTTGGCGAACAAGATCATCAATTGCGCGCAGCGTTTCGTCAAGCGGCGTTTCCGGATCATGACGGTGACAGTAGAAGATGTCGACGTAATCATGACCCAGACGCTTCAAGCTGGCATGCGCTTGCTCCATAATGTGTTTACGGGACAATCCACGATCATTCGGACCGTCGCCCATCGGCCAGAACGCTTTCGTAGCTAGGACATAGGATTCGCGCGGATAGGCCTTCAGCGTTTCACCGACCAGCACCTCGGCCGCACCCTTTTCATATACGTTCGCTGTATCAAAGAAGTTGATGCCAAGATCATATGCGGTCTTAATTGCGTTCACCGCATTCTCACGCTCAACGTAACCCCCATAGGTAAGCCAGCTTCCTAGGCTGATCTCACTGACTTTAAGGCCGGTACGTCCTAATTTTCTATATTTCATTGCAATTCCTCCTTCGTAAGAGATACTTTGGCTTCCACATCTGTTATTCTAAAATAGTTCCTATGCCTAGGGAAGAAGTGAAATGTTCTTCACTATATTATAATTAGGATAGCTAATATACTTGAGTATAGTTAATAGAATACCGGAGGGAGCCTTTCAAATGGGGAATAAAACAAGCAGCTATATTCCAAAAACACCCGAACATATCGAATGCAATATCGAAAAAACGTTGCTCGTCTTAGGCGGAAAATGGGCATTTCTCGTCATCCGTGAGCTCTTCGGGGGCACGAAACGGTTCGGCGAGTTACAGCGGCAAATCCCCAACGTCAGTCCACGGGCGTTGACCACAACGCTTCGCCATCTGGAAGAGCAAGGCGTGCTGGAACGGGAAGTATTCCCAACCGTCCCCGTGACCGTCGAGTATACCTTGACCCCCAAAGGCATGGATCTGCATGTCATCTGCAAGGAAATGAAGCTGTGGGCTGCGCGCTGGACCTAACTTCAAGACCATGCAAACAAGACCCATTCCATGTGCTGGAATGGGTCTTATTCTGAATTTTCACCAAAACGCTTATCCCCATAAACCCAAGACGATCACACCCAGCGTTATCAAAAGTGAGATGAAGATCCGCCTTACCCCTTGTTTCTCCCGCAATATAAAAATGCCCATGAACGTTCCGAACACCGTCCCGATTTCCCGCATCGGGGCAAGCTGCGCTACAGGTGCAAGCGACGAGGCGAACAAGAACAATAAATATCCGCCAGGTGCGATTAGTCCGCCCAAAGTGATGGATTTCCAGTTGGAATTCAACTCAAGTCTAATCCCACCCGATTTCAGGACGAGCCATGAAAGAGCCAGCATATTCCCGATATTCGTGGCTTCAATCAATACCACAGGCGATACATAACTCAAAGCCAGCTTATCCACAATGATGTAACTGGCTATGCACCCCCCTACTGCCAAGGCCATAAGTGGTGCTTTATACGAGACGGGTGCTTGGCGGGATCTTCGAAAATTCATATCACTCATGAAGACAATCCCCAGTACAATCGCGATGACTCCGAGCCAGCCGGCGGCAGACAACCGCTCATGAAGGAAAATTACTGCAAGTAGGGGAACCAATAACGGACTCGTTCCTCGCATAATTGGGTACACCTGGGACAGATCACCGATTGTGTAAGCCGCCGCCAGCAACACGATATACAGACCGTGCAAGACCACTGAAGCCAGCAGAAACCAAAGTCCCGGACCGGACAGCCTGGAGCTATCCCACTCCATCATTGTCCACGGCAGAAATATCAGGAAACCCATCAACTGCGTAAACCACAAAAAGACGTTCTTATTAATGCTCTTCTTGGTGTACAAATTCCACACCGAATGAAGGAAACCCGAGCCTAAGACAAGTGCAAGTGCCAAGCCTGTCATTATCGATAAACCCCCGACCTATATGTCAATAGATTCCTATGAATCTATCACGATAAGCCACGAATTACAAGATTGAATGTCGGGCCAAAAACCCGGGGATCCCTCCACTGAGCGAATACCCCAGGTTATATAAAAAAATGATGTCTGCTCTGATCGGAAGGAATATCGACCCTGTCATAGAATACATTATAAGGAGTGCTCCTTCTCGTGGTCTGTGGTTGTCGTAACCTGAACCAAGAGAACATCGGGGGTGCTCTCTATTTTTGTTCGCCTCCATACACGCCGATAGATGCCGCTATGCCCATTGTAATCCGGTAGCGAACAACTGCCGCATCAGATGGACAAACTCCTCATTCAATAGCCCTTCCGCCAGATGAGCAGGCGTAATACAGATAACGCTGCCATTGCCGTAATCGTGATACCAGCCGGCGATGGACTTGCCATTCACCGATTCAGAACGAAGAAAGACTTCGGTCTCCTCCTCTCTGCACTTTACGAAGTAATGCTCATCCAAGAAACAAAAATGACGTCCCAGTTCTCCAAGCGGGGTACCGGGAACCGGATAATATGTCACCTCTTGGTGGACCTCCGGATGATGCTCGAAGCATCCCCTCAGCATCGTCACATACGCTCCATCCTCAGCATAGGAGGCCAAGCCTGAATGCCATGCCAGCCATAGCCCTCCTGCACTCGTATAGGATTCGATCTGCTGCTCGATCTCGGGTGTCATCCAGCGTTTCTCGGGCTGATGCTGCGGATCAAGCCGATCCTCAGCGAACAGAATCACGGCATCGGGGCGCTGCTTCAGTCGTTCGGCTAATTCCGTTACATCCGCATAATACAAATGGATCTTCTTCTCCTGAATAAAGGGGGCTAATATCTTATTCAGCGATCTCCGGGCAAGTTCCCGATCATGATAATAGTCACCGACAACCGCCAAAATATGCTGAGACAACTTCCATTCCTCCTTCTTACACCGTTTACTTCATCTACACTCGCCAGGACATGCTGTTATATAGGCATCGGCTGGCCTTTATGGTTGATCATCCAGGCATCCCTCTCCGGGATAATTCGCCGCTGCGCCAAATCGAGCAGTCCCTTGGCAGACTCGACCGGATCGCCGGGGGCTTGCTCCCCGCCCATCGGCGTACGAATCCAGCCGGGATGAACGGCATAGACGGCGAAGCCTTCAGACGCAAGGAGCTTGCGAAGCTGGGCGGTGAAGAAATTTAGCCCGCTTTTGGATATCGCATAGGCATAGTCGCCACCATAAGCCCCGGTGAAACAGCCTGCCTCCGATGACACGTTGATAATCGCAGGCTCTGAGCTTCTACGAAGCTGCGGGAGCAGGTGCTTGATCACCTTCATCGGACCGTACAGATTCGTGATCATGCTCCGCTCAACATCCTCGAAGCTGACTTCTTCAATGGATTGATCGCGCCCTAGCAAAATCCCCGCATTATTGATGATCGCATCTATTTGTCCCCATAGCTCGCTTATAACCTCTGCCGACTTGGCTACCGCAGCTTCCTGATCAACATCAAGCGCTACGATATGTAATGCATGAGGATGATCGGATTGCAGTGCGCGAAGCTCAGGATGGTCTCCCTCCACGCTGCGCACTCCTGCTGCCACCTGATGGCCCTGCCTCAAGGCCTCTCTCGTTAATTCAAGCCCCAGCCCCTTATTCGCGCCGGTAATGACTATATTCATTAGGACGACACCACCTTTCTTGTTCATATTAAAGAGTGCAGCCAACTGCCAATTCATTCAGTCCTGTTTCGGACCAAGCTCCTGCAGTCCCAGCGTCACGCCGAGTTTATCTTCGGAATCAAAATAGCAGTAACGCCCTGCCCCGTACTCGCCCTTATGATTCAGCGGGTACCCTTTTCCTTCAAGGAAATCGATATGCTGATTGAAACCGTTTACGGTGAACATCACAAAATGCACGCCCTCCCCGCGGGATTGCTTGTATTCATTCCATGGACTCGGCTCATCATACGGCTCCAGCAATTCCAGCACCATCGGTCCCATCTTCAGGACACACATCTTCGTTCGGGTCGGGCGAAGCTCCCCCCGCTGCCAAGTATACGAATCCTCGGTTGACTCCGGTGCAGCATCCGGATCGGGTATGGATATATGCGGCATCTCCATGCCGAATATATCGCAATAGTGCCGCGCTGCCACTTCTATATCATTAACGATAATTCCCATTTTGAGCAAGTGGTTGTTCTCCATATGATTCATGTGGCTTCTCTCCTTCATCGCAGATAACTAGATTTAGATGACGCTGCATCACTCCCCCGAGATTACTTATCGTTCTCCAGCAGCTCGATCAGCACCTTCAATTCGCTGGACGTATCCACGTAAGCGTATCGACCGCCTGTATATTCCCCTTTCTGAATAAGGGGCATACCATGGCCATTCAGGATTTCAAGCTTCTCCTTCATTCCCTCAATAACAAACGCAACGTGGTGAACCCCCTCACCATGCGTATCCAGAAATTCGCGCCACGTCGACGGGAACTCATCCGGCTCGATCAACTCCACCTGCAGTTGGCCGCAGTCGATGAAGGCCAGCTTCGCGCGGGCTTCCGACGGACCTCCATTATATTCGGTCTGCGCGATTTCCCGGGTATCGGTCCAAAACCATGTCGGAGGCTCGATGCCGAAAAATTTGGCATAACTCTCGCCCACCTTCTCGATGTCATTCACGATAATTCCGATTTGTGTAATGACTTTGGTTCCCAGCATACTATGCTCCATATTCTCCAGATCTCCTTCTAAGATAAAGTTTGATGGCTTGGTATATAAATGCGGGGCAGGTTTCATCACTCCTCCGCTTTAAACCCGTTGGATAATTTGAATAAAACTAAAGTGATCAGCAGCGCAATGACGAGCAGGATCCAGGCCATGGCCGAGGCGTAGCCCATCTTGGCATACTGGAAGGCATTTTGATACAGGTACAAGGAATAGAACATCGTGGAGCCGTCTGGACCACCGTTCGTAATGATGAAGGATTCCGCAAAAGACTGCAGCGTCCCGATCATGCCCGTAATAACATTGAATACGATCGCCGGCTTCAGCATCGGAATCGTAATATTGAGCACCTGTCTCCATGTGCCGGCTCCGTCAATCGAAGCCGCTTCATAGAGGGAATCAGAGATGCCCTGGAGTCCGGCCAGGTAAATAATGATCATCTGCCCTGAGCCCCAGAGTGCCATCAGCACAAACGCCGGTTTGGCCCAGAACGGGCTGGAGAACCAGCCGGGTCCCTCGATCCCGAAGAATCCGAGAATCGTGTTGAGCACGCCGTTGTCCGGCTGCAGCACCCAGATCCAGAGAATCGACAGTACGACAAGTGGAACCAGTGTCGGCAGAAAGAACACCACCCGGAAGAAAGCCAACCCCCGAATGCGCCGGTTATTCAGCAGAATCGCGATAAATACCGACCCGACCGTCGTCACCGAGATGCCGACCACGATCATAAACAGCGTGTTGTACAGCACCTTGTAGAACAAGGAGTCCCCCGTAAACAGCTTGACGTAATTGTCCAGGCCCACCCACACCGGCTCATTGATGATGTTGTAATCGGTCAGCGAGTAATATAGCGAACTGAATAGCGGATAGGCCGTAAACAACAGGAACCCGATGATCCAAGGAGAAATGAACAGCAGCCCATTCCTCAGATTTTTACGGTCTGTCTTGGAAGACATGATGTCCCCATCTCCCCTCTACCCTTTAATTCCCGAGAAGGTAATTCCCTGGATGAAATATTTTTGCAGCAGGAAAAAGATCACCAAGACCGGCAGGGTCATGCTCACGCCTACAGCCATCAGCAGCGTCCAGCGCGGATCGTTGACGGACATAATCTGCTGGATACCGAGCGATAGCGTATACAGCTTGTTATCGCTCAGGAAAACCAGCGGACCAATAAAGTCTCCCCAAGCTCCCGTGAAGGCGAAGATCGCCACCGTGATAATGACGGGCAGCGATAACGGCAGCGTTAACTGCCAGTAGATCCGGAATTCCGATGCACCGTCCACCTTCGCTGATTGGGACAGCTCCTTCGGAATGCCCATAAAGAATTGCCGCAGCAAAAAGATAAAGTACGCGTTACCGAGGAAGGCAGGAACCACCAGCGGCTTGAACGTCCCGATCCAGCCAAACTTCTGGAACAGTACAAACAGCGGGATCATCGTCACCTGGAACGGCAGCATCATCGTCATAAGCACCACGATGAACAGCGCATCGCGGCCCTTCCATTCAATGCGGGAGAAGCCGTAGGCAACCAGCGTATTGGCTAATACTCCGCCAAGGATCGCCATCGCGCAGATGTAGAGCGTGTTCTTGAAGTACAGCCAGAACGGGAATTGCTGAAAGGCAGTTGCATAGTTGGACCATACCGGCTCGGACGGGATCCAAACCGGCGGGTCCGCGAAGAGCTCCGTATTGCTCTTCAGCGACCCGGATATCAGCCACAGAAATGGGATGATATAAGCAAGCGCAACCAAGATCAGAATGATATAGATGACATAGGTTTCAAGAGACTGTCCTTTGTATTTGGTGCCGATCGGAACCACCTCACACTTCTTCTAACCGGAATGTCCGGCTGACATGTGCCTACGACTTCA
Source organism: Paenibacillus sp. JCM 10914 (assembly GCF_001315105.1). GTDB lineage: Bacteria > Bacillota > Bacilli > Paenibacillales > Paenibacillaceae > Paenibacillus_AQ. The sequence goes on along the minus strand of NZ_BAZR01000011.1, from coordinate 33,748 downwards.
TAACGACCGGATCAAGCCGCCTTACTTCTTCTTATCCACTTCTTCCTGCAGCTTCTTCTGGGCAGCCTGGAGCAATGGCTGCGGATCGTTGTCGTTGTAAATCACACTGTCACGCAGCAGCGTAAGCTCATTGGACATCTCCTTGGCAACCGCGGTCAGCGCCGGATGACCGGAGTCCGGGGAGCTTGCGATTTCACGCACGATTTTATATATTTCATCGCCCTCTTTATCCCACTTGATCGCGTCATTCGGCTCTTTGTAGATCGAGAGCGAACGCCACTGGTTGATGTTGTCGGCCATGATTTCCGGTTTCACCCCGAACAGAATGAATTTCATAGCCGCTTCGGGATTCTTCGCGCCTTTGGGAATCATAAAGATATTCGTGCCGAAGTTGGACGAATTCTTCCGCCCTCCCTCCGGTGCCGGAATAGCAGCAACTCGATAATTCACATTCGGAGCGTATTGTTTCAACGCGTTGCTGAACCAGTTGCCGTTGATGGTCATCGCAACCTTGCCCGAGAAGAACGGGTGATCCGGGGAGAAGGCCCCGCCAAAACCGGAAGAGAACGATTTGATTTTCTCGGGATTGTATTTCTTCGCATACGTATTCAACCAGTTGTACATCTCCACCAGGTGCGGGTCGTCCAGCTTAACCTGTTTGGAAGCGGTATCATAATAATCTGCACCGAAAATATAACCCCACATGTATGACTCGTCCCCAGCATCCAGCCAAGGAATAAAGCCCAGCCGATCGATTTTATCACCGTTCAGCTTGGTTAATTGCTCGGCCGCAGCATCCAGTTCCGCAATTGTTTGTGGTGGATGATCGGGATCAAGACCCGCTTCCTTGAACAGCTCCACGTTGTAGTACAGCAGATTCACGTTGGAATCCTGGGGGAACAGATACGTCGTGCCATCCACCTTCATCAGATCGCGATAGGCATCCAGAATTTCATCCTCTTTAAAATCAGTAGTAGCAAGCAGGTCATCGATCGACATCAATGCCCCTTGGGCAGCCAGCGCGTATGCGCTTGCATATTCATTCGTTATGACCACATCCGGCGGATTGCCCCCGGAAATGGCGGCCAGCAGCTTACCGTTCGAGATACCGCCATCCGGCGGAACATATGTGGCGTTAAACTCGATGTCCGGATATTCTTTCGTGAATTCGTCCATCCGCCACTGATCCCATTTCTCCGAATCGCCGCCCCATGGGTACCAATACGTTAATTTACCTCCATTCGATGGATTCCCGCCTGCATTCTGCTCTTCAGAAGCACCTGTGCAAGCAGTAAAAACGAGACTGAAGCATAAGACGGTCAACAGCAAGACCCATCCCCTGTTCTTCATTGGCCAATCCCTCTTTTCATTTAGGATAAGTTTCTCGTCTCCCTATATCTCTATTGGTTGCGAATTACGCTGCCCTCCTTTTTGTGAACACGTGTTTATTTTGAATCAGAAAGCAGCTTACCTCTGTAAGCGGCCTCCTGGATCAAATAGGAATCGATGGTTTTCCGGCAAATACACGATCATAACAGCATTGCATCACAGCAACGGCTGACAGGAATCTCGGATCACAAGTGCGGTTGTTCCCACATAGCGTTTGAAATCCGCTGAACTGATCTCGATGGTTTCAATCAATCTGTCGGTCAACGTATCCATCATGTCGGAGAAATTCACGTGAATGGAGGTCAGCGCAGGATGAATCCGTGCACTTAACAAATGATCGTCAAAGCCCATCAACGAAATATCGCCGGGCACGCGGATGTCTGCCTCATGCAATGCGCGCAGCGCTCCGAAAGCCACACTGTCATTGCAGGCAAAAATGGCCGTGGGTAAATCCTTGGTCGTATTAAGCCAATGCTGTACAGATTGATAGCCGCTTCGCTCCGAGAAGTTCGACGGAATGATCCAATCCGAACGGACTTGCAGGCCATGGGCCTCCATTGCCTGCCTAAAGCCTTCCAGCTTCTCTGGACCGGACCAGCGCAGCGGGTCTCCGGCAATATGCGCGATCTGGCGGTGCCCCAGACTGTAGAGATAGTCTACGCCTTGCCGCATACCCTCCATGTTGTTGAAATTGCTGATCACCCGGTTAGGCTCCCTGCGCCCCTCCAAATGCTGATCGACCACACCAACCACAAAGCCGTCCGCAATCAGCTCCTCGATGAAAGGCTCGTGATTCGCTGCACCGATAAAGATACCGCCGTCGATCCGCTGCTGGTAGAACGTATTCTTCACATTTCGCATAATGTCGTCGTCTTTCGTATTGCGGATAATGTAGGTTAACACGTAATACCCTCTCTTGGATGCGCTCTCAATTACGCGGGTAATGAGTGCGTTAGTAAGCGAATCGTTAAACACTTCCTCACGCGAAACCATAAACAAACCGATTGTCGACGTTCGCTTCCCCGACATAATACGGGCAGAGAAGTTCGGTGCATAGTTATACTGCTCGATCACCTGCATGACCTTCTCCCGCGTAGCCTGGGGAACATTCGGGTAGTTGTTGATGACCCTGCTTACTGTGCTGCGAGAAACGCCGGCCATCCTGGCGATCTCCGTGCTGTTAATTTCAGACTTTCTCAATCGGGCTCCACCTCATTAACACGTGTTCAATAACGAGCGTGTATGTAATAAACGCTGTATCATCCATAGCAGTTTGTAAACAAGGTTCTGTAAGCATATATCAGTGATAACTGTACCATGTTACCTCACCGAATCGTGAACACGTGTTTACAATTACAATGTAATCGCTTCAAGATATTTTGTCAACACAAATATCCGAACGGCCATCATGCCAAATCACCGCGATTCCTTACGACTTCACCGTCTCTATCAGAAAAAATGATTTTTCCTCGGTATTTTGCTAGAATGGGCAAATGGGCAAAAGCAGACAGAAAGGATGTTAAACAAATTATGAAAAGAAAATGGTTAAAGTATACCATGCTCTTATTATCTATTGGAATCTTGGGGATCGTCTCCTACTATACCTACTCTATCATACAATTCTCAAATCATATTTCCACGGCTACGAAGCCTGAACCAACGAACACCGATACGGATCAGAATGAAGTGATCGAAATTCCAAAGTGGGAGGGTAAAGAGCGGGTTAATATTCTCCTGATCGGAGGAGATTCCCGGGGAGACGACGCCGGAAGATCCGACACGGTGATGGTCGCTTCCATCGATCCTGTCTCCAAGAAAGTTCATTTATTCTCGCTCTTGCGAGATACTTACGTGGATATTCCCGGCCATGGTAAAGGAAGGCTGAACTCGGCATTCGCTTATGGCGGAATCGAATTAACGAGGCAGACCATCAGCGATTTGCTGGATTTGCCCATACATAAATATGTTTATACGGATTTCGTCGGATTCATAGCGCTCGTCGATTCATTAGGCGGCGTCGACATCGATGTGGAGAAAGATATGTACTATACAAGCAAAGCTGACAAACACATGTACGACATCGATTTAAAGCAAGGACTGCAGCATTTGGACGGTAAAATGGCACTCCAATACGTAAGATTCCGGAACGATGCGAAATCTGATTTTGGACGTACGGAACGACAACGGATTCTGATCACCCAAATCGCGAAGAAAATGCAGACCACCGGCTCTCTTATCAAGCTTCCCGGCATCCTGGATGCGATCGCTCCTTACATCGAAACCGATCTGAGCCCGAAAGAGATGCTGAAGCTCATGGCGCTTGGTTTTGACGTGAATCTGGACAAAATCGACGAGCAGCAGCTTCCTCCGTTCTCACTGTTGTCCAACGAGAAGGTCGGACGCGCACAGGTGCTGGGCGTCGATAAACATAAACTGCAAGCGTATGTGAAGCAGTTATTCGAAAATGACACGCTACAATAAACTGCAAGTAAAGGGAGGGCATATGCCCTCCCTTTTTCTGCTTGAATTGGCTAGAAAAATATCGAAACTCCGACAGCAACCAGCAGCACCCCGCTGATGACGGTTCCGAACTGGCCAAGAGAATAGGAACCAATGCGAATTTCTTTGAGGCGCATTCCCAGAGCGGCCCCTCCCCATACACAGATAAAGCTTCCCGCAGCAGCAAGCAGTGATATGCCTAACGGTGGGAATCCGAGAAGTCCAGCGCCAACACCGTTAGTTAACGCATTGGCGGATAACGCAATCCCGAGCATAATGCTTCACCGAAGCCGATCTTGGAAATGACAGTGGGATCATTCGCGCTTTTGGCCAACAATACAATGCGCAGACCGATCAGGAACAAGAAGATAGCCCCTAATACAGCCGGCAATACCCCAGGAAGAACCGAGGATAACCACAATCCAAAATAGATCCCAGCCATGCTGAAAATAAAGCCGATCAACGCAATCCCCAAATTGGCCATGACAGGAATCCGGATATTCCGAATTCCGTAGGCAAGCCCAGCCCCCAAGTTATCGATGCTGGAGGACAACGTAAGCAGGGCAATGATAATCCATACTGTCATATTTCGACCACACTCCCATAATTGTTATGATTCCCTGTATCTTATGAGAGGTGTTGCAGAAATGTGCAACAATCTAAATAAAATGATGTTATTTGTTGCATGGGCAAGCCACGGTTCCACTATTCCATCGCATTGACTTGGTCCAGGGCCAGCTGAATGGCCAAGGCATCGTCGATGAATCCAAGCGGAAATAAATTGTCAGGGATAATGTCCTTCTCTAGAATAAAATAAAGCAGCGCACTACCGATGATGGAGGAGGCCCCGGGCGACAGGGAGCGGTTGAGGTATTGATCATGCATCTGCTCGATTTTCTCGATGAACGGTCCTTGACCATTGATCCTCTGCAGCTTGGCCTTCAGCTCCGTTTGAATGATCCTCTCGCCCTCCGGCGTCTTGGCAAACTCCCTGTATTCGACCAGTGTGCTTTCGATTTTCTCGGTCGTGGCCACCCAATTGATGGTCGTTGACGACAGCAGCACTCGGACCATCTTCTCAATCGACTTATAAAATTGGTTAAGCTCATCTTGACCGTACCCTGCAGCAACAAACAAGGTGATGGGATCTAGCTCCAAGTGGTAGGCGATTTGATCCAGAAGCTGCTCTTTTGGTTTCGTTTTTCCGTTAATGATACGAGATATAGTCGCAGGATCTACTTGGGTCAAGGAAGCCAGCTTGCGCATCGATATCCCACATTCTTGCAGACGGCGCGTCAGGATGATTCCAAGCGTGTTATCTTCCATTTAAACGCTCTCCTTCGGTTTTTATCTATATGTATGCAAGCCCTCCCTTGTCCCACGTACAAAGGAAGGAAATAAGCTTGGAAAAGTGATCTGCACCTGCATCCGATATCGGTCCGAATACAATTGAAGCCGAATAGTCACGCGCGAGGGACTTGCTCGACTAAATCATCCGCGGTCGTTCCTGTAATAAATCCGAAGGCACGCTCCCGATCTCACGCTTATAAATTCTATAAAAGTACGAGAGGTCCTGATAACCGAGATATTCTGCAATCTCCTGTACGGTCAGCTGCGATTCCGTTAACAGATACGTTGCCCGTTTCATGCGCTGTGCGTGCAGATACTGGCTGATCGTCTGCCCCGTGACATGCTTGAACAGCAAGGCCGCATAGTTGGGTGATTTGGCGATCTCCTCACCCAGCTCGACCTTTGTTACTTTCTCTTGGTAATGTCGCTCGATGTATCGCTTCATCCGCTCAACATGTCGGTGCGTTTCTGGTGGAATCACGCCTCTGTCGAACTCGCGACTGAGATAAATGAGCACCTCGATCAATAATGCACCGATCATAGTGGCATAATAAGCCGGACGTTCCTTCCACTGTTGGAAGATCGCCTTCATTCGCTCATGAATTAACTCGTAGGAGCCAGGCTTTAATCTTAGTGCCTCTCCTCGTTCGAGTACCGATAAGCCCATTGTCTTATCTTCCGTCCATAACACCATCATTTGCGTGTGGGTTATGGTCGGTATGTTCTTGCCGTAATACGGCACTCCTGCCGGGATCAGCAGCACCTCGCCCTTCTCTATAATCTGTTTCTCTCCTTTCACCCAATAGACGCATGTACCGTATGTTACAAGACTCAAGCGCCAGACATCCTGCTCCAGCACGGATTCCTCGTACCAATCAATCCCGCTCACTCGCTGTACTTCCAAAGGTATCATGATCCGCCGCCTCCTTGGCAATACTATATTTCAATCATTGTACTATAGTTCATATGATGATTCGACAAGTCAAGCTACAATATGATATTAGAGATGTCGAAATTACAGGAGGAACTACCATGTTAAAGACAAAAATCATATGCACCATGGGACCTGCGTGCGATTCTATTGATCTATTAAAGAGCATGATTCAGGAAGGTATGACGGTTGCCCGTTTGAATATGGCGCACGGGGAGCTGGAAGATCACGTAACTCGTATCCGGAATATCCGTCAAGCGGCGGCTGAATTAAATACGTATGTACCCATCATGATGGACATAAAGGGCCCTGAAGTACGAATCGGCAAGCTGAGGGATGCTTCCTGCGAACTGGTGCAAGGTCAGGAATTGATTCTGACCACGGAGGAAATTTTGGGTGACGCCAAGCGCATCTCCGTCAATTATGCGGAGTTGAATCAAGTCGTTAAACCGGGGGATCGAATATTGATCGACGACGGACTCGTGGATCTGAACGTTCTGCATGTCGACGGCCAGGATATTCATTGCAAAATCCTAAGCGGCGGCATACTCAAACCGCGCAAAGGCGTAAATCTGCCGGGAATCAGAACCACCCTGCCGGGCGTCACCGAACGTGACATCATGCATATCGGCTTCGGCCTGGAGAACGACGTCGAGATGATCGCCGCCTCCTTCGTGCGCAGCGGTGATAACATTCGTGAGATCCGCAGCATTCTGAAAGAACGCGGTGCGGAGCATGTACAGATTATCTCGAAGATCGAGAATGAAGAAGGCATGCATAATCTGGATGACATTATTGAAGCCTCCGACGGAATCATGGTCGCCCGTGGAGACCTTGGCGTCGAAGTCCCTATTGAAGAAGTACCGATGATGCAAAAAGAGATGATCGATAAATGCAATCTGGCCGGCAAACCGGTTATCGTAGCAACACATATGCTGGAATCGATGCAGGTTAATCCCCGCCCGACCCGTTCGGAAGTAAGCGACGTGGCGAATGCCGTCATTCAGGGAGCCGACGTTGTCATGCTCTCCGGAGAATCCGCGGCTGGCAAGTATCCCGTTGAATCCGTACGGACGATGGCGGCAGTTGCCCGTCGTGCCGAGACTATGATTGATTACAAAGACCAATTCGCTTTCAAGTCGAGACAACAGGTGGCCGATATTACGGAGGTCATCAGTCAGGGCGCCGTCAGCTCTTCGCTTGTCTTGAATGCCAAAGCCATCATTACGGCGACGGAGAGCGGGTTTACGGCACGAATGATATCCAAATACCGTCCGAAGGCGCCGATCATTGCCGTTACGCAGCATAAAGAGGTGCTAGCGAAGATCTGTTTGCTCTCCGGCGTCGTCCCGGTTAAAGGAGACAAGGTGACAACCACGGATGAAATGTTCGAGTCCGCGACCCGCAATGCGATCAAGACTGGTTATATCGAGCAAGGAGACATTATCGTCTTATCCGCCGGCGTGCCAATCGGTCAATCCGGCAACACGAATCTGATCAAGGTTCAGCAAGTGTAATATCGGAACGTGAAGTTATGGAAAAAGGGTTAGGCATATGCCTAACCCTTTTGTATTTACAGCTGCAAAGCCTGACCGCAGCGGCCGCAGTACCTGGTCCCTGCAGGCGACACCGTGCCGCAAGCCTGGCAGGTCAGCGACTGAACTGTGCCTGGCTTCTTGGCATCCTTTATTGAAGAACGGGTGCCCACGGCATGCCGAATCCGTTCTTCCACCTGCTGGGCCGGGTTGACGGCCCTATGCATCATCTTCTCCTCCTGCGTACCCTGCCGGATTAGAAGATAGAGCAGCGCAATGCCAATGCCTCCAACGAGCACCATTCCCGTCATCTTCCATAAGCCGGAAGGATACGGATAATCCCATGCCGCATGCAGCAGGATACTGAGGAGCAGCAAACCTGTCATTACCAGCATCGAATTCACCGCTCGTTTGGTACGTGAGGATCGCTTGAAAGACCCGCTTCGCAAGCCGTACCACAACCCGGCAGCCGCGATTGCCGTCCACGTGCCATGTCCGAACGGGGACAGTACGGCCCTGACCCATAATACAGCCAGCATGCCGGAGGTCGCTTGCTGCTGCAGGTACATAAAGCCATACAGCATGCTCTCGATCGCCGCAAAGCCCATGCCTGCTGCGGCTCCGAATACGACCGCATCCATCAGGAACCGCTGTTTGCGTCCACGAAGGAACAGAAAGCATACCATCAGCTTCACGATCTCTTCGATGACCCCGATCATGAGCGCGGCTTGAATATGCTCCGTAGTCGTCGTCTCCAGTCCACTGCCAATCGACCATAAACGTTCCAGTATCCAGGCAATCGGCACCGCAATGATACCAGAGGCAACGAACACGGTGACAAGTCTGATCGGCTTAAAACCAAGCAATTGGGAGCTTCGCAAATAAGCGACGAACGACACCGGTCCGACCAAGCCGCCGGAGATCAAGGCTGCATAAATCCATAGAGGCTGCTTCAGCCAGATGGCCAGCACCGTGAATACAACGAAGATACCGCCAAGTGCCAGCAAAATATCTATCCAGCGGTCTTTCTTCGGCGGTGCCAGGCTGACGGTCTCTACCGTAGCCGCCGCTTCTACCGGAACGTTCGGGATTTCAACATCCGTTGCGGTGTGGTGCAGCTTCGCCATGACCTCATCCTTCAACAGGTCGGGTCTGCGAATGCGGAGCACCTCATGGAATTGCCGTCTGACCGGTTCGTATTGCTGCAAGACAAAATGAAACTCATCCCGTCCCATCACCATCAGCTCGCCGTTCTCAAGCGCGGTCACCGTTCCCGTATGAGCTTCACCGCTCAGCAAGTCCATCTCCCCGAAATAATCGCCAGGCTTATAAATCGCTTTCTTCCGCCGACCGCTGCGTACCTCAAACCGACCTTCAGCGATCATATAGAAACGGTCTGCCATGGTGCCTTCGGCTACGATGACGTCCCCTTTATACACTTTGCGCCTGACGGTTACTTCCGCCAGCCCGCGCAGTTCTGCATTCGGAATCGCAGCCCAGATCGTCGCTTTGCTTAACATCGCATGCATCGTGCGAATCCGGGCCGAGAAAGATAAGCTCTCGTGAAACATCGGGCTTGCGGCGGCTAACCGACTGAACGCGTTCTGCTCCAATCGAAGCGCCTTCACCTCACCGATGGCCTGCGCGCCGGAAGTCCTTTTTTCCTCAAGAAACAAAGACACCTCGCCGATCAAAGCGCCTTCGCCGAGAACATCCAAGGTGATCGTATGGCCGATCAGATTACGGGATACGATCTGCACCTGTCCGCTCATGATGAAATAACAGGAATTGCCGTAGCTTCCCTCGACAATCAGATGATCCCCATCGCGAAAGTGCTCCTCATGCATGGATTGAACAGCACCTTCCAGCTCATGCAGTGGCACCCCGCGAAACAGCGTATGATTACGCATAAAATCAATTGCCATCATCGTCATCTACATTCTCTCCATAGACGAAAAGAATCCGCCATTCGGCAGATTCCTCTCTATTCATTATGTAACGACTCTATTATCGCATATTTCCGATGATGCTGCTGCGTGATTCTTCCATTTTCTTAATAAAATTGCTCATCACATCAAAAGCCTCGTTACGTTTGTTGGTCATGGACTGCAATCGGAGCATCTCCATCTGCTGCGAATTGGATAAACTATCAATATCTCCTTTAATCTTTTGTGTCGCTTGGTTAAGTTCGTCAGCTGTGTAGTCCTTCTTGCTAGCGTCTGCAACGCCTGCTGCTGCCAACTTCCCGGCGAGTTCATCCGAGATCACATATTTTCCGTCTACTGCTTCGCTGCTAAGCGCACCGTTAATCCCTGCCATGACCTCATTATTCTTAGCAATTTCCTCATTGCGCTTCTGCACGGCTTGAATCTGGTCATTCAGCTGAGCATCCAGCATCTGCGTGCGCTGCTGCTGAACAGCCATCAATGCGGACTCAATGTCCAAGCTGGACAGATCGATTTGACCCAATGAATTATTCGTTGCGCTTCCGCCAACAGCCTGTTTCACCGACTGATAAGCCTGGTCATTCATCATGATGCCTGTGCCTGCAACTACACCGACCAATAATGACGCGGCTGTAGTAAGGATAAATTTACGATTCATTAATCACTGACCCCCATCGTTCTATTTCTTTATGCCTAGTACGAAAATCATAGCAAATGCATTCGTTGCCAACAATCCAAAATCTACTAAATTATGATAATCAGTAGTAATTTTCGGGTGGAAATTTGAATTGTCGACAAAAAAAGATGGCCTCTATGATGATATCGGTTGTTTTTGTCTATGACATCACCCTATAAGGGATAAAGAAATCAAATGATTTCTTTATCCCCTGTAAAACCATCTTCCTCCCTCAATCGTTAATTCAACAAAACAAAAGCAACTTAGAAGGTGGTAAAGATGTCCAAACTTCAAAAACTTAGCGGCATTGTCATTCTGGCAGCCCTTATGATTGCAGCCATGATCTATTACAACAGCGAACCAGGCAGCCGACAGGCTGGACCTGCCGCGATCCACGACCGCCTGACTGAAGACATTCAGCAAATCCTGCCGCTATATTCGGTCCCTAACACCTATCTGTCCTATGATCAAGATTTAAACCCTGTGATCAAGAAAGATCTTACCATCCTTATTCAACAGCGAGGCGTTACCAAGAACGACGATCCTGATCTCGCAGGCAGAGCTGCCGAAGACGCCATCTTCGAAGCGAATCGGGAGAAGGTCAAGGATTTGCCGGTGACTTATCTGGACGATGAGCTTCCTATGCCGATTCCGGGACTCACCGCGATGTACGGTTCAGACGGGGAATTGATTCGATACTGGTATGAGGATGCGGATAAATAAACAGCAGAGGAAATAGCCCTTTCCGCTGTTCATGGAAGCGAAAAGGGCTACTGCTCGTGCGAATCTATTCGAAGTGTGGCAGATACGATTGATAGCCGGCTTGCACTAATTCTTCCTTCGGCACAAAGCGCAGCGACGCCGAATTCACCTGATAATGCAGTCCGCCCGGCTGCGGACCGTTATGATACAAGTGGCCCAGATACGCATCCGATAACCTGCCATAAAGCGCCGTGCGTACTTTCCCACCGCGAAGATCCGCTTTTTTGCGAATAAACCCTTCATGGAGAGGTCTACTGAAAGCCGGCAGTCCCGTTCCCGCACCATATTGATCGGCAGAGCTAAACAAGGGATCGCCCGTAATGACATCGACGTAAATACCTTGCTTGGCGTTATTCCAATAAGGATTGTTATATGCCGGCTCATCCGTCTCCTCTTGGGTTACCGCATATTGAAGGGCCGAGAGGCGCTTTCTCAGCGCCGTCTTGTCCTGCGACTGCTTCCAGTGCCGTTCTGCGAACGAGCCTCGACCGGAAGCTTCATAATATCGATTATAGTCATATCGATGGGTATTATAATATTGCTGGTGCACATCCTCCGCCGGGTAGAATGCGCCAGCCGGCAGAATCGGCGTGACGACTTTACCCTTAAAGCGTCCGCTCAGACTCAGGGCATGCCTGGAGGCTTCTGCCTGTTCTCGCTGCTCCCCATCATGTACGAATATGGCTGCTCTGTACGAGCCCCCGCGGTCCATGAACTGGCCTCCCGCATCCATTGGATCAATCAAGCGCCAGTACACATCCAGCAGCCGCGAGTAAGGAAACAACGCGGGGTCGAACGTAACCTGTACCGCTTCATAATGGCCCGTGGTCTCCATGCCGACTTCCTCATAAGTCGGATTCTCCGTGTGGCCGCCCGTATATCCCAGCACCACGGAAAGGATACCCGGAAGCCCGTCAAACGGCTTGACCATACACCAGAAGCAGCCGCCCGCAAATGTTGCAACCTGTGCCTTGCCGTCTGATGGACTCAAGGTCCTCCCCTCCATTCACTACTTATTTCAATCGATTAGCCCACATTATAACATAGCTGCCGGCCCTCATAGAGAGGCGTTATCGCAACTTCCGCAAGCTGCAGCGCGCATCTTGCTGCATGAAGAACGTGTAGGTATGCCCCGCTTGGGATTTACTCGCGTTGTGGTCGCTGATACCTTGCATGTCTTGCTCTGCAGGCACAAGCGTGGATCGTGACCAGATTCTGCATTGGCCAGCCCTCGTAGCCCGAATCGTCACTTCGCTCAGTTCGCCTGTTTCCCAACACATATCGACCACGAAACCGCCACGGGCACGCAGCCCTTTCGCTGTGCCGCTGTCCCATTGCCGGGGCAGCGCCGGGAGCAATCGGATTTCGCCTGAATGCGATTGCAGCAGCATCTCGCTACGCCAGCGGTCCCGCCAAAATTGCCCGTCGATCTGAAACGGCGGATGGCAATCGAGCAGATTCGGATAGGTAGAAGAAGCCAACAGGTTTACCAGATGCTCATGTGCTTCGGCACTTCGCTGCAACCGGGCGTAATAATTAATGATCCATGCCCGGCTCCAGCCGGTGTGGCCGCCGCCATGCCCAAGCCGTCGCGCAATCGTCCGATAAGCTGCCGCGGCCAGCTCCGGCGTATGCACAGGATCGACCTGCTCTCCGGGATACAAGGCGAACAACTGCGAGATATGCCGGTGCCCAGGGTCGGCTTCCTCGTAGTCTGCCAACCACTCCATAATCCCTCCATGCCTTCCGATGCGCGGCGTCGGAAGCTCCTGTATCGCCGTACGAAGTTCGTCAAGGAAGCTTTCTTCATCTCCCAGAAGCTGACCTGCCGTTAAGCAAGCCCCGAATAAAGCCATCGCGATCTGAGCGTCCATCGCCGGCCCCATGCACAGGCTTCCAACTTCCCCGTTCGGCAGTACGAATCGGTTCTCCGGCGATACCGATGGCCCCGTTATCCGTCTTCCCTCTTCATCTATCGTCATATAATCGAGCAGAAATGCCGCCGCTTCCTTCATAACGGGATATGCGCGTTCACGCAAGAACGCCACATCTCCGCCAAACCGGTAATGCTCCCACAGATGGAGACACAGCCATGCAGCCCCCATCGGCCATACAGTGCATGTGATCAATATGCCTTCGGGCCTCGTCTCTCCCCATAGATTGGTATTGTGATGTGCCGTGAAGCCTCGGCATTGGTACATCTCCCGTGCCGTGTCCCGGCCATTAGGAAGCATACGGTGGATCAGATCGAACAGCGGCTCATGGCATTCCGCCAGGCCGAGCGGCTCCGCTGGCCAGTAGTTCATCTGAACGTTCACGTTAATCGTGTACTTCGATTCCCACGGCGGGGTATAGCTATCGTTCCATATACCCTGCAAATTTGCTGCAAGCGACCCCGGTCTGGAGCAAGAAATCAGCAGGTAGCGACCATACTGCACGTATAAGGCAATCAAACCCGGATCGATCGCCTCCGCCTCAACGCCCATGGTCTTCACCCTCTCCTGTAACTGCTTCAAGCGCTGATCCGTCGGCAGAGATGATAAGTCAGGGTCGCCGCTACTTCCAAGCGATAGCGAGAATCGATCAAACTTCTCCCGGTACTCCTGCAGATGGCGGCTCTTGAGCTGCTCGTACGTCATCCCTGCCGCATGATCCAGTTGTTCCATACACGCCTGCCCCGGCTGCCGGGCGCGAAATGTGGTCTGGGCGGACAACAACAAAGTTACGGAGTCTGCCCCATCAACCGATATGAAATCACCAATAGTGCGCACCTTTCCGCCCTCGGCTGCTGCCCGCAGCCCGGCACAGAAGCTGACGCCGTCCGCACCGCATTCTCCCTTCATGAGCAAGGTGTCATGACCGAGCGATTCCGTTCCGTTATCGAACGGACGCCGCATCAGGTTCGCTGCGAACGTCAACGCACCAGGCCGATCGGCCGAAAGTCGGATCACCAGCACACCATCTGGCGCACTAACGAAATACTGCCGGCCATATTGAACTCCTCGAGCAGCATAAGTCACGGTAACCATGGAGCGTTCCAGATCCAGTTCCCGCCGATAATCCTCTACCGTTTCTTCCGCATCCAAGAACTTGAGCAGCAGATCACCCAGCGGCTGATACGGCTGCTCGTACTTCGGGGAAGAGGTCAGCGCCATCCGGGCCAAGTGCTCTGCTTCGGCCTGCCGCCCCTCCTGCAGCATCTGGCGGATGTCGTCGATGTACGGGGCAGCATTCGGGTTCTTGCCTCGACCCGCTCCCCCATACCAGAGAGTATCCTCGTTGAGCTGAATCCGTTCAAGCGAAGTCTTGCCGTAGACCATCCCGCCCAGTCGCCCATTTCCAATGGGCAGCGCCTCGTTCCACTCTGCCGCGGGGGAGGTGTACCATAAGCGCAGGCCTTGGTCTGCGCGGTCTTGATCATGCATGCCTCCTCCGACTTGCTGCTTCTCCGTTCTCTCTGCTGCTGTCTTCCTCTCCATGTCCAACACACTCCTTCTGCATTAGAAAAGGGGATGGTCAGCGTCATGCCTGATATCCCCTTTTCCCGCTATTTAGATTGAACTACGGCTGCTGTGGTATATCCAGTACGCCGCCGCCCACAGGCATACGGGCGAGATTGTCTACCCCTTGCTGGCCCAGCCGGTCCTTGAGCTGTTGGATGAACAAACTCGGCAGCGCTACGTGTTGATCGGCGTACTCCCAATAGCCGTCTTCACGAGGTCTTGCGTCATAAGCATTCGGTACAAGCGGCTTCACATTCAGCCCGTCCTCGGTCGGGATATGCCCGATGACGTAGTTCTGTGCGGTTGGCGGCTTCTGCGCGACCAGTCCGCCTTCCGTATTCCACATGACGTAATTCGCCCCAGCCCAACCATGTCCACTGCCCAGCCAGCCCCGGTCGCGCACGCTGATCCGCGCACTGACATTGTCATACAGTCCGCCCGTGGACCAGCGATGATGCGGCTCGCTCGTGTTGTACTCCTGAGCCGCTCGATTGTCATACATCACGTTAGGTCCTTGCACGCGACTCTCGATTACATAAGCATGCCTGGACGTCTCGGTGTAATTGCGCTGCACCAAGTTCAGCTGTCCCTGGAGGAAAAAGCTGTAGCGACGCCCGCCGGTAATGATGCTTACCATGTCATACATCTCGCTGTCCTGTACGGTGACCCACTTCGCCTGACGCCCGACCTGGACCAAGGCGTAGGAGAAATGGTAGCCGTCGACCTCGCGTACCCAGGCGTTCTTCACGCTGTTCATCATGATGAAGCGCTCGGCATGCGCCTCGTCGGAATAATACGGGGTATCCAGTTGATCGTTATCCATCTGCGTATCGGTCTTGCTCGGGTCAAAATCGGATATGGCCCGCATGTTCTCGATGCCCACCTGTTCAATTCGCAACTCATCCGTTGCCTTGAACAGCTTGCCGCCTCCCCATTGACGCTCGATGGCATTGGCGAGCGGCGCATCCACCGTAATTCGATTACCGTCGATGGCTGTAATGACCCGGTCAAAATCAAGATTAAACGGGGACCACTGCTGCGTCCCCCCGGTCCCTGGCCGCATATAGATATGGTCCATGCCAATCTCATGAATCCAGCGGTCATTGCCGATTCGGCGGACTATGACGGAATCACCGACCTGGTAACTCGCAGGATCATGAACATGGAAGGAACGCGATCCTGCCGGTACGTACAGATCCTGAATATCCGTCTCCGTCCCGTCCACAATCGCCGGGCCATTCGTACCGCCCACAACGATCAAATTTCTGGCCGCCGTACCTGTGCCGCGAATGATCGTGCCGTCCTCGCTCTTGCCTTCTCCGCGAAGCACCACCCCGCTCGCCTGAATGCTCAGCGAACCGCCGACGAGATAAGTCCCCTGCTTCAGCAGTACCGCCCCCCGGAAGCCCTGCTCGTCACGCGGCAGCTGCGATACCTCGTCGATCGCCGCTTGCAGCATCGCCGTGTCGTCCCCGCCGGTTGGCTGGACGGCGATTCTTGCCTGAACGTCGGGCAGCTTCACCCCGCCGCCCTGATAACCGACGTTCGAGAAATCGATGATGCGATTGCCTTTATAATCCGGCACATAGATCATCCGTCCGTCTTGACCCGTATAGGCGATCTGGCTTTGCCCCTCCGGGACACCCTGTTTAGGCATCACCGTATAGAACAAGCTGTCATAATACGTTTCGCCATCTAACGTGTGCAAGGTCATCCGAATCTCATACGTACCCGGTACTTTCATGCCGCCGGGCAGCGTGATGTTCTGTGCTATTCCCGTCTGAAGTGCCCTCACCTTGCCAAGCGAGCCCCGGGCATGACCATCTTTATACCATCTGGCCGAGACGGTTCCTGAGATATTCGGCTTTATCGTTACCATCGGCAATGTCTTCCCGTCCTCTAGTATGGCCGCCTCACCGATTCTCTGGACTAATGAAGGATGCGTGAAGGAACTGAATGCCACGTACTTCGCATCCTCGAATTCGTGTTCATCTTGTACGACGACCCAGAAGTCCGGTGTCGCGAGATTTTGCCCGTTCACGTTGATGTCCGCATACAGTCGAATCGCGCCTACTTTGACCCCGGTTACCGATCCAGCCGCATCGACTGCAGCGCTGTTCCCTACCGCATGATACTGTACTTGACCCGCAGGCAAAGCAACCCATTCCCCGTCTGCCCGCTGACCGCGCACTTCCAAAGCGGATCGTTCTCCAACCCCCAGCGTTATTTCATCATTGGTGTTATACTCGGTTCCATCCGGCCTTACAAAAGCCAGTTGGGTTACGTCCGAAGGAACCCCCTGGTCTCCGTCCTGCATATAGATCTCCAACTCCTTAAGCTGAACATTAAGATTCCGGTTTAGCAGAAGCGTTACTCGAATCTGGGAAGCGCTTACGGAATCAAACATGATGTTTTCTTGCCCGTCCGACCGGATCCCCCCAGCCTTCGTATGTGCACGGTTCCATGATTCACCATCGATGGAGTAGTCGATCTCGATGCTTCCCAGATGGTCACCCCGGTTCAAATCCAGAATGACCTGATTCAAAGACTGCTCGTGACCCAGATCCACCTGAACGAATACCAACATGTCTTCACGGTCCGTACTCAGCGGCTGCCAGTAGGTATCGCGATTACCGTCAACGGCTTTCCCGGCTTCGCGCCCGCTCAGTTCAGAACTCGCCGTCGCCGGTTGCCCTAACGCGAGATTGACCCGCTCTCCCTCAACCAACTCGGCATCCTCGCCTTGCACCGGCACCATCCCAAGCGAGAACAGCAACATACTCAGCAGCAATACGACACCAACTCGCCTTACTCGTCTATCACGCTTGCCCAACTGATCCATTATGATCACCCATCCTTTGACTATGTAGTGATAACGGTCAACCCGTGATGAACTGGCAGCCTCCCCTCCATATAGCTTCTGATATCGCTTCTATGTTAAACCAGCCGCTGCCTGCCGGACCATGCCGTAACTTGCGGAGCGCACGTGTTTTTTTATGGATTCTTGCACCCTAAGAAAACACAACCCAGAGCGAACAAAGCCGTATGCATCGGGATCTATTTGTCGTTGCAATGAGGCTGATTCAGAAATACGTCATCCTTCAAACAGGAAAGGAGCCCCATTCATGGTATATGACCCATCAAGCAGTCCATCGGAGCCGTTCAACATACAGCTCCAATCGCCTGACGGTTTGTTGCAGCTCTTGCTGGAACAAGAGTCCGGCGGCATTCTATATTACTCGGTATGGCAGCATAATCGTCCCGTTCTCGACCGCTCCCCACTCGGGCTTACGACAGACCGCTGGCATTCCGAACACGGCTTGAGGATTCAAGCGTCGAATACAACACGATCAGCGAGGATTATGAGCTCATTACCGGTAAACAAACCTCGCAATCATACGAAGCCAACGAGTTGGTTCTTCTTGCTTCCGCCAACAATCAACAAATGCTCATTCGCTTTCGCATGTTCCGGGATGCGTCGCTTACCGATATGAGCTGCTTGGGGAAGGAGAACTGCAGATCGAAAGGGAAGAGTCCGGATTCTATCTCCCCGCATCACAGCTGCTCAACGTGTGGGCACAGCCGTTCATGCGCTGTTACGAGCGAACCTATGATCATGCCATGCCGGAGCATCTGAAGGGCGGTCACTATGGATTCCCGCTGCTCGTTCAACTTGGAGAAGATGAGTGGATGCTCCTGACGGAGGCTGCCGTTCATGGCCATTATGGTGCCAGTCACCTCGTGGTCGATGCTAATAACGGCCGACACCTTCGAACCGCTTTTGCGCCGGATCAGTTTACGTCCGTCCAGGCGCAACTTCCCTTCACTACACCTTGGCGCGTCATGATCATTGGCACGCTTGAAACATTAGTCGCTTCCTCCCTGACTACCCATCTGAGCGCTCCGTCCATCATAGAAGATGTCTCCTGGATTACCCCGGGCAGAGCCGCATGGTCCTGGTATGCGGAAGGCGATACATGCGGCGATATGAAGACCCAGCGGCAGCATGTGGATTTTGCTGCCGAGATGGGATGGGAATACAGCGTGGTGGATGGTGGCTGGGAAGGCGTCCTGAACGTACCTGAACTCATCGCCTATGTGAAGCAGCGCGGCGTTGGCATCTGGCTATGGACGCATTATAAGGGGCTTGCAACCGAAGCATTGCTTGAGGAGAAGCTCGCCCTATGGGCTTCCTGGGGAGCGGTTGGCATCAAGGTGGATTTCTTCGACAGCGATAACCAGCAGACGATTCAAATCTATGATGCCATTGCCGAATCAGCGGCCAGGCACCGCTCATGGTCAATTTCCATGGCTCTACGAAGCCCGGCGGCGAGCATCGAACCTGGCCACATGTCATGACGCGAGAAGGCGTCTACGGCGCGGAATATTACCGGGCACAGAGCGAAGGACCCAACGCTGTCCATCTGTGTACGCTGCCGTTCACCCGGAACGTGATCGGTTCGATGGATTTCACGCCGGTCACCTTCAGTAAGAAGACGCGCACGACGCAAGGACTCCAACTGGCACTATCCATCCTCTTCGAATCCGGTATCCAGCATTATGCCGATGCTATCTCGGTATACGCTGATCATCCGGGGCAGCCGCTGCTGGCCGCCGTCCCGGCTGTCTGGGACGAGACCGTCCTGCTGGAAGGGTATCCGGGGCGCTTCGTTACCCTGGCAAGGAGGTCAGGAGACGAATGGTTTATCGCCTCGATCTGTGCGGCCGGCGGCCGGGATGCCAGTATCCCGCTCGACTTTCTTGAAGGTACGGGAACTTATCAGGCCGTGATTTATTCGGAGAAGGCGGAGCCCGATGAATACCGATATCGGTCCAAGCTCCCGCCCTTAGAAGTTCATACGCAATCCGTTCGTGCCGAAGATGTCTTGCATGTTCGCCTAAAGGTATACGGTGGGGTATCAATCCATCTGACGCCTGTCACACCATCTAACGCATGAAGTAACACCAGATTAGCATTCAAAATAAATTAAGGGGCCGACTTCTTACGGATAGTAGACTTCGTGAATGCCCGATAGATCACCAGTAGAAAGAAATTCCTGCAAATATGCAGGAATTAGAGGCGAAAATGCAATTTTCTAACAAAAGCCTGCAAATATGCAGGCTTTTAACTCAAGTAAGGGCTTATTCGGTCAAATGGGTGATCAAAACCTGCATATACGCATCTTTTTCTGCTAAAGGGATAAATTCCGATGTAAAAGCCTGCACAAAAGCATCCTTTTTCGTAACACAGACAGAGGAGGTGTGATTCCTTGGAAAAGGGGCGCCCATGGAAAGCTCGCCCGAGTTACCGAGAATGATCCAAAGTCTAGATCAGCCCCTTACATGGAGACGCGGATGCGGCATGAGCATTCGGATCGTGGTTCCTCTACCCTCTCCTTCCGAGCTGACCCGAAGTCCATAACTGTCGCCGAATACGAGCTGAATTCGCCGGTGTACATTCAACAGCCCGATGCCCCCCGTCCCACTGACGTTTAGGGAAGACGCCGCAGATGATACATCGATATGGTCCGCCTGATAAGATAATCGTGCACGGATCTCGTTCAACTGGTGGGGGGACATTCCGATTCCGTTATCGGTCACGCTGACCCAGAAGGCGTCCTCGCTGCAGCCGGCCGAAATGGTGATATGCTGCGATTCCTCAATTCCGTCCGGAAATGCATGTTGAAATGCATTTTCGATTAACGGCTGCAGCGTCAGGCGTACCATTTTGAATAATAGCAGCTCATGGGGAACCTCGACTCGAAGGTCAAACTCCATATCATGCCGGTGCTTCATGATCGTCATGTAATTCAGGACATGCTTCAGTTCGTTGGCGACCGTAATCTCCTCCAGCGACGTCAGCAGCGAATAGCGCATCATGAAACCAAGCGAGGACACCATTTCGGTAATCTCGGATGAGCCTTCCACTTCGGCATAACAGACAATCGTCTCCAGCGTGTTATACATGAAGTGCGGATTAATCTGAAGCTGCAGCGCTTGAAATTCTGCATTCTGCCGCTCGTTCACCATCTTCTGCTGTTGCAACTCCGTCTCGTACACGCGCTCAATCAACTCTGAGAGGCGGGTCACCATCAGATTATAGCGCTGCATCATTTCCGTCAGCTCATCATCTCGCTTCGGAAGCTTGAGCTGAACCCATCGCCCCTGCTCCGTCTCTCGCATCCCGCGAATGATTGTCTGAATCGGCCGGGTAATCGAACGAGTAAACCGATAAGCAAGAAGACACGCGGTGACCAGGCTTATGAAGCCTATCGTCCAGACGGTTGTCCGAATATTGGCAATTGGCTCGCGCCACTCTTCCAGCGGTATTGAAGCAACCAGACGCCATCCGGAATACGGAGACATTCGCGTCATGAATACACGGTTCTCCCCATCGGCCGTCGTGTATTTGAAGGACTCCTCGCTGGCTCCCATGATAGCCGCGGTCAGCTTCGGATCTTCGGCGGGTGAAGCCGGATCATCCAGAAGATGCTCCGGCTGGTAAACCATGTTGCCATTGACATCGGCAATATAGAAGTAACCGCGCTCGCCCAGATCGATCCCTTGCCAGAGACTCGATAACTCCTCGGATCGGACTTCCATGGCGAGCACGCCCTTCAGGGCGGTGGAGGACAATCCTCGAATCTCTCTTGTCATGCGCACAACGCTGCCGCTTCTACCTGGAATGATGCTCTCGGTATGGATCATAAGGCCGGTTTCATCTTTGGTATAACCTCGAAGATCCGCTAATTGCTTCGATCGGTCCTCCTCGCTGAACACTGGCGTCGCGAAATCGGAGCCGAAGATGTACGTCGCGTTTCCGCTGCCTGAGATAAGGTACATCGTCAGCAGTTCCGGTCCTCGATCCATTAAAGGCCGGAATACCGTGTCTTTGATCGTGGAGCTGATCTGATAATAATCGTAATGATCCGCCGGATTCGGCAGGTCGACGAATTTCTTCAGCTCCCGATTCGTCAACAGCGTAATCATCGTCCGATCATAGGATTTGATGTACAGATCCGTGTGATTGAGCGCGTTCTGCACAATCTGTGACATATGGCGATCCAACTGCCGGTCAAGCTCAGCCGAGGAACGAGAATACGTGACGACCCCGATTAATAGCGAAGAGAGTACGATAATGGAGACGCAGTACAAGAACAGTCTCCGATACAGTTTGTTTTTCATCCGTTGAATCCCAGCATCGTTCGATATTCCGTCGGCGTGTGCCCCGTCACTTTCTTGAACATTTTCGTGAAATGGGGATAGTCCTCATAACCGACGTTCGCTGCTACGTCAATAATACGCATATGAGGCACCGCCAGCAGTTCCTTCGCCCGCTCCATACGGCGGTGAATACGGTACCTGACAAAGGTTTCGCCCGTCATCTTCTTGAACATCGCGCTGAAATACGTCGGCGTGTAACCCGCCATTTCAGCCACTTCATCCAGCGTGATCTCTTCCGACAGATGGGTATCGATATAAGATTTCACCTCATCCAGCGGATTTTTGAAATTTCCCCAACGCTGGGTCACCAGATCCGCCGTCATCTGTTTGATTCGCAGTTCATACTCGTGAAGCAACTGTTCCTGAGTAGGATAATGGCCAACCGGGTCAATGACCGAGACTTCCATATAACCTTTGGATACGAGTCGACGAAAGATCATCCCCACCGCATCGTCCAGCAGTTGTTGAAGCTGCTGCACACTTAGACCCGCGGCTTGCAGATGAACCCTCCACTCCACCAGAAGTTCATCGAGCCTCTCCGTCTGCAGCATCCATATCTCTTGACCCATATCCTCGATCCAATCCACGTAAGAAGCCAAGGATACGATCCCTTTGTTGCGATACTTCATGATCGCATCAAAGGTCTGGTGCAGCATCACACCCGTTACCGGCTTTAGCAGATAATGCTTAACGCCATATGCCAAGCACTGCTGGGCATACTGAAACTCGCCGTAACCGGAGATGACAATCATCTGGATATGTCCGTACTGCTCGTGCAGCTCCTGGCATAGCTCCAAGCCTCCCATTCTCGGCATGCGAATATCGGTCAACAATACATCCGGCTCAGTTTCCTTGACCATGGAGAGCGCATGTTCTCCGTTCACTGCCGTATGAATCTCATCAAACGGCATACGATACGTCTCCGCCATCTTGACCAGCCCTCTTCGAATGACAGGTTCATCATCAGCAATCAGTAACCGCATAATTGTAGCCTCCTGTATGTAGAAGATTAAGAGATGAGGCGTGCATGAAATTGAACAAGAAGGTATCCGCAGCGGACACCTGACGCGACCGGCGGATACCTTAGTTTTCTACAACATCACTCACTTAGTTAAACGCTTACATATTGACCTATTGTACAGGAAGAATCGGATTCGCAGGAGATGTCTTGCAGCCTATCTTCACTGTAAAATATCAAGCTACCGCGTACGATCCGTGACGTTATCCTTGTTCTTCCAACGCTCGGTCGCCTCCTTGATAATCTCATCCCCGCCCTTGGCTCGGTATTCCTCCAGCACCTTCGGCCAATCGGAGATCGGCTGCTTGCCGTAAATCATCTTCACCATGCTGTCCAAAATGAATTTTGGTCCAGTATCGCCGGTTGAGGCCAGGTCCGGGAACTTGGAGAAACTGTTCAGATTCGTGGTGAACGTAATGCCGCCACGGCCCTCGTTGCTTAATACGTCATTGAAAGCCGTCACCACATTCCTGCCGTCCTCGGTCAGTGCCGTCTGCTTCTTATTGTAGGTCAACTCATGCACGAACCAGAGCTGGTTGGCTCGGAAGCCGGCTTCATCCACTTCTTGTTTCTTTACCGGCCACCGATAATTGACCTCACCGTTGTCCAGCGTGTAATTCTCGCCTTCGATGCCGAAGGAGAAGAACATGTCGGCTTCCTCCGTCAACATCCAATCGAGGAATTGGATAATCTCAATCGCTTTTTCCTCGCCAACCTTGTTATTGATGTAGTACGCCGTCGAGATCGAGCTGTATAAACCTAGACCGCCCTTGCCATCCAGGCCGGTAGGCGACGGGTAGATATCCACCTTCATCTCAGGATCCACTTCCAGCAGCTTCGCACGGAATCCGATCAACCCCTCGCCATTGGAGGCCCACATGCCGGCTTTGCCTGAGTTGATGTTACGGCCGTAATCCTCTTGGGAGAGCGAGGCGAAATCCTTCGGAATCAAGCCTCATCATACAGCGTCTTATAAGTCTCCAAGGCCTTGGTCATGTTCTCCACGTTGAAGAACTTCGGCACAACCTCGCCGTCCATCTCCATGAACTGAAAGGGCAGCACGTCATACGCCCCGAGGAAGGTATCTGCATACTTGAAGCCTTCCCGGTATTGGAACGGATGCTCCACGCCCAGCTGCTTGAACGCCCGAAGCATATCCAGGTATTGCTCCACCGTCCTTGGCGCTTCCTTGATTCCGGCCTTCGCCATCAGATCCGTGCGAATAAACGTCGCACGGCGTGAGGGATTCTCCAACCAAGCCGGGATGCCGTAGATTTTACCGTCATACGATGTTTCCTCCCATGCCGCCGGAGTGACCATGTTCATCAGATTCGGTGCATGCTCCTTAAGCAGATCGTCCAGCGGCATGAATACCCCGGCTTCCACCGAGCCGGACATAGAACCTGTGGTCGGACCCCCGCGCATGTTCCCCACGACGTCCGGAATATCGTTGCCCGCAAACATCAAGCTCATCTTCTGATCAAATTCCTTATGGGACATCAAGCGGATATCGAGATCCGTATTCGTCATCTCCTCCAGTTTGAGCACCCATTTATCCTTGTTAATGTCGGGTGAGGATTCGATGTAGGTGTTACCGCCGGTGGAGAAGGAGATCGAGAATGCCAGTTTGTTGGACGCAGCCACGGAACCCGGTTTCGTCGCATGGTCGTTCCCGGTGCTCCCTTCCTTGCCGCCGCAGCCCGCAAGCAGTGCCATGATCATCGTGCCGATCAACATTACGGTGAAACCTTTCCTCATCCAACCTCTCCCCTTTTTATCAGAAATAAATAAGCAAGCAGGTTCATTTATCGTAAGCGCTTTCTTAATTTCCACTTCATCTTAGCTTATCAGGGCCATATTCCGTATTGGCGTTCTTATTATGGATTGTGTTCTTTTACGATCAGGATTTGATCGAGCCGATGAGCATGCCTTTAATGAAATATTTCTGTAAAAACGGATAGACCATAATGATCGGCAGCGTGGCGATAACAATCGTCGCCATCTTGATCCCTTCCGGAGACATGTTGGCCAAAGTATCGAACGTGGTATCCATCTCTCCCATCTGATCGGTAATCACGATCTCACGCAGCCGAACCTGAAGCGGAAACAGCTTTCGGTCATTGATATAGTATAGAGCGGACGAGTAGGAATTCCAATGCGCAACCGCGTAGAACAATCCCATCGTGGCCATGACCGGTTTCGATAACGGCAGCACGATGCTTGAGATAATCCGCAGCTCTCCGCACCCGTCGATCCGGCCGAATCGATGATTTCATTCGGTAGATTCATGAAGAACGAGCGCATGATGAACAGGTTATATGCACTGATCGCGCCTGGAATCATCAAGGCCCATACCGTATCCAGCATACTGAGCGATTTGATCAGCAAGTAGTTCGGGATGAGTGGCGCGCTGAAGATGAAGGTGATGAGCACCAGCATCAGGATGGCTTTGCGCCCGTTATACTCAGTGCGCGACAGTGGGTAGGCCAGCGAAGCCGTTGCGATCAGGTTGATCGCCGTCCCAAGCACGGTGACAAGGACGCTAATCATGAAGGAGCGCCATACGGACGTATCATTCAACACGACCGCATAATTGGACCAGGTGAACTCCACCGGCCAGAGCCCAACGTCCCCTCTGGATATCGCCAGATCACTGCTCAGCGATTGCGCGGCTACGTGCAAGATCGGGAAGATCATGGCACCCGATATAACCGCAAGGAATATATAGTTGAACATTTCAAATACGACTTCACTCTTCGATCTTTTTATCATGGTTTCAGTCACCTGCCTAGTATAAGGAATTTCCAGTCGTTTTGCGGCTGATCGCGTTACCGCCTACAATGAGCAGCAGCCCAATGAGGGATTTGAACAATCCGATGGCCGTCGTATAGCTGTATTGCTGTCCAAGCAGACCTACGCGATAAATGTACGTATCCAGAATGTCGCCCTTGCTCTCGTTAAGCGCATTCAAGAATACGAATACCCGCTCAAATCCAAAATCGAGGAAATTACCGATGTTCAGCAGGAACAGAATCATGATCGTTGGCAGAATGGACGGAATGGTGATCGATAAGGTCTGTCGCCACCGGTTCGCACCGTCGACGCGTGCAGCTTCATATAAATCGGGATTTATGCCTGCCAGTGCAGCCAAATAGATAATCGTTCCCCAGCCGGCTTCCTTCCAGATACCCGAACCGATGAGAATGCTGCGTATATAACCTTCTTCACCCAGGAAATAGATCGGTTCCATGCCTAGCCACATTAGAATCTGATTGATGATGCCCGTGGTGGGAGACAGAATGCCTACCGCGATCCCGCCGATAATGACCCATGACAGGAAATGCGGCATGTAGATGACCGTCTGCAGCACCCGCTTGTATAACACGATTCGAATCTCATTGAGCAGCAGGGCCAGAATAATCGGGATCGGAAACGCGAATACGATGCTGTACATCCCGATCAGCAGCGTATTCCAGAATATGCGAATGAACTCATCGTACTGAAACATGCGGTAGAATTGATCCAGTCCTACCCAAGGACTTTCCCAAATGCCCTTGAATAAGTTGTACTCCTGAAAAGCCATCGCGCTGCCGAATAACGGCACGTATTTGAATACGAGAAAATAGAGGATGCCTGGAATCGAGATCAAGTATATCGCCTTGTATTTGCGAAAGCTGGATAACCATTCCCGGTTGCGAGCGGAAGATGCGTGCCGCGTGCTTGGTTGATGTTCGCCATAAGGACCTCCCGTTGTAAGTTTGCCTTCCTGTTCATCGTATAAGCGAAGGGCTGTACCAACAATGGCGGCATTTGTTTGTCGATGTGTTTTTTTACGATTGCTAACAAAAGAGCTCCTTGTGTACGCGGCCGTCTGTAACTAGCCGCGCCACACCAAGAGGCTTCTATAAGAATTTCACCCTATATGACTTCGTAGATGGTTCATTTGTCATTCAAAAATGATATCCCTTATCGGAATCGCCATGTTCCATGTCTCCGTACAATCATGGAAGCCGTTACTGCCGTCGGACGTAGCGGCGAACATCCACGTCGGACGTCCGCCCTCCATCAGCAGGAACGGGCGCTCCAGATTCCCCATCAACCGCAGCTGTCCATCATCCCATTGTACCTGGCGCGAATATACCGGATGGCCTGTTGTGGTTGTTATCTCCCACCGCTCCCCGTGTGAAGACCAAGCATGAATACCCCCATAACGCTCTCCGCAGATGGAGCCGTCCATGTCCTTGGCGATCATCTCGTACCCACGGGGCGTACGCCAGATAAAGGGGTCCTCGATATGTACGGCAGGAGGAAAGAGCGGCTCCGGTTGACGAACGTACGGACCGCCGGCGGATGTCGCACGGGCCAAGCCAAGCTGCATGTTGCCATAGGAGCGGCCGACATAAGGACGCGATTTATAGATCAGCTGCACCGTCCCATCCTCCCGAACGTAAGGAGCCGGATTGGATACAAAAAAGCTGTCAAACCGATCCGGGCGCGGCAGCAGGACCGGGGCATTCCTGCGCGTCCAAGGACCGGTTACGGAAGGGGCCGTGGCGATGCCGATCCGTTTATTCGCTCTGGCTACGATAGCGAGCGGATCATCAGGACGCAGATCCTGCCCTTCGTCCGGCACAGGAAAAGGGAAGGTGGTGCCCATGTAATACAGCACGTATGTACCATCGATTTTGACGATATGGGGGTTATGCACGCTGCACCCGTCCCAATAGGCCGGTGACCTGCTTCCCAGCACCGTCTCCTCATAGCGGTACGGTCCGGCAGGCTGGTCGGCGACGGCCCGGACGATCTCCGAAGCCGCAAGCCATCCGGGATGCATCGGCAAGGATGTCGGCCAACGCGAAGCGAACATATGGTAGCGTCCATCTTCGCCGTGAACGACGCTCCCGCACCAAACCCAATAACCCGGTATCCGAAAACCGCCAGCTATCGGTGCCGGATCAAATACGATTTTCACGCATCTTCACTCCCTTCCATCGGTACGAGCGCAACCTTACGTAAATTCATTAGGGTATCGGCCGTTGCCAGCCTGATTCCCTGAATCTGGAGAACATGAAGACCTCTTGCGGGGATTGTGATGCAGCCTATTTCAAACTCGCCCCACTGGTCGTCCCGGCCGGTATCCTCCACGGTACATATCAGCTTCTGTTGATCGAGCGAGAACTCAAATTGCCCGCCGGCCTGATTCGCTGCGGCAGCATAGGTGACCCGTACATAACATCGGATCGCCGTTTCTTCTTCCGTTCGAAACGTCCAGCCCACCGCGGCGTCGGGGTTCGTCCAATCACTGACGCATCATGACCACGCTTGCCGTTGTCGTATCGCAGTCCATCCCCCTCGATGGCCCCATCATATGCCCAGAAGAGATTCGGCATTTGAGAAATAAATCTCGGTGTTGTGGACGTCCTCAATTCCCCGTCCAGCTTCAGCTCTATCACCGTAGCATAAGCGTCCGGATGTACCGAACGCACATCGATCTGCCAATCCCATTCGTTCAAACGTTGTATCGGTAGATTCCACTCGTTCATCTTCATTCCCAGGGGGCGCGCATATCGAATTTCGCTGGCGAGTCCAGGTAATATCAGGATGCCGTCCTGGGGCCAATCCCTGACCAGCAGGTACAAGATATCTGCTTCCGGTTTCCACGTACAATAACCCCACTGCGGCGTACCGATCGGGCTTCCGCTCGTGCCATAGATCGCCTCGCCGCTGCGTTCCATGAAGGCGCCAATCGTCTCAAACAAGCTTCTAGACGTATCGTCAATCGCTCCGCTCCCCAGTGGTCCCACATTTAGCACCAGGTTGCCGCCGTCCGCTGCGACCCGCAGCAATTGGTCGATTAGTTCTTCGGGTTGCTTCCAGTTCTCATCGCCGTACCGAAATCCCCACGAATCATTCAGGGTGTGAATCGACTCCCAATCCGGCTGCACCGGGTGGAACCGGAGCTGGTTGTCATGCGGATTGCCGTAATCGGCAAACCGATCATCCCGCAGCCGCTTGTTGATCAGGCAATCCGGCTGCAGTCGCCGAACCCGATCTCGGAACCAGATCGCCTGCTCGTCAGTGATCTTATGGCCACAATCGAACCACATCAGCCCGATGGGGCCATACTCCGTCAGCAGTTCTTCCACCTGCGGAAGTGCCTTCTCTTGCAGGTAACGCTCAAAGCGATCTCGCTTGTCGTCATCCCCGATCCATTCCTCCAGCAGATCCCAGGCACCGACGTTATCCGGATAATCGAGCGTGTTCCCTTGCGAATCCGGGTGGTGCCAATCCATCGCATGGGAATAGTAGATCCCGAGCCGGATTCCTTCGGCCTCACAGGCCTCTGCCAGTTCCTTGATCGGATCACGCGGGAAATTTGCGTGACGGGTCAGCGAATAATTACTCACCTTGGAGTCGTACATTGCGAACCCGTCATGATGCTTCGCCGTCACGATGAGGTACTTCGCCCCCGCCCGCTTCGCCAGCAGCACCCACTCACGCGCATCGAAAGCTTCCGGATTCATACCGGCCGCCGCCTGCGCGTACTCCGACACCGGAATCTTCCCGCGCAGCTGGATATGCTCCGCATAATTCGCATCCACGCGCGCTCCGTTCCATATTCCGCCCATCATCGAATAAGGCCCCCAGTGCACGAATAACCCCAAGCGAGCCTCTCGCCACCAAGCCAATCGCCGGTTCAGGACATGATCGTTCGCTCGCTTCTCAGCATGTATCCATGCATCCGGCCGTTCCTGTTCAAGTCCGGCACCGTCCATCCATTCGTCGCGCTTCATCCCATCACGCCCTCTCGATGTCTAATAACCTACATTATAGAAGGTACGCCAGCGCGGTCTCTTTGTTTTTTTGGGTTGGGGTTGTGTTTTGTTGAGGAGGTTGTATGCTAATAATACAACCATCGTTATGAAGGATGATATTCGCTGCGTTATTGAGCTCTACAGAGGGGAATGATAAGCATAGAAAAATTACCCACTTAGACGGTAAACCTTAGGAGTGGATTATTTTCGTATTTTATGAATGTAGGTCAGTAATGCATACGGGAAATCCCGAAGGTGATCACTTCATGAAACGAAATGTTCATACGCATCACCATACGCACATTCCACGCACCCATACAGGGTGCGACAAGGTACATATGTCACGCAGCGCCATATCAAAGCTTATTTCAATCCACGCACCAATACAAGGTGCGACGATTACGTCATTTTACCTCTGTTACTCGATGTACTGATTTCAATCCACGCACCCCATACAGGGTGCGACTCTTCCTTGTGATGTATCCCCCGGCTTTCGGATCGGATTTCAATCCACGCACCCATACAGGGTGCGACGAGTGCGCTCCTCTATGCCGACGCTAATGCTGCATTTCAATCCACGCACCCATACAGGGTGCGACTATATACGAATCCTTATATACCCTGCAATACTACTATTTCAATCCACGCACCCATACAGGGTGCGACGCCTAGACATGTCGGATATGTCACGCGCTACAACATTTCAATCCACGCACCCATACAGGGTGCGACGAAGAGGACTTCGCCAAGTTGCGAAACCAATCGCTTATTTCAATCCACGCACCCATACAGGGTGCGACATCATTCGTTTTGTCTTCTCTTTCCCGTGGGAGATTTCAATCCACGCACCCATACAGGGTGCGACTTATCTCTTGCAAACTGCCAAAGAGATAGCAGATATTTCAATCCACGCACCCATACAGGGTGCGACGTTCTTCAAGCCCCACAATCTTACCGTCATCTCCAAATTTCAATCCACGCACCCATACAGGGTGCGACCCAGATACCTAAGACAGTCTTAACCGGTCAGCAATTTCAATCCACGCACCCATACAGGGTGCGACATTGACCGGTTCATAGACGAGGTGAGAGCCGAATATTTCAATCCACGCACCCATACAGGGTGCGACGAGAACGTGAGGAAAAGCAATACGCTCTTTTAGATATTTCAATCCACGCACCCATACAGGGTGCGACAACGCTGAAAGTATTCGGCGGTGGTGTGTTTGAAATATTTCAATCCACGCACCCATACAGGGTGCGACTTCAATTGCATTTGTGTTTATATTGGTGCCTGATGCATTTCAATCCACGCACCCATACAGGGTGCGACCCCTTTTAGCATGATGGATCTCCTATCACCTTTTATTTCAATCCACGCACCCATACAGGGTGCGACGTACTCCAAAGAAAAGGTTATTGCTGATACGTCAATTTCAATCCACGCACCCATACAGGGTGCGACCTTGGTGATTTGGAACGCTGGGCTAGTGCATTAGACATTTCAATCCACGCACCCATACAGGGTGCGACTGGCAAAAACAATTGATATCTCTGGTAAATTAACAAACATTTCAATCCACGCACCCATACAGGGTGCGACGGGTCACGTTGTTGGGATCGCTAAGTATCTTGGACTATTTCAATCCACGCACCCATACAGGGTGCGACGCGCTCAAGCCGTTTAATGTAAACGACCGAGGGCAATTTCAATCCACGCACCCATACAGGGTGCGACTCCTGGTGAGTCGCTGTCGGTGGTTTCATCGGCATATTTCAATCCACGCACCCATACAGGGTGCGACCTATGCCAAAGGTACAGGAGCAGCAGACAGAGGGTATTTCAATCCACGCACCCATACAGGGTGCGACTATCGATTACCGGACCCTCTATGACCGACTTAAGATTTCAATCCACGCACCCATACAGGGTGCGACCAAATCCACACAGAAAATTGGTACAAACCAGGGGAATTTCAATCCACGCACCCATACAGGGTGCGACTGGAGCTTTACCCGCATGTCGCCGGGCTGGTATCCTTATTTCAATCCACGCACCCATACAGGGTGCGACAAGTTGCTCCGGATCGGACCGTTACCCGTATTAAATTTCAATCCACGCACCCATACAGGGTGCGACATCCAGCGTCAGAAGGTCGCAAGATACTGCTCCTATTTCAATCCACGCACCCATACAGGGTGCGACGCCGATGCTAACGGAGGTGAACGTATAGATGGCACATTTCAATCCACGCACCCATACAGGGTGCGACGATTCCACTTGCATTCTACGTGGCTAACCGTGATTTCAATCCACGCACCCATACAGGGTGCGACGTTTATAAACCCATCAATACAATTATTCATGACATATTTCAATCCACGCACCCATACAGGGTGCGACTTACCGAAAATTGAGGTGGTAGCGATGAATGTGAATTTCAATCCACGCACCCATACAGGGTGCGACGGAATTCCAGGCCACTGTCAACCAAGATATCTCATTTCAATCCACGCACCCATACAGGGTGCGACGAATAGAGAATCTAATGACTATAGGGGTGCATAGATTTCAATCCACGCACCCATACAGGGTGCGACTGTTCTAACTTAACATTATGTGGTATGATCAAAAATTTCAATCCACGCACCCATACAGGGTGCGACCGCTTCTCCCAATATCTTTTGCGCTTGCTCATACTATTTCAATCCACGCACCCATACAGGGTGCGACCTACGGTTGGCTTGATAAGCAAGAGGTTGATATATTTCAATCCACGCACCCATACAGGGTGCGACTTGAGCAACAGTTTGGTGACATGCGAAATCAGATATTTCAATCCACGCACCCATACAGGGTGCGACGATGATCTTTTCCCCGCAGGAACTGCCCGACCAAATTTCAATCCACGCACCCATACAGGGTGCGACCTTCCGTACATGATTCATATCACCACCCGACTTATTTCAATCCACGCACCCATACAGGGTGCGACTCCTGGTGAGTCGCTGTCGGTGGTTTCATCGGCATATTTCAATCCACGCACCCATACAGGGTGCGACTATCGATTACCGGACCCTCTATGACCGACTTAAGATTTCAATCCACGCACCCATACAGGGTGCGACCAAATCCACACAGAAAATTGGTACAAACCAGGGGAATTTCAATCCACGCACCCATACAGGGTGCGACGCAAAGGAATCGTATTGTTCCGCGACCGTCTTATCATTTCAATCCACGCACCCATACAGGGTGCGACCCGCCCGGGAACTGCATAACCGTAAGGCCGTGCTTATTTCAATCCACGCACCCATACAGGGTGCGACCAAGGGCAACGAGAATTTCACATTTCCAGTTGAGATTTCAATCCACGCACCCATACAGGGTGCGACTTTAGAAAAGTGAGTGAAAAAACTACTGAACATGCTATTTCAATCCACGCACCCATACAGGGTGCGACAGGATTCCCGTCTCTCTGGTCTCGTAAGTCCTGACATTTCAATCCACGCACCCATACAGGGTGCGACCGAGCGCGGATTGATATGTGACTCAAGTGAGTATGTATTTCAATCCACGCACCCATACAGGGTGCGACCCGTTGTTTCTGCTTGAGCAGCAGCAGCCGCAAAATTTCAATCCACGCACCCATACAGGGTGCGACCTGCAGCTTGCTCTTGGGTGTATGCAAACTTTACCCATTTCAATCCACGCACCCATACAGGGTGCGACATTTTTTAGATTTCCCTTCACCCTCGCCCCCTCCTATTTCAATCCACGCACCCATACAGGGTGCGACGCGGCATGGGTGGCGGTAATGGCAAATACGAAGTCTGATTTCAATCCACGCACCCATACAGGGTGCGACTGCCAGTAATGAGGCCTTACAACGGATTTCTGGAATTTCAATCCACGCACCCATACAGGGTGCGACTACGACCGTTCCTTGAATCGGACCAGACTTAGACATTTCAATCCACGCACCCATACAGGGTGCGACAGCAAGAAACCGCTCAAGGTACATACGTTAAAGAATTTCAATCCACGCACCCATACAGGGTGCGACGTTCCGTTCCATACGGCTTGAAAGTATTCCGGT
>NZ_BAZR01000010.1 GCF_001315105.1 Paenibacillus sp. JCM 10914 | reverse complement strand
ACGATAATATGACGTCCGTCTTTCGTCCAAATCGGTTTCTCAAAACCGAAAAAAGGACGTACGGTTATCTCCGATAATAGTTTTACATTGTAATCTTTAGGAGACCACCCCCACAATTTTGCCGCTCCATCCATATCGGCGTAGAACGCAAGCGTATTACCATCCGGCGACCATACACCTGCCCAACTACTCATAGCATCAGGTGCAACTTGAATTAATTTCCCGGTATCAAGCTCACACACCCATTGTTGGAACCCTGACACGGCCAATGACACTCCCGCCGATATCCCGCTAGACGTGCCTTCTGAACCGTTCAAGCAAAATGCCAACCACTTATGGTCAGCCGATAAAGACATATGCACACGGTCCGCTGGTTCTTTTACCTCCAGAAGTTCATTTAGAATCTTCGTTACTTTCATTGAAATTCCTCACTTTATATTTAATATAAATGTTATTTAACTGCTGTATGCTTTTAGATAGCGCTTTCATAATAACGGACAAGCAATAAGTATTTACATTTCTTTTCCGTATTTTATATCAGTCGCCAACGCTTAGCCAGCCTCTTTGTGCTGTGCGATTCGACTAATCATAATAAAAGACTCCATTGACGGATTTACGGGGCAACCAATAGTGGCTGGCGGATGCCGCATGCAAAAAAGCCGTCCCTATAGTCGGACTTCTCACCCAATTCGCCGGATGTGAACTTGTCGACCGTTGCCCTAGTAATATCACCCCTCACCAAGGCGACCTACTTACTATTCCGAATGCCAAAGACCCCCAACCAATAACCAAGGATGGGGGTCTTACCGTGAACAGGATGAAATCGGACTATTCCGAAAAGTTAGGAACTGCGCCCCGAGGTGCGGCAGCTCGTCCCTTCGGCTCCTCCCACAGTTCCTGCCGACCGAGCGCTGTCTCATCAAGATAGTAATACGAGCCGCCAGCCTGCTCTAATCCTCTGGCATAGACGGAATACGTGTGATAGATCGTATCCTGATCACGCAGGAAGCAGCTACGGCCCGGCATCTCCATGGATGACTTACCTTCAAACATCGTGTCACCAGCCTGAAGAAACTCCTCCTTGGTGCGATAGTTGTACATGATCGGAGCAACCGACTCATCCAGCGTAACATGGAAGTCGTAGTTAAAGTCACTGCCGTACGAAGAATACCAAGGGAATGTCCAGCCTTTCCCCCTCTTATATCGCTCGATCTTCGACAGCGGGGCTCGTGAAATGTAGGCAAAGGATGTATCCCGGGCATGAAGATGCTGGAGATGGCCCGGAGATAGCTCATCGGCCCCCGCCGAGCAGCTGGAACAGCCCTGCTCCCAGTTCGGATCGAACATAAAGTGACCGATGATAAGCTGGCTGCGACCCTCAAACAGATCAAGCAAAGCAGCTTGGCCGTCCGGACCCTCGAACACGTATTCCTTCTCGATCTTCACCATAGGTAATCTTCTACGATCGGCATTCAGCGCATCACGTGCTCGGGTCGCCTCCTTTTCCATGATCATCAGCGCTTTCCGTGCTGCCAGCCACTCCTCTCGTGTCACGATGCTTGGCAATTCCCTGCTGCTTCTGTCCATCATCCTGATTCTCCTTTCGCCCTACACTTGGATAATCTTGATACTATCACATATAGTAGTTGGGCATTTATCATGGATTGCTGTCTTGAGAATCTGCGCAACATAAACAGAAAGGTTACCCACGAGAGTGACTCCGCTCATGGATAACCTGATAACCTGTTCGTTACTCCAGAATTTCATGTTAGGTTAATCCTGGCCGATCACAGTCTGACGTTCCAGGTATCAGGACGGGGTCTCACCGTAACGCTGCTTGAACAGTCGACTGATGAATACGAGATTTTCAGCGGAAAGAAAATAAATTTAGACGACATTCAACGCTTCAAGTGCCCACTCTATCGAGTGCTCGATCCTACAAATTGGGCGCACGGATATTCGCCCAGTCGAATAACGTATCGTATAGGTCAATGCCTACTACAAGATACAAGACGAAGGGCAGGAAAACATTGTGGCGGTTTCATACATGGATTTTACATCCCCATCGGTTCGTTATACTTACGACGTAAGCAAGAACCAGATTTTCAAAAAAGACAATCAGAACTATATCAATTCCCTTTCCGTGCAACAATTAAATACACTTGGCAATGCCTCATTGCTGGATATTTACCTCAGCACAGGAAATGTGGTGGAGCCGCATACGCATCAGAATGCCACAGAATTAGTCTATGTTATTTCCGGTGCAGCCGTAGTATCCATCATTAATCCGTTCACGAAGGAGCTGTTGAACTTCCCGATTACGCCAGGTCAAGTGGCAATTGTGCCTCAAGGCTGGTGGCATTATGAAATGGCAACAGTCGACAATACGCATCTGTTAGCGATCTTCGACGCACCTGTACCAGAATTCATTGCAGGGTCGGATATGCTTAGATTGACACCCGCTAAGGTCTTTGCGCACACGTATTGTCTGAACGAAGCTAAGGTGAAGGAAACGTTGGCACCCATCACCGATACGGTGGTTATTGGACCGCCAAAGAACTGTATGCCGCAAGGTCAGGTTCAAGGACAAATGCATCACCAGCCACCCCAACAGCACCCGTCCCATTATCAACAAGGCAAACCTTACAACCGCGATTACGAGCTGCTGCAGCAGCAACAGCAATTGCAGTTCCAACAGCAGCAACAGTTGTTCCAGCAGCAATTCCTGGCCCAGGATCAACCGCAACACGGTGCGTATGCCACGGAACCACAGCCATCACAAGTTCAATCACAGGAACAATCCCGTGCACAGCAGCAACGACAGGAGTTCATTGAGCAACAGCAGCGCCTTCCATTCTTGCAGCGGCAGCTCATAGGTAATGGCTGGGATCAATTCTGATCGATCGCTAACCCAAATGGAAATCACATTCTACTTGTAAAAAGATGCATATGTGCAGGCTTTTTCATCAAAATCGATCCCTTGAGCAGAAAAGGTTGCGTATATGCAGGCTTTTAATCACCTATTCGACCGATTAGCCCTAAGTTGAGCTAAAAGCCTGCACATGTGCAGGCTTTTTGTAAATATAGTAACTTCGGTCCACGAATTCCTGCATATTTGCAGGAATTTCTTTAACTAGTTCCCATCAGTTAAGATCTTGTGGGACACCCTCATTTATCATGAACGCGGCCTTCTGCTAATAGGCAAGTTAACAGGCGCCTTTATGCTCATCTTGCGATTCATGATTCGTTCCGGCTGCTGGACCGATATAAATGTCTGTATACCAGCAGTCAAATTAACGAGACTTATATAATATCCGTGTCCGGCACCCGTATCAATTCCCAGCTTGCCATCACCATACCAGAGTTCATCCGGCGCAGCGCCTAAGCGAAATGTAGATGTATGACCAAACACGATGGTGTGCCCGAAGACACGGGGAGCTTGATGAAACGGCTCTCGTATCTCCGTAAGATCCTCGGGCTTCTGATCATGTATGGATACGTTCGGCCGAATACCTGCATGAACAAATAAATAATGTTCGTACTCCGTCCATAACGGTAATGTTGCAATGAATTCCTGATACTTCTTAAAATTTGAAGCAGACAGCCCCGCTTGTTCCGGTCGTAGATGCAGCCATTTACGCTCATTGTTTCCTTGCAACGCGATTGCACCAGCGTCACATAACTTCATAACGTAATCCAGCGTTCCACCTGAATCCGGTCCCTTATTCACATAGTCCCCCAGCAAGAACAGGCGGTCATTCTCTGGACGATAACGGACATGCTGAAGGAGAGCTTCCAGCAAATGACCGTAACCATGAATATCCGACACCGCATAAATCTGGCTCATAGCGACGATATACCGCCGTCAGCATACAGCATCGTGTGTTCCGATGAGAATTGGATCCCGATTTCGCTGCCCACATCCACGCGGTCATCATGAAATAGATGAATGGGTTGGCGGTCTGCCGTTTCGACGATAATCCTCCACCTTGTGCCTTCATACACCGTCTGGGCTACCGTTACCTTTAAATCGTTCCCGATCGCCATATCTTCACGGCTGCATATTCGGATGGATTCGGGGTGGAGCATCATCACTGCCTGTCCACCGTCTTGATCCGCTCTGAAGCGGCGCCCGCTGATCGGACTTCCGGCCAGCATGACTACAGGCTGTCCCGAGTGAGCCCAGCTGGCACTAAGCAGGTTGTGGTACCCCATCAGCTGGGCAACCCAAGGGCTAGCGGGCTGCTCAAACAGCGTCCTTGGCTCGCCGAATTGATCGATTCCACCTTCACGCAATATCAGAATCCGATCAGCCACCGTAAATGCCTCCATGCGATCATGTGTTACATATAGAGAGGCAATGGACAGTTCCCCGAGCAGTCTGGCCAGTTCGCCGCGCATATCTGTTCTAAGCTTGACGTCGAGATTCGATAACGGCTCGTCCATCAACAACAGCTTAGGCTCCGTTGCCAGCGCCCTGGCAATGCCGACCCGTTGCTGCTGCCCTCCTGACAGCTGGGCGGGCAGGCGTTCTAACAGCCCCTCCAGTTTCAGAAGAGATTGAAGCCGTTCCAGAGTATGCGTCCTGGCTTTACTATCTAACTTTCGGCGCTTCATGCCATACTCCATGTTCTGCTTAACTGTCATATGCGGCCACAATGCGTAATCTTGAAAGACCATATTAATGGGCCTATTCTCGGGAGGCACATAGTGCCTTCCCCGTTCGACGGTAATTCCAGCCATCTCCACTTCCCCGGAATCGATGCGCTGCAGCCCAGCTACCATCTGAAGCAACGTCGACTTGCCGCAGCCTGATGGACCGAGAATGCAGATTCGCTCACCTTCCCCCACTTCGAATGTGATCGGCTTCAATACTTGCTGCGAGCCGAATGACTTCGATACGTCTTTGACCTTTAAGATCATTCCACTCCCCATCCCTTCTAGAATTGATCACTCGCTATCGCAATGCCGACCTACCGTGACCGGTTGCGGTCCAGCCAACGAAACCATAGTCTTCCTGATGCTTGCATCACGATGATAATCACGACTACGATGCCGCAGCTTACGACGGTAGCGGCCGTGGCATAACCGTAACGTGAGAATTCGAAGGCCCTGTCAATAACGAGCGGCATCAATGAGTAATTAGCTGGCCTCAACATCGAGGCCAGGGCTAAATCAAACACGCTTGTACCGAACGAGGCCAGAATCGCGATGAGCAGGGACTGTCTTACCAGAGGAAGCACGATATCCCGCATCCGCTCGAAGATCGTTGCGCCCTGTATCGCCGCGGCCTTCAGCATCGTGCCGGACAAATTCCCAAACGCTCCAAGCTGTACCCTGACGGCATAGGGGATCGCCCCAGCAATGCCGGCAATCACTAGCAGCGACGGCGTACCGTATAAATGCAATCCGAGCGGTTCGAGCCATTTCTGGTTCCATATAAATATATAGCCGATTCCTAGAACGACGCCCGGTACGGCGAGCGATATAATAGAGAACAAATGAAGCAATGGCTTAAGCTGGATTCCGTGAACGTCAGCATATAGGCAACAACAAAACCGATCAGCATGCTGAATCCTGCAGCTGTAGCTGCAATTGCAAGCGAATGATACAATCCTTCGAGGTAACCCAACAAACGATGATCCCCTACTGCGCCTGCAAATAGTTCGCGATAATGATCAAGGGTAAGATTGTCCCAATGCAGACCGCCACCCGCCTGTTTAAGCAGAGACACAGCCGCACTTGTGCCAATCGGAATACCGAGGCTTACCAACAGGAAGACGGTGACGAATATATTGTACAGCCACGCATAACGCGGCTTTACCTTCTCAAGCTTGACCGCCCGCGCATTTAGAAAGTCGAATCTCGATTGGCGAAGGGTCAGCAGCAGCAAAGCCATCGCCAGCACCAAGATCAAGACTAGATAAAAGGCCAGCACTCCCGCCATATCAAACCGGACAGGCGATTGATAAATGGCCGAGTAAATGGAGTAGGTCAGCGTCGGGAATCGATAGACGGTTGCCAAGGCCGCAGGTAACCCGAAATCCCCGATGGTATCCATAAACACCAAGGTCCAGCCCGCTATATAAGACGGTAACGCCAACGGCAGCTCAATGGTTCTCCATACCGTGAAAGGCTTCGCCCCATTCAATCTTGCCGCATACCCAAACTGCCGAATATTCCACTCCGATGCGGCCATAATCGCCAGATAAGCAAGCGGAAATTTACTAAGCGACATAACAAATACGAGCCGGTGGGAGAGAAGATAAACGAGGTGACCCATGTCAAGCCGAGCCACTGGTGGACGAGTCCATCCGCACTGGCGAACAATACCCAGCCCTGTGCAATCATAAAGGACGGCGCGATCAGCAATACCCAAGCCGTCATATCCAGCCATCTGGCCGCGACAAAATCCCATCTTGCCCGTATAGTTGCAAGGATCCCCCCAATCATCGTGCCCAGCGTAGCTGTCCCCAGAGCCAACGTGACTGAATTCAGAAGGGACTGCTTCCATAACGGTCGGTGAAAGATATCGCCGATCAAGCCCAGACTGCTGCTCTTGACTTGCCCGAAAAAAAGCCCAGGAAAAATCACGTTGATTAACACCGCAAGCAGCGGCAGAAAAATAAATATAAAGAGGAGGAGGGTCACCCCGCCTCCATAGCGAGTTTCCGATTGATTCATCTCTTGTGTCCTACTTTACGTTTTGATCCGCAAACCAGGTCTTGATCTCCATCTCATGCTCCGATGCCCACATGGCAGA
This sequence comes from Paenibacillus sp. JCM 10914, assembly GCF_001315105.1. Taxonomy (GTDB): domain Bacteria; phylum Bacillota; class Bacilli; order Paenibacillales; family Paenibacillaceae; genus Paenibacillus_AQ. Next base: position 147,094 of record NZ_BAZR01000010.1, on the reverse strand, counting down.
CGGCAGCAGGAAGATCCCGTTGGGTTCACGTTCGGTTCGCGTTGCTACTCCTTCAGCCAAGGGGGTAAAAAAGCTGTCGGACGAATCCAGCATGGTCAACATCTGCTGCGTCTCCGGCTTCAGCATATACTCCACGAACGCCTTGGCTGCCGCCGGATTCTTGGTATCCTTGCTGATCGCAACGACGCGCAAGCTGCCCGGCGCCCCTTCCTCAGGCCAGATCACCTCAATCGGCTCACCTGCCAGCTTCAATTCGTACGCGTTGTGTTCCTGCAATGCCGCAACTTCGATCTCACCGCTAAGCAGCGCTTTCCCCACCGGACCATTCTTAGGGTATACATGAAGTCCCTTCGCAAAGCGCTCCACGTATTTCTGCTTGCCCCCTTCTACGCCCCATTGATCGAAAAACGCGGAGACGAGCGGATAAGCCGGTGCTGCCACGGCTGGATCGGCATGTCCAACGGGACCGTCATAGTCGAAAAATTGTTCCCACGTTGTTGGCGCATCCTCGGATGAAACCTTGGTCGTGTTATAAGCAATCACGCCAGCGGCATGAATGCCAACTGGAAAATAAGCGTGATCCTCTGGCAAATAATCTTTACCAACCTCAGACAAATACTCCAGGTTCGTCGGCTCAAGATTCTTCATTAAAAAATCGCGATCTGCCAAACTCTGCACCGATCCGTGACCATCCATCATCAGCACATCCCACTGGGGGTTGCCCTGTTCAGCCTCGATTTTGGCCAAGGCCTCTCCACCACCATAATGAACGGCTTCCAGCTTGAAGCCCGTATCTTCGGTAAACTTCGGCGCTATGAAATCAACAAAATCATTGCCGTATAAATAGATCGTTTCTCCCGTGTCTTCTCCCTTGTCGTTACCCGTGGCCGCCCCGGATGGTTCCGAAGCAGCTCCGCTTCCGTTGGTAATAGGCCCATCATTCTCTCCCGCTCCAACCGTCTGCTGCCCATTCGATTGCGCACATGCCGATAACAGCAGCACCATGGCTAATATAGCAATCCATGACACATATTTAATTCCTCGCTTTTGGTTCATGTCACCCTCCTGATTTTGTATTGACGTTCTTAACTCCATTTCATCGTAACCTCCAACATTCATATAAAAATTATCGCTGCGTTAACAAACAATTAAATAATATCTATCAAATGAAGGATAAGATTTATATGATCTATGATGAACGAAGTAAAGGATGAGGAACATGAACTTACAACAATTAAAGGTTTTCGTGCTGACTGTGGAATTGAAGAAACTCTATCTTGTCGCTCAGGAGTTGGGTATCACCCAACCCACCGTTACCTTCCACCTGAACAAGCTGCAGGAAGAACTCGGGCTAGCGCTGTTTCACACCAAGTCCTATCATGTCATCAAACTAACGGAAGCTGGGCAAGCCTTTTACCATTACGCAGCACAAATTCATTCCCTGTCTGAGGAAGCCGAATCCACGATGGATATTTACCGCGGTACGGCGGCTGGGACACTGGCTATTGGCAGCACCCATACGCCGGCCACCTATCTGTTGCCCCCGCTCTTACAGCAGTTGAAGCATAATTATCCCGGTCTGTCCATCATCCTGGACGTGCGCCCCGCAGCCTACATCTTGGACAAAATCAAAAAATATGAGCTCGATATCGGTATCATCTCGCACACGCATGTGGAAGACCCGGAATTCATCGCCCATCCTCTGCTTCATGATGATCTGGTACTGATATTCGCGCCGGACCATCCCTTCGCAGAGATTGAACATTTATATCCAGGGGACCTGGCAGAGCATCCTTTCGTCTCGCATGAACCGGGTTCGATTAGCAGACAACTGATCGATCGCTGGGCCGATCAGCATCAATTAGAGCTTCCCGTTTCGATGGAGATCTCGGGTACAGAGGCCTTGAAATCAGCGGTGCGGCATCGACTCGGATACGGGATGATCGCAGAAGCCGCTATCCAGGAGGATCTTGGCGAGGGGAAATTGAAATCTCGGTCCATTCCAGCCTGGCTCCCGGAACGTCAAATCTATGCCGTTCGCCACCACAATAAGCTAATCAGCCCGGCGCTGCGCATGTTTTGGCGGAATCTGCTGGACAATTTTGAATCTTCAGCACCCCCTTATTAATCCATACCATTGCTGAACCAGCACCATATTTCGTATTCCTCTAAAAAAGGGTAGAATAGTTAGGTACGGCATCGCACCACGTGCCCAAGTATATTGAAGGAGGATCATCCTTATGAGCATCGATTATAAAGCATATTTTGCTGAGCATCGTGAAACCCACTTGAACGAATTGAAGGAATGGTTGGCCATTCCTAGCATCTCCGCACTGTCGGAGCATAAAGGAGACGTTGCCCAGGCAGCGCAGTGCTGGCAGACAAGCTGAACGAGGCAGGTCTGGAGCATGTAGAGATCCACCAGACGGCGGGACACCCGATTATTACGGCCGATTACCTGCATGCCGAAGGCAAACCGACCGTGCTGATTTACGGTCATTACGACGTTCAGCCCGTCGACCCGCTTCATCTGTGGGAAACTCCGCCGTTCGAGCCTACGGAGCGCAATGGCAAATTATACGCGCGCGGCGCCACCGACGATAAAGGACAACTCTTCCTGCATGTGAAGGCCGTTGAAGCTATTCTGAAGCAAGAGAAGGAGCTTCCGGTTAATGTGAAGTTCTGCATTGAGGGCGAAGAAGAAGTATCGAGCCCCAACCTGCCGCTTTATCTTGAACAGAATAAAGAGCAGTTGGCTGCTGATGCGATCCTGATCTCGGACACGTCACTGCTCGCCCCGGGCAAACCTGCAATTTCAACAGGACTGCGCGGATTGTGCTCTCTGGAATTGACCATGGAAACGGCAAACACCGATCTGCACTCCGGTACATACGGCGGCGGCGTGCCCAACGCGCTGCATGCCATCGTATCCTTGCTGTCCTCATTACATGACGACCAGGGCCGTGTAGCGGTCGACGGATTCTATGACGGAGTGCTTGAGCTGTCACCGGAAATGCGTGAGGAATTTGCCAAGCAGCAATTCGATGAGGACAAGCTGAAGCAGGATCTTGGACTGGATTCGCTGTATGGCGAAGAAGGTTTCTCTTTCGTGGAACGCGTAGGCGCTCGCCCAACGCTGGAACTGAACGGTGTATACGGCGGTTTTCAGGGAGAAGGGAGCAAGACCGTTATCCCGAAGGAAGCCCATGCCAAAATCACTTGCCGCCTGGTAGCCGAGCAGGACCCACAGGCCGTACTGAACGCGATTGAAGCACACTTGCACGCACATACGCCAGTGGGCTCGAAGCTGACCTTCACGCCGAAGGAAAAAGCGTTCGCTTTCAATATCGACCCTTCCCATGCCATGCTGCAAAAAGCCGCTGACGCATTCGAGAACGTCTACGGTACACGCGCATTGTTCACCAAGGACGGCGGTTCCATTCCGATCGTTGAGAAGCTGTCCAGTACGCTGAACGCACCGGCTGTTATGATGGGTTTCGGCTTGCCGGATGAGAATCTGCATGCGCCGAACGAGCATTTTAACCTGGAGAATTTCGATAAGGGATTGTTGACGCTGGTGGAGTATTTGAAGCTGGTTTGAGCCATACAACCTGATTAAATCTGGCAGACTCAGCCAACGGAAGCTTAATAGGGCTGTCTCCATAGATCCTAGATCTTGCGAGCTGCCCTTTTTTGCTGTCCGAAGACGTCCTGTGTACGAATCGCCCCTGTCATCGGAGCTTGGTTTGCTGAAGAAAAAAATCCCTGCAAATATGCAGGAATTCGTGGGTGAAACGTATCAGTTTTACGAAATACTTGCAAAAGTGCAGGATTTTAAGCCCTATCAGAGCAAATCTGACTAAAATGGCGATCAAAACCTGCATCTACGCATCCTTTTCCAAATGAAACGCCATCGCGCCTACTTACAGACAGCACATGTAATCGGTCAGCGCTTGTATATCCAGTTCCTCACCGTCCCTCGTGAAACTGCTTAAACACCTCATTTACCTCGGCTGTCATCTGGTCGCCACCGCCGCTTCGCCACTGGGCGACGAATTCATCGAACGCTTCGACCGGCAGCTGTCCGTAAATCATCTTAGTAAACGCCTCTCGCTCCATCTGGAACAGCAATTCGCTGCGGCTCTTGGCCGTGCCAGACTCGCTTCCCTCAAACCAGTTCACGTGGCGCACCCCCTGACGTTCATAGTCCATCACAATGGAAGCAGCTTCGATCTCCTCAAGACTTCGCTTCCAATAGACTTGACGTTCGAAGGGCGTTTCGGGCGGCTTGGACGATAACTTCACCAATGTATTGATCATCAGATCCGGTATTCGTGCACCCTCGTAACTTAATGAATAATCCATCGGACTCACAAAATCCGGATTGTTCTTAACCAATTCCCCGTCATCCAGCAAATAATCATAGCCTTCGGCAAAGCCGTACTCGAAGGAAGAGCCTTCCGATGGATTAGCGTAGTGTTCCAGCAGATAATTGTAATACCGAAGAAATGCCTCTGGGTGTTTGCTGTCCTTGTTAATCAGCACCACGCCGTTCACTGGGGCTGGTCCCCCAGCGCGGACGCCACGAACACCGTCAGGGCCAGCTGGAACCGCATAGGCTTTATACTTCGCCTCGGGTACTGAGTCCTGAAGTTTGAACAGCGGCCAATCCGGCATCCAATGCGGACCGGCGATAATGCCGGCTTTGCCGGATGTAAACAGCTCCGACGCCTTCACTTCATCCCAAGTGCTCGACTCCCGCGCGATGTAGCCCTTCTCCATCCACCGGTTCAGTTGGGCAAGCGCCTGCTTGGCTCCCGGCTGGATTGATCCATACGCAAGTTCTCCCTCAGCATTCAGATTCCATTGTGAATTCACCGCGCCGTACGCACCGAACACCCAGCTTAAATCGGTCATCCACGTGTTCAGACTTGCGCGCAGGGTGACGGCCATGCCATACGTGTCGTCGATGCCGTTACCGTCCGGGTCCTCATTCGTGAATACTTCCATAATGGCTTCCAAATCCTCCATCGTTTCGGGTGCCTTCAGATTGAACTTCTCCATCCAATCCTGCCGGATCCATAGAACCGGCTCCGTATTCATGGAATACTCGAGTAAAGGCAGCGCATACCGATTGCCGTTCCGCGTGACGCTAATCCACATCGAAGGATACTGCGCGGCCACTTCCTTCCAGATGTCGCCCGCATATTCATCAAAGAGCTCGTCAACAGGCATGAAGTGACCGGAATCAATCAGTTGAACGAGTGTATCATAGGAGCCGCGAAAGGCGACGATGTCAGGCAGCTCCTCACCCCTGGTAATGGACAGCATCAGCTTTTTGGAGAAGGCATCATTCTCTTCAGAGACAACCCACAACGTTCTGACCTTCATCCCAAGCGAACCTTCAAGCCACCTCGAAAAAATGTTATGATCCCAATCCTCACCCTCGCGGAATTTCGTGGAATAGGTATTATGCTTCATGATTCTTGTTATCGTAATCGGCGGATCGTATTTCCCGTTGCTCCAGACGCTCTCCGTATTTCCAGAGACTGCTGGTTCCGCATCCTTAATGGTGAGTTCACTGTTATACCGGTAGATGAGCACCGCCGCAGCGATCAAGATCACGATTATGGCAGCAGTCGTTTTCTTATTCAAACCCAATCACCCCTTAAGCGAATCCCGGAATTCCTGAGGTGTCATGCCGGTATCCTTGCGAAATTGTTTAATGAAGTATGTGGTGTTGGATAGGCCAACCAGATTGCCAATCTCATAAACTTTATAATCCGTATGTTTAAGCAACTGCAACGCTTTATCTTTACGCAATCTCTGAATGTAGTGGTTAATACCTTCCCCGGTTTCCACTTTGTAGATTTTGGATAGATAGGTAGGGTGCATAAAGACATGCTCGGAGAGTCGCTGCAAAGAGACGTCACCGGATAAATGCTGCTCGATGTAGCGCTGAACATCCTGAATGATCTTAAGTCGGTTATCCCTTTGCTCCAGCAGCGACTCGTCGCGAAGTTGATGCAGCATGCTTATGGTGCGTTCAAACAATTGCCCCGCATGATGATAGGCATTGCCGTCAATCAGTTGTTCCAGACTGCGCCCGAGAAAGTCCGATATTTTCCTTCCATTCCGGTGCAGGATATAAGTGAACGCATTATAGATATGGAAGTATACCTCGATTAAATTATCCCGTGATTCATATTTGCCATTGCCAATCATCTGTTCGAAGACGAGACCCAGCTTCCGCTCCGCTTCATCCCAGCGGCCGGTCTCCAGTAGCTGCGCAAGGACAGGGGGCTCATGCAGGGTAGTCAAGGTGTGGATATGCTTCGGCTTCGCGTAATTCGAAAGCTTCAGGCAGAAGCTGTTATCCTTGCCGATCTGCTGCCGGAAGACCGTAAGCATCTCATAATACACGGTAGATAGCGAACGGGGAAACCAATCCCATTCACTAGACAGAATGGATATATGACCTTTCAAGAAAACCCTTACATTATGCTGGACGCGTGAGTACAGCACATCAATATACTCAGACTCCTTCATATGAAGTGCTGATAAATAGTCGTCCCGCTCTTCCTGACTACACTTCCATTGAATTAGAAAGATATGATAATCATAAGCATCCTTGCAGTACCAGACATCGAACATCATGCCTACGATCTCTTCCACAATGTTATAGACGGCATATTCGAGCAGTGGTCGATTGTCCGTATCAAAAGAATGAAAGCCTTCTTCAATCCGAAGTACAAATATCATATATCGGTTGCCATAGTGAAAAGGCAGCTGCAATAGCTCTAATCTACGTTCCCACAACGCTCTACTATGCTGGCGTCCCTGCAGAAATTCGTGCAGAAGATTACCTCGTAATAACGGCAAATTCTCCTGAATGGCCTTTACGGCCTGCTCTTTCGAGGTAATATCCGACCATTCCGATTGAAGCTGTTCTACAAGCACGCTCACCTTCTCGATCATCTCATCATTGAGCACGGGTTTGAGAAGATACTCTACCGTATTCAGTTGTATCGCTTTCTGAGCGAATTCGAATTCGGCATAACCCGAGAGGATCAGACACTTCGTTCTCGGCCAGACCTTACGGACCTCTTCGATTAATTCAAGCCCGTTCATCTTGGGCATATGGATATCCGTAATCATAATATCCACCGGTCTGACTTTCAGCCGATCGAGTGCTTCCATCGCCGAGTAAGCCTTGTAGACATTACAGATACCGATCGACTTCCAATCAATGGTGTCCGCCAGACTGTCAACGGAATGCGGTTCATCGTCAACGATCATCAATTCACACATGGTTGTCCGCCTCGCTTCCAGTGTCCTTCCAACGAAGAACAACTTGTAATCCACCCAAGGCCTTCGATTCAAACAATTCAATCCCTGCCCCTTCGCCAAAATGCATGATCAATCGCTGATTGATGTTCCATAACCCTGTCCCAACATCATTCGATAGCGGTTGCTGCATTCGCTCCATAATGGCCTCAATCTTGTCAGCCGTAATGCCTACACCGTTATCTTCAATCATAATCTGGATTTCGCCGTTATGGTGCGTTGCTCTGATCCATAAGCACACAGGCTCGCCTGTCGCTTCAATTCCGTGTTTAATCGCATTCTCGATGATGGGCTGAATGAGTAGTTTGGGAATCATCAGGCTTTTTACATCATCAGGAATATCGTATTCCATATGAATCTTTACAAATCGAAGCTGTGTGATTTTCAAATAATGCCGGGTAAACTCCATCTCGGTAGACACCGGGACGGTCTTGGTCTCCAAGCGGGTAACGTAGCGGTAATACTGACTGAGATGATAGGTCATCATCTCCACATCTTCATGCTTTTTCAGCTTGGTCATATTCATAATAAAACCGAGACAATTATAAAGAAAGTGCGGATTAATCTGGGATTGCAGCTGCTTTAATGTGGCATCCCGTGATCTTAATTGTTCTTCATAGACTTTCTCAATCAACTGCCGGATCTCCAGCGTCATCTCGTTGAAACGGTCAAATAAGTACTGGAATTCATCATTCCGTCTCCCATGAAGTGTGGTTACCACATAGTTCCCCTGCTTCACCCGCTCAATATTGCGGATCAGCTTCAGTATCGGCTGCTGGACGGTGCGATAGAGTAGTAGTGCCAGGACGATTGCAACAGCCAGCAGCAGAAACATTGTGGCAAAAAATTGACTCTGATTGCTGCGGATGGGCTGCAATATATTCTCGACTGGCACATACTCAACAACGTACCAGCCGAGGCTTGGCACCTGTTCATAGTAAAGCTCATAAGAAGCATGATTCAGGTTAACGCGGATTTTGCCGTTATCATCGATGCCTCGCTGATAGAGCTGCTGCTTAAGGTTCTCTGCCTCGCTGGAGCTGCCCTTCTTGGCTGCAATCATTCTACCGGTCTCTGCGGAATACAAGAATACCTGCCCGTTGCTGGCTGATTCGAACTGATCGAGCATGTTCTCAATATTGTCCTGTGCAAATTTCACTTCGATTACAGCGTGAAGATCCTCAAACTTATCGTAAACCGCCGGTATGGTGGAATAGTAATAAAAGTAGTTTCTGTTATTATCGTAGTCGTAACGCATGACCCAGTCATTATTCGTTACCAGGCCCTTTAACTGGGACGGATTGAATGAGGTGATGGATGATCCGGTTAACGCCTTGTTCTCCAACAGGGAGTACACGGTTGTCAAGCTGGGCCAGGTCGATGCTATGTTGTTCAACTCCAGCTTCTCCAGAATGGATGCCTGCAGCCTGACCTCCTCATAATCCGTCCGGATGAAGGAGTAACCCATAAACTCCCTGACATTCGGATCCTGGGTCATGTTGACAGTGAAGTCCGACAACCGGTTTACGGCATTCTCCACTTGCCCAGAGAAGAAAGTCAGTTGTTTGGATGTGGAATCATGAATCAGCTTCTCTACTACGCTTACACTCGTCCGGTTACTGTAGGCATACAACAGCAATGCTGGAACCAGAAATAAGAGAATCACCATAATCATTCTTGTAAAAATGGTCTGTCTAAACATCAAGTAAATCCCCATCCCACATGTTCTTTAGCATGATGATCCAAGTTGAGTACTGTTTTCCCCTCATTATACATGCAGATTGGAACAATAGGCTCCTAAATATTTAATCTCGACAACCTGGAGAGGGATACATTACTCTTCCTTCGCCTGAACGTGCTCAAACCTGATCCAATTCAGATTGAAACCGGAACCGTTGAAGTAGACCCGCAGCAACTTGCTTCCCGCCTCCAATGTGAACGGCTCGCTCTCCACCGTGCTCCATTCCTGCCAATCCCCCGTGCTCTGCATGCTGGTTGACACAAGCGTTGAATCCTGTGCTCGGAGTTCAATGGTTCCTTGAGCGTTCGGTCCGGCAATCCGATAGGAGACCTTGTATAATCCACTCTCCTTGACCTCCACCGGATAATCCAACCAATCACCGGGATCAATCCAGCCGATATTGAATCCGCCTTCCGAACTAGGCTCGGTCTGACCGTCATTAGTGTCCAAATAAGCTTCCGCTTCAATCTGTCCCGGATGATAGAAGGAATCACAAACTCATAGGCTGCCGATTTCAGCACAGAATCCAAAGCTCCCTCTTTAAAGGCGATGGCTTTGACCACAACCGTTTCATTGGTTCCTTCTAATGGAATCGGCCCGCTGTAGAGTGGCGAATTCCCATCCGGGATACTGCCATCTAGCGTATAGCGGATCTGGGCCTCCTCGGTAGATGTAGTGATGATGACCGACTGAACACCGAATACGCGTCCTCCAACAGGCGCGATGACAGGCGTCTTCACTCTTTCCTGAGTCTGATCTCCATCCGGCCATGCTGACCACTGATACGTGGCAAGCGACTTCGCGGGAAGTGTGGCAGAGAACTCCTTATCCTTGTACAACAGTCTGAAATCTTGCGCCATACTGCTGTTATTGACAACGATCATCACAATCGTACCGTCCGGATTCTGAAAGGCGATGTTGGATAGCTCTGGTCTGACCTCTTCTTCACCGTTCATCTGGGAGATATGCGTATCATAGTTATCATCATAATAATTGCTGTCAAGCCGTAGCGCACCCCGTTCCAAATACTTGGAGAAATGCCCCATCATGTAGGCTTCAAAATTGATGGCATATTGATCCGGATCCTTCGAATCGATCGTAACCAGCGTGCGTCCGGCACCGGTACTGGATACATTAGGCTGTCCTTGATTATCGAGCAGAGTTACCCAAGCATTATAACTCCTGGCGTAATTTCGGAAATACTGGATGATCCGGTCCGCTCCCTTGGTTCCCCATACGGATCGTTCTGTCATATAGATCGGTTTGTCGGGATGCGCTTCATGCGCGTCGGACATACTGCTCAGATGTCCCCAGTAATCGTGAAAAGCCGTGCCATCCGACAGCGCATAGGCTTCCGGATCATCATATATTCGTTTGTTCTGCTGTTCCCAATCGTAAATATTGAATTCATTGACCCATACTTCGGTATCAATGATCTCGCCATGCTCTGTGCTGCTAAATTCTTGCTTCAACTGTTTTAGAAGCTCGATCTGCTGGCTTAGGGAGAATTCCGTCATAGGGTAATCCACGTGGATACCAGGTTCATTATGAAGGCTGATCGCATAAATCGGAATCCCCTGTTCAGCGTAAGCCTCGATCGTTTTCCGGTAATACAGGGCCAGTGCAGGCAGATACTCGCTCTTCATCTTCCCGCTCTTGGCTGGGCCGCCATCCAGTCTCCCGCTGTCCTTCATCCAGGCTGGTACGCTCCAAGCCGAGGCAATAATCTTCATCTCCGGATTATAGGAAAGTGCCTGCTTGATGATAGGGATAATATGATAATCCAGGTCTTTCTGAATAGAGAAATGCGTCATCTCCGGATCGCTTCCACCTGGAGGATTATCGTTATAGCTATACCACTCTCTTCCTGTAAAGTCCGATGTTCCAAGCGTAATTCTCATCAAGTTCCAGCCCAACCCTTCCTTAGGATCAAACAGGACTTTCATTACGCTTTCCCGGTGATTCTCACTCATCCTCATCAGATTGTACACCGTAGATTCCTCCAGGGAGGACCCCATGCCGAAATAGGGCTGATAGGTTACCGCATCATCCAGCAGAAAGGTTCTCATATCCGGGCTTGTGCTGCCCGCCTGCCCAAATACGACATCCTCCTGTGGATCCAGCGTAAATAATCCATCTGCTGAAGATAACCATACCTTCACATCTGTTTCCTCCTTTGCCTCTCCATCTGCCGCATACATCATCATATAAGCAGTGACACCTGCAACGATAATAATGACAATACCGGCTATCAGCCAAATTCTCTGTTTAACCAACCCCCACACTCCTTCTGGATGTTCTAATAAAACCCATTGCTGTCCCCCGAATCAGACGGTGGACAGCAATGGGCGCACTTTTTTAAGTTGTTGCATCGCGAATATGATGACTTACTTTCGCGCGTCGAGCAGCTTTTGCCGATCGGCTGCAACCGCGGCCATAATATCATCCTCTATCTTTTGCAGAGCAGCTTTGGAGTCCAGATTCTTCTCCATAACCTCGGCAATGCCTGGTCCCCACACTTCACTCGCTTTATCATCCAGCGGTGTCTCCACAGAGGCTGGTACTTTGTCGAGCAAGGCAGCATATAACTGATTCGTATTCTGATCGCCAAAGTAAGGATCTTTCACATTCTTGAACTCCGGGAACTCCCAAGCCGGTTTCCAGCCTGGCATAATTCCTTTTTTCGTCCATACGAGTTGCCCCTCAGCTGAAGCAAGGTTGAATTTGATGAATTCCCAAGCCAGTTCTTTGTTCTTGCTCTGGGACAGGATGGACAGCACGGATCCGCCTTGGCCTCCATACGCACCGAACGGTAGACCGGTAGCACGCCACTTGCCGGCTTGATCCTCGCCAGCCCAGGATTCGATAATGTTATCACCCCATGAACCCATGTACACAAAGGCTAATTTTCCGTTCTTAATCGCCTGCTGGCCTTCTTCAGACCAGATCGATTGACCTAAGTAAAGCTCTTCCTGCGCAATTTGCTTGGAAATATCGAGCCCTTTTACAAATCCGTCGGCGTTACGGCGATAATTCAAATCACTGTCAAAGAAGGAGATGCCGCTATTCATCAAACCTACAGGCTGATCACGCCATTCCAGCAGGTAGACTCCTTTTTGCTTCAGCGTTCTCGCCATATTCATGAAATTGTCAGAATTCATAATGTACTGCATTAACTCTGCAGGATCTGTCGGGAAGCCATTCTCTTCTAAAATATCAGCCCGGTAATAAGTGACAGCAGGCGGCATATCCCACGGCATACCGATCAACCGCTTACCGTCGATCGACATCCAGCGCTTCCAGTTCGCTTCCGTAAACTCGCCTTGGAACTGCCCAGCGTCATAAGGGGCTGCCAGTAAATCCTCCAACCCTTCAATTGAGGTAAAACGTTTAAAGTAACCGCCTTCAAGGAACAGCACATCCGGTCCGCCGGTTCCGGCCGCAATGGCAGTTAACGCCTTGTCATGCATTTCATCCTTTTCCATGTTAACCACATTGACCTTGACCTTCGGATACTTGGCCTGGAATGCTTCAACAGCTTCAGGGAACATTTCAGGATCGAATGACCACAGCTCGAGCTCACCGCTTAGATCTTTAACGGGTTCTTCGGGAACGGTTGCTTCCTCCTGCTGTGCATCATCTTGCTTCGGCGTCTCAACATTGGCTTCATTCCCAGGCTTCGGGTCGGCTGTTGTAGCGCCGCCTCCGCCGCTGCACGCGGCCAGCAGTACAGAAAGAGAAAACATCAGAACAAACAGAAGTAACGTTGTTTTTCTCATCAAAGATCTTCCTCCAATTTTTATGATAACCGCCCTGTATTACATATTTCCATTCTTGCTCACATTCTCATGAACCGTGTTTCGTTGACCCTCACATCGGGGGCCGACCACCTCCTTTAGAGCAATGTTCACTTACTCACCGGCAATTCCCGCTCTCTCGACGCTCTCCACGAAATAACGCTGCGTGAACAAATACAGCACAAGCATCGGAAGCACGGTCAGCATGGCCGCAGCCATAATTTTGTTCATGATCGTTGGTGCCGCGCCGATGGTCTGCGCAGCCGTCAGACCGGAAGTCGCTGCGTCCATCTGAGCGGAACCGACACCGTTAAATATGCCGAGCGTCTGCGACAGGTTGTAGAAATTAGGAATCCGCAGGTAAAGATTCGGTTCAAATAGATCATTCCAGTGCCATACCACAGAGAATAGAAACACGACCAGCATGGCCGGCCGCGCGAGCGGCAGCATAATCGTCCAATAGGTTCGGAATGCGCTCGCCCCATCGATTCTCGCAGCCTCTTCAAGCACCGATGGCAGTCGATGAAAGAATTGAATGAAGATTAGAACGAATAGCGCACCCTTCAAACCATGGCCGGTAGCACTCGGAACGATAAAGGGCCAGAACGTGTTGATCCACCCCAAATCCGAGAACAGTCGAAACAGCGGAACGACGATGGTTTGAGGAGGTACAAGGAACGTAAACAATACGAGCGACATACACAGCATGTATCCCGGAAAGCGGTATCGACCCAGTGCATATCCAGCCAATGCGCAGCTGAATACCTGAAGAGCCGCACTGCCAAACGAGATGATAAAGCTGTAGAGAAAGGCGTCCCAGTATGTACGGTTCTGTGCGCCGCCCAACGCGAGAAAGGCGTCCGAGTAATTGATGAACGAGAGCTGTTGCGGGATCCACTGCACGGTGGAATCTGAAATGTCGGACGGCAGCATCATCGATTGCGACAGAATGAACAGGAGCGGATACACGAATACAAAAGATAATGAGAGCAATACGACGTACAAGGCCAACCGATTAAAAATAAGCAGCGCTTTTTTCTTCAACGTTATCGGCCATTCCTTCTTTTCCAGTTGCGATACGGTACGGATTACAATTTTGTTCATGGGTTAATCATCTCCTTCCGTCCGTATTGGCCAAATTCTTGCGGAAGATCAGAAATACGAGCGCTATGATCAGAAAAATCAAGATAAAGTAAACCCATCCGATGGCAGCTCCATAACCATAATCATTCTGGCTGAATACGACGGTCCGAATGTAGCCCATCATCTCGTTACTAGGCGAAGTGAAGGAGTTAACAATCGTGAACAGCGTATTGACTAGAATCATCGGTGCCATCATCGGGAACGTAATTTTCCAGAAACTCTCCCACTTGGTTGCCCCGTCCATATTCGCCGCCTCATACAAAGAAGACGAAATGGTCTGCAGTCCTGCCAAGAAGATCAGAATCTGAACCCCCGAATCCCACATAACCAGAGTTAACTGATCCGCGAGAATGAGCAGCGGCTCCAATATATCGCCTGGAATGACATCGGATAGCGCCAGAAACAGGCTCGATGAAGTAAATAACGGCATCCGCTGGGCGCCAAGCTCCAGCATTTCTGCCAGCACGGCGCCGGATGCGATGATAACCGGGAGGAAGAATACCCCGCGAAAGAAAGTTCGCCCGAACATCGGACGGTTGAGCAGCAGCGCGGCAAACATAGCAAAGATCAGAATCAACGGCACATGAATCAACAGGCTAAGGAATGAATCCTTGAGTAGAGGCAGAAAATTGACATCCGTTGAGAACGCCCGGCGAAAGTTAAGCATGCCGATCCAGTCTGCTACGAGTCCGCTGCTCGAAACCTTCATTTCATTGAAGGAATAAAACAACGACCTGGCCAGCGGGATGGCCATGAACATGGCAAATCCGATCAGCCACAGGGAGAGAAAGGAATAAGCCTCCAGTACATTGCGTATGCGGATCGTCATTCTCATCTGTTTCTTCACTGGTCATCCCCTCCCTTCACCACGAGGTAATCTCTGGCCGCAATCGTATGATTTCCAGCTAATGCCGATGTATCACCGTAGTTAACAATCACGTAGCTTCCATCTTCGTAGGTAGTCCGGTACACTTGTGCAGCAAGCTGTTCGTGATTGGTCATCTTCATTCCGCCTACATGAGCCTTCAAATCCGTAAACACCTCATACTCGCGAGCCGCTTCACTCAGCCAAGTCTCATATTGTCCGCTGAATACCCGTTCCATCATCGTTCTCGCCAGATGGGTTGTTGGTGCATAGGTCAGTTCATAACTTGGCAAAGCCCCGTACTCCAGCGCTCTTAGAAATTCGGTCTCCGGGTCATCCCGCAGATTGGATGGACTGACGGTATAAGGAACAAGACCATGAATGGCAATCTGATAAAAAGGTATTGCTGTATCCTCATAGGTGAACTGGCTCGAGTTCACCGGGATGTTATCGATCCGGTCTACATGGCCGAGCGTGTAAGCAAAGCCGTAATCAACAGCCGTTCTGCCTACCGTCTCTCTGAACTTCTGCAGTGAATCCTTCCAGATCCCTGCTGTTACGCTGCGATCCGTCAAATTCTTCGGATCATGATCGGAATACAGCGTGTCGCCCATATATTGCAGATGAACGCCACTGACGCCGAGTTCGGCGAATTGATGAAGTTCCTTGACGACATGTTTATTGAGCACTCGATCCGGCTTCAACAGATAGAACACTTCATCCCAATCCGAGAAGCGAGTACTGATATAATAATTCGGAATCTTCCGGACTTCCCGGTCGATGCCTCGGATCGAATCCCTGGAGGCTTTAAAAGAGTCACTTTGTTCGTAAGGGCGGACATAGTTTGTCTTCAAATATAAGTCAATCCCTTGAGCCTTGGCGTAATCGGCTAGACGGGCCAATTCCTTCTTGCCGCCCAGCTTCTTCGTGACTGGGAAATGTGCAGGCTGATTCCCATAAACCCCATCCTTCGACCAGCCGTCTATCGTCAACTCAAGCTCGGTCATGCCAAGGGCTATGAAATCGTCAATAATGCGCTGTGCCTGCTGAAACGTGGTCATATCGATATACGTCGTGCCAATGATCTCATCACGCAGCACGCCGCCGAGCAGCCTTACTTGCAATGAAGCCTTTGTATGAACCGTCGGAGCCACTCCGATGTCTTTCTCCAGATAATCGCGATAGGCATGGGCCATTCCGACGTAACCTGCCTGCTCATCCGTCAACAACACATAGCGTACCGACCGGTCTCCCTGCACCCGGTTACCTTGAAACAGTGGAATCTCACCGGAATTGCCAATGAAGATGATGTCGTCATGACGATACATAAATTCTGCGGAAGCACGGTACATGTCGATGTTTCTCGTACCCGGCAAGGTCGCATTGATCTTGGCATCATAATCGCCTTCGGTTATGATCGCCAGGAAACCTTGATTCTCACGGTAGATTCCGTAAACCGGGAGAGCGGCATATTGCTTCACGTTCGGCTTACGGACAAATATTTCGGAAATCAGGTCATTAATCTCTTTCTTAAAGGCGGGGTCACCGCCATATACAAATTCGGAGTAGTTCTCAAAGTACTGAGGATGAACCTCTTTGAATTGAATTAATGCTCCTGAACCATCCGGAATAAATACCGCCCCTTTCTCTTGCTTGTTCTCGGCGCCAAAGAAAGGGAGGACTTCGATGCTTGTAATTTTCGAGCGGCCTTGTTCATATATGGATGCATCTGGCACGGTAGCTTCAAAGCCTTGCTCCGTCAGGCGGTATTCCACCTGGAAGCCGAACAGCAGCGATGCGTTATCAAAATCAAACGCAAAGCGTACCCCACCTTCGATCTTCTCCATCTCAACCACGGCCATGTCTTTTTTCGGGTAGGTCTGTGAAGGACTCACGCCCTGGGTATACCGCACATGTACTGGCGCCTGGATAAAATCTCGGTTGTTAGACGGCATGGCTGGATCAACAGGCGGGGCACTGAACCATTCCCGACCGGAGGAGATCTCTTCTATACGCACATTCCCGATCTCCTCATTCACATACATTCGATAACTGCCATTCTCTGCGACAAGCGTCTTCGCTTCATTGGCATCGGGGGCCTCGGCCACAGGCAGCACGAAATCCTCGACGACTTCCACCGTCTCCTCCGCGGCTTCCGCAGTCTCTTCCACCGCCTGCGGCGCTGTGTTATCTTTGTCCTGACTGAGGTATATCGCTCCAGCAAGGATGATCAGAAGGACCACAACGGCGAAGACCGCTTTCCATTTTCTATGTCTGCTCAAGCTAAGCTTCCTCCTCAAGCATCTCAACAAGGGAGATGCATGTTGTAGCGTGACTATAAACGGAATTGGATTTCTTTCACGACTCCGATTACAAACTCAATCGCCTGGTTTACCAAGCCGAATATAAGAAAACCGACAAACCAAATGACGAGCATTCCCACGATCGTCAGCACAATAATCCACAGCATCTTGCCCAGTTCAAAATCGTGAAGCGTTTTGACCTTGACCAGAAACAAAAACATCACCCATGCATTAATGAAATAAATTAAACCCCAATAGGTGTAATATTCTCCTTGCGTCAATATCTGCGACAGCAGTGCAAGCGGTAGTGACAACACGATATAAGGAACCAGCGCATAGGCCGATGAGACCACAATGTCTTTGAATTTACCTTCGCCATCCATAATAGCGCTGACCGCCCAGTTCGATACACACCAGGTGATCCACGGCACGATAATCCAAAATGATTCAAAGACAAAAGAAATCTGATAGGCCTCCCTGCCTTCAAACGAGTAGCCGGTCCATGACAGCTTCAACAGATGCACGCACACCATCAACAGCAAGAGAATAACGGCGTGGCTCCATTTGGCCCTCCCTTGCAGCTGTATATCATGGAAGAAATCCAGAGGATGACGCAGCACCTTGCGCGAATTGCTGAGCAAGTTCATTCCATTGATCCTCCCTTATGCGTGACATGCTCTGAAACGCTGGAACGCTTTGCAACGCTTGATCGGTTCCATAATCTCCGAATGAACGGTCCTCCGAACTTAAACACGACAAACAAACCGATAATGCCGAAGAATACATATTGAAAATTCTCTCGCAGCCACTCTTTGCGGTATTCCTTCAACGCTTGCGAATAGTTGTACTGAACCCGCGACAGCTTGTGGTATTCCATCGCTTCCTTCCAACGTTCTTCCTTCTCAAGCGCTTTGCCGATCCCGCTGTAGGCCAGATCGTAGTTGCTGTTCAGCTCAAGCACTCTCCCCCACGGTTCCTTCGCTTCTTGATATCTTCCATCCACGAATAGTGCAGACGCTTCATGCACGAGGTCCCCGAACGGTGTCGTGCGAAAGCGGTCGATCCGGTTACGGGTCTTATCCACGATGTAAATGCTCCCGTCCGACGTTTGGTCAATAGCTACCGGCGTTTTGAACAACCCGTTCTGATCGCCGATACCGCCAAAAACAAAGAGCAGGCTTCGTACTTTGTCATATTGGAACGCCTTGCCCGTCGAGAGATCCAAGCCCGTCACCACCCCTTTATCATCAACGGAGATATCCACGAATGATGCAGCGTCAAAGGATCCTACGGAGAAGGTGTCGCCGAATTTTTTACGATTATGCTCTTGCGTCCAATCCGGATTATACGTATCTACCCCGACGGCGCTTAGACGTTTGATTTGGTTGTATTCAACACCAAGTGTGGTCGTCCAGATAAAGCCTTCCGTATCCTGATGCAGGTTCGAGAATTCCTGTGGTCTTACACTCGCCAGCTGCGCCTTTTGTTCATCTGTTGCAAACAAGCGGATGAAGAAGCGCGACCAACTAAATTCCACCATGTTCGCTCCAAAGTATCCTTTGAAATTACCAGAAGGATCAATCTGGAGCAGTCCAGAGCTGGTTCCGTCATTGGCGACAATCATATAATCGCGCTTATCAACAACCAGCTTCGCCGGAGAGAACAAGAAGTTGCTGCCGAGCAGCGGGCTGCTGAGTGACGCAATCTCTTGAACAAATGTACCGTCATGATCGAAGATCGCAATCCTCCGATTCTGTGTATCAGCCACATATACCGTCCCGTCATCTTTGACAAATACACCCTTGGGTCCGTTTAATTGTCCTGGGCCTTCCTCATCGCCAATCACTCGGATCAACTGGTGATCCTTATCGAGCAGGACGACCCGGTTACTACCGCTGTCCACGATGTAAATCGAATCATTGTCGTTGATGAAGATATCCTCTGGCGCCTTAAAGGGCCCGGAGCTCAAATCATATCCGTCAATGGAATCCTTATATAGATATCCGTTAATGGAAGGAGCATCAGATCTGGAATTCCAGATATAGCCTGCATAAGGCTATCTGCAGCCACCGTCCCCTGTACCGTTAAGAAGAGGAAGGAACATACCAGCCAAGAAGCGACATGCTTGCGCCATTTCACTCGAATCATATCGCTCCCCCTATTCCTTCAGACCCGAATGGGCCATCGTCTGCAGCACCATCCGCTGAGTTATGATGAAGACCAGAATGGTTGGGATAATCATCAAGAAACTTGCTGCAGCAAAGGTTCCTACCCTTGCTACAACGCCTGCCCCGCCGCTGATCGTCTGAATCGCAATGGGCAGTGACTTCATGTCCTCCTGCGTCGCGTAGACCATCGCCGGATAAGGATCATTCCATGCTGAGATGAAGCTGAAGAGTGCAAACGTCGCGATGGCGGGTTTGAGCATCGGCAATATGATCGTGCGGAATATTCTCCACTCTCCGGCTCCATCGATTCGTGCCGCCTCAAGTAGCGGCTCCGGAATTTGCTTCGCAAACTGAACCATCAAGAACATGCCAACAGGTGAAGCCAGTGATGGAATGATCTGCGCAATGTAGGTGTTCATGAGACCGATCTTACTAATCACCAGATATTGCGGGATCTGCAATACCATTGGCGAGAACATCAGCGAGAATACGATCAGATTGAAGATCGTGCTGCGAAACGGCATATTATGTTTCGCTAATGGATAAGCCGCCATTGCGGAGATTAACACGCCTCCCCCTACGACGCATAACGTTACAATCAGGCTGTTGAAGATGTAGCGGGTGAACGGAACGAAGGACGTTCCCGTCACCAGGAGCAGCTGATAGAAGTTGTTCCACGTCGGATTAATGAAGAAGAAGCGAGGCGGGAACAGGAACAGCTCCGCTGTCGGTTTAAACGCCGTTGATGCCATATATACCAACGGGGCGAGCATCAAGAGACCAAAGGCGGTCAGCAACAGGTAAAATATGAGCCTGCCAAAGTCGAATTTCATTCCTTTTACCATGGTGTGATTACTCCCTCCCCAGCCATCTGAAAATAAGTCGGTTCAGTCCGAGCATGATCACGAACAGCACGACTGCGATAGCCGATGCATAACCCATCTCGAATTTGATAAATGCATAGTCAAACAAATGCGTCAGTATGGTATGGCCCGCATAGAGCGGACTCGGTATCCCGACGAGTTGAACGCTGACATCGAATACCTGAAGGGAGAACACCACCTGCAGCACCGCGCCGAATAACAGTTGCGGCTTCACGGACGGCAGTGTAATGTACCACAGCTCATGCAGACGATACTTGATGCCATCAATCGCACCCGCTTCATACAGCTCCTTCGGTACATTCTGCAGACCTGCCAGAAATGCGAGGAATCCAATCCCCATGCTCATCCAGAGGGATACGATGATGATGACGGGTACGATGGAGTTGACATTTTGCAAGAACAGATAAGGCTCGTGAATCAGGCCGAGCTTCAGCGCCCAGTAGTTAATCAATCCCTTGCGATCCCCTGCGAACAAATACAGCCATACAACCGACATTGCGGTCGCGCTTGTTATCGAGGGAGTATAGAAGCAGAGCGTATAGAAGAATCGGTATTTGATCGGGATTTGGCTGATCAGCCATGCTAAGAAGAACGCCAATATATATCCTATAGGTCCGGTAATAATGGCAAATTGAAATGTAATCCCGATCGCCTTAAGAAAAATGTCGTCATCCACAAACAATAGACGGTAGTTGGACAACCCGATAAAACGCGGGCTCTCAATCATGTTGTAATAGGTCATGCTCAGGCCGATCGATGTAAAGATCGGTACGATGGTAAAGAAAGTGAACAAGAGCAGAAACGGCGCCAGGAACAAATAAGATATTTTGTGCCGTTTCATATCGATCCACAATCTCTTCAGTTTGCCGGGCGGGGGAGCGGGTCGAAGCTCTGGTTCTTGGCTCGGCCGTTCGGTATTTGTCATGACACTGCTCATTTGACCGCCCCTCCTTCCCCTTTCAAGTCTTGGCCGCTGTAGGACTCGTCACCGAATTCCTCGCGCTTCTTCCGCAGCTCCTTGTTGATCTCTCTCACGCCGTTCTCTACAGCTTCACGCGGAATGACGCCGTTGAGCACGATCTCATTCCAGATATTCGCGATATGTCTCGTGGTGTAATACCCGCCCAGCACGACTTCGCGTTCACGGAACCATTCCCATTGCTCCAATACCGCATTAATATCCTCCGTCTGCCACGGTAAGCGGGTTAACGCTTCAACGTTAGCGGTGTTCCAACGTGCTTCAACACCTAACAACGATTCCAGCTCGGAGCCGAACCGCTCCTGGGCATCCGCATCGGTCCACCATTTCATAAACTCCCAGGCAGCATCCTTATTCTCCGTACTGTTGAACATAACGGCCGTCTGACCGAGTCCGCCCGTGGAGCGATTGATCTGTCCATCCGCCTGTTTAATGCCCGGAATCGGCTTCATTTTCCACCAACCCGTAAGTTCAGGTGCAGCCGTCGAGAGCATGACATAAGTCGTATAATCCGCTACTCCGATCGGCATCTCGCCTGTACGGAAACGGTTGTAGAAGTCGGCTTGTTTCTCAATCTTGTAGTTCGTGTACAAACCGGTCCACATCTTCACCGCCTCAAGCGCTTCAAAGGAATCCAGATTGGAGAACTTGCCGTCCTCCTTGTACAAATCGCCATTGCGCTGGAACAGGAATGGCGCAAATTCGTTCACCGCATTATTCGGTGCATTCGCCGCATGCGGGTAGAAGAAATCCATACCGTTTTGCTGGAGCAGCGGTATCAGATCCATCACTTCTTCCCATGTTTCAGGGATGTCGGCTTCGGTCACACCGAGCTCCTCCATAATGTCGGTTCGGTAGAACAGCATCGAGAAGTTCTGCGTCTCCGGCAGTGCATAGTTCCCTCCGTCATACCGATAAGGAATGAGCGCACCTGGCCGGAACCTGGAGGATACATGATCGTAATCGCTGAAATCGGACAGATTGACCAAGCCGCCGCGCACCGCAAAATCGATCGGCACTTCGCCCTCGACCCCAAGCGCTACGTCCGGCGCCAAACCCGAGGTTTGCGCAAGCAGCAAGAGCTGCATGCCCCCAGCTGGAATGACGTTCACATTCACTTTAATACCGGTTTCCGGCGTAAAATCCTCGTCTACCATCTGCTTGATGATCTGCACCCAGTCACGTCCCCTTGCAACCCATACATCGATCACTTCCTCATCGTCGTATACATCCCCGATGCCCGTGTAGTCCCTGGTAAAGGAATAGAGGAAATCGCTTACCGTTGTGCCCACTCGAGTCAAGACGGGAGCCTCTGCCTTAGGCCATGCCTGGTCAGGTGACTTGATGACAAAGTAATCAATAATCATGCTCTGGGTGCTAAGTCCGTTGACCCAAAGTCCAAGCGATGATTGCGTGTCCGTCATCGAAGCAATCCGCCCGGGAATCGTCTCGGTATCCTCAGCCATGGATAACAATTGATCACGCGCTTCACCCAGTGTACTGATCTCGGATGATCCCTTGGGAACCCCAAGATCATAGAGCATGTTCATCGCATCATCGATCGATCTCGCCATCAGATGAAGCCGCGGTACGAGATTCGGTATGTAGTTGTCCAGCTTCCAATCCCGGTTCGAATCTGGATTGGTTCCCGTAACCTGAATGATTTCGCGCGACAACAGCGACATCTTGTTCGTTGTATCTAGCACATTCTCGAACACTTCACCAAGTGAACCTACCTGGACCTCCATCCGAAGGGTGTGCTTGCCTTGCTCCAGATAGAAGAGATATTCCTCATTCCGGTCCGACAAGCCGCGCAGTTGCCATCCTTGTTTGAATGGGAAGACAGCGTGGTTCATTTCCTGGAAAGGGATCTTACCGTCAATCATGACCATTCGTTCAATCGGAATGCCATTCAGGAACCAGCTGCCAAAGCGCGCACCGATGTTATAAAGCCCGCTCTCCGGTACTTCGAACTCCCACTCTGCCCATTGGCCGCCTTTCTTCCAGGCATCCCCACCGAAACTGTTCAATGTAATCGCTTTCGAATTGAAAGGTTCGGTGGCCGGTTCCCTATCCTCTACCCGCCGTAGTGTCGGATCAGAACGGAGTGTGGATTCTTCCGCCTGGATCTTGATCAGATGACCGCTCGTCTCCTTGTACCCTTGTGCCTCATATTCTTGCTGCAGTTGTGCATAGTTCGGAATCTGAATCGGTGACAGCACTTCCAGCTCACCAATGGCCGCTGGTTCCCTCATCGCGTTGATGCGTATGGTGTGACTGCCTGCGGTCAAATAGTAGCGGAATGGCTCGGATACCTTGCCTTCGGCATCACGAAATTCGCGATACTGCCAGGAACTCACCTCTTCCCTGCGAGGGTTAAACTCATTTCCCAGCCTGTCCTTGGTGGTCGGACCCGACTCTATCCACATCCGTTGGAACTCGATCTTCTTCGCTTGATAGAACGGAAATTCACCATCAATCTGAATATTTCGCACGATGGCCGACCGTTTACCCGGCATGGCGTAATAACTCATCGCCAACTGGTAGAAACCATCCTCAGGCACTTGGACCTTGTATTCCACCCAGCTGTCTTCTTCCTCCAGCACGAGGAAAGAACCGCTTCGTTCACCAAGGTTAGTCACCGTGGAAGTCCCTTCCGGGCTGATCGCAGCATAATCCAAGGAAGCGACCGACAGCTTGAAACCGCTGGTATCCTGAGCTCCATCCTGTTTATGCGCCTCCAAATATTTGAGATAGGACGGCTCGCGCTTGCTCTTAATATCTTGATCTGCCAGAATCGACTGTTCATCCACATCCGCGTATGTCGGTATATCGGCCATGGCCAGATCGTCAAATCCGCGCGTGCTGTTCCAATACAGGACCGACAACGCAAGCACCGCGATGACGATCAGACTAACCATATACTTACGTATCACCTTCGCAACCCTAAGAAGCACGCATCTGTTCCCCCTGTCTCTTGGCTAAGATTAACCAAATTTTATCAGGGGCATTGCCTTCGTTATATCGCACTTTATTAGGGTTATAGTCTTTTATTAAGCAATTGAGTCGGCATGAGATTGAATTCGGTGTTTTCTTGAAGAGAGGTTGATGTATCATTAAAAATAAAAGAGGTGGTTCGGAGTCATGTTAATCGTGAACGGAAGGGTTGCCATACGAAACATGAAAGCCAGTGAAGAGGATTTCTCTCTTCTATATAAATGGTTAAATGATGAAAGAGTGCTTCGTTATATTGAGGGACCGAGCGCAACATTTACATACGATCAGATCACTAGGAAATATGGACCTCGAGCGAGGGGCGAGCATTACGTTACGCCGTGCATGATTGAGTGCGACCAAATAACGGTCGGTTATCTCCAATTCTACCCGTTACAAGCAGACGACATCGTAGCGTACGGGGCTAGACCCAACCTGCCGCAATTCGGAATGGATATCTTCATCGGAGAACCCGAGTATTGGAACCAAGGGGTTGGAACGACTGCCGTACGCTCCATCATTCATTATCTATTCACAAAGAAGAGTGCAGCGGATATTTACATCGAGCCGCAAACAGCGAATACCAGAGCGATTCATAGCTACGAAAAATGCGGGTTTACCAAAGTAAAGGTGCTGCCCGAACATGAATGGTTCGATGGCGTGTATGTGGATAATCAACTCATGCGCATATCACGCGAAACCATGATTGGGCATCGTCTAAGTTAATACAAAAATAACGAGCAAGCCTGCTTCAGGCTTGCTCGTTATCGATCCGTTCATGATTACGCTCTGGCTTGCGCTACTTTCGTTGTAAACGCTTTGGCAAGTGCAGCTAATTCATCCCACTTGCCTTGCTCGATCAAGTCTTTCTTCATTAAAGACCCGCCGACGCCGGCTGCAACGGCTCCAGCCTGAATGTAGTCGGCAATATTGTCGATATCAATACCGCCCGTAGGCATCATTTTGATATGACCCAGAGGCCCCCGCACGTCTTTGATAAACTTCGGACCTAATACCGAAGCGGGGAACAGCTTGACGACATCCGCTCCCCATTCTTGCGCTTGCAGCATTTCCGTAGGCGTGAACACGCCTGGAATGACAATCTTGCCATAGCGCTTAGCGACCTTGATCGTGTCTTGGCTCAAGGTTGGAGCGAACAGAAACTCGGCGCCTGCCTGAATGGCCGCAACCGCAGCTTCCGCATCCAGTACCGTTCCGGCACCAATGACTGCCTTATCCCCGTACTTCTTCTTCGCTTCCTGGATCACTTGCAGCACATTCGGGGAATCCATGGTCATTTCGATCCCGGTCACCCCACCTTCAACCAAGGCACCGATGACATGCATCACCTTATCTTCATCAATACGTCGAACAACAGCGATAATACCTGACTCCAGGAGTCGCTTCAATTGATCTTGTCCCATCTTCTCACTCCTATCTTAGAATATCACGATGACGATGACTGAAACTTTCGATAGACGCACGGTCAGGCAGACCCTCAACGTCTCCCTTAACCGTTACGACCATCGCACCGACAATCGAACCGAGCTCGACCGCTTCTTTAAGTGATTTATTCTCAAGCAGTCCGGTCAGCAGACCCGCAGCAAACCCGTCTCCCGCTCCCACTGGATCTGTAACACGTTCAACCTTCTGGCTGGGAACAAATCCGTGACCTTCATCTTTAGCATGATAATAAGTGCCCACGCTTCCATTCTTAATCGCGATCTTGGATATCCCCGCATTCAAGAAATAAGCAGCAATCTCATCATAGTTGTCCGTTCCGAGCAGATACTCGGCCTCATCGAGGCCAGGCATCAGAATATCGGCTTGCTTCGCGATATCCAGCAATATTTCCTTGGCGTCAGGTACTTTCTCCATGAGCTTGAAGCGAAGATTGGGGTCAAAGGAGAATAGAATTCCGTTCTCCTTGGCGATCCGAATCGCTTCGTGCACGATCTCCAGGCAGTTCGAACTCAAGAAAGGTGTGATGCCGGTCAAATGAAGGATTTTCGCTTGCTTGACGTAATGCCAATCAATCTCTTCAAGGGTCATTCTACTGGCCGCAGATCCGCTGCGGTAATAATAGACCTGGGTTGAGCCCTCCCGGATCTTCTCTTTGATAAATAGTCCCGTTGCAGCATGTGAGTCGTAGATGACACGTGAGGTATCTACCCCTTCTCCACGAATGGAAGATACGAGGTATTTGCCCAGTTCCTCATCCCCCACCTTGCTTATCCAGCCGGCAGTTCTCCCTAATCTTGCTGCACCAATAGCTACATTTGATTCTGCTCCCCCGTGACGCTTGTTAAACTGAGTTGTATATCTTAGAGGGCCATCGGCAGCTGCCTCAAATACAACCATCGTTTCACCGATTGTGACAAGTTCAGGATACACAATATAGACCTCCACTCCTGATGTAATGATTACTTATGCCGTCTCTATATTTTTCTTTTTCTTCCACTTACCCCAAACCAGCGGCAGGACAAGAGACAGGATTGATACGATAATAAATCCGAGTGCGATCGGTCTTTCAAGGAAGATGGTGTAGCTTCCTTCGGACATGACAAGCGAACGTCTGAATTCACTCTCAGCCATCGGCCCCAGAATAAGCGCCAACACGATTGGCGATGCCGGGAAACCGTATTTCTTCATGAAGTAGCCGATGATACCGGCAACGAGCATTGTAAACACATCGAAGAAGTTGTTGCTGATCGCATAAGCACCAACGGTTGAAAGAATCAAGATCAGTGGCGCGAGTATCTTTTTAGGAACCAATAAGATCTTGACGAACAACCGAATACCTGTGATCCCGAATATCGTCATCAGAATATTAGCAATAATCATCCTGCGAATAGGGTGTACACAAGCTCGGCGCTGTTCGTGAACAACTGCGGCCCCGGCTGAATGCCTTGAACCACAAGCGCTCCCAGCATAATCGCCGTAACGGCATCACCTGGTATGCCCAGCGTCAGCAGCGGGATCATGGAGCCCCCTGTCACGCCGTTATTGGCAGCTTCAGCAGAGACAATTCCTTTCGGATTACCCTTACCAAAGGTTTTCTTATCTTCTTTACTAGCGAAGCGTCTGCCTTCGTTATAGGATACGAAAGCGGCAATATCTGCTCCCGCACCCGGTATGATACCAATGAAAGTTCCGATAAAACCTGAGCGGATCATGGAAATCCAGACCTTCTTAAATTCATTCCATTTAGGCAGTACATAGTTCGCGACAATCTTCTTGATTTTGTCTCCTCCGCTGAGCTCCTCCTCCATAATGACGAGCGCTTCAGAGACTGCAAACAGACCGATCATAACCGGGATGAAGGATAATCCGTTTAACAAGGAAAGTTGATCGAACGTGAACCGCGGATAACTTGTCATCGGGTCCATCCCCACCGTAGAGATCAGAATCCCGAATACACCTGCGATTAGTCCTTTAATAACGGATCCACCCGAGATACTCGAGATGATACTGAGACCGAACAAGGCGAGACCAAACATTTCAGGCGCACTGAAATTGAGTGCAACACTGGCTAGCTGCGGCGCAATCAGAATCAGCATAATGACACTGATGGTTCCGCCCACGCCGGATGCTACTGCAGCATATCCCAACGCTTTTCCTGCTTTTCCTTGCTTGGTCATCGCATACCCATCAAGCGTGGAGGCGGCGGAGGCGGGCGTACCCGGGGTGTTTAGCAGAATCGCCGCAATCGAGCCCCCGAAGATGGATCCGAAATATATCCCAACCAAGAGCAATATCCCGCTAACGGCTTCCATGCCGAATGTGACAGGCAGAAACAGCGCAACCCCCATCGTAGCCGTCAGGCCAGGAAGGGCTCCGATTATAATTCCGAGAAGAACGCCACCGATCAGAAGTATGATAACTTCCGGCTGAAATACATGCCCCATCCCTTGAATCAATGCATCCATAGACTAAGCCCTCCTTTAATACAAAATACCGTGCGGAATCGGAACGCTCAGTAGGTATTCAAATACATACGTTATTCCCGCACTGATCAAGACGGATACGATAACCAGCGTTGTCCACTTCCGGATTCCCATGAGAAACATCCAAGCGGCGGCGAATAATGCGGATGAAATTGAGAATCCCAGCCATTGCACTAGAATGATGTATACAACCATCACAACGGCTCCAATGATGAACAACACAATATTATTTTTTCCAGATAAACCGTAAATCTCTTCTTCCTGCTCTTCCTTCTTGAAGATTAGAAAAATGGACAACACGGCCAGAATGCCGGCAGCTAATTTAGGAATGTAATCCGGTCCGGGTCCCAGACCGTTCGATGCTGGGAATGCATTCGCGCTTAACCAAGCGTATATAGAAAAAACCAACAAACCAAACCCGATCACCCGGTTTGCCATTGTCATAGCTGCACCTCCTCATAATTTCGTAAAGGGCTGGTATGCACCAGCCCTTTACTGGAAGATCTATCGCTTAGTTCAACTTCAAGGTAGGTACCAGCTCTGCAAACAACTGATCCTGTCCTTCCATTAGATTCATGAAGCCTTCGCCGTTCTCATAACGGTAGCCAAGGTTCATCTTTTGGATCTGCTCTTTAAACTTATCGCTTTGGATCGTCTTTCCAAAAGATTCCTCCAGAATAGCAGCTACTTCTTCCGGAGTATCCTTTGGAACAGCCAGTCCACGCCAAGTACCAATGGAGAGCTCAATACCGGATTCTTTCAGCGTTGGTACTTCTGGCAGGGACTCTACACGCTCATCAGCCATTACACCTAATACTTTCAGTTCCCCTGCTTGTACTTGGTTCACGACTTCAGCAGGACTAACAGAAACCGCATCAACATGTCCACCCATAAGGCAGTTACGGCTGGAGCAGCTCCTTCAAATGGAACATGGTTAAACTGTGCGCCGGTTTCATTCTCAAACGCTGCAGCTGCCATATGCCAGATGGCACCTGTGCCTGAATTACCAACTTTCAATCTTTTTTCCTTGGTAGCTTCAATAAATTCCTCCACTGTATTCCATGGAGCATCTGCTTTGACGGTGATGGCTGCTGAGTCTTCATTCAACAATGCAATCGGTTTGAAATCAGTATGCGAGAATTGTGCAAGACCTGTATGTGGCAAAGACAATAATTCAACCGTTACCATCGTTACTTTGTAACCGTCTGCTTTCGCTTTGGCACCGTTTTGCATACCGACGGCTCCACCGCCGCCTTCCAAATTCACTACCGCAACGGCTTGACCAAGATCTTCTCTTGCCATATCTGCAAATTGACGAGCTACGGTATCTGTACCGCCACCAACAGCGTAAGGAACGATAAGTTCAACTGGTTTGGTTGGGAAGTTGGTTCCTGCGTTTTCACCCGACCCATTGGATGCGCCGCCACCACATGCGCTTAATACAACAACCAATGAAAGAAGAAGAATACTCAGTTTGAATTTTTTCATGTTGGTTAAAACCCCTTTTGTTTACTCGTTTATTTTGTTCGGATTGTAGCCCATCTTAACGGATACGGCTTGAGCCGTTTCTTTGATCCTCGGTATATATTCACTCAGAATGTCATCTGACATGCGCGTAATCGGACCTGTAATACTAATGGCGTACCTTGCTCTCTGTGTGTGATCGAAGATGGGAGCTGCCACGCAGCGTATCCCTCGTTCGTGTTCTTCATTATCGTAAGCGAATTGATTCGTACGAATCGTTTGAAGTTCTTGCTTCAAGTCCTCTAGTGTGGTGAACGTAAACTCTGTAAATTGCTGCATCGTTACGCCCGACAGCAGCCTCTCGACTTCTTCATCAGCCAAATGGGCGAGAATGGCTTTACCTACTCCGGTGCAATAAAGCGGTCCCCTCTTTCCGATCTGGGAATAAATTCGGATCGTGGAAGTATTCTCAACTTTATCGATGTACAGAACTTCATTCCCTTCCAGCATCACAAGGTGAACGATTTCTCCGGTATCCCGGCTTAGTCTTTCAATCCATGGTCTGGCTATATCTACAATCTCTAGGTTCTCGGTAACAACCTCAGCCATTTGAATAAACTTCAATCCCAAACTATAAATGCTATCCTTGCCTGACTTTTGAACATAATCATGTTCTTCAAGCGACATTAACAACCGATGCGCGGTGCTCTTAGCAACATCCAACTTATGCGCTATTTCTGTAACACCCAATCCCCGAGGGTTTGATTTTAGGAATTCAAGTATTTCCAATGCTCTGGTTACCGACTGGATCAATATATTATCCCCCCTTCAAACGTTCCGTATTACGGAACGGCATTCCTTAATGTGATACTGCTATTATATAAACAATCTGAAAACGCTGTCAACGAACTTTTACTTGAAATAAATACCATCCTTAAAGAAATAATGCCCTGGCACCCCTCATTCAATTCCTAATTAAACGAAATAAAACCAAGCGAATCCCCATGACGTAAGCATTAAGCTAGGTCAGGAAGGCTTGGTTTTTAACTAGTATTATCGTAGCTGTCTGGATCGGATATTCGATTTCTCCTAGTTTATTATCAATTGTTCAATCCGTTACCGGTTGGTACCAATTGGGGATACAGCTACGGAAACCATCATACCACCCCAGGACCTCACGAGCGCGCTCCAGCATCCCTTGGACCTCTTGATCACCGAATGGAATTGCCCAATGAATTGATGAAATCTGATTGCTTGCGATGTACAGTGCCATTAATCTAAAGAACGATTCCGGTACCTCTTCTCCGTTGAAATATCCGTGAATTCGACCAGAAGCGAAGGATGGACTCAGCCCCGCATCCCATGTAATACGGTTAAATTCTTCCCATGGATCTCCGTAATCGCCACGGTTGAAATCAATAACGCCCAGTTGGCCAACCGATGACACAACCAAATTGCCAACATGATAATCCCCATGTTGAAAGGTGCGCGGTCTCGATTTTAGTAAGTACCTGTAATCCTCCATGTACTGAATCATCAGTTCTGCACCCTTAAGTTCAATTCCACATGCCTTGTAATTTCTTATGTACTTGTCCATTTTGGCTTCATAGTGATCTGACCATGGCTCAGACCTGACGGAGCAGGAATCTCATGCATAGCTCTTAACGATTGGCCTGCTTGAATGCCTAATTGGTATTGGTCCTTTTGGTTTAATGAAGGAAGCACATCTCGTATATCCTCCCCGTGAACCCATGAGAGCAATGTATAGACCTGCTCACCAGCATCGCATACACCGAAAGCAACCGGCCTCGGAATTCGCAGCTTGTTGGCGTCCAGTTGCTTCATGTGCTCGAACTCCCATTGCTTCCGCTCATGCTGCGATATATCAGATAATCTTAACAGCCACTCATTGTGCTCGGTATCCTGTACATAATACTTGCGATCCCTAGACCACCCCTTGTTCAACTCCTTAATGGTTATCCAGCCATCAGAACCCGGAATATTTCGTATCATTTCACGCAAATCTCTCACTCCTTTACAATGACTGACCGTAGTTGTCAGTGATTCATCCATATACTTAGTCTAAGAGAGCGGTTTATCCCATTATAAAGCGAGGTCATTTACATGTTCATTAAAATTGATGATTTTGCCAGCGAGTGGACCAAAGAAGCCCAAATCACGGAACGAGCTTCCATATGGCAAAGCATTGACCATCCTTGAACCTGAGCGGCTGATTACAAGACTGTCACAAGTAGCTCAAGATATGGCCGAGCATTATGCTAAGATGCTGCTCAATCATCACATGAAGATTAAGGCGGGCTGCCTTGACCGTGTCATTCAAGACACTACAGGATGTCGGCAACCATGTGCTATGGCTAACGGACTCCAATGTTTAAGGCTACCCTGCCATTTATGCAGGGTAGCCTAATATTTGCTTCCGATCTAAATATTGTTACGGTACTCCGACGGACTGTATCCGACTTCTTTACGGAACGTCTTGGAGAAATAATTAGCCGATTCGAAGCCGGTAGCGTCGGCGATTTCCTTGATACTGGACTGCGTCGTCCTCAGGAGCAGTTTCGCTCGCTCCATCCGCTTGAAGCTTAGATATTTTTGCGGCGTGATGCCGAAATGCCGCTTGAAATACTTAATGAAATAGTTCGGATGCAGATGTACCGTGCCTGCTAGTTGTTCCAGTGTGATCTCTTCGTGCAAATGATCTTTAATATACTGCTGTACAATATGAAGTCTGCCCATGTCCTCTTTTTTATCCGAATGGATCTGGGGCTCGCTATCATCCAAAATACGAGACAAAATATCCAGCATAATCGACTTCTCTCTCAGCCGTGCAGCCAGCGAATTCGTGTGATGAGTATCTACCAGCTCTTGAAAGAGTTTCGTCATAGCATCCGTATCAGCAATAGTGTAGCAGCAGGGAACATCCAGCCATGCAAACACATCCGTATCGCCTACCGTGGCCGAGAAATGAGACCAATACTTAAGGTACGGTCGGTTGCTAATGACGGAATAGGACTGCTTCGTACGAGCCGGCATCAGGATCAACTGCCCCGGCGTCGGATACCATTCCACGTCCCCGATCTTCAGCCATCCTTCTCCATCCAGAATAAAATAGAGTTTGTTGTATGATAGCGTATAATCGAATTCCTTCCAGTCCAACCAGCATTGCGTCTTCTCCGCCTCATAGATCTGAACCCCTACATTCAAGAGCATCTGCTGGATCGCTTCGTATTCACTCGCTTCATTCTTCATGTTCATATCCTCAAAAGTTATTATTATACCCGTCAGAGTTAAGTAATTATCTATTCATACTATCATATTCTTGCTAAAATCAAACTCGACAATTCCATAAACCGGAGGTTTGAATCCATGACGAATACTAATATTTCTACCCATCCAGTCATCCAAGAACGCACGGAGCGCGTCAAGTGGTTCCAGAAGGATCGGTTCGGCATGTTTATTCATTGGGGACTCTATTCCATCCCCGCACGGGGTGAATGGCTCCGCAGCTCGGAGAAGATGAGCATCGAAGACTACCAAACCTATTTTGATGAGTTTGATCCTGTGGATTATAATCCCCGGGAATGGGCGAAAGCTGCCAAGAAAGCAGGCATGAAATATGCGGTGTTGACAGCCAAGCATCATGACGGCTTCTGTTTATACGATAGCAAGCTAACCGAATATAAATCTACGAATACGAAAGCAGGACGAGATCTTGTCCAAGAATTTCTCGACGCTTTCCGTGAAGAAGGCCTGAAGGTCGGCCTCTATTTCTCACTGATCGATTGGCATCACGAAGATTATCCAGCGTACGGTGACCGTATCCATCCGATGAGAGAGAACGAGGATTTTAAACGCGATCCGGCGAACTTCGACCGTTATCTGGACTATATGCACGGTCAAGTGCGCGAACTGCTGACAGGCTATGGCAAGCTGGACATCATGTGGTTCGACTTCTCCTACGATACGATGAAAAACGAAGTGTGGCGCGCAACCGAGCTCATGACAATGATTCGCGAGATTCAGCCGCACATCATCATCGATAACCGCCTGGAAGGTAGCGGCGAGAGCGGCGGTAGCATATATACAACCGATCCGTCCGTATATAGCGGAGACTTCGCATCGCCTGAACAGATCATTCCGCCTCACGGTGTAGTGGATGAGACCGGCGCTCCGATCCCATGGGAAGCATGTATCACCCTGAACAACAACTGGGGCTACGCTGCCGCCGACCGAAATTATAAATTGCCCACGACCATTATCCGCAAGCTGGTGGAATGCGTAAGCAAGAACGGCAATATGCTGCTGAACGTCGGTCCGGACGCGAAAGGCTCCATTCCGCGCGAGAGCCTGGAGATTCTGGAGGAGATCGGCGATTGGATGAGCAAGAACAGCGACAGCATCTATGGCTGCGCGGCGGCAGACTTTCCGAAGCCGGAATGGGGACGCTATACGCAAAAAGGCAATAAACTATACGCCCATGTCTTCGAGGAATCGATCGGTCCGATCAACCTGATCGGCATGGCTGGCAAGGTGAAGAAAGCCCGCTTGTTATCCGACGGTTACGAACTGTTCCTCAGTCGACCGTGGAGCGCCGCGGAATTCGTGGAAGACGCATTCGTAAACTTTGCGAGGCCCGAACACTTCACATTCCCGCTCCCGGACAAGCGCAATACGGTGATTGAGCTGGAGCTGTACAGCGAGAATGATCCATCCTAACAGGGCTTAAAAACATGAGAGCGGTGCCGGGAAATGGTTTCGGCACCGCTTGTTCGACTTGTGGACGGATCAATAACGATATCCCAAATCCTCCAAATCATGTTCTCCCGCTCGATCAATGTCCGAAAAAATACATACTCTATCCGTGTTACACAAAAAAGATGCGTAAGTGCAGGCATTTTCATCCGCACCCGCCTCTCCAGCAGAAAAGGTTGCAAATATGCAGGCATTTGACGCTCATTGGTCCGATTCGCTCTGACATGAGCCAAAAGCCTGCACATTTGCAGGTTTTTGACCAATATTTCAGCGTTATCCCGGAAATACCTGCATCTTTGCAGGAATTCTTCTAAGGGAATCTACTGGAGCGAATGATGAACCAAGATATTGACTAATTTGCCGTACGGGTCCCTGACAAAAAACCGCCGGACTCCCCAAGGCTCGTCAACAGGTCCATATTCGATGGTGAAGCCCGCCCCCTTCATGTCATCCAACACTGACTCTAAATCATCCACCTCGATCGACAAGTCCGGCACGGGAGTGCCGCCGCCTCCCTCCGAAGCAAAGCTGAGTTGAACGCTCATCATTTCCTGCGACCCGTAGGTCGCAATCCAGCCAAGATCCATTAGCAAATCCAGGCCTAACACCTCTTGGTAGAACCTCTTGGCAGCCGCGATTTCCTTCGTATCAATATTAGCAACAATTCGTTTGACCCTCATGTTCTCCCTCCAAACTCTCAACGCTGAGATATGACTGCAACTACGAAATAACCTTCTAGGTGACGCCATGCCTAAAACATAACAAATCCTCCCAATTAAATATAGACTCGCTGATGGCAGATTCTCCAAAACATAAAAAAACGGCATTTCTGCCGTTTTCATCAATATACGCGTAAGCGCCCTGCATTTAATCATTCAACCTAACCCTTCGTCCCACCTTGCAGTCCGAAGCCCTTGGACATAAACTGCTGCGATAGAATATACAGGATGATAGCCGGTATCGCATATAAGACCGAAAAGGCGGCCAGACTTCCGTAATCCACCATTCCGTATTGGCCAAAGAACTGGTACAGCTTGAGTGAAGCCGGAAACTTCTCCGGAGATTGAAGCAGAATGTAGGGTACAAAGAAATTGCCCCAACTGCCCGAGAAGGTAAAGATCGCCACGGTACATATGCCGGGCACCATCAGCGGAGCGACTACCTTACGCATGCCGGTAAATACCGATGCACCGTCCACCCACGCCGCTTCCTCCAGATCGCTTGGTACAGAGTCCATGAAATTCTTCATCATCCAAATACCGTACGGCATCGATGACGCAACGTAGAACAGGATTACGCCGATAATGCTATCGTACAGCTTCAGGCCGAGAAACAGTTGATACACCGGTACCATAACGGCCGTAATCGGCAGCGAGGTCATAAACAAAATCGTCAGCATGAACGGTTTCTTGTATTTCATTTGGTAACGGGATAGCGGGTATGCGGCAAGCAGTCCCAGCATGACAACCAACACAGCCTGCCCCAGCGACATCACCAGCCCGATCAAGTAAGCTCGCTGATTTTCTTTACTCGTGAGAACCTCGATGTAATTCGCCCCGGTAAAACGGCTTGGCATCTTTAAGGATTGCATGGCATTGGGATCAACCGAAGCTACCAGCACCCATAACAGTGGCAATATGAAACAGATACCGATACCTGCGAGTATGGAATAGGGGAGAATCCGATAGATTAACTTCCGTTGTTTGGCATTCATATGAGTTCACCTCTGGTTACAGTTACTCTTTCATTGAGCGAATGTAGAGCAGGCTTAATACAATCCCGATCAAGAGCAGCAAGAGCGATATCGCCGTGCCGTATCCAAGCTGGTAATTAACGAATGCTTGATTATACATGAAAATCGGCAGGGTCGTTGTCGAGTTCCCGGGGCCGCCGCCGGTCATGGCATAGATAAGACCGAATACCCCCAGCGTCTGCAGCGTTACGAGCATCATATTGGTGGTGATCGTACCCTTGATGTACGGAATAATAATGCGGGTGAATATTTTCCACTTGGACGCTCCGTCCACGACCGCCGCTTCCTCAATTTCATTGGGGACATCGTCTAATGCAGCCTGAAACACGAGCATGGAGAACGCCGTGCCATGCCAGATGTTCGCCAGAATGATCGTCAGCATCGGTACGGTAAACAGCCACGTCACTTCCGAGAATCCAAAGAACGTTATGATGGCGTTCAGCGTCCCGTCATCGCCAAAAAAACTGTACAGGCAAAGTGCGCATACGATCTCAGGCGTCACCCATCCCGCGAGCACAATCGTTCCAATGACGCGGCGAAAGGTTTTGTTGCGCTGCTTCATGAGCAGTGCGATCAGAAATCCAAGCACCTGCTGTCCAATGACCGCGGAACCGATGAGAAAGACCAAGGTGTTCCAGATGCTGATCCTCACGGTAGGATCCTGGAACATCCGCGTATAATTATCGAACCCGACGAATTTAAGCTCCCTGGCTGCTTCCCCGGTCAGTGCTAAATTCGTAAACGAATAGAAAAAGGTTAACAGGATCGGATAAATGAAAAAAATCAGCATAATCACAATGGATGGCAATAAAAAGAAAAGCCATGTGTACGATTTTCTTCGCTTGTCAACCCTGTCCAATGTCAGACTGCTCATGACCGTTCTCCTTCCTTGCAGAAGATCTGAATTCAAGTCTGCCCAAGCCACCCGGTATTCGCGGGGACTTGGGCAGACTGGATAAGGCTAACCGTGGTTTACTTCTCTACGATGTTCTCCGCACCGACAATTCGCGTCACATCCTGGGCATACTTGTTCATCGCATCCGCCGGAGATGTTCCCGTTGCCACTGACTCGACCATCGTCTGGATTTGCGTGGAAACCTCAGGATACTTCTCCTGAGAAGGACGAAATTCGGCGTTTTGCAAATATTCGGTCGAAATCTCCTTGAACGGCATGCTCGTATATTCCGGATCTTTTCCTACGTCCGCACGAACGGTAATGCTGCCTGAATACATAATGAGTTTCTGTGTATTTTCCTTGTTCAACGCGTATTTAATAAATTCCCATGCCTCATCTTTGTTCTTGGAGTTGCTGGGAATGGATAGCGCCCAGCCTCCGGCAAGGGTAATGGAACCAGGCGCTTGCCCTTGACTGGTCGGCATCGGCGCTAATCCCAGCACGTCCTTGTATTCCGGCCACGGCGAAGCACCCGTCTCTAGATAGTTGCTTGTGATCCAGGAGCCGTCAAGTTGAATGGCCAGTTTGCCTTGCGGCATATACTCCCGTGAAGCCGTATTGCCAGCCTGCCCGTTCAATACTTTGGACAGCGGCGGTCCCAGCTTCTCTTTGTTCACCGTCTCCACAAAGCTTAAAGCATCCAGAATTCCCTGGCTCTTCGTGATCCATTTGCCGCTGGCATCATCATACAACCGTTCACCGGTTCCATAGAGCAGCATTTCATACGTCTGCATGGACGTAGCTTCACCCGTCGCCTTGCCCATGTTCATCCAGATCGGCACAACGTCCGGCGCCTTTTCCTTAATCGTACGGGCGGCATTCAGTACGTCATCCCATGTCTGCGGCTGCCACTCCTCGGGAAGGCCGGCTTGCTTGAAGATTTCCTTGTTATACCAGAGTCCCCTGGAATCTGTATTATACGGCACGCCATACACTTTGCCGTCGCTGGCAGTGACCCCTTTCTTCAACGCCTCGATGAACGATCCGTTGCTCCAATCCTCCCAACCGGCAAGCTTATCGTCCAGCGGCTCCAGAAAGCCTGCACTGGCATCCGAATTGAGAATGAACGTGTCCTCCGTTACGATATCTGGCGCGGTATCCTTCGATTTAAGTGCAAGCGCAATTTTGGCAAAGTAATCACCTTCAGAAGCCTGAATCGGCGCCGGCCTGATCTCTACGCTCTTATCCGGATAGCTCGCGGATAGTTCCTTGATCCATTTATAGATCGCCCCATTCTCGCCAATCCCATCATCGCGGAACGTGACGTTGATAATCTTCTTCTCCGTCGTCTCTCCACCACCATTGCCCGCACCGCCGGATTCAGGAGTCGTCTTGCCTCCCGTACAACCAAACAACAAGGACAGACTCAATACTGCCGTTGCAACTAGCCAAAAACCTCTCTTGCCTGACTTCATACTTTCCCCTCCCTTTTGGCTGCAAAAAGATCTGGAATCTCGCTTCCATAATTTGTATACGCTTACGAGCGTGTATACCTCATCTCTATTTCCGAAATAGCCTGGATATTCTATCTTTTTGAACGACGCAAAGAAGATTCCCGGCTGACACATCCAGGAAAATTCTCGGTTTACATTTGATGGTTATTGGTATATATTTATATTTGTATGTACAAACAATTATCATGAAACGGATGTGTTAGGATGAATGAACGAATCTTGATGATTCTTACCTTATGGTCAGCCGTTGGCGCCGGCCTCATTGCCGGGCTGTTCTTCGCGTTCTCCACCTTCATAATGACCGCCTTGTCTCGAATCCCTAATGAACACGGCATGAGTACGATGCAATCAATTAATACGAACATCCTTACTCCTGTATTCGGACTGCTCTTCATGGGAACAGCCCTAACCAGCATCGTACTGACCATCGTCTCCTTCATGCGCTGGGGAATGCCTGGTTCCGGTTATTTGCTGGCCGCTTGCCTGCTCTATCTTGGAGGCGTCATCGTGACCATGGCTTTCAACATACCGCTAAACGACGCCCTAGCGGCAGCAGAGCCCGGCAGCGACGCCGGCAACCGGGTATGGAAGACCTATCTTGTCACATGGACCGCTTGGAATCATGTCCGAACTTTTTGTTCGGTCGCATCCCTTATCTTGTTTATCCTAGCGATACGCGAACTGTGACACTTTGCCTATTCTCCCGTGATGACAGCCACCGCTTGTCTGATATATCGATATAGGTCTCCGTCCATTCCATAAGCAAGAGCTTCGTCCGGATGCTGAGCATAGTATTGCTCAGCAGACTGGATGAACGCCTGGTCTGCATGACGCATGGATAACATGGTGTGGTACCATGCTTTGGCCAAGTCTTGGACCACAGGATCGTCGACCGCTATTCCCTTCAGATGCGAAACTCGAAATTGCGTGATTAGCTTCTCCCCCGCTTCCTTCTGCTCTTCCATATCACGGGGTAACAGCTCCTTGATAAGCTCCTTCAGTTCCTTCCCCTGCTCCGCGTGAAAATACCCGCTTTCTGCCATCTTCATATATTGAATGACCATCGTCAATCGCTCTCTCGAGACCAATTCGCCTGCATGAAGAAGATCATCTATCTCTGCGATACGGTTGCGCAGATCGTGCAGCATCCCGATCTGCTGATCCAATCGACCAAGCTGCGCATGCAGCATATCCCTCAACGAATCCTCCGGACGATCCAATGCAGTTCTGATCTCAGCGAGCGAGAAGCCCAGTTGCCGCAAGGTCATGATATCGCGCAGCTTCGCCACATCCGCTTCCGTATATAGTCGGTGCCCGGATTCGGTGGCTTCCGATGGCGTGAACAATCCAATCTGATCATAATGATGCAGCGTCCGCACCGTGACCCCCATGCGTGTGGCAAGTTCCCCAACCTTCCAGTGCTTCCTGATCGTAACCACGCCTCCCTCGCCTTTAGGCAAACTGTTCTTCTCATTATTAAAACGGATAGCACCCCATATAACAACCGAACCTAAGGCTGCCAAAAAAAGACTTGAACCTAACGCGGCGTCAGGAATTATACTTCTCCTACAAATAAGAAAGGAGCTTTCAATTAATGAAACAAACCAGCAATATTGTAATCAGAACGTTGGCGCTCAACAGCTCCGTTCGAGTATTTCTCGTGGATAACACTGCGCTGCTGCAAGAGATATGCAATTCCAGCGCACCTCTTGTTGTTAATACCGCATTGGGACGCGCCTTATCCGCTGCCAGCCTCATAACAGCTACTTTAAAAGATCGACAACGGCTCAGTATGAAAATCAAATTCAGCCATCCCGACCATTATCTATATATCGATGTAGACTCTAATGGTAACATACGCGGTTATATTAGTGACGAGTTGTTGTTTGAATCCAAGAACCGGAGAGACGGCAAACCTTACGGTTTAAACGAAATGATAGGTAAACATGGCAGCATTCGAATCATCAAGGATATCGGAATGTATGGCAATTTCACAGGGATCACCGATATGCCTTATCAGAATATAACTGATGACATTGCTTATTTTTATCAACAGAGCGAACAAACGCCAACCGCCTTCTACCATACGATCCAATTCAATGAACGTAACGAAATTTGCCGAAGCAAAGGAATAATGGCCCAGCCGCTGCCTGGAGCTCCTGCTTATTTAATGGATGACATTAGTAAGAGATATCATCAGCACGAGGACTGCTTCATCCATCACGGGCTTATGGAAAGTGCAACGACGATGTTCCCGGATATTAAGATTATGGACACCATCAAGATCCAGCATCACTGTGAATGCTCCAGAAATACGTTGTACCCGATGCTGTACTCCCTTAATAAAGACGAGCTTCTCTTGGCTATTTCGAATCAAGAAGCCATAGAACTGATGTGTCATACATGCGGGAGAAAATACAGATTCGATCACGTGGATATCATGAGGCTTGTGCAAACTTTCTAACAGAATACCCATACCTTCTCTACCGGTTCTTCATTAGATATACTATCAATCTAGTAAGGCGGTGGAGACATGGGGATATTTAAGGCAGCTCGATGGAATCATACATGCCAACTGGAAGCATCGGCCAAGCCGCGCCGCAATATTGGATGGGTCTCTAGCAATTGGAGTGGATACAGCGTTACAGGAAGCAAAGGGACTTTCAAACGAATTTCGGCCAAATGGAACGTACCACTCGTACGGCCAAGTCAAGGCTCGTCTTACTCCTCGGCTTGGATCGGAATCGATGGTTATGGCAACACCGACCTGATCCAAACCGGGACTGGCCATGATTATGTTGATGGAAAAGCCTATTATTACGCTTGGTGGGAGATCCTCCCAGCCTCCGTTACGGTTATTCCCTTGCCCGTTCATCCAGGCGATCGGATGCATGCCCTCATTGTCAGACGCAGCGGTTCCAAATGGTTAATCTGCTTGCGAAACACGACGCGGAACTGGACCTTTCGAACCGTGCAACGATATACCGGGCCACAAACCTCGGCGGAATGGATCGTTGAGGCACCTCAAATCAATGGAGAGCTTGCGCAGATGACTCGCTTATCTCCTGTCGTCTTTGCTTGCTGCCGCGTAAACGGTAGGAGTCCAAGATTAAAACCTTCGGATGGGGGAGTGATGATTCAGAACATGTTGATCACCTCGAGCCCCTCTAAACCGTACCGGGCCGGAGACCGCTTTGTTGTCAGAAGCGATTCTAATGAATAGCAGAGCATGCATGAATTCCTGAATGACGATGATCGACTTCAACGAAAAACAGCCGCCGCCCCCTTTTTAACAAAGTGGTGCTGCGGCTATTATTATTAGAGCGTACCGTAAACCGGGGTACCCTTATAGAGTACGACAGAGCGCTGCGATCTTCTCGCTACGGCTTCCGCAGAGCAGCTCGCTTTCACAAGAAGCGCATTGGCTGCATCCCCTACCTGCGGCCATGCGTACTGACCATCCGGGTCTAACGGCGTAATTCCACCGGTGACGTACCCTAGCGTCTGACCGAGTGAACGTTCGTCCCACAGGTTGAAGCGTTCGGCTAGCGTTCCCACTTTATCGAGATTGTCCCCATTACCAAAAGGAGACCAGTGATCCGTGATACTATCCTGCCCAAGCGAGACGTTTACCCCGAGACGTTGCAACTGCGGAATCGGAATCGTTCGGCTAAGCGATAGAGAAGAAACCACCGAAATGCCCAAATGAGCTAAACGAGCCGCCACTTCTTCCACTTCACTTGATGAGACATCGGCGAAGGTAAAAGCATGGCTGAGTGCAACCCTGCCCTGCCAACCAGCTTCTTCCGTAAGGTCAGCCAGTCGTTTAACGGTGTTTAGACCGATATGGGACGGTTCGTGTAAATGGATATCAATGCCGGCATTTCCCTCGACGGCCAACTCCATAGTCGCGTTCAGTGATTTCTCCATGTTCTCGTCCACCGTAGCGGGATCCAGCCCACCTACAATGGTCGCTCCATTTCGAAGCGCTTCCCTTACAAGCGAGACGGATTGGCTGCGAAGCAATCCGTGTTGGGGAAAGGCAACCAGCTCGACGTAAGCTTTCTCCCGGTACGCTTCAACCACCTGCAGCGTCGCCTCCAGATTTTGAAGCCCGATAACCGGATCCACATTGCAATGGGCTCGAATATGAGTGGAACCGTATCGGATTAACAACTCCATCAGACCTTCAGCTCTTTGCTTGGCGGTGGGAAGAAGCTGCGGTAGCAGTTTCTGCTCCTCCTCGATTCGACTGAAGATCCCGTTCGACATTCGAACAGGTGCTTTCCATGGCCCCCCATAGTAGGTTTTATCCAGATGAATATGCATATCTCGAAGCGAAGGCAGCAGCAGATCTCCTTGTGCATCCCGCGTGGGCAATGTTGTATCCGGAGCGTCGTCTGCCGCGCGTATCTCGGCGAATACTCCATTCTCTATTCTCACATGAAACAGACCCGTCTCGGTTCCGGTGACGATCCCGTCATCGAAGCGGTAACTTGTCTCGAGACGAACATTCAGCAGCCAATATGAAAACAG
Source organism: Paenibacillus sp. JCM 10914 (assembly GCF_001315105.1). GTDB lineage: Bacteria > Bacillota > Bacilli > Paenibacillales > Paenibacillaceae > Paenibacillus_AQ. The sequence continues at coordinate 103,991 of NZ_BAZR01000010.1, read as the reverse complement.
GGATTGATTCATGATGTTATACCTTCATCGGCAGCCGCCAATAACATCCGTTCGATTTCCTTATAACCGCGCGCCTTGGCATGCTGCAAAGGAGTCACGCCTTCTCCATCCGCAAGATGAACATCCGCACCATGATCCAATAACAGCTTCACGATTCGCTGATGGTTCTCCCCGCCGTCGCCAAGAATAATCGCTTCCAGCAACGCGGTCCAGTTCAGATTATTAATATGATTGACATCGACATCCGTTCGGGTTAACAGTTCTTCCACGATGTCTACATGGCCGCGATCAGCAGCCGGGATCAAAGCCGTACCCCCATAACGATTCGTTAGCGTTACGTCTGCGCCGGCATCAATGGCCAGTCTCAAAATCTCAGGTAGTCCTTCGGCACCCGCATATAAAAACACATTATTCAAGTTATCGTCACGAAGGTTGATATCGGCACCGGCCTCAATCAGCGCCGCTACCGTATCTGCATGTTGCTCATAAGTAGCTGCCATGACGGCCGTTCTTCCCCGTTCATCTGTTGCATTGATATCAGCTCCCGATTGAAGAAGCCGTTTCACTTGTTCTGTATTTCCCTGTGCAGCGTATTCGATAAGTGGATGTTCCATTTGCTTCACCTCTTCATTGTGATTGGGACTGGAATTAGGCTGACATGCTGTCAAGAATACGAACAAAGCTAAAATGGTTAAACGAAACACGCGGGGCCTCCTTTACTTTCAATCGTGTATATTCGTATGCTAACATGAGAGCATATCATATGAAAAATACATAAAAAATTAATTTCACCAATGTTTTTCATATACATGGAGGTTAAGCTTAACATGCTGGATATTCGACAGTTGCGATATTTCATCGCGATCGTGGAGGAAGGAACCATTACACTCGCTGCCCATCGGCTTCATATCACGCAACCCCCGCTTAGCCAGCAACTGAAAGCAATGGAGGAGGAACTCGGTTCTCCCTTGGTCTACCGCAGAGGCAAGCGGCTGGAAATGACCGAATCCGGTAAGACGCTGTACAAATATGCCCTGCAGATGACCCAGCTCATGGATGAGGCCAAAGCCGAAGTACAGGAAGTTGGAAATGGCGACAAGGGGACGTTAAGTCTCGGCGTGAACACCCTTTCTTCGTTGGAGCTGCCATCCTGGCTTGCCGCATTTAGAGCAGCCTATCCTCATGTCACGTATAAAATCCAGCAAAACGAGTCGTTTCAGCTCTGCGGGCTCGTACGCAGCAGGAAGCTGGAATTAGCTATCGTCCGCCTGCCGCTGGAACTCGAGGATTTCTCGGTACTTCACTTGCAGACAGAGCCTTACTATATACTAACCTCCGATCAACAACTCGCTCGTAAACCAAGCATATCCCTGGTCGATATGAAGCCATATCCGCTAATTCTGCCCAGCACCGAGGCTTAGGCGTCCATTATACGATTCAGATGGCTTTCTCCGAACAAAATATGGAGCCGCATGTTGTAGCCGAATGCTCGGATATTACATTGCTGCTCCGATTGGTAGCTTCCCATTTCGGCGTGGCTATCGTTCCGGAGACGCTGGTCAAGCATCCCTTCTTGCCCGAACACATCCAGGCCATTCGCATTAAAGACATCCCAGCCACAGCGTCGACCGCCCTCATCTGGTTGAAGGATCAGCATATCTCCAGAACAGCCATCAACTTTATCAACCTGCTGACAAACACCCGATGAAAGCTTAAATACGGCACTGCCCCCCAAAAAAAGAGAACACAGCCGCAAGAGCTCTGTTCTCTGTCACTCGGAGATCGAATAATCCCGTCGTTCCGGGCTATCTCCCTCGATATAATGTACTCACCGCATCTTCTCGTACCTGCTTCTGGCCTTGAGAATGGAGATATAGCTCCTCATAATAGCCATGCGCGTCCAGCAATTGCTGATGTGTTCCCTGCTCGACGATCTGCCCCTTGCTCATCACGAGAATCCGATCCGCTCCCATGATCGTGGATAATCGATGAGCGATGACGAGTGTCGTCCGTCCTTGCGCAACCAGATGCAGCGCATCCTGTATCAGTTGCTCCGTATGCGAATCGAGATTGGCCGTTGCCTCATCCAGGATGAGGATTTTGGGCGCAAAGACGATGATTCTGGCGAAGGAGATCAGTTGTCGTTCTCCGGCGGACAACCCGCTGCCCCGCTCCGACAACCGGGTGTCATAGCCTTCCTTCATTCGCATAATGATCGAATCGGCGCCGATAAAGCGGCAGGCCTCGACCACCCGTTCCCTCGATATCGTCTCATCGAACAGCCGTACATTATCCAGCACGGTTCCGGAATACAAGTATGGCTCCTGCTGTACAAGACCAACCATCCGGTGCAGGTCAGACTGGGCCAGCGTTCTAATGTCATGTCCATCGATCTGAATGCTACCTTCGTTTACGTCATAGAAGCGGCATAGCAGACTGATCAGCGAGCTTTTACCAGCTCCTGTCGTACCGACAATGCCAATCATTTCACCCGCTTTGACATGTAGGTCCAAGCCCTTGATGACCGGATCGCCGCCTTCGTAACCGAAAGTGATCTGATTGAAATCGATTCGGCCTTCGACGCTGGCTTTAACGACCTCCACGGTTTGTGGTTGGTCCTGAATCTCAGGCTTGATGGCGAAGATTCCCCATACGCGATTAATCGCCACCGAAGCGGACTGCAAGGTATTCCATTGTTGCGTAATCGTATTGATCGGTTGGAAGAACATGCGAATATACGTGATAAATGCATACAACACGCCAAACTCCAAATCCGTACCGAGTACAGCTCGTCCGCCCAGCCATGTTACAAAGGCAATAGCCAGATTATTCAAGATTTCATAGGAACGGTTGAACAGCACGTTCGTTCGGATCTCCCGAATGTTAGCCTTGAAGTAGGAATCGTTCCGTTCATTAAACTGTTTCTCCTGCTCCTTCTGTTGATGAAACACTTGAATCAGGTTCATGCCCGCGAGATTCTCGCTACAAATGCCACCAACCGGGACAACCGCGTTCTGGCCATCTGGTAGGTGTGGCGCATATACCGCCGGAACGCAATCGCGATCCCTGCAATGATCGGCAGCAGAATCAGACAGTACAGTGTCAGGGTGACATCAAGCTGAAACATCATAAACAGGATGAACACCAAGGTGAAGCCATCCCGGAACAGGCTTAGCAGCACCTGATTGAAGAACTGATTGATCGCTTCCGTATCACTGGATACATGCGTAATCAGGCTCCCGCTCGGCACCTTATCAAAATAGGACATCGACAGCTTGGAGATATGAGCAAACAGCCGTTTGCGGATGCTCGCCACAATGCTTTGCCCCGCCTTTTGCAGCAGGTTGTTCTGCAGATAGGTAAACACCATACTGAGCAGCGACAGCATGAAGTAAATGCCGCATATGATCATCAATCCCCGGAAATCGTTCTTTCCGACCATCAGATTATCATCGATCGCAATCTTCATTAGATACGGCTGCAGAAGCTCCGCCGATATGGCAATCAAGGTACATCCGATAAACCCGGCAAAAGTCAGCCGATGCTCCTTCATATAACCGGACAGCGCCTTGAATGTGGATATATTGGGCTTCGGCTGCGGTGCATTCAGGTCCGCCTTCTGATCCATCTGCCAATTGTTAATGGCCTGTGCATGATGTCTCATCCCCTCTTCCTGAATGTCATGCAGCGTCCGGTATAACCCATCCCCTTGCAGTAGTTCTGCATGAGTACCGCGCTGCACAATCTTCCCTTGGTCAAGAACGATGATCTCGTCGGCATGCTTAAGCGCACTAATTCTATGGGCAATGATGATCGTGGTCTTCCCTTGACGGATGTCACGAATCGTTTCCATGATCTCCGTTTCCGTCACAGCATCAACTGCACTTACGCTGTCATCCAAAATGAGGATCGGTGCCTGCTTGATGATTCCCCGTGCAAGACTTGTCCGCTGGCGCTGTCCGCCTGACAGCGTTAAGCCGCGTTCACCGAGCCTTGTCTCGAATTGATCCGGAAATTCCGCGATATTATCATATACTCTCGCTTTTCGTGCGGCTTCTTCCACATCAGCGGTGTCGGTGTCCCGATTATAAAACGCAATATTCTCACGTATCGTTGAACTGAACAGAAAACCGTCTTGCGGCACATAGGCGATACCTTCACGCAAGCTTTTAAGTGTGAGATTTCGAATATCCACGCCACCGATCAAGACGGTTCCCGGAGGAGGATCGTACGTGCGCAGCAGCAGCTTCATGAGCGTCGTCTTGCCGCTGCCCGTCCGGCCAATGATGCCTAGCGTCGACCCGGCGGGTACGTCCAGATCAATACGATGAAATATATCTCTTGCGCGCTCCACCTTACTCGGGATCAGCTCGTCATAGGAGAACGACAGCCCCCTTACCTCAATTTTGGCATTCTCCAGATCAAGCTCCTTGGCATCCGGTACTTCCTTAATGTCGGCTTGCTTACCAAGCAGATCATTCAGTCGGTCCAGTGACGCTCTTGCCCTCTGGACGACGTTAATGACGTTTCCGATCTGTTGCAGCGGATTCATGAGCATGCGGATGTACAGCGTCAATGCAACAAAGTTACCAACCGTAATGCGTCCCATAATGGTCAGATACCCGCCGAGAGAAAGAGCGATAATTAGAGAGGAAGCGCCTAGAAACGGAATGATCGATTGAAAGAGGGAAGACACGCGTATAAGGCGAAGCTGCTTGTTCCGGATGCTGTCAACCGTCGCGCCAAAGCGCCCCTTCATGGTCTCTTCCACTGCAAACTTCTTCGTTACACGCATGCCGCCAAACTGTTCTTCCGCCGATTCTGTCATGACGCCAAGGGCTTCCTGCACTTGCAGCGATCTTCTTCGAATCATCGGGCCAAGCCACACGACGATAACCGGAATGAACAGCAAGGGTGCAATGCTTGCCGCCACTAGATAGAATGGAACATTCGTGATCAGCAGCATGACAATCGTTGAGACGAGCAGCATGGTCGCGTTCGCCGTCTGGTTAACCCCCATGGAGATCGACTCCCGCACGGTCGTCACATCATTCATGAAGTAACTCAGCAGCTTGCCCACACCATTCTTGGAATAAAATTTCTCGCTAAGTCCTGTAAAGTGAACGAACAACCTGCGCCGATTCATGAATTCAAAATAACGCCCCGTATACATCACCAAATATTGTCCAATGCCGCCCAAGACGGCAAATCCGACACCAATTCCAAGCAAGGTCCAACTGTACCTTGCAATACCCTCGAATGATAACAGCCCGTCTTTCAATTCATCTGTGAAATTGCCAAGTACCCTCGGAAAATTCACATGGATGATATTCGCTACGAAATGACAGCTGATCGACAATACATAAAATAGCCACGTCTTCTTAAAAAAGTCTGAAAGTATTCGATGAGAGTCCAATGTCCCATATCACTTCCTGTCTAATTGTTAGGTTCTCTGCCAACTACTTCCCCCTTCCATCCTTTGCTGTGATACTCCCATCTTATTAGTTTCTATAAAAAAATTAGTCCTCCTTCTTCAATAGCAACATCATTTATTCAAAAGTTGACATAAGAAAATATAATATCCTAAATAAAAAAAGCCGCAAGAAAAAATGTCAGCATACTCAATCGTTTCTTGCTTTCATGATGAACATTTCCGATTTGGAATGGTGAGAAGAATTCCTTGTACATCCTAAGTGCATGTTGGAACCTGACTTATCCTTTCCGTTGTTATCACCAAAATAACGAGTGGCCTGCTTATATTCATCTGCTGCACCTTTCTCTTGTGCTCGGCTTGCAGTACGGAAGAAGTCACACCCATACCTCTCGACGCCACGCATCATGAAACTGAAATACCGGTTGCTTCAAGACTCGTTGATGAGCGTATCGGACCAGAGGACACCGCATTATTCCAATCGTTGCTCAAGGAGTCCGAACATGCCATCCCGTATATTAGACTCGGTGACACGATCGAGCTCGATTTCGGGAACCATACACCGACAACCTGCGAGATTACGGATTATCTACTGGGAGTAGATGGAACGCTCAAGTACCGAAATACCATAACCGATGTCGATATCGAAATCCTTAACGGGCGCGGAAGTTTCGTGCTTGATGAGAACTGGGCTGTAAGTTTAAGCTCACAATTCAGAGACTATGAGACCGGTGCAACCCTAAGAGGATTCAAAATCATATGTAACTGGAAGGACCGCACGCAGGAGTATGCCCTGGTTGCTCGAACCGATGCCTTCAAGCGTTAATCCTTAGGCGATTGGCTTGCCCATTAATCTGGTTTACGATAAGAAAGAGCCGCTGATCGTTAGATCACGGCTCTTTCTTATCTTTCAATCCAATATGAATTTTTCACATAGTGAAATCATTACATCGTGTACCTTCAACTTTCTTCCACGCCATACCGTCTCATCGCACTCGCATAGAACCACTCGCTCGCGGTATGGAGCGCCGTGTCCTCGTCAATCCAACCTGCGTTCATTCGCTCCCACAGGAACTCGGCCGCCAGCTTCTTCACGAGCAGGATCTTGCCGTAACTCCACTCCATGCAGCGGGCATCGGAGACGATAACCGAGCTCTTGCTTGCCGGTAGTGCTTCCAGACGGTACTGCATGCTGTCCCTGTATGTGCTCGCCCGGAAATTGAACCACCACATGCCGCCGACATGAACGTTTGGAAAATTCCAGGCCGCCTGCACCGCGTCCAGATTGTTCAACTCCGATGCCAGGACCAGTTCGAATGAACAGCGGTACGTCTCGAACAAACCGGCCAGCTTCAGGATCCGCTCCGTGTCATTGACCGGTACCGCCGTGCCGCACCATGAACGCTCCACGCCGAGGAAGAATTGAACCAACAGACCATTTCGCTCGGCAGCGGTACAGATCGCATGAAGCAGTTCCATCAATACCTGATCGCGATCGCTTGTAACGTCAATCTCACGGCGGATATGCGCACTCGCTTCGTATCGCGGCAGCGTTGTCATAATCCCCGGCCGTCCGGCTGCTTTATACTCGCCGAGCTTCCGGTCTATCTCATCCCTTACCTCGGAGAACGCCTTCGCACGGTCCCCCGACTTCATCACGCGATCCACCCATGGATTGAGGATGCCGTCTATCCGTGGAATCAGCACGGCATCCTCACGCATTCCCTGAAAAGCGGCATGTTCGGGATGGTTCACGACAAACCGGCGGATATTCATCCGGTCAGCCACTCTCTGCGCCCATCCCTCATCGTCAGAGGAATGCTTAACTGCCGCAATCGCTTCGCGGACAGAAGCCTCATCCTTCATCTCGATATTGTATAACTCACGCATAATGGAAGTGAACACCCCATTCATCAGCGTGCTTCTCGTAGACTGATATGCCTCTAGGAAAGCAGCAATCCGCTCTGCTTCAGATAGCTTCTCGGCATCTGCCGGATAACCTCCGGCCTGCAGCTCCCGATTCAGCCAGAAGTAATGCGCAATCTCCCAGAAATCGCGAGCGGCCAGTCGATCACCTACCAGATGCGTATGTGTGTCGAAAACAGGCTGCTCCATGATACGATTGAAGAAATGGATAGCGTCTTCGCGGCTTCCTTGCAGGATCATGTCCACATCTCCTCCACTGAAAATGCCATTACTTCAGATTCTCTGTAACAACGGCGCCTGTTCCTTCGTTATAACGCGCCGTAGCTTCCTTGATGATCTCTCTCCGCCCTTGCTCTTATACTCTTCAATTACTTTCGGCCAATCCGAGATCGGTTCCCTGCCATAGATCATCTTGATCATATGATCGAGAATCAATTTCGGTCCGACATCATCGCCCTGTGGTGCTGCATCCGGGTATTTCGCGTAGGCATCCAGCGCCGGGGAGAAGCGAATGGAGCCCAGGCCTTCTTTAAAAACAACGTCATCCATAAATGCCATCATGGCCTGCCCGTCTTCCGTCAATCCTTCTCGTGCCTTGTTATATACCATATCATGGACAAACCAGAACATAGCGCGGAACCGATCCTCATCCATGCCTTCGGACGTCGTCGGCACTTCGTACTTGATCTCACCGTTCTCCTTCGTATAGGTTTCCCCTTCGAGACCGAACGAGAAGTACGTCTCTGCTTCCGGCGTCAACATCCAGTCAAAGAACTTAATGATGCCGATCGCCTTCTCTTCCGATACCTTGTTGTTGATGTAGTACGAGGTATTGATGCTGGAATACAAGAGATGACCTCCCACATTCTCCGGCCCTTTGGGCGAGGCGATAATGTCGACCTGAGCTTCAGGGATGGCGTTTCTCATCTTGCCGCGGAAATCCGCGAGCGCCTGGGCATTGGCCGACCACATGCCGGACTTGCCGCTCTCGATATTTTTGCCATAGTCGCTCGAAGTCAGTGTAGCAAAATCCTTGGGAATCAGGCCTTCATCATACATCGTCTTATACGTCTCCAGCGCTTTCGTCATATTCTCTACGTCGAAGAACTTGGGCACGACCTCTCCGTTTTGCAGCTCGAACTGTGACGGCAATACATCGAATGCACCCAGTATCGTATCCGCATACTTAAAATTCTCCCGCATCTGGTAAGGGAATTCAACGCCTTCCTTCTTCATCGCGCGCATCACGTCCAGAAATTCTTCCACGGTCTGGGGCGCGGACAACCCCGTCTTCTCCAACAGATCGGTACGAACGAACAAGGCTCGTCTCGATGGGTTTGACAACCATGCCGGGATACCGTAGATTTTGCCATCGACACTCGTTTCCTGCCATGCGGCTTCAGGTACAGCGCTCATCAAATTGGGCGCATGCTCCTTCAGCAGGTCATCGAGCGGCATGAAGACGCCTGCTTCAACAGATCCGGACATCCCTCTGCTTGTGGCTCCGCCAACATTCTGAACCACGTCCGGAATGTCATTGGAGGCAAACATCAACGTCATTTTGCTATCAAAGTCTTTGAGTGGAAACATCGTGAGCTGAATATCCGTATTCGTTAAAGTCTCCAGTTCCTTGACCCACTTCTCCTCATTCACGTCTTTCGAGCGTTCTGCATGTTTGTTGCCGCTCGTCGCCATCGACATCGTGAAGGACAGCTTTCCGTCGGCCGCAGCGCCGGCGGCCCCATCATCACTCGTCTTCGAACCGCAGCCAACCGCCGTAACAGCAATCAGCGCACTTATCAAAACCAAACCCCATTTTGTTCTCATCGACATCGCTTCCTTCCATATACTTGAGGATCACTAGCCAAGATGCTTTAGGTCCAATACCGTAAAGCGCTTTCATAATACAATGAATCCGCTTTGGTTTACATGCGGTTTTTTCAGATCGCATGTGTTTTCCTACGCTGCCGCTCCCTGTAGTACATGTTCCTCAACACTACGTTGTACTGATGCCCTGCTGTTTAAGCAAACCAAAGTCAAAGCGGTGCAGGAATAATATCCTGATCACCGCTTTGACTTGATTTCAAACATTGTTCTATTGAAGCGACACGAATGGCCATGGGACGGCCTCAAAACCTATTTCAGATGTGTTCTGATCCAGTCCGGCAATGATTCTTCTACAGGCTGCCAGCCGAGCAGATTCCGGGCGTGAACTGCGCGCACTCGACTGTTGGAAGCAATGGCGAACCGTGCCCAATCTCCTAGCTCAGCTATCGCATCCTCTGCCGGCCAGGAGTGCGTTCTCCCTTCAAATCCAAGGGCCCAGCTGACGGACCTTGCAATATCTCCGTAGGATTCCTCGCCGTTTTCAGCAAAGAAGTAAGAAGCCGACGGTGCCTTCTCCAGAGCCAGCACATATAGCTTTGCCAAGTCCCGTATGTGAACGTTCGACCAGCGATTGACTCCTGTTCCTACATGAACGCCTGCCCCCATCTCGCGGGACTTCCGTATAATCTGGGGCAATTGATCACTGTCCGTGGGTAAACCAAGCGCATCGCCATAAATCATGGAAGGAACCATCACAACGCTTCGGACCCCATCATCAATCCCTGCCCTGCGCACCCGGTTATTGATAGCAACCCGATCTTCCCGAATATCCATCGGGGTGAACGGGGTCTCTTCATCATAAATTTGCTGGCTGACAATGTCTCCTCTTGCATCATCACCAACCACGCTGGAACCGGAGGTATGCAAGAACGGTTTACCGCTGCCGCGTAAAGCCGCAATGAACGTCTCCACTGCCATGCGATGATCCGAGTCTGCCGTATGAACGACCGCATCGCTGATTTGAGCGTACTGAGTCAGCATGTCCGTATCCTCCAGCGTTCCAAGGACAGGCTCGATGCCAAGCTCCTTAAGCGCATCTATTTTGTCCGGATTGCGCACCAAGCCATACACGATATGACCTGAGTCCAGCAGCATCTTCGCGACTGAGCCGCCGATATATCCGGTTGCACCTGTAACAAACACCTTCATATGTGAACTCCTCCTCATGTTTAACTTAAATGACTCACCCCCATTCTAATGGTAGCTCCATACATAAAACAAATTATGAAATAACCATTAATTTATAAATTTATTTATATATTTTCTCGTAGTCGGGTCATCATCGTGTGAAGCGAAGGCAGATGTTTGTGTTTGGTTTGATATGCCATAAAGATTTCGTTACTCACCTTCAACTCCTCGAATATCAATTGGGATCTACCTTCCGTTACAGAGCTGCCAATCAGATAAGTTGGGACTACACTCAGTCCTGCACCTTGCTCAACCGCCCTCAGAATCATGTGTAAATTCGGAATTATATGAACGGGTCTGAGCAACGGACGTTTCTTGAAATGTTCTCTCCATATTCGCCGAATAATGGGCAATTCCAATCCGTAGCTAATCCAACTCTGGGCCGACAGCCATTCCTCTTTCTGCTTAGCGTCCGTAAGCGGAGGTACTTGAAGCTGACTCGGTGCAACCAGCACAAACTCTTCCTCCATCAACTTCACGTATTCGATTCCTGCACTATGAACCCTTTGGGAGGTCACGATAAGATCTAATGCGTCTCCCTTCAACCATTCCAGCAGTTGGTCCGCCGTGCCCAATTGCGAGAGCGTACAGATGTCTAGTGCATGGAGCTGAGGAAGGATTTTTTCAGCAAAAAACTCGTGTGCGGCTCCGATCTTGATCATGGTAGGCGAAGGCGTCGCGGCCGATTGAAAACGCATCGTTGTCTCTTCCAAAGACTCGATCAAGGGAGCGAGCTGCGAATACAACTCCTTGCCCCGTTCGGTCGGCACCATGCTCCTGGTCGTGCGAGTAAACAGCGGCTCTCCTACCTCGGCCTCCAACGCAGCCAAATGCTGACTCATCGCCGGCTGCGTCATCATACGGGCCTTTGCCGCTTCGGAAACCGAATTAAACCTATAGATAGCGCAGAAACTTCTATACCATTCAAAATCCGCCATGACAACCCCCTCCTGTTTCCTCATTTGAAGCTGCTCGGAAAAAGAGGCCGAAACGGCCTCCCCCAGTTCGTTACATCAACCCGGACTTCTTCACATTCGCCAGGAAATCATGGAATTCCGGAATGTTCAGCTGCTGCGCCGCATCGGACAATGCGGTGGCGGGATCGGGATGAACCTCCACCATCACGCCGTCGGCACCAGCCGCCAGTGCTGCTCTGGCACAAGGTGCCAGAATGTCTTTCCGTCCGGTGGAGTGGGTCACATCGACCAGTACCGGCAGATGGGTCTCCTGCTTCAGAATCGGCACGGCCGAGATGTCCAGCGTGTTTCTTGTGGCCTTCTCATACGTCCGAATCCCGCGTTCGATCAGCATGACCTGCGTATTGCCACGGGATACGATGTATTCGGCAGCGTGCACGAACTCATCGATCGTCGCCGCAAGCCCGCGTTTCAGAAGAACCGGCGTCTTCACGTCGCCCGCGGCTTTTAACAGTTCAAAGTTCTGCATATTCCGCGCGCCGATCTGAATGACGTCGATATATTCGCATGCCAGCTCGATATGGGCAGGGTCCACAATTTCGCTGATGGTCTTCAGCCCGAACTCGGATGCCACTTCCTTCAGGATCTTCAACCTTCGACACCCAATCCCTGAAAATCGTAAGGCGAGGTTCTCGGCTTGAACGCGCCTCCGCGCATCACGGTAATGCCCGCTTCCTTCAGAGCTGCCGCCACCTGGCGCACTTGCTCATAGCTTTCCACCGAACAGGGTCCCGCAATCATCACCGGCGTAGCGCCGCCAATTACCGTGTTTCCAAGCTGAATCAGCGTATCCTCCTGCTTCTTCTTCCGGCTGACCAGCAAATGCTTCTTATGATCCACCTGCTGCAGCTTCAGTGACGCTTGAAAAATCTGTTTAAACAAATGCCGTACCGTTTCATTATCAAAAGGTCCTTGGTTGTTCTCAATCAAGGCATCCAGCATCTTCTTCTCACGTACCGGATCGAAATCGGGCACCCCTTGCTTCTCTTTCTCCTGACCGATCTCCTGAACGATGCGAGCGCGCTCCGACAATAGCTTCAACAGCTCCAGGTTAACGGAATCCAGCCCCGTTCTTAATTCTTCTAAACGTCCTTGACTCATACAGAATCTCTCCTTCACCTTGTCATCTAGTATATAAAAACAAAAAAGACCCCCCGCCCGGAAAGGGACGAGGAGTCGTGGTACCACCCTTATTAGATATGCCAATTAAATACGCAATACGTAAACACATCTCACTTGAGCCTTTTAACGCAAGGATAACGGGTAAACCTACAGTCTGCATCAACATGCAAACGATCAGCATACCAGCTCCGGAATGAACTTCAGCAGAAGAACCTTCGCCCGGGCGCTCTCAGTCGGTGGCCACCCTTTCCTGTCAGGAACGTTCTATCGCTTACTCTTTCCATCATCGCTTGTTGGAATATATCGTGCTCGATCAATTAAGAAGCATTGTATTACATTCGCAAACGAAATTGCAACCATTTTATTTAAAGCTTGCGTGCTTTGATGTAATAAAGATATGAATGAGCACTGTCTCCGATCAGGAGCGGATATTCACCTTCTGTCCGGATTTCACCGGCTTCCCCCAATACGTGAACAGACGCCAGCAATATTCAAAGGGGCCGATGGGAAGACGCTTCAGCCACAGTCTACTAAACATAACTTGCATTGCAAAAATAACAAAGACAATCAGCGCCTGTCCCAACGGTTCAATGGTTCCATACCATCCCAGACCATAACTGTAGAAGAGCAGTCCACACAGAATCGATTGAAGCAAATAGTTGGTGAAGGCCATTTTCCCTGGATAGCATAGCCAATACATCACCCTGTGCCAGGATTTATTATAGTATAAAAGTGCAAACCCTCCGATGTAAGCGATGGTCAGGAGCGGCGCACCTACGAACAAGGTAACCGCCTCCGCCCAGGATGGAAGTCCATCCGATAGTGACATCACCAGTTGAAGTGCCAGACCAACGCTACCCCCAAGCAGGACAAGACTCACAAGGCGCTTGCGGTTCTTCTGAACCTCATGCAGCATACGTTGCTTGCAGAAATAAGCCCCCAGCAAGAACATCCCCAATATTTGCGGATAAAAAACCAGCATGTTAAACAAGGAGCTGATGAAATCATTCAGTCGCTGGACGATAATTTGACCGATGGTCCCCTCCCCGTAAATAGCAGCATCCCGCTCCTGGTAGAATACGCCCATCTGGTGAACGTCTTCTTTGCTTAGTGCTTCATATGCATTTGATCCAGAAGGACCGAGCAGACTGAAACCAGCAAATAGCACCGGAACAAGGAGCAACAGTATGATGGACCAGATCAGGAGTGTTAGCGGTTTGCAGCGTTGAAATAATAGCAGTAGCAAGCCAAGTATAGCGTAATGAATCAGAATATCCCCGAACCAGATCAAGATGCCATGAACCAATCCGATTAGAAGCAATGCGGTTAGCCTTCGAACATAGATGCGGGTGAAACTCCTCCCCTTGGCCAGACTGCTCTCCTGTAGCAGAACCATCCCAAAACCAAATAGAAAAGAAAAAATCAGAATGAATTTTCCATCGATCAGAACTCCTCGCAACAGCATTAGTAATTCATTGTGCCAGCCTGACCATAACTCAGCTCCGAAAGAAATGGTCTGGAGCGATGTTGTAAAAAAACTAATATTGACTAGAAAAATGCCGAATAGTGCAAATCCTCTTAAGCTATCAATCATCGTTATTCTTGCCTGCGGATCACTTGCCATAACCGTACCTCCTTATCATGTTGCCTACAGGTTAAGGTACAATAATAAAGAATGTATAAAGTTTGCTGAAAATACCGTGGCCTAAGCATCATGACGCATGCGGGGAGGAGTATACTTTATCCTTTCTTTAGAAATGACGTGTACACTTACTGGATATACCTGTTTAAATTGTTAGACTGGAGGATTTGAGTAAGATGGCAAACGAAACGATCCTATTGGTTGATGATGAGGAAGAAATCATTGCTTTTATACAAGATGCACTGGAGCTTGAAGGTTACCGTGTGCTGACCGCACGAAGTGGGCTGGAAGCATTAACACAGAGCAAGCACCAGCCGTCATTAATCATCCTTGATGTGATGATGCCGGAAATGAGCGGATTTGAAGTGTGTGAGCAGTTGCGAGAATCGACACCGTGTCCCATTGTGTTCTTAAGTGCTTGTCAGAGTGAGGTAGACCGGATTAGAGGGTTGGCTGCGGGTGGGGATGATTATTTGCTCAAGCCTTTCAGCCTGGAAGAGTTAAAAGCCAGAATTCACGCCCATCTGCGCCGAGAGACGAGAATTCGCTCCCAGCGGGAACGAGGCGAGCTTTGCTTCCAGTCGCTGACCATTGATTGCAAGGGACGTACCGTAAGCATTAACGGTCAGGACATTTCATTGACCAACAAGGAGTTTATGATCGTTGAACTACTCGCTTTGCATCAGGGTCAAGTATTTTCACGCGAACAGATCTACGAGAAACTATGGGGGCTCGATGCGGAAGGTGACGACGCTACCATCACCGAACATATCAAGAAAATCCGGGCCAAATTGAGCGACTTCGTACAAGAGCGCACCTATATTCAGACGGTCTGGGGCATTGGCTACAAATGGGACGTGAAATGAACAAACCGCGCTCGATCAAAAACGCTTTTGCCCGTCACTTCGTCTGGATTCTGGTATGCAGTTTACTCGCGACGCTCGTCACTTGGGGACTTCTGTTCATGCTGCTAAACTATCTTCTGCAGCGGGATATTGTGCTCCCGGCTAATCATTATGAAGGCCATATTCCTGTCATCTCAGAGTATGTTCGTACGCAGGGGGATTCCGTTATCAGCCATCGGGGACAAGCAGCGCTTGAGAAGATGATCCCATCAGAGGGCATGTCTTATCACGTTATCTCGTTATCCGGCGACAAACTGTACGGGGATCTGGAGCTGCCCTCACCTCCGAACAAAGCTGAAATTCTGGAACGCTTGAATCAATCCTATCCGGGTATGAATCAAATTATTAAATACCTTCCGGTTATTTCTGGCGATGGTGATCTGCTCGGAGCTCTGTTGTTAGGATATAACCTGAAGGTGAGATCCGCCAACCCGGCTTTCGACCCGTGGGTAAGCTACGGCTTCCTTCCCTTTTTGCTGACGCCGTTTCTATATATCGTCTTGTTCACTTTCCTGTTTGGAAGAAGGTTCAGTCGGAAGATCAGTGCCCCATTACAGCAGTTATTGTATGGAGCCGAGCGGATTAAGGATCGGGATCTGCAGTTCTCCCTCACAGAGAGCGGCGCGATAGCGGAGGTGGATCAACTTACGCATGCTTTTGAGGACATGCGCCGGGAACTGGAGCATTCGATGAAACGGGAGTGGGGGCTTGAGCAGGAACGAAGCACCATGTTTGCGGCGTTGGCTCACGATCTGCGGACACCGCTGACGATCATACAAGGACACGTAGAGGGTCTGGAGCACATGCACGGGGATCATGCAGAGAGTAAGTATATCCAATATCTCCAGGTAATCAAACGCAACACCGCCCGTGCCTCGAACTTACTCCAAGATATGAACATGATCGCGGAGATTGAAAAAGTATCCTTCCGCCTTCGGCCGCTTCCTGTGGATATAGCAGAGTTCATCGAAGACAAGGCGATGGAGTATACAGCACTGTGCCGGGATCGGAGTATAACTTTTCTTACCGAGTACAAAGATGACCGCAGCGTGTCTGACCAGCCCGTTGTCTTCGATCCTTATCGAATCATTCAGGTTCTGGATAACCTTGTCTCCAACAGTATTCGTTATACGCCTGATGCTGGCCAAATAATATGGGTCATTGAAATCACTGACCAGCAGGTCATGATGGCTGTACAGGACAACGGGAGCGGTTTTGACAAACCGCACATCGAACGAGTATTTCAGCCGTTTTATCAGGGAGGGAGCCGTTCCGTTCGACAGAAAGGGCATTCGGGTCTCGGTTTGTACATTGCGCAACTGCTGGTTCAACGCCATGGAGGTAAGATTGCTGCCGCGAACAACCCCCAGGTGGGGGCAACGGTGAAGTTCACCATCCCCATTCAAGAAACATTAGGCTGCGAGAATATAACAATGGCATCCCCAAGATCCTGTTGATCCTGGAGATGCCTCTGTTATTTGCTCATATAAAGGAACAACGATTATTATACCTTCAATCGATATATCGCCTTATTATCAAGCCCGCGAATCATCGATGTCCACGGTTCCGTCTCAAGCGTCGTATCCAGCGCATCCTCGACCATCTGCAGCTTGGCATCCAGTAAGTCGATATGATGCAGTGCGACAGCTTCCGCTGTCTGCGGCTGGACCGGACTTCCCCACTCTCCCAGATTATGATGGGACAGGACCATATGCTGTAACCCGAGAACTACTTCGGATTCGAGCGGTATGTCATTCTGAAGAGCTGCCTCGACGATCCAGGCTGACGCAAGGGCGATATGTCCGATCAGTTTTCCTTGATTGCTGTAATCCGTCACGATCCCCATCTGCGCAATCATCTCTTCCGGCTTCGCTATATCGTGCAGAATAATGCCCGCCTTGATCAAATCCGGCTTCAGAAACGGCCGCTGCTTGCAGATGAAATCGCCAATCTCCAGCATGCGCACGATATGATAGGCAAGCCCGGCGAAATAGGCATGATGATAGGTTTTGGCTGCCGGATAATGCATCAGCTTCTCTTCAACCTTCGACACGCAGTAATGCACGATGCTCCGGATTTCGGGATCTGCGATCTCGTTCATCGTGAGCTTGATCGTATGTACCAGATCAACGGGACGAATCGGCGCGGCTCTGACGTAATCCGTCAAGGAGACGCCATCCTCTTCGGTGGCTTTGCGCATTCGGCTGATTTTGACTTGCGGCTGATCGCGGTAGCTTAGCACGGTCCCCTGGATTTTGACTAGTTGCATGGGTAAGAACGTTTCTTTATCATGAATGGTCACATCCCAGTACTTGGCGGAGATTTGACCGCTCGCATCCGAGAGCACAATATCGAAATAATCTTTGGGCGGGGTGCTGCTGGTCTGTCTCATATTCAGTTCTTTAAGCAAGTAAAAGCCGACGAAGTCGTCCTGGATGTTCAGTTTATTGATGGGCTTCATCTGATCCCTCCTATGATGGATTCTACTAGAATGACTCTATCATATTTTGGACTTGGCATCATTATTTTGCTTCTCAGAAGCTCTGCTGTTCGACGCAAAAAAACCGTTCTTGGGTAAAATGGAGGTAAAGCCCAGACCATTTACGATTTAGAACGGTTTCTTTGCTAATATCGAATTAATTTCTCCAAGTACCAGGATGATCCACGCGCACGAGATCCACCGCCTTAGCGTTCGCCTCCACCTGTTCTACGGATTTGCAGCCCGGAATAACGCAGCTGACGGCCGGATGCTGCAGGCACCAGGCCAGTGCCCATTCCGCCATATTGGCGCCCGCCGGAACCTCAGTCCGCTGAATTTCTTCCACCAATCGCAGCTTTGCCTCATTCTCCTCGCGGTCGCGATTTTTACGTACGTTGTCCGTGAATACGGTACCGGGCTTGTACTTCCCGCTTAGGAACCCGCTAGCCAGCGGCACTCTTGCGAGCACGCCCAGATCCTGTTCCATGCACGATGGGAGCACTTCCGCTTCAGGCTCCTGTTCCAAGCGATTGTACACGACCTGAATTGCCTTCGCATTCAATTCCGAAGCTCTATTCGTCTGATATATATTCTTGTTGCTTCCAATGGAAATACCGAGATGGCGTATGGTTCCTGCTTGAACCTGCTTGTCCAGCATCGTCCACATATCGTCATTGTTGAACACTTCGTCCGAGCCGGAATGGAATTGATAGAGATCAATGTAGTCCGTCCGCAATGCCTTCAGCGACTCTTCAAGTTGCAGCCTCACCTGCTTCGTATCCCAGGCATTCTGCCATTGATCTTCCCAATGATGTCCGAACTTGGAGGCGATAATCCAATCTTCGCGGCGGTCGCGAGACAAGAAATTCCCAATGAAGTTCTCAGACATATGGTGAGGCCCGTAGCATTCGGCCGTATCCAGTAAATTGATGCCGAGTTCCTTCGCACGGTTAAGAATTCGATCCACTTCCGGTTGATTGAAATCCTTGCCCCAGTCCCCTCCGAACTGCCATGTTCCCACGCCCACAACCGATACTTTCAGATCCGTTTTGCCAAGCCGTCTATATTTCATACGCTCACCCCTATTCATGATATGATGTATCATGTAATGCGCCTTTATTTTATGGGAAACTTCCATCTTTTGCAATTGGATGTATGACGGTGAAGATTGTTTAATAATCAGCAGTTATGGTGAACCCTATAATACACCTATTTACATGAAACGCGAACACAGAAAGGAGGCTCTGTCTTGAAGACGCAAACCTTGGAACAAATACTACCGGATATTAAAAAAACGCTGCAGACGAATCATGCTTCCGAGTTCCAACTGGTCATCGATGAATTTCAGCCTTATGATCTCGCAAGAATACATAATCTCCTAAGCGATATCGAACAAAACCAACTGCTTGAGCTGCTCAATGACGAACAGCTTGCCGATATGATGCAGGAAATGGACTATCCGCTCCAGATCGAGATTCTCGCTAAGCTAAGCAAGGACCGAACCACCGTTATCATCAACCTAATGGACAATGATGATCTGGCTATTCTTCTGGAGGAATTGTCACCGGAACAGAAGGATGCATTAATCAGAGGAATGAGTGCGGAAGAGTCTCGTTTTATTCGGAACATGATGAAATATCCTCCGGAAACCGCCGGGCGGATCATGACCAATCGATATGTGTGGATCCCGCAGCATTATACCGTTACAGAGGTTGTCCAGAAACTCAAGACGTATGTGTCCATCACAGAGACGATCAACTATTTATATGTCGTTGATGACGACAAACAACTCATTGGCGTTGTCTCATTCCGCGGTTTAATTCTGGCCGAGCCTGATGCTGCGATTGTGGACATCATGCATACTCGGGTCCATGCCGTACCGGTGGACGCAGACCAGGAAGAAGTCGCGCGGATCATTCAGCAATACGATTTCGTTGCGATTCCTGTGGTCGAACAAGACAACAAGCTGGTCGGCATCATTACCGTCGATGATATACTCGATGTCGTCATCCAGGAAGCGGATGAGGATTTCCGTAAAATGAATGCCACCAGCGGCAAAACGATTGATTTCAATACGAAGGCAACTGTCGCAGCTTATCGCAGATTGCCGTGGCTGATTCTGCTTCTGTTCATCGGCCTCATCTCCGGGAGCATCATCTCCCAGTTCGAAGAAACCTTGGCACAGGTTGTCGCGCTTGCCTTCTTCATGCCGATGATCGCAGGGATGACCGGTAATACGGGTACGCAGTCCCTTGCCGTTATTGTCCGTGGATTAACGACCAAACAGATGGACAAATCATTAGTATACAGACTTCTAGCCCGAGAATTAAAGGTCGGGGTCATCATCGGCGTGGTCTGTGGCATCCTGATCTCACTCATCGCCTACTTCTGGCAAGGTAACCTCTATCTGGGCTTGGTCGTCGGCATATCCCTGATCGCTACACTCATTGTCGGGACGATGGCTGGCACCATCATTCCCTTGGTACTATCCAGATTGAAGGTCGACCCCGCGGTAGCCTCCGGACCGCTGATCACCACAATTAACGATATCCTGTCGCTTGTGATTTACTTTGGAATCGCCACCCTGTTTCTGTCTTATATTTAGTTTGATTATGAATACCAGCAAGCACCCGCCGTTGACGGCTGCTTGCTGGTATTTGGCGATCCCTTATAATTTCAAGCCCTGTCTTACCTCAAAACTGCCGCCTCCCAGGAAAGTCGAGTACAATACGACCGGATCGATGACCAGAGGGAGACTTCCGTCATAATGATCCTTCACTTCGAAACCTATGGTGTACGCACCATCCGATGCGGCTTGGACCGTATCACATCAACGTTCGGCCAGAGCTGCTCATACGATGAGCAGTTGAATCTTGCCGTTTGTGCGTCATATAAAATATTCCGATTCCTCTGCCCCGTATTCCGCGCAAAACTAGCGGCAGCTTGCCATAGGAGCTACTCATTTCCTTCCACTAATCATGTTTACCCCATATTATGTATAGGCAAGATTCTACCTCGAATCCTCCATGATATATTATTAGAGCAGTCGATATGGAAATTTTTCCTTAATACTGGAGGGACGGCATGGAATATATACGGGATTATGCGATGTATGCGGCCATATTCGGTATGTTCAGCATGAGTTGGTTCGGATGGGCGCAAGAGCGGCCCCGGGATCCTTGGCGCAAATACCTGGGCATCG
Organism: Paenibacillus sp. JCM 10914; assembly: GCF_001315105.1. Lineage (GTDB taxonomy): Bacteria > Bacillota > Bacilli > Paenibacillales > Paenibacillaceae > Paenibacillus_AQ. Next base: position 83,232 of record NZ_BAZR01000010.1, on the reverse strand, counting down.
CATCGGGCTTCGCGCTATTGGTCTGCTTGCTGGGCGTCTATTTCAGCATGATGAACTGGGATGCGCCAACGGCTTTGTCAGATCAGACAAACTTCAGCAATTATCTGATCTCGGTATATGTTGAATTTATCTTGGCAGGTGTTGGAGCTTTTGTCTTGATTCGAAAAAAGCGCAAGGACTATGTAGCACCATGGATTGCCTTTATCGTCGGCATTCATTTTATTGGACTCGCCGGTGTGTTTGAAGATCCTAGTCTGTATGTACTGGCTGCCCTGCTGGTAACCGTGTCCGTGATCTCCCTATTCGTTGCGCCTAAGCTGCAGGTAGCGAATAGTGCCATTACCGGGATCGGCTCTGGCACCGTGTTATTTGCTTTTGCCGTGCTCGGTTTGTTGCGATTCTTATTGGCTTGAATTGCCGCAGAAAAAGTCCCTCATCGGGGCTTTTTTTATCGTATATAGGGCAACGAAGGGAAAATATCTAAAATTTTTAGGTATAATCCCTAATTTTATTAGGTTTTATGGGATGTGGACGTTTGATAGAATAAAAATATAACGCTTACAAATGCAATAAACCAAGGAGGATATATCATGACCAAACCGGTGCAACCCAATGAACCTATCGTGACCCACATCTATACCGCAGATCCTTCTGCGCACGTATTTGAGGGGAAACTTTATATCTATCCGTCCCATGACCTGGATCATGAGAATACTTCGAACGATAACGGCGATCAATATGATATGGAAGATTACCACGTTCTTTCCATGGATGGCGTGGATGGATCTTGCGTAGACCACGGAGAAGCGCTTCATGTCAAAGATGTACCCTGGGCAAAAAAACAGATGTGGGCTCCCGACGCTGCTTTCAAGAACGGCAAATACTATCTTTTCTTTCCGGCAAGAGATCATGACGACATCTTCCGTCTCGGTGTGGCTACCAGTTCCTCACCGTCCGGACCTTTCGCCGCAGAACCCGATTACATTCCGGGCAGCTTCAGCATCGATCCTGCAGTATTTATCGACGACGATAACCGGGCTTATATTTATTTCGGCGGACTCTGGGGTGGGCAACTGGAGAAATGGCAGACCGGCAGCTTCATAGCCGATGCCGAAGGACCTGCAGACAACGCGCCAGCACTCGGACCGATCGTGGCGGAACTGAGCAACGACATGTTGACGTTCAAGGACCAGCCTCAGGAAATATCCATCGTCGACGAGCATGGAGAGCCGATCGTAGCTGGTGACGAGGAACGCCGCTATTTTGAAGGACCATGGGTTCATAAGTATAACAGTACGTACTATCTGTCGTACTCCACCGGTTCCACGCACAAAATCGTATACGGAACCAGCCAAAGCCCAACCGGCCCATTCGCGTATAAAGGCACGATACTGACGCCTGTTCTTGGATGGACCACGCATCATTCCATCGTGGAATTCCAGGATAAATGGTATCTGTTCTATCATGACAGCTCCCTCTCCGGCGGAGCCGACAACAAGCGCAGCGTGAAGTTCGCAGAGCTGAAATACAACGAGGATGGTACGATCCAGACAATCGATCCGTACGGCAAATAAAATGATCAGCAGACTGAATTCCATGAGAAATGGGATTCAGTCTTTTTTGATAGCATAAAATTTACATAAGCTCATGCTTTTATTAGTGATATAATGATAGCAGCTATCATTTAATAAATATGAGTGGTTGAGCGACATATATCATAGTTAAAGAAGGAATGCATACATGACAACGCAACTTTTGAAACGGTACCTGATTCTGATCGCGGGACTTTTCCTCATGGGGCTGGGAACTGCACTCGTAACCAAAGTTAATATCGGCACCTCCCCCATTGCTAGCGTGCCTTATGTGTTAAGTTTGATTTTCCCTGTATCCATGGGTGTCATGACGATCTTGATCTGCTGTCTGTTCGTGGTCATTCAGGTGTTGCTCCTCGGCAAACACTTCCCCAAAATCCAGTACCTCCAGTTGCTGGTCGGCGTGTTGTTCGGCATATTTCTCGACTTGGGTGCATGGATCATTGATTCTGTTCACATCGAGCAATATTTCATAAAGATCCTGGGTTTATTGGCGGGATGCCTCATTCTGGCGGTGGGCATATATCTTCAGATCGTCGCCAACACCATTCTGAATCCCGGTGAAGGCATCGTGAAGGTCATTGCCGAGAAGCTGGGCGGCGATTTCGGCAATATCAAGATTATGTTCGACTGGACGCTGGTTTCCATCGGTGTTGCGATCTCTCTGATCGCCTTTCATTCTATTGAGGGCGTACGCGAAGGTACGATCATCTCGGCATTTCTGGTCGGTTATTTCATCAAGCTGCTGCGCAGAATTGTGTTTCGCGTGCGAAGTAGAAAGGAACCTCAAACAGCGACCGCGACTACCCACTCTTCTTGATATGTTCTCCATTGGTATGGTATGGCCAAGCGGCTAGCCTCGGCTTATAATATGCGTATGGAAGAGATACTGACGAAGAACGTCCTGCAACTCCCGTGATGGGAGATGTCGGGACGTTTTTTGCATGAAGGAGGGGCAATGGACGATGGAATTCGAACATGCACATGACGAGTTTATCCATTTACATCTGAATCGCAGGAGCGGTGAGCGTAGAGGACGATTGGAACGCGGGCACCGGGAAGCCGAGAAACTCTTTTGCCGGAAAGTCTGGTGGCCATTGAATGGGAAATTTGACGATTTGCATCCGGAATTCGAAGTGCTGGATTGGCGGGGACGATCGTATTTTTGCGACTTCGCTTATCTGACGCCGAATTTGAGGTTGATGATCGAGATCAAAGGTTTTGGTCCGCATGTGACCGATATGGACAGGCAGAAGTATTGCAATGAATTAAATCGCGAGACGTTTCTTACGGCAATGGGCTATCGGGTAATCTCTTTTGCATACGACGACGTTTCTCAGCGTGCTGACCTGTGTATCACCTTGCTACGAATGGTTCTGAACCATTACCAACCGAATGAATTGTCCGGGGAATCGCGGCTTAAGGTTAGCGAGCGGGAAATTCTCCGCTTAGCCTATACGCTGGCTCGGCCGATCCGGCCCATCGATGTCAAAACCCACCTGAGCATCAACCACCGCACGGCCGTACGCCTGCTGCAAGGACTGTGCGATCGAGGCATATTGTTGCCGATTGCGGGCGCAGAAGATAAGCATGTCGTCAAATACGCACTCCGTCCGCAAGCGTCGCAGGGGTTGTGGTAAGGGGGTAGGGATGCGGTTGAGATGTGGTTGCGACACGGCTGAGATGCGGTTACGACATGGCTGGGATGCGGTTGCGATGCGGTTGAGGAGCAGTAGGGATTCAGTAGGGACGCGGTGTTGGAGGAATATGCGATAGACGGACATTCTCTTATGGTGTTGACTTCGCAAGGGGAACCTGCTTTGGGGCCCGCAGCATCGGGTGCTGCGAAGGGCGCTTAGGTTGCATGGTAGAACTAGTTAGGCACCAGAGGCTTCAGTCAAGAAAAAATGCATATATGCAGGCTTTCGGCCGAAATTTACGCGTTCAGGTGGAAAAAGATGCATTTCTGCAGTTTTTTTCGCTAGTTTAGCGCAAACAGCGCAATTGGAGCATCAAAAGATGCATTTTTGCAGGCTTTTCCTAAATATCGGGTACTAAGCATGGAAATACCTGCACTTTTGCAGGTATTTCCACAACTCGTGGCTCGTTTAGGGCGTGGTGATCCTGGCTGGATTAGCACCTCGCCATGCTACCCACTTTAAACAAATCAGCGCTTCCTCAGTGCTGCATCCAAAAAATCTTTACGGCTTACCCCAGCAACAGCATTAAAGGAACAAAAAGATGCATATATGCAGGCTTTCGGCCGAAATTTACGCGTTCAGGGGGAAAAAGATGCATTTCTGCAGTTTTTTCCGCTAGTTTAGCGCAAACAGCGCAATTGGAGCATCAAAAGATGCATTTTTGCAGGCTTCTCCTAAATATCGGCCACTAGCCCTGAAATACCTGCACTTTTGCAGGTATTTCATTGGGTCTACCTTTGCGTCCTTTTCTACGCTCGTGGCTCTCTTCACGCCCTTAACTGCGCTCGTTGCTCCTTTCGCACCTTAACTACGCTCGTGGTTCACCCATTTCTGGACTCGTGTCTCTCTATGCCCCCAAGCTCTATCCCCCTCACGATTCCCTGCACCAACTTTAGTTCCAAGGTCATCTAAACCAACCCATACAGAAAAGCTGACCCCATCTCACGTCGATGGAGCCAGCTTCTTTGGGTAATTACACACCTTTTTTGTAGAGGGACAGCGAATAGATGGTAGGCGCCGCGACCAGCACCAATATCATAATGATCATTCCCCAGAATGCCTGCGTGTTCAGGAACGCAAGGATAACCATAAGCAATCCTCCGACCATCCAGAGATAACCTGCAAAACGATGCGTCTTGTTCCAGTTGTCTTCACTGTGGAGCGTCCATGGCAGTTTAATGCCGATCGTGTAATTCTGCTTGCTCTTCGGTAAGTAGTTACCTATCACGAGTATCAGCACACCCACCAGCGCCGGTACCACGGTCTCAATCCGGATATCCGCCCCCGTCGCCTTGAACAGCGTAATCGGCATAATTACGACCGACAGGGCAGCAATCGCCCAATGAGCAATCATCCGGAGTACCGGCGCAGCATTGTTTCTCTTGGGATCCAGGCTGATCAGCACATAAACGACGAGATTTAACACGGCCATCGATACCGGCAGTACAAACGCGGCAACCGCTTTAGGCATGAAATTGTCCGGGTTACCGGCAATATCCCAATGGACCGCGACCTGATCAGGCAACCGATCATACATGGACAATGATAGAATAATCGGCAATAAGCACACCAGTGTCGTTATGATCAGGATTGATTTGGACTTATTGTTTGTCTCCATCTTGTTTCCCTCCGTTAAACTGTGTGAACCACAGCATGATTTCTTCCATCACCGATACATTAATCTCATAATAGATAAAGTTCTTATACTTGCTCTCGAAGATAAGGCCCGCCTTCTTCAATTGAGATAAATGATACGAAATGGAAGCCCCCGTCATATCAAAATGTTGTCCGATCTCGCCAGCCGACATTCTCCCACGCTTCAGCATAACGAGTATTTCCCGCCTTACCGGATCTGATAACGCCTTGAATGTATCCGGAAACCCCAATCTATCCCCACCTAATTTCTATTTAGAATTTCATCTAAATACATTATCCACTATAACACGGATATTATGCAAGACCTATTTTGAAGAATTTCTAAATAGACCCGATTTAAAAAACCACATCCAACCCAGCTAGATGTGGTTTTGCTGGTCCTCTTCACGGCTACAATAAGTTCAATTCCTGAGCTCGCGCTACCGCTTGCACCCGACTCTTGACCTCCAGCTTCTGGTACAGATTATGCGTATACCGTTTAATTGTGCCCTGGGATAAGAATAACTGCTTGGCGATATCTTCATTGGATCGGCCCGCAGCTATCAACTGCAGAATTTGCTGCTCACGATTCGTCAATGTAACGTTAGACGTTTCCCGTGAATCCTTATCAATTGGAGCATGAATCCCGTCCCTCATATAAGGCAAGCAGCACTTTGGCATAGGCGAAACTTGCTTCATTTGGTACCGGATCGGAGCATTGTGTCACATAACTCGTAAGCAGCTCGAATAATCTTGATCCTTCGTCCAGAAAGATACGAACATATCCCTCCGACTCAGCCAGGAACAATGCTTTCTCCAAAGACTGGACCGCTTGTACAGGTCTCTTCAGATCATGACAGGCAAGCGCTAGCAATAACTGAATTTCGATCTGGCTTCCAAGGCGGTCTGCCTGCCAGGCATCCGTCTCCAGGTTTTTCAGCAATGAAAGGGCGTCTTCTGTTTCGTTGACACTCATTAACAACCGGACCAAAGTCAGGTTCTCGTATTCTCGGCTAATACTTGTCCGATCGGTTACGTGCAGATGTCGACGTTCAGCCCATATCAAAGCTCCTGCCGTGGTTCCTTGTAATAATTGGAGCCTAATCAGGCGGGCTTCCAGCAATTGTTGCCAATGCGGAGAGTTCACACTTTGCGTATATTTGATCGCTTGCTCCAGTGTGGTAACCGCAGCTTCCCAATCTCCTTGAGCTTGTTGAATTTTAGACAGTAAAATAACTCCTGGAGTAAGAACGCCCAAATTTTGGGAGGCTCCCTGCACACCAATCGCTTCCTCCAGAATCGCTCGTGCCTCGTTCACTCGATTCGATTCATAATGCAAATCTGCCAGGAACACAAAACCGTGACCTTGAAGAGCATATTGAACGGCGGCCCTCCTCTCTGGAGACTCGGATACCTTGGAGGCCAAGTAAGCCATTTTCTTCAATCTCCCGCCAAAACCAATCGGTCCCCGGTGTAGCAAGGCTTCCCCAAGATTGACTACCTTCACAATCGTGGCAAACCGCTGCAAGCCTTCGCGATGCGTATCCAACAACTCAATAAACGTATCAATATCGCCTTGGTAAAAAGCAATAGAGGCGCGATACAATCCGACTCTCATCTCTAGCTCATTACGCTTCTCGGCGGGAAATAAGCTTTCATCATGATTGACCAATTCTAGCGTTCGTTCCAATAAATTCTGAGTTTCCTCAACATGGCCCGATAAAGCCATGGAGCCCGCTCGATAATAAAACAAATCCGGTTGGCAGATCAAGCGCTGCAGCGGCAGCTTCTGAAGCCAATTCTTCAGAGCTGACTCATGCCCATTCTTCATGATTTCAGAAAGATGCTGTTCCATGCACTCCGCAGCCTTATCATGATCACCCGCCTGCATCATGTGTTCGATAGCTTCGATGATCAGTCCGTTCTCTTCATACCACACATAGGCCCGCCGGTGCAGTTCTTCTCTTGCATCCGCACTCGACTTCGTTGTCAAACGATTGTTCAACATATCGGAGAACAGATGATGATAACGGAACCAGGTACGTGTATCATCCAGCGGAATAAGGAACATATGCGACTTCTCCAATATATGAAACATTTCCGAGGCATTCAGATGGCCAGAAACGGCCTCCGCCAGCGGCGCATTCATTCGATCCAGGATCGATGTTTGTAATAGAAACGATTGTAATTCTTCCGATTGTCGAAGTAATACTTCTTCCATTAAATAATCAAAAACGAAGTGATGACTACCGGAAAATGTACTCAGGAATGAAGATACGTCCTCTCGATCATCTATCGAAAGGAATGCCAGAATCAGACCGGCAACCCATCCTTCCGTCTTCTGTTCCAGCAGGATCAGATCCTCTGTCAAAAGCGTCTGCTCAGACGATTTTTCCTGAAGCGCTTCGATCTCATCCATCGTAAAGCGCAACTCGCTCGCTTCGATCTGTAGCAGCTGCTTGCGCACCCTCCATCGCGATAAAGGAAGGGGAGGAAGGGTTCGACTTAGAATCATCAATCGAGACATTGAAGGAAGATGCTGCAAAAGAAAGGCCAGGCTATCATGGACAGCCGCATCGGTTATGACATGGTAATCATCCAATACGATCACGACCGGCGTAGATATTTGACTTAATTCATTAAGTATAAAAGACATTAGCGTTTCCATCGAAGTACCCGGTGACGCTAGCAATTCGCGTGAAGTGACTTGGTCAAAACTGGAATGACATCGTCCTACCGACTCAATAAGATAACCCCAGAAGCGGAGGAACTGATTGTCTCCTTCATCCAAGGAAACCCAGGCCGCGCGAACATGACGAAGATGAATCCAGTGGCTCGCCAGAGTGGTCTTGCCAAAACCGGCCGGTGCACTGATTAATGTGAGTTTGGAGTTAACGCTTTCATCCAATCGCTCCATTAAGCGATTTCGTATAACGTCATGCTCCGATAACGGTGGAAGCGAAGCTTTGGTGGATATTACGAACTTGTGGTGACTCTCCGACATGGGACCGCTTAACGATGACATCATAGTTTACAAAGTCCTCACTCATTCATTAATTTATACAGAAAGGAGCAAGGCAAAATGCCCTTTTCTAGTACTTTAATCCTAATAAATTAAGTTTCCTCGTGTCAATGCCTGCCTTTTTAATGCAGTAGATCGTCAACCAGCATCTTCGGATACGCAAAAAATACCGATTAATCACCTTACAGGTAATCATCGGTATTTTGCTTGAAACTTAATAGCCTTTAGGTAAAACCACTTCATAACGAATTTGCGTTGATCACTTTCTCGAACACGGGAAATGCGGCCAACTTGCCTGGAAAATTCACTTCGCCACGCAGATCGTAGCCTAAGCCATGATACAATCTGAGCGCTGCTGCGTTCTTGGCATAGGTATCGAGTCGAATACTGCGGTATCCGTCGGAGACAGCCTTTTCCTCTGTGAATTCAACCATTTTGCGTGCAATGCCCTGGCCTTGTGCTTCCGGATCAACCGCGAGTCGATGCATCATCAGATGAGGACCATCGTCTTCTTTCCAATGGATCGTCTCATATTGATCATCCTGATTCTCGTCCAGCACGATCATTCCTCGTATACGACCTTCGCTTTCGGCTACAAACAACGTCCCCTGTTTTATATCCTCACTAATGACATCCCGATTCGGGTATTGACTATCCCATTGATCACTGCCGCCTGCCTGCATTACGGCAACACATCGGGCGATCATCTCCATAATTTCTGGAAGCTCCTCGCTTCGTCCTGATCGAATGACAATATTCATCGCTGCACCTACTATAATGTTTTAGACCAGTTTACTAAATCTACTGTGGAAATAGCAATTCGATAGCAGACGATACGGTAACTTCCCTTACTCCATTTGTTGGTTTACCAGGTAATAATACAATCCCCGTACCTGCATCAGTTCATCATGCGTTCCCATCTCCGCTACGGTGCCTTGGTCTAGTACAACGATGCAATCGGCATTACGGACCGTGCTCAGCCGATGGGCGATAATGAGAGTTGTCCGGTTCTTCAGGATAACCTTCATATTCTGCTGAATGATCCGTTCCGACTCAGTATCCAGCGCACTCGTTGCTTCATCAAAGATAAGCACAGGCGGATTGCCGAGGATCGCTCTGGCGATGGCAATTCGTTGACTCTGTCCCCCCGACAGCTTCATGCCGCCCTCACCAATCATCGTCTCATACCCGAGCGGAAGCGAATGGATAAAATCATGCGCCCCCGCCAGCCTCGCCGCCGACTCGATATCAGTTTCCGCAGCTTCCGGCAATCGGAACCCGATATTATCACGGATGGTTCCGCGAAACATGGCCGTTTCCTGCTGTACCACCCAATATGCCGCCGCAGGAAGCCAGCATCAAGCTCTCGCAGATCATATCCGTCTAATGTAATCATGCCATTGACCGGCTGATACAACTTCATCATCAGATTAGCCAGTGTCGATTTGCCCGACCCGCTCCGACCGATCAAAGCCACGCTCTGCCCCGGCCGCATCTCGAACTGAACGTTCTGAAGTACGTTCTGTCCCTCCTCCTCATAACGGAACGTCACGTTTTTGAAGAGCATATGCCCCTTTACTTTAGCCAGCTTGCGCAACGTGCCCTCATTTGTTTGTTCAGGCGCTACTTCAAATACGTCATCGAGCCGCTCCATGGAGATCCGCGCTTCCATAAGATCATCCAGCATTTGAATGAGAAAGGAGATCGACTGCGTGACGGTTGTCAACAGCACGGTGAACGCGACAAGCTCACCAGTACTCATCTCGCCTTGAAGAACATACCGGGAGCCGAAGAATAAGACGATGATCGTGCCCAGTGTACGGATCCACTCCCCGGCCGTCTCGGCGGATACCCAGAGAAAGATGCCTTTTAAACGCAAGTCCATCGCCTTCTTGAATTTCCCCTGCAACTGGTTAAACATTTTCTGTTCAGCCGTAAGCGCCTTGACTGAAGCTATATGATGAACAGCCTCCACCATGGTAGAGTCCGAATCCGCTTGAGCCAGGAACTGCTTGCGGCTGTTCATCCGCATCCGTGGGGAGATCACATAAATCACCAGCGCGTACAAGGGGAAAATAATCGCCGCAATCATGAACAACTTGGCGTTATAATACAGCATTAACGAACCGTAAACGATCATCGTAATGATATCCAGAATCAAGCCGGCTGCGCTATTCGTCAAGATACTCCGTATCTTCTCATTCTCATTAACCCGTGCCAGCATATCGCCGACCGTTCGATTGTCAAAGAAGGACAGCGGCAATCGAAGCACTTGCTTGTAAAAAGCATGGATCATGTTCATATCGATCTTCAGTGCGGTTTGGGACACGATCCATTGCCTGATGAAGATGAATAACGTGTTCGCCATGGAAATGGCAAGCATGCCGAGCAGCAGCACAAGCAGGAGACTCTCGTTGCGTTCAACTAATACCGTATCAATCACGGTCTGCGTAAATACAGGCAAAGATAAGGACAGAACTTGGATCACAACCGATAAAGTCAAAATGAGGGCCAGCATCCGTGAGTGGGGTTTCAAGAATGAGGCATAACGCTGGAGCGTAGAGCCTCCCGAACTCATCGTCTTCAAATTCGAAGTTGGATTTAACAAAAGCAGCAGCCCGTTCCAATCGCTGGCGAATTGCTCCCGGGTCAATTTATCGAGCCCGATAGCAGGGTCGGCAATGTAGACATGCTGATCTGTCACTTCATACACCACGACATAGTGATTACCCCTCCAATGGGCAACCGCCGGCAGCTGCCCCCGGGAAAGATCCGTTAGATCGGTACGAATCCCCTGCCCTTCGAATCCGATCCATTGTGCGGTCTCCAGCAGTTGCTGAAGAGTCGTTCCAGATTGGGATGTACGCGCAATCGATTTAATCGCATTTATCGGAATAGTGGTGCCGTAAAATCTGCTGATCATGCTCAAGCAAGCAGGACCGCAATCCATCTCGCTTTGCTGCAGCACCATCGGAAATTTTCTTAATCGACGCCGCTTGGGTACCCGATCCGTATAATCGGTGGACGCCGTTAACAGTTCCTCTTCTTGCATGATCTTCTCTACTAAATGGAAAGGCGCATGCTCAGCCCGAGGTTCCTCAACGTCAACCATCTCCAGCATGCCCCGGACATATGTATCAGCTCCAGGTTGATACGTCGAAGCGATCTGGACAATCTCGTCTTGAATGGCAGGATAAGTTCGGAGAAGGACGTCAAACGCTTCCTTGGGAAGCCGAAACAACGTAACCTCTTCGGTTGTACGGTATGCCGCTCCCCATACTTTACCGGTAAGCTGTGCCATATCGCCAAAGAAGTCACCTTCATCCAGCTGCTTCATCGTCTCCCCGGATATGACCGATATAACTTCGACCTTTCCTGAACGCAGGATATAGAAGGCATCGCCCGCTTCTCCTTCCGTCACGACGTTCACTCCCGCCTCATAACGGTGCATGGTGAATTGATCGAGCAGGGAATGAAGCACGCTTGGTTCCACATGCGAACCGATCGGTGTAGCCTGCAAAAAAGTCAGCTTGGCATCTGCCGCAATATAGCTGTTCATATAGCCTTCAAGCTTGGGCTGAGTTAACAGCAGTTCGGAAAAGTCCTCCTTGGACAGCTTCCACAACCATAATTCGGTCGAGGCGCGAATGGTCATGTCCGAGATCTTCTTCCCAAGCAAGCCACTTTCGCCGAAATGCTCGCCGGGCTGAAGCAGCCCCAGATTTTTCTCGGTGCCGTCCTTCCGTTCCATGATTCTTCTTGCCTTCCCGCCGGCGATAATATAAAAGGCTTCCATCGGCTTGCCTGACCAAACGATTGTCTGCCCCATCTCATATTGCTCAGGAACGAGTCTTGATGACAATAATGCCCGCTCCTGCTCGTTCATCACATCAAATAGCGTTACGCGGTTTAATAGCGATTCCAACCTGCTTCACATCCATCAATATTGATATCCGGAATCTATATCTGTTCCATGATCGGGTATTCAAAACCTGCAGCCGTCCACTTCGCATCGACCCATTGTTCAAATACAATCGATTGAATCTGCTCCCGCACCGATTCGTTAAGCTGCGCGCTCGCAATAGCCTCGACCTTAACCAGCAGGAATCCTTGCTTGGTCTCAATGGGGCCTAGAATCTCACCCATCGTTGCACCGAATACAGCGGCACTGACTGCCGGAGTCAAATCCACGCGCGTGACCTCTCCGACGTAACCGCCGGCTGCTTTCGTCTCTTCTTCCACCGAATAACGACGCGCCAGCGTGTAGAAATCATCGCCCTCTTCGATTCGAAATAACAACTCTCTCGACGCACCGTACTCCTTCATCACGATTCTGGAGATGACGGCCGAATCGAAAGACAAGCGATGCTCGTAAAAATAAGGCTCGATCAGCGGCAAAGAGACGTGCGCCGCCACTTTCGCTTCAATTAATTCAGCATGGACACGGTCTGCCAGATCGTCAAGCGTCATGTAATGCCGCTCCAGCCATTCGTTTACATCCGCAACCCGGAGCAGATCGTTCTCTCGCCGGAACCGATCCACACCGAGTTGGAGTTCCTCCCCCGCAACGCTTATTCCAGCTTCTAAAGCGTAACGCTCAATGACCTTCTGTCTGGCCTTCAGCTGCAGGATATGGGCTAGATGAGGATGTTTGGCAAAACGAAGCACCTCCCGAAACTCAACCGCCTCACCGTCTATTACCAGCGCATTTGCTTCTAGCAAGGACATATCTCTTAACCCCTTTTGCAGTGTGCTATATAGAAAGAATCACCTCTATGACCTATGGTTCAGGTCACCGAGGTGATGCCATGACAAATATTCAAAGGCTATGCATCACATACTGAATCCTTTACCGCTCTGAAGCACGCTCGAGCCCGCTCCGTTGCCGCTCTGAATCCGATTCAAGTTCGGCGGTGCGATAACGTTGGTTCTGTTCGGACCTGCGCCGCCAGTTACTTGCTTCATTTCGCACTCCGCCAGTACTTTGCCCTCTTCCTTCAATTCTTCCAGACGAAGCTTCGCTTTGGGTTGGACTTGGTTGTTCTTAGTCATCTCATTCACCTCCAAGGTTTTGTTCTGATGATTTCTATTAGACTACATTAGCGCTACCGATCGATCAAGCAACTAAAGTTGTATTGCGTTGTATTGCTAAGCTCAATAGAGAACGGATGATTTCATATTGGCACGATAATTGCTAGTAATGTATATCAGTACGTCACCGCTAAATCGTAGATTAATATCCATAGGTTGGAGGGATTCTTAGTGAATCGAATCGAACAAGACGCTATTGGCACCCTCGAAGTGCCTCGTACGCTTATTACGGCATTCAAACTTTGCGGGTGACCAAGAACTTCCCGAACTATAAAGGTTCGCCCGTCCACGATGAGATGATTATCGCCATGGCGATGGTTAAGCAGGCTGCCGTCCATGCAAATCTAGATCGGGGCCTCATCCCGGCCCCGATCGGCAAGTTTATCATCAAGGCAGCCGATGAGATAATCAGCGGCAAGCACAGCCATCATTTCATCGTGGATTATATCCAGGGTGGGGCGAGCCATTCCTTAAACACCAATATGAACGAAGTGCTCGCCAATCGCTCGCTTGATCTGATGCTGGAGGACAAGGGCAATTACGCCGTCATTCATCCGGATCATCACGTCAACTTATCGCAATCCCCCGGCCCAATCTTTACCGCTTCCCTGCAGATTGCATGCTGCCGGCTTGCACAGGCTTTGATGCATAATATGTCCCTATTCATAACGGATGCGCTCTTAACGATGAAGGATGAGATGAAGCAGCTCCGACATGCCGTCTCGAATCTGCAGACCATTCGGCTTGAAGCAACTGCTGAAGACGACGCGCACACGCAATCGGAGTTTGCGGAACGAACGATTCTCTACTTAAGCCAGCTAACCGGAATGGAGCTGCAGCTGGAGCGAAATCAATATCCTCAAATCAATATGAGCATATTCACCCAATTATCTTCTTCTCTGAAAAACATCGCTACAGCATTATCGAGATTATGTACGGAAGTCCGTCAAGATGGTACGACACCCCGTTCAGGCTTGACACTCCATACTAAACCTGAAAAGATTAATGCCCTCAATCAAATCGCATTTCAGGTCATCGGATTCAACCATGGGATCAGCCTGGCTGCTGAAGCAGAATTAAACGATCAAACCACTACACCGCCTCTAATCGCCTACAATCTGCTGGAATCGTTATACTTGCTCGTGCAAGGGGTCTCCTCCTTCATCAGCCATAGCAAAGAAGGGGCTGCAACGACTTTATAGTCGGTGTAGCCCCTTCGTAGTTTAATTGTGTTTACGCCTTGTGGACGAGGGAATCCTCAGCTCTTCCCGATATTTCGTAACGGTTCTCCGCGACAGACGCACTCCCTCCGCCCGCAACAGGTTGACGAGTTGTTGATCAGAGTACGGGCGGTTCCGATCCTCGGCAACCACGAATTCCTTGATTCGTGTCTTTACCCTCCTGGAGGATATGCCGCTGCCGTCAGCTGTCGGGAGACTTGCTGCAAAGAAGAACTTTAAGGGAAACGTACCGTGTGGTGTCTGTACGAACTTATGATGAATCGCCCGACTGACGGTCGATTCATGCATATCCAGCACACTGGCTATCGTGCAGAGGTTCATCGGACGGAGTCCTTGAATTCCTCGTTCCAGAAAGCCCCGCTGCTCATTCATCATAGCCGATACGACTCTTGAGAGTGTAAGTCTCCGCATCTCCATGCAACGTACGATCCATTGCGCCGATCGGAAGCAATCATTTACATACGTGGTGGCTTCCTTCGATTGGCGCAGCTTCACCCATTCCCGGCAATCCTGGTTCACCATGACCGAAGGATGACTAGCTGAATGCAGTGCAACCGTAACGTCCTCCCCAGAGATGTGTACAACAGCATCCGGTATGATGTAATGCCGAGCCGCAGCTGTTACACCTAATCCTGGTCGGGGGTTCAGGTTACGTATATACGAAGCTGCCTGACTTACTCCTTCACTTGGTGCACATAGTGCATACGCGATCCGATCTATCGATCCATTCGCCAAGAGCGGCAAATAATTTGCCACGATATCGCATGCATAGCGAGCAGCGGCACGGTCCCTAGCAATCTGCAGCAGCAGGCATTCTCGCAAATCGCGACAGCCAATGCCTGCCGGCTCCAGAGACTGCAGTACCTTGAGTGCATGGTCGACCACTGGTTCGGATACATTCATCATTTCACAAACGTCAGCACATTCGATATCCAGATAACCGGCATCGTCAAGATTACCAGCGAGAAAAGCACTAATACGGAACACTTCAGCCGGAAGGGAGAGAAGGCGTAGCTGATGCAACAGCTGAGCCTCGAGAGAATCTTGCATCGCTCTCACATTCAACATAGGGTCTTGGGTCACATCGCTTCGATCAGTGCCGCTTCGGTACTTCCTGCTGTTGGCCTTACGCCCCCAGTTATAATCCAGCTCCAATACCGGATTCTCCAACGCCTGCTCCTGCAGATATTGCGCAAGCTCGTAGCCTGACAAGGATAACATGTGAATGGACTGCTTCCATTCCGGTGTAATGGTCAATGTTGAGCGTTGATCTTGCACCAAATAATGACCTATCAACCGATCTCCCCCTTCCGCCCGGGTTATCTGATCCTAGAGTGTTACGATCTACTCCTACTATACTTAATCATGAGGGTGATGCACACCATCTCATTGTAATGATGATTCAACGCCTTAGTAACGTTCGCATACAAGCTTACCTTGGGTAAACAGGAGCAGATAATCGCGGCCGCCTGCCTTGGAATCGGTTCCCGACATGTTAAAGCCCCCGAACGGATGCGTTCCCACCAAAGCCCCCGTACACTTCCGGTTAAAATACAGATTCCCGACATGGAATTCCCGTCTGGCTTTCTCCAGATTGGCTCCATTGCTGGAGATGACGGCCCCCGTCAGACCATAATCGGTGCCGTTCGCAAACTGAACCGCCTCGTCAAACGACGATGCCTTCGTAAAGGCTACAACCGGACCGAAAATTTCCTCTTGGGAAATCCGCGCATTGGCATCGACATCCGCGAAGATCGTAGGCTCGATGAAATATCCGTTCGAATCACCCGTCCCCCCACCTAGCACGAGTCGGCCCTCTTGCTTACCCATTTCAATATATTCGAGAATCTTACGATATGCCTTCTCATCGATCACTGGACCTAGATTAGCCGATGCATCGGCCGGGCTCGTCATGCGCAGCTGTTTTGTTCGCTCCACAACCCGCTCCAGCACCGTATCATACACATCTTCATGAATGATCGCCCGCGAGCACGCAGAGCACTTCTGACCAGAGAATCCGAATGCAGACACGGTAATCATCTCTGCTGCCAGCTCCAGATCGGCCTCACGGTCTACCACAATCGCGTCTTTGCCGCCCATCTCGGCCACGACACGCTTGATCCATTTCTGCCCCGGATTCGCCTTGGCCGCGCGTTCGTTGATACGCAGACCGACATCGCGAGAGCCGGTAAAGCTGATGAATCGAGTGAGCGGATGATCAACCAGATAATCACCAACTTCTCCACCCGGACCTGGAAGGAAATTAACCACGCCAGCCGGTAGTCCCACCTCTTCGAGCAATGCCATGAATTGGGCTGCGATAATCGGGGTTGTGCTTGCTGGCTTCAACACAACTGTATTCCCGGTGACCAATGCAGCCGTTGTCATCCCTGCCATTATGGCCAACGGAAAATTCCACGGCGGAATCACGACGCCAACCCCGAGCGGAATATAGTACAGCTCATTCTCTTCTTCAACGCTTGCCGTCAGCGGTTGCGGCTGGTTAAGCCGCTGCATTTCACGCGCATAGAATTCCAGGAAATCAATCGCTTCCGCAGTTTCAACATCCGCTTCCACGCGAGTCTTGCCCGCCTCATACGTCATCAATGCCGAGAATTCATGCTTACGTCTGCGCAGAATAGCCGCAGCGCGGTACAAATAGCGAGCCCGCTCGTTCGGATCGGTATGCTTCCACGTCTCAAATGTCGCGGCTGCTACCTGAATCGCTTTCTCAGCCAGCTTCGCATCGGCTTGTGCGACAATGCCGATCACTTGTGCATGATTCGCTGGATTTATAGAAACGGCGGTGTGCTCGGTCATGATTCTCTCACCGCCAATGATAAGCGGAAACTGCTTGCCCAGCTCGGTCTCGACTTTTTTCAATGCCTGCTCATATAATTCGTGATTGCTTTCCTGTTTGAAGTCCACAAACACCTCATTCTTAAACTCGGTTCTCATGTGCGAACAACCATCCTCTCATCTAATTTCTAAATGTGCAGTGATCTCCCCAAAATATGTAGCAATTATCGTGCCAACGACAACAAGATATTGTCGTTGGCACAAATTTTGCTAAAGAATATATGCTGCGTGCGTATCTTTCATTCCAATAATTAAGCCTTCTGAAAGGGGAAATCCACTTGGATCACATTGAACTGTACCGCAAAACGCTATTGTCGATTTCAGGTAATCAAATCGTGGAGAAGCTTGCCCTTAAATACGGCAAGAAATTTGCAGGCAAGTTCATCGCAGGCCACACGCTAAATGAGGCACTGGACGAGATCGAGCGCCTGAATGATAAGGGAATTATGGTTACGCTGGATCATTTGGGAGAGGGCATTCTTCATTTAAATGAGGCTGCGGCATATCGGGAAGAATATCTCCGGCTCGTTGACGGGATCGCAGAACGGAAAGTCAGCTCCAACGTATCGCTGAAGCCTACGCAGATGGGATTAGCGCTGGATAAGAAAGTTTGCTATAACAATATCCGCGCGATTGTCGTGCAGGCCCAGAAGCATCACAATTTTGTGCGGATCGATATGGAGGATTCTCCCTTCACCCAGGCCACGATCGATATCGTGCTCCGTCTTCATGCAGAAGGTCTGACCAACGTCGGCACCGTCATTCAGGCCTACCTGCATCGCACGGAAGAAGATGTGAAGCAGTTGATCGAAGCCCAGGTCAATCTGCGATTGGTCAAAGGGGCATATAAAGAACCGTCATCCGTAGCATACCAGCAGATGAGCGAAGTCATCGAGAACTATAAGCGCGTGATCCAGCTGCACCTGGATAAGGGCGTCTACACAGCAATTGCATCTCACGATGATCGCATCATCAATTGGGTCAAATCTTATGCAGGGGAGAACGGCATCACGAAGGATGCCTTCGAATTCCAAATGCTTTACGGTTTAAGAATGAATGATCAGGCTGATCTGGCGAAAGAGGGATTTCGTATTCGTTGTTATATGCCATATGGTACGATGTGGTACCCATACTACACTCGTCGCCTAGCCGAAAAGCCCGCGAATCTGTGGATGGTACTCAGCAACATGTTCAAATAATATTTACACGGCAAAACAGGCTAGGTATAATGGCCCTAATAATTAGAAGCGTCTGTGCGTTTACATTCATCCTAGTAGGGGGCACACCGGTATGAAACACGTATTGCCTAGTCTGGAACGCCTTGTCCGTACGGATTACCATATGCTTCATCTGCCTGACCTGTCGGACCTTAACAACCTCGCGGCTGTCGAAGACGAACTGCCTATTTTTGTATGCACGGACCAGGGACGTTATTACTTGCTGTGTTCTCCTCCAGGTTCCGATCTTCACGCTCAGGCGGTTCAACCATACGCTCTGGAAGTCACAATCGTTGATATTGAATCTTCGTTGACTGAAGTCGCTGCTGGATTCGCACTTGCTCCCTACGCCTTAGTGAAACGTGACGACATCCCGGTTGGTTATGTCACCTCTCAGGTGATAATTGAGGGGACTATCCAGGCGCACCGGCATCTGGAGGCGTATTTCTCCACAACCTTGCAAACGCTTAACCCAGACGTAGCCATTACCTTGATCAACGAGGAAGGCCATGTGGCGGTCTGGACTTCCGGCGCAGAGCAGATCTTCTCCATCCAGAAAGATGAGATTATGGGTAAGCCTGCCTCGGATTTTTTTCAAGTGGACCGATTACAGTCGCTGCGCACACTCAAAACCGGAGAATCCGCCCACCGTATGCAGCATCGCCCACGCCAGGACATGTTTGTCCTCATTAACTCCAACCCTATCTCACTGGATCACCAGATCATCGGTGCCGTTGCGGCCGAATCTGATCTGACAACACAAATGAGACTCCATCAAGAACTGCTTCAGATGACGAACAAGGTTCATCACTTACAGAAGGAAGTCGCTATGCTTAGTCCCTCCAGCGATCCTTATCAGCATATCAAAGGAAACAGCCGCAGCATCAAGAACAGCATCGAGACCATTCGCAAGATCAGCACAACCAAAGCAACCGTCCTCATTCAAGGAAAAAGCGGTACCGGCAAGGAATTGTTTGCCAAAGCGATCCACGATGCCCGTGAGGGGAGCGGCGCGCCGTATATTGCCATTAACTGCGGAGCTATCCCTGCTGCCTTGTTCGAGAGCGAATTGTTCGGTTATGAGCGAGGTGCATTCTCCGGGGCTGACCCCAAAGGAAAAAAAGGAAAGTTCGAGCTCGCCAGCGGAGGCACACTCTTTCTGGATGAGATCGGAGAAATGCCGCTTGAGATGCAAGTCAAGCTGCTGCGCGTACTGGAGGAGCGAAGCTATTTTCCGGTTGGCGGTACTCAATTGAAGAAGGTAGACTGCCGGATCATTGCGGCAACCAACCGAGATCTGGAGCAGATGATATCCGAGGCTACCTTCCGTGAGGATCTATATTATCGCTTAAACGTCGTCTCCTTTGAGATTCCTTCCCTGCGCGAACGCAAGGAAGATATCTATGAATTAATACAATCCTTCCTGCATGAATTCGCACTGATATACGGCCGTCATATTCAGTCGATTGCACCTGATGTGCTGGAAGACTTGCTGCATTACGACTGGCCGGGCAATATTAGAGAGCTTCGCAATACGATTGAGCGGCTCGTTATTTTCTCTACGGATGGGGAGATTAAGCGCGAGTATTTGCCGGATAACATCTATTCGGGAGACAAACAATTAACAGCGGATACTTCCGATCTCTGTAAGCAGAACGATATCCCGATCGACGGTGCGGCGTTTCAGACAGAGCTCGACAATTTCGAACGCAACATGTTGTCCAGAGCGTTGGCTGCAGTTAACGGCAATAGCTAACGCTGGCCAAGCAGCTTGGCATTTCAAGAGCAACGCTGTACAACAAACTCAAGCGGTTAAACCTATCATAATCTAACAATTTAGACACTCCCTTTCCCAATGTCCAAATCATTAGACACTATCTTCTCTACATAAAGACAAGCCGGTCCCTGCAGGGGGGGCGGCTTGTCTTTATGTATTTGCAACGCTAGTTACAATCGGTTAATCATCATCCATTATCAGTTATCCTTGTCGTATATGACGTCATATATAAGTTCGCCCAACAACTATCAGCATTGTTGACACACATCGTACTGAGTTTGAGAAGTTTTGAGCCGAAGCTCTAAAACTGTTGCTAAATCTCTAAATCACGATTTATAATACCCGTAATGTGGACGTGAAGAACACGCCGCTGCCATACGATGTTTCCCTGATAAAGTCAAAGGGCTGCATCGTTGGAGCGGTTTTTTATGTTGTTTTATGTTGTGTTTATAGCGGCCATGGTGTCACGAGGAGGTATAGCGATTCATGTCACGGTTTGATCAGCAATATGAGCTTTGGGTAGAGGCGAATATACTTAACGAACAAAATCCACGCCGACTCGAAATTCTCAATAGAGGATTAGGTCATGGAACCATCGAATTTCTGCGCTCGGTCTGGTTTCCGGCAATCGGTAATTTCAACGATTTACACCCAGAATGGGAAGTACGAGATTTCAGCAACGGTTATCGTTATTTGGATTTGGCTTATATGCCTGGCGGTGCAAGAGGAGGAATTGAAATACAAGGATATGGACCGCATGCCCGTGATCTTGACGTCAGAAGATTTAAGGATTTATGCCGCCGTCACTGCTTATTGGCGTTGGATGGCTGGACCTTTCTTCCGATTGCCTACCCGTCTATCGTGGATGAGCCAAAACAGTGTCAACAGCTCGTACTGTCTTTTGTCGGTCGATTTATTGCCTCAGATGTGCCCGCATCGTTGTCTTGGCTCGAAGCGGAAACTGTCCGGTTTGCGCGAAGACTTCTGCGTCCGATAACACCGTTGGAACTTGCAGTCCATCTTCGGGTGAGTGATCGACATACGCGAAGATTATTGCATAAGCTAGTCGAGCTCCAAATACTAGACATCGCAAGCGGAGAACAGCGCGTCCGTACTTATAAACTCCGTTTATGACTGCGGTTGACCCCCATATTGCCTAAGCGGACACAGAATCCGTTATTTCAGAAAAACCTTCCTATTTATACGTATTTGCGGACTCAGGATCACTTATTTACTTAAAACACTACCAATTATCGCGATTTTCTTAGGAATAACGGATCTGATGTCCTCGAACGGGCCTTATGTTGCTACTATCATCATCATAGCGGAACCTCAGTCCTCCAAAGCGCATCCCAGGCCAAGTGCAGCGCAATTCAAATAACAAATAACAAATAACAAATAACAACGCGCCCGATGTCTCTTGGCACGTTGTTTCATTTCGTTCAAACATTACGTACGCCGCATGTAGGCACGCACCGTGATTGGAGCGAAGATAGCCACGATCACCGCGGCACCAATCAGGGATATGATGAGATCCCAACCGACGGTACCGGAGTTGGTTAAATCGCGAACAGCCGTCACGAGGTGCGAGATCGGATTGATGTTCACGAACCATTGCAGCCAGCCCGGCATCGTATCCACCGGCACGAACGCATTGGAGAGGAACGTCAGTGGGAACAACACAATCATCGAAATGCCCTGTACGCCGGAAGCAGACCTCGCGATCACACCAAAGAACGCGAATATCCAGCTAATCGCCCACGAACATAAAATGACCATCAGTCCTGCGAGTGCCACGTAGCCTAAACCACCCTCCGGCCGATACCCCATTAGATATCCCATCGTAAAGGTTAGCACCGTTGCAATCGTGTATCGAACCGTGTCTGCGAGGAGTGCGCCTGCAAGCGGTGCAATCCTTGCAATCGGCAGGGATTTAAAGCGATCGAACACGCCTTTGTCCATATCCTCCCGCAATTGGACCCCGGTGACAACCGAGGTGGTGATCACCGTCTGAACAAGAATACCCGGAATGATCACCGGCAAATAACTCACGACATCGCCTGAGATCGCTCCGCCGAATATATAAGTAAACATCAGCGTGAAGATAATCGGTTGAAACGTCACGTCAAATAATTGCTCAGGTGTGCGCCGAAGTTTCAGCAGCCCCCGATAAGCCATCGTCAGCGAGTTGCGGAGTGTCTGACCAATACTCGTATGGTTCTTCAACTGACGTTCCTTGGCGGGTTTAATCAAAGTGCTCATGCGCTTGTCACCTCGGTTTTGTTAGATTCATGCGACGTCCGTGACGTCTCTTCCTTCACGTTATGACCGGTAATCGTTAGAAACACCTCATCCAGGGTGGGCTTCTGTACGCTCATCTCGGACAGCGCAATCCCCGCCGACCGAAGCTGAATGAGCAGGTCTGTCACGAGGTCGGCATCAGCCATCGGTGCCGTAAGCTTTCCCGCTTCAGCCGATACGTTAACCTGCACCTTCAGCACCTGTTCAATGGCGAGACGGGCACGCTCCATATCCTGCTGGTGCTTTACCGTCAAATGTAGCGATGACGTCCCGATCGACATTTTCAGTTCATCCGCCGTTCCTTCCGCCACAACCCGGCCGTAATCGATAACGGCAATCCGGTCAGCCAGTTGATCCGCCTCTTCGAGATACTGCGTGGTTAGCAATACCGTGGAACCCGTATCCACCAAACGACGAATCGTATCCCACATCTGCGAACGGGTGCGCGGATCGAGTCCGGTCGTCGGTTCATCCAGAAAGATCAGCGGTGGCTGAGCAATGAGACTTGCCGCCAGATCCAGTCGGCGGCGCATCCCGCCGGAGAAATGCTTCAAAGGCCGCTTGGCCGCTTCCGATAACCCGAATTCTTCCAGCAATTCCTCTGCTTTACGTCGTGCTTCTGCTCGGCCTAACCCGAGCAGACGAGAAAAGATGATCAGGTTCTCAGTCGCGCTAAGCGATTCGTCAACCGAGGCATATTGACCGGTAACCCCGATCAATTGCCGTACGATCTGTGATTCCTTCGTTACATCATGACCAAAGATGCGAGCCGATCCAGCATCCGGCCGAAGTAAGGTAGCCAGCATCCGAATCGTGGTCGTCTTGCCTGCACCATTGGGTCCCAATACACCGTAAATCGTCCCGGCGCGCACGTTCAGATTCACGCCGTCTACGGCCCGGTTATCCCCGAACGTCTTGATAAGGCCGTGTGCTTCAACCGCCAACTCGCCTGACTTCGGTTCTTTGTGCTTTCTATATAATTGCTCCATTGTGATTTCCTCCAATCCCGTATGGGTGATGAATGGATTGTAACATCCGTATTTAAACGGAATGTAAACCAACCTCAGCCCAAAATAAATGGCAGTGCAGAAAAATCTCTGCACTGCCATTCCCGGATTACACGATTGCACAACGAACAGAACCTCTACGTGTCTTCCCCGTCTTGATCCATCGTGTATTTAATTTGCATCATAATATGTTGTTCATGGTCACCAAATTGGCGGCCGAACAAGTTCAGCCCTCCTTGGTTGACGGCATCAGGTTTGATGCCGATGCGCAGGCGCAGCTTCGGGCTCTCCGTAATACGAAGATCATCCAAGGCGATATCAGATACTTTCTCCATATCGAGCGTCGTCTTCTCATGGTCCACACGCCACATTTTGAGAAAACCGTATTGGGTAGCCCAGTCATACCACCAGTTCGGATTCAACTTGCCGCGGCGGTCTCCGAAATCTCCCGGACTCATCCACATCCCGATTTCCACACCATTAATCCAGACCGAGATATTGGATGGCCAATCATGATCATAGTTCGGCGCTTCCGAACACATCTCCATCGACAGGCCCAGCGATTCGATCCGAGCTCCAGCTGGTATGTCCATCGGCAGCAAATATTCCAAATATCCCTTGCGCAACCATATGATCTGGGCGTTGACATGCTTCGGATGGTAGAAGCTCGCCGGCTCGTCTTCCTTAATAATATAACCTTCGCCATTAGCCATTCCGCACGTAGGCGCTACTTCACAATCACTATAATGACCGATGGGCATCTCAACCTCATACACATGCGTTACGCCTTTGGGTACGGAATTCTTCAGATTCAAAGCGATATGGATATCGTCATAATTGCGGCTGCAGACCTTCATCGCCCCGCGCGACGCCGGGAGCAGTTCCGTATTGATTAATTCAGCAGCCTCCAGCACCTTGATATTGCTGGCTACGGTAGATACGGGAAGTTTCAGCTTCTCGGCAATCTCAATAATATTTAAGTTCTTGGAATTTAAGAGCCTTAGAATATCAACCGTGAACGTGTTGACAAGGCATGGGTTACCGTGACCATTCTTTCCGGGTCGTTAAAACTAAGTTCCAGCACGAGTCTGCTCCCCTTTTAACATATTCACTATCATCATCTTACTTCTTCACGAAACGAAAAACAATCAACCTTGTAAAGGCTTTCTTACAATCTCACCCCATTGGGTTGTGAGCCAGAAATGGCTCCCGGAGCCCCGGAAGCCATTTACAAGCGATCTGTTCATTTTCAACCTTTAGTTCGGACTTAAGTAGCCGGCTTGATGTCGAAAAAATCAATCTCTCCGTAGCCTTCGCCTTTGGTGAAACGTATCGTATTCGCGCCAGCCTTCAACTGAATTCGCGCGGTGGACAACCCCCAGTTCTCCCATCCCTTATTCGTGATATGGAATGGACTTGGCGTACCTTCGTTGACGCTCAACATCAGATGGGACCAGTTGCCTCCTGCCGTTCCGTTTGCTGTCCTGGCCAGCAATGTATACTCCCCAGTCGAGGGAGCATGAACCGAGAATTGCACATAGCTCTCCGGTGTGTCGATATGCCCTGCTTTCTTGCCGCCCGATCCATTCGGGCTGTCCGATGCATAAGCAGCACCGCCAAAGCTTCCTTCTTCTCCTTCGTATCGAGTATGCGCCGGCTCACCGGAAGGCAAGGTTATCGGGGCATTGGGATTCACCGGAACGCCAAGATTCGGTGTATTATCCGTATGCCAAGTGAACTTCTGCATGCGGACTTCGCGATTCCAGCCGGCGTTATTGTATTTCGCAACGTGATAGAGCATCCAGTCCTCGGTCCCATCAGGAGACTTCGTAAACGAATGGTGGCCGGGCCCGTACAGTCCGTTGCCGGATTTGAATATCGGCTGGCTGCGTTTGCTCCAAGAAGCCGGGTTCAGCAAATCGCTGGTCGTGCTGGCTGTGATCAAGCCCAGACTGTAGTCATTGGTCCAACTACCACTAGCGGAGTATACGAGGCTAATGACCCCGTTTCGCACAATCACCTGAGGACCTTCATTAACGTGAGGCGAGTGATTCGTCTCCCAGGCAAAAGTCGGCCTGGCGATCTCCACCCGATTCGAGCTGATCGTCCATGGATTGCTCATACGGGCGATGTACAGGTTTTGCCGTACGTTGACGTTCCCTTCCCAGCCGGACCAGATAAAATACAACTGCCCCTCTGATTGCAGCACGGTGCCGTCAATCGCCCACTTGTTGGTCGGATCGGTGATCTGGCCCTTGTACTGCCAGGTTCCCTGCATCGGATCGGCGGATGTATTCTCCATCACATACATCCGGTGGTTGACATTATCCCCATCGTCCTTGGCGTAGTATATATACCAAGCGCCGTTGATGTAGTGTAGTTCAGGAGCCCAGATCCCGCAGCAACCTGTGTTCACGACCGTGGTCGGAGCTGCATCGATCGTAGTAAGCTGGGCTGACTTCCAGATGGTAACGTTGCCACCGGTCGTTTTCGTGAAATAATAGAAGCCATCCGTATGCTTGTAGACCCATGGATCGGCTCCGTCCTGCATGACAACATTATAGAAGTTGTTTTGACTGGAGACGGCATGAGTCACCTGCCCCATAGGAAAAATAAGAAGTGCGCACATCGCGAGTAACCATTGTTTCCGAATGTTCACCTTCATTACCGGTCACGTCCTTTTTTTGGATAATGTACCACCATGCATCAGGCCCATCCAAGATTCCGGCATTTCGCAGAGCGGTCATGGGGCAAGCATCAATCTTCGCTGGCGGCCTTGCGCGAGTTAATGCGGCGTATCACTTCGGGATACAGTCCGTTCTCTTATGGTTGAGCTCCTTTTTATATAGTAGGGATATTACTTCACATACAGCCTGCTGGTCTCTTCCCATATTTCATTCGGCTGTAGGCTGAAACATCCGACCTCTTCTGCCGGCATGTCCATATTAGGCGAATTCACTAGATTAGTCTGCGGTTCCGGGCAGAAGAAACCCTCCCTGGCTTCATTATTCCAGATCATCCATTGCTTGTAGGAGGTGCCCACGTCATATACCAGCGTCAACTCCGCTGCCTCATCGGTAAGCTCCATCCGGTTCCTCCCGTTCTGGGCGACGGCGGTATAGTGATTATCCATGCGCTCGAAGAACGGATAGACGCCGTCACCTTGCATGGCTTCCTCGTTCGCGGACAGTTCCTGATGGGTGCCAGTAGGCAGCATGGTTCCACCGAGTTCCCACCGCTTGCCGATGGTCAGCTTCATCCGGTAATCCCGGGCGTCGCTTCCCTCTACAAACGGCGCATTCATGGACGTATGAAAGGCAAGCAGACACGGCATGGTTTCTTGACCTGTATTGATGATCGTGACCCGCTGGGACAGTCCCCGATCGCTTAAACCGTATCGCAGCTGAATATGAAACTGGAACGGAAAGTGTTGATAGACCGGATGCTGTTCATCCACGCGGACAGATACAGTCACATAAGCTTCCTGTTTGGAATGTCCGTATTCATCAACCTCCCATGGGATGTTATACAAGAAACCATGTAGATGATGACCGGTTGCCTCTTCATTGACAGGGAGGTGATGGGTTTTGCCATTCCACCGGAAGTTGCCGTTCTCATAACGGTTCGGTGGAAACAACACCGGAATACCGTGAATCATCGGTCTAGCCCTGAATGCCGGCATCTCCTCCTGCGTCGGCTCATGCAGAAACCGGTATCCCTTCTGGAGATCCCGAAACGAAATCAGATTCCCTCCGATATCCGGAAGCATGACCGCCTCATAATCCCCTGCCCTTAAATAAACTGCTCTCTCGTTATGATATATACCTTCATAGGCATTCGTTTGGTTCATGCGCTCTTCACCTCCCATTAGATTCCCATCATGATCTTGCGAATGCTGTCAATCGGCGCTTTCGGCTTGCGGTCATACGTCAGCAGACCATTGATCTCCTGCTCAACATCCGTTAGCTGCGTGTAGCAATATCCCTGAATCACGGGAGATGAGAACATCGGGTCGACCACCGCCTTCAGCTTGACCATGAAATCCTCTTCGTTCTCTGCGCCGGAGTAACCCCAGCCCTCCCACTCGCTCTTCTTGAAGGCAATGCCGCCAAACTCCGATACCAATAACGGCTGGCTTGATAGACGGCCCCGCCGACGAATATTCTCCGGTTGGCTGGCATGGCTTGCACTGCAGATTCCACGCTTGCATACCTCTCCTCCAGCACTGCTTGTCGACTCTCATAGTCATGAATCGTGACCAGATCGGTGGTCATCTGCTCCCACCCGTCGTTGTATACGACCGGTCTGCTGTCATCCAGCGATTTCGTCAGATGGTACATTGCCAGTCCGTGCTGTTGCTGACGCCGATCCATCTGGACATTCGGAATGCCCCAGCTCTCGTTCAGCGGAACCCACGTGATGATGCACGGATGATTATAATCGCGCTCCATGATTTCCTGCCATTCGGTCGTGAACCGGCGGACATACGCCTCGGAATATTCATACGCGTTCGCCGCCTCGCTCCACAGCAGTAGGCCGAGACGATCACACCAGTACAGGAACCGGGGGTCCTCTGTCTTCTGGTGCTTCCTCACGCCGTTGAAGCCCATCTCCTTCGCCAGTTCCACATCGCGCTTCAATGCCTCATCCGACGGTGCCGTCAGAATGCCCTCCGGAAAATATCCCTGGTCCAGCACCAGCCTCTGAAAATAAGGGCGATTATTCAAGCACAGCTTGCCGTCCTCGATCGATACCTTGCGCATGCCAAAATAGCTGGACACCTGGTCTACGACAGCTTCGGCTTGAATGAGGCGGAACTCGATCTCATACAAATTTGGATGCTCCGGGCTCCACAGCCTTCCCAAACCATGATCCGTGAAATCGCTCAAACCGACGGTCCGCAGCTGTTCCGCACGACGGATCGCATACTGATCCTCCGCGATTAGTTCTCCTTGAAACCTGATGGTAATCTGCAGCTTGAGCTCATCCGCTGGCTTAACTCCCTCTACGAACGTGCGAATGCGAATTTCATTGCGATCGATGTCGGGTGTCATCATCGTTTTGCTCAGATGCACGGTAGACACAGGCTCCAGCCACACACTCTGCCAGATGCCGGTCGTGCGGGTGTAGAAAATGCTGGCCGATTGTTCAAGCCAATATTGCTTGCCGCGCGCAAGGTCACATCGCGGCTGAAATCCTCCGCCCGCAGCACAACCGTATTACTCCCGGCTACAAGCGAAGCCGTAATGTCGGCCTGAAACGGCGTATGCCCGCCTTCATGCACGGCCACCATCTGCCCGTTCACCCATACTTTTGCCAAATAGTCCACGGCCCCGAAATGCAGCACGATCCGCTGTCCATCCCATTCTTGCGGAATCTCGAACGTTCTACGATACCACACCACATCATGAAAAGAAGGATCATCGATGCCGCTTAGCTTACTTTGGAACGTAAAGGGTACAACGATTTTCCGCGTCAAGGGACCGTGTACATCCCCAAGGTACCACCGTTCATCCTCACCGATGCCAAGGTCATCAAATCCGAACTCCCATTCGCCGTTAAGGCTCAGCCACTCCTTGCGTTGAAACTGGGGTCTCGGATATTCGTTGCGTAAACCTGTCTGCGTCTTGCTAACGTCTGTCATCAAGATGTGACTCACTCCTATTCGATTTATCTCTATCTGTTTCATTTTCGATTCCTTCATCGTCTATCCCTTAATCGAGCCCACATACACGCCCTTCACGAAATACTTCTGCAAGAACGGATACACCAAGAGAATCGGAACTGTAGAAACCACGATCGCACAATACTTCACTAGTTCCCTGAACGCGGTGGAGCTTTGGGCACTGTTGATGACAACTCCGCCCGCGCTGCCGATCGTTGTCGCCGTAGCGTCATTAGCCACGAGTATTTCCTTCATGAGCAGCTGCAGCGGGAACAGTCCCCTGTCTTTCAGCAGCACCATCGCATTAAACCAGGAGTTCCAATTCCCCACCAAGTAGTACAGAAAAATAACGGCCAGCGTCGCTTTTGACAGCGGAAGAATCACCGTCACCAGGATGTTGAACTGGCTGGCACCATCAATCACTGCCGCTTCCTCCAGCTCCTTCGGAATGGATTGGAATCCAGTCCGCAGGATGATGATGTTCCATGTGCTTAATGCCGTTGGCAGGATCATGGCCCACAGATTGTTGTACAGGCCGATGTCCTTCATTAACAGGAACCAGGGAATCAACCCCCCGCCAAAAAACATCGTGATCGTAATCAGGATCATAATGAAATTTTTGAAATACAAGTCCCGCCTGGACAACACATACGCACCCAATATCGTCATGACCATATTGACCAGCGTGCCGAGTCCGACGTAGATAATCGTGTTCTTGTAACCGTTCAAGAGACTGTTGTCTTTAAACACCAGCTTGTAACCGTCCAGCGTGAATCCCAAAGGCTTCAGCAGAATGCCTTTATGTGCCATCAAGGCACTCGGGTCACTGACGGAGGCGAACAGGATATGCAGGATCGGATAAAAGCACACCAAGGTCAAGGCGGTTAGTACCGTATAGTTGGTCCAATCGAACACGCGGTCCCCTACGGACTTATGCTTCCTGCTTCGTTTCGCTTTGGGTTGCATGATATCATTCATAACCGTCCCTCTTTCTTACCATAGGCTGGATTCGGATCTGCGCTTCGCAATTGTATTCGTCATCCACAACAGTCCGAAATTCACGATGGAGCTGACCAGTCCCACAGCGGTAGAATAGCTAAGGCTCGCTTCCCTTAAGCCCCTTCGGTAGACATAGGATGCTATGACATCCGCCGTATCGTAGATGAGTGGATTGTACAGCAGGATGATTTTCTCGTAACCGGACGACATCAAGCCGCCGATTGCAAAAATAAACAGTATGATGATGACGGGACTGATCTGCGGCAGCGTGATGTACCACATTTTTTTCACCCGGCCCACGCCGTCGATATCGGCTGCTTCGTATAACGAAGGGTCGATGCCGCTCATTGCGGCCAAATAAATAATGCTATCCCATCCGATGCTCTGCCAGATCCCGGAGAAGGTGTAGATTGGCCGGAAGAGGGAGGAATACCCGAGCAGCGACGAGTAATCTTTCCCTGTAATGAACGACAGGAGCTGGGTTACGACCCCTTCGTTAGCTGTGAAAATGTGTATGATCCCGCACACGACGACCAGTGAGATGAAATGCGGCATATACGTAATCGTCTGCACGGTCCGCTTGAATTTGGACGAACGAACCTCGTTCAACAGCAAGGCAAGGATGATCGGAGCCGTAAATCCGAATGCGATCCCCCACACGTTCAGAAGCAGCGTATTCTTGACCACTCGCCAAAAATAAGGCCCTGAAAAGAAATCAACGAAATGCTTGAACCCGACCCAATCGCTATCGGCAAATCCGAGCAAAGGCTTGAAATCCTTGAAGGCGATCATGACGCCCCACATTGGGCCGTAGCAGAAGATCAGGAACCAGGCTACGACCGGTAGGGCCATCAGATAGACAAACCAATTCTTCTTCAGATCCTTATGGATCAATCGCTTTCTATTCTTCGGCTGCGGGCTCATGCCAACATGGTCTATGCCCTTGTGTTTCCGTAAGATCTCCATGAATCAACCACCTGTTCTTCGAAAGTGACGCTAGCGTTGGTTGTACCGCTCCAAGGCTGCTTGATGGAGACTTAAAAATTCTTCCAGCCCCATGCTCTGCGCTTCCTTCAAAAATTTATCGTACGCATCCACCGGCAATTCACCCATCATGATCTTGGCAAAATACTCCCCGCGCAGCGTTGACAATTGGTTCCCAAGCTCCGCTTCCCGCGAAGCCTCCTCTTTGGTGAACGTGATCGGCGGCATCGCCATGCTCGTGTCCATATTCTCGGTCCATGTTTTACGAATATCGCCCGAATAGCTTCCTTTTGCCGCGATCAGTGGATTGGCATGGTGCTCGTCACGAATATTCGGCCAATTGTGCATCCGGTATTTCCAGAGCGTCACGTCGACCGGCTGGCCATCCGGATCATTGTAGATATAACTGTTTTCCGGGTAATACGGCATCCCTTGTTCATCCACCAAATGCACCGTGCCATACTCACCGAAGTTAATGAGCTCCCAGCCTTTTTTGGTGTAGTTGAAATCCAGCCATGCCATTGCAGCCTCTACGTTCTTGCTCTGCGTGGTGATGGCCGCATTGGTTCCCGCTCTCTTGAAATTCTTATAGGTAGTTGCGGATTGATCCCCTGTACCCAGCACAGGATTCAGCGCTCCGACAAAATCGATATCGTTCTGCACTTTCCAATAACTCCACATCGTATCCGGAGAGTCCATCATGACAGCCGTATCAGCGGAAATCGCGCTGGCCATCCGTTGATTGAAATCGGCGGTCGCCCAGTCCCGGTTCAATAAACCTTCCTTGTTCCATTGCTGCATCGTTGCCAAGTATTCTTTCGCTTTCGGCTGGGCCGGTCCCCATGCGACCTTGCCGTTCTCATCGATGAAGGTCCAGTCCCAAACGCCATACGCGCCATTGATAATGCCGGTAAAAATTTGGCCGTAAGTCGATCCGTAATTGAGTGGCGTTTTGTATCCGACTTCCTTGCACTTCTTCAGGAATGTGTACCATTCATCGATCGTTGTCGGTACTTCCAATCCCGTCTTGTCCAGTGCCTCCTGCTTGATCAGTGTCCCGAACCAGGTCCACTCGGAATACGGGGCGATGCCGTAGAAGCCAAGGAGTCTGCCATCGTCGGTTACAGTCGTCTTTCTTCTCATTTCATCGGAATTGCGCCACGCCGTGTAATTGGGGGCAAACTCTTCCATCTTGTCGGTTAGATCAATATAAGCGCCATCATTGACCCCAGCTTCAAAACCGCCCGGGTAACGTCCCGGATCGATAATGATATCCGGCAGCTCGCCGGAGGAGATCATCAAGGTAAAGGCGTCCGCTTCCTGCCCGACGGGCGGGGTAATGAAATTCACTTTGATTCCGGTCAACTTCTCCACTTGCTTCTGCACCAAGTGGTTATTCATATCCGGAATGTTGGAGTTCGCCGGCATCCACACATCCAATACGACATCACCCTGGACCGGATATGCCGAATAATCGCTAGGAATCGTCTCCTCGTAAACATCACCGAGGTATGTATCGTTTAACGTGCTGTTCACTTCGTCAATCTGTGCCTGCGTCGGTGCTGTATTCCCGCGAATATCTGCGCTAATGTCTTCGAAGGTTACTTGATTCTTTTCTCTGGGAGTATTTTCTTCTTGCTTCGCCGTTGGATCCTGCTCACCCTCTGCGCCTTTGCCGCTGCACGCGGTTACTGCAGAGATAATCAATATCGATACCAATAATAGCGTGAACCACCGTTTCATTGTGATCTTCATGCTTAACCTCCCATGATTAGATAACTTGCATAGATTTCAGATCCAAAAAATCGATTATACCTTGTTATCAGAATCCATAACTTAACATGCTAACTCCTACCACCTTCTCCTTTCGTTTCATCCGTTTCCATTGACCAACACCTTCTGTTTAATACAATATTTCTGTATCTTAGACCGAATTATATGATCATTCGATTATATTGTCAACGCTTTCATTTATAATTATTGTAATTATATTTGGTAATCACCTATATACTCGATATTGGTTTCCAATAAAAACGTTTGATAAATCCTTTTATATAAAGGGATCATCCGATCTCGTTGTCAATCTCTCGTAATAGTCATCATTTTTTCTTTTTTTGTATCATCGTAACAAAGGCCTATTCATTACAGATTATCTGTAATGAATAGGCCTTTGGATATAAATGTGTTTATGAACGTGAATCATCACCGGAAGGGACATCAAGCGTTTCCGTATCTCCGACAGGAATTCCGAAATCCGGCGTTCCATCCGGATGCCAGCCGAAGCGCTGAATTCGAGTTGCACGCAATGCCGTGTCCGCTCCTGGAGCAGGCAAGGCATGGTAGACGATCCAATCCTCTGTGCCATCAGGAGATTGCGTAAAACTGTTATGACCGGTTGCATATACTCCGTTCTCCACGCTTTTACGAAATACGGGCTCCATGGACTTGTGCCACGAGCGCGGATCCATCGGATCGCTGTTCTCCTCCATTGTGAGCATCCCGAGCGCATAATCCTCTGACCAAGTCGTACTCGCGGAATACACGAGGTAAATACGACCGTTCCGCTTAAGAATGACGGGACCTTCGTTGATGGCCATCCCGCCTTGTTGTTCCCATGATAGGGTAGGTGCCGTAAGCAAGACATGCTCTCCCGTAATTGTCCATGGATTGCTCATCCGCATGATATAGATCGCTGAGCCATAATTGGGAAAATGACCATACCCCGCATATAGGAAATAAAGTTCATCCCCGATAAATGCCACCGTACCGTCCAAGCCCGGAACCGGTGTCGGCAGCGCGCCTTTCCACTCCCATTCCCCTTCCATCGGATTAGGGCGTTCATTCTCCAAGACGCAGATGCGTCGTGTATCGTCGCCTCCCCCGTCATTGGCGGTGTAGTATATATACCACTTGTTGTTGATGTAATGAATTTCCGGTGCCCATAAGTTATAGCTGTAGCGACCACCGGATGCCGGCGACCAGATCGTTTTTTTCCGTCCCCGATCAAGTCCGGTTAAGGTCGTGGATTGCGTAAGTTCCAAGTATCCTCGCTTGGTGCACATGAAATAATAATTGCCGTCATGGTGCTTGTACACCCATGGATCGGCCGCTTGTTCCACGATCGGATTACTGAATATCGTCCCTTGACTTCGCATATCTCTTCCCTGCTTTCTTCTCATTTGATCGTTCGCCGTGTTTCTCGGGTGTCCTGCCCTAACGATTTAGAAACCATCTTACGGATGTCTCTTCATCTTGTCTATACTAAAATTAAGATAAAAAAGGATCCTCAAGCGCAAAAAAGAACACACCTGAGAATTTCAAGGTGTGTTCTTTACGGCTCATCACTAGCTACAATGGCTTAATGCAATACCGAGCAATACAACGTGTTCGAAACAGGAACCAGGATTCACTTCAAACATCCATAATGATTTAATTCGATCCCTCCAGCTCAGTGGACACCTGGTGCGTCTCTCCTGCAGCCACTTCTATCGTAATATAGCTGACCGGCTCTCCGCCTTCTGATAATTCCTGTTTCGTTGCGACGGCTGTGCCGTTATAGTACAACGTGCCGACATTTCCGGGAAAAGCTGCCTTCCAGACCATAGGGCTTCCGGATTGCAGCGTCACTACACTCTCTGTGTTACCTTTATGTTTAACCGTTATGGTGCGGTCAAGGATAGGGATATCGCCCATCTCCGCCCATTCCAGTGAATGCGCAAGTCTTGGCAAGGTGTTGATTTCGGATACTCCGTTCGCTGCAATTCCCATCAATCCGGCAGCCATGGAACCGATCACGCAATAGGACACCTCCGGATAATCTCGACGATCCAAAGATGGATCCACCAGTTCCTTCAATTCAACAAAGGCCTCCTCATTGTGGCCATATCGATAAAAGATATCCGGAAGATAGGTCTTGCCCTCAACGTTGGCAACTCGGTTGATCTTCACATCCTCAAGCGCCTTATGCAGCTTCTCCTGATCTCTGACTGCCCCGTAGTAGAGCGGAAGGAAAGTACCTTCCGCATGATATGCCGTTATAAAGGAATGGTCCTGCAACTTAGCACCGCAAAAGCGCCCCTTCTCCTCGTTCCACCAATCCTTGTCATAATGCAGCTCCAGTTCTTGCGCTTTGGCGGCATACACCTGTGCTGGCTCCGTTTCTCCCCTAAGACCGGCCAGATGAGCAAATGCGCGGTAACCGGCAATTTGTACAGCGATCATATCACCACCGATTAAAGGCTGCTGTCCGGCTTCATTGAAGGTAGCCAGCCCCCTGCGGCCATACTCCGGGTAGTATTCCAATATTCCGTCGCCGTCTTTATCCCAGGTGCTCGTATATTCGTTCAAGGTTAAGTTGAAGAATTCCCAAAGCTTGCTGTCTTTCAAATAATAAGGATCACCCGTCCATAAGTATTGACGCCAGCTGGCATCGATAATATCGAAATTGGCAGGGAGATTATACCAGAAGTCCTCATCACTTGCATAATCCACCGGGGCAGGCATATTATCCTTGTTGATCTCCCAGTAGGTACACCAGTCGCGCGACTCGGCGATATTTTCGGCAAAACGCATAATCATATTCTTAGAGTGGAGACGAAGTCCCAGAACGGCAGCTCCGGTGCTATGATGCATGACATCACGAATGCAGAACGCTTCTCTGGCTGGTAGTGCGGCTTCGTACCACAGCCCGACGGGGTCTTCACCGAAGTGAGCATACTCCAGTGCCTGGCCTTTGGCCCAGGTGAAACCTTCATTCAAGTCCTTATCGGAGGATTGAAAAGACACCGCACCAGCTTTGGATTTTATATCTCTCTCATGAGTCAAGTAAAGTCACTCCTACCCTTTTATCATTTAGCTTTCCTTTGAACCCGAGAAGGTCAGACCTTCCATAAATGCTTTTTGCGCCGTAAAGAACAATAGGATGCACGGCAACGTAATCACGACAGCCGCAGCCATCAGCAAGTTGGTATCTGTAGCATAAGTACCCTGGAATCCGGCAAGACCCAGCGTGAGCGTCTTCCATTTGTCGCTATTGATATAAATCAGCGGTCCCATGAAGTTGTTCCAGGAACCCATGAAGACCATGACGGCAACTGCCATCAGAGCCGGTTTGGACAACGGCAGGAAAATTTTCCACCAAATTTTAAAGTAGCCGCAGCCATCGATGATCGCCGCTTCCTCTAATGCAACAGGAAGACGGGAATAGAACTGGCGTAATAAAAAGATATAGAACGCCGATCCAAAGAAGGCTGGAACGATCAGCGGGTATAGCGTATCGAGCATACCCAGATTTTTGAACAAAATGAATTGCGGAATCATCGTCACTTCGCCTGGCAACAGCATAGTTGACAATACGAGCACGAACAACACCCCGCTCCCTCTCACCTTCAGACGAGCAAAGGCATAGCCGACAAGCGCAGAAGAGAGGACCGTGCCAATGATGGGGAGCACCGTAGTAATCAAGGTGTTAACGAAATAACGACCGAAAGGGAACGCGGTAAGCGCCTTGGCGTAGTTCTCCCAGCGCCAGCTATCGGGCCAGATACTCAACTCGGAGACCGCAATTTCCTCAAGGCTCCGCAGGGATGCAGAGATCATCCAGAGAAATGGATACAGGAATGCAACGCTCCCAATCAGCAGTATTAGATAGGCTAGCCATTTCATCTTTTTACTGGTAGATTTATGTTTTTTTGTGACGGACACGACGTTTCCTCCTTCCGGATTGCTCTGTTTCGTAATAAACCCATAAAGCACTGCTTCGGAATACCAGCGCAGTCAACAGGAGGATAATCACAAAGAGCACCCAGGCCAGCGCCGAACCATAGCCCATTTTGAACCACATAAAGGCATTTTGATATAGATAATAGGCATAGAACAGTAGCGAATTCTCCGGACCGCCATTCACCATGAAACCTTGAGTAAAGGTCTGGAATGCCCCGATCATACTTGTAACTGTATTGAAGAACAGAATCGGCGAAATCTGCGGCAAAGTCACATGCCAGGCTTTTCTCGCTGCCGTAGCACCATCAATCTCGGCCGCCTCATACAGGCTCTGCGGAATATCCGATAGACCGGCTAAATAGATGATCATATTGCCTCCGACCGTCCACAGACTCATGATAATGACCGCAGGCATGGACCAATCCGGACTGGAGAACCAGCCGG
The DNA here is from genome assembly GCF_001315105.1 of Paenibacillus sp. JCM 10914. Lineage (GTDB taxonomy): Bacteria > Bacillota > Bacilli > Paenibacillales > Paenibacillaceae > Paenibacillus_AQ. Next base: position 45,977 of record NZ_BAZR01000010.1, on the reverse strand, counting down.
GCCCTTCGATACCGACCATACGCAATATCGAATTGACCAGACCGACGTTCGGGTTAAAGATCCAGATAAACAACACCATTTGCGCGACGCCCTGCACGAGTGTCGGTAAATAGTAGATGGTACGAAAAAAATAGATCCCTCGTAACTTCAAATTCATCAACAAGGCAATCGCTAACGAGAGAATGACCTGTAACGGTACACTAATAATCGTGTAATAGAAGGTCACAGACAGCGATTTATAGAACAGCGTATCCTGGAACAGCATGCGGTAGTTGTCCAAACCAATCCATTCCGGATCACTGACAACCTCCCATTTGTTAAAGCTGATTATGAAAGAGAAAATCATCGGACCCACCGTAAACATCAGAAAACCAATGATCCACACAGAGACGAACAAATAAAAGCTCGCTGTTTTGGTATGAACAATCTTCTTCTTCACTAGAACCTTGGCAATGATGAAAATGATGGCGAACACCAGTGCGATAACCGTCAGGAATGGGAGAAGCGGCAGCACAGCCGCTGGTGCCCCAATCCCTTCATAAAAATTGTATATTCCTTCTATTATTCCATTCATAGTTTGCTCCGTTAGTTTTGTTGTATAATCTTGTTTATCCTCTCAGCCACCTGCGGGAATACTTCCTTGACATCCTTCTGACCGATTCCAATCGGCGTTGTATCATCGATCACTTTCATCTCATTGCTGATTTCATTCGTACTCTTCTGGGCTTCCTGTATATGCTGCTTCTCCGCCGCAAGCACAAAGGCTTTGAGATTCTTGTCGGGAGAAACAGCCTCGAAGGCGCTAGTAGCGCTGGCAATAACAGGAACCCCATAGGCATTCTTGTTGCCTCCGATAATTTTCTGAACCTCTTCGTTTTGTGTCAGGTGGTTAATGAAAGTTGTGGCAGCTTCTGCATTCTTGCTGTTCTTACTGAGGGCCAGTCCATTGACTTCTTTGGAACCTCCGTTTCCAGGGAATGGCACAAGATCCCAATTAAAGTTCTGTACCTCTGCCATCTGTGGCAGATACCAAGGGCCAAAGTCAGTGAACATTCCGATCCTCCCCCCCAAGTACCAGTTCATCATACTCTGTCCCTGTTTCTCACTGTCGTTCGGTACGATGCCTGCTTGTTTGGTAGAGACGATATACTCAGCAGCCGCAATGGCTTCCGGTGCATCAAGTGTAGACTTACTAAGATCATCACTGTAAAATTGACCCTCGAACGCATAAATCCAGTTTCCGAGCCACAGTGGTTCTGAACCGAAAACCTTTGTCGTTCCCTCGCCGGAGGTGAGCTTCTTGGCGATGTCATTGAATTGCTCTGTAGACATCGGCTCGGTCTTGCTTGGGAGCGGAATATTATTCTTCTCGAAAAGGTCAACGTTAATTGCCATGACTTTGGGCTTGATAATAAATGGTGCTGCATATGTTATGCCATCCACACTCATCGAATCAACGAGGGAGGGCGAGCTGAAGATTGAATCATCAATCTGCAACTCTTGGAAAGCGTTTGCAAAACCAGGTAAATCCCCGCCGGATATTAGCATAACATCCGGAGTTGTTCCACCGGCGATCATCGTCTGCAGCTTGGTGAGGTAATCCTTCTGAATCCATTGGCTTTCTACTTGAATGTCAGGGTACGTCTGAGTGAAGTTGTCAATCGCCTGCCTGATCGCATCAGATTCTGACTGAGCTCCCCAGAATGCAAACGTGATTTTCCCCTTGGTAGCGTCGCCACCGTCACTCTGCTCCGAGCTTCCTCCGTTGCTTGAGCAAGCAGATAATGCGATTACAACCAGCAGCGATAACACAATAACAGGCCATTTTTTCATCTTATTCCCCCCTATTGAATGTTGGGGCGACTCTACACGCCCCTTGTAGATGACTGAATCTCCGCACCGCAGCTGCTTCTGACGATGAGCTTGGACGGAAGCACAATCTTCAACGGCACTTCTCGACCATCGATTCGTTCGAGCAGCATCTTTACCGCGCTCTGTCCCATCTGTTCCGTGTAGATCTTCACCGTGGTTAACGGCGGATTGGCATAAGAGGCCATCTCAATATCATCAATGCCGACCATTGCGATATCTTTCGGAACCTTCAAGCCGGCCTCCTTCAGCGCCCTTTCGGCTGCAATGGCCATAGGATCGGAGCCAATCAGGAAAGCTTCCGGTAAGTCCTGCTTCGCAATCGCTTCCTTCATAAGCTGATATCCCGTCGACATGGAGAAATTATGTCCGATGTGGACATGTTCGGGCAGGTACAGATTCTTATGCTTCATATAACTCTCAAAGCTGCTTTGCCGCTGATCCACCGAATCCGTGCCGGAGTTGGAACCGAATCGGTTAATGAAATCACGTGAACTGATCAGGCCGATCTTGGTATATCCAAGTCCAATCAAGTGATCCAATGCCATTCGAGTCACTTTGTCAAAGTCAACGACGACGGAATCGAATCGATCCTCGTCCGGTGAATAGTCGACAAAAACAACATTCTGTATCCGGCTGAAGTACAGGTTGTAAGGATCAAATTCGAACTTGCCAATCACAATAAGGCCATCAAGCCCTGCCAGACTTTCATAAGACTCATGGTTCACCCAGCGGATCGTCCGGGTAATGTGGAGCCCAAGCTGATTGAATTCTTTCTCGATTTGCAGCCTGATGGATAGATAATACGAGTCCTCTAATTCGAATTGCTCGGAACAGAAGATCACCAGTCCTATTTTATAATCCTTCAACTGCGCCGCTTGATTGGCCTGACGCCGCTGGCTCATTTTATATTGCAACTGTTCCGCAGCGGAAAGAATTTTTCTTCTTGTTTCCTCCAAGACCGATAAGGAAGGATCTGCATTCAACACACGGGAAACCGTAGATGGAGATACACCGGCCAGATTTGCAATATCACGAATCGTTGCCACAACTAATCACCTTTTCACTTCATATTTGGGAAACACCCCTCACCATTATTTTATCGTTTGGTCAAGCATTTGCCAATTAAAAAGTAATTTTGTTTACTAAATATTAGCGAACTAATATTCGAATTCAATATAACAGAGATCAAATTGTTTTACAATACCTAGTTGTCATCGCTTACATCTGATTTTTCAGTCGATATCTTGATACATATAATCAAATTCACCTATCTAAAAAATTTTGTTTACTATATATTTCGTAAATAATATACTCATAACAAGTGAAAACCAACCCATTATCTATTTTACAAGCAGGAGGCATTATGAAAACTTTAATCAACAACACGTATCCCACCGTGACTATCGTCAGCAACAGCCCCTTATTCGACAGTTCTACCGAAATCGAAACCATCGCGGAACATGTATATCTGGTTCATATCAGACTCAAAGCCATACAAAAAGAATACCCCCCAGTATGCCGAATTGAGTGGGCATTTCCTGCCGTTGATGTTCATTCCTTGTGGCATCCAGGAACGGACCGAAATAAAGCCTTTCAGGTGGATTGGGGCGACGGATTCCAATCCAAGAGCACTTCCCTCGCGCCGGTGGCCTCGCTGTACAATCTGGATGGGCGGAACCGCATGACCTTTGCTTTTTCCGATGCCTTAAACAACGTGTCCATTAAAGCCGGGATCCATGAAGAGGACTCTACCTTCCTATGCTCTGTTACCCTGTTCGAAGAAGCAATGCCGAAGCTCGACCATTATGAAGCCACGCTCCGGATCGATCGCAGAGATATTTCCTACTATAAGGCGCTGGAGGAGGTGACCGAATGGTGGGAGACCCTTCCGGGCTATAAGCCTGCCGAGGTTCCTGAAGTCGCTCTCCGCCCTATGTACTCCACCTGGTACTCCTATCACCAGGATCTTACAGCCGCCAAATTGGAGGAGCAATGCAAGTTTGCCAAGGAACTCGGCTGTGACACCATGATCGTTGATGACGGCTGGCAGACGGACGACAACAACCGGAGGTATGCCTTTACCGGGGACTGGGAAGTCTATTCCGGCAAAATTCCCGACATGATCGCGCATGTCGATACCGTACATCGGATGGGAATGAAATATATCCTATGGTACTCCGTACCGTTTGTGGGCAAGTGCAGCAAGATATGGAGCCAGTTCGAGAACAAGCTGCTACGGGTCGACGAGCAACTGAACGCGGGCGTCCTGGATCCCCGGTACCCTGATGTCCGGGAATATCTGATCCATACCTACGAACAGGCCGTAACCCGGTGGGATATCGATGGTCTGAAGCTGGACTTCGTGGACAGCTTCAGACTGAGTCCGGATCAGAAAGCGGGGACAGCCCAAGGACGGGATTATGAGTCAGTGCCTGAAGCGGTGGACCGCCTGCTCTCCGATGTTATGGAACAGCTCAGAGCCATCAAGCCAGACATTCTCATCGAATTCCGCCAGACCTACATCGGACCGCTGATGCGAAAATACGGCAACATGTTCCGTGCCAACGATTGCCCGAACGACTCCATCCAGAACCGAGTCCGCACGCTCGACCTGCGTCTATTGTCAGGAAATACAGCCGTTCATTCCGATATGATCATGTTCAATCCTCAGGAACCTATCGAAAGCGCCGCCATGCAGCTTATCAATATCCTGTTCTCTGTGCCTCAAATATCGGTCCGCCTTGATGAGATCGGAGAAGTGTACACGCAGATGCTCCGCTTCTGGCTCTCCTTCTGCAAGGAGCACAGCAGCGTTCTGCTAAAAGGCAAGCTTACTCCGAAACAGCCCGAGTTGCTCTACCCACTCGTTAGCGCCCAAAGCGGCGGCACAGAAATTGTCGGGGTTTACGCCAATATGGTCGTCCCGATGGAGGGTACCTGTGATCGATTTATTGTAGCCAATGGAACCTATAACGATCATATAATACTCCGTTGCCGCCATCAGGGACGTTACGATCTAACGGTGAAGAATTGCTGCGGCCAAGTTGTTCTTTCTCGCCAAGTTGAACTCCAGGACGGCTTGCACGAGCTCCCAATAGCGAGAGCCGGCGTCCTCATCTTGCAGCGTATAGATCAGTCTGCCTAGCAGGTACGTTTCGGTATAAATTCAAACATTAGTGGGTCTAAACAACTATTTTTAATTCCAATACACCATAAAAAAAAACCGCTAAACACTCGGAACTCCCTTGTGTTTAGCGGTTCTTTTGTGATGGACGTTACTCGTAAAGCCAGTCCTCAACTAACGTTTGTTGACTATAGTATCAAGTTTATGGTCTGGCAGCCTGAATCCCTCCCCTTATACAATAATGAAAAGCAACAAACACGCATACGAGAATGACGATAGGGGTGAGAGGAATGGATTCGAATGATCAAATCACCAAGAAAAGAAAGCGCTTACGAATTCGTTGGCGCACACAGGATACAGAACTGACCCTCTTGGCCTTGCCAACCACGATCTGGTACGTTCTGTTCTGCTTCTTGCCGATGTTCGGGATTATTATCGCCTTCAAAAATTTCAGGATCAGCGGCGGTTTCCTGAGCAACGTGTACAACAGCCCATGGATCGGGTTTAAAAATTTTGAATTCCTGTTCAAATCGAACGATGCCTGGATCATTATACGCAATACGATCGGCTACAACATCGTTTTTATCGTGCTCGGGATCGTGCTGCCCGTCGCATTTGCCATCATGATCGGTCTACTCCACAGCCGTAAAGCGAGCAAAGTCTATCAGACGATGATGTTCCTCCCCTACTTCCTGTCATGGGTCGTCGTCTCAGCGGTGGGCTGGGCATTCTTAAGCTTCGACAAAGGCATTCTTAACCAGATGCTGGTCAGCATGGGCGGCGATCCGATCAACTGGTATATGGAGCCACAGTACTGGCCGTACTTCCTGATTCTATTAAATGTGTGGAAAGGCCTAGGATACGGCATGGTCATATACTTGGCTACCATCACGAGTATCGATAACACGTATTACGAAGCGGCCGTTATCATGGGGCGTCCATTGGGCAGCAAACGCGATATATTACGCTGCCGATGCTCAAACTCGTGATCGTCATGATGTTCATCCTCGCCGTGGGCCGCATCTTTTACACCGACTTTGGCCTGTTCTATCAGGTCACCCGAGATTCCAACTCGCTGTTTAACGTGTCGACCACGATCGATGTCATGGTCTATAAGCAACTCAAATCCGCTACCGTCGGCATGGCATCCGCCGCTGCGTTCGTGCAGTCGGTTCTGGGATGCGCATGATACTGATCGCGAACTGGATCGTTCGCCGAATTGATCCCGACAGCGCCATGATGTAAGGAGGGACTATGATGTCATCCAAAACCGTTTACGACTCGGGACTGGAGAAATTCAATCGCATACACAAACTCGTCAATATCAGCTTCCATCTCATCTTTATTCTGCTCGCCCTGCTCTGCGTCATTCCCGTCATCGTGGTCCTGTCGATCTCCTTCTCAAGCGAGGACTCGATCCGCGAGTCGGGCTATCAGCTACTGCCGCTCGTTTTTTCCGGCGAAGCGTACGTCTACATCATGAAGCAGGGCACGATGATCCTGCGCGCGCTCGGCGTATCGCTCTTTGTCACGGCTATTGGGACGGTCCTGGGCGTGCTGCTTACCGCTACCATGGGCTATGTTCTGTCGCGTCCGAACTATAAGCTGAGGGGCTTCCTGACCTGGGTCGTCTTCATCCCGATGGTGTTCAACGGCGGCTTGGTGTCCAGTTACTTCATCAATACCAATCTACTGGGACTCAAAGACAGTGTCTGGGCGCTGATCCTGCCGCTCGCCGTCTCTTCCTTTAACGTCATCATCTGCAAGACCTTCTTCAAGAGCACGATTCCCGACGGCCTGATCGAATCGGCCGAGATCGACGGGGCAAGGCAGCTGCGCATATTCTTCTCGATCATTATGCCGATTTCGTTGCCAGTGATCGCGACCATCGGTCTGTTTCTCTGCTTCGCCTACTGGAACGATTGGTTCCAGTCGATGCTTTACATCGATAACCAAAACCTGTACTCCCTGCAAGCCCTGCTCAACAGCTTGATGAGCAACGTGGATGCCTTGGCCAAAAATGCAGCCAGCATGGGTGTGAGCTACGCCCTGCTTGTCGCAACCATGCCGAAAGAGGCTGCGCGCATGGCCGTTGCCATTCTCATTGTACTGCCCGTGGCGTTCGCATATCCGTTCTTCCAGAAGTATTTCATTTCCGGATTAACGGTTGGTGCCGTCAAAGGTTAATACCCGAAATAAACCAAGTTTGCTTGGTTTATGATACATGCTTCCGCAATGCCATTGAATCGCGATTCGAAAGGGGAATGGAATATGAAAAAATCGATGAAACTCATCTCGTCGCTGTGCGTGCTCATCCTGATGCTGACGGCACTTGCAGCCTGCGGCGGTTCGCCGTCTCCAGCCGCAACGAACAGTCCCGGAACAGGTACCGACTCGGCCAAGGAACCCGCAGGAACTGACAAAGAGGTTCCGACACTGCTCTGGTGGACCATTGGCGGCCAAGTGCCGAATAATTTTGACAAAGCCATCGAAGCAATGAATGCTTACACGGCTGACAAAATCGGCGTGAAGATCGACATCAAAGTCGCAAGCTGGGGCGAATGGGACACCAAAATGAACACGATCGTCAATACCGGCGAGCCTTCGACATCATGTTCACTAACAGCGGCAAGTATAGCAAGCAAGTCGCCATGGGCGCTTTTGCCGATATCACGGACCTCGTTCAGAGCGAGACGCCGGATCTGTACGGGTTCATCCCGGAAAAGGTATGGGAAGGTACGAAAATCGGCGGCAAATATTATTCCGTACCGACGTACAAGGACTCTTCCCTCACGCAGTATTGGGTATTCGATGATAAGTATGTACAGAAGTACGGCATCGATATCCAGAATATCAAGACGCTGCCGGACCTGGATCGGCCCCTGCGCGACATGAAAGCAGGCGAAGGCAAGGGCTTCTATCCGCTGCCGATGACGCAGGGCGAAGGCTTGAACGGGTTTTTCAACGCGTATGACGATCTTACTTTAGGCTTCCCTCCGGTCGGGGTCAAGACCGACGATGCTTCGCGCACGGTCGTATCCGTGCTCGAACAGCCAGACGTCATCACTAATCTAAAACTACTGCATAGCTGGTATAAGGACGGTATCATTAACCCGGACGCACCAACGAAGACGGAGAACGACAAAGGGCGGCCATTCTTCGCGGCCCAGGCTTTCCCCGGAGCGGAGGTCAGTTGGCAGATCAACGACGCCGTCGAGAAATACAACATGGTCCAGCATTTCGGGCCGATTTATACGACCAGCACGATTCAGGGCTCGCTGAACGCCATCTCCGCGAATTCCAAATACAAGGCGGAAGCGCTGAAATACCTGGAACTCGTCAACACGGATCCGACACTGCGCAACATGCTGGCCTTCGGCGAGTTGGGCGTGGACTACAATCTCGTTGACGGAGAAAAGGTGATCGAGCGCACCTCCGATACGTGGCCGCTGGCGGCATATTCGCAAGCTACGTTCTTCAATTTGGCGGTGACCAAAGGTGCCCCGGAGGATCAATGGGAGCAGGTCAAGAAGCTGAACGATGCAGCCACCTCCTCTGCCGTGCTCGGCTTCGCGCTGGACATCAGCGAGTTGCAGACCGAAGTCGCGAATTGCCAAGCCGTGTGGGATAAATACAAGTATGAACTCATCACTGGCGCATCCGACCCGGAAGCCATGATTCCGAGAATTACGGCTGAGCTGAGAACGGCCGGCATGGACGCGATCATGCAAGCCGCCCAAGAGCAAATCAACAATTACTTTAAATAGCTTCAATTCTTGCGCATCCCTTTACGAGTCACGCTGAAGGGATGCTTTTCCCTTCCTCACTATGAAGACGGGGTTTAACATGATACATTGAGTAATAACAAAGGTAAAGCTGACGATCCGCTCACAAAAGAGGTGTCCCATGGGCTCTTTCTTAAAAATCAAAATTTACCGCCATAAATTCATCGCTTACGTTGTCTTCGTTGTGGCGATTGGTGTGGCGCTGGGCACGCTCACCTGCGCCATGCTCATCAATCAGTGGGTCGGCGACGCCCGTTTCCAAGCGGCCAGTGCCTTCACGCGCATCGAGAATGAATTGCAGTATGACGCTGACCGGATCGAAGCATACATGCAGCGCATCTACGCTACGCCGGGGCTGATGGAGGACGCGAGAAGCTTCTTGAGCAAAACCGCCGAGGAATACTTGACACGGAGATTGCATAACAGCCATTTCTCGCTCCCGCTCGTCTCCTTCCCGGAGGATGTAAAGACGTATTTATACAGCTGGGCTCAAGGTGAAATTACCCAAATCAGCGTGCACAACGGTGAATACGGCAATGTCATTCGCTTCAACGACAACGGCAGTCCAAGCTTCGTTTTCGGACTTCCCAACACGGATGAAACCTTTAGGGACACCATTACAGAGGGGTTCGTCTATCGGAAGAAACTGTCCGATCCGGCGCTTCGTCCCCAGGGGTTCGGGGAAATGCGCTTCTTGATCGGCAGCGAACAGATATTCAAATCGGTACAAAATTTTCGGATCGGCCATGCGGCTGCCATCAGCAACACGGGCGAAATTTATTTTCTCGGCAACACCCCGGAACGGGACCAAGTGGAGCTATTCCGAACAGCTGCGGGCCATGGTCGCAGTCACGGGATGATTTCGAGCGGTCTCGCAAGCTATACCTTCTACGTCTCCTTTCCGTCAACCAAGCATCATTTCAAATTCGTCACCGTCACCGATCTGTCCATGCTGATCCGCCAGCATGCCGGAACGCTGGTCACCGTCTTTCTGATCATGCTGGGCGCGATGATCAGCGTACTTATGCTCATCGCCTACAACATGCGCGATGATGCCCTCTTCCTGCGCCGCATCATCCAATCCATCGGGCGGGTGAAGCAAGCCAACTTTACCCCAAACCGTCATGCCCGTTACCGCAAGAACGAATACGGGATGATTGCCCGGGAACTGGATGACATGATTCAGCAATTGGATAAACATATCCGCAACGAATACTTGTTCAAAATCAAGCAGCAGGAAACCGAAATGAAAGCGCTTCAGAATCAAATCAACCCTCATTTTCTGTACAACACGCTCGAAGTGATTCGTTCCACGGCCCTCGTCAATCAGGACCCGGACACTGCGGACGCAATCGCAACGCTGGGAGCGCTCTATCGGGACATCGTAAAAAAAGAAAACATTATTACCCTAGGCAGTGAACTCGATCTACTGAAAAAGTACCTTGAGATCATGGAGTTTAAGCATTCGGGCCGCTTCTACTATCAGATCGACGTCGAACCCGCGCTGCTCATGATTCCGACCGTAAAGTTCTGGATGCAGCCGCTGGCCGAAAATTTCTTCATTCACGGATTTAAGACCGCCCATGAGTTTAACCTCTACGTCGTGAACGGTTACGAGACGGAAGACCGCTTCGTACTGGAATTCCTAGACAATGGACACGGCATTGCCGAAGAACGGTTAACCGCTGTTCGCAGCACACTGACTAGCGATGATGATACCTCTTCTAACAGCATCGGGCTGCGCAACGTGTATACGCGCCTTCACTTCTTCTATGGAAACGACTGCTCGATCGATATTGCCCATAACGAGCAAGCCGGCGTCAAGATATCCGTACATTTATCGAAAGAGGTGATTGAACTTGTACAAATTGATGATTGTGGATGACGAGCCGCAAATTTTGGAGGGGATGAAGCGGATACTGGATTGGGAGCGGTACGGGTTCGTCCGCATCGAAACGTGCGAAACGACGGATGAAGCCATGTCCAGGATCGTGGACCTCCTGCCGGACATCGCCATCTTCGACGTCTGCATCGGCAAGGACTTGGGCTATGAAACGATCCGTAAGTTGAATGAATTCCATGTACCGACGAAGTTCATCATCATGAGCGGCTATAGTGAATTCAAGTATGCACAGGAAGCTATTCGCTGCGGCGTCAGGGACTATCTGCTCAAGCCCGTCGAACGCACCAAGCTTCAGCATACTATCGAGAAGATCATCGTCGAGGATCTTCACGGATCGATTGGAACCATGACCAGTGAAAGCATAAACCGCGATCCCGTGCTCAATCTGGCATATGACAGTTTATCCAAACTGGTCAACCGCATTGTACTGATGGTCAAAACCGAATATGCGCAAAATATCACCTTGAAATCCGTGGCTGAGCGGTTTCAAATGAACAGCACGTATCTCGGGCAATTGTTTCTGAAGGAAACGCGAATGAAATTCTCCGAGTATTTGATGGCTTACCGCATGCTCATGGCCCAGGATCGCATCCAAACGACCGACGAGAAAATCTCCTATATCGCCTTCTCCGTCGGTTATAACAATCTCAATTATTTCTACACCCACTTCCAGAGCTATTTCGGAAAATCCCCCTCTGAGCTGCGGGGCAAATGATAACCATAGACTATTCGCAAAAAGGAGCGCATAACCGTGTTCAATCATCGCAGGCTGAAACGAGAATGGGCCGCTTTCTGCCTCGTGCTGCCGTTCCTGCTGCTTCTGGGCGGCTGTTTTCCTCAGCCTGACGCGGGTACCGATTCGTTCGAAGGTAAAGAGACGGTAAACCTTATTTACTACACGATCGGCGAACCCGATCCGGATCTGCAGTTGGTCAACGACAAGATCAACGAGATTCTCTCGCGCAAGATCGGCGTCACGATCACATATCTCAAGATCGGCTGGCAAGAATATGAGGATCGGCTAAACACGCTCATCTCAGCCGGAAGCCCGTTTGATATCGCCTTTGCACCGGATTATGCCACAGGCGCCATACGCGGGGCCTGGCTCAAGCTCGATGAATACCTGGAAGGCATCGGCAAGGACATGTATAACGTCATCGATCCCGTCTTTTGGCAAGGAGTGCGCATGAACGACGGCTTCATCTACGGCGTACCTACGAACAAGGAACTCGCCGTGAGGGACCACTGGATGTACCCGGCCACCATCGTGGACCGATACGGAATTGACATCACCCGGTACAATACGCTGGAATCGCTGGAACCGCTGCTTCGCATGATCAAGCGGAAGGAACCGGAGTACCTTCCGATGGAACTGGATCGTGATTCCCACAATTTCTTCGCGCTCCACGGGTATGAATACGTCTTGAACTCCAAGGTTCCGCTGATGGTCCAATCGCTGGATCCGGATGGGCAGGTAGTGAATATCTTCGAGACACAGGAAGCGCGGCAAGTGCTGGATACGCTGCGTCGTTATTACCAAGCGGGCTTCATTAATGAAGACGCCGCTTTGCGCGAGCCGGGGGGACTCAAGCGAGCGAAGGTGTTCTGGAAATCCTCCGGCGGCGGTCCGCTCTCCGAAACGACTTGGAGCAAGGATCGTGGTTATCGGGTTGTCACCCATCCGGTGACGCCGAGTACGGTGACTACCGAATCCGTGCGGGGCGGCATCATGGCCGTGAATGCGAACACTAAGCATCCCGTGGAATCGATTCGGTTTCTCAATCTGCTTAATACCGATCCCGAAATTCGGAACTTGTTCAACTACGGTATCGAAGGTCTGCATTATACGTTGAACGATGACGGGCAAATCGTGCTGACGCCAGGCAAGGACAACGAGGATAACTTGCAGTCGGACATACCTGCAAGCCGCTATTCCGGCGTGCAATACACTCAGGGCAATTGGTTCATCTTAAAGACCATGGGCGGGGAATATCCCGAACCGCTCGACAAATGGGATACATTCCGCGAATACAATGCGAAGCTCGTCCAATCGGCCATGCTTGGTTTCACCCCGGATCTCGTCCGGCTGAGCGAAACCATTAACAACGTCGAGATCGTCTGGCAGAAGTATTACCCCAGCCTCATGACCGGTTCGGTAGACGTGGAGAAGATCCTTCCCCGCTTCAACGAGGAGCTGCATCAAGCAGGGCTTGACGAAATTCAGGCCGTAATACAGCAGCAGTTGGACGATTGGAGAATGCAAAAGCGTTAAGGAAATTTGTACCTTATATAAAATAGAACGATCCATAGCGCGAAGGATTTATGGACAGGAATAAAGAGGGATCGCCAGATCTAAGATCTGGCGATCCCTCTTTATCTATGACTTCCATCTCGGTCCCGAGACGGAGATAAAAACCATTCTGCCGCCCGTCACTCCGTGAAGACGGATATTATATCTTTATCTTAACGCCAATTGACGACCGTTCAGCATACATAATCAACGTCATGCCAACGCATTTCATTACACTCAATTTGGAAACGCAAGTGAGAGGAGCCGGGATCATGAAGCTGGTTTATCAATTAGAACAAGTAAACAAGACGTACAAAAAAGGAAAAGTCATCGCCAATCAAGACATTAGCTTTGACGTTCAACAAGGGGAGATCCTAGGTCTGCTCGGACCCAACGGGGCCGGCAAATCCACGCTGATCAAACAAATGGTCGGTCATCTCGCCCCAACTTCAGGCACAGTGCGCTATGATGGAATCAGCGTGCAGTCCCAAACCAAACGCGTCGCCCAGGAGGTTGCTTACTACTCGCAGGAGCCACACGCGCTGACCAGCTTAAAAACCTGGGAGGCGTTGTATTTTACCGGTCGATTGCGGGGCTTGACAAAAGAAGCGGCCGTACAACAAAGCGAAGATTTGCTGGCCCGCTTCGGTATGGAGGATTTGCGGAATAAACTACTTAAGAACGTTTCGGGCGGACAGAAGCGGTTAATCGGGATCGGCACTTGCCTGATCGGCTTTTCGCCTGTCATGATCTTCGATGAACCGACCAATGAACTGGATCCCAAGAAGAGAAGACTCGTGTGGGACCTGATTCAAGAACGTAACCGCCAAGGGGTGACCGTCATCCTGGTGACGCACAACGTATTGGAAGCCGAGCAAGTCGTTGACCGGGTGGCCGTCGTGAATCACGGCAAGCTGCTAGCGATCGATCATGTGAGCGTGTTGAAACAGCGTGTCGATCAGCGAATGAAACTAGAGATCACAACATCACTAGGGGAGAGCGATTACGTTTGCGAAAGATTAAGTACGCTGGGCCACTGGACCAAAACAGGAGAAAACCGCATCCGTGCGCTGATCGAGAAGCAAGACGCTAGTCGCGCAATTGAAGTCCTGACGCAACCAAACTTGCCGATCGAAGAGTACTCGTTGGTTCCGCCGAATCTGGAGGATGTCTATTTTCATATCGATGACGAGCAGGATAAACCTGTTGAAGCAGAGGTGGTATAAACATGGAAAATATGAACCCGTCTACGCAAAATCAAGGCTCTCCGCTGCAAGAAGCGATCTTTCTGCAAGGACAAGAGCAGCAGGGCACGATCCAGCGCCGCATTATGGAATGGCTGATCCTCGCCCGTATTCAATTCACGATCATCCGTGAGGCATGGGTTTGGATTTTCATCATGGCCTGCATGTTCCCGTTAACGACGCTGCTGTTCCTCAAATTCTTTACGGTCGACCCGACGCCAGAGGTCATGATACGCATTATTACGGGAAATATGCTCTTCGGCTTAATCGTGATGGGACTCAATTCCATGGCCCAGGAAATATCCTGGCAGAAGCATCAAGGGCATTTCACCTACTATTCGTCACTGCCAATCGCCAAAGTGAATTTCATCTTTGCTAATCTGCTGCGAGGCTTGATCACTTGCGTACCTTCGTTTGTCATCCTGGCAATGATCGGCCAGTTCGCTTACGGCATTCAATTTCACTACAGCTGGGGATTGATCCCCGTACTGATGCTTACCGTCTTTAGCGTGGTAGGCGCGGGAGTCCTGATCGGGTTCTGGTCGCCAAGCCATCAATTGACCAACATGCTGGTCCAAGCGCTCATGATGTTCATCTCGTTCTTGACGCCCGTCATGGTCGACATGAATCAACTGCCTGCCCTGTTGCAATGGGTCTCCTATATCTTCCCAACGACCTACGCAGCTGAAGCCATGCGGGAGGTGCTGATCTCCGGGTGGTCCAGCTCCGTCGCTTGGAACACACTCATTCTGTTGTTGTTCTCACTTGTTTCGATCGTGTTGATATTGAAAAAAGTAGATTGGCGCGTCGATAAGTAGTCTTTCGTTCGTTGCGCTCCTGTTACAAAAAAAGAAGCAAGCGCGCTGACTGAGAAACAGTCTACGCGCTTGCCTTTCTGCTTACTGATTTTTATATCGACGGCTTAAGGAGCGTTGATGGTAACTTTTGTCGGCCGCGCGTACACGGTCCATTCCTCGTTTCGAAACGAAAAGCGGTAATAACCCTGAACCCAAACCACTCCGGCGCTTAGCGCCGTCATTTCACCCTCCACCTCGTTTAAGTCCAGCAAACCTGCAACAGGCCCCAATGCGCGCACGTTCAACGACGTCTCCAAAACGTTGCCGTTCTGGCTGCGAACGAATCCGGTGAATGCCGCCGTATCGCCTACAGTTAAGGCTAATTCGGATGGCGCTTCCACCTGTATGGCAAAATGGGCATATTCGTCCGGATTATCGGTTACCGTACTGATCGGCCAAGCATACGTGACTAAGCCTCGATGATTGACATAATTCCAACGTATCTTTGATTTCTCGGAATGCACCTGAGGCAAGCTGAATTTGGCTGAGCTGTGTGGCTGCCCCTTCAGAAATTTCTTGTACGGCTTCAGTCATTTCACGGCTTGCCTTGCTGTTTTGTTCCGTATTTGCAGTTAATTGTTCTGAAGTGCCGGCGACGAGCAGCAAAAAAAGTATTTATTTCTAAATTTCTTTGGAGTAATATCTGAGGTGCGATTTACTCAAAATTCCTCTTCACAACCCATCTATCGTAGTCCCCCAACCGCTTTTACCGTTTATCTGTTCTGATTATGAACTACGCATTTACATCCGTTATAGCCGGGATATGTATTTCTTTGACACAGGAAACTTTGGACAGGTTGATAACGCATTTCACAATGGATACAATGTCTTGTACAGGAATTCTAGTGCCGTTATATGCCTCAATCGCTTTATCCGCCCCATACTCGAAAGGAATTTCTGCTGCCAGTTCGCCTGGATTCACGCAAGTAACGGCGATGCCATCCTGACGCACGTGTTCTCTCAGTGCATGAGCAATACCGCGCAGACCAAACTTGGAAGCAACAAAGGATATTTGAGCGTTATTCGTATGGTCCAAGCCTGCCGTGGAGCCGATTAAAATGATTTTACCTGCTTCCGATTGGCGGAGATTAGGCAATAGCGCCTGTATGCAGGTGATGGTTGAAGTGATGTTCACATGTATAATTTTGGAAATATCGTTCGGTTCGTCCATGTCAAACGTGTAGTGGTCCTCAAACCCTTCCTTTTCCCAGATTCCTACGTTATAAATCAGTACATCAAGCTTTTCCGTGGATATGCTTTTTGTAATAACTTGAGCCGCATCCGGTTGCGCAAGATCTGCTGCAATCCATCTTCTCTTAACACCATCCTCAAGATCTATACTGCCCGGCTTGCTTCGGGAAACAATCCAAACTTGATCGCCCCGATCAGGCAGCCCTTTCACAAACGCATCTCCGAGACCTTGGCTAGCGCCAAAAATAAGATAGCTTTTCATCCTATCGCCTCCTCATGTCATTTCTTCTCATCATAATTCATATTCAAGCCTAACTTGATCGCATCGGCCTACACTTTAATAAGATGTTTCTAGTATATGTTAATGAGTGTGAAAAGTCATTGACTACCATTCAGCATATTTAAGCCAGCGATTGCTCTCCCGCATGATCCGAGGTCACAGCCAAAACATTGTATATAGAGTCGATTTCATAATTCAAAATCAAATTTATGAAACCGACTCTATGGTGTCCCTTCATCACATATGGCTCATGTGCATAAATAATGAATTTTCAAACAAAACTCCCCGTCTCGTTATTTCGATTGAACTTATAGATCGCCACGACGAGCAGCGTCAGAGCAAAGGCGAGCAGGATCACCAGATTAAGCGACAGGCTGCTCCAAGATTGGCCCAGTTGCAACCGATCAATCGTATCCAACACCCAATACTGCGGCATGAAGTAGGCGATTCTCTCCATGAAATCCGGCATGAGTTCCAGCGGGAATAAACACCCCGCCAGCAGGCTGGTCGGAATAAACAACAACGCTTGCAGTCCGGTCGCTTCCATCGTCGTCTTCGCGAAAGCGACAATGACGAGCGAAAAACCGATCGCAACAAAAGCAAACAACGTCAGAATGAAGAGCAAGCCCAAGATTGAAATGCCGGGATCCACCCGGAAAACCAACGTCAGGATCATCAGCGTAAATACGACTTGCAGAATCATAATGAACAAATTCAGCAAGGTGTTAGAGAATACATACGTTGATCCCGAAATAGGCGTGGTCAGCATCCGAAAGTACGTCCGATTCTCCTTCTCTTTGAGGATGATACCAGACAAACTCGCTGAGGCAAACAGCATCAAGATCAGCAAGTATCCGATTGTTTGCTTGGCACGGTTATGATGAATCGACTGATCTTCCACCTGTTCGGCCGTGAACGAATACGTCTGTTGGACGTAGTTCTCAACCATCGCGTCAAAAACTGCCGCATCCCCTTGACTTGCGACCGCAATCGCTGTCCGATTGTCGATAAATTGATTCAGACTGGACTTCAAGTAGTCCGTTACCCCAACACCTTCAACCGAATGCAGGTCAATCGGCAGTGGATTGCCTTGCCTTAATGCTTCCGAGAAAGCGGCCGGAAACACGATCACCATGTCCAAATCACCTGCGTCCAGTTCCTCATGAATGTCCGCATCGCTTATCATGCTTACGTTGACCGCATCCATCTGCCCGACGAAATCAATCGCCTCCTGCGTGATCGCCGCTCCGCTGTCGTGATTGACGATTCCGACTCGGAACTCGCTTTCTCCCGAGCTTCCATGGAGCAACATGGCCAAAGCGGCGGCTACGACGGGCAACCCCAAATAAAGCAACCAGCTTTTCACATTTTTGAACGTGGATCGAAACGTCTTACGAATTAACCAGATTGTTTCACGCATCGTTACAATCCCTCCCGTTTCCGCATGATGAGGATCGCAGAGCCCAGTAGCACTACGGAAAACCCGATATTCAGCATCATCACCCTACCTAAGGCGGATATATTGTTCTCATAAATGATTTGTAGCAAAGCTTCATTCGTCCACTGTAACGGAGAGAAATACGTTAAAATCCGCAGAACTCCCGTCACGTCCTCAAGCGGAAAATACGATCCGCCAAAAAAGGCTCCTATATGGATAATCGTTATCAACAGGGTGGTGGCCACGTTTCCTTTAAATAAGTAACTGAATCCGAGTCCCAAGCTTAACGCAAATATGATTTGGGAAAGCAGGACAAGGAAAACCAGCCCTAAGTGTTCTCCCCAATATACATTGAACATAAATTTGCAAACAAATACGACGACGGCAACCGCAAGCAAATTTTGCAGCACGCTACCCGCTATTTTTCCGGTGAAAATCTCCGCTTTCGTTACAGGGGCCGCAAGCAGACGAGTTGCCGTGTTGCGTGTCCGCTCTCCCTCGATCAAGTTCGCGGCGGTCAACGAGCCGTATAAAATAATCATCGTGATCATGGCAATGGCATAGTAGTCCATCGCGCTTGGTTGCCTCCCGCCGTCCAATTTCATTTCCCGGACATTATCCGTAATCGCTTGCTCGGGCATGACGATATCCGGAAAGGCAGACACGAGTTTATAGCGATCGGCAAAAGAATACATAAGCGTTTCGGCGATATCGCTTTCGATCGGGTTTCGGGGATTGCCATAATAAACGATCCCTGCCTGGGACAGTTCAACATAACCCGTAGCCCGATTGTTCTCCGCTTCCACTCTTCCATCCGTATTTTCGTTTACAGGCTCGAATACCATGCCGGATGACTCGCTTTGGGCGACGAACGCATCCCATTGACGCTGCAACTCGTTGTCCGTGTGCTGATGCTTGTAGAGCACCCGAATGTCACCTAATTCTATACTGCCATTGAAAGCATTTGTGACAACCGTTCCCAAGATCAGAATCCACACCAGGGGAGTGGCAATGAGGAACAGCAACGCTTTGAATTCCCGAATCGTCTTTAATTCTCTGAACGCAATGCGCCAAACATTCATCGATCTCATCTCCTTTTCTCCATACCGAGTCAGTCACGCAGCTTCTGCCGGTCAAGGTCAAGAAGACGGACTCCAGGTTGGGCTCCTGTTCTTTCACCGAACGAATCTCAAGCTGATTCTCGATCAAGGTTTGAATGATTTGATTGAGATTGTGTACCTCAACGTCGGAACGTACTTTCACCATCCGCTCTTCAACGGTCACCTCGTGGATTCCCGGAATGCCCTTCAAGATGTCCGGATGCGGCGGTTCGGTCGAGCGGACTTCGATCCACAAGTTTTTCTCATGCGTCACGAGCGTTTTCAGTTCTTTCTTCGTCCCCTCCGCAATGATCTTTCCGTGATCGATGATGGCAATACGGGTGCACAATTCTTCGACCTCTTCCATGTAATGGCTGGTGTACACGACCGTGATGCCGTTGCGATTGAGCTTCTTGACGGATTGTAGAATATAATTTCGCGATTGGGGATCAATGCCCACGGTCGGCTCGTCCATAATGAGCAGCTTGGGTTTGTGCGCAATGGCGCAAGCAATGTTCAATCTTCGTTTCATCCCGCCTGAGAACGTTTTGGGGTAGGCGGACAATTTGTCGCTCAAGCCGACGAAGGCGAGCGCTTCGATTGTTCGTTCTTTTAACAAGGAGCCTCTCAGTCCGTACAACCCGGCAAAAAAGTGAACATTCTCATAAGCCGTCATGTCCTCGTAGATCGCAAGTTCCTGCGGCACAATCCCGATATTGGACTTGGCAAATTTACTGTGACCGCTTAGGGTCTTGCCCAAGATTTCAATTTCCCCTTTGGTTTTTCGCAACAAGGAAGCGATCATGTTGATCGTCGTGCTTTTACCGGCGCCGTTCGCGCCCAGGAAGCCAAAGATTTCCCCTTCCTTCACTTCCAATGAAATCCTGTCCACGGCGATAAAATCGCCGAATTTTTTCGTTAGTTGTTTGATTTCCAACACATTCACGTTGAACACTCCCATCTCGTTTCTGCTTGTTTTCATTATAAAAAAAGGGATGTACCTGCGACAGTGCACAAGTTCATCCCTTAAACATGAGAATCTTCATTCATTTTTGATAAGGAAGGAGCGTGGTAACGGAAAACCCTTGGGAACCGTCCGCGATGACGGTCCCGTTCACCCGGGCGGCTCTTTCCTCCATGCCGATGATCCCGAGTCCTTTAATCACTTTGCGGGCGCCTTGCCCGTTGTCGGATATGGCGAGACGAATCAAGCGATTCATCACTTGGATGTGGATTTTCACGCCGGATGCTTGCGAATATTTCAGCACATTGGTCATCGCTTCCTGCGTATTCGTCATTAGAATGTGCCAATGGTTCGCGGTGATGTAATCGAGATCTCCCTCATGGGTCAGAACAGCCTTGATTGTGTGACGCGCAGAAAATTCATCCACGATACGTTTCATCCGATGAATGCCCAGTTGTTCGCGCGGAGGTTTCATATTTTTGAGAACCAGACGAATGCTTTCAATCCCGTCCTTAGAGATTTGGATCGCATTATCGAGCAGTTCTTTCGATTTCACGGGATCGGTCTGCAGCAGCCGTTTAGAGGCTTCCATCTGCATCAAGGCACCGGTCATCGCATGGCCGATTTGATCGTGAATATCCTGCGAGATTCGATTGCGTTCCTCCAGCTTGATGACGTATTCCGATTGCCGGATATAGGCGTTGCTTTCGTCCAGACTCTGGTTCAAGGTATCCACCCGTTCCCGCAACGTGTCGATTTCTTCGCGGCAGTCGGCGACTCGACGCAGATGTTGGGTGAGCAAGGCATGGAACAAGAAACTGACCAAGGCAATGAAGCCATAGGAAGATAAGTTTCGGCGGGAAGGAAGAGCACGGGAATGGCCGCGGGTATCAGGCCGATGATGCTTTTCTTCGTATGATACCCCATCCATTCATATACGTTAATCGGAAACAACAGCATGAACAGCGGATCAATCAAGTAAGAAGAAATCAGAAGAAGCAAAAGAGACAAGAGCAAGACCCCTTGTTTCATCAGCTTGTTTTTCAGCAAAAATACGCTCAGGTTTAAACAAAAAAAGAGCAGCACGACGAGAATATACCAAGGCGATAAGGCCATGCTTTCCAAGGTCATCAAGGTGATCATGAAGAGCGACAAGACAACTTTATAGCCAATCGCCCAAAGTTCTTGATTGTTTCCTTGCATGGCGCTCATCTTCCTTTTCCCGTAAGGTAATAGATGGCGATCTGGGTTCGGTGATCCAAGGCAGTCTTGCCCAATATGGATGTAATATGATTGGCTACGGTCCCCTCTGACAAGAACAATTCCTTGGAAATTTCCCGATTGGATAGTCCTTTGGATATGAGGGACATGATATCAAGCTCTCGGTTTGTGAACAAACTGCGATCGATTTTGCTCTCCTGGATTTCGTTCACGTTTTTCTCGGGGACCCATCCGGTCTTCAGCTTTTCGAAAACGGTCTCCTGCAGCACATTGTGTCCGTTGTAAACGGCAATGATCGCATCCCGAATGCGCTCAGGATCGTTATTCTTCAACAAATAGCCTTTGGCGCCGTTCTTGATCGCATCGACGATAATCGCTTCATCATCAAATGTGGTGAGTATGAGGGATTTGGTCTGGGTACTTTCGGTAATCCGCTTGGCAGCTTCCACACCACTCATGACAGGCATTTGAATATCAAGCAAGGCCACATCCACACTGTGCTGGTTGCAATAGGCCACCGCCTCTTCCCCGTTATGTACAGCGGCAAGCACCTCGAATTCTTGGAAGGAAGTCAGAATAATCTTCAACCCTTCCCGAACAAAGGCATTGTCATCCGCAATGATTACGTTGATGGTCATCAACAGTCCCCCATTCCCCCTGTCTCTGGTCGCCAAAAATCCATCGAACCATACAAGGGCATTCGTATGATATACACATCTTCCCGAGATTCAATCTTATTTAATATGCATGATGCGGTCAAGCTTATTAGCTGTTCGCCTTCCCGCTTCCTGCATGCTTCCTCCGAACGGAAATAATAATGATCACGTTCAGCAGAACGATCGGGATAGCCGCAAGCAGGAAACGCCAGTCGCCTGATAGAACAGAGATGATGGCAAACAGGATCAGAATCGATACGCCGATTGCAATGCCCTGCACGAGCTGAAGCTTGCCTTTGCCCGTCTCGTCGGGATCGTTTGTCATACGAGCATGTAGGATGAGGGAAGTCAGCCCCCAGCTACCCAGATGAACGAACATCAGAATCGCCAACGACGGAATTGTACCAATGGACAGGCCGAATATTTCCAGTGACAACAGCACAGAGATCGCCGCAATCGTGAAGTACCATGAGATCGAGCGAGACTTGGCTACTATATAGGCGCGCATCTCATCCAGACCGTTATTTTTGGCCGCGGCTCGCCTGCCGAAATACCAACCTGCAATCCCAAACAACAGACCTCCATATATACCTACGTATACCATCTACTTCTCCTCCTTTTCTTCAAATACGAATACTTCCTCGATTTGCATGTGGAACGCTTTTGCGATTTTGAAAGCGAGTTCCAGCGACGGATTGTATTTCATCGTTTCGATCGCTATGACCGATTGCCGAGAGACTCCAATGATCTCCCCCAGTTGCTCTTGCGTCATGCCATGCTCGTTGCGCAATGACCGGATATAATTTTTAATGCAAACCCCTCCAAATGCGGTAATCATAATGTAAAGTAAGATTTACGTAAAGTTTACTTTACATTATTTACACTGTCAATGTTTTCCTTTCTCAAATAATCTGTGGAACTAAATAACGGGATGCCCCGCAAAGAGGTATCCCGTTAACATGGTAGGCCACAGATTGGATTATATTGTGCTTTCGACTTATGTCATATACCGTTACCCTAGCAATGATACGGACAACCTTGAAGTTACTGCCGGAAACACAAAAAAGAACAGCGTCTCCGCCGTTCTTTCGGTATGTATACATTTGCCGCTCTGTCTTTTATTTCCCCGAGTTAGCCAAGTCCAACCGAAAAGTGTAATTCGTTCTCTTCTCACTCTCCATCCATGAAATCAAGCGTACGTAAGTTGGACATCAGAATAGGAAGCACTTGTTCAATCAAGACTTCGGCCGGCTCCTCCTGCGTATGGCTCCATTTCACGATCACACCGTAAATCGACCAGCTAATCATCGTTGCGCTCCTTTCCAATGTTCTCTGTTCTTGCACCGGAATGTCTTTGACGTTCGTCAAGCAAGAGATAATGACATTGTACAGCTGTTGTTTGGCCACTTCCTCCATCATATGCGACAGCGTGCGCCGCGAATTTAACCGCTTCGTCGTTTCAATCTGCCATTCGCAAACAGCCATCATTAACCTGCGCAACAACTCGGGACCCTGCATTACTGTACCTGGAGGAATCCATGTTGATAAAATATCCGTAAACGCTTCATTCAGGGTTAACTCTAACCATTCATATTTATCCTGGTAGTGATTATAGAAGGTTGCGCGATTCAACCCAGCCCGGTCCATAATATCTTGAATGGAGATGGCTTCAAAGTCCTTTTCCGCAAGTAAATCCGTGAATGCATTTTGAATATATTTTCTCGTCCGTCTCGCTCGAGGGTCACTAGGATTGGCTAAACTCATATCTTATCATCTCCCTTCCGGATAAATCACAATTGAGTCAAATTGTTGTTTACACAACGAATCAGCAACACTGCTTATTGATTCGTATTGGATATTGCTATTAGTATATTAATTGACAGTTGTTGCCTAGTCAACATATATAGTTTTAATTCATATGCAAGGAGTGGGGAGAATGCAAGACTTATTCATAGCAGGGGGTACTTCCGGAATGGGCAAAGGGCTTGCCATTCACTATTTGCGCCAAGGGAGTAAAGTGACCGTTACCGGAAGCAACCGTCTCAGGGGACAAGAATTTCTGGACGAGGCGGCACGTTTGGGTGCTGCAAACCGCGCCTCCTTTATTCAAGCTGATCTATTATCTTTGTCGGAAAATCGTCGTGTCATTCAAGAGGTTCGAGAACGGCATGAGTCGCTTGACGGACTGGTTCTCACAGCGATGCAACAATTTCCCAAACGCAAATTAACTCCGGATGGATATGAGAGCACGTTTGCTCTCTACTATATCAGCCGATTTGTTCTGAGCTACGGTTTGACGGAATTGCTGGAGCGCGGGAACCATCCTGTTATTGTAAGCATCGGCGGTACCGGGATGACAAAAGGAGAAATTCATTGGAATGACCTCAATCTTCAACACAAGTATGGAGTGCTGAAGCTACCCTGCAGGGAGGGCGAGCGAACGACCTGCTTGGAGTCGCCTACGCCGAGAACAATAAGAACGCAAAAACACGCTTCATTCTTAATCATCCCGGATATACTCATAGTGGCACGAATCACTTGGCTCAACCGTTTAAAACCATCTTGCACGTCATGGGGAAGCTCTTCGCTCAGCCGGTGGATAAGAGTATCGGGCCTATTATCAAACTGATGGATAACCCTCCATCGCAGCCACTGATTGCCTGGGACCGGACTAAAGCCGTCGATCTGTCGCTTCCTACTCTTAATAAGCAGGATGCGATGAAGTTATATCGTTTGACCCAACACATCCTGTAATGCCAAAAAAAGAGGGTGTCTCATAAGATCTTTAGATCTTGCGAGATGCCCTTTTGCTGCTGGGAGACGCTTCGCCCTCTCCGCTACGCCGTGCAGATACTCTACTTTTTAAGACGCAACTCTGAAGCAGGCAGCAATGGATCATAAGCCAAGAATTGGCGTTTTTCTGTTCTTTTCAGCGACGTCATGTAGTGAATCTAATATCCACTTTTACTGAAAGCCATGAAGTACTAATAATGCAACCTTCTTGGCAATATCCTCTTTATCTAAAGCTGTATTCCCTGAGGCCCATTGAGATGCACTTTCATGAATCATCTGTGCAATGAGAGCTGAGTAAAGAACGATTTCATCCGCTGAACAATGGGAGGGTAAGGCTTTCAACAAATAAGCTTTTAATTCCGAAATAGCTTTGTCTTTCAATTGCGGTACAACCAAGGTTATATAGCTTCTGCGGCAATCGACATCTGGCTGTTGATAGAAATCGCATATTGCCAAGACAAGTTGAGTAATGCCCTCCTCATTGAATTCCACCTCGCCTTTCGTTCGATTTACGATTGCAGTCGAGGCAGTATCTCCCACGAGGTAGTCCAGTAATTCATATTTATCATTAAAGTGCGCATAGAAAGTAGCTCGATTCACTTGAGCTCCTTCTGCTAAATCAGCAATTGTTATTTGTTCAAAGTCCTTTTCATTTACTAGTTTAATAAAAGCATCAATCAAAGACTGCTTTGTTCGAGTCATCCTTAAATTCCTGACTTTTGTCCCCACTTCATTCACCTCTTCATTAGCGTATTCAACCCAGCTAGACAATTTTTCATGAATGTTGCTATAGCAACATCCCCACCTTATTGTTGGTTGTTCTACTCATATATTAGCTGTATATTCATTAAAGCAACACATGTTTATTTAATATATCACATTTGAGGAGTTTATAAACAATTTTCAATACGACAACGCTACAACAAATAGACCGGGAGGTAACAATAATGAAAACAATACTAATTACAGGCGGAACAGATGGAATCGGGAAAGGGGTAGCTTCGCACTACTTAAAAATGGGCTATGGCGTAATGGTTGTAGGCAGTTCAATTGCTAAAGGCAAGCTATTCTTAAATGAGGCGAAACAAATAGGAGCAGAAGATCGCACTATATTTCTTCAAGCTAATTTGAGTTTAGTTAAAGAGAACATGCGTATAATTGAGGAAGTAAAGAACAGGGTTGAATCCCTAGATATGGTCGTGTTCTCTGCAACCAGTCACACGATTAAAGAAGAATATACGGAAACACAAGAAGGATTTGAATTTAACTTCGGGTTGGCATATTTAAGTAGATTTATTCTTAGCTTCGGATTGAAAGAGCTATTAGAAAAAGCTGAAATGCCCGTTATTGTTAACGTTTGTGCACCAGGCATGAAGGGGACAGTTGATCTAAATGATATCCAAAACAAAAAAAATTATAACGGCTCTAAAGCCGGATTTCATGGCAGCCGGTTAAATGATTTGCTCGGTGTTGCTTTTACCAACAAGGATACGATTAAAAAGATCAAGTACGTTCTCTTTAATCCTTGGGCTGTAGCGACTGACGGTATGATGAATTCCATTAAAAATCCTGTCACTAGGTCTATCGCGAAGCTCCTGTTCAAAATAGTCGGAAAACCGGTCGATAAAGCCGTCCTTCCAATCATTGAATTGTTGGACAATCCTCCAAAGAATCAGTTGACGGCTTATATCCAGCGAAAAGAAGTAAGTCTAACGAAGAAAACCTTTGACCGAAAAAATGCGATACAACTTTATGGGAATACAATAAAATTACTGGAAGGAAAGATGAACTAGGTAATGTCGGAATCGTCATGGCAGGTCTTCGCAATTATGCTACAAATCTTTATAATGAGTTAAAGGATACAGGCATTTATGTTGGACATTTATCAATTGGAACCTTCATTAAGGTGGGTACGGATGGAGACCCCGATCTTATTGCAGAAGCATGGTATGATTTATACGATAAGAAAAACCGCTTTGAAGAAACATTCCCACAAAAGATTGATTCAAATATAATGTCAAATCAACGATAAGGCAACGTCTTTTCAGCACCTTGCGGCTCCTTCAGTAACATCTACTTGATCAACTAAGTATAGATACTGGCATGCGGTTCCATCCCAGGCGGGTAGATCGGAGAGCGAAGATCGGTATTTTCTCCAATAGCATTATTTCCAGAAAAATCACCGTTTCCTTTCGGTGACCCCCAATTTTCATTTCTAAATTACGAACCGAGCCCGGTAAAAGATTATGGTATTATCAACATCTAACGACTTCAAATCCACCCCAAAAAAATCACCTACGTTGTTCACTTGTTTCATTAATATATCCTCTTCCGAAAACACAAAAAACGCGTACACTCTAATAAATGAGTGTGCGCGTGTGCGCTTGAAATGTTTGGTGGAGCCTAGGTGATCGACCCTGATCGCATCGCTGCCAGCGATGCGATCTCCAGCGTATGCCGATTTATCCTCAGATCGCTTGGAAAGAGTGAAAAATCATTCGACTCACGAACCACTACGGGATGCAAAAAACATGCTAATGTGGCGTGTTCTTTGCATTTGTTGAACATAGACGAAATCGAATAAATGTTCTTGTTTCCTCTCATAGACCATGAGCACTGGTAAACTAAAGTGATACTCTCCTTTTTCAGAATGAATAAGTCTCATTGATAAGGACCCTTCTCGAAGCTAAGCATACTGTCCGGAAATATGAACCGTCCCTTCTCCTTCTAAACAGGCCATTAATTCTATCATTGGCTCCGCCAACAGATATGGAACCGTTTTATTTCTCCTGATCGTGATAAGTAAAACTCAATTGATTCATAAAGTGATTAACGGAATGATTATGCCATTTCATATTCGTTTATCTTCCGTTCGATGCGAAGGGGACTGGCGTCCATCCTTGAACTAGCCCCCTTCTTTACGGAATCGGGTGCCGATTATAACATCTTCAGCAGCGCTGTTCGAAATTTCATTCATTTTCTTCAAGTCAATCTCTGGCGGGAGCAGACCGTTGGCAACCATAATAGACAATCCTACTTGAAAAACTCTCATCTTGAATAAAATCATCGCGAGCTCCTCGTCGGTAAAGCCTTCCAGCTCCGGATCGGTTTTCATATGGCTCACAAGCTCTGCACCCATTGACTGATCGTAATCCTGTAAATACTCGTTCGGCTTCATGATAAAATCTCTGATTAATACCGGATACTCTTTAGCAAATTGCAAACTCGCGGCTCCGATATCACCGAACGGACTTCCCGTATTTTGTTCGGCGATCAATTGATGGCTCAGTTGGCTTACTTTTTTAATCACAGCCCGTTTGAGCTCTTCCACATCCGTAAAATTAACATAGATTGGTGCAATGGAGCTACCCAGCAACTCCGCCACTTTCCTGATCGTAATATTGTCTATTCCCTCGGTTTTCGCCACATTGAAAGCGGCATCTACAACTTGTTCCTCCGAAAACTTCTTCTTGGGCGGCATGCTGAACCTTCTTTCCTTTTTAATCACATTCCAGTTTAAATCACATTCCAGAAATTAAAGACCCACAACAAGATCAGAGTTGCCCCGGCAAAGCATGTATAATGAATGCGCCCTGGCACCCGCCAATAACCTCTCATCCACGCAAGCGCGGCAAATATAATCGTGCCTAATCCAATGACCGCCATCGCATAAGGCACGAATTTCGTCCATGCACTCCATGCAGGAGCTTCCCCATAGGCGATCGCCGGCAATTGATAGACAGGATGTGGTGCTCCCGCCAGCATAAATTCCAGAATAAAAATAATCGCAAGCAGTCCATACAAGATCGCGAACCATTTCCCAACTGACGCCGCGTTTGGCTGCTCGTTTACTTTTGTCGGTTTGTTTTTTATAAGACGGACTTTCTGCACAACAACCTTGATTCCCCAATATAGCAGGCTACCAATAACAAAAAGGATAGTCAAAGCGATTAGCATCATATTAAAAGTGCTCGCCTCATACCAAACCGCTTGGGAATAACTCATGGGGCCATCCGTCATCAGCATCGTTTTTCCAAACGAATCCGAGCCGAACACAATAGTCCGGAAGTCGCCGGTAAAATCCGGTGTTCTTCCTTCTCTCAAATTGTAATAAACACCAGGCTCTATTTCAATAAAACGATTCGTCTCCCCTAAAAGAGTAACCAGTAGATAGCCTTCTTCATCAGCTGCAACATGAATCACATTGTTGACAAGGCTGAGGAGTTTATCATCTGTCGTGTATGATCTCCGGTTTTGCTGATATTCGCCAACAAACTTGCCTGAACGCTCCAGCATTCCATCGGGAGGAACTAAGAATTCCGTGTCATTGGAAGGAAAGTATTGATCCATGAACGCTTGAAATACTTCATTGTTGATAAAATGGCTTCCTCCGCTATGAGAAATAAAAATCCCCGTTCTTTCCTGGGGCAGCAAATATAGAGCTGTGTTAAACAGCATCGTGCTGCCGGGATGCAGAAGCACATACCGCTCATTAAATTCTCCCTCGATAAAGCCGTATGCCATCCCATTCAAGCTTGGATGGTGGCTGAATAGTGGACTGAGCATCGTTCTCGCCGTTTCCGGTTCAAGGATGGACTGTCCATTATACTCACCGTCTTGCAAAAAGGCCAGCATAAATCGGGCCATATCCGCTGCCGAACTGCTCATGCTGCCTGCGGGCTCGGGCATATACTCAAACTCACCCTGCCGGTATTCGCCATCAACATAGCGGTACGCCTTGGCCATTTTCGCGGCTATAGGTTTGGGCAGCGGCTGGCGGAATGTGCTGTGCCGCATGTCCAGCGGCGCATAAAGATGAGTTTCTACATATTCGGCAAAAGGCAGCCCGGACACTTGCTCCACGATATAACCGGCTAATGCTGTGCCGTAATTCGAATAGGCGATCAATTCTCCAGCTGGAAAAACACGCGCTGGCCTGTACTCCCGTACGTATTCTTCGAGCGAAGGCATCCGATCTTGCCTCAGTTGAAAGATTAAGGATGAAAAGTCTTCAAACCCCGGAGTATGACTCATCAGATGCTTGAGTGTGATCGGTGTCGGCTGCGATGATCCCGAAGCAAATTCAAGCTCGGCAGGAATCTCAAAATCAATATACTGATTCACATCCGTGTCCAAATCAAGCTTCCCTTGCTCCACCAGTTGCATGACAGCCGTCCAGGTGAGAAGCTTTGAAGTCGATCCGATTCGAAAAAGCGTCCTCTCGGCGTGCACAGGCTCCCGCTTATCCAAATCGGCATAGCCATAGCCTTTCGCCAGTATTACTTCTCCGTCTGCAACGACGGAAACTGTCGCATTCGGAACATGATGCGATTCCATTTGCTCCTCCATAATGGCGTCTAAAAACTGCTCCACCTCTTTTGCTTCCAAGGATTGAACAGAAGCCTCTTCCGTTAATGCACTTACATAACGTACATTCGAAACATTCGCAAACAATACGATACCTGCAAGCACACTTAACAGTAATCTCATTTTCAACGCTTTCTTTACTATCTTCATTACGCTGCTCCCCTCCATTGAACCGCTTCACCCTCTTTCTACTACCTGAAAAGGTAATTAGCAGATGAAGAAGTCACGCATGATATAGATCACTTGTTATATAATATGTAATATATATCGTATGATATACCATGATTTTTCCATTGTAAAGTCCAAAAATGTCCTTCGATCAGGATCAGGTAGACCTCTTCCAATCCTGATGTCATGGCCAACAATGATACCCCCTTTGATCGGCAGCTCTTCTACAGTGCGGATGGAAATCTCTAGCTACGACGCGTTCCGACCCGGAATAAATCACCGTTTGATTTCGATGACCCCAATTTTCATTTCTAAATGACCAGCCGAACCATTCCCGGTACAATGGCTGAGTCTTTTCAATATCTAACGACTTCAAATCCACCCAAAACAAATCACCTATTTTCTTCACAAGTTTCATTAAGCATATCCTCCCGAAAACGCAAAAAACGCGCACACTCTAATAATGAGTGTGCGCTTAAAATTATAATGGAGCCTAGGGCGATCGAACCCCTGACCGCATCGCTGCCAGCGATGCGCTCTACCGCGTGAGCCGAAGTTGCACCTGAAAACATGAGCAATTCCTTACTAATGGAAGATGCACAAATATGACGACTTGATAATCCTTTTACTATGTTATCACAGGGAGAATAAGTCGAATGTAGGAGGTTCTAAGCGATTGTAAGAATACCCACTTAGTTCAGATAATTCTGTTAGCCCCAAAAAAGCATACCGAAATCTATGCAAAAGGATCATGAAAGAAATCACGTGCATATCGTGACATTTTTCACTAGGAAACAATACCTCGCGTTTGCTAGGCTAGGGGTAAGATACGACATAGGAGGGAAATGATATGAAACCAGCACCTGTAACAGACAAAAATCGATCCTTGGCTCCCGATTTGGCCAGAGGCTTTATGTTACTGCTTATTGCGATGGCTTACGCTCCCACTTACTTGTTCAACGTAGAAGTCGGCCTGTACACCCATCCCGCCGGAGGCGGTTTGCCGGATAAGTTTGTGCATGTGATGAGCCTTTTGTTTTTGGACAGCCGGGCTTATCCGATGTTTTCCGTTTTGTTCGGCTTCGGGATGGCCGCACTCGTGGTTAGACAACGTTCAGCGGGCTTGCCTGATCCGGAAATCCGCCGCTTGGTTCGCAGGCGCGGGCTGTTCCTGTTGTTATTCGGCTTTGTTCACGGCGTTCTCGTCTACGGCGGCGAAATTCTTGGCCCTTACGGCATCGCCACCTTGCTGCTGGGCTGGCTTCTGTTCCGGCAAGACCGCGCACTTAAGAAAGCCGTTCTGATTATGGCGCCGATCTTGGTGCTGACCGCCTGGGTTCTCGGCATCTTCATGGTTACGAACGACGTTATGGCACCCGTTCCGGATTATTCCATTGCGGGCTTGATCGAACGCATTTTCTCTTATCCCTTTGCTATTTTGTTCAGTTTGGTGCTCTTCCCAATTTTGCTCATTATCGTCATTGGCATGTGGGCCGGGCGGCGCGGCATTTTGTTCAAACCGGAAAGTCATGTGTCATTGTTGAAAAAGGTGGCTTTCATCGGAATCCCCATTTCCGTCGCGGGCGCCTTACCCATCACACTGACGGAGATTGGATGGTGGGCGCCGGGTGTCGAGATAAGCGGATTGATGTTCGGGGTGCAAGTCCTCACCGGCATGTTCGGCGGGATCGGCTATGCGGCCGTCTTCGGGCTGATCAGCATCCGCATTCAGCGGAATCCGGGCGTCGTGGCTCGAATGCTCGCAGCGGCCGGCAAACGATCGCTGACGTGTTACGTGCTGCAATCCACGCTGATCGCTGTCGTGCTGTCAGAGCCGCTGTTCGGATTGGGCGGGAAGATTCACAGCGCGGGTGCGGCGCTCGTTGCCATAGGCGCATGGGGGGTATCGGTGTTGTTTGCAACTTATTTGGAAAAGCGGAATCAACGCGGTCCGCTGGACGTCTTGCTGCGTAGGTTAGTTTACCGCAGCGGCTCCGTGAAAGGGCAGGCGGGAGGCTGACTTTTCAAGAGGAACGGCGTGCCTATGGGAAGAGATCCCATACGCACGCCGTTCGCGTTATGTGCTGCTGTAGCAGCGATGCGATACATCCTTACGACTCACAATTTCGGCGTTCCCGGCGCTTTAGCGATGCGGACTGCAGCTAGAATAAATAGTAGACACTTCTTAGTTTACATTTGAAAATAAGTATACTACGACTAAAGAGGTCGCGAAAATGAACGAGTCCAGACAACATTACAATGAAACGTTTAAATGTGAAGCTGTAAAATATGTTCAAGCAGTCCAAATCGATCGTCCAGTTCGCTGATGATTTAAATATTAATCTAGGCACGCTTCGCAACTGGGTCGGCAAGTACCGGGAATTTGAACATGAGCCCGTGAACCAAATGGAAATGGTTCGCCAGCAAACCGAGGTCATCGACGATCAAAAGCGTGAAATTGACGATCTAAAAAAAGAAATCGCCATTTTAAAAAAGGCCATGCACATCTTCAGCAAAGAGTTTGCTTCGCTTGTACTAAGCAACATACCTTTCAGTATTATGTTGAATCAAAAAGCGTATAACCTGGTTAGTACCATGCTGGAACACAGAAAAAACGCGCACACTCTAATAATGAGTGTGCGCTTAAAATTATAGTGGAGCCTAGGGCGATCGAACCCCTGACCTCATCGCCGCCAGCGATGCACTCTCCCACGGGAGCCGAAGGTGCACCTGATCCATACCTTTGTTCTTTTCCTTGTCAGTTATGATTTGAGAAAGCCCGAAAGCAGGGGCAGCAGGCTTTTGGCGTTCACCATATGGTCTTGCCCTGCAAGCTGTGTGAACGTTGCGTCGGGAATGGCCTCCATGAGTTGGCGGCCGACATCATGGATGGAGCTGGACTTTTTCGCCAACAATGATTTGCGTCGGTATAGAAACTTGAGTGGCTCGTTCAACTGGCGGCATGTCCTGAGTTAGCGTGATGTCATAAGCCAGGGTTGGGGACAGAGCTTTCATCGTTCGCCAGCCAGGAAATAGCGGCAATAGCAGCACAAATGCTTTGGGCATGCCAATCCCCTTCAAGAAGGTGCTCATGGCTTTGGCGTTTTTGCCATGATCGAGAAGTTTGTGTATGGTTTGGCTTAACTGTTGATATTCGGCCTTTTCTTGTTCATCGTGCACATAGGAGGCATCATACATCACTACCTTTTGTATTTTGCCGCCAAGCCGCAGAGCAGCCTCAAGTGCCAGCACGGCACCTGAAGAATGGCCATATAAATAAGCTCTGCCGCCGGCTGCATCGATCATCGCTTCGATATCTTCAATTTCACGCTCCATAGAATAAGGCAGCGTGTTGCCACTATCACCGCGTCCACGGCGGTCATAGGTATAAACGGTGAATGCAGCGGCAAATACCTTGGCATCCTGTACTACCGGCTTAAATGAGCGATAGCAGCTAGCTCCCGTAATGTATATGAGCGCAGGCCCGCTGCCGTAGACATCGTACGCTAAGGGAGTTCCATCTTTGGATTGGGTTGTTTTCATGCTGCCTCCTTCTTTATTGCTCGATTCGCATAAGCTTTACTCTTCTATAACCGCCAACATGTTGCCCGACGGATCCTTAAAAATGGCCATATCTGGGCCTGTACCCGCAGCTTTGCCTCGCATAATCCCAAGTTCATCATGCTCCATTCCGGCAATGACTTCTATGGCGATACCTTGCTGCCTGAGGTCGGCAACAGCTTGTTCAATATTGCTGACATCGAAGTTTAACACATGATAAGCGGCTGGCTGGTAATGGGGACCCATTGGCATAACATACACTTCGGTGCCATTAAGCGACAGCTTAAAGCCAAAACCATCCTCTTCAACCTTGAGTCCGAGCGTATTTCCATAGAAAATGGCAGCCTTGGCGATGTCGTCTACCCCAAAGCTGCTGTAAGAATAATTATTTAGAAACATAGTGACCTTCTCCTTCGTCGTTTGTTTGAAATGCTTACAGCTACTTCTATAGATATAGACGAACAAGCGGTTCCAAATTCATCGGTCCTTCCTCAAAAAAATACATGCAGCTATTTTTTCAAATGTGAGGGGAGACCAAACCGGGAATACAGAGCAGAATCGATAAATGTATGGATATGAGCGATTTTTCCACCTTGAATTTCAAGTACATGGATGCCCCACGGTTTCAAATCCCCTTCGGCTCCAGCAGGGAAATATTGTGCATAAGCAGGGCTTTGTCCGCTGACTTTGATGGGAAGCAGCTTGGATCCAAAGCAATGACTCCTTGTCGCTTCATAGAATGAAGCGAGGTTGTCGCGTTCGCGAACCCACATGGCAAAAGGCGGCATCGATAAGCTTGCCTTTTCGTGGAACAAGGCCAGGAGCGCCTCAATGTCGTATTTTTCAAAAGCCTCAACATAACGGTCAAGCAGTTCGCTGTCGATGGTACTGTCTGTATCACGCAGTGTATCCGATTGCAGATTGGTGCGATGCATGATCGCTCGAGCCCGTTGTAACGCACTGTTGACTGCAGTTGCAGTCATCCCCATCGCATCGCCAATCTCCTGGGCAGACCAGCTAAAGACATCACGCATAATGAACACGGCGCGTTGACGAGGAGGCAAGGTTTGCAGTATTGCAATAAACGCCAATCGAATCGTATTCTTTTGAACGACCCATTCCGCTGGATTCGCCGAAAAAATATCAGGTGCCGGCCAGATCCACGCGGAATGTGGCAATGTGTCGCTAGGTTCCACGATGAGCGAGGCGGGTTCTGACAGGTTCATGGAAAGGGCACGTCGCTTCGCGGTCCTCAGTCTATCCAAGCATACGTTGGTCGCAATTCTATACATCCAGTGTCTGCGCGAGGATTCCTGCCGAAACTTATCCCAACTCTGCCATGCACGCAATAAGGTGTCCTGAACGGCATCGTCCGCTTCGAAGATGGACCCTAACATCCTATAACAGTATGCGGTTAATTCTGACCGAAACTCTTCAATGGGCGCGAACTCCCTATCATTAATGTCCATTCCATCATCCCCCTGTTCTGCAGATCTCACATAAACACGCTTATATGACCCAACGATTTTCGGGAATCAATTGCCTACCAAACGACAGGTGAAAAGCAGCTAACAAATCAAAATAAATATCTAATGCCCTTCGCTGCTAGATTCAATTTATAGAAATCCAAAAGCGATTGTTTCAAAGTAAGATCATACCGAATCGAAAACATGGGATCCATAATCCGTCCCAGTACGGCAACCGGGACTGTATGTTGCTTTAGGTCAAGGAATAGCCAATTACAAGTAACATCAGGGTTTCTTATCTTGACAAGCAACCTCAGAGTTGCATATAATCAATATATGAATTGGGACAAAGACGCTATATTCAATGCACTTGGTGACTCGACTCGGCGGCTTATATTAGACGAACTATCCGAACGCAACGAGCTGACGTTGTATGAACTTACGACCCGTCTCATTATGAAGCACCACCTCACCATTTCACGACAAGCGATAGCTAAACATCTTACAACATTGGAAGATGCAGGGCTCGTAAAATCTGAAAAACGGGGGAAATATCGAGTGGTTATATTCAACAACGAACCACTTAAAAATTTGCTGAAACGATGGATAGAATAATTTTTATTAATAAGTTCTGATGAATGTATGTTTTTCTGTTTGGAGCCAATGTTAACAGAGCACGAACGTCGCAAATATTAAAGGAGGCATTTATGAAAATCATTGTTACCAGTATATTCGTTCAAGATCAAGATAAAGCATTGGAGTTTTATACAGAAACACTGGGCTTTGTAAAAAAGCATGATGTTCCCGTCGGAGAATTTAGGTGGATAGCGCTTGTTTCTCCCGATGAGCAAGACGGTACCGAGCTTTTACTTGAACCGAATGACCATCCTGCCGCCAAAGAGTTTCAAAAGAAGATATCGGCGGATGGCATCCCAGCAACAATGTTTAACGTTGAAGATATTGATAACGAGTACAAACGATTATTGGGACACGGCGTAAAGTTTACTATGGAGCGACAAAAATGGGCGAACTCACCATAGCTGTTTTTGACGATACATGCGGCAACCTTATTCAGATTGTGCAAAAGTAACTGTCCTTTTACGACAGATGTATACATGCTTAACGTTTGCTTAATAAACAGCGCAGTCTAGGACTTTATTTTCTCGTCCAAGGCTTACCGCTGTTTTTATATTTGGGTTAGTCTAAACCTTATTTCTCGGACACTGACGGTATTTGAAAAATCACTTGGCAACCAGCAGATCTAGTCTATTACTTTATTTTCTCTCCACAGCAGAACGGCGCATCGTCGTTTCACCTTTTATTATGCTCAATTTTCGTCCCCAATACCATCTATGGCCAGGACAAAAGAGGTATTAAAATAGCAAAAAACCCTTGATTTCAAGGGTTTTCTAATTATGGAGCCTAGGGGGATCGAACCCCTGACCTCATCGCTGCCAGCGATGCGCTCTCCCAGCTGAGCTAAGGCCCCTTATTCAAATTGCGTACGAGCTGTCGATTTCTTCCCGCTCGAATAATATAACATATGAGAGCACAACGCTGCAAGCATTTTTTGGTGAACAAGGTAGGTTATATCGTATTTCTGAAATTGACGTGTCAGATGTTATAATGGTACATAGCTCGGAGCTAAAGACTCCTCATAAATATAAAGTGTGGTGCCATCCTATGACCTACGTATTAAGAACGATCATCTTCATTCCTGTAATAACCTTATTCTATCTGTTCGGACGGTTTGTCCTATTCGATCTCTTCCAGCTCGATTCACTGCTGTATCAGAGCTTGTTAGAACTCGGCTATCTGACCATCGCCGGACTCGTTTCCTTACTACTGTCAACAAAGATTGTGGATGAGTGGAGAAACAACCGCGAACCTTAATGACATGATGAACGATCCAGCAACGATCTACACCATGACCTTTCCAACAATCGCCATGCGCGGCTGTTCAGGACAAGGTCTTTTTCAATGGGACTTAGACAACTCAGAAACTCAGACCCATAGCCTTACTCTAAAAAGAAGACGCCACAAGAGCACCGCTCGCTTTTCGCGAGAGCGCTCTTACAGTTCCTGACCTTGACCATCCTTGGACAACAGGCTCTTCAGTTCCTTCATAAACATATTGATATCTTTGAACTGACGGTAAACGGACGCAAACCGCACGTAAGCAACCTCATCCACCGGATACAGCCGCTCCATTAACAGTTCACCGATTAATCGGCTCTCGACTTCGGCAGCAGCGGTATTGCGCAGCGCTTTCTCCACATCGGAGACGATCATATCGAGCTGATCAACGGATACAGGACGTTTCTCGCACGCACGGATTAGACCGCGCAGCACTTTCTCCCGGCTGAACTCCTCACGACTTCCATCCTTCTTAACCACGATCAGCGGCGTTTCCTCTACCATCTCGAACGTAGTGAACCTTTTGCTGCATTGCTCGCATTCCCTGCGCCTGCGGATCGATTTATTCTCGTTAGCTGGCCTGGAATCCAGCACTTTGGTGCCCGAAAAACTGCAATAGGGACATTTCATATGGTGACCTCACTTTCTTAAACTCAAGCTATATAAGTCATTCTGGCATCAGAAAAAATTACCAGTAAATCTTTTGTTGATTATGTTATGAAAATGCGAAACCCGAGACATAATACTTTTACCAACTCAAGGAGGTGAACATTCACATGGCACAAAACAACAGCTCTAACAACCTGGTTGTACCTCGCGCTAACGCTGCTCTTGAGCAACTGAAATACGAGGTAGCTCAAGAACTTGGTATTTCCATCCCACAAGACGGATACCAAGGTAACATGACTTCCTACGAGAACGGTTCGATCGGTGGTTACATCACGAAGCGTCTTGTAACCCTGGCTGAACAACAATTGGCTGGTCAATTCAAATAATTGATTCTTCCTCTAAAGAAGAGTGTTGGCAGCTCGCAAGAGCCGTGCCAACGCTCTTTTTCAATTATTCAAAAGCCGTCCTTATACAGGTCCGTATATTGATTATAATAATAAATGACACGTTGTACATAATGCCGGGTCTCACCGATCGGTATGCTCTTGACGTTATCGTACGTTCCGTCCCACATATCTTTGTTGATCCAGTTCTTCACATTCCCTGGACCGGCATTATAAGCCGCAATAGCGGCAATCGGATTGCCATCCATCTCTTGATGAAGTTTCTGAATATACCATGTACCAGCTGTATATTTGCATCCGCCTCATTCCTCACATGCTGCAGCGTAACGGCTGGAAGCTTGGCCATATCCATGGCCCAATTCGCCGTATCCGGCATTAACTGCATGATACCGAGCGCACCTTTCTTCGATTCCTTCCCCGTCTTGAAGTTAGTCTCCACCTTGATGATCGACGCTACGAGAAACGGGTCCACTTCATAATGGACCGCATGCTTGCGGATTTCATCTTTATAATGGATCGGATACAAGAGAACCATCCAGTTGGAGCTCAGGAACAACAACGCGACAAAGGATATAAACAACAATAGCAGCACTCTTTTTTTACGCAGCCACCTCATAGCTGTACCATCTGCAGCCACAGCTTGTCCACTTGCAACTGCGTATTCGTCAGAGTACCGCTATTATCGATGACACAATCCGCCATCTGCTTCTTTTCTTCAATGTCCATCTGACTGGCAACGCGGGCTTCTGCCGCATCTCTAGTCAGAGCATCTCGCTCCATCAGACGCCCAATCTGCACCTCCCGCGGCACGTACACTACCACAATCTGTTCCAGGTAAGGATACTGCGCTCTGGATTCCAATAACAGCGGAATATCGGCCACCACGAGCCGCTGTGGGTGCTGCGCCTCATAGCGCGCCATCCGTTCCTCGATCTCTCTGCGAATCGCAGGATGCGTGATCTCGTTCAGCACCTGCCGTTGGTCAGGTTGATGAAATATAATCTCTCCTAGCTTCTTACGATTAAGCGTACCATCTTCGAGCAGCACATCTTGTCCAAAATGTGCGGTCACTTCAGCCAGCACCGGATGGCCTGGAAGCATCACTTCCCGCGCGATGGCATCTGCATCGACGAGAAGTGCTCCCTTCTTGGCCAACATCGAGGACACGGTGCTCTTGCCTGTTGCTATTCCCCCGGTTAAACCGATTTTCATGACTTCACCTCATAACAGCTTCATAATACCCATTACCATTAACAGAAGAGCAGGCGCGAAAGAGATAAACCGCATCCCGCTTCTGGATGCAAATCGAAGACCAACCTTCATCCCCATGATGAGAAAAATACCGCTAAATAACGCGACAATCGCCGCTGTTCCAAGCGGAGAGAAGCCTAGCATGGCTGCTCCGAGCCCCGCACCAAACGCATCGAGGGATAACGCGATTCCTAACCACATTGCTTCCCAAGGAGAGATGCTGCCCGAGTCATCCAAATCGGCTTTGGAAGGGCTCCGCAGAATCTGAATAACGACACCCATCTTGGGAATCTCTAAAGAGAATACGGCTTTGGGAATCAGCGTTGGCTCGTTACGGGCAGTCATGTCATTGACCTCCGTCGCCGCCGCTGTTTCCATCACGACTTCACCACTGCTGATCGTCTGTTCTTCCCTGCTAGCATTGCCTGACGCCACGTCCGAGTCAGGCTTCCTGATCAGCTGTTGGTACAAGGACCAACCGCCGAGCACGATGAGGATAGCTGCACCGATGATGGAAGCGACGTCTGGCGATAAATATCGCTGTAACAACGAGCCTGCCATCATGGATATACACAGAACCAGACCTGAGCAGAATGAGATGATCAGCACAGACAACGCCGGGATCTTTGTTTTGCGCAGACCGTATGTAACACCAGCCCCGAATCCATCGAGGCTAATGGCCATGGCCAGCAGCACAGACGGGATAATATGACTGAGCACCCTGTTCCCTCCTCGAAAAAAGCGCCATCTTCACCAGCTCATTCCTGAAGAAGAGCTGTTATTCCAGCGCTCCACATATGTTTCACAGTATATGTGGGGAGAAAAGAATGGGTGCATGCCTATTTTATGATTTCTTGTCCGGCTGACAGGCAGGACAGAAGTGAGTTCCGCGACCGCCGACCACGATTTTGTGGACCGGACCACCGCATTTATAACACGGCTCGTCCTTACGCCCGTATACCTTGTGACTTTTCTGGAACATCCCCATCTCACCCTGGCCATCGACGTAGGATTTAATGGAAGATCCTCCGGCTGCAACCGCTTCGTTCAACGTATCCACAACCGCGTGGTACAATATCTCAAGCTCCGTCTCAGACAAGCTGTTGGCGTTACGCTCCGGATGAATGCCGGCCCGGTGCAACGCCTCATCGACATATATATTGCCGATCCCAACGACATATGCCTGATTCAGCAGCACAGCTTTGATCTTCGTCTTCTTCGTGCCGATAATCTCCTGAAAGGTCCGCGGCGTCAGCGTATCGCCCAGCGGCTCGTAGCCGAGCTTAACCAGAGGAGCTTGGGTGAATTCCTCTCCCGGCGCGAACAAGTGCATCGTACCGAATTGACGCACATCCTTGTATCTCAGCTCCGTTCCGTCCGAGAAATGAAAGATAACATGCGTATGTTTCTCCACGGGTTCTCCGGATCGATACACACCGTACCGTCCTTCCATGCGAAGGTGAGAGACCAGCACCAATCCGTCCAGCAATATCCGCAAAAACTTCCCGCGACGCTCCACACCTTCAATGGTGTGGCCCTGCAACATGAATGCAAACGCATCGATGTCATCTGGTCGCTGAATAATTCGGGGCAGATTCACAGTTACATGATCTATATGTTTACCCTTGATCAATTGATTCAAGGTTCGTTTGACTGTTTCAACTTCCGGCAATTCCGGCATAATCCTTCACCTCATTCTCATTATACCGGAAGACGGCACCTTGCGGGAACCCTACTTCGCCTCATACCAATTCGTGCCGAAGCTCACCTCGGATTTGAGCGGAACGGAGAGTTCAAGCGCATGGCTCATCACTTCCGGAACGAGTTCCTTCATCACTTCCAGCTCATCTTCCGGCACCTCGAACACCAACTCATCGTGCACCTGGAGCAGCATGCGGCTGCGCAGTCTGCGTTCCTGTAGAGCAGTGTCCATATGAACCATGGCAAGCTTAATGATATCGGCTGCTGTGCCTTGAATCGGCGTATTCATCGCCGTGCGCTCAGCAAATGATCGCAGGTTAAAGTTGCTGGCATTGATCTCCGGCAAATACCGTCTGCGCTCCAGCAGCGTCTTCACATAACCATCTTCCTTCGCTTGCTTGACGATGACATCCATGTATCTGCGAACACCCTGGAACACTTCGAAATACTGGTTGATGAACGCCGCGGCTTCCTTACGCGTGATGTTCAGGTTCTGGGACAGACCGTAATCGCTAATGCCATACACGATCCCGAAGTTAACGGCTTTAGCGGATCTGCGCATGTTCGAGTCCACCTCATCGACGCCTACGCCGAATACGTCCATTGCGGTCTTCGTATGAATGTCCATATCATGGACAAAAGCTTCCTTCAGTCGCTCGTCGTCGGATATATGTGCGAGCACACGAAGCTCAATCTGGGAATAGTCGGCTGCCAGTATGCTCCAGCCTGGCTCAGAAGGAACAAATACCTTGCGCAGCTTGCGGCCTTCCTCCAGCCGGATCGGAATATTCTGCAAATTGGGATACTGACTGCTAAGGCGCCCTGTCGCTGCAATCGTCTGCCGGTAGTACGTATGGACTTTTCCCGTTTCGGTCGAAATTTCCTTGAGCAGTCCTTCCACATACGTCGATTGCAGCTTCGCCAGCGTGCGATACTGCAAAATCAAGCGTACGATATCATGATAAGGCGCCAGCTTCTCCAATACCTCAGCATCGGTAGAATAACCCGTCTTCGTCTTCTTGATCACCGGTAGTTCCAATTTGACGAACAAGATTTCACCAAGCTGCTTAGGTGAGTTCAAGTTGAATTCCGTTCCCGCAATCTCGTAGATTTCGGCGACCAGTTTCTCGATCTGGCTCTCGAATTCATGGCCCAATTGCTTCAGGTCCTCTGCATTGACGGCTATTCCCTGCTTCTCCATATCCGCGAGAATACGGGATAACGGCATCTCCAGATCATAGAAGAGCGGCAGCATACCGTTGGTAGACAGTTCCTGCTCTTGAACCGGTACAAGCTCCGTAACAGCCAGACATTTCCGTGCCATATGCTCGCTAAGCTTGTCCAGCTCAGGCACCTTATACTTAGCTCCTTTGCCGAATATCTCCTCGTCTGCCTGCAGATAGGCTAATCCATATTTCGCCGCGAGCGAACTCAGGCTTTGATTCGATTCGGTTGGATCGAGCAGATACCCGGCAAGATGTACGTCAAAGGATGCGCCTGCAAAGGCAATGCCCTGCCAGTGCAGCGCAATCTCGATTCGATGCAGATCATACCCGCGCTTGGGAATACCGCTGTCCGCGAGCCAATCACGAATCGGCTGTGCAGCCCCGGACTGGAGCACATCAAACGGAAGATAGAACTGCCGATCCTCCGTTGCCAGCGACAGACCGATGACATCAGCATGATGCGGATTGTCTCCATGTGTCTCGACATGCAAATGCCCAATCTGATCCAACAGCTCCGCAACCTCGGATACCCCGTCTTCATCGATTACCGTTACATTGATCTTTGCTGCCGCAGGGGCTTCTGCCCCATCTGCTGTCATCCCGCTCGCACTCAGATTCAGTCGTTCGATGAGCGATTTGAATTCCAGCTTAGCCAATGCAGGGCCAGCCGTCTCCTCGTTCAAGCCGGGAAAGGCCATGTCGTCCAGTGACTGTTCCAACTGCACTTCGCGGAAGATGGTGGCGAGCTTTTTACTTAGAACAGCCGATTCTGCATGCTCTTCGATCTTCTCCTTCATCTTGCCCTTCAGCTCATCCGTCCGTGACACGACGGCCTCAACTGAGCCGAATTCATGAAGCAGCTTCAGCGCCGTCTTCTCCCCTACGCCTGGTACTCCCGGGATATTGTCGGAAGCATCGCCCATAAGCCCCTTCAGATCGATGATCTGATCCGGCGTGAGTCCATAACGCTCCTTAATTTGCTCCGGTCCATAATACTCAATCTCCGTCACACCCTTGCGAACCATCGCAATCGTGGTATGCTCCGAAGCAAGTTGCAGCATATCCTTATCCCCGGATACTACCATCACCTTGCGGCCGGCCTCATCTGCTTGGCGCGTAATCGTACCGATAATATCATCGGCTTCATAACCGCCAATCTCGAACTGTGACACGCCAAGGCCGCGCAGCAAATCTTTCAAGAGTGGGAATTGGCCAGACAGCTCTGGCGGCGTTTTCTGTCGTCCGCCCTTATAGTCTTTATAATCTGCATGTCGGAATGTTTCCTTACCGGCATCAAAAGCGACCATCATATGCGTCGGCTTATGCTCTTCAATCAATCGAAGCAGCATCGTTGTGAAGCCATAGACCGCATTCGTTTGCTGACCACTTGCATTCGTCAGCGGCGGCATCGCAAAAAAGGCGCGGTAAATAATATTATTTCCATCAATTAATATCAGCTTATCCATGAAAACACCTCGCACAATATGACTTCCTTTCCACATGATAACATAGGTTTCCCCTATTTCCGAACAATCCAACGGATTCCGTTAAATTCAATCCCGTAAACGGCAAAACGCCGGCTTTCGCCAGCGTTTCCCACCTTCTCTATTGATTTAAATCTGGGCGGTGGCCTGTCACCAGATAGACCGTGCTCTCGCCGATGTTCGTGGCGTGATCTGCGATCCGTTCAATATAGCGGCCGACCATAATCAGCAGCATCGCCTGATTCGCAGAATCGGGATCGGAGGTGAGATGCGCATACAGATCCTGAAGAATGACGCTATACAAGTGATCCACCTGATCATCATCTTGGGCCATCTTATAGGCGAGATCCGTGTTTTCCGACAAATACGATTCGATCG
This sequence comes from Paenibacillus sp. JCM 10914, assembly GCF_001315105.1. GTDB lineage: Bacteria > Bacillota > Bacilli > Paenibacillales > Paenibacillaceae > Paenibacillus_AQ. The sequence goes on along the minus strand of NZ_BAZR01000010.1, from coordinate 1,727 downwards.
ATTCAGAAACCATGACCCGCACCATATCCGACATACGCGGAAGGTCAACCAGGGGCTTGATCAATTGCTGACCCTGCAGACGAATCGTAACCTTGGCGACATCTCGGGCCAGGTCCCCCATTCGCTCCAAGTCACTGGCAATCCGAAATGCGACCAGAATTCGGCGTAAATCCTTGGCCACAGGCTGCTGTGTTACGATCAACTTCGATCCGATCTCCATGATCTGCTCTTCCATTGCATTTAACTGTATATCGTTCTTAATAATGCTCTGGGCTTTGTCCGCATCCAGCGTTTGAAGCGACAAGACCGCATTCGCCAATGCCTCTTCCATATGCTTCCCCATATCTTGAAGCAATGACCTAAGTTCATTCAGTTGCTGATCAAACTCGATTCTCCGGATCATCTATTGCTCCTCCTGTCCCATATATGAAAATCTTGCGATATTTTAACCGAAGCGGCCGGAAATATAGTCTTCTGTCCGGGCATCGGATGGTGTTGAGAACAACACTTCTGTATTCGCCGACTCTACAACCTCACCATTCAGGAAGAATACGGTTTGCCCGGATACCCGCGCTGCCTGGTGCATGTTGTGCGTAACCATAACGATCGTATAATTACTCTTCAGTTCCTGGACAAGCTCCTCAATCTTCAGCGTAGAAATCGGATCCAGTGCAGACGTTGCTTCATCCATTAGCAGGATGTCGGGCTGAACGGCAAGCGCGCGCGCAATACACAGACGCTGTTGTTGTCCACCTGACAAGCTTAATGCTGAGCGCTTCAGATAGTCCTTGACCTCATCCCAGAGGACCGCTTGCTTTAAGCTTTGCTCTACGATTACGTCAAGCTCTGCCTTGTTCCGAATACCATGCAGTCTCGGTCCATATGCAATGTTGTCGTATATCGATTTCGGGAACGGATTCGCTTGTTGGAATACCATGCCGATCTTCTTGCGCAGAGCTTCTACGTGGACATCGTCACCGTAAATCTCGGTTCCGCCAATCTGGATGCTACCTTCGATTCGAGTGCCCTGAATCATGTCGTTCATTCGGTTAAGCGTGCGCAGCAAAGTTGATTTACCGCAGCCGGAGGGACCGATGAAAGCCGTTACCGCCTTCTCGGGAATATCCAACTTCACATTTTTTAGCGCATGGTAGGTTTCATAGTACAAATTCAATTTATCGATTTGGATAATGGGTTCCATTGGTCATTCATGTCTCCTTTATGATTCGCGATGGCTCTGTCTGAGGCTTAGAGGTTCTTCGAATACTTATGACGAATCCATACCGCCAGAATGTTCATAATGAACAGCATAATCAGCAACAGGATAATGCCTGAGGCCGCCAGTTCATGGAACGCCTCGCTCGGACGCGATACCCAGTTGAAGATTTGAATCGGCATTACCGTAAAGGAATCGAGCAGATTCTCCGGTAAGAAGGCGACGTACGTCAACGCACCGATCATAATCAGCGGCGCCGTTTCGCCGATGGCACGCGACAAGGCGAGTATGACCCCGGTCATGATGCCCGGCATCGCGGATGGAAGCACCGATTTCGATACCGTTTGCCACTTGGTTGCCCCAAGAGCATACGAAGCATCGCGCCGGTTCTTAGGCACAGCCCGCATCGCTTCCTGTGCGGCCACAATGATGATCGGAAGCACGAGCAAGGTCATCGTTAACACGCCGGAGAGCAAACTTCGCCCAAGCCCCATCCCCCGTACCAAAATAG
>NZ_BAZR01000009.1 GCF_001315105.1 Paenibacillus sp. JCM 10914 | reverse complement strand
GTGACTCCTGTAGCGCCGGTAGCACCTGTCAGACCTGTCGGACCCGTTAACCCCGTCGCTCCCGTGATACCTGTTGCTCCTGTAGGGCCCTGCGCTCCAGTGATGCCAGTCGGACCGGTCATGCCAGTTGCTCCTGTGATACCCGGATCGCCTGTTGCCCCAGTAAGTCCCGTTGCTCCAGTAACACCAGTAGTACCTGACGCGCCGGTTGCCCCGGTTACTCCTGTCGGACCAGTTGGTCCGGTTGGGCCAATGGCACCTGTAGCTCCTGTAGATCCTATAACTCCTGTAGCTCCGGTTGGCCCCGTTGCACCTCGCGCCCCCGTTGCACCTGTGGCCCCGGTTGCTCCTGTCACTCCAGCATCTCCTCCTCCCGTAGCTCCTCTCAACGCAGCCAGTACACTATCCAATTTACTCTGCAGCAGCCATTGTTTCTTATTCAGTTCCTGCATTGTCTGCCTTATGCTGTCATTGACATTCAAAACATCCTGTACCGTTGCAGGTGGTCCCGATAAACCGGGTATCGTGCCGAGGACATACTGCAGCTTCTCACCTTCGGCATTGATGATATGACTTAATCCCAGCTCTTCCATCGCAATGGAAGTCAGGATTAAGTTAAAGGATTGATCTCGAGTTAAGAGCAAATCCGGAGTTATTTTAGGTGTAGCGTTGTTTTCTGCCATTTCACACCTCCGTCTCCAACACACTCTTCCAAGCAAGTATTACGATCAAAGCATACGGGTTCTATCCAAGGCACCCATGATTTGGCTCATCCTCATTTGCAGCATGACTTCCCTAAGCAGCACATCCTCCATCAACTGACATACCGAATGATTTACGGCAAGCAGATCATGAGCCGCTATATTTTCCATTGGCTCTAAGCAAGGTTGTAACGTTCCGACGACATACTGAATCTTCTCCGCTTCACTATTCACAATATGAGCTAGAGCTATTTCTTCAAGAGCTATAGCTGAGAGTAACAGTCGAATATTGCTCTCACTGACATTCATTGATCCCTCAGGAAAATTACCAAAAGCATCTTCATCAACCAATCCAGATCACCCCTTACGCTTAGATTGTCTCGGTCCTGATTTGGATTTGGGGTTCTTTATTAACAATAGAGGATATGGTGCAGTGCTGGGTTCCTGCGTAATCTTAATGAATCCGTCTCGTATGGAGGATGGATTTGAGCGAAGCACGTATCGGCCCATCTTATCCTGTAACTGCTTAGAGCTTCGGATCATATGTATTTTGACTGGAACCCATGTAAGCTTGTCGTCCTGATCCAGCCATTCCATCGTTATGCTCATCTTTTCATGATACAAATAAAGGAATTGCGCAATGATATGAGCATATGTATGTAAGCGCGGATTCAACCCCTCCTTCGAAGATATAAGCTGGAGCATCTCATGCCAGGATTCTAGCAATTGCTCGAAAGACTCATTCAGGGACAATAGGGAAGGTGCCATCTCCTCGGCAAAAACACGACTTATCGCGTTCTCAGCCCGGTTCTCTACTCTATCATTCCTCGTATTCATCGCAATGTCTCCGATCCTGAATCTCCATGACATTTTCTAGCTTTCGCAGCAGCAACCATTCCTTCATCACGATCACTTCCAGCAGTTTGGAAACCTGATCACTCAGCTTTAACACTTCTGCGCATGATGGTTCATATGATAAGCGTTTTTTTCCTACAAAAGCTTGAATTTTATCTGCCTCCGCGTGCAGTAAATGCGCAATCGCATTCTCTTCCATCGCGATGGACTTCAATAGATCGATAACAACCTCTTCTTCTGTCGGTCTAAAGTTCTCTTCGGGAATTTGCGGCATGCTCATCTTATAGTCCCTCCTTGTGCACACGAGACTGCACCTGAATTATCAATTGGTTTGAATCCTGCATTCCCATTTATTCATTACATTCATATTGATTTCTTACGGTCATTATTCGTGAATCATTGTTAATTTCTTCAATTTATGTCCCATCATCGGTTCATTTCAGATCATAACTTGAATATATATCTATCATATTCTTAAACATCCACCTGAAAATGGAGGTATTTTCATTGATTACAATTAGCTTATGTATGATCGTTAAGAATGAAGAGCGAGTTATCAACCGCTGTCTGTCAACCATTGCCAGCCTCGTTGATGAAATTATTATCGTTGACACAGGCTCCACGGACCGAACCAAATCCATCGTACAAACTTATACGGACTCCATCTATGATTTCACATGGATTGATGATTTTGCCGCTGCCCGCAATTACGCATTCAGCAAAGCAACGAAGGAGTATATTCTTTGGCTGGATGCAGACGATGTATTGCTAGAATCGGATCAACACAAGTTAAGCGAACTGAAAGAATCACTTCCTTCGGACATTGATTCGGTAACCATGTTATATAATCTAAGCTCGGATGAATACGGTAATGTGACATTTAGCTTGCGACGTAACCGTCTGGTTAAGCGAAGCAAGAACTTCCACTGGATCGGACCTGTTCACGAATATCTGGAGGTTCACGGGAATATCACGAACAGCGATGTTGCCGTGACTCATCTTAGTCTGGATGTCGACCCGGATACCGGCCGAAACTTGAGAATTTACGAAAAACGCGAACTGGCGGGCGAAGAGTTCACACCGAGGGATTTATTTTACTTTGCCAATGAATTAAAGGATCACAGTCAACACGAGAAGGCCATCCGGTATTATGAGAAGTTCTTACTTACCGGAAAAGGTTGGATCGAGGACATTCTCACGGCATGCAGCAGATTAGCGGATTGCTATCATGTGCTTGGTGACGATCAGGCTGCTTTCCTGGCATCCATTCGTTCCTTGCAGTTCGCCGCCCCACGTGCCGAATTTTGCTGCCGAATCGGATATCGCTTCTTGGAGCTTGGGCAATATGACAATGCTATATTCTGGTATAAACTTGCAACAGAGCTGGAATTACCTGTGGATTATATGGGATTCCATAACCCATCCTTCTCCACGTGGCTACCGAATCTGCAATTAGCGGTATGCTATGACCGGATCGGAGCGCATGCACTGGCTAATTCGCATAATGAAACTGCACTGACCTATCGCCCCGGTGATGAAACCATGTTGGCAAATCAATCCTACTTCCAAGCCAAACTGGAAGAGCTTGAAGAAGCTGAGACAAGGCGGAGCCTATCATGACCGCAGCGCGAATTCGGATTCTGATCGGCAGTCCTATCAGGCAAAGACCTGAGATATTGAATCATTTTCTCAATTCTTTACTTCGTCTGGAACAAGACAATCTCGAACTGAGCTACTATTTCATCGATGACAATGAGAACGAAGCTTCTAAGGAAATGCTGAACGCCTTTGTTAACAAGGGGCAGCGGGTTGTTATCCACAACACCGTCCATACTGACGAATATGTTCGTAACGACATCACCCATTACTGGAATGAGACGTTGGTCTGGAAAGTCGCGGATTATAAAAACCACATCATGCAGTATGCTTTAGACCTGCGTTTTGATTATGTATTCCTGATTGATTCGGATTTATTATTGGATCCCCGTACTTTGAAATCTCTTATCGAGTCAGACAAGGATATCATTTCTGAGATTTTCTGGACACGCTGGCAGCCTGAATCCCGCCCACAACCGCAAGTCTGGCTCAAAGACGAATATACCCAGTGGCAGCAGGCAAGAGGTGAGATTCTGGACGCGGAGCAGCAGGAAGAGCGCTATCAGCAGTTCGTTCAACAATTAATTGAGCCAGGCGTCTACGAAGTTGGGGGGCTGGGGGCATGCACATTAATCAGCCGCCGAGCGCTGGTACGAGGAGTCAATTACAAACCGATCTATAATCTGTCCTTCTGGGGTGAAGACCGGCATTTCAGCTTACGTGCCGTTGCATTAGGTTTCACTCTATATGTGGATACGCATTATCCGGCCTATCACGTGTATCGTGATGAAGATCTTCATAATGCCGGGCTGTTTATGCAAGCGACAGATTTGAAATCCTCCATGCCCGAACTTTCGCTAACGCAACTGGAGCGACAGACGGATAATGCTCTTCATTGCATCGTGCATCAAGGGACTACCCCTCGTCCTTCGCTAACGCTGTCCATGGTTGTAAAAAATGAAGGTAACCGCCATCTCCGCCAAGCCTTGGAACAGCATCGCCAGTATATTGATCAAGCCGTGATTATCGACGATGGAAGTACCGACAATACCATCGATATATGTATGGAGGTATTAAAAGGCATCCCGGTCCGGTTGATCAGTAATTCGCAATCCAAATTTCATAACGAGATCGAATTGCGCCAACAACAATGGCGGGAAACCTTGCACGTACATCCCGAATGGATTCTTAACCTGGATGCGGATGAGTGGTTTGAAGATGGGTTCGCCACTGCCCTGCCCGCCTTGTTGCAGCAAAGCGAACATGATATGTATTGTTTTCGCCTATACGATTTCTGGGATGAAACGCATTACCGGGAAGACGAGTATTGGAACGCCCATCATTACTACAGACCGTTCCTTCTTCGTTATCGTACCGGGATGGTCTATACCTGGAATGAATCAGCCCAGCATTGTGGACGGTTCCCGGCGAATGTATTCGAGCTGCCGCATCAGCTATCCCCTTTGCGTCTGAAGCATTACGGCTGGTCCAGAATTGAATATCGACAAGAGAAATCCGATCGATACCACAAACTTGACCCTGAGGCTGCTTATGGCTGGCGTGAACAATATCAATCCATATTGGATGCAGCACCCGTACTGAAGAAATGGCAAGAATAACGATTCAGCAAGGAGGTGGATCATGGTAAGAATCATTCATTCCCTTCCCTTATTCATCCGGGAGAGCTCACGCGAGAGCGACCTGCAAATGGCAACCCTTGCATTAGATTCACTCAGAAAATCTGATGAATCGATGATCGTTATTTATAATCAAGGCTGCCTGACGCACGAAGAATTGCAAGTATGGCTGGATGCGAGGGAAATCATAGGTACGCTCTTAGGAAGTGGACAGAATGTGGGTATTGCGGCTGCTAGACAAGCCTGCTTCGAGTACATATGGACACAGTATCCTGATGTGGAGTATATCTCAGAAATTCATGTTGATATGATATTTCCACCTAACTGGTATGAACCGCTGCTTGCCTATCTTGAACGTTCTGGAGAACCCATGGTGTCTCCAGGCATACTAACGGCCAGCGGAGAGCTGCAGCCTCTCCAAGAATTCATAACGCTGCCTGACGATCCAGATGAGCTCATCCGTACACTGCAACACTTATCACGAGAGGACATTGCCCAGGGCTTCGTGCACCCGGTTATACATCAAGCCTCCGTATTGCGCCAAATTGGTGGTTATGACACCCGATTCCTATCAGGCAAACAAGGATATGAGGATGACAGTCTACTTCTTGGTATGCGCTACTACATGGGAACACGTACGGCGTGGCGGCCCAAATGCTGTCTTGAATCTTGGGTGTTCCACACCACCATGGCCCAACGGATGTCACTACCTGATAAACATATCGATTTTGCCAGAAATGAAGAAGGTTTATTCAGGCAGTACGGGGTGTATGGTATCAACGAACTGCTACGGATACACGGTGAATCCGATTGGTTTCGTTACCTGCACGACAAATATATTGCCGACTACGAGGGAGTGAACGATCGACATGCTAAAGAGTGAGCAGCAGAAGCAGATATGGGATCGGCTCTGGTCTCATGAAGTATCCTACGACTGGGATTCACTAAGCCAGACGATCTATGAGAAGATCGTGCAAATTACGGGTGAAGTACAAGGGAAAGAGATCGTTGAGGCCGGCTCAGGCACGGGAAAAATCTCACTGCGCCTTGCGGCTGAGCGTGCGAAGGTGACTCTTGTCGATTATTCTCAGAATGCACTGGAAAATAGTAGAAGTGCCTTTCATCAAACGAATCTGCCCGCCACCTTCATCCTTTCGGATATCCAGAATATGCTGCTGCCGGATCAACATTTCGACCTGACCTGGAATGCTGGCGTGCTGGAGCACTTCGAAGAGGATGAGCGGGTCGTCATCCTGAAAGAAATGAGAAGAGTTACCAAGCCGGACGGGATTGTGGTCGTTCTTACTCCTTACGCCCTCTGTCTGCCATATCGTGCCGGAAAGGAAGCTGGCGAAGAACTGGAAACCTGGATGTACGGAACCGAATATCCGATAACCTCACTGCAGGATGAATTTGAACGGAGCGGTCTGACACTCATCGAAGAGCACAGCATTGGCTTTCTTAACAGTCTGGATTTCCTGGATTTCATCGAGAACTCCGCCAGCGTCAAACAGTGGCTGACCGCTTGGTATCATAGCTTGGATGAGCAGGAGCAGCGGCAAGTGCCCGGTTATCTGCTTGTCAGCGTAGGTCAACCCAAGGATGCGTCGTCTTTGTCTATTGCCAGATCCAATCTCCCTAAAGATCAGGAGCTTAGTTCAGAGGAACGACTAAAGCGTGCACAAGCGATCATCTCCACATATCATGACCGACGAGAGCACAGCCACTATTTGTCAGCTTACCGAGCAGAAGAAACGACATATTGGCTGCCACTACTCCCCATTCTCGATTCTTTGCTTACCGTTAAGGGAAGCAAGGTACTTGATATCGGTTCCGCTTATGGGACGCTGCTGATGTACAGTGTTCTGACAGGGGCAAGAGGGTTCGGCCTGGACATGATGCCAGATTACTGGTCGCGTGAGCTTGAAGCCGATTACGGCCTGTCCTTCAGTCTTTGTAACGTCGAAGCGGATCCCCTCCCCGGTCACGATATATATGACATCATCCTATTTACCGAAGTGCTGGAGCATATGAACTATAACCCGATTCCCGTGCTAAGAAAGATCAACGAGCGACTTATGCCGGGTGGCAGCCTACTCATCTCAACTCCGTGGAAGCGGCATTTTGCGCCGGATCATGCCTATCCAAGGCTTGAGGAAATGCCCTACTACAAACCTGGCGATACGTTTATAGATGCCGAGATTAGATACTATTCGATAGATGAAATGTATGTCCTTGCTCATTCCTCCGACTTTCAGGTTCGCTGGTTAGACGTTTACAACGGGCATCTGCTCTCATGGTTCATCAAACCATAACCGTTAACAAGAACAAGAACCTTCATATCCGCCTAGTAAGGGGATGATGAAGGTTCTTGTTCATTAAATTCTCTATTTTACATAAACCGTGATGCTCACGGTCTTGGAATTGTATTGCCCTTTGATGCGAGCAGTCCCTTTGGAAAGAGCTTCAATCCGACCATTGGTAACCTTGGCCACACTGGAGTTGCTCGTTGTCCATGTTGCACTGCTTCCGACACTCGTCTTCGCGCCTGTATCAAATTCCGCCGTTACGGTGACCGTCTTAATATCGCCCGGCTTCAGATCCAGTCGCTTGTCGCTCGCAGTCAGCTTCGTCATCCTCGGAACAACATTGACCTTAATGCTCACTTCCTTGCCTTGATAAGAGCCGGTAACAGTAGCTGTACCTTCCGCAACGGCTTTCACCGACGTTCTGGCTGCTGTCACGATCGCGGTATCCGAGGAAGTCCAGTTCATCTTGGATGAAAGTGCGACCGTCTTGCCATTACTGTAGTATCCTGTTGCTTTAATCGTTTTGGATTTCTTGATATTCAGATCAATTGTTACTGGGTCCACCACAATCTTCACGATTTCTTGTTCTACGACAACGGGAATCTTCACGTCTTTGTTCAGGTAAGTGCCCTTTAGCGTAGTTGAGCCTTTAACCAGACCCCTCATCGAACCGTCTCTAATGACGGCTGCCGAACCGGTAAGCGACCATTTGACAAGCGATGACACATCTTTCTCCTCGCCATCTTCGAAAACAGCCGTTACGCTTGGCAGCGGCAGCGTTTTGCCGATGACCAATTGAAACTCTTCCGCATCCGGAAGGAGCACAAGTACCTTCTCGTTAACCGTCACTTCCACGGTAGCGACTTCTCTGGAGCCGATTTTCCCAGTAATCGTGGCGACACCTGCATCGATCGCTTTGATTTTCCCATCATCAGTCGTTACGACATTCTCATCGCTTGTCGTCCACACCACCGAGCTGGTGAAATCTTTCTCCTCGTCATCGAGCAAGGTTCCCGTAACTTTCGGAAATGCTTTGTTCTCGCCTTTTAACACATCGATTTCCGTTTCAGCCGCTTCGAACTTCGTTACGGTTGGATGAACCGTAACCGTAAACTCCTTGCTTATTCCAAGATAGCTAACTTTAACCGTAGACGTTCCGGCTGATCTTGCTGTAATGACGCCGCCATTCACAGTGACCGCCAGCGGATTGGACGAAGTCCATTCACCGTTGACTTCAATCGACTGCGACGCAGCGTTTCGAACCTTGGTCTTAATCGTGACCGAATCATTCATGAACATTACCGGATTCTTCACAAAATCCGATTGATCCAGAATCAATGCTTCATACGGATTACGCACATATACATCAAGCGTAGCTGTTGTGCCCAGATAACTCACGCTGATCGTTGATTTACCAAGCGCAACCGGCTTCAGCTTCCCGTCTTCAATAACGGCAACAGCCGTGCTAGAGGATTTCAGTTCCACCTTGTCCGTCACATCTGTGCCTTGTCCGGTATCCGATTCGGATTGTTTGGCATATACCTTCAACTCAATTGGTGCATCGCCAACCAACAACTCTTGATCCTCACCAGGGACGATCGCCAGTTTCTGATAAGGAGCGATAACCTTAACGGTATAAGAAGCTTTAAGGCCTTTGTACTCGGCTGTAATCGTTGCCGTACCCAGACCGGCAAGGGTCAATTCCCCCTTGCTGACTTTGACCACACTGTCATCGGACGTGCTCCATTTGGCTTCTGTGGTTACATCATTCGTACCATCTGCCAACGCTTTCACTGTCAGTCCTTCGGTCCCGAGCTTATGCTCCACCTTATCCGGCTGATCCAATTTAAATTCGTCGATGGCGAATCTCACATCTACATCGATGGTTTTGATGGCGCCTTTGTGCCTAGCAGTAATACGGGCCGTGCCCTTCTCCAGCGGCGTAAGAAGCCCGCCGTCAACCTTAACGACTCGCGTATTGGAGGATGTCCACGTCGTCTCGTTGGTCACATCCTTCTTGGTAGTCGAACCTTCAATGTTAGCCAGCACGCGCAGCTGCTCTGTCGTTTCATTCACGGTTAAATAAATCTTAGTGTCATTCGTATCAAATTCAATTGACGTTACATCCCCGGAGGCGGCGAATACGCTGGTTGGAAAAACCATCGCCAACATCATCACAACGACAAGGAAAACCTTCGTTGTCTTTCTGTTTACGCTCATTCATTTCTCTCCTTTGTACCTTATGTCTCACAGGCTTTTTACCAGACTAACTGTTATATCGACCGTCCTGGTTTCATTCGTTACCTTTCGAGGACAAATTGGGTACAAAGTAGGATGAACACCGCCTTATTAACTCATTTTTATGAGTCTGTAGTTGTTCAGCAAATAATGAACTCCCGAATAGATCGTCAAGGCAACTGCCGCAAGCATTAATAGCTCATCCATCTGAATGAACGTGATAAATTGGAACGGGTAGTTATCCCATAGTACAGCGGCAATGGCCACCACTTGCAGCACCATCTTCCACTTGCCGAGGTTATCGGCTGCCAGCGCAACTCCTTGCTCCGATGCAACCATGCGAAGTCCCGTAATGACAAACTCCCTGGCGATGATGACAACTGCGATCCAGGTTGCGACCAGCCCCGTCTGAACCATCATGATTAAAGCCACCGAGATCAGCAGCTTGTCCGCAAGCGGGTCTAGCAGTTTACCCAGATTCGTAATCTGGTTGTATCTTCTGGCGACATAGCGTCCAGCTTATCCGTGGCCGAAGCGAGTATGAAGATCGCCAATGCCCAGTACCTGCCGTATGCCTGAATATACTCGAAGAATGCGCTGCGCTCGATCAGCCAAGCCGGATACTCGGCGAAGAACAGAATAAAGAGCGGGATGAGCATCATTCTGGCCATCGTTATTTTGTTGGCAAGATTCATTATCGCACCTCTGTCCGTTCGCTTGGGATCATTCATAGAACACCATATGATCTTTGTCTGCTCTATAATACTCGAGCCGATCATTCAGACCTCCCGTATGAAATTCGAACATATGACCATCCGGATCGAGGAAATAAATCGACTTCTTATCTCGTTCATCACGTGAACGTCCTGGCAGTATTTCTACGTTTAACGACTGGAGCTTTGATAAAATGGACTCGTAATCCCCAGCATCGATTGTGAAAGCAATGTGCGTATAGCTCCTGACTACTGCTATCCTGTCAATATCCTCTTGATTTAATGCCAGCCAAAGCCCATTAAGATCAAAATAAGCAAGCTTTCTCCCTTTAACCAGCAGTTTCGCACCAAATACTTCCTGATAAAAATGGATGGAGGAATCCAAGTCAGAGACGGAAAAACAAAGATGATTCATAGCTTGAATGTTCATCATTTGGATCTCCTTTCATTTATAAATGATTAACGTGTATCATTTTGTCGGGTAAAACATAACGGTCTCTTCCAGGATATTCCCCGTGGCTTCGTTCCAAATCTCGCTTAATTCAAAGGTACCTTCCTTGAAGAACAGCGGAAACCTGCGTTTAAACCAATCCTGCATCGGCAGATTCATGGCCTCTACGATGTCAACCCATACAAGCTCCCCCTCCGGTGGTTGCTCCAATAGTTCACCTTCATAGGATGTAGCCAAATAATTGAAGACCATGCTCCGCTCACCTGTCACGGGCTCACATGATTCTTCCAGCCCTTTATAAACAATGTCCTTGACTCTTAATCCGGTCTCCTCCTGTACTTCCCGGATCGCCCCATTTACGATACTTTCCGGAAAATCCACCTTCCCCCCAGGAGCGATATAGCCCGGAGAGCCTTTACTTTCCGGCCTGTTTATTAATAACACCTTGTTGCCATCTTGGATCATGCACATCGTATACATTTTAACTTCTCGAAGCATGTATGGTGTCCTCTCGTTTCCAGTCTGCCATGTCATTAAAAAAGCAGCTATTTCTCTTCATTATAAAATAAAGAAAAATAACTGCATATAGCGCATTAGGCGCTCATTCTCATGTCCAGATTATTCGTTGATGAAATGGACTGCATCTGTACGGGTGCCATGATGCCAATCGCTGACACTTCGTCTGTATTGCCCTGCATAAGTCGAACGACAGCCTCCACATCACCGGATTGATAAGCTTCTGCCAAGGCCTGAAGATTCAAAACGGCGTCCTCATCCTCCGGCATGATGAGTGCAAGTTCCTCGTCCGCCCAGTGCTTGGACTTCAGCACCTTATGCGCCCGATGCAGGGCTGCTTTCACCGCTCCATCGGTTGTACGCAGCATGACAGCCGTCTCCGAGACCGAGTAATCGAAGACGTCGCGCAGCAGCAGTACCGTTCGTTGCAGCGGGGACAATTGCTGCTGTAACCAATGAAATGCCAGTTCAAGCTGGAAGCGGCCAGCTTCATTAGCCGCTTCTCCATGGGTCTTTGTTCCAGCTTCTCATCCAAGATTCTTCTATATAACTGCTCCCTTCGAGCACGGTCGATCCACGTATTCTTCGCGACTCGCAGCAACAGTGCTTCCGGATTCGGATGAGACCGATCCTGAGTGTATTCCAACGCCTTCAACCAAGTATCTTGCACCAGGTCCTCAGAATCCCATTCGGAGCTGGTCAGTGATAGGCAATATCTGTGCAATAATGCATTCAGTTCCTCCAAACCAAGTTGTGGCGATGCAGGAACGACACTCCACCGATCGAGGGTCATCGAGAACCAACTCCTTTACTTAGCCATAATCAATACATCATCTACTTCGTAAACGAGTGAGCGAGGGAAAGCGTTACGCTTGCAGCGCCATTATTTTGCTGACAGGAATTCCGTATCCTTTGGGCTCCTTCGTTCGTTTACATGCTGTAACAAGAAATATCCTAGGAAACCGGAGGTATGCAAGTATGAGTATCATCCCATATGTTGTTGAGCAGACCAGTCGCGGGGAACGGTCGTACGACATTTATTCGCGCTTGCTCAAGGATCGGATTGTATTTGTAGGAACCGCCATAGAAGATGGCATGGCCAACAGCATTATCGCACAGTTGCTGTTCCTGGCGGCAGAAGATCCCGATAAGGACATTCATATGTACATCAACAGCCCAGGGGGTTCCGTAAGTGCGGGCTTTGGCATCTACGATACCATGCAGATCATCAAACCTCAAGTGAACACCATATGTACCGGAATGGCCGCTTCCTATGGAGCCATATTGCTGGTTGCCGGAGCGAAAGGAAAGCGCCTGGCGCTCCCCAACAGTGAGGTGATGATCCACCAACCGCTCGGAGGGGTCCAGGGTCAAGCCAGTGATATTGCAATTACGGCCAAGCGCATTATGAAAACCCGTGAGAAGCTGACACAGATCATATCCGAGCGCTCCGGCCAGCCGATTGAGCGGGTTGAACGCGACATCGACCGCGATTACTTCATGTCGGCCGAGGAGGCGCTGGAGTACGGGATCATTGATGAAATCGTCACGAAGTTGTGATCAGTGGACGCATGAACCAATATTGAAGGAGTGAGCGCAGAATGCTGAAAAGGTTAGAGAAGCAGCGGGTCGCGGTTTATTTCGTGGATGGAAACTATATTCAGAACGGCACGCTCGAAGAAGTAGGCGACCAATTCATCCTCTACCAGGATGAATATGAGATGCTGTACATTCCGATATCCGCGATTCGTTACGTCAGTGTGGATACGAAGGAACGGGATAAACCGAGAGTTGGTTTTTCGCGATAACGAGGCTGCATAGTGAAAGAGCATTGGAAGGGGATGCAATCACTCATTCTCCTCCAATGCTCTATTTATCCACGCAGGGTTTCGTTCATAAATGCGACTACGCGTTGTTTACAAATATCATTGGACTCCTGCTTATGGAAACCGATAAATTGCATGCCGTGAATGATCGAATAGAAATCAACCCGTTCACGCTGCTCTTCGCTCAAACCTCATTCGCTGCATAGCGCTTCAATATAAGGCATGCCCGCAATGCCAATATCGGATACGATCGCCGTCTGCGTCAGGGCCAGCATATAGAAGGGGTCACCGTAACAGACCCAATCCAGATCGATGATGCCTTGCAGTTCTCCCGCATGAATCATCACATTCTTGATCGTAATATCGTCGAGGAAACAAATAGGCTGAACCTGCCTAAAGCACTGCTCATAGTCCTGATATTTCTGGTGTAGTCGATTCATGATCTCGCACGGGAGTTCCCCTGTCAGATGAAATTACTTTTTCGCTTCGCATAAACGTACGAGTTGCTGATGTGCAGCGTCTGTACCATCGTTGGATGTTCGGGTTCAAAACCTCCGATTAGCGCTTGCTCCATGGATTCAACTTAGAGATCGGCGTAATGTTCGACGGTTGGAAACGGGTCGTAGAAATGGTGCAGCAGTTTTTTCCAATCCTGATATTCGGGGGATTGACGAAAGCCCACCGTATGGTCCTCGAGCTTCTCCCACTGAACCAACAGAATATACTGGTGATCAGCTTCGATGCAGCGTTTGAGCTCATGCTGGATATAACCGTTCATGCCCGCGATAATATGGGACGCCTTCGCAAAGCTTGACTCAAATTCCAGGTTCATTCCTGGCTTCACGTTCAGAATAGCTACTTCGAGTATCATCCGTTGGCAACCTCCTTCAACCGTTGTCGCTCAAACGAGAATCCCCCCTTATCATCCGGCTCCAAGCGATATACCTTCTGGATCGCGTTCAGATTAAGACGACCATAAATATGGGGGAATAATTGGTTAAGTCCATACAAATCCTCGTACACAACCTCTGCTTCAACCTGCTCTTCTGAAATCTCGAGCACTAATAGATCAACCTTGCCATTATAAAAGGTATTAGCTACTTCTGACACCTGAACCTCGGTTGAGCAATGAATAAACTTGTCCGTTGCCAAGCTGTCCGGCTGGTACACGCCTTGTGTTCGTACCACGGCCCACTCCGAGCTGGATATAATGTGAAAGATCATTATGCCATTCTCCTTCGCTTTAATGTGTTGCACCTATTGTGCCATAGGATTGGGGAAAGGAATAGGCAGCAAAAAGATATAGCTTAGATCAACACATCTTCGAGGGCTCTTCTGGGACTCGGATGCACCGAGGTCATCGGATAACCGATACGGAACAGAAATATCGCTTCCTCCCCTGCTTGATCCGTTAATTGTTCAAGCTGTTGCCCGAATGGACGAGTAAGATTATGTAAATGCAGTTCGCGATCTCTCATCTCCATCGGTTGATTTAAGGGATGCATGGCTAATCCCTCCACCGTGCCCTTCAAGTGAATTCTCTGCCATACCCGTCCGGCCTTCACTCTGTCTTCTGGGTTCTTCAGATCTGGAACGGTGATCAGACCATACGCGCCCGCTGTATGAACATGGGTCTGGCGCGTGGATTTCAACCAGAATTGATTGGCACTGTCATGCGACACGTTCGGAAGCATTTTGCCAGCCGCACGAATCCATGCTGCACCTCCCTGTGCGTCCAACGTCAGTCCATCCCGGTGAGCCTGCAGATCATCCCAATCTCCGCGGAACCAGCGGTTACTATCATGACTCATTTCCGCGTCGGCAATGATTGCTTCGGTTGAGGAAATGACAAGCTCCCCTGTCCTGCGTTTGGCTTCTTCTGTCGTTAGCCAAATCAAATTTACGCTCCGTTCAGATTTATCGAGACCTGTGTCATGCAACTGCTGCAGTAGTTCTGGACGCAGTGCTTGTTCGGTGTCATAAGCACCGCGATGGGTATGACGCTGAGAAATGACTTGCTGTAGCGGTGAGCTCTCGATCGTACCTGGTGCCAAGTCTACCCTGGCGATATAACTCCTATCCGATGATTTCGGAAAATAACGAATTTCAGTGCGGTATCCTCTGGCCGCTGCCGTCAGCACCATATTCTCCAAAGCACAACCGAGACCCATGTGCATTTCTCTTAGAAGCGGATCCATGGTTCCCAGGTTCCTGGTCGTATCCGCATACATCTCGATGGATGTCTCGCGAACCCGGAATAGCCAAGGCTGGCTGTTATGGGGATTCGAGGCGAGGGTTGCTGCTTGAATCATGGCCATGGGATCAGATAACGTTGAAGTTTCATCCTCTGACCACAACTCATAGGCTGGACCTTTACCTGTACTGAAGACTCCCTGGTCAACTGCCCTCCATATCAATCCACCGAATGACACAGCAAGTAAGGACGCACCGGCTTTCTTCAAAAACTCTCTTCTACTTGTTCTAACCATATATTTAGTTCACATTCCTTCCCATACATGTTCTATTTCGACTCCGTCAGATAAGGCTTGAGTATGGTCAGGATCAACTCGATACCACGTTCAACCTGACTCTCATCCGTCGGCATACCGCTGCTCTCGAGAAAGGACAGCCAGTAATTGCTTATGATCCAGCATGATGTCAATAAGGACTCCATTTCAGAAGGTCGATCTAAGTGGATCACACCCGCGTTCACGAATTTCAGAAAAAAAGCCTGCTGCTCCTGCATGCGATCCTTCTGGATCTGTTCATGCAACTGCTGAAGCGTCGGGTCTGCTTGATAAGAATGATCAGCTCGCGATAAAAGAATCGGTACTTGAGCTGTAGCTGAAGATTAATCCGAATAATCCACTTTAAATCTTCTACAGATGGGCTCCAATCGTCCTTGGGCGTTATCCACACGGAATCCCAATCCTTTACCATCACATCGAGGATCGCTCGGATGATATCTTCTTTATTGTGGTAGTGATAATACAGATTACCAGGGCTGATCCCCGCCGCTTGAGCGATTGTATTCGTGGAAATTGCCCCTGTGCCATATTCATTAAATAACTGGATGGCCGTATGAATGATATGGTCTTTCGTCCGGCTTGAACTCATTGATACACCTGCCTCCATGTTTTAGAGTAAATACTCTAGATATAAATATAGAGTATTTACTCTAAATGTGCAACTCTAAGGTTCATACTCAACCGAATGAAAGAACTGCGCACTATCGTGGTGATAGTGCGCAGTCCTATAAGAGATGGTGGAGTTTATGCCGATGATAGTTGTTCATACTGATTCTGATGCCGATGATTTCATTCATGCTGGCTCAGTTGAACTGTGGCGGACATAGGATACCTTATTTGCCATACTTCGTGCCGAATCTGAACATTGGCGGACATAGGATACCTTATTTGCCATACTTCGTGCCGAATCTGAACATTGGCGGACACAGGGTACCTTATTTGAGCGAAATGATCCATTATAATGCCCCAAACGCAAGCATAACGGATCTGGTGTCCGGGAATTGTCAGAAAATGCTTGAATTACTCAAAATAACGGATCTCAGGTCCGGCCAGCAACACTAATCGTCCTGGTTAGAAGGCTTGTACTGACCAGCATTGCCCTGGATCATCATGTCCTAAGGCGTCGATCTCGAACAAGACCTCTCCAATCAAACCAGTTGTAGCCATTTCATTTCGATAAGCCAAGTGTTGACCCTGCACGAACTCACGTACAAAGGCTATCGCTGCCCTGCTGATGACTTGTTGAACTCCAGTAACGTCACCCTCATTAAACAGTACCGGGATATCACTAAAGGTCATATGACCGGCTCCCTGCACTTTCAAACTTGATCTAAACCCCGTTAGTCCGAAGTACAGATCTTTATAACCTTGAATGAAGGGCTCAAGCACCTGCTCTGAAAATAAAGGTTGTAATTCCTCGCGTGTACAAGCCTCCTGCCTCATAAGCAGCAATGGAATATCAATTCCTAGCTCGTTATACATCTCCATGAGATGAAAACTTGGATCAAACAGCATGGCCGCGTAGAAACGAACTGCCGATTCCCTTTGCAACGCTTCAACAACTGCGGCACCGCCGAGCGAATGACCTACAAGTCCTACCTGGTGGTACCGGATGAATGAATCCGGAAAGTACCGAGCCAGTTCAGACAAATTCGCTGTAACATATAAAATATCTGCAACTCTTGTCTCAAGTAAATCATTCCATCGTTTTCCATCTGTACTCTCGATATCTCTCAATGCTTGTGCCTGTCTCCGGAATTGCCCGTCCGGTAACACAGTAAACATCGATTCCCCGACAGTGCTTATTGCAACCACAACCAATCCTTGCTTGACCAATTCCTGCACTAGAAACGTATACATATCACCTGTGATCCCAAATGCAGGGGCAAGCACGATAACTGGGCAAGGATGTACCATCGCACACGGCTCGGCCGAGTTGAACACAACAGATGGGAGAGATGCCAGGAGATCCGTGTCAGCTCCCATTTCTTGCAGCATTTCCATAGCTTGCGCACCACACGGAGAGAACACTTGATCATAACCGCGGGCATGTTCCTGTGACCCGGTCTCCGCGGGGTAGTATACACTTACGACAATATTCCTGCCTAAACGTTCAGTAACATCATCTGCCGCGCCAATCCGTTCACTTCGCGAAACATCATGAAATACGTGTACTAATCTTCCAACACCCAAGCTGGTCCCCTCATTTCTTGCTTCCTTACCTGCGACTATCTTGCTCTCGTATGGCAAAAGCGAGCTTGTACAGCTCCGCGATATCATATCGCTCTTGTTGTTCGAAGCGATGGACCGCCGTCTCGAGCGAAACGACTTCGACCGCGACCACTTGCTCTCCATCCACGGGATTCAGCGGTTGCCCTACAAGCTTCACTTCACCGTAACCGACCAGTCGGACGAAGTGCGGATGGGGGATGTGCGGTCGATAAGGCTGAGCGCTGCTCGATTCACATTGAAAATAACCGAATGGATGGTAGGAGAGCAGTTCTGCACCGAGTTCTTCCATCACTTCACGCTTTAACCCATCCAGGTAGGTTTCACCTGGCTCCAACGTACCACCCGGCAGTTCCCAACGACCGTCAGCAATCTGAAAAATAACGCAACGCTCTCCAACGAATGGAAGGATCGTCACGTTGCTCACTTTCGCCTCATCCACAGCGTCTGTGTTGGCCAGGGCAAACCGTGCTGTTACGACTCCCCAGTGAATATTTTGGGATAGTGCGGGATACAAGCCCAACCCCATATGATCGTTCATAGACCTACACCCTTTCCATGCTCAAGACGCCGTGACTGTCTGCTGTTCATCATACGCTCGAACCATCAATACTTGTTCCATGGTCGTCACATAACCGAGTTCATCAAGCAATTCAACCAAGACAGAGTTTGATGAACGGATATTAAAAGCTGAGCGTTTCATTGGCTGATCCGGATGCAAGATTTCAGATAAAGCCGCGTTGATAATCAACTTGCCATCCAGGCGCCTGGTGCCGCTTCAAACCGGAATAGTGTAATTCCCGTTACCTTACCCTGCTCATCAAAACTGCGCTTGAACAAGCCATAACCGACCAGGTCATCGCCATCATGTACCAATACACTCTCGCCGTCCTTCATGTTCGGAATATCCGTCTGCCACACCTCGCCCGGGTAATAAAACGGCACGCCTTGGGCTTCGATTGCCAGCCCTCGCGTCGTTCTATACGACGTATGATTCACGATAGGCTCCATAACCGCCTGTTCCATCCCCATAATTAGTAGTCGGTCGACAAGGGTGTAGCCCACGCTTTCATACAACTTAATGGCGGGTTCATTCGTACTAATAGCCTCCAGATAAGCTCGCTGCACCCCATGCTCTTCATATATAGCTGAATTGGCGTCCATCATGCTTTCCCAAGACCCTTGCCTCGATAATCCGGAGCAATTGCCGTTCCACCATTACGCGCGATAAGGACCCCATCATATTCCCTAAAGCCATTCATCACGATTCCCGCCGGTTGTCCATCCACATAACAAGCGAGCGAGCGTTCCATGCATAAGCCATCGTTTCCTATACGAGCAATGAAGCGATCCAGCGGCATGGAAGAATTCACGATATAGCCCTCAAACGACTTGTTCCACAGCTCTGAGGCCTGCTTTATCGGCAATTCACTAAGGGGTTTGTATGTAATGTTCATCTTCTTCCTCCATTTCGTTCATCGAAAAAATGCAGGAGGGACCTGGTACCCAAGTCGTCATCCTGCATCATCTTCAAATCCCAGTTATATTCGATTGTTACAGAGCTTTGTCATCTACGCTGTCCAACCATGACTCAATGCTGCCAATGACGGACGTGACACAACCGTCTTCGAATGGGGAGATCAAACCGGCCTCTTTCACCAAACCGGTGAACGACTTGCTTCCGCCTTGACGGCACAGGTGCAGATAAGATGCCCAAGCAGCGTCTTGATCCCCGTGCATCTTCTTCCAGAATTGGAAGGCACAAATTTGAGCCAGTGTGTAATCAATATAATAGAATGGCGTGCTAAAAATATGGCCTTGTTTATGCCAGAAACCGCCTTGTTCCAGATACGTATTGTCATCATAGTTGCGGTGCGGAAGGTACTTCTTCTCGATCTCACGCCAAGCTTGCTTGCGCTCCGTTGGAGTTGCATCCGGATTCTCGTATACAAAATGCTGGAACTCATCCACGGTCACGCCGTAAGGGATGAAGATCAATCCGCTGGCAAGATGGTCGAAACGATATTTGTCCGCCTCATCCTGGAAGAACAGATCCATCCAAGGCCAAGTGAAGAACTCCATGCTCATCGAGTGGATTTCACACGCCTCATGTGTTGGGAAACCATATTCAGGTACCTCGAAGCCTCTGCTCTCGTACACTTGGAAGGCATGTCCCGCTTCATGCGTAAGCACGTCGATATCTCCAGAAGTACCGTTGAAGTTGGAGAAAATAAACGGTGCGCCATACTCGCTAATGTATGTACAGTAACCACCGCTCTGCTTACCTTTCTTGGCAACCAGATCCATCAATCCGTTGTCCTGCATAAACGTGAAGAATTTATCGGTATCCGGTGATAATTCTGCATACATCTTCGCACCATTGCTAACGATCCAGTCCGGATCTCCCTTCGGTGTGGCGTTACCCGATTTGAAAGCAAAATTCTCATCATAATACAGTAGTTGATCCACATCAATCCGCTGCTGTTGGCGTTCCTTCAGCTTCGAAGCGATCGGCACGATGTGCTCCAGTACCTGATTACGGAAATTAGCGACCATTTCCGCGTTATAATCGGTGCGGGCCATGCGGGCGTAGCCCAACTCAACATAGTTCTCGAATCCAAGCTTCTTCGCAATCTTCGTTCTTACTTTAACCAGATCATCATAGATTCGATCTAATTGTTCCTCGTTCTCAGCCATGAAACCGCTCGAAGCTTCCGTTGCACGTTTACGCATATCTCGGTCCGTCGATTGCTGGAACGGGATCAACTGTGATAACGTGCGCTCTTCGCCTTCAAACTGAATCTTAGCGGAAGCGATCAGTTTCGAATACTCGGTTGTCAACTTGTTCTCCAGTTGCAAATCCTCGATAATCTCGGGACTGAAGGTCTTCAGCGAAAGCTCTGCCAATTGAAACAACTGACGTCCCCACTTATTCTCCAGTTCGTTTCTAAATTTGGAATTCACCAGTGCACGGTAATAATCGGTTATGTATTCCTGAATAACCGGACCATTCTCATCAATGAAATCCTGCTCCGCCTTGTAGAATTCATCGTTGGTGTCGATGGAATGACGGATATAAACGAGCTGGGCGAGCGTATCAATCTCGCTGCGGAGTTTATTGATTCCGGTCATCGCTTGATCCTGCGCTTCATAAGACTCTGCAGAGTTAAAGACGTTCAGGAGCTCTTTGAATTTCTGTTCGAATTCCTTCACATCGGGACGCTCATAGCGATATTCACTAAACTTCATAGTTACAACCACCCTTTCCGAAATAGATACATCATATAAACGCAACGCTTAATAAGTTCAATAAAAATCGAACTATAAATAAATTCTATACAATGGTCAAAAATCCTTCAAAGGTGGTAAATTTTCTCTGAACCGATTATGTGATCATTTTCAGGCCGATTGCTGCAGCTAATATTAGGCTGATGAAGGCAATCCGCCGCCACTCCTTCGGCTCTTTGAAGGCAAACATCCCAAGCAAAGTACTGCCAGCGGTTCCCATTCCAGTCCACACCGCATATGCGGTTCCCATGGAAATAAATGACATCGAATATGAAAGTAACAGGAAGCTGGATCCAAGGGAGCATACGAGAAATACATAGGATTTCATACTTCTCTTTTGAGTTACTTGTCTTAACGCGATGACCCCAAGCACCTCAAATAATCCAGCACCAATCAGAGCAAGCCATTCCATTACGCTTCACTCTCCTTCTCACGGATATCCGCCTCACCAGTGACTAGCTTGAGTCCTAACACACCGGCCGCAAGGACACCAATGAGAACCAGCTTAAGCGGATTAGCAGCTTCTCCAAAAATAACGATCTCAGCGAGGACAGTTCCTGCTGTGCCTAGACCCGTAAAGATGACATAGACCGTACCGATTGGCAACTTCGCAGCCGAATCTAGGAAGACTTTAAAGCTAAATACAATGGATACCAGTGTAATCAGCCATTGCCACCAGTTTCCAGCATGCTTAAGTCCCGAAACCCACACAACCTCCAGTGCTCCCGCCAATAATAAAAGCCACCATTCTTTTCTCATGAAACGATTCACTCCTTATCCATCTGCACTAGATTTATTGGTCGTTGTGATTGTAATTCAAAAATGGCATACCGTATAATGATAGTTATCGATTGTGCCATCAATATAAATGATGACAATATGAGGAGGGATTACAGATGGAACTGACGGATTTAAGGATATTTCTGAGAATTGCTGAGGAAGGTAATATAACCCGTGCCGCTGAGCAGCTTGGATATGTGCAGTCCAATGTGACTGCCCGGATCAGGAAGCTAGAGGGTGAATTAGGAGTTCATTTGTTCAACAGACACTCCAGCGGAGTATCATTGACAGAGAAAGGTAAGACGTTTCGTGAGTATGCCTGCAGTATTGTAAACCTGTCAGAGGAAGCAGTTAAAGCTGTGCAGGGTACACCCTATCCGAGTGGTTCTTTACGGATTGGGGTGGTAGACACGGTACATTGTGTAAATTTCATACAATCCTTATCCGATTATCAAACCATGTACCCGGAGGTTCATCTGTCACTGGGGACAGGAAGTTCGGAGGAACTCATCTCTCAAGTTCTGAATTATCAGCTTGATGGAGCATTTGTAATAGGAGACATTACAGCACCCAAACTGGTGGCAGATTATGTGGAGCAAGATGAGGTGAAACTATTAACGAAGTCGAAGGAAGTGCCTTTTCCTGATCTGATATCTGCCAAATGGGCCGTATCACCAGAAGGTTGTCCATTTCGTAATGCGCTTGAATCCTGGTTGCTTAGCGAGGGGATTCCTCTCAACCATATGATCGAAATCTCCTCGCTCGATACACTGCTCGGAATCGTCAGATCCGGTCTTGCCGTGACTCTCCTCCCCAGTTCTGTGCTCTCTGGGGAATGTGCCGATCTAGGTAGCTTTCCGATTCCTGCTCCCTTCAACTACACCACAACAAGTCTGATCCGGCGCAACGACAGGTTTCGGAACCATGCTTATTCAGCATTTGCAGATCTGATCAAAGTCAACTTTGAGCGTAAAGTATCGCCATCATTGTGATTTGACGATGGAGTAGACCAAAATATCCTCATAACGGTCTTTAACCTTTAAGTAGTTCCGGAGTCTACCCTCCAGTTCCATTCCCGTCTTCTCCATCACCTTAAAGGAACCAATGTTGTCAGGGTGACATTTGGCCTCGATTCGAACCAATTGCAGCTTATCAAAGCCAAATTGTATTACCCTTCGTATGACCTCTGTCATTAAGCCGTGATTCCAGTACACATTAGACAGCACATACCCGAGCTCCGCTTTCTGGTTACGGTTATCCCAATCGATAAAGCTGCATGTTCCGATCAATGTCCCGCTCTCCTTATGCTCGATCCCCCAAGGACCCACCTTCAGCTTCGCATAGCGATGCAGCACAAATTCGACGAAGCGCCTCGTGTCCTCTAACGACTGATGCGTATTCCACATCGTATATTGTGAGACCTCAGGAACCGAGCAGTACTCATAAATATCCCTAAGGTCCTTAGGGGTTATGGGACGAAGACGGGTGCGCTCGGTCTCCAAGATCGGAAATGGAACAAACGATTCTTCTATGGTATTCATTAGTCCAACCTCCCAAGATACAGCCTAGATCTCTTTTGCCAAATCCATCGGTCAACCATCAAAGCGTTTGCAGATCAATCAATGTCAATTCTGTTCCTTGTAACAGTTCACTCCATGCTGATTAACCATGCCTTGAACAGCGTGATCTCCTGCATGGTCGGCATCCAACAATCCAAGACGTATCGTAGTCTGAATGACATGAGTGTCCGGTTTTAACATCCCCGCCCATGGCTCTTAACGTTCGCGCCCGCAAGTAGATGATCGTTATGTATGATGTCCCTCATACACTTTCGTCGTATGGTATCTATGGTCAAACGCCTTCTGAATATATCGGGCTACCCCGTCCATTTCATTCGAATCGATAATCTGATCCGCCAACTGTTGAATATGTTCATGCGCATTCCGGACTGCAATCCCGATACCAGCCGCTTCGATCAAACCCACATCATTCATGTGGTCTCCGAAAGCCACGACATGCTCTAGCTCGATTCCCATGTGGGTTCCCCATAACTTGAGCCCGTCACTTTTGTTCGCTTTCGCATGGCTGAATTCAAGGAAATAGTGATTAGGGATGTAGTAATCAGGCATCATGTGCGCATGAATCAGATCTCCGAACCGTTCTGTTATTTCAAGCCGAAGCGGTTCCAGTTCATCAAGCAGACCGATGTATGTTAAAGCCAGCGTTCGATAGCGCACTGGACAGTCCAGCGAAACCACCTGCTGAAACCTGGGATCGTTCGGACGGCTTAAGTAGAACGCAGTCTCTCCCTCACGTCGTAGTTCCTCATGTAATACCCGCTCACGCTGATTCTCATCCATTGAGAAATAAAACGGTGTGATTCCATGTATTCGTCCTGCCTCGATGATGGCGTTCGAGATGTCCTGATCCAGCCAATACCCGTCAACGACCTTTTGGTTCAAAGCATCATAGATCAATGCACCGTTATACAATATCGCCGGATATTTCCACGGAATAGCGGAAACCACCTTTTGTGCGCTAATATGGCCGCGCGCCGTCGCATACGTAACGATCACACCTTGATCCAGCGCCTGGCTCATAACATCTATCGTGTACGGCGAGAGCGTCTGATCCCTTCTCAGCAACGTTCCGTCCAGATCTGTGACGTAAGCTATTTGATTCATCGACACACCTCTTCCATTAGAATTTTAGGTATGGCAAAACCCAGCTTCAGAAGATCCATCTAAAGTCTGGGTTTAATTTAACGTTTACTGCAAAGCACCTTCTATGATTATACATCCCGCCTTGTATGTTGGAAAAGGTTCTTTGACTACTTTCTTATACTACGTCTGTGTTCGAGCCTCGCGGATTAGCTTCAAACTGCTCGAGAACATGATTAAGGCAATCACCGGATGTAATGCGGACAACCATCCAATTCGTGCGGATAAAATGGCCGTCAAAAACATGCCGATAACCATACCAAACAAACCAAGGCTACGCCATATCCATGGTTTTGGCAATCTCGCCAATCCGGCAACAAGCGCCATAATTAGAGGGACAAAAAAGATGTACCTTGCAAACGTCACATGCTGATTAAATAAGAGGGGCTGATCAGCCCCCTCTACCTCTAAATCCCTTCATCCCTTATATAGCTATAGAAATCCTCGCGCTTAAAATTCGAAACATCACCGCCATCATCAGGCAAGTGTTTCTCCAGAGTTTCCATGATGATAGCAAGTGTCGTGTCTACATCGTCTCTCGAATTTAGTATTCGATACTCATTTGGAAGCGTCGGTCTTCGCCGAATGAGCGCATTCGTCTTGATCGATTGCTGCCAGTCTGTATACTCGTTGCCATTATCTCTTGTAAGAATTCTTTGCTTGAGGACCTCGTCATGATCCGTATACAGCGTTAAAATGACGTAGGTAAAACCCTTCAATACGATGGAAATGTCCAGCATCCTAACATCGTCCAAATCGGTAAGTATGACGTTTTTGTAGCCGTGAGCGTTGTAATTCTTCGCGACGAGGATCAGATTTTCAAAAGACAGCTGCTCCTCCTCCCTTTGCGAGATGGGCATGGAACGGGTCCGCATGCGGAATTCCGGAATCCAGCCGAATTCGAAGTATGGCGATTGAAGCTGTTCATGAAGTTTTCTACTTAATGTAGTCTTCCCGTTGCCGGGAGAACCGTGAAGAATGATAAAATCAATATTCATGCTTCCTTCCCCCTTAAGTTAAGGTCCTAAGTAGGACGTAACTGAGTGTCGTGTGCAGACCAAGGAACAGAAGCAGTGCTGCATGTCCTGCAACTGCTGCGATCTGTAACCGCGTGAACTTGTTACTCTCCTTGGAGGCCAAAGAGATGATGATCATTATAGAGTCCGAGAAATAGGATAGCTCTCTCTTTATTCGACCAAATCCCATGTCTGAACGAAGCAAAGTTTTGTCCATATCAATCATCAAGCCTTTCTTGGTAAAACTAATAACTAATTATTCACTCCCGTCATGCTGACTCCAAGAATCGTCTCGCCTACTGGCAGAGCCGACTTCGCTATAACGATTAGTGCTGTAACACTAGCTTCACCGGCGTAATCTTTTGTGCTCTCATCCTGCACCGATGATAATTTAATATTTAATATAGGCTCTTCTCCTAATTCTTCCTCTAGCATATTAATGGATTCGATTTCGAATCCATCCGTGGCAGCCATCATACCTGCGCTAACGATCATATAAATTTCCTGTTCGGTTTCCTTGACGATGTAGCCGCCGGGTGCAATCGGGATTTTCTCCTCATAGCGAAGTCTGGTGTCTTCATCGAGCTCTACGGTGCTGAACTCCCATGTGAAGTCAGATGCAGTTTTGGTATACAGAACTGGTGAATATGGAATAGATATCACCTTACCAACCTGTAGCTCTTCCGCTACATACTGGTCATTATGATCGGCAGCTGTACCACCACCAAGACAACCGGATGTCAGAATCGTGATCATAATTATCCAGAACAATTTAGTCCGTTCTTATAATCCATCATCATTAATCCCATACCACCTCCGTACCAGCGACAAAATCGTGAATGGAGCGCCGATCTTCCCGGATCGCAACCATAAAGCAACTGACAATGATACCGATGCCAAATGTCAGAACGTAGATAATAGCGGCTACGAAATTGCGAAGCAACATGGTTCCAAGCCCGGGCGGCTCATGATCGTTAACGCGGCGAATGCGAATTCCGCATATTTTTTTGCCGATGGTGAATCCTTTCCAGATGACCGGTAGCAATAAAGCATACAGTATCGACAGGACATTCGTGATCGGTTCACGGTCAAAGTTCTGCCCTGCAATCAAATAACCGATAATACTTAACGGAACCCCGACGATCAACCCATCCAACAATCCCGCACCGAAGCGAACCCAGAATCCAGCCTCTTCCTTGTACATACTTCTTCCCCCTTAAACCAATACGTGATTCGTCAAAACAATGTATTTATGAATTCTCCTTGCTCGAATTCTCCGTATTCAGATCATTCCAGTTAGACCGTCGTAAATCCGCCTCATGCCACTTGCGAACACTTGGACCAAGTAAGCAGAACATGCCGATAATCAAACTAGTGATGCTCAAGATTAGCGGTCCTTTGCCCGTATAACTCAACATCGATTCGAACAGTTCACGGCTCCAAGACAGGCTGCTTGATCCGTATATGGCAGCCGTTATATGCCGCACTCCATACAGAAATGCCGCCAAACCAATAAAAAACATACCCAAGATTTTGTTATTCATACCTATGTCACCCCCGGTTCAGTTTGTTGCCCCGCAACTCTGCCCTGGCCTCGATCAACCATGGATGAACCAGCTTCAACTGTTGTCGCTGCTCCCATACGTGATCCAAATACACGAGTACTGCGCCATTGAGGTCGGATTCATGGATCCGTGCCCGCATCTGTACCTGAAAAACATCGTGAACTGGCGATTCCCAAGACAGCTTATCCGCTACGAACTTCTGAACGGCTTCGTTCACTACATTCAATATATGCTCATATGTACTCAAGGCATCATGAACTGTAAACAACGCCTCGATGTCACGCTTCAAGTCACCTGTAAATTCGATGCCTCTTGTTATTTCTCCGAAGATCACGCTACTCACTTTGGAATATTCACCTCATATCTCAGGATTTCCCACTTCCTCATTGTAAGCTTCGATCTGAGGATGAACAATATCTTTTTCCTTCCAAAACATATCTGACATAGACGTTTACACCTAAAACAGGATTCCACTATAATATATATAACAGGTACGATACAAGTAATATAATTTTATTCCCCATATGTAACCTAGAGGTCATCCTCGTAGTGTATGCATGGATCTGATGAAGGAGGTGGATAACCTTTTAGGACAAACAAGGTATACAAAAAATGGATCAACGATTCTTAAGCTGTAATTCTACATCCTAATTCCATAGGGGAGGAATATTCGTGGACAAACGGTGGTCACATTGGACAAAGCCCTCAAGGCTGATGCCTGCTTGGTTTGTTGTTCTCATGCTTCTGACTGGACTCGGTACAGCCTATGCCCAAGAGAACGCGCTAAGTAACGGCGGGTTCGAGTCATGGACGAATGGCGCGCCTGTCGACTGGAGAGTTTATACCGATGCAGGGGGGACGGTTACTCAGCTCACATCACCCCAAGATGTAGCCGAGGGCAGTAGTTCCATCTCACTGAAGGCTCCTGCTACCGGCGATCGGGCAGATCTCCGTCAAGGCCCTTTTCCTGTCACAGGTGGCGAAACCTATGATGTCTCCTTCTTATATCGCAAGCCGGCTAGTCCAGCTAATGCGACCCTTTACTTTAAACTAACGTATCGGATGGCCGACGGCACAGCCATTACGCCAACTTATGTTGAACGGCTTCCTGCAGCCGCAGTCTCCTCCTATCAGCTTCACGCCTCACAAGTCGTCGCTCCGCTGACCGCAACATCCGTCATCCTGGAATTCGATATTCGCAACGGTGGCGCCGTTGATATCGATGCAGCTTCCTGGTCCGTGCATGTACCTCCGCCAGAAATGCTTACCTTTGACAAAAAACCTTCGCAGCAAGCTAATCTTCCACTTCCCATCGATCTGAACGGACAGAGCGTAACCGGTATTTACAATGGTACGGAGGCACTTCACGCAGGTGTCGACTACTGGGTCAACCTGGACGTCATCTCGATCAGTCGTCAATATCTCTCCCAACTCCCGCTGGGTATCCTGTCTTTTACCGTGGAATATGCCTCGAACGATCAAGATACGATTGACATTCTGATCGTTGATAACTCGCTTGCTGGCAACGGTCCGAATCTGCTGTCAAACTCCGGTTTCGATACGTGGAGCGGAACAACGTTACCAAGCTGGAGCTTCCAGACGCAAGGAAGCGGAAGCACCACGCGCTCGACGGCTGCAGGATTCCGGTTAACGGGAAGTGCCGTTCGCTTGGAAGCTCCGAACGCAGGTGATCAAGCTCAGGTTACGCAAGCGAGTATACCCGTTAGTCCTCTTAACACATACCGTGCATCGTTCAAATACCGAACTTCTTATGTTGAAGGCAGTGCCACGCTGTTCGTTGAATTTAAGGATGCGGACGGACAAACGATTCATACACAATCGACCCTGTTGTTCCGCGAAGAGCAGGACCGTTTCGCGACACTAGCAGAGCTGGATGCTACGGCACCACCGCAAGCTGTCACTGCTTCGATGTCTATCCAGACTCAGCATGGGCTCGTCTGGGTGGATAATGCCGTCTTTCAAGAAATCGCGAACCAAATCGTGAACGGCAGCTTTGAGCGGGAGACCCCGGCAAACGGTTGGGACTTCTACGCGGCACCAGGATCCGTCGATGCGAACGCCGTTTGGTTAACCACAGGTGGTTATGATCTTGGCGGCACGCTGCAGACGTCAACCGCCTCTACTTTAGATACGATTACGCTGACGCAAACCGGGCTTCCACTTGCTGAGAGCCGCCGCTATAAAGTCAACGTTGTCTACAATAACGTGGTGACTTCAGAGGGATATTCATCCAGGGTGCGTCTAACCTGGCTGGACAGCGGTAGTGACCCGCTGCAATGGGAGACGTACGAAGCCGAGGCATTTGACCTCTCTGGTGAATGGCGACGATTAACGCAAGTTCTGTTCAAACCGGCTGGCGCAGCTCGCCTGAAGATCGAGCTCATATCCGGTGGAGGTACAGGCGAAACCTTATGGGACGGTATTGTCGTTGAGCCTTGGCTTGATCTATACAAGGTGGATGGAACACCCGCTACAGACATCCAAATTTCTTACGAATGGGCCAACGAGATTAAACCTGAAATATTCTGGCCGCACGTGCCGGAAGCTGTCACGACCAGTCCTGATTCGTCGGTATGGAGCAGCGAATTGATCAGGCGTCACTTCTTCGGTTTAGACGGATACTATTATCTCAACTATTGGTCAGCACCGAGCACCAAAATTCGTGAGTTTAACCTGCCTACACTAGCTGCAACGGTTGGCATTGTGCCAGGTCCGAATGATCCGGGCAGAGCTTTTGCCGGGGATATTCCCTTCTCTCCGATCGTATCCCCGAGTGGAACGGGCGGCGAGTATTTTCCTGGAGGTGCTCAATCGACAGCGGGAACGAACTCGACTCTGTACACATTAACCGGAGACTCATCTTTTCTGGATCGTTCGAATCAAATGGTAAACTATGCATTTTATTCCCAATACAAAGCAAACGGCGACAACGAATTTGTTCGTACTCACTACCCGGATGAATGGCAGAAGGTGCTGGACACTGGACGTAATGAGCAGTACCGCGGCGGATGGGATTACAAGTTCAATTGGAACTGGACGAACGTGTATGGTTACACTTATCCGAAGCACTCGCCGGACGGTCATGTGAACTCGCAAATCGGTGCGCGCTTGATTCATTCCTATCAAGTTAACAATGACCCGGCACTGCTTGATGCTGTGTACGATTTTGCATATTACCAGCTGCCAAGAAACGGATACAATCATGGATTGTATAAAGACCGTCCTTACTACTTTTTCGGCTACGGCCCTTCCACAACAGGCATACCGAATGATGCGAGCAACCCGCTTGGAGACGGAGCGGATAATGTGAACGCAGCCAAGGCACATCTGCTTGCCAAGCTTGGATACTTGAAGAACGACCCGAAGATGCTTGAGCTTGCGCGCGGGTTACTCTGGTATCTGGCACGAGAATACGAATACGATGGCGCCTTCTATTACGATACCGCGGAGAATCCGCTCAACACTACAAGAGCTGTGCTCGACCAGAGTCATGAAATTATGATGGTATGGGATGCAATGCATGCTTTTGCTTATCTGAAGGAAGCCGGCGTGGATGTTGGACCTGAAGAGCTCGTATGGAAGGAAGCTTACGATGCGACGGCTGCAAGCGGACTGTGGTACCAAAGCTCCCTGCATCTGAAAGCGCTGAAGGCTTATGACGGCGAGCCGGAGCCGAATGAAACCATCAACCCTGTCACGTATGTTCAAGTAACAGGTAAGGGTCCGTACCACGATGTCAAATGGTTCGATCAGCTAGGGGATGAGACGCTGCGTCCTGCCAATCTGGATGTCAGAATATCCAGAGTCATTGCGCCGAATGCAGCGGAAACGGATTGGACGCTGGACTCATCGCGCGACATCGTGCTCAGCGTTGATCCCGATGTACTGGAACAGGAGGGCATAATTTTACCGTGGTCCCTGAGCCAAGGCGAAATTTATCGGATCTCTTATCAAGTCACATTAACGGCAAACTTTGATCGGTTGATCCATACGATGCCAAATGCAGGGCTTAACGTCGCAACCGATTCGGGCAGCGGTCTTCGCAATGAATGGATCGGAGCTATGGCCCCTTCACTGAAGATCGATTATAACGTCCATGCATCCAGTATGCTAAGTTATCCTGCGAACTTGTATTTTCCTTTTGACAGCGCGACGGGAGCGCAACTCCAAACAGGGGCGGCCCCGGCTTCTATACCATACGCGCCCGGATCGTGGACGCCAGCAAGCACTTCCTCACGCATTCACTTCAAGAATCTGACGCCTTCATCTGTCTATAACGATTATTTCAGTGGAAGCATCTATGGTCAGATCGAATTCGAACAATTCATCGAATACGATATTTATGTACCGGCTAGTTCATCATCTGCCTACAACGTAACGCTCGAACGCGTGCTTGGCAATCTCACATACCAAGTTTATATCGATAATGTCCAGCTCCCAACCGATGTGCTGCTCTCCTCCACCCTACGTACATCGTTCCATGACCTGGGTAGTATAACGCTCGCACCGGGTTGGCACAAAATACGTTTCGAGACGCCTGGATCCATGAGCATACTGAATCTTACCTTAACGGCGGATTGATCATTCCGACTAATTTTTAAGCACCTCATTAACAGGAACAGGAGCCGGTTCTATTCTAAAAAGCTATCTGGATTTCTATTCAGATGAAAAGCCATAGCGGTGGTACTCACCGCTATGGCTTGTTTTTGTTTCCAACGTACCATGTAACCTTGGGCAGGTGAAAGGATGCAAAGTGCAGGCTTTTCCACCAAAATTTATCCCTTTAGTAGAAAAGGATGCATATGTGCAGTTTTTTATCACCTATTCGACCGATTAGCCCTGGTTTGAGTTAAAAGCCTGCACATTTGCAGGTATTTCTGTAAATATCGCATCATCGACCCACTAATTCCTGCATAATTGCAGGAATTTCTCTCACTGGTGATCTAATCTACCGGATTAATCTAACGGGGTGATCTATATCGGATCTCCATTACGAACAATGGGACGATTCATGCACGACACGAGGCGTCTATGCACAGCAAGAAGTAATAAGAGCCGCCCTGCAAGATCTAGGAAGATCTTTGCTCGACAGCCCCCAATCCCGTGATTCACGTTATCGATATAAAGTCATCGGCTAGTCTTACGACCTGCCCTGTTTCGCGCGATACGTTCGCGGCTTCGAGGAAACGAACGATCTCCAGCGTCTCAGACAGTGGTACGTCCGGTTTACCGGTTGCGAACATGTTCATCACCTCATCCAGCAAGCTGGCGTAATACGGCTTGGGGTGCTCCATCAGATCCACGAATCGACTGTCCTCCTGGCGATGGATCGTAATGCCGAACCTGCCGTTACCCGCGCGATTGCCGCGAACGGTGCCGATGCGGCCGTCTTGCCATACTCCCGTCAATACTTCATGCTGCTCCGTTGCCGCCACGTGCACTTGTGTACAACCTTCACCCAGCACGCGATAGAGCATCTCGCTGCATGAATGCCATACCAGAAGAAACCCGGCTGGGTGGGCTGCAGGTGAAGCGGACCGGCACAATCGACGCCGATAATCCCTTCCTCGCCAGCACGCGCAAGTTCATCCTGAAGCCCTTGCGCGTAACGAAGGGACGAGCTGCTCATGATCGTGACTTGATGTTTCTGCGCCAGCTTAACGATCGCAACGGCATCCTGACTGGTTATCGCAAACGGCTTGTCAATGAACACAAGCCGGCAATGCGGGGCAATCTCGCGGAAGAGTGCAAGGTGCGCCCTGCCATCAACGGCTTCGAGCATCACGCGTCCACACTCTTCGCCACGTCCGCCGGGCTGTCCATGATTTCCGTACCCCATGCAGCCAACTCCTCCGTATACCCTTCCACCCTGCTTATGCTTAGCTCGAAATCCGGGGATCCGCCAGGAAAGGCTGCGGTTACACGTCCGCCAGGGATATAATATGGATGTTCCTGATCATGCAGCATTTTAGAAAAAATCGAAACGTGGGACGTATCCAGACCAATCATGCCAATTGTTATAGTCATATCAATGGCTCCTCTACTCTGTGATTATTTCAATCCTAGTAACGTCAACCTCATGTCCGGCAGCTGATGAACGATAGATACACTCGATAAGCGCAACAGCTCTTGAACCATCCTCGCCGGTTACGAGCGGGGCTCTGCCAAGGCGAAGAGATTCAACGATATCCGTGAGCTGATGCAGATGCGGTTCCCATGAAATATGGCCAGGATCGCTCACACCACCACCAGTACCGGATGAAGTACTTGGTGGGCGATCCGTACCTGGTACGCACCAGACCGTAATATCCGAGCCCTCTACTACAATCGTACCTTGTTCACCATATAACGCAAGCTTGGGTGGGAATCCCGGTTGAATGCTGGTTGAAGCAAAAATCCGCCCCAACACGCCGCTCTCGCTCTGAATCGTAGCTAATGCCATGTCTTCCGCTTCCATGCGATGAGTCTGTGTAGCCACTTTGCCGTACGCCTTCACAATTGGGGATGCAATCATCCAGAGCAATAAGTCGATGGAGTGGATGCCTTGGTTCATCAAGCACCGCCATCCTGATCCATCCTGCCGCGCCAGTCAGCCGAATCATAATAATCCTGGCTCCGATAATAGGGACATGACACTTCGGCCATCAGTAATCGACCAAGCTTGCCCTGCGACAGCACATCCTTGATGATGCCATGCTGGGGCTCGAACCTTCGCTGAGAGATCACAGAGAGCATTAAACGGCGCTCTGCGGCGGTGGCGATCAGTTCATTCGCTTGCTCGGCTGTCATGGCAAGCGGCTTCTCGACCACTAGATGCTTACCTGAGCGGAGAACCTCCATGCCAATCTCATAGTGACTTCCGCTGCTCGTCGTAACGCAGACCACATCCAACTCCTTGATACGCAGCAGTTCACGATAATCCGTCGCTGCATAACAGCCGTGTTCAGCCGCTATGTTCTTGGTCTGTTCCTCTCGCCTGCTAGCTACGCCAAGCAGAATCGCCTGCTCGATCCGGTTGATCGCTTTGAGATGAAATTCTGAAATCATCCCGAGGCCGATGACGCCGAATCGAACGGGGCCATCCACCTTGGGAATCGGAATTCTATCGAGCATAGGCCAAGGCTACCTTGCGGATGGCTATAATCATGCTCTCGATATCTTCACTGGTAAAAAATTCATTGGGCCTGAGCACAATGGCGGTCCGCAGAATTTCTTCCGCATTCGGGCACAGTCCCTCCCCATATTCCGCATCAGACAATTCAAATGGATAATGACTGCCAAGATAGGCCTGCTTATTCTGGAACATTTCGCTCATGTATACGGTTGTTGGAATATATCCCGCACTATTCGGAATGCCTTCCGCTGCCAGCGCAGCCGAGAATTCGTCACGGGTGCAGGTCAACTTGCTCTCATCGACGCGAAGCATATAGAACCAATATGAACTCCAGCTATCTCTCGTAATGTCGTGTGCATGAACGCCAGGCACACCTGCTATTCCTTCTCTGATCCGCTCTCCGTTCGCATGCCGACGATCGCATATTCCCCGCAGCTTCTTGAGTTGTGCAATACCTACAGCACCTTGAAGCTCGGTCATTCGGTAATTGGGTGCAAGATAGCTAAGCCCTCGATTCACGGCGCCCCCAAAGCGCTGATAGTTCTTGTCTGCAAAAGCGTGCACTCTGCGGTAATCTTCTTCATCGCCGGAGTTAACAGTAACGATTCCGCCATCCCCCGTCGAGATATGCTTGAAATCATTCGTGCTGAAGCAGCCGTAATCTCCGATCGTGCCGGCCAACTTACCGTTGAACTCCGTCAGATAACTCTGGGCGCAATCCTCGATCACTTTCAGATTATGCTTGCGCGCAATGGTCATGATGGCATCCATGTCGCACGGATTGCCAGCAAGATGCACGACGAGGATCGCTTTGGTTCTCGGCGTAATTCGCGCCTCCACCGATTCCGGCAGCAAATTATACGTATGCGGGTCCAGATCCGCAAAGACGGGAACCGCATTCTGATACAGAATTCCGACAAGCGTGCCTTGATCCGTAATCGGACTGGTGATTACCTCGTCACCAACCGTAACCCCGGCTGCGCCAAGGGCGATATGAATAGCAGCGGTGCCCGATGAAGCAGCAACACTATAATCCACACCGTATATGCTATTGAAATCAGACAGGAACGTCTTCACTTTGTCGCCATTATGATAGAACAGCGTGTTTTGCTCCAATGCTTCGACTAGCTCCTTAACCTCTTCCATTCCGAATCTTTTTCCAGTTCCGAATGGCGTTGTTTTGGTCTTCGGTCCACCTTGGATTGCCAGCTTCTCAACGCTTTTTATGGACTCACTCATAAGTAAAGCCTCCTCTGATATTTTATCGTCCTATACCGCCGACGGTTTACGTTCGGAAACGACCTGCTTGCGACACAGGTGCCCGAATCTGATCTGAGCGCTTGTGCCGGCTGCTTCAGCGGACTTCACCGGTATCCATACGACGGTTCCGGGCTGAGCCTGATGCACAACTACCTCCCCAAGCTCATTCACCCCATCGATAACTGTCATGCGCCTGGCTCTGCACCATTCGTTAATCTGCTCGCAAGTCCAGAATTGAAATCCGCGCCGACGGGCTTGACGTACTAGCATGCGCATGGCATCCCGTACCTTCTCCTGGCGATGGATATGAACCTGATGAAACAGAAAATGTGCAACCCCGTCTACCCGTTTAACCTGATCAAGAAAGGGCTCGATAATGGTGCTGTCCGCCCAACCGACTAAATCCATGTCCTGTGTCAGAAACCCAATCTCTAATACATCGTAGAGTCGGTTACCGTCTTGAAACCATGACATCGGATAGTAGGGATGGCAGGTACCGAATAGGAATCCGACATTCCCTGGCTTGCTGGGTCCTCTCGTCTGGTCCGCCTGAATCCCTTCACGTTCACACCATTCAAATAACTCGCCCCAGCCTTCAAAGCGGGTATAGTGATTCTTGTTGGATATCGCGTTCGGTATGGCGGTAACGTCCCTGAACCATTGATGCTGCCGCGCCAGCTCCTTCGAGTCCCAGCGCCCCCCCTGGATCTCCAACGCATTGTAATGAAGAGCCAGTTCATGGCCTGCTGCCTTCACACGCTCATACACAGGTGCACTGTATCCCGGCTCGATCATGCACCACGTAGACTTCACGCCAACCTCGTCCATCAACTCAAGCGTCGCTTCCGCATGCGCATCCTGATTCTGGTCACTGTCAAAAGATATCATCGCCATATGGTCAACACCCTCCGGCCAGTACCCGATGAAAGGAATCGTCATTCCGAATTCGAGAGCCACCGATACGAGATGAGATATCAAGCATTCGCGCCACAAATCCGCATGGGGAACGGCAAAATGCTTCTGCCCGCTGACCGTGCTTGCTCGGTCGTGATGCCAATCCAGCGCAATGGCATCATCGGCCTTCAGAATGCCTTCATTGACTTTGCCCGTTCCATCCAGCGCGGGTATCCCATCTTCAAGCACAGGCTCTATTCCTTGCTGGAGCAGGACAACTTCACGTGGAATATTGACCGCCCAGCGGTCGATTCTGCCGAGCCCATATGGAATCTGATGCAATAGCGTCCCTGCGCTCAAGGTCGTGTCTCCAGCCGTATAAAGAAAACCTAATGCTTGCAGTACAACACCGGTTACTAACTTGTCATGACATGACCATGGCGAAGCTCTCGAAAGCGAAGCCGTACCGACTCACTTGTCTCCGGACGAGATAAGGCATACTCGGCATATCCTTCACCTATTCGTTGGGACCTTACATATCCAAGCTCCTCGGCTGCCGAATGCAGTCCACCATAAGATATGACCCTACCGCCTTGCCGCACGAAGTCAAGCAGCGAACGCTCCCCGCGCTCGTCCGTCACGGCGGCAATGATGATATCGTAGCCGCGATCAACCAGTGTGCCACTGTCTTCAAGCCAGTCATGCTGAATGCCTGCATGCGACAAAATCTCGCCCACATACTTCTGAAATAAATTCTGTCCGTAAGCTTGACGTCGTTCCGCGGTCATCCTATCGCACAAGATTCCAATACGTGCTATCTTCAAGGCCGTTCATCCTTCCCGTGTGGCATGCCGAAATTGCATACCAATATCATACTTGTATTGTTTTTTAGAAAACGATATGCTAATTCTAGTCGGTACTCCGATTAATATATAAGATTGGGTGTAGGTTCAATGAAACGCGATCAACAATTCCGTTATATTACATTAGCTAAGGCGCTCCGTGATCAGATCATGACCGGGTATATCCAGCCAGGACAATTTCTGTTGTCTGAGAATGAGCTTTGCCGTCATTATGGGTTAAGCCGTACCTCGGTACGCAAAGCATTAGATCAACTACAAGAAGAAGGGCTTATCGTCAAACGGGTCGGGCAGGGAACCATCGTATCTCCGGACTTGGTCATTTCGGATATCAATCCGACAACCACGTTGCGGATTCTGGCAACCTCACCCTCCTATTTCGCCGACTACGCTCTTCCCATCATAGAACAAGAATTCAAACGCAGGATGCCCCATGTGGATGTTCGCATCATGTCACTTCCTAATCAATCGTTCCATCACTGGTTTGAAACCAGCCGCGAGCTCGGATTCAAACCCGATCTGCTGTTCGTCAGTGACAAGCAGTATCACGAACTACAAACAGAGAACAGCAGCGAGTTCCTGCCACTAGAGCCTGTAATCAAAGATTCGCTTGCAGTGGTCTACCCAAGACTGCTGCAAGGCTTCGGTGGAGATAACGCGCTGGCAGCCCCGGTGTCGTTCTCACCAATATACCTGGCATACAATCCGGAGATGTTCAGACGCTTTGATGCTCCTCTACCGCGCAGTGGATGGTCCTTGGAGGAGTTCTACACGGCTGCGCATGCGCTTACCCGGGATACAGACGGAAATGGAATCATGGATACATATGGAATCGCCTTGTCATCCGCAATGACCCGATGGCCCGCTATCGCCATGCGGAACGGAATCCGTTTCCAGGTTGACGATGATTCTGGATCCTTGCAGAAATCCTTAACAGCCATTCATGATATGTTGTTCCGCGAACGCATCGCCACGCTGGTGGGAAGCTCATGGCTCAACACGGAAGTATTCATTCGGGAGAAGACGGGAATGGTATTAACCACCGCTTTCGAGCAATCGACTTGGAAACAACGGGGAATCAGTTTCGATCCATTGATTGCCTCCATGCCTTTCGGTGATGATCCGTCTTCCTTATTGATTGCCAATGCGTTCATGATTCCGCAGGACAGTGAAAATCATGAGCTTGCCATGCAGTTCCTGTCCACCGCTCTATCCGAGAACACGCAAATGAAGATCGGACAATCGAACGTATTCTTGTCTGTACTGCCAAGCGTGAACGAATTTCTATTAAGCAAGGAAGACGTACAGACACTTGGGCTCAGCGGAAGTACGCTGGACAGCAGCCTCTTCTTGCATGAGATGCTCCCTGATCTGGAAGATACCGAAGAGTTGGAGAGGCAGATGGCACTCTTCTGGGTTGGACTGGAATCAGCCGATCAGCTAGCATCAAGGTTGCAGGATATAATCCATCAACGCTAAGTCCCAAATATAGCTTGTAGTTTTCATGATTTAAAAAGCCCCACGGTGGGCTTTTTTTCATGAGCAATTCTCCAAACTGCATCCCTCCAATTCGTCACTTTGATCAGAAATCAAAGTTTATTTTAGTTAGTTGTACGATACCTGTATTATAATTATAACGATAGGATATTGGGCCGTCAATGCGGATTCTGTGATCTGAGGGCTGCCGAATAATAGGTACAAGGCATGAGTTCCTCTTGCTCCGTCTTATGGCGATAGGAAAGGACCCTCCAGATGACTACCGGGAATCGCCTGGATGGTTTCCTTATCCTG
Source organism: Paenibacillus sp. JCM 10914 (assembly GCF_001315105.1). Classification (GTDB taxonomy): domain Bacteria; phylum Bacillota; class Bacilli; order Paenibacillales; family Paenibacillaceae; genus Paenibacillus_AQ. The sequence goes on along the minus strand of NZ_BAZR01000009.1, from coordinate 134,341 downwards.
CATCAAGCGTTAACCTTGACAACGTTCTCATCGAACGATTCCACGTCAACATACAACGTACAATTAGCATGTGTGCGCAGGATGGATGCAGGACACTCTGTATGAATATTACCCATTATCGTGTCCGTAACAGCCTGACATTTTGCAGGTCCAGGCACCATACAGTATAGATACTGGCCTGATAACAGCGTTGGAATCGTAAGCGTCAGGGCTTCTCTGGGCACATCATCCAAAGTCTCGAAACAACCATCATTAACTTGTTGCTGGCGGCATGCTTCATCAAGTTCAACAATCTTCATCGCTAATGGATCGGTAAAATCGGCTACTGGCGGATCATTAAAGGCAATATGGCCGTTCTCTCCGATTCCCATGCAGACGATGTCGACGGGAGCTTCATTCAGCAGGGCGGCGTACCGCTCGCATTCAGCTACCGCTGTGTTTGTTGTGTCCATGTAATGGACCGCTCCGGGACGGACGTGGTCAAACAATCCATTTTTCAGAAACAATCCAAATCGCTGAGGTGCCTCCTCCGGCAAGCCGATATATTCATCCATATGGAAAGCGTCGATCCGCTGCCAGTCAATCTCCTCATCACGGATCAATGCTCGCAGAAATTCATTCTGGGAAGGTGCCGCGGCAAAAATCATGCGAACACGATCCTGTCCGCTCAGCAGCTCTTTGATTCTCCCGGCCACCTGAGATGCTGCTGCTTCACCTAATGAAGCACGATCTTGATAAACTTGAATGAACATCGAGTCTTTCGATATTTCTTGAATTGGCGTGTTATTTGACATGAACATATCCTCCTTGTTTACAACGGGACTATGATTCAAACCATTACCTTAAACGTATGCAGCCTCCTTCTCTTCCATTATCATATCACCATCCCATACTAATAGACGCGACTTTAATTGGTCCATTAATACACAGAAAAAAGCTGCATCGATCTGTTGGGCAGACGCTCGCAGCTGTGCGGAAGTTCCATATGGCTTCGTATGATTTCATTGTACATGATCGGAATATGTCAAGTGATTAGTGTCGTTGTATAATGTGCAGTCCCAAGTACCGCTCACTTTCGTAAGCAGGGTTAATGAAGCATTATTTATGTAGGTCGTAGCAAATCGTTCAGGTAACAGCTTTTGCAGAGACAAGCCGATTATTGCACCATGGCTAACAACCAGTACACGTTGTCCGCTATAGCTTCGCCACACTTCTTCGAGGAACTGAGTCCCCCTTGCAGCGATCAACTCGAAATGCTCCATGCCTAAATCCTGTTGCCTCCAGTCTGCTCCCCATCTCGCCAATCTTTCATCCTCTGTGGTTCCTTCGATCAGCCCGCAGTCCATTTCACTGATACTTGTACACTTTATGATGTTCTGCATCTGTATTCCCCGGGCAAGAATCTCTGCCGTCTCCCTGGCTCGAATCAACGGGCTAGTCACGATAGTATCCCAGTGTTCATTCATCAGTCTTTGGGCTAACCAATGAGCTTGTCGCCTCCCTTCCGCGTTCAGCGGAATATCTGTCCGACCCTGCGCCCTGTTCTGTGCATTCCAATCCGTTATACCATGTCTTACGAGTCCGATAATGGGCATTCCAATTCCTCCTCTCATCTTATAGGACACCTCCCTCACGACTGCCGAAATACGTTGCCATAAAGTTTTCCCATGTAAAAGAAAAGAGGGTCGCAACGACCCTCCACTCTAACTTACTTCTGTTTCCTAACAGGAACCCAAACTTCTGTGTTTGTATCGTCGCCTCTAACAAATTCAGGAGCTTCAGCTAATTCATAACCAGAGGTAGGGAACCATTCGGTATATACTCGCTCCCATGTCTTCAATAATGCGTCTGGCATTTCTCCCATGGTTTGAAATACCGCCCATGTTTGAGCAGAGATCTCCAATTGCTCAAGTACTTTGGGACATGGCTTCGTAGTCGCTGTCGCCACATAGTAATCGATGTCCCCGTTCTCTTTTGTCAAGGAAATCTGTAATGTACCGGGAAACGAAGTGTTATCGTAGGGCTTAACACTTTCTTCGATCTCGTCGAGATGCACCCACAATTTCGGATTGAATTCGGCTCCACCAGCAACTGTTTCCTTTTTCCCCACGACGGTAAAAGCTTTTTTTTCAACAAACTTGTAATTCATTTCTACATCTCCTTTAATCGCGATTTGAAAGGTCATCCGAGGATAAGCTTTTAATGTAACGTCAGAGTGTTTAACTGAACTAGGAGCTACTTCGTGTAGAGTTTGAAATGCTCTTGAGAACGAATCCGGTGAATTATAGCCATACTTTATAGCTACATCAATCACTCTCATGTCACTTTCCTTCAAATCAAAAGCAGCTAAGGTCAGCCGTCTTCTACGAACATATTCCGCCAAGGATATACCCGCTATGAACGAAAACATTCGTTTAAAGTGATGTTCAGAAAAGCATGCAATTTTTGCAATCTCACCATAATCGATCTCTTCATCCAAATTGCTTTCAATATAACTTATTGCTGCATTCATTTTTTCAAGCAAATCCATTGGAATAACCTCCCTTCGCTTTAAAGGTAACAGAATGATCGTTCAATGATCTGATAAAATCCGTTCAGGTTTGTCGGGTCTGGATAGAAATGGCCACCGCCGATCCGTCTGGAGATGGCGGCTCTTCTGATGAGTATCGTAACAAGCTTGAGCCCCTTTATTTCAAATCCGGAATCGACATCCAGGCACGTTCGTTCTGCCAGCTCACCTCCACCGGCGTCTCGAAGAAGGAAGTCAGGTTGCTACTTGTCAGCATCTCCTTGGAACTTCCTTGACCGAATACGCTTCCCCGGCGAATGAGCAAGGAATGAGAGAAAATCGGCAGGATTTCTTCGATATGGTGGGTGACGAACAACAGCGTCGGCGCATCCGGCTTCGCTGCAAGCGCGGTGATACTCGACAGCAGTGCTTCCCTCGACAGAAAGTCAAGCCCGTTGCAGGCTTCGTCCAAGATCAACAACTTCGGCGAAGCCATTAAGCCGCGAGCGATCAGCAGCTTCTGCTTCTCCCCTTGCGAACAGGTTTCGTATGTACGACCGAGCAAATGGAAGCAATTAAAGTCCTTCATCAACTGTTCCGCTTGTTCCCGATCAGCTTCATCAATCTTCTGATACAAGCCGATGGAGGCATGTTTACCGCTAATTACGACATCAAGCGTGGATTCGCTTGGACGAATTCTCTCCTGCAGAGAGGAACTGACCCAGCCTATCGATTTGCGCAGCTCTCTTAAATCCACCGTCCCGAAGGGGTGGCCGAGTACCGATACGCTGCCACTCGTCGGCCAGATATATCCGTTGATCATGTTCAGGATGGTCGTCTTCCCGGAGCCGTTCAGCCCCAGCACCGCCCAATGCTCTCCTGGTCGTACAGTCCAATCCACACCGGTAAGAACGGTCTTCTGATCCCGTTTCCAGGTCACGTTATGAAGTTCAATCGTTGTGTTCATTTCAGTTCCCTCTCCTTCTTCAGCTGCGATACCGCTATTTTCTCTTTTCCGAAGATTATACCAGCAATGACATAAAGCATGAAGAAGAATCCTGTGAAATTTAGATCCAGCACATCTCTAAATGCCATGTATACGTGCCGCCAGCTGGTACCTCAGCTACCGCACTTTGTCCCATCGCATACGAAAGATCGTCGAGAAGCCCGGTAGCAGGCTCAATCGCCAGATGGTACTGTCCCTGATAACCGCCGTAGTTCGCCCATATCGATAAATAAGGCACCTGTTCTTTAGGAAAAAGCACGCCGAGTCCTTCCCTTGCGACCGGATCATAGATTGAAGCCCTTCCGTCTGGCAGCTCGCCTGTAAAATAAAATTTCTCTGCGGATGCTTCCAAAGGATTGCCGGTTCGATTTAAGCGGATATCAGGTCTCTCCTCCAACGGCTTAGGCCATTTCCCGATAGCGCCGGTCTCGCCCAACCTGCCTTGGGCGGAATACGATACAATGATTTCCCTCAGCTCTTCTGGAACGATAATCTCCATCCCCTCCTCAATCTGAAACAGTGGATGGGCCGCCCATAAGAATGAGAACGGGAACGGACTCGGATTGTGAACAGCATAATCGATCCGCAGACAATCCTCGCGGGGGAAAGAGTAGGTTTTGCGCAGTTGATAAGGAATTCGGATTCCCTGCACACTGCAGTGAAGCTGCTCTTGCGCGCAGTAAGCTTCCCAGGGGATGGACCACACCTCGCCATGATCCGGGAGCTCCGCGCCCTCCCATGGAAATGCAGGATAGCGGCATGGATTAATCGTAGGAAACATCTCATCCCAGCCGCTGCCGTCACGATTCCCGAAGGAACTTGCATATTCGCTTCTTTCCAACTTACCGCCAGGCTGCGTGAGCCACTCTCGTCCCGTTCTGCGGTTGCGAAGCGAGATGACCCGGCTTCCGAGTTCGGGTACCATGACCATCTCCATAGCCGCCGTACGCCCTGTCCAAACCTCATATCCATCCAACGTCCCCTTGCTCCAAATCATGATTATACGCCTCCTCCGTTGTAGTCCATGTAACACCCGGAATGCACAAATTCTCAAGGACCGCACTTAACGGTCCTTGAGAATCAAGTGTGAATCCCTTAAATAGATGCCTCGCAAAGCTCCAGATGCTGAGCAGCCCCCTGATGATGCGGCTCCAGCTTGAGCGCCTGCTTCAAATGCTGCTCCGCCTCCTGCCGCTCACCCAAGCCGAGATGACCAAGCCCCATCATATAATGGCAATGAATCTCGTTTCTTCGGTCCAAATCCTCGTCGAACACAAGGAAGTCCGGCAGCGATACGGCAAAATAGTCAATGCTCTGCGACTCAAATATATGCTTCTCCCCATAATCAATCAGCTTGTTAAAGCGGCTTCGCGCCTCAAGTTCTCTGCCCAACCGTCTAAGCGCAGCCCCTTGATAAAAGATCATGTGCGGCGGCTGATCATTGTAGTACATTGCGCCTGTCGGCTCATCCAGACCCTCGGATGCTCGCAAGAAGGACGTCTCAGCCTCTTCGGATCGGTCAAGCCCCTCATAGGCACAGCCCAAGTAGTAGTCGATGTTATTCTCTTGCGCGCCCGTGAGCTTGCCTTCATTGATGTTGAGCGGATACTGCTTGGCTGCAAGCAGCTGGTTCACGGCTTCCTCATAGCGATTCTCCTGAAGTAGACGCTTCGCGATCTCCACCCGAGCGAATACGTATTGGGTTGGAACCTTGCCCTCGCCGCCTTCCCAAGGATGGAAGTGACGTTTCAGAATCAATGCCATTGCATCCTCGTAACGATCCAGCGTATTGTGCAGCGTCACGTACTCCAGATATAAGTCATCACGAAGCTCTACGAGCTCCATGTGCTCCTCCATCGCTTTCAAGCGATCAACAGCCGCATGGCCTAGCTTCTTATACAGTTGGTCCAGTTCATAGAAGACCCTTGCGTCTGCCGTGTTAAGTGAGAACGCTTTTTGCAAGGAGGCCAAAGCTTTGTCGTGATCCTGGTTTTTGTTATAGTAAGCCAGCGCCAGATTTCGATGCGGCGTAGCAAAGCTGTCATCCAGAGCGACCGAAGCCTCCCAACTGCCGATGGCTTCCTGATAACGTTTCTTGTCGTACAGCAAATTTCCTAAATAGTACAAGGCCTTTGAGTCCTGGGGATATACCTCAAGTGCTTGCTTCAACGTCACATAGTCATGCACGGAATTCGGAAAGCAGTATGACGGATCGCCCTCCGCGGCCTTTCGATAATAGCTGATGCCTCTTCCACTTCATTCCGTTTCATATGGTAGCTGCCCTGATAGTAATGAACCATTGGGTATACTCCCTGCCCCGTGCGACGTTCTAAACGCTGCAAGATATCTAACGCATCTGCATAATGCCCGGCATCTGCATAGTCTTGGGCAAGGACGATATAATGGTGCGGGTCGTCACGCATGAGCTGCAAGAGGGATTCATAGGCACGCTGACTTGTCTCCTCTTGCTTCTGTTCACGATATACGATCATCAACTCGTTCCTCGCACTCGCATCCATAGGATCCATCTTGATCGTTTCCTGAAGCCACAACTCCGCATCAGCCAAGCGTCCCAACCTTCTTAAAATCATGCTCTTGAGATGGCGCGCTTTGTAATTCCGGTACTGGGCAGCAAGGGACCGCTCGATGAGTTCGATCGCTTCCCCATACTCCTCCTTCTCGCAGGCAATCTGCGCTAAAGCCAGATATCCGGCACCTTGCCAGGCTCCCGACCAAACGGATTTGTAAAAATAGGCGTATGCTTCATCAAGACGTCCCTGCCATTTCAGGCTTTGCCCAAATGATAGAACGGCTCGCTGTCATACGGACGCGCGTTATGGCGAGTCAGGGTCTCGATGGCCTTCTTGAAATAAACCTCGCTCTGTTCAAGGCAACCCCTACGCAGCAGCAGCAAGCCGTAAGCATTGTTCAATCTCACGTCCCCCGCATCGCGTCGCAGCCCTTCCAAATAGTAGGCTTCCGGCTCATAGGTGGCATGCCGGTACTGCTCCAGATGCTGCCCTGCCAAGTAAAGAGCCTCGGTATTCTTCAAGTCCTCCGGTGCTCCGATCGCTGTGGCAGGGTCCGGTGTTCTCTCCAAGGTACGCGGCTTGGGTTGGTATGAGATCAGTTCACTGCCGTCCGCAGCGTAAACAGCTAGCCTCATATTCTCTTCACTTACATCTGCATCCAGTTCGATCACAGTCTTGAAGGTATCGGTCGGTGACAGTTTAACCTTCCGATCCAAATACGTGCGTCCCGCCCCGGTCAATAATATACGTGCCTCTTCTCTAACCGAGGTGGCATAGGCATGTACGACGGCCTGCTTGCCCTGGATTTCCAGGTTGACAGCAGCATCAATCGAAGCGTTCTTCACCATTCCGATATCTTTATACGGCATGAAGTACTGATTGAAACTCTTCTCCTCATAAGGCGCAAGCCAGGTGAAATCGGGCTGATTGTCGGTGTACACACCGGTCATAAGTTCAATATACGGTCCGTCTTCATCGGTCAGATTACGATCCCAGGCTTGACCAAATTCACCGTGACCCCACGTCCACTGTTTTTTGCCGGGGGAAATATGTTTATTGGCGACATGCAAAATCCCTGCGTCCAAGCGTGATCATAACCGCCCACGAAATCGTAATCCGAATGGTAAGCCATATAAGAAGTTGGTACCGGGATGTTACGGTACTTGGAAATATCTACGCCAGCCGAATAATCCTGTTTATAATACGTACCGGTTGCGATCGGGAACTTGGACACATCCCGTTTGCCATGGTCGAAGACCGCATGGACATCCGGGGGAAACACGGACTGGGTGTGATCATTGACGGCCACGGCTGGATTCGCCCACCACAGGAAGGTCTGCGGCTCGGAGGTGCGATTGTACATCTGGGCATGAATTTCCAGATAAGCTTTGCCCGGATAGAGCGTGAACCCGGTGGACACTTTCGTCCCATACATCCGGTCGATTTCGCCGACCCACACCGTCTTGCTGCCATCCGGATTCTCCTCGATTCTCCAATCCACCTCGCCATAAGTGTTCGGACGGTGATGCTGAGGCCAGTTAAACTCGATTCCCCCGGAAATCCAGGGGCCCGCAAGGCCGACCAAAGCCGGTTTGATGACTTGATTGTGGTACACAAAATCATAGTTGTTGGTTTTGTCGATGGCTCGGTAGATGCGTCCGCCGATCTGCGGCATGATCTGAATCTGCACGTACTCATTTTCAAGGAAAATGATCTGGTAAGGTTTCAATACTTTTTCATCGTGAATTTTATCAATAACCGGCAGCGGGTATACTCGCCCCGAACTTCCCTGATAAACGCGTTTCTCCAGAAACATGGGGTTCCGGTCAGGTTCGCCCACCTCATACGTGGGGATCTCTACGGTCTTCTCCCATACGCTAACTTGCGCTGGTTTTGTGGTCATGATGATCATCCCTTTCTATTTCGTAAACTCGGCTGCTTCTGTCTCTATCTTATAGGGCCGGGTTGGCAAGAGCCATTGACGATCTCATGTTCATGATGGATTATATTCTGATTATTGCGCATGTCATTCGGTTGACAAAATCCAACCCGCAAATCATAGTAGAAGTATGGATACCCTACGAAAATCAGACGGATTTCAGTCCCAGAAAATTATTGTCCTGCCGGATCATATTATGAAGGAAGCTGCCCAGCATCCGCTGGTACATCCCCTGCATGTGACGGATATCGGATATTTCCCGCGTGCGCTACATCATTATCGGGAACGACCGGAGGGCAGTGGAGCTTACATCGTTATGTATTGCGTGGAAGGAGAAGGCTGGTACCGGTTGAACGGTAATAAAACATATCGACTGCTCAAGGGCCAAGTCGTTGTCATTCCGCCTGGTACTCCGCATGAATATGCCTCTGCGGAGAATCATCCCTGGAGTATTTACTGGTGGCATATGAAGGGAGCGCATGCCGAAGTTTTTTTCGAAGGCTATAGCGACACCGCCGAGCCCACTGTCATTGCCGTTGATAAGTCACGACAGATCGTCGAGTTGTTCCAGGAGAGTTATGATCTATTGCAAAAAGGATATACGCTGAACCATATCATCCATGTCGCGCAGTTAACGGGCCACTTGGCGGCCATCCTCCGGCTCGCTCAGCTCCAGCCGCAGCGGGGGCATCAACAGCAACGCAAGCACGATATGGACGAGACGCTGCGCTACATGACCGAGCATCTGGAGCGCAATGTAAGCCTGAAGGAACTTGCCGCAGCGGCCAATCTATCGATTCCCCACTTTACATCTCGGTTCAAGGAGGCGACGGGCTACTCCCCCATTGATTACTACCTGCGCCTTAAGATCCAGCTTGCCTGCCAGCATCTGGACCTGACCGGCCAGAGCATCAAGGAGATCAGCCACCGCCTCGGGTTCCAGGACCCCTACTACTTCTCGCGGCTGTTCAAGAAAATCATGGGAAAATCCCCTTCCGAGTACCGAGATACCCGGAAGGGGTGATTTTTCACAATGATACACCCTTTAATCAGGATCATCCTAATATCTAAAAAAGCGCCGTATAGCCGGAAGGCAATACGACGCTTTTTGCATTTAATTCAACTTCTGGATCCGATAAACCAAACTATCGAAATCGCCGCGAAGGGGCAGCTCGATTCCGATGTTCATTAAGGCCCTGCCGCTCCACGTGCCCGGCAATCCTTCAATGGCATACGATTGATCGGCTTGCAGTCCCGTAAGCCGTAATCTCGGTAACGGTTCGCCCAGCTTCTGACTGTGCAGGAACGCAAACAGAACGTTGTCGCTTCCATCCTCACTGCCATACTGCACAGCTGTTACCCCTTTATGTTGAAGCGAGGACAAGCGATATTGGCTGCCGAACTGCACCAGATGACGAATGGACTTGTACAGCGCAACATACTCGGCTGATTGCTCAATCAGCTCATCACTCCATTCATTCAGGTTGGAGCCGATCCCGAGCGTCCCCATCATCGAGCTGTGGAACCGATATTTCAGAGATACCTCTCTCTTATTCATGCCGGTCGGGGACTCCGTTACCCAGCAGGTCATCATCCGCGGTGCATACGTATACGAGAAGCCTTCCTGGATACTGAGACGGTCAAAGGCATCGGTGTTATCGCTCGGCCAAGATTGGTCGGCATACCGGAAGATTCCGAGGTCAATACGCGCACCGCCCCCGGCACAGGTCTCAAACGCCACATGCGGGAATTTGCGCCGCAGCTCCGCCCAAATCTCGTATATGCTCTGTACGTGACGAATCCATATCTCCTTCTGCCGATGAAGCGGATGATCCTTCATGCCAGGTTCTGTCACCGTGCGATTCATATCCCATTTAATGAACTTAATGTCGTGCTTCTCCAGCAGGTCGGTCATAAACTGCAGAATGTAAGCCTTAACCTCCGGCTTCGAAACGTTCAGCAGTAGCTGATTGCGAAGCTCGGACCGCTTCCGCGTCTCGAAATGGTACACCCAATCCGGATGCTCACGGTACAGATCGCTGTCCGGATTGACCGCTTCGGGCTCTACCCAGATTCCGAATTCCATCCCGAGCTCATGTACCTTGTCGATCAGTTCGCCGAGCCCATTCGGGAATTTGTCCTGGTTCACGAACCAATCGCCTAGCCCCGCCCGGTCATGATTCCGCTGCCCGAACCAGCCGTCATCCACAACAAACAGCTCAACGCCCATGCGCGCCGCTCGCTCGGCAAGCGCCATCTGATCTTTGGCATTGACATCGAAATACGTCGCTTCCCATGAGTTATACAGCACCGGTCTGGTTTCACTGCTAGGCAGAACATCCGAATACTGATAACGATGCAGTTGACGACTCATCCCGCCAAAGCCGCCGCTGCTGTATCCACCGACAAAGCTTGGCGCTTCGAAGACTTCTCCCGCTTCCAGTACCCACTCACTATCAAAGTCATTAATGCCTCCGGTCACCCGGACATGATCGAATACCGTCCGCTCCGCCGTAATCTTCCAGTTCCCGCTCCAGGCCAGCGCGCCGAACCATACCTGTCCATTCGATTCAGTCGCTTGTCCGTCATCCATCGCAAACCATGGGTTGGCATGGCTATCCGTAAAGCCTCTGCGGGACTCCAGCACCGTCTTCCCTTCACTGAGGAAGGTATTCCGCAGTTGGAACTCACCGGACCATTTTCCCGTCACATGCGTCAGACGATATTCTGCCAGGTAAGGCATGACCCAAGCGGCGGACTGCACATTTTCCAGAACGATATCCGCCTCGCCGCGATTCACGATCCGGGCCGAACGTTCAATCAGGTCATGTTCGGGGATTACCCGGTAAGCGAGCTGAACCTCAAGCGGATATACGTCATCCTTCATCGTGATGATCAGAGTCTTCCTGCCATCTAGCTCCACGGTCTCATGCCCGGCATAACGAACAGACAAATCACGCACCCCGTCAGGCATGCGAACCTTCAGGCTGGGCTCGCTGTATTTGACCCCGCCCCAGAAGCTGTATTCCTCTACCTCGGAGTGCACTTCCGCGTCAAACGAACTGTGCGATCTCGGCTGAAGCAGCGGTGCCGCATCTTCAATCTCGACAGGCGATCCCCAATAGAGGTGCTGCAAGCTTCCTTCTTCGTTAATTCCAAATAGATAGGTGCTGTTATTCGTCTGAATCGCAAACAAGCGATGCTGATCTTGATATTGTATAGTCATTGAATATCACCCTTCCAGTGCACGTTGATGTTTGTTGAATTATAAAGAAAAGGGAGAGTCAAAAGAAGCATCTTTTGACTCTCCTTAACCAGCTTACTTATCCCACAATGCTTGTCGTTTGTTATAATTGTCCGTATAAATCTCTTCCAGTTTAGCTAGTCCTGCTGCCTCTACCTCCGCCATCATCTGGTTATAGGACTCCTCCACTTGACTCTCGGATGGAGACAAGGCCATTTTCAGGAAATACGAGTTAATGGTATCATTCACCTTTGTCTCCATAATGGCCTCTGGCGTTCCGCCTGCAGGTCCCAGGTTATCATAAGGTGCTGTATCAAACGACGTGTCCGCCAGATTCTTGATTGCCAGTTCCGTTACCGGATCCGTCTGATATCGACCCATCAGGTCATAAGGGGTTCCATCTTCGCCAGGACCGTTCTTGATCATCCAAGTCCACTTGCGGATGCCCGTTGTGCGAGAAGCTTCATCCCAGTTCCGCTGGAAATCATCGAGCACTTCTTGTCTTGGAACATGTTTGCCGTCCTTCATATCCCAATGCTCGCCTTCAATCCCCCACATCAACAGGTACTGACCTTCTTCACTTGCTAGGAAATCCAGCAGTTTCATCGTTCTGACCGGATCCTTGTTGGAGCGGCTGATGGCGACGCCATCCCATCCTAGGGAGCTCTTCGGTCCGTAGGTTGTCTCGTCAGCCTTCACGCCTGGTGCAAGTACTTTATATTGATAGAATTGACGCTCATCCTCAGTTGCCTTATCGGTTGCTTCGGCTTTGAGGAGCGTATTCGCATTCCCGACATTCCACAGCGCTTCTGCCGTTGCAAACACATTCCCGTTACCTAGCTTCTGCTCGTATTGCTTGGTCTTCATCGTAGCCCATTCCTTATCCAGTAGCCCTTTACGGTACAAGGAATTCAGGAATTTGACCATCTCAAGATAGCGCGGATCACGAATGTCCTTCTTCAGTTCCCCATTCGTTTCGTAATACGGCATCATGCCGTACATCCCTTTGAGACTACCGGATACGCTTCCGATATTCTCGCCGTTGAGTGCCATCGGAATGCTCGCATTACCATCGATGGTCGGATATTCCTCTTTGAATTTCACAAGCAATTCTTCGAACTCCTCCGCCGTGAACGGCTCCCCGTTATCGACCTTAGCGCCGACACCAAGCTCCTTCAAAATATCCTTACGCATCATGAAGCCGAACACCGGGTACTCTTCCAGACCGTACCAGTTGGAGAAGTAATAATTGTTGCCGTCCTCGTTTCTCGTTCTGGTTAACGTATCGCCGTACATTTTCTGAATATTCGGTCCATGCTCTTCGATCAGATCATTCAGCGGGATGACCGCGCCGGAGGTAATGTACTTGTTCATGATATCGCTTCCACGACTCATCAGAATAACATCGGGAAGATCCCCACTGGCTAGCATCAGATTCAGCTTCTCAACCGGATTGCCCGTTGGCTGCTGAATTTCGACGGTAACCCCCGTCTTCTCTGTGATGACTTGCGCCACCGGATTCGTAAAGGCATCCCCCGTATTCTGGTCAAACCAGGTTAATGTAATGGGTGCGTTACCGTCATCATCGCCACCGCCCGTTGCCGACTGTGGCTGCCGCCGCATGCCGAAAGCGTTGTCATAACGAGCGCTGCTGCCAGCATTAATTTTAGTTTCTTCATTCCCTGAACCCCTTTCTAAGGTCGTCATATTCATCTGATTGAATATAGCTATAATTGTAAAAATCGGGAGTTCAATGTTCTATAACGCAATCTTACAATTCATAGTGCAAAGTGTCTGTCATTCCAATTGTATAGGTTTGCTATCCCGTTGGTTTGCAGGATGCCTATCGGAAATTGCAGGTATACGGATCGTTACCGCGGTCCCGATGCCCAGACGACTAAAGATGCTGACACCATATTCCTCCCCGTAGGTGAGCTTGATGCGGTCATCTACATTTTTCACGCCATACCCGGATAGATTATCCGATTTGTCAAAGGTTGATCCAACTGTTCAGTTGTCATCCCAATCCCATCATCGATAACCTGGAGCAAGATGTCCTCCCCGTCACGCTTCACCTTCAGGATAATGTTGATCCCCGATTCGTCCCATATGGCATGATTGATACAGTTCTCGATGAACGGTTGCAGAATGAGCTTGATCGTCGTGGTTCCAAATAACTGCTCATCCAGATCATAATGCATATGCAGCTTATCCCGAAACCGTATCTTCTGAATCGCAACATAGTTCTTCACCAAGTTGATCTCCTGCTCCATTAGAATGATGCGCTTTCCCTTATTCAGCGAGACTCTGTAATACTTAGCCAGATAATTGACCATCTGATACACCGGCATGGCCCCTTCCTTAATAGCCAATGATGATATCGAGGACAATGTATTGTACAGAAAATGGGGGTTGATCTGCGCTTGAAGTATGTTCAGCTCCGACTCCTTCCTTGCGATCTCCTTCTCATACACATCGTGAATCAAAGTCTCAATCGTGGACGCCATCTTATTGAAAGCAAATGAAACCTGGCCGATTTCATCATGTCCCATCGATTTGATCGACAACCGGAAATCCCCGCGTTCCACCCTCCGGATCTGTTGCAGCAGTACCTCAATTCGCTTGGTCATGACCTTGGTCGTAAAATAGAGCAGCAGGATCGCAATGAGAATCGCCACCGCAGAATACCAGATGATATTCTTGGTCGCTTGATTCGTATTGGCCAGCAGTTCGTCATAAGGCACGGTGATAACCGTAAACCAGCCATTGCTCAGCTTTTTATATGTGAAGAAACGCTCCTGCCCATCGATCCGAATATCGAAATTACCAGCATCATCTGTCAGCTTCTCTTGAATGGGAAATACAGCAAATAGATCGTTGGACTTGAACTCCTGATCCCCCGTACTGATCACGCCACCGTTCTCGTCGATGATATAGACGCTCTTGTTATAATTCTCCATCTTGATCAAGGAGTAGAATTCGTTATCGTTAATGTCCATGGTCAGCATCCCGTAGGGATGCTGCAAGCTGAAGTAGCTTAAAGAACGGGCAATGGTAATATAGGCATCGTCGGCTAAGGAATCCCCGGAATGGAAATACATCGTATTTCCGGCAGCCTGAAGGATCTGTTCCTTCATCGATGGAGGCATCTCTTGCGTATACTTGACGTATTGGCCGTCGGAATACAAGGTTTGGTTATCCGTATAGATTGTAATGCCCAGAATGTTGGCGTTCAGGGTCATCTGGGACGACAGCGTCCGGTTGATGTATTCGAAGGCATCCAGATAATAGTACGCCTGCTCATAATCGGTCGATAGATAATTGCGGAGTTGCGCATCCATATAGAAAATGTTCGACAGCTGATGGTAATACTCCAGTCGTTTCTCCACGTTCGTATTAATCTGTGCCAACGATCCGTTCAACGCCGTATAGGTATGTTCTGTAATCGTGCTGCGGGTCGAAGTATACGAGTAATAGATCAGCAGCGAGAACGGCAGAATGATCACGATCAGGAAGATGAAAAAGAACTTGTGCCGGAGCCGCCAATTGGAATAAGCGCGCTTGTGACCAAACGGGAAGGAGCGTGCCAGGCGGCCGAGCCAAGTGAGCGGTTTACATGTGTTTGCGGTATTCATTAGGCGTGACTCCTTGGCTCTTCAGGAATAAGGAAATGAAGTAGGACGTGCTCTCGTAGCCGACTCTTTGGGCGATATCCTGCACTTTAAGCGACTCATCCGCCAGCAGTTCCTTGGCTTTATTCAACCGGATTCTCGTTAAATAATCATGGATCGTCATGCCGGTCTTCTCTTTGAAGATGGAACGCAAGTAGTTGGGCGAGAGATATACTTGATCGGACAGACTGTTGATGGTAATGGATTGATGGAAGGTCTGATCGATGGTCGTTCGAACCTGATGCACCAGCCTCGCATTCTTGTCCATGAACCGGTGTTCGAGCGTATCGATTGCATGCTCTGCATACGCCATCACGATGCCCTCGATTTCAATAATGGTGCGACACTGATAGATCGAGTGATACAGCTCTGCCCGCTTATGACTCTCCGTCATCGGTTCATGAATCTGCTCCAGCAGGCGTTCCACCAGACCAATTGCAAAGTCACACACCTCCGTTTTTGTAATCCGCAGCATAACCAGCCGCTTGAAATACTCCCGCAGCTTCTGTGCGGCTTGTTCGGATGCCAGCTGATGTATGTCTTCGAAATAAGCCGTATCTTGAAACGGCGGGATCTGCCGACTGCCCAGCTGCCGCTGCACATCCTTGGCGTATATCACTCTTCCATTCCCGACGTAGAACATCTCATCGAGCATGAACCTTGTCTCTTGATAGCTATTCTGGATTCGTGACAGCTCCTCCGGCTCCTCGTTCACTGCTGCTGTAATGGTAAAGCCAAGCTTCTCCTGCATCTGCTTCAGCACATCCTCCCACGCAAATCGGCTCAGATGGTTGGATGAATCCATGAAGATGCCAAGCTCTCCTTCCCGGCAGACGACAAAGTCAGCTTGCAGCTTCTTATCCACAAGCCACTCCTCCATATAGGAGTGAAGGCGTGTCATACCATCTTCAAGGGACAAGCCCGGCACCGTACCACTCGGACTGTCCATGCTCAGCAGCGTAAGCGTATAGGTTTTTGGCTCCGTATGGCGGGACAGCTTCTGGTAGCTGCCTGCAAGATTGATTAATCGTTCCTCGTCCTTCTCAAAGATCATCTCTCTTAAAATATTGGATTTCGTTACACGAATCGAGCGGTTCTTCATCCGCACTTCCTCGCAGCGCTGTTTCACTTTCTCGATAACGCTTACAATTTCGCTCAGATCAAGCGGCTTTAATAAATAGCCGACCGCTCCCACATTCAAGGCTGACTTCACATAATTAAATTCATCATGTCCGGTCAAGAATACGAATTGAATCCAGTCAAACTGCTCACTCACCTGCTTAGCCATTTCAAGCCCGTTCATCACAGGCATCTGGACATCGGTCAATACGATATCAGGCTGGATCACCTCGATCTTCTCCAATGCATCCTTACCGTTCAGGGCTGTTCCGGCGACATATATCCCCATCTCTTCCCAGCGAATATAGTCTCTGATCATCTCAAGTTCAAGCTCTTCGTCATCCACTAGAAAAATGCTATACATGTTCACTACCCCCTGTGTCAGCTTATCCCTTAATATTATAGCGATTTCGTCATTATAACTATGGGAACATACAATGTAAGTTATTTTCAAGCATCTTTCGTTACATTGTCATATCGACACTCATTTTTTCGGAGTCTTATAATTTTAGATAACTTGAGATGCGAGGTGCCCCATATGAAACCTGCTACAACTTTACAGACGCGGAGTGACCTGAATCTTAGTCCTCCCCGAAAAAACCGCTGGACCATTCTAAAGCAGCAGAAGTATTTATTCCTGATGATGCTGCCCGGTTTGATCTGGGCGATTATTTTCGCGTATACACCCATGGTCGGTTTATACATGTCGTTTGTCAATTACCAGCCGACGCTGGGCGGCTTCTGGTCGACCCTATTTACGAGTGAATTCGTAGGCTTCGAATGGTTCCGTTACTTCTTCAACAACGGCGACTTCTATATCGTCATGCGGAACACGCTGGCTTCAACGCTGATCACGCTACTGTTCTCCTTCCCGATGCCGATCCTGATTGCCATCGCGATTAACGAGATCAAGAGTGTAAGGTTTAAGAAGACGGTGCAAACCGCCTCCTATCTTCCGTATTTCATTTCCTGGGTAATTGCGGCGAACATCATCGTTACCCTGCTGTCATCCGATGGCGCAATAAATGGGATACTAAAGTTCTTCCACATCACCAATGAAAGCGTTTTATTCCTACAGAATGGTCAATACTTCTGGTGGATCGTTGCGCTCGGTAACACGTGGAAGGATATGGGTTACAGCTCGATTATGTATCTGGCGGCGATTTCGTCCATCAACCCAGAGCTGTATGAAGCAGCCAAAGTCGATGGCGCGAACCGATTCAAGCAGATCCGGTTTATCACCCTGCCTCACTTGAAACCGACGATTGTCATTCTGTTGATCCTGGCACTCGGCGGTATTCTGAACGCGGGCTTCGACCAGCATTTCCTGCTGGGTAATGATCTGACGCGGGAATACTCAGATGTACTGTCCACCTATTCGTTCCGCTACGGTATCCAGAACGGCATGTTCTCCTATGCGGCAGCCGTCGGCATGTTCAGCTCCGTGGTCGCTTTCATCATCGTGGTCATCGTTAACTACACGGCGAAGAAGCTGAACGGTCAGTCCCTATTCTAAACATAAGGAGGTCCACCCATGACTAGCAAAAAAACCGCGTCTGAACGTATCTTCGATGCCGCTTTATATGCATTTCTGACTTGCATCTTTATCGTGACCTTCTACCCGTTCTGGAACATCCTGGTCATCTCCTTGAACGATGCGACCGATACAATGCGGGGCAATCTGTACTTCTGGCCGAGAGTGCCGACCATCGAGAGCTACGTGACCATCTTCCGGAATCCGGAAATATGGAACGCGATTAAGGTTACCGTACTCCGGACGGTTGTCGGAACGGCGGCATCCATCTTCTTCATCACCCTGCTCGCCTATCCACTCAGCAAGCGCAGCCTGCTCGGATGGAAATACTTCTCCTTCTTCTTTGTATTCACGATGTATTTCGGCGGCGCTCATTCCAACGTATATGATTATCCGCTCCCTGGGATTGATCGACTCCTTCTGGGTCTACATCTTCCCTGGCCTGATCGGCGTGTTCCTGATGATTCTCGTACGTACCTTCATGGAGCAGATTCCCGGCGAGATCGAAGAATCTTCCAAAATCGACGGTGCCAACGACCTGCAGACGTTCTTCCGCATTATTATGCCGCTGTGCGTGCCGGTGCTCGCCACGATTGGTCTGTTCCTGGCCATCGGCCACTGGAACTCCTGGTATGACTCCTATGTGTATACGTACAAGCCGGAGCTCAAGACCTTGCAGGCCGTCCTGGTGAAGATCCTCAACCAGTTCCAAACCGCCGGCATGATGTCCGACGCCCAGCAGCTGGCCCAGGGCTCCAAGCGAATCCCGGTATCCAGTGAAAGCATTCGGATGGCGGTGACCATGGTCGCCACGCTGCCGATCATTATGGTGTATCCTTTTGTGCAAAGGTACTTTGTGAAGGGGATTATGATGGGGGCTATTAAGAGTTAGAAGTTTTGTGGGGAAAAGAAGAGCGCCCTTACCCGGGAGGGGTAAGGGCGCTTGATCTTTAATTTACAAAGCTAACAATCATATCACAAGCATTATCTATTTGTTATTCTCCTTTGACTTTAGCTTCGAAACTTTATCCCTTCTTGTTTTGCACATCGAATCTCAAATAATCTTTAGTTTTAATTATTAGAGTAAACATCTCATCAATGAGAGGTTCTTGTGAGTCAATAACTAGCTATATTTAATAGATATGACCAGGTTGTGGGATTGTTTTCAAGAGCTGCTTCTGACCAAGGGATCAGTTCATCGGTTTATGTGCGTTTTGCACAGATACGTTGACTTTTCTTTAATTAATTTATTGGTAGCTTTCGAGTTATTATGGAATTTCACACCTTTTCAACTTGATGAATTATGCATTATTTTACAATAGAGCATGGGCGACTACCTTTTTCATTCGTTTTCCTCCCTTCAACGAAAAAAAGCCGATTGCGCTATAATTCAGGCATTCGGCTTTTAAAGAATATTTATATAAAAAGAAAGCGCCCAGCAAGGGACGCTCTCTTAAATATTCATGTTCAGTTAGAATTCAGGGGATGCCTACACCCGCTTAATACCAAAAAGCAGGAAGCCTCTAGTTGGATATAGCAAGAAGCTCTACCAGTATCAATATGCATGCATAAACCTCCGAGGTTTTTTCAGACTCTAAGAGGTTCATGCATCTTTTTGATTGTTAACAATTAGTCTAAGCGTAGGCTCGATCTCCTTAAGTTTAAGTGAACCTTTATCCATGGTACAAAGCATTTCGATAAACTCTCGCGGTACACCACTTTCATTGATAATTTGCAGCTCATTTTTAAAATTATCCTGTAGTAACATCTTTATGCCTTTATTCAACAGAATAGGCTTAGGAACCGGAATCACATCATCTAACGGTTCTTTTGATCTCATCTTGTGAATGGACATTTGCTTCAATAAAGAAGTATATCTGCTCTGATCAATTATCCCTAATTCTTGAGCTCGATATAACATAGCTGCGATTGATACTTTCCAATATTTTTTCAACTCTATAAAGTGAATCAACTTTGTAGAAGTAACTGTCTTTGCAAATGCCTTTGCAGGTAATAGTAATGCGGATGCAAAGCGATTCGCCTGATTCTCAATGATCTTGAATTCCTCTCTTGAGAGGATATCCTGGTTGTGAATATGATTGTGCATCAAGCGATGGCCAATTTCATGAGCCGCATCAAATTGTCTTCTTGCAGCAGACTCCTTATCATTCCCTAAGAAAATATATGGACGCCCTTTTCTGGATTGACAGAACGCGTCTACTTTCAAACTCTCCATATCAATAGAAAAAACAGCAATACCGTTTCGTTCCATAAGATTAACTATATTATTGATAGGATTTTCTCCAAGTCCCCAAAACTGTCTGACATTCTCCGTGAGAATCTCTATAGAATCATCATCCCAATCAGCTTGATCAAATGAAGATAGATCAGGTAAGTTCAGCTCAGGGAATTCAATGTACTTTTGCAGATAATCATATATATATCCTGCAAGCTTTGATTTATTGTATTGAATTTCCTTGTTTTTCTTCGTTGCTGCTGCAGATGCCCTAAAGAAAGTATTACCTATGATATGTTCTTCATAAGTCTTATAGAAAAAACTCTTAGGGAAATCCAACTCCCGTATAATCCCCATCATCGTACCAGGTTTTGGTTCGTTTTCTCCCAGCTCATATTGAGATATAGCTTGTTTAGAAAGGCCTACTCTAGACGCGAGTTCATTAATACTTAGACCTCTTACTAAACGAGCCTCTTTAAGTCTAGCTGGGATGATTCTCTGATCTTCCTTAATCATAATACTTTCCTACTTTCATACTGACGGATCAAATTTCAGCTTTAGAGGGATATCCTCGTCAGTTTGATGCGCTGTCTCCTTAAACGGTATCTTGATATCCTCACTGTTCTCATAAACATTAATCGGCTTAACATTGTCTAAACTATTACTTAATACCATACTCGTAGTATCCTCTAAAAATATCCAGTCCGTATGATCAGGCAGTAACGCACCTTCTCTGATTGAACCATCATGAGGATCATATACAACAATTAGCCCAAAGGGATAATTCTCCGTACCCAACGGATGTATTGCCCGCTGGTATTGAATATCAATATCCGGAGAATCTTCAGGTAATCCTTCCTCAATTAACCTTGGGATATTAGAGACAGAAAAATTCATTCTGTACGTACTGGCACTGTCAAACATGTCTTTTTTAGTTGCTAATGGTAAGACAAGAACAGATATATTCCTTAGCTTTTCTCTTAATACTATGTAAGGATGGAATCCAGACTTTTTCTTCTCAATCTCGATTTGCATGTGCGGATGTTTCTTAATAGAATTAATTACTTCCGTGTTAACAAGGTCATAACGGTTTTTGGGATTCGAAGTATCTGTTTCTATATCAGAAAATAGTTCTAGGTATAGCTGATGTCTCTTAAATCCTGCTTTAATACCATCACATATAACTGTTCTCTGCTCTAAAAGTAGCATACATTTTTGATATATATCCATACTCATAAAAATTGCCCCCCTCGTTAATGTCCTGACTACTAAGATATACCAAAACCATGTTTTTGTCTAGTTATGGTTATATTTATTTTAATTTGTAAAGTTAGAGCTTATTTTATAGTTGATTGTCAACCCATTATGACCAATTCTACATTGCAGTATTACCAAAAAGAGCAGGATATAACTCACCAAGGAGTTCAACCTGCTCTTGAATAAAACCTCTTCGGTTTCCGAATTGTCTTAACTATTACACAGAATCTACAGGTTGGATTGGTATCTCAGCAATAAAAAGTCTCATTCTTTATTACGTAGATACTGTTGTTTTATACACAAATACAGTTTATTCATCTCTACCTTGCATCATCTTTTTAACCCAATTGGTCAGTCTACCTGATTTATTTTCGGCAGCATACCACTTACCGTTAACAGTAACAACCGCACACTGATCAGTCAACAAATAAAATGTATTTTTTTCAAAATTAGTCAGTCTCTTTTCAGAAAGACTCTTAATAAGATCTTCTAGTTTTGCGCCTTTTTGATCCAACCATTTTTGGAATTCCAGTTCCTCTGTATTAAGCTCTTGATGTAAGCAAAGCCAATTGATTATGAACCATTCTACCTCGTCAAGTTCCGCGGGCTTCCACTCCCAAAATAAAGGCTCATGATCTAGTCCTTCTTTCGGGATATAAATATAATTTGTCTCCCAACCTATTTTATCATCGCTTCTTTTAGCCTTAGTCCGCAGAAAAGGATGGAAAGCTTCAAAATCAAGATCTTCGCCAAAGATATCATCGCTAAGGTTATATCTATAGCTCAGCTTTGTCCAAATAAACTCTAGAAGTATTAAAAACGGATTATGTGTTGTTGAACCATAGAAATTCCAGTTACCTTCCCTATCCAGAGGGCTTATATAAGGCATAGCATCCAACTTTGCTAAAACACTGTTATTACATATAATAAGATCGGGAAAGATAGTTGGACTAAATCCCCTAATACCAGAGTTCTTTTCTATATATTTATTAAATGCTTCTCTTAGGGCAAATTCAGACGAATATCCATAATAACCAAATACTATTCTAACCGGCATCATTTCTTCTATTAACAAACTGTGATAAATCATTTGTTCATGCAAAGGCAGTTCTGTCACTTCTTCATAGTCAGGGAGTTCTTTCTGTACTATATGTCTAAATGCATCTCTAAACGCCTTCATATTTAGCAATTCATTGCTAGGGTCAGTAATTGAGTATATTTGCTTCATTTTATTGTAGGCATCTATTAGGTCATCTTGATACAAGTTTTTTTTAACTTCTAGAACTGCAATTACTTGAGAGAGATCATATATAAACTTGCCTGTATACGGAATGGCTTCGCCTTCTCCCTCTACTATCATACAGTCTATTTCATTACTAAAGGTGCCTTCTTCATTTCGTATTTTGCCAGACACAATTCGTATATCTAATCCTTCAAATATAGCTTTATTCAGGAGACTCGCAGTAAGTCCTTCGTACATATCGCCAATTGTAGGACCATGCTTGATTATGCTGTATTTTTTCAATAATTCTTTCTCCTTGTTCATAAGAGAATTCAATAGATCGGCTACTGTTGTAATCAATTTAAATCCACCTCTCAACTGCATTTTTCTTCCAGTATAATATAAAGAGAGAGCGTATGTTTGCTGTGCTAATAATAATATTCTTATACTTTTTAATAGTTTTTGTCGTGCTAAAAAATGCTTAAATTTTAGCTTTCCTGGAACCACCTCTTCTTCTTCGGTGCTCTCTTTTAAGAGTACTCTCACTTAATCCCGATAATTTCAACAACTTTTCTCGTTGTGTGTGTCCTTAGCATCTCAATTGCAGTATCCATTTGTAGCGTAGTATAATTTATTTGTCCACCCTCTATACTCCGATTGTTGTCTTCCTCCCTTCAACGTCTCTTGCGTTTTTGAGATTAAAAACTCAATTTTTTATTCCATGATTTCAAATCCTATTTCATTAAATTTCTTCATCAGTTGAGAAGAAAATCCTTCAATTTTAGATCTGTCAATAAATACTGATAAATTCCTACGTGCACGGGAACATCCAACATAAAACAAACGATAAGCACTTAATGGGCCATACACTTGGCTTTCTTTAAAACACTTTTTTGCAGTTGTAACAATAGAGTTATCTAAATACGCTTTATATTCACTCGAACATAAACTGTTAAAATACTCGTTATTTTCAAAGTGTTTAAGTAGTTGATTAATTCTAGATTTTAAGTATCCCTGGTGTTCTTTATGCAAAGCACTATTAATTTCAGGTAATTTAAATCCTAAATAAGAAATTGTCTCATTTATCCACTCAACATATTCGTAATAGAAGGATTCAAAATCATTTAGTGACACTTCCATACTGCTCCACATTTTAAAGAACCGATACATATGAACTAATGGCTTTTTATTATTATCCTCAGCTATAAAAAAAACTGTGTTATAACTCTCTCCCTTTACGCCATGTTGTGTTGATACATTTGGTGTTTTTAAATACTGAGCAAGAAAGCGAAACTCTTCTATTTTGACATCTAAAACTAAAGAGTAGTCTTCGTCATCAATAATTGAGCTTATACACTCTGGTCTAACCAGTTCAGTTTCCAAAAGAACATTTAATACTGAGTTTATGCTATATATTCGATCAGTATCATTATATAGCTCCGAAATTTTTCGCAAGAAATTATCCAGCCTACGCTTATCTTCATGTTTTTTTACTGTAAATACGCTATCATTAAATATTTTAGGATTTCTTTTGAACAACTGAACTATATTCCTAAGCTCTTGGCACGATAATCCTCTGCAATTTGGTTAACCATGAATAATAATTTAACTAAAATATCTGGATTATCCAGCGAATCATTTATAAGCACATCAACGGCGCTATATTGTTGTATAAATGAATATCGTTCCATATTGTTGTATTTTCTATAAAGATCCCCTGCTCCAATAGAGTCAAATCGTTTTTGATTAAGCAAGAATAATAATAACGCATCTGGGTAATTCTGTTTCTCTATCCTAAGCTTCTCCGACACATCGTCACATAGCACAATTCGAGGCAAGTGATTAACTGATGTATTCAAACTTTTTTCTGCAGGCGCTTGCTTGTATAAGCTATTATTATATAATTTGTTTAAGATATTAATAACTGAAGGCACTGATCTATAATTGGTGGTCAATTTGATTGATTTGTTTAGGGTTAATAGTTTATCCTCAAATGATCCATCATAATTCCTATATATTTGTTGCATTTTATCTCCCAGAAAATATAGCTCTGTCGATGTAGCATGAACTGCTTGATAAAATAATTTTAATACATTCGCGGATGAGTCTTGATACTCATCAATGAAAATAAGTTGATATTTTTTCGTCAATCTTCTGTTAATTACAGGAAACTTCTCGAAAACTAATTTAGAAAACGTTATTAAATCATCATGAGATAAACCACCATAATATAAAGAGTTAAATTGAGATTCATTGTAGTGAATGGTCTTAAGATTTGCCTTAATAACATCAAGTGACAAACTTCCATTTTTCTCAATATATCTCTCATTACTTCTGATTATCGTTGCATCCCCATCGTCATTGGAAATTCTCCTCATTATTTCAGGACCGTATATCTCAAAGTACAAATTGATTATCTGTTCATGTGAAAAATAAATTTTTAAAAAATTGTGTAAAAACGAATGGATAGTTGAAAAATGAACTCTATTACTATCCATGTCCTTACCCAATTCTTCTGCAGCCCGGTTTGTGTATGTTATACAAAGAATATTGTCATTGGGATATTCAACTAGATGCTTTAAAATCATTGATTTAATTGTTGTTGTCTTCCCACTACCAGCTGGGGCATTAACCAAATATATATTTTCTGTTATTCCTTCAACCATGCCAGCCCCTCCTCAATATAATCTGGCAGCATATCTTTAGTTAAACTGTTTAGAATTACTGAATACATAAAATCTGTTTTTCCTTTTGAACTATGCTCAACAATATCCCTGATTGTATACTGTCCCTGTTCTTGAGGAACAGTAAACTTCAACTCATCATCATTTCTTAATTTGATCCAATCTTCCCGGTTTTTCTCTTCAAATGCCGTTAGATTATAATACTTAGCAAGCATTGCTTCCTCTAACGTACGAGCAAAGCCGTCCTTTTCCCCTTGATAATTTAGATATGCACACCCATCAAATAATATGTTCTCCTTATTTTTTTTCCACTCATATAAGTCTGTTACAGTTGGTTTGGCTTCTGGATATGTTACTTTGTAGAAATTATTAATTGTTGCATTTGTTGTTTCCGAGACTCTTATAAGGCTTTCGATGTTTGCTGATTTAGCATAATCAAGATCCGTCAATATAAGTGTTTTTATTCCCATAAACTCTATGAGCGTTCTATAGTTGTGAGCATATGCCCCTCCAACTTGAACAAATGCAATATATAATTGGTTTAATACTGTAAACTCATCCAATGTAAAGAGTTTTCTAATTAGCATTCTCTCTGTATCACCTTCATAAATAATGACTCTGTCAGCAAAAACTATATCAGAGAATCCAATTTCATAAAACCAATCATAGAAATTATCAAGTATAGGGTCCTTACTCACACTTTCTTTAAAAGATGAAAAATCGAAAATATTGCTTATGAAAGGAGTTATTGGTCGTGCAACTCTAAGATTTTTCATCTCAGTTACTCTGACCATCTCGCTAGAATGAGTAGTTATTATCCCTTGAATCTTTTTTTCTTGATAGTATTTTTTCAGAAATTTCCCAAAAACATTCTGCATTTGTGGATGCATGTGTGACTCAGGCTCTTCAATAATAAAAATGTTAACTAGAAATGGGTCGATATTCCGTTTGTATCTTTCAAGCTGCAAAAGAATAAAAATCATATTACTGTATCCCAATCCTTGTGATGTTTCATTGAGATAATGTCCCTCTAGATCATACTTGGCATGGGTAATTTGGTTTATAAGAGAGCTAATCGTTTCCTCCGATATCTCCAAATCAAGCATTATACTTCCTGTATTCCCCCCATTAGCCTGTGCTATTGATGAAATTGTCTCGGTAAGTCCATCAACCGAAACCTTTCTTACAATGTCTGTTATCCCTAGATCTTCAATAGGTTGAAGTATTTTGTCTGGTAATGCTCCTAGAAATGCTTTCCATGCATCATCTTGATGTGCAAGATCAAGCACATTTTTGCTTATACTTTTTGAGTGACCTATATTCTGATCCTCTAATGGTCTCCCCGCATAAATATTGTATAGATTGAATAACTTACGAAAATGAGAAAGTTCCATTTCATTTTTATTTTGAAATTGCCTATCAGAAAAATAACACTTCTCAATAATACTAGAAACGTATGTACCTAATATTTTTTCTTTGAAGAAACCAACCTTTGTAATTTTATCCCTTTCTTCAGAGAGCTTTTCATATCTACTTCTCAACTTCTCAAAGTCCTTGTCCAGTGACTGGCTAAAAGTAGCAGAAGTTACCTCAAATGAGTATTCAAAATATATTGAACATTGATCAGGATCGAAATCCATAATGTAATCGGCAAAATTTCTTATATCTTCATCGACTTCATAATCAACCCTTATTTTAACTACTGTAGGTGAAACAAGAAGTTTGTCTTTCCCCGGAACTGCATCTAAACAAAAAAGATCATTTACTATTGCTTGAATCGTCTTCTCCCTATCTTCATTTCTTTCGAAATGTTTAATAAAAATAGAATAAGCTTGGTCAACCCATTCTTTTGAGAGAGCCACAGGTATATCAGAAACACAATATTCCGTTTTCGCGGTATTTAGGATATTTTCTAAGAGCTCAATTAAGGATGTTTTTCCACTGTTGTTGGCACCAGCCAACAAAGTGACGTCATCAGCTAATGACAGCGATGTATCTAAGAATCTTCTGTAATTTTGAATCGAAACTTCTTTTAGCTTCACAAAAATCCCCCCGTAGACATGAAATAATGTTGCTATTAGTACCATAAGACTACTACATGTCTATAGTACCATAACAGTAGTGAAAACATTGGAATAAATGTGTGGTATTTGTATTTATATGAAATAAAAAAACGCCCAATTAAAGGCGCTTTCTTGGAAGTTCTATCTCATAATTCTTGACTATCATCCACTATCCATCCGCGTGTCTACACACTCGACGTCAAACCAAGGTCCAGCACGACCGAAACCTCGATTTTGTCTTTCAGCACCTTATTTTTGAAATCTGCACCATCCTTCGTGAAGACCATAAAACCCGTAAATTGTTGAAATCAAAGGAATTCTACGTATCTATTCGTTGCATTCCTAATACGACATCCACATGTGTAAAGACTGGGGAAGGGACTTCCAAAACTACTCGCTCTCATCTATAACAAACTGTCAACTCTACCCGATTCCCTTCCTGGTTATACACAATCCGCTCCACCAGCTTCTTCAACGCCCTATTCTTTTCCTCACTCGACAATGCTAAATCCCACAACTCCCTAAACTCGCCTATACGCTCATATATCTGCTCCACAGTCGGATAATTCCCTTCATCTACTACAACCTTACTCAAATCCTCCAACTTCTGTATCTGCCTTGCTCTTACAGCTTTACGCTCCAAAAATAACTGCTTCGTTATCATGTCCTCTTCATACGATTCATGCAGCTTGTCCAGCGCCCGCCTCTGTTTCTTCAATTCCTGTTCCTTCACCTCAATGATCGTCTTTGTATCATTGTAACGACTGCCATGCATTTCAATCTCCCGCAAAATATTTGGGTCTACATAGATAATTCGATCATACAGAGCATTGAAAAAATCAACATCCATTACCTTGCCTCGCTGCTCAAATTTGCTGCCATCTTTGAACTGGTGATAGCACAATGCACTCCAGTGCTGCCCCTGCTTCTTATTCTCACCTACTCGAAACCTCATCCGCGAACCGCATTTTTCACAATAAAGCAAGCCTGACAAAGGAAAAATGTTACGTCTTGAATTGGAATTCAACATGCGATTCTTAAGCAGCCGCTCCATAATGACTTCATGAGAGCTGGTCTTCACCATGCCGAAGTAACTTCTGCATTTCCTTACGGGACTCTATCTTTTCACCAGAGGCCACTTCTTCATATAGACTATAGGTCCAATTTCGATTCTCGGCCAAGGTCAGAAGGGTATCCCTATGCTTCGAGAGAACGTCTTCAAACTCACCATCGTCCCGTGATTTTCTTAAATAAACCGCTACGTGTTTAATGGTTTTGCATTCCATAATAGCTTCTACTCCAAACTTGTTAAATTTTTGCCGCCATCCAAGTAGAATGTTGAGCATTTTTGATGACACATCATCGAATGTGACAACTGTTAAATTTTGGAGGCGTAATTCATGAAGAAATGTGAATATGTAATCAAAGAAGTTAATCAGCCATCTGGCAAAGCGTTGCGGCAATTTCATGAGCATGTGGCCCGGATATTGAGCCAAACTGTCCAAGCCGAGGCCGATACCTCTCCCCAAAGTGCATCATTCTACGCAAGACAGTCAGAAAAATTAACAAAATAAAAACAAGCCGGAGCACATGACCAATCCATGCTCCGACTTGTTCTATTTCAGGTTATTTTGAATGAATTCCCGTTCCGACTTTTTCAGATACCTTAGAGAATTCTCGAAGGAATACAGGTACATGGAGCGAAGCATCCTCAGCTTTTCGACTGAGCCATCCCCAATCACTTGCTTAATGGCCGGGATCATTTGGCTGTTCGTTACTCCGAATTTTCCCGGCTTTACAATATCTTCAATGGCAATTGGCCGCTCTTCTTTGCCATCATTTAGTTCTTGCTGCAAAGGGTTACTTGAAGGATACGACTGATTCCGCTTCCTGCTTCTAAACTACTACAGGACCAAGGGGCGTAAGTCCCGCAGCGTGAATATTATGTTATGTGATGTTAGGTTCTTCTATGAAATTACCTTCTAGGTCAACCAAATAATAAACCCATGCTTAATCTATCTTTAGATTATTATTTTTTTTGTGAAGTAATTCGACTCCAATAATTGTTCGTGAATTTTTGCCATGTCAGCACTACGAACAGCTCTTAAAGCATTAATGAACGGTATACCAGTATTAAGTGTCATTATTCTTGCAGAATGCAAAAAATTTTCATAGCCTTCAAGAACAGGATTACTGGACAATTCCCTCAAAGAAAATCGAGCAGTAAAAGGAGAAGGTTCGGTTGATGTTAATAAATTTATTATTTCATAACTCTCTTTTTTTGCTCTTAACTGTCCGGCAATGCTACCAGAAACAGCATTCCAAGGAGGAAGAGACCCTCTGTTCATTCTGAAAGTTTCAATCAAAATTCCTTCAAGAATTTTAAGTTGTTCTCTAAAACCGTCTCTACCAAAGTCCCGAACTTTAACTTCAGCAGGATCGTATCCAAACCATTCGTAAATATTCCTCCTTGTAACCGCTTGACTTAACGGCGATTGAACAAAAATTGAAAATCCTATTTTATCATAATTATTAAAATACTCATTTATTTTTTCATATTTACAGCTAGAAGGATCTACAGGAATTAATCCATTATGTTGTTTAAAACGTTCAGTTAAATCTACAGCTAAACCAATATAGTATAATTCTTGTGTATAGTAGTTCCAAAAGCAATATATACCAGAAGATGCCCAACCATAACTATCATTTGGTGAGCATAAATCATCAAGAGCCTCTGCTATTTGACGCACTTCGTTACGATGATATGCGTCCATTATTATAGTTCCAAACATATTTCTTCTCCTTGTTCTCTACTAAAATTGTTAGCTTTAAGATATTAGCTCTAAAGAAAAATCAACTATGAACTATCATTTCATTTTAAGCCCTAATTTCACATAACGTAATATTTACGAAGTTCGCCAATCTACAGAGTACATTTAAATATACGAATAAACCGGGACTCAATTGTATCAATAAACTCTCCTCATATTATACTATGAATTGGAAGAATTTCACGAACATTGCTCTTATACTTCAAACAAAAAAACTCCTGCATAAAGCAAGAGCTTCTATAGAAATTGATTCAAACAAACATCCCATCAATGACAGGTATGTGTAAATCAACAACTAGCTATACTATCAAAAAATCGATAGCCATACATAGAAAATTATGACTTAAATCCGTAATTTCACATGTCAATATTCACGACTTCTTGCTCAATTTTTCTGCTTATATTTATGAAGTAACCGAATAACATTTTGAAACATAGCGAATTCACTTTCCCAAAAAAGGGAAAGTGAATTACCGTATTCAACAAACTTGAAATCTTGGGGTCCATCTAAATGGGTGTACAGAAATCACCTTGTTCTTCTCTTTCATCGCAGCGCTTTACAACTACCCTAAAACTAACCAACTAACTCATACTACCTAAACAATTTATTTCCAGTTTTATGGCTGCAATATAGCTAACCCTGCCTCCATCTCCCTCCCCCCCATAAAACACCCTCACACGCCCACTCTCATTCCCCTTCACCCTTGCCTCAACCAACTTCCCATGCTCCCAGCTCAAATCCACCTCAATATTCCCTTTCGCCTTCAGCCCTTTCACACTCCCAGTCGGCCACATGGCCGGCAGCGCAGGCAGAAGATGAATCTCGCCTTCGTGGCTTTGCAGCAGCATCTCCGCAATCGCGGCGGTGCCGCCGAAGTTGCCGTCGATGACAAAGATATTGGCCTCGGCACCGGCTACGCCGGATTTGGAGTAGGTGAACATGTTGTCGAAGCATAACTCCCCGATCAGGTGGGCGATATGCTGAACGGCTTGGTTGCCGTCATGCAAACGGGCATAGTAGAGTCCGAATAGGGCGGCGGTGAATTCGATATCTTCCAGGTCAACCCGACTGTTGCGATTCTCCAAAGTTACTCGGGCAGCCGCACTCAGTTCCGGCGTATGGTGCGGCGTGATCTGGCTGCCTGGATACAAGGCAAACATATGCGCCAGATGGCGATGCTCCGGCTGTGCTTCCTCATAGTCCTCCAGCCATTCCTGCAGCTGTCCTTGCTTGCCAATCATCAGCGGGGGAAGCTGATTCAGCGCAGTCCGCCACTTCTGCTGAAGCTCCTCATCCACGCCCAGCGTCTGCGCGGCTTTCACGCAGAACTCCAGCAAATCCCGAACCAGGACCTGGTCCATCGTCGGGCCCATGGACAGATGCTGATGCCCTTCCTCCCGATTACCGGTAAAGAAGCTGTTCTCCGGCGAATTCGACGGTCCCGTCACCAGCCAGCCATGTTTCGGATGTACGGTCATGTAATCCATGAAAAATGCCGCCGCTTCCTTCAAGACGGGATAAGCCAGTTCCTCCAAGAACGTCTCATCGCCGCTGTATGCATAGTGCTCCATCATATGCGTCGCGATCCACAGCCCACCCGTCACGTTCAGGCCCCAGGAGGTCTCCCAACCCGGTGACGCGAATCCCCAGGCATTGGAGAATACATGGGCTACCCAGCCGTCGGCATCATAGTAATGGCGGGCTGCCGAGCGGCCAGATTCGGACAACTGCTGAATATACTGCATCAGCGGCTTATGGCTCTCGCTTAAGTTCACGACCTCCGTCGGAAAATAATTCATCTGGGTGTTCATGTCCAGGTGATAATCGCAGCTCCAGGCCATCTTGTTGGCCTCGCCGTCGTTCCAAATCCCTTGTAGATGCATCGGCAGGACAGAGCCTTCCCGGGAACCGCTGATCGTCAAATACCTGCCATATTGGAAAAACAGCGCAAACAACGCCGGGTCATCCAGCTGACCTTGCTTGAACCTGACGATCCGCTCGTCCGTGGGCAGACTGGAATACTCCGATTTACCCAGATCCAAATTCACGCGTGCATACAGCGTTTGATAATCCGCTAGGTGATCTGCACGAAGCGTCTCGTATCCCTTCAGGGTAGCCTGATCCAACTGCAACGCGCTTTTCGCTCGCCAGCCCTCGCCTTCTTGACGGTAATCCGTATTCACCGCAAAATAGATCGCCACCTCATCCGCCCCGATGACGGTAATGGTATCTTCCGTGCAGCTCAACTGCCCGCCTTCCGCTGCTACACGAAGCATGCCATGGCAGGAAGCGCCGCACTCTCCATTGCTATGTATGCCTTCCAGTGCTTGTCCCTCGAATTCGATCGTGTCCTTCCCTGCAACAGCCGTTTGAAACGGACCATTCTCGCCCTGAATCGAAATGCGGAATGACACGCCTAACGAGCCATGACTGCGTATCCGGGATACGATCACCTGATCGACATGGGAAGCGAACACCTCCCGCGTCATCTCCAATCCTGCCGTCTCGCAAGTGGAGCGCACAACCGCCTCGTCCAGATCCAGTTCGCGGTGGAACAGGGATTCAACGCTTTCATCCGAATACCGGCCAGCGGCTGGACTCGCGATATGGTCAAAATCCAGAATGACTTGGCACAGCCCTAAGTTCGTACCAAAATTTCTTTTTTCCGGCTGCAGATGCTCCTTAGCCAGTCGATCTCCCCCGGCATAGTCTCCTTGGAAGAAGAGCTTCCTCATCTGCTCCAAATCACGTTTGTTATTGCTTCGCCCTTGGACCGGTTCCGGCTGCCCGGACCAGTAGGTGGTTTCGGTTATATTCCATACCTCCCGATGGGGAGCAGATCGGACCACATTCCCCATTCGGCCATTGCCGATCGGCAGCCCTTGTGACCAGTCTTGAGCCGGTTTCTTATACCACAGTTTCATATTGGACATGTTGCATTCTCCTCTTTATGTGAAATTCCACTTCTTATGTGACTGCATTACGCTCCCGTGCATAAGCAAGAAATCGCGATTCCCGTGATGAAGCCGGAGAATCGCGATGAACTTGTATTCATACATGATGAAACCTATGACTTCTTGTTATGGATTGCGAACGATCTTCAAGAGCTTGGATTCAGCCGCTTTTAGAGTCACATCCAGCGAAGAGCCTGTAACCGTCCGCGTTTGACCGCTCCACAGATCCGTCACCGTATACGTTGCCCCTGCTTCGGTCGAAATGCCTGCACGCGCCAGATCTACGGTGTGTTGCGCCGGGTCTTGCGTATAGTTAAACACGGTTAGATAGTGAGTATCCTCATCTGCTAGTACAAACACATTCGTTGCCTGCGTGCCAGTGTTGCCTTCTACAGGTCTAAACGCCTTGCCTTTCAGCGCAAGCTCATTCACTTCCGGGTTGGTCAGCAGCGTCTCCATGTATTGCTGTGCCGTCGCATCGGATACGTCATCCGAATTCATAAAGACAGTTCCCGAGATGACAGATGCGTTGACCTTGGATTGCGCTCCTTCCAACGAACCACCCTTGGTCAAGTGCATGTAATCCGGATCGGTATAATGATAGATCGTTCCGTTCTGCCACCAGCCGTACGTAAGATTGTTCAATTGATATTCCGTGCTGCCAAGGCTACCGTCGATATCACAAGAGATGCGGCGGCTATGCGCATATTGGCTTGGGAACAGCGGCGCGATGGAAGCACTGATGAACATCGAGCCATCCAGTACCTCATTCAGGTATGCCATTCCTTGATTGTATGCCTGTATGCCGGTTTGAATCTTGGGATCATAATGCTTGCCTTCCATGGCCCCGTGGCTTAGAAAATCGATTTTGATATACTCAAAGCCCTTGCTCTTGAAGTTGTTCATGTAATAATCGATCCGCTGCTTCACGCCAGGATGCGTCGGATCCACGGCAAATGCACCATCCAGCGTCGGCAGCACATTACCTTCCAGGTCACGCAGCACAATGTCACCGTACTTATACTGACCATTCGTCCCTTCCACTTCTTGCTCCATATTGTCGCCCCAATACACAAATGGCGAATAATAGATGCCAGCCTTCTGTCCATTGTCATGAATCACCTGAACCAGATCGCCCAGCTGTTGATCGGTCATGTTATCCCAGTAAGAATCCATATTGATGTAGATATCGCCTTCATTGTTAAAGGACTTATCTTGAATGTGTTCTTTGAAATAGTTGGAGACCGAAACCGCCTTATCGTAACTCAGACGACTGTCATAAGCTCCCCAGCTGTTCCACCCTACAGGTACGCCTTGCGGAATGTCCTCGCCAAAGGCTAACGGAGGCTGGATCGCTGCATTCACATGGCCAAACTCCTCAAGCCCGGTCCGGTAATCCTCGAAAAAGCCGACCATGATCCTTGGCGAAACAATCTGCTTGCCCGTTACCTTACCATGTGAAATCGTATCCCACGTGGAAGTGGATGACGTAAATCCGCCATATACGCGTAATTTGTTCAATTTATCATTCGAACCGCTCCAATAGACGCCGGTCTTCCACGTGTCATGCGTCACCGAGCCGATGACCAGGCCGTTCCGGCTCGTATTGTCATAGATGGCCGTTAGCTCCGAGCTGATGTACAGCTCGTTGTTGAGGCCCGTATTCATCGTCTTCGCTTGATATCTGGACCAAGCGTCATTATCAAATGGAACGACGAGGACCCGGTTGTCATCATAACTGCCGATATCGATCCCGCCTCTGGCTTCCATCACGATGGGTGCTATATTCGCTGTAGATAGCTCCGTATTGTTGTGTGAGGCTACGGTTTCCGTAAGTAAATACGGTCCGTCATTATAGATGTAATAGATTTGACTAAGCGATGGCAATCCGCCGTGCTCATTCACAACCGTCACCTTGATGCCTTCACCGGTGGCATCCTGAAACGGGACAACCTGATTTTTATAAAACTTGTGATGTTTGTAATCTGTACTCGCAACCATCTGGTCGAGCTCAATCTCACTGTATAACCCCTTAGCAACCGCCTGGCCGTTCCAATTGTATTGCGATAACCCGGTGGAGGTATTGTAGAGCAGCTCATACGTTGGGTTAGATACTTTGAAGCCATTGGCATACTCGGTTAAGGTGATCGAACCGTAGTGGGTGGTTTGTTTTTGGTTACCCAAATCCCCAATGTTTCCATCGTTGCCTGAGCCGTCATCGCCCGCAGAATGATAAGTTAGCTCAATCTTGTCAAAATCAGGAGAGTAACCGCCTGCATCATCGAACAGGATCGTGTTGCTGCCCTGATTTAAATAGACTTGAATCTGATACGTGCCAACCGTGTTCCAGTCCGCTGTTTTCGGAAAACTGAAATTCTCATTCTCTGCTCCGTTCACGGAGATCGACGCCGCGCGGGAATCCCCGGAGATATAGAACATATTCATATTGTAGACACCGGCCGTGTCAACTTGGACGTCATTAAACTTCAGCGTGGAGCCGCCATACAGATTGCCGACTTTTTTCCCGCCTGAACAAAATCCGCAATCCGCAACCTCTGCGTTACCGGTGAGCGTATTGTTAGCTGACTCGGCCTCGTAAGAAAGAACACTGCCGGCTGCTGCCGTATCCAGTTGCTCCTCTGCTGCAGCGATTGAGCTCCCTAGCGTAGACCCCATAAGTAGAATCGATAAGAACAATACGAATGACCTTCGGAAGAACCTGTATGTTTGGATATTCACTGAACTTCTCCTCCTCTTCTTTATTAATTTCGGATTAACTTCAGGATTTTCGACTCGGCTGGCGCCAGTTCCACAGTGAGTGTACCCTCCGCTTCGCTTACCGTACCTTCCCATAAATCCAGCACCTTGTAAGGAGCATGCGCATCGAGCCCACAGCGTTCCAAGGAAACCGACTTCTGTACGGACTCGGCCGCGTCAAAGTTAAATACGGCAAGATAAGCCGCTTGCGCTTCGCTCGGATGTGTCAGCACGAACGTATCCGCCGCCTGTTTTCCTCGATTCCCTTCAACAGGCACAAAGGTTTTGCCCAATCTGGCAACCTCGATAATCTCCTCATTCCCCAGCCAGTTCTTGGCACGCCACGCTGCTTCTTCATTCCGGAAGTCATCGCCGAGCAGCAGCACCGTTCCCGAGATAACGGACGCGGTCAGACGGCTTCGCCCTTCGTGACGGGTCGTCGAATCCTGATTGAAACTCTTATAGATCACCGCATGATCCGGATCGTTGAAACGGTAGAGCGCATCGTTCATCCACCAGCCATGCGTCAGCGAGTTCAGCAAATACTCCGTATCCTGTATCGTTCCGAACACATCGCAGGAGATTCGGCGGCTGTGCGCATAGGAATAAGGGAACAGTGGCGCGATCGACAGATTGATGAAGAACGGTCTGCCGATTCGCTCAGGAGAGAGCTTCTCTACCAAGTACGACAGGCCATAGTTGTAGGCGGCGATTCCCGTTGTAATATCCGGGTTGTGATGCTTCCCTTCCAGAGCCCCATGGGCCATGAAATCCAGCTTGATGTACTCAAAGCCCTCGGAGACGAATTTATCCATGTACCAATCGATTCGGGCCAGGTTCCCGGGATGCGTCGGATCAATGGCCAGCCCTCCGGCAATATCCGGCAGAATCTCACCATGAGGGTCGCGAAGCAATATATCCGCATACGTATATTTGCCGTTCGTCCCTTCCACGGCTTGACCAAACTGAGCCGGGCTTCCCCAGAATGCAAACGGCGTCCAGTATGTACCGGGTCTGTGTCCGTTCTCGCGGACCCTTCTCAAGGCATCCTCCATTTCGGCTGGCGTAAGACTGTCCCAGAATGCATCGAAATTAATGTACAATGTGTTCTCATTGTGGAAGCCCTGCGGCTGAACCTCTTGCTTCAAAAAATCACTGGTTGCCGTATACAACTCATAATCCAGCGTGCTCATCGCTGCCGACCAGCTGTTCCAGCCCATCGGAACGCCGCCTTCCCATGCCAGAGCTGGAGCTACCTTCGTGTTCGCTTCCCCATACGCCTCAAGCCCTGTCCGGTAATCGCCATAATCCCCTACCATAACTAGCGGCGATTCGATGCGCGTTCCGATTACGTGGCCATGCGGCTGGGAATCGCGGGTCATGATATCCGCTGCGCCCGCGTACAACTCCAGTTCATCGAGCTTGCCTTCCGTCTCTCCCTTGACGCGAATCCCCGTCTTCCACACATCATGACTGATCGAGCCTAAGATCAATCCGTTGCGGCTATCCGGCTGGAACAAGGCCGTCACTTCATAACTTTCCGTCTCCAGTGGGGAAGTCTCCGTAAGATAGCGCACCCATTTGTCATTATCATATGGCACGCGGAGCACATGCAGCGCTTCTCCTGGAGCCGTCTCGCTCCCACTCGATACGGCTTGGGTACTCACAACGGCGATGCGGTTGACCTTGATTTCCTCCTGCCCCGTGATGACGATCCGGGTGATGAAGAAGGGAGAGCCCTCGTAGACATAGAAATGCTGTTCCAGCACTGGAAGCAGGTCGGATTCATGCTGGATCACGGCATGCACGCCTGTTCCGAATTCATCCTCAATCTTCTCCGGCTGTCCAGCCAATACGTGGCGGTCATATTGCCCCGTGTGATATTCCCGGCCATGCCAGCGGAAGCCGCTGCGCACATCTCGCAGAGCAAACCCCTCGCTGCCTGCGTATGCATACTCGCCCTTTTCCAAGTTCACCTCAAGGGACATCAAGCCATTCGTTACCCGAACGTGAGTCTCGGCATTCACCCCCACTTTCACGGCCATATCGCTATTCGTTATCACCTGTAGATTGCCTCCTTTACACTTGCGTCTGCGCTGCATGATCGGCCTTTAATGAAAAAACCTTTCTCAGCTTGCTACCATTATAGAAGCGTAATAAAGCGCTTACTATACAACGATCTTCCGATCCATATCGGGATGTAACGTTTCTTGAGCGCTGCCGTTGTTAAAATGCAATATGACCCTTTCCGCTGCAGAATACCCAAACAAAAAGGCTACCCGAGAGCCATACATCGGTCGGGGTAACCTTCGTGATCGCAACTGCTATATGGTTTTAGTCCAACCCTTCTATTCACGTGACATAATAAAACTCTTCATGCCATCAGGACCCATGAAGCTGGCAAATTGACCGACCCCAGGCTTATCCTGAATCTCGGTAATGGAATGCGCACCAAGCGTCCGGGCTTTGATTAAACTTCGTCCACAGTCTTGAGCGGTGTAATAAACATTCCATTCCGATCTGGCTGTTCCATGATCAGGAGCAACGACGGACATGCCGCTTTCATCTTGGCCACGATTCTGGAAAACAATCGTTGAATCCTGTTTTCGGTATTCGAGTTTCCAATCGAACAGCTTCGAATAGAATTCTCCCGATACTGCTACATCGGTTGTTGTTAGTTCCAGCCAGCCCGGCAACCCTTCTGTTGTCATATCCGATCTCACATTATGGGCCTCCTTAGTTGATTGCAAAGTGATCACGGCGCCCATCGGATCCTGAATGGTAGATAAACGCAAGTTCATGACATCAAAAGGTTCTACCAGCACCGTTCCACCCAAAAGCCTTACCCTTTCAACGGAAGCATCCAGATGCTCAACATGGACATACAGGCTGGTGTGGGGCTTAGCTCCCTTAGGTATGATAGGCGAATCAAGTGAAGTCAGGCTGCCCCATTCTTGTTCGCCTGATCGCATTTTGGTCATGACTCTTCCCGGCAGGAACTCCTCCTTAAATCTCCAGCTGAACAATTCTCCATAGAACGCCTTTGTCTTATCGATACTCGGTGTCTTTAAGTCCACCCAGCCAATCGGCCCGTGGCTTGGTTAGGGACCATTGAATTTCCTCCTCCAAGCGCAAAAAAGCGCACACTCCTCCAAAGGAATGTGCGCGTGTGCGCTAAATGATATTTATTTCATATGTAGAGGATACCATGGCACAACATGTAATTCAATTGTATGTGCAACATTAAGCGTGCTCCCACCAGATCTCCGCGCACTTCGGCAACCTACTCACTCTCTTTGACCTCTCTTTTCCAACTCACTCAACAACTTGACTTCCGTTTCTGACTCCATGTATCCATCTGTACAAGAAACACAATAGTAGGGAGAAGGCCACCATCATGAAGTACGTGTTCAAATTGAAAAATTGATTGTTCATATGGATCGATAAAATACCGGACGTAATGGATTCGATATAATGCCAGTCCACTTCGCCCCACCTCAATTCGATTGCCTCGGCTTGGATCTCTCTATAAATGTCGAGTTTATGAAGCTGATATACATAACCCGCTATGATATAGCCAGCCAGAGCTAAGACCATCTGGGGCAATAATTTAAGTGAAAGGGTCATTGCTTTGAAGATTCTTATCCATTGGAAGACCATCACGACAAACAAAATACATAGGGGGATGAGCAGTAATATCGCAGGATTGCCATTGCCGGAACTCTGGCCAGGTTCTGGTGTCATGGCATTTCCGAAAAGAACTAATAGAGCAATGACCATTGCGTTTATAATTAACCTAACGACCGGTCTAACTTGCAATGCTTCTCTCCCCCTCCCATTGTCAATCCTTGCAAAATGCCATGATCTCGCCATGAATGATGTCCGGCATCTCATGGTTGATGGCATGGCCTGCATTCTTCACGATTCTATGCTCCATTCCATACGCTCTTAATCTAGCCAGCGCCTTCGGATAGTGGCTCAATATATCTTGATCACCAACTAGAAAGAGTGCCTTATCTTGGATGGCTTGAAAGTCCACCTTAGAATAGATCTTGATCGTATGTTTCATCATGGAACGGTTATTGAAGAACTTCAGCAAATAGCTCCAATGCTGCATCAGATCGGGATGATTCTCGAATGCATCCGAATTCGTGCCGCACAACCTCCTCAGCAGCTTGCGCACATTGCGGTCCGATGGGAATAACGCCTCCGGCAGAAATGCCTCATCATTTTGCTCATGACTTCAAACGAGCTTCCATGGATGCTGCCAGCCATGCATACGATTTTTCGGACCCGATCCGGTCTGGCCATCGCATAATGATACGCTAGGTAAGCTCCGTACGAAACGCCCGCAATGTATACGGATGACATGTTTAAGGATTCGAGGATCTCGTCCAGCCACTTGGTTTTGTCGAAAGACTGAGCATACTGGCCATTGGGTTCGCTTTTTCCCGACCCTCCGATATGATCAACAGCAATAAAAAGTAGTGATTCGACAGCTCCCTTGCGTTATATATCCACATCAACGCAGAGTTATCCGCCGTACCGTGCAGCAATAGCAGTGGTGGCCGATCAGGTGAGCCCGCCGTAATGATGTGGGTAGTACCATAGGTTGTATGAATATCTTGTTCCGTATAAGCCACGTTCCAACCGCCCAACAGTCGATCATAAGAAGCATAAACGTACTGCCTTCCAACATCCAATTTAAAACGCTTCAATCCGTACTTCCCCTCCACTTCGTCTACTAAACCTCACCTAACTTTAATCTCATAGCGATCAACATGCCCTTGATCATCAAAATAAATATAGAGCGTTTCATCGTGTACTGCCATTACAGCACGCGCCGTACCCAAATTGTAAACCGCTTGTCTGGAATTATCCCCAGCGAACATCCCATTGTCATCCGCCCCGAGCCGCTCCATCACTTCCGTTTCATTCAACCCGATTAAGTCCTGTTTCCGCAGAAAATCATCAACCATCAACGCGCGCTGCTCCGGATATCACACCCAGCGATCATAATCAAAGAACTGCTGCGAATGGTTAGATCCTATCTCGTAAAGCGAAAAACCCAGAATCATGATGCCAATGATAACGGTTTGCCACACATGAAAGCTCGTTAGCTTGATCCAGGGCATTTTGGTTAAAGCAATGGTTATCAGGATCAACAACAGTACAGGAAAAATGAGAAGCGATATGGACATGAAGGACATTATGACATGAAATTTAACCAACAACGGGATAACGACTCCCGCATAAACCACGAGATATACCAGCACAACAACACCTAGAATGGCAGCGTGTGCGTTCCAGCGGAACGCGATTTCTCTATTGAACAACCGGATCCCCCCTTAGCACGCCGATCTTTCCACAGGACGTAA
The DNA here is from genome assembly GCF_001315105.1 of Paenibacillus sp. JCM 10914. Classification (GTDB taxonomy): domain Bacteria; phylum Bacillota; class Bacilli; order Paenibacillales; family Paenibacillaceae; genus Paenibacillus_AQ. The sequence continues at coordinate 93,405 of NZ_BAZR01000009.1, read as the reverse complement.
AGCTCCAAATCACGATGCAGGTGGATATACCATTCATCTCCATCGTGACAGAGATAATAGGGCTGTTCAGGATATCTCACAACCCATGCATCCCACCTTCATCCCGAGTTATGAACAATCGCACACCGTGAACCTCTATATGCTTGCTCTATGGAAATCAGCAGCCTCTCCACCAAATCGTGTAAAGATTGACTTCGGGTACGATACGGCGGTGGGCGGCAGATCATCTTCGGCAAAAAAAGCCAGCTCGCACATCTCCTCATTCTCTACATCAAGCTCGCCGGACAACACCTTGCACTCGAACACGATCGTCAAATACTCGACCTGATGTCCATTGCTGTATGTATAACGTTTCTCCTTGCCGCCATATACGCCGAGAATGCCTACCGGATCGACCGTAAGTCCGGTCTCTTCCTTCGCTTCTCGAATCATCGCTTCCGCTGGAGTTTCACCTAGCTCGATCGCCCCCGCTACCAGCCCCCATAACGTCTCGTTATGCTTCCTGCAGAACAGGATACGATCCTCTTCATTACGAATGATCGCCGCCACCGAGGGCATGAAGATCAACTGATCGCCAATCTTCTCCCGTAAATCCCTGTAATAATCCGACATTCCCATTACATATCTCCCTTTCTCTTCACCGCTGATATTACTTGCGCGATATGGTGATGGTTATGCCACACGAACCGCTGTAAGGCAACATCGAGTGTAATGACGCCGAGCGCTTGCGTACTCATCGTCCTCCGGAACATCTCCGGTGTCATATCCTTGAGCAGCATCAAAAAGCGGAAGTGCAGCGTCTCCAGCAGCGTCAGCGAATTCTCGATCGGCACCTCGCGATAATCACTCAGAGCCGCCCAGAGATCCTCGCGATATGAACTGGTCTTCGGTTCGTCTTCGGTCAGCGCCCGTTTGAATCGAAGATAAGCGTTCATGTCGTTATCCGCGAGATGATGAACGATCTGCTGAATACTCCAGCCCCCGTCACGATAAGAGCATTCCAGGTCATCAGGACGCAGGCTCAGAATAATCTGCCGCAAGTGCTGCGTAATGGCCGGAATCTGTTCAATCAACAGCTTCCGCTCCTGTACGGTTGGTTCAGCGATAGGCTCGAAGGAACCTATCGGATAACGGCTGCTATCCACGATTCGTCTCCTCCTCGTCAATAATTTCCCCCTCTATTTCTCACGCATAATCATCCAGCTTCTACCGAAAGGGTCTGTCAAATCCATGAACCAGGCAAAACCTTCATCTCTCACCCGCAGCACCGACGCCCCAGCATCTTCAATGTAGCTACGCAGTTCCTCGATCTCACGCTGTGTGCTGAAGATAAAGGATGCTTCCTGCCCCAGTGACTCCGAAGAAGAGGGTTTCTCCGTACACTCGAGGATGAGGTTCGGACTATTATATAGCGTCAGCATATAGAAGTATTCTTCCTCTATCAGCGCCTTGAATCCTAAGTAATGAATGTACCATCTCGCTGCTGGCTGTAGATCTTGCTTATGAAAGGTCATTCGGATATCGTCCAGGCCGTTCAGTACGGGAATTGGCACGACCTCGGCTTCTTCGGGTGAAGCCAGGACAGGCACCGGTTTATAACCGTGCTCCAAATAAAGGGCCCGTACTTCTTCCTTATGAATGGCCCGATTATAGATGCGCAGATCGTCAATGCTCCCGTTAAAATAAAAATACGGCTCCTCGGTAGATTTTCTCCCGATATAGAGCGGCTCTTCCGGGTAAGGAGTATAACTGCCCTTTCGCTCTGCAACCATCTCTCCGTCCACGTATAAACGATATTGCCCGTCGGCATATATTACAACTACATGGTACCAATGCAGCATCTCAAGGCTCGCATCCATGGAGAGGTCGGGCTCGTGTAAAAAGCCGTGCAGTGTCAGTCGTTTGTCTCTCGTACTTAACTGGATCGATCGTTGCTCATGATGACCATCCTGAGATACGATGGCGCTATGCCAGCCGCGCAGGATCGTCTGCGGATCGTAGCAGCACCAGACGGAGAGCGTATAGGCCTCCTCAAGGACGGGCGGCGGATCGATTACGACGTACCCGTCCCTACCGTTCAGCGCGAGCGACCTGCCAGCCAGACCGAATCGGTCAACGCCATACGCTGCGCCTACCATTCGCCCATGGTGCTCTTCGCCGTTGCGGTCGCGTACATCACCATCGAACAACAACTCCAGCACGAGTCCAGACCTCAGGTCGACCTGATTCCCCGACCGACCGAAAATCTCGTCAATTGTGATGCCGAACAGATCAGCCAAGCCCGGCATGAGCATAAGATCCGGGCACGATTGCCCGTTCTCCCACTTGCTTACCGCCTGATAGGTCACGCCCAAGCGATTAGCCAACTGTTCCTGGGTCATGCCTAATCGCTTGCGATGCAAGCTGATATTTTGACGGATTGGATGATTCATTTCATTCATTGTGATCACCACACTTTCCTTTGATGCCTTTACTATAAACAATCTATGATCGGAAAGTTATCACGCTGTAGTAGAGTATGTAAGCCGTGTGCTCAACCTGTGGTTGAACGTGTTCGTCCATGTAATGATCTCATCATCAGCACGCCAGCTACAACACATAGCAGCAAATGGGTCTCTGACATCAACAGCATGTTCATCATGAAGGAATCTCTCAGACCCAGCCACTCCACCCAATAAGGACCAGGTATAAACACTAGAATCGTTAATAGAACTGCGGGTAATAACATGCCGTTGATCCGCAAGGAATCTGTCAACACGGCACGTATTGACCGCCACTCCAGCAGAACCCCTACCAGGAATCCCCATAGGTTCAGTTTCAACAAGGGCACCAATAGGTCTGTTAGCCGCTCCCTCGCAATCCGGATCTCTTCGATCGTTACCGTCATCAAATAGAACAGCACGGCCATCGCGATCACGACAACGCTTGCGGTAATGACTTTGGTTAAGCTCATTCTCATGTCGCTCCCCCCACATTCTACGCATATATATTCCTCACACGCCTATCCATATCCTCCCATCAAAGCCAAAATGACTGCATTCATGACCAACGATTCGACATCTAAAGATAAGGCTACAATCCATAATATTGTTAATATGCATCACGCCAGATCATACGATATGATATGGACGAATCAGGAAGGGAGGCATGTGCACTTCCACTTCGAGATTGGCAATCCGACACACAACACAAGGAGGATATGTAATGAGAATGAAGAAAATGACCAGCCTGATTATGATGCTAACCTTTTTGTCAGCAGCATCCTTGTCCCCTTCGGGCGAGCGGACTAATACCGCGGAAGCTTCATCCGGCCCGTTAAAGATCATGAGCTTCAACCTGCGGTATGCCGCCAACGACAGTCACCCTTGGGAGACGAGGCGTCCGCTCGCGAAGAACCTCATCCTGGACAAGCAACCTGACGCGATCGGAACCCAGGAAGGGCTCCATCGTCAGATCATGGATCTGGATCAGGACTTACCCGGTTATGATTGGATTGGCGTCGGCCGTGAAGGTGGGGCGTTAGGAGAGTATATGGCGATATTCTATCGGACGGATCGTCTAAAGCCGCTCGAGCAATCCCACTTCTGGTTATCCGACACGCCGCAGATCATCAGTTCGACCATCTGGGGCAACAACATTCCGCGCATGGCAACTTGGGTGCGCTTTCAAGATCTGCAGACCGGCAATACCTTCTACATGGTCAACACCCACCTCGACCACCAATCCGCGGTCGCCCGGCAGAACAGCGCGGAGTTGATCACGAACCAGATCCAGTCCTTCGCGCCGAATACGCCGATCGTGCTGACAGGCGATTTCAATGCCAGACCGGGAAGCTTGCCGCATGCCTATTTTACGGAGAATGGCCTTTCGGACAGCTTTGACACGGCTGAGCAGCGGATCAACGAAAATCTGGGCACGTTCCATAACTACGGAGATCCTACGGGGGGCGGCAGCAACAATCGGATCGACTGGATCATGCACAACCCAGGCTGGAACATGCTCAGACACGAGATCGTGAATACCCAATTCAACGGCCAGTATCCAAGCGACCATTATCCGGTCCTGATCGAGGGCAATTTGCTCGATGATAACACGGACACGGGTGAAACCGTGCCGAATACTCCCTTGACGACCCTGCTTCAGGTCACCGAGATCGTTGGAAATTCGAGCGACTCGGGAAATTATAATTACGTCGAGATCTATAATCCGACCGATCGGGAGATCGACTTGGAAGGATATCAGGTCTATTACTATTATGACGCCGCGCTACCGTTCGACAAATCCAAGTCCAACCGCTGGGTGATCACGAAAGATACTTACAGTACGGATTCGATCATCCGACCGCAAGAGACGAAAGTGATCTGGATCAAAAAGCAGCCCTGTTGTTATCAGCGCGGGATGAACGATTTCCTGAACAACTACAGTTTGACCACCAATGACCTGCCGGCTTCGAAGCTGCTCGCAGTCTTCACGCCGGGAACGAATCAAGGACTTAACGGCACCTCCACCACCGGCCGCTCGCTCGGCATCGTATCCCCTGGCGGCGCTCATCTCGTAGGCGTACAGTACAATCAAGGACAGCTGGACTTCGGGCAGAATCAATCGGTGACTTATCGGGAACCGGAGCCGCTGAGCAGCATCATGATGAAAGGGACGACGCACCAAGTCCCTTCACCGGGACAACCATAAGCTGCCCGGAAACATACCTGGAACAGAATGATTACGCCTTCCACAATCCTCGTTCAAATCGAGGTCTGTGGAAGGTTTCTTTGATTTCGGGAGAAACAGCATAATTTATATTACATAATACGTTATATTAAATTACATATATATTGTTTCATTTCTATTACATCTAGTATAATGACTGAAACCTATAATATAATCATAGAAACGAGGTAGATTTCATGACATCAAATCATCGTAAACCCCGTTTTAACATGCTGACAGCTGCCCTTTGCAGTCTCACTCTGCTGGGTGCTGTCCCCGTGCAGGCGGCATCCACGTCCTTTCCCATCCTGCAAGCGACAAGTTCCGGCGAAGTCAAAGCCGATTATTACATCCCCAGTACGGTGGACAACATAAGCTGGGGCTTCCTTCCAAACCGGGACAGCCGGCCGATCATGACCGTGCCTTCCGGCAGCACCATTACCTTCGATACCATATCGCACGAAGGCCTTCTGGAGGATCAAGGACGCAACCCGGAGGAATACTTCGGCTCTTTCGGGATCCGTCCCGACCAGGTATTGAACGATGCCAAGGCGATTGCCGCCTCGGAGCTTCCTCATGATTTCGATAAGGATGGACCGCATGTCGTCACCGGCCCCGTTGCGATCCGGGGCGCCGCGCCAGGTGACGTTCTGAAAGTCGAAGTACTCTCCTTGATTCCGCGCGTACCTTACGGTGTCATCTCCAACCGCCATTACAAAGGAGCTCTTCCTGGCGAATTCCCTGAGAACGACGGCTCTCTGGAAGGCGCCAGCGCCGCACATCCCGAACGCTACCAAAACGTCTCCACCTTCACGCCGGTGGAGGAAATCAACGGCAAGCTGTACGGCGTGCTGCCGATTGAATCTGGGGGCCGCGTACGCTTTCCGCTCAAACCGTTCATGGGCTTGATGGGCGTCGCACCCGATACCAGCGAGAAAGTCAGTAGCGTCCCTCCGATCGAGACGGGCGGCAATATCGATATTAACGAACTGGGCGTCGGCTCTACGCTCTATTTGCCCATCCAAGTGGAAGGCGGGTTGTTCTACACCGGGGATCCGCATTTCGCGCAAGGGGACGGAGAAGTTGCGCTGACGGCCATGGAAGCTTCGCTTCGCGGAACCTTCCGGCTGACCTTGCTCAAGAAGGGAGACCCTTCGCTTCCACGGAACGAATTGACGCAGCCGTTCGGCGAAACCGAAGATTACTGGATTCCGGTCGGATTGGATCCCGACTTGGATGAGGCCATGAAGGAAGCCGTCAGGGAGGCGCTCGGCTTCCTCAATGAGAAGCTGGGGATGGACCGCGCCACGGCGTATGCTACATGAGCGCGGCCACCGATTACGAGGTCTCCCAGGTGGTGGACCGAACCAAGGGAATTCACGCCCTCATTGATAAACGGCATTTCATCGAGAATCTGAAGCTTTCTGTTGTCATGAACGGCAAAATCATAGAGTCGCATATTATGGATGATCAATTCTACGTACCGGCTCGTACGCTAGTGGAAAGCCTGGGTTATGAAGTTCGCTGGGATCCGAAGCAACGCGCGGCGATCGCCACTGCCGCCGGGAACGCCGTCACGATACCTATCGGACAGCCGATTTATACGATAGGAGACAAAGCCGTGTATAACAAAGACAGCTCCATTTTGAAAGACGGCGTCACCATGATTCCCGTCAAGACGATCCCGGCCCTGTTCGGCGCTCACGTCAACTGGACGACCAAAGGCAGCCTTCTGCAAGCGTACATTACCCCTTCGTTGAACTAAGCCGAATGCCATAAATAGCGGTGCACTTAGACTTTCCAGGTCTTGGTGCACCGCTATTTTCTTGGTACATTGACTTCGACACATCCATAAAGTGTGATTTGTATAACAAAACATACTTTACTGACTTAGAAGACAAATCATATTTATGGAGGCTCATGATGAAACATCCTAAAGGCAAATATGCGTGGACAGCGAAAATTGGCGAAAAAGGACAGATTGTTATTCCGAAGGAAGCAAGAGAGCTGTTTGGGTTCAAACCAGGTGATACCTTGCTCCTGCTGGGTGATGAAGCTCAAGGCATAGCCATTGTGAAGAATGATATGTTCACGGAGCTGGCAAACAAAGTATTTGGCCCCCCGGGCAAGGAGGAGACCGAATGAGTGCAGTTACCATCAAGAAACTAACGAAGAGATTTAAGAAGAGAACCGCCGTTGACGGAATCGATCTGAAGATCCGGGAAGGCGAATTCTTTGCTCTGCTTGGTACCAACGGCGCCGGCAAAACAACAACGATCAAAATGCTTTCCTGCCTGCTGGAGCCCACGAGCGGAGACGCTGAGCTGATGGGTAACAGCATTATGAAGCATTCGCATGCCGTCAAACCAATCATCAATGTATCGCCGCAAGAGACCGCCATCGCTTCGAAATTATCGGTACTCGAGAATTTAGAACTGATCGCTAGAATCTATGGTTCTTCTGCCTTGGAAGCGACTAGGAAGGCTCATGAAATGCTTCAAACTTTTCGATTGACCGAACGGGCCAAAGACAGAGCGGCCTCTCTATCCGGCGGTATGCAGCGTCGATTGAGCATTGCGATGGCATTGATAACGAAGCCGCAAATCCTCTTCCTCGATGAGCCAACGCTGGGGCTTGACGTGCACGCCAGACGCGATCTGTGGAATACGATTCGGGAATTGAAGGGGAAAATTACGATTATATTGACCACGCACTATCTTGAAGAAGCCGAATCCTTGGCAGATCGAATCGGTATTATGCACCGAGGAAAGATGGAGATGGTGGGAACCGCTGCGGAAATAACGAACGCAACCGGCACGAATAATTTGGAAGAGGCATTTCTCTCTATCGAAGATAAGGAGGTCGTGTAAATGGGAGCGATCGCATTTGGAGTACGCAATCGGAAGGAAATCTTGAGAGACCCCTTAAGCATGGTGTTTGGACTTGGATTTCCCGTCGTTCTGATTCTCTTGCTAACGTTTATGAAACAAAGCATTCCGGGAATGTCGGAGATATTCGCCATCGAGAACTTCGCGCCAGGTATGGCCGTCTTCGGGTTATCTTTTATCGCATTATTTACAGGGATGCTGATCGCAGGCGACCGGAGCAGCTCCTACTTAATGAGACTGTTCGCCTCGCCTCTGAAAGGGTCCGATTATATTATCGGGTATACCTATCCATTATTGCCGCTCGCCATCCTGCAGACGTTGGTCTGCTTCGCCACGGCCATCCTGGTGGGACTGACGGCGAGTATAAATATTCTGTTTGCCATTCTTGCGCTTATTCCTGTTGCTGTGCTCTTCATCAGCATCGGATTACTAATGGGAAGCATGTTAAACCGCAATCAGATGAACGGTGCAGGCGCGATTCTCACCAACGGCTCATTATGGCTAAGCGGAATACTATTCCCACTGGATATGATCAGCGGAGCATTTAAGGTTGTATGCTACTCTCTTCCGTTTGCTCACGCCGTTGACTTAACGAAAGCGGCGCTATCCGGCCATTACGCGGCGATTCTGCCGCATCTAGGTTGGGTCATCGGGTATGCAACCGTCATCTTGGTTATCGCGGTTATTTTGTTTAAGGGCAAAATAAAGGGCTGATTGAACATCTGATCATGCGGAGCAGTAACGGACATGAACATCGCTGCTCCGCGGATGATCCTTGATTGTAATGAAATGACGTCTATCAAATTGAGGTGGACTTATACTTCTCTTGCAGGTTTTGCTTCGCAATGTAGAAGATTTGCCCCATATGTTCAGAGTAGTGGGTGGCGCATTGATGCAGAATCTCGAGGTTGGATTTGTCATTGCCGCGGACACTCTGCGTCTCTTCGAACGCTTCCGTGGACATGGAGTGAATTGTATCAATAACGAACTGCAGCCGATCAATCACGATCCGCATCAAATCATCACGGCTTACAAAGATTTGCGTCAATTCTTCTTCCCGGTTCCGCTGAATGTCGTGGCGAAGAATCCCTTTGGCTACCCGTTCCTTGATATTGCCTTCGATATGTCGAACCAGCGTTGAAATACTGAAGCTCGATTCATGCGGCTGCCAGTTCACCTGCTCATCATTCAATTGCTCCAGCACGTTGAGTGTGCGACGACGAATCTCCTCGAACTTGTGAATGAGCCATTGTCGATTAAAATCCAATTCCATACTTAGTCCCCCCTGTATTCTTAGTATCTGCCGCTCAAGGCTTCCTTGCCGACCAAATAAACTTCTGCTCCCTTACAGCCAGCCTGCCGTCAATTTGATTCTCTTTGACCTTGGCTTCAAGTTCTTGCTTCCGTTCCGATACCGTATAATCCGGATTCCCCGGGATATCTGACAAAAATATCGCGAATTGTTCCGGATCCGGAAACAGCCACATCGACTCGTTGTACTCTTCGATAACGATATGCATCAAGTGCTGCTCCGCTAATCGACGCTTCACGGCTGTAACATCCGTATGTATACCCATGATGATCCCGCCTGAGGTCAATATTCGCGGATGATCAATAATGGAGGTTGGTCCTCTGCGGTCATAGATCAAGTCAAACTGACCATCATGGAATGGCAATTCGGATTTAGTTGTTGCGTAGACGAACTCCACATTCTCTGCCTGGCTCGATTGAAGCAAGGATTGTGCAATTCCGATCATCTCCCTGGAATTATCGAAGCCGATGATTCGCTCAGCATGCCCGGCCATGTTCAATGTAAATTCGCCATGCCCACAGCCTGCATCCAGCACGGATCGAGATCGTTTCAGTTTCTCTACCAATCGCTCCTCGAATATCTCTTCTGCCGATCTTCCAACAACCGTGAATTGCGCCCTTCCCTTGTATCCGCCGTTCCTGCGCGCGATCATGTCATACCATTCAATTCCCATAGAAGCCCTCCGCATCATAAGTAAGTCATATGATATTCCAGAGATATTCTAACAGTATTTTCCTGATATTAGTATAAAATTTGCGGATATTTCTAGATATATTTTATAAACCCGCGCTTCGCTCCGGCAAAACCAAGGTTTTCATAGAACCGATGGGCTTCGATTCGTTCGTTGCTCGATGCAAGAATCAAGTAATTACACTCATGTGTCCGCCCAAAATCCTCTAGAGCCTGCATGAGCTTTTTTCCAATTCCTACTCCTTGATGAAACGGGGAGACCACAACGTTCTCGATCAGCAGAAAAGGCCTTCCATTCCCCACCAAATCGATGCAGGCGATCCCCATCGCGGTGCCGATTAACTCCTGATCACGATATGCGCCAGCTACATAATATTCCTGTCTTGACCTGAGCAGCTCCAGTTGTTCTCTCATCGTCGTTACATCGGAATCTTTGCCTATAAACTCTGTGAATAATGCGGATAGCGCTTCCGCATCATCGGTGGTTACCTTTCGAATCTCGATTGTCATCTTCATATCTCCAGACGGATTAATTTAATTGGTTAATACAGGGTTCAACAAGAATAACCATGACGCGTTCTCATCGGTGGGAAGCAGTATAATGGGACGTCTCTTGTCGGCAAATCTGATGCGAATACAATCGCTCTCCATGCTGCGCAGCGTGCTTATGAGATATTTCCCGTTAACGGTGATGCGAAAATCTTCTCCGCTCCTGGACTCCCAAGCCAATCCATCGCACATATCTCCGATCTCGGACGTATCCGCCGATAAGACCAATCTAGGTTCTGAAGCTTGCAGTGTAATTAAACGCTGCTCGGCTAGCACGGATACACGATCCACCGTCTGTCTGAGTATGCTCAGATTCACCGTAACTTCAGAAATATACCCGCTAGGAACGAGATCTCGGGTAGGGGGATATTTCCCTTCGATTAAGGCCGATTGCATGCAGAGACGATTCGTCGAGAAGTAAATCTGATGAGGATAGAACTGAATGGTTACCGGTTCATCACCATCCTCGCCAAGTAATCTGGATATCTCCAATAGATTCGTACCGGGCACGATCACACTCGCAGACACGCCTGCTTCGTTCTTAATAGCAACGGTGCGAGTCGCCATCCGAACGATGCCGTCCGTGGCAATCATCGTAAGTCGCTCTCCCTGGATAACAAGCGACACTCCCGTTAGAATCGGTCTGCTCTCGGATGTAGAGACCGCAACGACAACCTGTTGAATGACTGAGATTAATAAACGGCTTGGCACTTGGACGGTAGGATACAACGCGACTGATACTGGCGGAACGATGGATGGGAACTCCTCCGCTTGGGACATTCCACTCAACCGAACGAACGTACCCCCAGCAGAAATATGTAACATGGATTGTGACTTAGCCTCCAGAATCACGTCGTCATCGTTCATTTTTCGAACCAATTCATAGAGATATTTGGCATGGCAGACTATGCTTCCCGATCTAACCACATGCACTGAACCATCCTGTATATCGACCTTATATTGAAGCGTAAGGCTTGTATTACTTCCCCTGAACACGATGCCCTCACTGTCGGCGTGGATGTATAGGCCGGATAATAAGGAATTCGGACTGTGACTGGGAACCGCTCGATACACCTGCTGCAGCGCCTTAACCAGAACGGACTTGGATATATGCACCAGCAACCGACTCACCCGTCCTTTTCATTATAGTAATGCGATTCAATGATCGTCCTGAACAAAGCAGATCGCGAAATCTCGCCCTTCTCGCACTCCCGGTCAATCTCCTCCCAAATCTCCGCTGTCAATGTTAAAGAAACTTTCTTTGTCACCCCTATTCCTTTTCGACCAGCTCCTTCACGGTGACCACCACGCGTGAACATGAAACCGAGTTGTCCTTCTTTATTAGAGAGTCCGATCTTAATATTCTCATCGTCCATTCGTCATCAACACCTCAATATTGATTTAAGTAACCAATATCAAATTTGTTTATATTAATTCTAGCATGATAATATCGCACTTACAATCTAACAGAGACATATATACTAAAAAAAGAAACAGCTCTCTCATCAAGTGCTGTTTCTATTCTTTGCTTTATATGATTATCATCATTTTCCTTCTTCCCGGTGTTAATTCCTCAACACCGCTGCGACACCGCTACGCAAATCCTCAAAAACCGGCCTCTGCACCGAACTGATCTCCTCTAATGCAATCTCATGAAGTGCCTTGAATTCCAGTTGTAACGATTCTTTGTTTGCGTCTTGGACAATCAGTATTCTGCCTTCGTCCTCTGTTTTTCCTTCCAGATCGAAATCCCCTCTCTGTCTTGTGAAATTATTGGATACGATACTGCGCTACTACTTCTCCCTCTGACCAAGAGGTGATCCCGATTTCCTCGAAACCGGCTTTGGCATAGATCTGTCTGCCAAGCTCATTGCCGGGCTCGTAGCTCAGCATCATCATATCTGTTCGGTCCGGTTTGTTGCGTATCGCTTCCATAACGAGTTGCAGCGCTTGTTTGCCATACCCTTTGCCTTGGTAATCGGCATCGATCATGAACCGATACATCCAGTAATGGCCATCATCCGAATCTTTGCCATACATCGTGAAGCCAACCATCGTTGTATCATCATAAATCGCCATGGCTTCAAAGTTATCCAGAAATTGAACCTGGGCAATGGAGTACAGATTAGGAGCTATGAAGCTTTGTTGTTCGGTCTTAGCTTTCAATCGTATACTTTGAGTCCAATTGTCTTTATCGATAGGTTGTAAAGTTATCATGGGTATATCGTCTCCATTTCGGTTATCAGTAGGCTTATACGTTCATATTCGAGTCTATGATTTTGAATGTACTACTAGCTTACTATGCAGACAACTTAAACATAAGGAGCTAAACGGATAAACTCAAATTATTCTCCGATATAAAGATCTAAATACTGCAAATACCGTCCATAATACCTCGAATTACAAATACTGGATATTGCAATTGTCGAATTCCTCCTACTATTGGCCTGCACATTTTTCTTCTTCATTACATCTAATATAGTGAATCTATTACTTGTAAAGAGGTGATCTTTATGGCCCAAGTAAATGCAGTGCCTTCACCTGACTTAGTATTAATCTACTGGTCTCGTAACCCCCTGGTTTCAGGCTCAGCACGAAGAATCGTATCCGCAAGGGTAATTGGAAGCTCTGAGCCGTGCAGACGAAACCTGCGAGAAGGTCGTTTGCTCAGCACGGCCTTAGCCTGCTTGCTTGATCATGATGTGGGTTTCGAAATTGTATTCAGTAAAAGAACAACTAGCATAAGCGGATACTTGTTGTTACAGCGCCATCCGTAACGATGATGATCAAGAGTAGCAAAATTTGCTGTTCCTTCTTATCGACTTCAGCCGACCATATATGTCGAATTACCCAGGAAATAATTGCCCACAAAACTTCCAATAATGCAAAAAGCTTGCAGGATTGATTTGATCCTGCAAGCTTTTTCATACCTAACTCATATCTCCATATTCTCTATTTATTTTAATTGAGCAACGCTGACGGCAACTTGCTCCAACTGCGTCTTTGTCAGACTATGGTCCGGTGAACTGATGGTCACGAACCGATCGTCGAGTTTGAAGGTCAGCATATCCGTACCATCAGGTGTATACCACTTGGCTTTGACACCATTCGTTAGGGTTACCGGCTGACTATCGTAGCTGTAGGAATAATCGCGTGGGGACACGTTAACGGTCATGTGTTTAAAAATCAGGTTCACTCCGTCACTGGACGCGGCCGCCTTCTCATAAGAATCACCCTTCACCATCTGATTGACGACATAAGGCGTTTTGAATCCATCAAATTGAGCATAAGCAGCCTTGATTTGCTTCAGCTGTGCTTCACTATACTTCACGGATACACGCTCAGATACCTCGCCCTGGCCAGGAGGCGTGCCGATGATGACCTGATTGTACTTGGGATCGTAACGCAGCGGCACATCTAATACGTCAGCCAGGGCACGCACCGGCAAATAGGTCGAATTCTTATACGTAATCGGCGTTACGTCTTTGCCCTTGTCATAGATCGAGCCATCAACCGAAATACTAATGCCATGGTTCAGATATGCCGAGATTTTCTCCAGATTTGCGCCGGCGTAGACTCCAGCTGCTCCGGTTAAGGTCATGCCAAGTACGGAGAGGGCTACCATCGATTTTTTCCATTGTTTCATATCCTTCATTCCCTTCATTTTATATCATGACTGAAATTCAATAACCTGTGTTACCATCAGTGCTTTCTCATCATCAATCGTTATACCAAGTTTCTTGCCAGATGGACTCCAGCTTAAAGGATAAGTAGGATGGGCAGCAGGATGAACCGTTGAATAGTACGGCGCCATCCAGCTTACCTTGCCGGATGCCGTATCAAAGACATAGACCCCGTTCATACCACTCTCTTTCTCGGTGTAGACATCAAACCCTAATTTGGAGGAATCCGGTGCCCAGGAAAGATACGAGATCAGATCTCCCTTACCGACCAGCGACCCCTGAAGACTGCCGGCAGCGTCATAAATCAATAGCTCGCTCCCTTGTTCTCCACCCGATTTGGTCGCCGTGGATACGGCGATATATTCACTGTTCGGGGAAATTTCGAAGCTCCAGACGTTGTCGATCAGGTGTACCGGCTTCGATAGCCCGGGTTCTACAACCTTCAACACATGATGTTTATCCGTGTAGTAGATCCGTCCCTTGCTTGCCCCGAACTGGGTGTAATACTCCACGTCTTCATCGTCGATGTCCAGAGTCGTATAGGTTCCGTCCACGTGAATCAAGCGGATGTCCCCTTTACCGTTCATTGAACCAGCCGCAAGAACATACGTGTTCGAATCTAACCAACCGCCAATCTGCATGTAGTTATCCCCTGTTACCGGGATCAACTCACCAGTATTTAGGTTCTGGATGGCATTATCCGCCGTGTACTTATCTCTCCATGTCTGAATGAAGCTGTGTTGTCCATCTGGTGACAGCGTTTCTTGCACAAGATGCTCAGGCCGCTGACTCTCTTCATTCGTTAGCTGACGACGTTTACCCGTACTTAGTACCACGACCTCCGAGGTATACCGAAATTCTGGTTCCTCGGTGTCCGTTGCTTCTTTCAGCATGTCAATCGTCGTAACCCGGACTTCATTCTCCGAGAGCCACTCCTCAATGTTCGAAGAAACGATACCCCGTGCCTGATTAACCACTAATTCCCTTGGCGCCTTCCCAGATGGCTGATCCACCACCGTGAGCTTACGCTCACCCGTTTCACCCCCCGCATTCGATGCAGGCTGCTGCTCCGTCCCACCCTCAGATTCTACCACCGTCAATCTCTCCTGTGATTGGCACGCGGTTACAACTATAGCGAGCAGCACCAAAGCCCCTACCCGCAGTCCTTGCTGCAAGATCCTCCGTCTCATGAACAGGTCCTCCTTACCCTTCATCCCCCAAGGAGTTCATGACAGCAGCCTTCCCCTCGCTGCCAGCTCACCTTTCCCTGTTGAACTCAGTATATAAAACACATATCTCGATCATTTATCGGGCTTGTAACGAACTTGTAAACAATGTGCATCGCATTGTAAACAAAAAACTCAGACTTCTCCTCAAAGTCTGAGCTGCTAGCGGTGATTTTAATCATGCGCGATATTCGGATCGCGAACCGGCAAGGTAATGACGAAGAGCGAACCGTTCGGTCCGGTCTGCTTAAGCTCAACGGAGCCGTTCTGCTTGATCGCCAGACTGCGCACAAGCGACAACCCCAGTCCAGTACCACCATGAAGACGTGAACGATCACCGCTCACCGTGTAAAAAGGTTCAAAAACCCGCTCTCGCGCTTCTTCCGGAATGCCAATCCCCGTATCTTGTAACTTGATCGTCATGGAATCCGGTTGCCCCGGGGAGGTTCTGACCTCATTCGTCATCATGACGGAGCCGCCCGGCTTATTGTATTTAATCCCGTTATCAAGCAGATTCACAACCATATGCATTAAATTCTCCGGGTCTGCCCATACGGTTCCTTCGGTTAAATTCGCTTGTATGGTGATATCGCGCTGATCCGCCTTCCCCTGCAAACGCATTACGGCTTCTTGCAGCAGCGGCTTCAAATCTACAGCTTCAGCTTTCGTCTCGAATTCATAAATATCCATCGCGGATAACTGCAGTGCCTTCTCCACAAGCCCGTACAAGCGCTGCGCCTCACGGCCAATCTGGAGTCTCGCCTCCTCCAGCAACTTGGGATCGTCCTGGTACATCTCGAGCAAATCCGCATAAGCGAGGATAGAGGTCAACGGTGTCTTCAATTCATGACTAATGTTCCCGATAAACTGCTTCTGCTGCTGTTCGAGCTCTTGCAGACGAGCGATCGCCTCTAGCAGCTTCGACTTCTCTTCCGTCAATTGGCTGACGGAGGACGAGATTCTTCCGCTCATCTCGAATATGCCAAGGGCCAGCTCGCCCAGCTCATCGCTGCGCTTCACGGTCGGTTCAGTCAGATATATTCCTTCGCCGATGCGCTGTGCGGCTCGGTTCAGCCGACTAATGACGTGCACTTGACGCCACACATACAGGAAGCCGATTAGAAAACCGACAACCAGCACCGTAATCCCCGTTACGATGAATAAGCTCTGGATGCGATCATAGAAGGCATGCTGTTCTGCAAGGGAAGCATGGAATTGAATCGTACCAATCGATTGTTCCGTGTTGCGGAGCGGAGCAAGATACAACAGCTGATCCCCTTCGGTTATATAGGCCGAGCGGCCGACTGCTGTCTGTGCCAGTGCATCGCTCACGTCCATTTTGGGCTGAAATGGAAGAGAAGTGCCCACAAATACGCCTTCCTGATTATAGAGAGTAACCGGCAACCCGCTCTGCGAACCAAGTTCAACGGCTAATCGCTGGCCCGCTTCTGTGAGGAATTCATCCCTTTCCAGCTTGCTGTCGAGCAGGAACTCCTGACGAACCCGCAGATTAGCTGCCTCCGCTTCTTGGGCGAATGATTGCTCTAACCGAGTCCGCTGGTCCTCTCTAATACCTGCAAGAACAAGTACGCTAAGCACCACCAACACGGAAGTGAGCAGCAGGGCAAGCAGAAGCGCAACTTTCCACTTCAGGCTTATGCGAGGCCGTCTCCTCATGTTGATATCTCCTTGCTCTTATATCCAATCCCGTACACCGTCTGGATCATATCTTGCAATGGGCCGAGTTTCTTGCGTAATCGCTGTACATGAATATCCACTGTCCTCGTTCCTCCGGCAAAATCCATATCCCACACCTGCTCAAGCAAAGCCTCCCGCGAGAAGACCCGCTCCGGATTCCTCGCCAGCAGTGCTAACAAGTCAAATTCCTTAGGTGTTAAATCCAGTTGTTTGCCATCTGCGTGGACCGTGTGACTGATCAAGTTTATGATAAGCCCGGATAGATATATGTTCTTCTCCTCTGCAGTTGTAGACACAGCCGAAGAGCTATTCGAACTGCTTCTTCGGAATAGTGCCTTAACTCTCGCCATCAGCTCGCGCATATCAAACGGCTTTGTCATGTAGTCGTCCGCACCCAGTTCCAGTCCGAGCACCTTGTCCACAATATCGTCCTTGACCGTAAGCAAGAGGATAGCCGGTCGCGCTTGATTCTCCAGCTTCCTGCATACCTCATAGCCGCTTAACTTAGGCATCATCACATCGAGAACCATCACATCCGGATCGAAGGCAGCCACTCGCTCCAATGCTTCCTGACCATCTCCCGCCAACTCAACCTCATAGCCCTCTCTGCGGAGGGCATAGGCTACGGCATTCGCGATACTTCGTTCATCGTCTACTACAAGCACCCTCGTCATTGTCATAGCCCCTTTATTTTACCGATTACAATCAATGCCAGTTCAATGATGTTATCGTATTCAGCGCGCTTTTTCAACAAACACTCCGCCTTAGATCGTTACAATTGTAACTATTCCTTTCTATCTAGGGTTGCCATAATATCATTAAACGCTTGAAACATAGGAGGATATGATTCATGGCTATTGCAAGGATGAATAACATCATCAAACGTTATGAGAAACAGCGGGTCCTGGACCATGTCGATCTGGAGATCAGAGAAGGCGAGATTCTGGGCTTGCTCGGCCCGAACGGTGCAGGCAAAACGACGCTCATTCACGCCTTATCCGGGTTAATCAACATCGATTCAGGCCACATCGAATTATTCGGCAAACCGCAAGAAGGAACGATGTTAGACACGAAACGCAAGATTGGCTTGGTTACGCAGGACATCACGATATTTGAAGATCTAACCGCACGCGAAAACCTTGCATTTTTCGGCGGGATTTATGGACTGAAGGGTACTGATCTGAAGTTGAAAATACAGGAGACGCTCGAGTTTGTCGGTCTCGCCGACCAAGCCCATCGACGTCCCGGCAAGTTCTCGGGGGGCATGAAACGCAGACTGAACATCGCCTGCTCCATCATTCATCGACCCAAGCTATTGATTATGGATGAGCCTACGGTCGGAATCGATCCGCAGTCGAGGAACCATATCCTGGAATCCGTTCGCGAATTGCAGCGACAAGGGACCACCATCCTCTACACCACCCACTACATGGAAGAAATTCAATCGCTCGCATCCCGGGTCGTGATTCTGGATCAAGGCCATGTCATCGCTCAGGGAACCCTGGATGAGCTCGTTACGAATATTCAACATGAAGAGAAGATTAAGCTGGAAGTTGTGGAATTAACGGATGTATTGGTTGCGAATATTCAGGCATTGCCTGGCGTGAAGCAGGTGATATTGAAAGGTTCATTACTCGAAATTATCTCCCAAGCGAGATCCGGAAATTTGGATCGTATTCTCTCCTTGGCTAAGCAAGCCGGTGGCGTCATTTCCATTCAAGCTGAGAAGCCGACACTGGAGGATGTGTTTCTTACACTGACCGGCAAGCAATTACGCGATAAGGAGGACTCCTGATATGCTTCTATTCAGAATGACATACTTCGCATTATTACGATTAATAAGAGAACCTGTCGGTCAGCTTATGCTCGTTGTTCTCCCCCTCGTTATCATTAGTGTCATCGGCTATGTCATTGGCGCTTACCAAGGGATGGAGGGAGTTCCTCCACTGGACCGGACGGCCGTGCTCACGATCATCGGCGTTCAATTCTTTGGAGGTACTTACTTGATGAGTTACCTCAACGATGATCTGCTCCAGACGCGAAAATGGAGAATCTACTCTCTTCCGATCCACGTTACGACATATTCAAGTTCATTAATTCTTAGCTGTTCCTTGTTCAGCACATTGCAAGGACTCGTCTTAGTATTATTCACAACCTGGGTGTTCGGCGTTGAATGGGGACCCCTCGCGTGGGTACTGCTCGTTCTGTTCATCTTCTCCCTGTTCTCACAATTCGTTCACGTTGCGCTAACCTTATCCACCAGCAATTTCAAATTGGCGGAACGCTTGTCCGAAGTCATCGGGTTAGGTTTTATGGTTCTGACCGGATTAATATTCCCGATGCCAAACACAAGCTTCTTTGACTTTATGTCATCCTACGGAAATCCAGTGTCTCTCGGTGAGATGGCCATCTTCGGGATGCTCGATCACCATTCCAAACAAGAAGCCTTTATTAGTATGGGTATCTTGTTAGCAGCAGCCCTGTGTTTCATGCTCATTAGCGCATGGCTCGGAAGGAGAAGGCTCGTATGACGATATTCGCCTATACGATCTTACGCAGTATTCGCAGCATACCCACGCTGATCCTTCTATTCGGAATTCCTATCGTAATCATCTTCCTGCCCATGGGAGAGACGTTTGCACTCCCCATCGGTCTTCACTATTACGGGATTCTTCTTCTATTCTCCGCTTCCAAGCTGGTCCATATCCTCATGGAAGATCGGAAGAAGAAGATCATGACCCGGATCGGAGTCGCACCGATTACCCATCTGCAGTACCTGACTCAGAACCTATTGGCTTTTGCACTACTGCTCATCGCTCAGAGTGCGATCATTACGGTCGGCGGCTGGCTCTATCACGGAGATGGGGTCTTAGGGAATGCCGCAGCACTGTTTATGATATACGGCATGTTCTCCATCACGGCTATAAGCTTCTCATTGGCTTGGTGCTCCCTGTTCCGTCATCCAGAGTCCTCGACTGCCATCATGTTGGGGATCGTCCTCGTCATGGCTTTGCTAGGCGGGACTTTATTTCCGATCGAAGTCATGCCCAACTTGTTACAGAGAATAGCGATGTTCTTTCCGACGTATTGGCTGCATGAGGGGATGAGCATGGCAGCGGAGAATAACCCATTGGGGGATCATCTCATTCCGCTAGGCATGCTGCTGCTCTTTACCTTGGCATTCTTGCTGATCGGAAGCAGAAGAAAGCTTGCCTAACTCTTATGGTATGATGGGAGTGTAACCACTGCTACTTCACAGGAGGGTGCAATGAAACAAGACACTCATTCATGGTCTCCCAGGACAGCCGCCATCATCTGGCGAATACTTGCTATATGCTTTATGATCACGCTGTGGTTATTTGGAGATGGAACACGTGAAGGAATTACGCTCATCTTCCTGTTGGGGATCATGGCGCTGGCCAGATGGCGCTTCGACTTGCCCGCCTGGACCACGTTAATCGATCAGGCCGCATGCCTATTATTCATTCCGCTATGGCCTGAAGCCTGGTTGGGGTTGGCTCTACCGCTGTTCGAAATAGCGCTGGCCGGTCAATTATGGCTGATACTGCCAACCATTGCTGCTTGTATAGGTTATGCCAAACTCGATGTCACGCTTTATTTCATATACTTTCAATCCTTAGTATTAGGAAAGATCACATCATCTTGGCAAACCGGAATCCACCATTACCGAGAGGAAGCCGACCAAGAGCGGCGCGATCGGTACGAGTTGGAGATGTTAAAAGGTGAGCTGCTGGCGGCCAATGTTCAAATTGCTCAGCTGGCAGAACTAAAGGAACGAAGTCGCATTTCGCAGAAGCTGCATGACGATGTCGGTCATGAGTTAACAGCTGCCCTGCTTGCATTTCAAGCCTTCGAGCAATTATGGAAAGAACAAGACGATGGGGCAACCGAGATGTTCGAGCAGGCACTGCAGCGCCTGCGTAATAGCTCACAGGAGCTGCGGGAAACCGTGCACAACATGAAACCAGTCCACGTCTCGGAGATTAGCGGTATCGAAGACATCTGCCTTAATTTCAACGCCATACCGGTACAGCTTCATATCTATGGCGATACATCCGAAGTTGCCGTATACTTGTGGATGATTCTGCGATCCTGTCTTAAGGAAGCCCTGACCAATGCCGTGCGCCACTCGCAGGCAAGCCGGGTCGAAGTATCGCTGGATGTGAGCGATTCCATCGTCAGGCTGAGCGTGGAGAATGACGGCGTTATCACGTCCTCAGATGAGTCGGGAATCGGCTTGCGGAATCTACGACAGCGAGCACACTCTGTAGGCGGTACCATCTCGACCAACACCAATCACGGCTTTCAATTGGTCTGCGTATTGCCGATCCGGAAGGAGGGAATAAGATGAAAATCATCGTCGTGGACGACGATCCATTAGTTTGTCAGAGCCTTCGACTGCTTCTCTCCCGAGAATCGGATATGGAGGTAATCGCTATCGCCTCCGACGGTGAAGAAGCGATTCAGCGGTGTGCCGAAGAGTTGCCGGATATCATGCTGATGGATATTCGCATGCCTGGAATGGATGGCATTCAGGCGACGAGACAGATTAAACAGCGCTGGCCGCAGGTGACGATCATGATGCTCACTACGTTTCAAGATGAGCAGAACATCCGCTTAGCCCTGCTCGCAGGGGCGGCAGGTTATATGTTGAAGTCCACGCAAGTGACCAGCATGGCCCAGCAATTGCGGACATTGGCCTCCGGTACTTCGGTTGTGGATGTCAATGTGCTCAAGACGCTAACAACACCCGAGCAAGACGATTTGTCCGGGCTCACGCCGCGAGAGACCGATATTCTGGAACTCGTGGCGCTCGGCTGCTCGAACAAAGAGATCGCCGAGCAACTGTTCATCAGCGAAGGGACGGTACGCAACACGTTGTCCATCATTCTTGACAAGCTTGAACTAAGGGACCGCACACAGTTGGCTATTCACTATTGGCGGAGATCTTAGTTAATAAGTATCAAGGGTTGTACGTAACCTTAGGCGTTGTGTTGTCGGATCACGAATTTCACGACTTCCTCTGTATATTTGACTGGCTCCTCTAATCTCGGAAAATGCCCGCTTCGTTCAAATAGAACAACACTTCCGCTCGGAACCGCCTCGAGATAAGCTTGCCTCTGCTCCTCGTTGCATACCGGATCATGCCGACCTGTAAGCAATATAGAAGGTTGTGACAATGCAGGAAGTTCAGGTATCAAGTTCTCAAAGAACATCCCTTCCTCTTCCAGCTTTAAGACATGCTGTTGATTCTTCTCCCACATCGCTGAATCAGGGACAATCCGATCAACGAGTGTATGATAGCTCTCCGGCTGAATGCCGCGAAAGTAGATTTCGTCCTTTCTCATACCCAGAGCACTGCCGATTTCCCCCCAGGCATGCCATAATTCCTGTGCCGTGTATTGACCTTCAAGATAATCCAGGCAGCGCCCGGCCTTTTCCCGATTACGCTGGCTATCATAATAAGTCGCCGCCGCTCTGATCAAAGTGCGCATCGAGCTTCGAACATCGAAGCACGGGCCTTCGAAGATCACCCCTGTGACGGATTCCGGGTATCGCAAGGCATAACGAAACGCAACCATTGCACCGAAGGAATGCCCTAGTACGTACCACTGCTCTATGCCCAGCTGAATTCGGATCGCCTCACAGTCCTCGATAATATCGTGCAGGCCGAAGGGTTCGTTCGCCTTGAGCGGATCTGACCGTAGAACCCCACGCTGATCGAGTGCAATTACCCTCATATGGAAGGCAAGCGCCCCTGCCTGATAATAACCAAAATCAACGGAGCTAGCTCCTGGCCCCCCGTGCAGGTACAGCAGAACCGTTTCCGCCGCCGGATTGTGATCTTCGACATACAGTCTTGTACCGCGCAATGTCATCATGGTATTCATAAACTTCGCTCCCCGACCGTACCGTAAGAAATCTTCATGTTCGGTGCATAGGTTAACCACGAATCTTCGTTAACAACCTGGCTCAATTGAAGCTCAGCGGCGTATTGCGCCTGTGCTTCCTCCTCGCTTAGTCCCCTCTCGATGAGGCGGTCAATCATGTTGTTCTCATCCGGAGGCTCAAGGCCAATCCCGTCATCCCTAAGCGCGTCGAACAGCCTTTTCTTAGCGGAAGCCTCCATATTCTGATCCAGAAAATTCACCTTATCACTCACTCGGCATGCCACATCACGCAAGCCGAGCTGACTCATGAGAAGGGGAAGCTTCATGCCGATATTACCGTCTCTACCATTACGATTGGCGTCCAGTTCATACAACTTCTGCAGAACGCCGAGATTAACCCCATCCGAGTGCGGGAAGGATCCAAATTCCTGATTGGCCGCACCGGCAATCCAATGAGGTTCGAAGCAGATAACCCGGCCGCCATCCACGACGCTATCGATCATGCGCTGCAGAATGTCTATCGGTTGCTCCATATGCAATAAAAAAGCATGACAAATCGCGATGTCATACTGCCGTTCAGGCTTCATATGTTCAATATCACCCTGAATAAATATGGTGGAATATGACGTGTTGCCGAATAGCTCAGCTGCCTCACGCAAAAGTTCCCGGCCTTTATCGATCCCCGTGTAGCTTGAGCCTTCCGGCAAAAGCGGAAGCAGCTTGGCCCCTAAATATCCATACCCGCAGCCGTAATCAACCACCCTTACAGGGGCCTCTATTTTCCACACCCGCTGAACCAGAAATTCCAGGTAATCGTCATTGTAATATAACCATCTCGTATTTCTCAGATATTCGATCTTGGAGTCCCAATAATATTCCGACATCCGAAGCAATGCCCCTTCCCTAGCGATTACAATCTCATATCATATCCTGTCTTCACGCCTCGTTTGAACCCGAGCCCTTCATAGAACTGATGCACACCTTCATCCTGTCTGCTGGTCAGCAGCATGATTTTATAGCAGTTCAACTGCTCGGCTAGTTCAACAGCCTTATTCATGACCAATCGGCCAAGCCCTTGTCGTCGGTAGTCCACATGTGTCACAACATTCTCAATCAGTGCATAGGGTCTGGCGCCCCGAGTCAGATTCTTCAGAATATTCAACACACATGAAGCAACTAATCGATCGTCCTGCTCCACCACGATGATGTGGAGGTACGGATCTTTCATCATCTCGCTCCATAGACCATCTAACTGGTCATTGAACTCAAGCTCCGGGTCTTCGGCGATAAGATGCCTGTATAACTGTAGCAGTTGCGGCAACTCCTGCGGTTGAATGGAACGGGCTGTGATCGTTGACATGGGATACCTCCTTGGTAAGTTAATAATCAGCTAAGTATGCAATAAACGGCGTGTCATCCCTGATTGTAATCCATCACTTCGCCGGACCTATATTCAGCCTTAATCATTCCCATTAGATGTGATCCGATCTCCTCGGTAGATAATAAGTATCCTGTATCATGTGCCTGTTGAAAAGCAGCTGCCATCTCAAACTCCTGCACATCCTGCGCTCTAGCCGTTCGCTGCATGTCGGTTTCCACCATTCCGGGACTTACCGCGATCATTTCTACCGGATATGGCGCGGCGGATTGCTCCAAACCTACGCATTGAGTGAACATATTCAGTCCAGCTTTGGACGAACAATATGAACTCATTCCCGGAGCCGGGTGGCTGCCTGAGCCGGACGAGATGTTAATTATCTTTTTTCGTAATGAAAAGCGAGAAGTGTATCGAATAAAACTTGAACTTAGTATCATTGGCGCGATCAGGCCGATCTGTACGTTCAACTCGATCTGTTGGCTGTCGCAACTCTCAATCCGCTTCAACGGCTCCACCATGCCAGCATTATTAATCAGGCACACCATCTTAGACTGCGACAAATCCATCGGTGTAAGAATTGACTCCATTAACGTCTCCAGGCCCGACGTATGTCCAAGATCATATGTAAAGTGATGATACCGTTCATGATGAGCGAGTAAGTTCGATTCGTTTCTGGCAATCCCGTGCACGTAATGCCCCTCATCAAGTAGAAGCTGTGCCAGTTGCTCACCGATACCTTTGGATGTACCTGTAATGATAAAATGATCAGGGCTCATGGAACTACCACCTTTTCAAGGTATTTGATAAGTCGTGTTCAGTCAGCAACCACTCAACAGCACTGCGGGTTCTAGCTCTTATTAAAACTCCAGCACATGTGTGGCATGTTCCTGGCTATCTAACCTCGTAAATCCTAACCGTGCATAAAATAAATCCGCTTGCGCACTGCCTGTGTTTAGCACCAGTCGCCTATAATGTCTGCTGGACTCATCGATGACGGCCTCCAACAAAGCTCTGCCGATGCCTTGTCTTCGATACGCATTTAGCACATACATCCGTCTAACTCTACCGCTGCACTCATCCGAATAAGGGTCACGATTCAAACCGCAGACTCCTGTAAGCATTCCATCAATACGATATTCGAACAACGCTTCATCCGGATGTTCAAACCGGTTCTGGCCCGTGCTGTAATCATCGATCAAACGCCTAATATGCCGATGACCCTCGGATAAACTCTCTGCCAACAGCTCAGCATAATCCTCCGGTTTTAAACGATTCACTTTGTGTATCATTGCGTCACCTGCCCTGTCCCATTTAATACTGGAAAAACATGTTTAATAAACCTACGCTTCTGATTTCGAGACTCATATCATTCTGAGCATACCTATCTTTCACACGCATGAATATGCCAGCGCTTCGAATGGCGCGCGACTTCCAATCTATGATCTGTCCATTTCGTGAAAATTCTTGCCCCATCTCCGTATACACTCGTTCGATGCCGTGATTGGCGGATAACCACTGATAGTAATCCTCCTCGGTTGGACAGGTAGCAGCTAGAATCACAAGCAATAGAATGCACACGGTAATGACTTTTGAAATCGTTATCTTCATTACTCTTCGTTCCATCTTCCAATCTGCATTGTTCCTGATTCTCACCCCTGCGAGCTCCCTCTCTTTATTATTCGAATCAGCTCTAACCGCTTTTCTTCACCGCGAGCCAGACGAAGGATGTTCGGCCAGTGCGCAATCAAGGCCAAGATCAGATACAGATTTATAATGTTACTTTCGTTTGCCTATGTATAATAAATGGGAGGAAACCCCGAGGATGCTCGGATTCTCCGCTTCACGATAAATGATATTCATGATCTCCTGGAATTCTTCCTCACCGCGGGTACGCCAGTAACCCAATTGTTCTTCTTGAAGCGCCCCCGCTATGCTGGACGAGCCGATCAATTTCACGGTTTCGAAACCGTGTGATTCCATAAAGGGACAAACATCGTTGATGTCAAAATAAAAAGCCCCCGTGAATCTCCCCTCATCCGTATGGTTAAATCGGCCGGTTCGAACGAACTCTTGTATGTTGTGAACATTATCGTTGGGCTTCCATTGCTGTGGATGCGAGATGGAAGTAATGAGATGGCGAATCCGTGTCATAACCGCCACGAACACATAAGCTCCGGATTTCGTCACGCGATTCAATTCTTGGACAGCCGCACTTCGGTCTTCCTCCGCCTGCAAATGGTAGAGCGGACCCATCATCAAAGCCGCATCGAACCGTTCGTCCGGAAAAACACTCAAATCTCTTGCATCCACAGCATGAAAACCTTGAAATTGCCCAGCCAGATTTAGCTCTACTGCCTTCTGTTTAGCGATCTCTACCAGCCTCGGCGTCAAATCGGCAAGCGTTACGTCGTAACCACGCTGCGCCAGTGCCATCGAATACTTGCCGGGACCCGCCCCATTATCCAAGACGTGCCCCTTCTCTGGCAGCAGACGCATAATATGATGGGCATTCACAAGATATTCGATCGGCTCCCGGTCAAGCCTTCCCCATTCATCAAACTGATTATAGTAATCAATGATATGATTCACGTTATGTCTCCTTTTTCAAGCACAGATCTATATCAATTTCCTCGATCATCGGATGATCCAGCTGCTGCAGGAACTCGATAACTTGCTGCTGTCCCGTCAACTTGGCCATGTTTATCCACCTCATCCGTTAAAATAACTCTGCTGCGCCATCCACTGCTCCAACTCCACCTGGCCCTGAACACCTAGCAGTCGATAGAAATATCGATATACCTCTCGGTATAGAGACAAATCCGGCATTTCAAGCAAGCTGGTGTAACCTGCGATAACGTGCCGCGAGGATTCCAAATCGAGCACATATTCCAGACTAATAAAATCGAATTCCCTTGGTGCGATCACATACGCTTCAGTATCCACGATAGCACGAATTTGTCCGTGGTGTTGCAGAAATTGAGACGGATCCAGATCAACTAATATCGGGCAAAAATGTTCCGGAATCGGGAGCGCCGCAACTTTAGCGACCATCTCATCCAGCCGGTCAGATATTGCATCGTTCGCCTGATAATCCTTATTCACAAGCAATCTCATTGTTCTAGCCAGATCCTGATGAAACCTCCCCTTAGCTTCGCATTTCGTCTCAGCCGCATTCCCATACCAGTCGTATTGGATGAGATGAACCTTGGCTAACCACACCCCAAATGAATAGAGCAATGACTCCGGCTGATGAATGAAATCCCGAAGAACCTCGCCCTGCATGCTTTCCACAATGATCGTTTCCCTACCATCAAGTTCACGGATATCGAATACGTGCGGCGCCGGGATATCCGGTATCGTGTTGAGAATCTGTGTGTTCCTGTGAAAATAAATCATAAACCGTGGATCGATGCCGAATAGTTCCCTACACCCAAGCCAAAACTCATGATCGGGCTCATGATGCCAGCGTGAGGCCCGGACGACCCGCTCATGAGTCACCGTTTTTACTAACCATACATCACTCGCGTGATCAGAATAACCCGGATCTAATTCGGTTATCTCCATAATCGGTTCGTCGAATAATAAATGAAGGTGCTTCGCTGTGGTCATGTGATCACCAACTGACTATAGAATCGTTACTTCAATTTCACTGACATTATACTTTCACTACGTGAGTTCTGGCTATGATATCATACAGCGATCTCTTCTTCTTGGTGAAGATTGGGGTTACGATATACGTAATCATTAGACCATAGATCATTCCGCCTATGATGTAATATCGAAGTGGCACCGCGCCATCCCCGATATCAACTAGTCGATACACTAGATAATGCGACAATTCCCAAGGCAGGAATTTCAGGATCGTTCTAAATGTTGCATGGAGGAAGGTGAGCGGAAGCCCTTTATCATCTACGACTTGAATTCCCACTTTCTTCTTGCCGAATGACTGTTTGCCAATCGAAGAATCACTGATAATGAAATAAAGAGAAACCGGTAAGGTGACTATCGAGAAACCAACAAGTTGAGCAATAACTAGAGAACCTGCAAACAACTCCTGTATCGATGGCACAATGATCATGCTGAATATCACGACCACACCCAAATAGGCAAGAATCCACATATAGTCGAGTGAAAAAGCTTTTACACGCAGCCATAATGTCGCACTCATCCCATCACCACTCGTTCCAGATGGTTACGATCAATACCCGCATCTGTATAATGCATCCGCATAAAGTATCCTCTCTGCTCAGCCCAGCGCTACGATCTCTTGATAAAGCGCTCTCAGGACGGACATCGCTTCTGCTTCATATTGCATAATCTCCTTAATGCGACTTACCGCCTCCGCACGTTCCGCTTCATTTAGCAGCTCACGAGGCTGCTCATACGGATAGGTCTGCACCAGCTTCTGATAGATTACAGCTATCTTGGCATATAGTTCATGGGCATGAACCAATAAAGTCTCTGAAATGCCGAGGTCCAGCGTTCTAACTTCCTCAAGGAAACGTACGGCGTGAGTTCTCGCATCGGCAAGTGGCTCCAGCGTGAGACTGAACTGATATTTTTCCAATTCATCGCCTTCCAGAGCCTTAATCCAGCCAGCGTATCCATGTTGTCCAGTCACATAGGTATCGTGATACCATTCAATGGACTCCTGAGCATGCGTATGAATGACATACTCCAGCGCATCTCTCAGCGCTAGCAGTGGATGGACCGCAGCCATACGCTCTGCCCAATGCAGCGAGATTAATCTCCAATGATCTGGATGACTTGAGCCAGGAATGTGACGACTTCTGCAATAATGGCAAGGACAATAGGAATATCCGAGCTGATCCCACGGAATCACGTGATCACTATTCTCATGACCGTTACTGGAGTGCCAGGAATGGGTGTAATAGCCCTGCAAGTCATAACCGTATACGATCGAGGTTTGATTCTGGATATCCAGATTTTTGGCGAATACCGGAACCCCTCGGTTCAAGGCTGCCTTGGCTTTATTCCACATCTCCATCTGAAGCTGCGCTAACTCCTGTCCCTCGGCATACCGATGCTCCCCCTGAATATCTAGTCCGATATTTCGGGCAAGATTAAAGATCTCGGAATCCGGCGGACCCGCGTTCGGCTTGGTATAATACTGGTCATGCACGAGCAAAAAAGCCATACCCGTCATACCGTAAATCCACGACGACGAAATCGGGATCGAATAGTAATGGAATACGGACTGCAGTGCGCCAATCTGGGAGGCCTCAAGCCGCTGAAGTGATAGTTGGATATCAACGTTTTAGGATAAATAAGATCCATAGAAAGGCTCCCTTCCGATTAGGAAAAAGACGACTTGATATCGCTCAGCACCTCGTGAAACCACCGATATGCCACATCCACGTGGGATTGGATATCTTCAACGGTTGATACTTGATGAAGTTCTTCCAATTGCTTAATGACGGAGGCTGGCAAATGTTTCGAAATACTTACGATATAATAATCATGATTTATCGGTTTATAACGAATTCTCAATATCTCGATTAACGGTGCCAGTATAAATTTGTGATAATAGCCCAATGCTTCGAGCAACTTGTTCCTGGTTATGTACTTCTCTACTCTCGCTCTCTGATTGATCGTATTCTCCAGATCGTACAGCCGCGTTCGTAATCGCTTATTCCATTCATCCCAATCCACTTTGCTGGTCTGTACCAAGTTGTGCTTATCGAACAGGATCATCGGCACTTCACTATCGTTCTCTTCCAAGAACTCAGCCATTTCACGGCCACTCTGAACGTTAACATCCAGCAGTAATGTGGCGGGTGTATCCCTTAGATGGAATACTTTGTATCTCCGATGCGGATCAGAACTCGACTCTTCATAAGACATATCCAGAGAGGCCAGCTCCGACAATAATTCTTCCACGTATTCTAACACTTCGTCCTCTGATCCGGACTGTACATGAATCACGATATCGATATCCGATAATTCGTCCGCATGGCCGGTTCCATCCGAACCTTCCAGCCATACAGCTTCAACCTGTGATTTCCCCTTCAAGCCTTCTACCAAATGCTCCACAATTCGTGATCTGGATGGTGTATGCATGATATGTTTCTTCCTCCATATGTTTTATCTTCGTTGTTATACGTTATACGTTATAAATACCTGTACCCTGCCCATGAGCACTAAGACTCACCCGCTGGAGAGTGTATATTGATTGTCGCGGTTGTCATCGTTTGATTATCCATGCCCAACACTTCGATTCCGATATGATCATGAAATATCCGATCACCGAATTCCCATGTATAGGACCATCCATCACTCTCATCCACATCGTAACCGATCAATACGCGTTCTTTTCTCGTCTCCGTTCCCGTAGGCGCGATCCAGAATAACACTGTTTGGGCGTTCTCCGCTTCCACCGTGATGGTCATCTGCGTAACCCCTTCATGAACGAGCCACCAGTTGCCATCGAACGGCAAATCTGCACGAACATCATGAATCTTAACCCGATAATCATCTGTTTGTTCCTGCTCCGCCTTTACTTGCTCAACTTTAGCCGGCTCAATCCGGTGGTCCACAACAGGTTGTCCAGCATGGTCAACAGGTGAGCACGATACCAGGAGCGGGAACAACAAGGCGCAACCTATTATTCCAGCAATCTTCCGTGCCACCCCAAGACCTCCTCTCTTCATTTACTCTTACGTACTTATACAACGGCTTGTATACACAACTGGTTATGGCTTCAACTCATCCTTTTTTCTAAAAAAGTGAATCATCGCGTATTTAAAGCCGTTATCATTCCGTGCTCAGTTTCAACCAATGGACTAATTCGGAGCATATGCTGCTCGACGAGTCGCCCATCGGCATATGTGCAACGGTGCTCGTAACAATCCGTATCGTGCATCATGCGTTCCAGCGATTCGGGAATATTAGCCGCAAGTCCCTGATTGGATCGGTTCAAGATCCAGTCGATCGATTTCCAATCCAGAATGCCTTCGACCGTTAATCTCGGTGTCTCATATTCAATATGTTCCGGTATTTCCGCAAGATACAAATACATGCCGCCGAAGTTCGCCCCATTCTTCGTCCACGTGACGATGCCTTTGAATGTTAGTGAGCAATCGACGATTCCTGTCTCTTCTTCCAACTCTCGAACCATTGCGGCTCTCGGCTGCTCCCCCGGCTCCAGCTTACCGCCGATGCCGTTCCAGCATCCCATCCACGGCGCCTTCGCTCGATTCAGCAGCAAAATCTGATCCCCGCGCTTAACAAAACAAATATTATAATTCAGCATGGTCTGTCGATTCCTTTTATCGTAGATTTCGGATTGTGCTCTACCCCTCAGAATTTCGCCTGTTCACGATGGTCCAGCTTCTGATTCAGTTAATCCAGCGAACGCTGCATGCGCTCCATCTTCCTCAGGGATGAGTTCTGATTCCCAATGATTCCAGCCAGTCCAACTAGCAATACAACAACGATAAAACCCATCATAAGAGACAATCTCCTTCCCTTTATGTAGTAGCGACTGAAGTGAAGACCTGAATCGGCCCGTCCCAGTCCGCTTCTCGAATTTCCTCAAAAGTCTGATCCGTGTACCTTCCTATGGCCTTCTTCCAGAACGTCTGAGCTGGAAGGTTTGCTTCAATCTGACCCACCTTCCATATCCCTTGAAACCGGCTAAACAGTGCAAAAGCTGCTTGCTGTCCGACCCCATGGTTTCGGTATTTTCTCATCACGAAAAATTCGGCCATAGAATATATGGGTATCTCATCTTGTGCGCCAATCTCTCGAACCAGTGCGAACCCGGCCAGCTTCCCGGCTACTCGAATGAAGAATGGATACCTGCTCGCTTCCGTCCAGTAATGATCCAAGAATCTATACTCATAACGTCCGCTCTCATGAACGTCCATCGGTTCAAATTCGCTGAAATCATATTGGTACAATTCGAGAAGATGGCTAAGAGTAGCTTTCCGCTCATATTCGACTTGCTCTATGGTGACCATTGCTTACCTCCTCTTATAACGCCCCATCACCGATCTCCCTGGCGATTACTCTCGCAATCGAGGAATCGGCCTGGATGTTTAGCGGCAGCGCGATAATCTCAAATCGATTCAACGCGAGGAGCTGCTCCACTCGAGTCAGATTCTCAATGATCAGAACATGGTGATGGAATAAATAAGAATGAATATCAAACGGATAAGTATCCGGCGAAGGCGTGTCCAAGCCGATCATCTTTACCTTTCTTCTTACCAAGCATTCCGCGAACCCCTGTGTTAACACGGGATAGTCGTTAAAATAATCCGGTTGACCATAATGGCGGCTATGGCCTGTATACAGAATCACGATCTGTCCTTCTTGAATACGATGCTCATATTCTTCCTTGTACTCCACGGTCTTGCTTCCCCTTACATCCAGCACGCAACCTTCACCTATGAAGGTGTCCAGAGGAAATTCATAAAGGTACTTCGGTATATCCAGTAAATGCATCGGGCCGTCGATATGGGTACCTGCATGCATATTAATGGTCAGTTCATGATTATTGTAGTTATCTCGCGGATCTGCTGGAGTGAATCAAACTTGTCTTTGCATCCCCCGGGTAAACCGGCATGCCATCTTGAATGCGATGACTAAGATCGATCATTTATGACCTCACACCTCCGTAACCGATTTCAAGAGGACTCGGCCCAGGATATGTTCTATCTTCGGCCGGGTCACGGTTCATCTCTTGCTTGGTTAAATTATCCACTTCCTCCACTGAATCGTCAACCCAGCTCCATCTTCGGTAGCCATCTCCTCGATACCATAGTCCATCTTTCTTTCCATTTTTCAACTGATGGTGCTCCAGACCATTATGTAGGTTGATCCGTCCGACGTACCAGGAAGCATTCGATTATAATTGAATAATCCCTTGTTAGATGAAATAAAAACAGACAACATGACCCACACCATCATGGTGCGGGTCTGTGTCTGCTTAGTGGGACTTCCTGGATCTACGCAGAAAATCAAGCGCTTCTTCCATCTTGGATGTATAGGAATCCGATTGAGCTGAATTTAACAGCTTGATATCGCTGCTCCCGTCTGTACGGAGCGATTCACGATGACGGAGCACGTGCGTTAGCCGCTTCACCGTACCCTGATTACCGTCGATGATGTGTATATGTGACGGCAATATTTGTGATAACAACTCAGTATAGAAGGGGAAATGGGTGCATCCCAGGACCACTGTGCCATAATCCGCGAGATTAAAGTCGGCAAGCTTGCGCTTGAAATAGTCCTCTATGGTCTGACGATCAAAATGAAGCGCCTCGCAATACTCCACCAGTTCGGGAAGCGGCAGCGAATCTACCATATGCTTCTCGTCCACGCGCTGAACCAGATCCCGGTATTTCGTCTCTTGCAGCGTTAGCGGCGTTGCGAATACCAGTATTCGCTTGCCCGTGGCCCGATTGATCTCGACCGCAGGCTTGACCGCAGGCTCCATGCCGATTACCGGAATCGCGTATTTTTGTCTAAGGTCCGAGATCGTGAGACTTGTCGCCGTATTGCATGCGATCACGATCGCCTTAATGTCATCCTCTGTCATGATCGATTCTATTGCCTGATGTATATACGATTGTACGTCCTCTTTCGGCTTGGTACCGTAGGGGACGTGCAGCGTATCGGCATAGAACAGAAAATCCTCACACGGAAGCATGTTCAAAGCGGTTGATAACACCGTCAAGCCGCCTAGCCCCGAATCAAAAAAAGCTATTCTCATCCTTCTCACCTGTCACTTGAATATTCATGTCATGGAAATGCTCTGCTATTTCTCCAGTATGACCAGCGAGTGCGACGTAGCGACGGCCCCGCTGCTCATCGGACGCTGACTGGCAACCTTCCAGCCCTCCATCAGCAAGGCGTTTAACTCATCCACATTATTCTTCTTATCCGTTAAGTAATACACTACGATGCTTTTTGCATAATGTCGCCCTTCTTTCTTCTAGAAAAATAGGATACTACACTCTCTATCATTCTACCATCTAAGCAACCAACCGATATGGAGGTGAACCGCTCTAATTCGAACCTCGCATCACCTAGGCGTCTTCTTATACACTCTCGCCCAGCGCCGCTAACAACGCAAGTGCTTCCTCATGGTCGGGCTCAAGGACGAGCGCTCTCCGGGTATAGCTAACGCCAAATCATCCATCTCCAGCTCATAACAGCAGATCGCAAGACAATACAATACGGTTGGCACAGGCTCTTCTTCTTCGACTTCGACCGACTGTTCCAGGAACCATTTGGCATCTTCATAGCAGTCCATCTCGAACAGAATCAATCCAGCGTCAAGCGCAAGATCGTAACGCTGCTCCATCACATAATACGCAGACCACATCTTATAGATACCATGCTTCAGATCAAGAAGTTCCTCGTCATTGGCATCCGGCAGCAATGCCGAGATGGCTTTGGCACTCTGAATGAAGAATTCCGCATCGTAACCGCCGAGCCGCCAAAAGCCGAGTATTTGCTGCATCCCCATCGTATCAATGCGTTGATCGACCCATTCTTTCATGCAGTAGAATTCGTCCGGGCCGAAACGCTCAATGAATTGCCGGTAAGCTAATCTCGTGTTCACATAGCGTCCGGGCGCGTCCAGCATTAAGAAGCAGCCGATGTTAATGTTCTTATAATGGTGGGGAGGGAACAGGATCTCTCCGCCGCGCTGTTCGTATACGTATTGAATCGCATGATAATTAGTGGTTAATGAGAAACTGCCATGAAAAATCAGCTCCGGCGGACCTGCAAATTTCCAGTTATCCAGACGATGGTCTCCTTTATCAGCCGTAAGAAGCACCATACCTGCAGAAGACCATTGATCTAACCGATCCAGTAACGTCAGACCATTGGTTGGAAAGAGGATGTGCGAATCCTCGAGTTCCTGTTGGTACAACGCGATCACGTCACGGTAGGGATATGTTGGTTCTTCATACTCCGGCGCGCGCTGGTAGACGTACTCCAGCTTCATGTTCTGCAATATATCCGAAGGCGGCATCGACTCCGACCCTTCCGGAAGCTCAACCAGCACATCGCTTTCAAAAATCTTCCCGTCCCCGACATAAAGCAGTTCTTGCGGGATACCGTCGAAGAAGTAATTCGCCACAATGATTAACGGCTGCGCCAAGTCACCTGCCTGTATCGTCGTCTCGGAGACGACGAGCGCAAGATCGGTGTCATGCACAGCATCAAAGGTAGCGAAATCCAGCAAACCCTGTTGAATATAGCCCTGCAGTGCAGGATGCTGACGCCAGGCCTCTACATTTTTGGCTGCCAGATCGGTCATCACATATCGGAAGGGGGGAAGCTCAATCCCTGTATAATCCTTTAACTCGCACAACTCATGCAGCACGTGAAAGGCAAATCGACCTGCTCCCGCACCAATCTCCAGAATCGTAACAGGCTCCATTGAGTCATTCAGGTTTACGCGATCGCGAAGGAAACCGAATATCATCTCGGCATACGCCGTGGCGATCATTGGGTTGCTGGTTATATATTGTGGCACTTGGTCGTTATTCCAGGCTTCATTCCAAGCTCTTCATAATACTTGCGTTGCAGCTCCCATATAGGAGCTTCGGTAAAACGGTATCGCTGCTGTTTCTGATTTGTCATGAATTGGACCCTGCTCTCTCTTGAATCTTGATATAAAAAAATCTCACTGCCAGCAATCGTACCATATTCCCGCCCACTTCGAAAATCCTGAAGCTTACAGATCATCAAGATCATAGGCTTATGCACCTGGTCAAGCGCTGCTTCATATGATGGAGCAGCAGAGAGGTGGGATGTTCATGGGGATGACAAAAGATCAAGTGCAGCGAGCCATATTCATGGCAGCCGTCTGTTCTGAAACCTACACCCAATTCATGAACCCTGACGGTTCATTCGTCCTGCCATCCGCATACACGCTGTATGACACGATTGAGGCCAAGTCGCTGAACCGAATATGGGAACCCTTCGGATTCATCATCCAATCCGATACGGAAATCATCGTAGCGTTCAGAGGTACCAGCTCAACGACCAATTGGATCGACGACGCCATGGCTTCGCAGATCCCGTTCAAATATATTAAAGAATCTTGCCTTACCCATCGAGGTTTTACCAATATCTATGCTTCTGCTCGTAAGCAGGTTCTCTCCGCCCTGTCCAAGCTCTCATCTGACAAAGCGTTGTTTATTACCGGCCATAGCCTTGGCGGTGCATTAGCGACGATGTGTGCAGTGGATATAGCTTCGAATACCGATTATACTCCCTTCTTGTTCACCTATGGCTCGCCGCGAGTTGGTGATTCGGATTTCGTCAGAGCTTGCACGCTGCACGTTCCGAACAGCTATCGTATCGCCAACTTGTATGATGTGGTAACGTATGCTCCGCCGTTAATTCTCAAGCTTCCAAGGCAAGACACCACCTTTTACTACAATCATGTCCCTATCTTGTTCCAGCTCGAATTCATGAACGGCTCCATTGCAGCCAATCATATCATTAGCAGCTATTTCACGGCGCTGGCTGAGCTCGATCCCGAATTTACAGGAAGGCTATGCTCAGCCAACCCCGGATTCTGCCCCGAGACGGAGGCGAAC
Organism: Paenibacillus sp. JCM 10914; assembly: GCF_001315105.1. Taxonomy (GTDB): domain Bacteria; phylum Bacillota; class Bacilli; order Paenibacillales; family Paenibacillaceae; genus Paenibacillus_AQ. Next base: position 56,775 of record NZ_BAZR01000009.1, on the reverse strand, counting down.
GTACCGAAGGTCCAGGTGCCGGTTAAATAAGATACAAGTCGAACAGGCGTCCACTCCGGCAAGAAGCCATGAGGAACGCCTATCGCATTATGTGATTACGTTCGCGGCTTATCCCTTTAACGATCCGGCAAGCGCTCCCGTTATGAAATACCGCTGCAAGAAAATGAACAATAGGATCATCGGCAAGGCCGTAACCAAGACACCTGTCATGAGCAGCGGGTAATCCGTCATATACTCGCCTCTGAATTGCAACAGCGCGAGTGGCAGCGTAAGTTTGTCCTTACCGACCAGAAGCAGCATCGGGAACAACAGGTCGTTCCATACGATCACGAACAGGAACGCCGACGTTGCCGCCAGATACGGTGCGCACAATGGAAATACGATCCGTGCCAACAATCTGTACTCGCCTGCTCCGTCGATCTCCCCCGCCTCCAGGATCTCCTTCGGGAGCGTCTTCATGAAGCCGGTCAGCATGAACACGGATAACGGCAGCAGCACCGACACCGTTACGAGAATGAGCCCCATATGGCTGTTCGTCCAGCCCAGCCGCTGCAGCATCGAATAAATCGGAATCATGTTGACCTGCGAGGGTACCATCAATCCAATCGCGAAGAGGGAGAAGAGAATGCCCCCGACAGCATGCTTGCCATAACGCATTATTGCATAGGAGATGCTGCCGGCCAGCAGCAGTACAAGCAGTACGCTGGTAAGGGTGACGATGACGCTATTTTTGAAATACGTCCACATCGGCTGCCTGGTGAACAAAGTCTCGATGTTATGCATGGAGAAACTGCTCGGCAATCCCATCGGATTGGCGTAAAACTCCGGCGTCGTCTTGAACATCGTGAATACCACGATCAGCAGCGGGCCGATGATGATGACGGCGAACACCACAAGCAGGATTTTGCCTAATACGTTGATCATATCCCGCACCTCCCTTTCGCTAGTAGGATACCCGATCCGTCCGCAGCAGCTTGAACTGCAGGAACGTAATGATCGAGATCAGAATCAGGAAAAAAACGGACGCGGTCGCAGCTTTGCCAAACGCATAGTTCATGAACGCTGAATTGTAAATATAGGTGGATATGATTTCGGTCGAGTAGGCGGGGCCACCGCCCGTCATCGTGAACACCAGGTCAAACGCCTTGAAAGATTGGATCGTCGTATATGACACAACAATGGCGGCCGCAGGCGCAAGCAGCGGCCAGGTGACGCGCAGGAACAGACCAACCTTCGTGGCGCCATCCAATCGAGCCGCTTCAATCAACTCGGGCGGAATCGCCTGCAGCCCGGCTACGAACAACACCACCATCTGCCCGATATGCGCCCAGGCTTGCACAGCCGCAATCGAGAAGATCGCAAGCGACGCATTGCCGATCCAGTTCTGGGTCCAGCTCTCCAGTCCCATCATCGTCAGCAACTGATTCAAAGCACCGGTGGACGGATCATAGATGAATGACCAGATGAACCTACCGAGACCGATGACAGAATTGTAGGCACGAAATAGAGCGCGCGCAACATGACGTTCACTTTCGACTTCTTGTTGATCTGCAGCGCCAACAGCAGCGAGACGACCGTCTGGACAATGACAACGAACAGCATGAACTTGAGATTGTTCATCAGCGACTTGCCGAAGATGATATCATCCTTCAGCAGCTTGTAATTGTCGATCCCGACATACTGATAGGACGGCGATAAGCCGTCCCAATTCGTAAAGGAATAATAAAGCGCCGTTATGGTTGGATACAGAAACAGTACGGCATAGAGCAAGACCCCCGGAAGAATAAACGGTATTAATCTAAGATGCCTCTTCATGGCTTATCGTCCAATCTGTTGATCGACGATCGCTTGCGCATCCGCTGCTGCTTGGGACGGCTCGATACCGCCAAGCACGGCTTGGATGGAGCTGGTTATCGCTTTCTGAACCTCGGCGTTGTTAATCTTGAAGCGAGGCTGGAAGCGGGTCTTCTTGCTGGTCCATTCACTGACTGCCTTTAATTCATCCGATGTGTACTCTACCCCGTCGACCGTCACGTTCTGTCCCGTTCCATTGGCGTATTCTGCCGCAACTTCAGCACGACTCAGATACTGAAGGAACAACTTCGCTTCCTCAGGATGCTTCGACTTGCTATTAATCGCCAGCATGTACGTGGTTGTGTGAATCCCCTCAAATACAGCCTCATCCGCAGCTACGGTTATCGGTGCCAGCAAGCCTTGTACCAGATTCGGATTACCGGCTTTGTTGCCCGCTAGCTGGAACGAACCTGTGCCGAGGATAGCGGCTTTCTCTTGAATAAAGAGCGCATTGGCTGCATCGGTCTTCGTGCCGACGGCGTCTTTCTGGAAATAACCCTTATCGTTCAACTCTTTGAACTGCGTTAACGTCTTCACCCACCACTCCTCGGTCAGCTTCGTCTCGCCTGCTTCCAGCTTGCCGAAGATCTCTTCGTCGGGCGCATTGTTCATCACCATCGTGTTCATAAGTTGTCCCGGACCGATATCCGCACCCGGGAACGCGATCGGTATGTATCCGGCCTGCTTCAACGTTTCCATCGCAGCCAGGAACTGATCCCAGTCCTGTGGTATCTCGATGCCAAGTTCGTCGAAGATCGTTACGTTATAGATCGGCATATTATACACCAGTTGATAGGGGATGGCATATTGCTTGCCGTCTTTCTGCCCAGCTTCGATCAAGGATGGCGTGTAGGCCGATACAAAGCTCTCCCCGCTTAGATCCAGGAACAATCCCGCCTTGGCAATCGCCTCGAACTGCGCGCCTGGGAAGGCGGTGAACACATCGCCTACTGAACCGTCAACCAGCTTCGCCTGAGCGGTTGCCTGGTATTGATCGGAAGGAAACACCTGCGGCTCTACTTTAATATTCGGGTGCTCCGCTTCGAATTTCTGGATAATGCCGTCTAAGACGCCACGTCCTCGCCGCGCCAGTGGATGAAGCTGAGCGTTACGTTACCATTCCCAGCACCGTCACTTCCGCCGGAGCCTGATGAAGCATCTTTATTACCGCCGCAAGCGGAGATCACCATGGTAAATACGAGAATCATCGATATCCATAATGATGCTTTGTATGACTGTCTGTTCATGCAAACTCCTCCTTCGTATCGTGAAATTTATATAAGTCCGCGTTCCGCCAGTTTGGCTTGCAGCACCGGCATTAACAGCTTACCGGTGATCTCGGCTTCTTCCAGATGCGGATAACCGGAAAGAATAAACGAAGTGACCCCGATGTCAACGAATTCCATTATTCGTGCCGTTACTTGTGCCGGCGTTCCGACAAACGCCACGGCGCCGCCGCCGCGGATCGCAGATAATCCGGACCACATATTCGGCGCAATTACATAATCGTTCTCCACTGACTGACGGAACAGATCCATCTGCCGCTCCTGTCCCTTGGCATCCGTCTTGGCATGCAACTTCTCCTTCGACTTCACTTGCTCCGGATCCGCCTTGCTGAGAATGCGCCATGCAGCATCCCAGGCTTCTTGCTCGGTCTCTCTTACGACTAACTGCGCGCGCATTCCATACCGAAGCGTCCGGTCAAGGCCATCGTTCTCCCGCTGCTCCTGCAAATACCCTTCCATCTCCGAGATTTGCTCTTGAATCCAGTCGAGCGGTTCGGCCCACATCAAGTAGACATCAGCGGTTTTGGCAGCGGTCTTCTTGCCTGCCACCGAACTCCCGCCAAAATAGACCGGAGGATAAGGAGATTGGTACGTGGCCGGTTTACACGTGCCACCCTCAACGAAGTAATGCTTCCCCTCATAGTTAAAGCCCATTCCATCCTGACCGTCGTGCTTCCACACGCCTTCAACGACCTCCAGAAATTCCAGCGTCCGTTCATATCGTGCGTCATGCTGATCATAGAGAATATCCCCACACGCCTTTAAGTCCTGTGGGTAATGCCCGGTCACTACGTTCATCATGACGCGACCGCTTGACATCTGATCCAGGGTCGCTGCCGTTCGGGCTGCCAGTACGGGGGAGATGAGTCCTGGACGCAAAGCAACCAGGGCTTTCAGTTTCGTTGTTTGCGAGGTAATCCATGAGCCGACAATAAATCCGTCCCAGCAATCGCCGCCTGCCGGGATCAATGTGAATTCATACCCGGCTGCCTCTGCCGCCTTCGCGACTGCTGTCAAATATTCCGGTGATGCCGGACGCTGCGGGGCGATGCCGATATATTCGCCGTCTCCCGTCGTAGGAATAAACCAGCCAAGTTCTACTCTTTGTTTGTGTGACAAAATGTGTTCCTCCCTCAAGCTACGTCGTTCCTTCTGCATGTTCATATACCGTTGTCATGTGTGATAAAGCGAAGCCAAATGTAATATATCCTATATAATTACTTGGAATAGTATGATATAAGTAGATTATATCGACGACATCCCATTCGTCTATGTCATTTTGTTGGTTGTTGCATTTGTCATTATTTGATGAAGGTAGCTTCTGCAGCTTATACAGGCGATTTGCGGTTTTTTTTACTACCAGAAGATTTGGTAAAAAGAGGTGTTCATCATGTTTACGAATATGCGGGAGGATGCCCATGAGTGGTTGCATATCCATTACTTTACGCCAACGACCTTCGAAAAAGCCGGTCCCATCTGGCCGATTCGACTTGGCGCCAATGTCGCCAAACCGCATTATCATATCGGACCGCGGATATCCCCTTACTACTATCTGCTCTGCATCTTAGACGGGGAAGGGACATTCCGTCAGAGCGGGGGAGAGTACCCGCTGCGCAAGCATGATATCTTCTGTCTCTTTCCCCAGGTGACCCATGAGTACTATACGAATCCGGAGAAACCGTTAAGAAAAGCATTCATCGCCTTTGACGGCAAGCATGCGTTATCCAGTCTTAACCGAATCGGTCTTACCCCGGAAAAACCGCACGCCGCTTCGCGCGTGAATCAAGAGACGCTGGACATTATGCAGTCTTACTTCAACCATGACACAACGGACTATACGCGGGTCAGCCACCTGTACCAGCTCTTCCACCAGCTATCGCTCACCGTACCCGACCGGAAGACTCAGCATACTTCAACCCCTCCTAGCTGGCTGGAGAAGGGGCGGGATTATCTAGAAATTCATTATGCGGACCAGATTACGATTGAGCGGGTCGCTCATCACGTCGGGATCGAGCGCACGCATTTCTCCAAGCAGTTCCAACGCGAATACGGCTGCTCTCCGATCCACTATCTGCAGCGGCTGCGGATGACGGAAGCGGAGTTGCTGCTGCAGGGCACCGATTATAAAATGAGCGAAATCGCCCACTCCGTCGGGTATTCGGATCTGCCCACCTTCTCCAAAGCATTCAAGAAACATTATGGCCTGTCCCCCCATCACTACCGACAGCAGTTGCAGTCGGAATGAACGACATGACAAAGAACCTCCAAATGAGCTTTGGAGGTTCAGGGGAGAATGGGGCATTTTTTTCACAACACTTATAATAACCCCTCGTGCAAAAACGGGTTTGAACGCAGGATATCCTTCATTATGCGAAGCGTGTCTTTACTGAACATAATCGCCTTCGCTCTGTAGAACAACAATCCACGGATACAGGCCATGGCTTCAAACCGTGCCAGCTCTTCCGCGGAATACGGATATTCTTCCAAGATCGCTTTGTAATATAACGAGCCGTATCGCTCGCCCACAAATATCCGTATCAGCAACAACGACCAGGCGATATCGTACCTTGCATCCCCCCGCTGTCCGTTCGTCCAGTCGATTATGGAGTATGCCCCTTCATGAACTAACACGTTCCCCAGGTTCATGTCACCATGAATCAGAACATCCTGTTTCAGTTCACTTCGTTCCACCAATTGAACAAGAAGTTGAAACAGATCCGCGTGATGTTCAATCGAAGGATAGAAGTAGGGGATGAAATCAAACGTCGGTGCAAGTTCAGGCTCTATGTCGCTCAGCGGCACCTGATGTATACTCGACATCATCTCCACCAGCTTCCGAATGATGGCAGGGCTTAGTTTGGCAAGCGGAGTTCCATCATAGGTGGTCAGCAGCACCTGATTCTGTTCGGAATCGATTCCCCAAGCCACGGGTAGGGAGACGGGGAGGTCATGATGATGCAGCACTTCCAGCAGTTTGTATTGCCGCTCTATGCTCGGCTTGGAACTCTTATTCCATATTTTTAGAACATAGCTGCCGATCGGCGCGTCGAGCTTGATCACCTCGGCCTCCAATCCGGCTTCCAGTGCAGTATACATCACTTGATCATGGTTCTCCAGCAGCATCCCCAGTTCAGGTCTGCGCTCTATCCAGCGGATTGAGCTTATCGGATCATTCATATGTATCTCTCCTTCTCCCTAATTACATAAAATGGTCTTTATACCACAATCCCGCGATGAAGATGATCTGAAACAAAAAGAGGAGTGCAAATACGGCAATCGTCCCGATGGCAAGCAGCCATAGTGAAAGTTTTAAGCTTCGTTTCAAAAACGTCCTCATCTTTCCTCCTTGTGCCCTGGTTAACAGATTTCGATCAAATCCCGCAGATGTGTGATCTTATGCTTCGGGACTACGGTAAGGTTCTCATGCCAAGGCTGATTGACCTCGAACCAGATCGTCTGCATGCCGTATCCCCCGGCACCTTGAATGTCGTTCACCGGATGATCTCCGATATAGAGACATTCGTCTGCGCTTATCCCTAGCTGCGCAACAGCCATCTCAAAAATCCCGGCATGCGGCTTCTTAACTCCCGCTTCTTCAGAGACAAGGATCACATCGAACCAGTCACGCATGTCAAGCTGATCGATTTTGCCGTATTGGATATGGGTCTTGCCGTTCGTGATCAGCCCAATCTTATAGTTCTCTCCAAGCTGACGAATGACTTCCTCAGCCCCCTCCATCAAGCAGGCGCTCTTCACATAGTGCTCGGCATAATAATCCAGCAGCTCCGCAATCCCAGGTTTCGTCTGCCACGGCAGTTCTTCCAGCAGTTCCGTAAAGAGTTCCTGCTTGTCCTTATACCCGTCTTGATCCAGTTCGATGATACGTTCGATCATGTCTGCTGGGTTATTTACGTGGCTAAAGTATTGGAGCACGACGGAATCGATAAACCTCCTAAAAGTGGTTCCCCTGTCCAACAACGTGTTATCCAGATCGAAAATTATGGCTTTAACGTTTCCCAATCCCATTGATATCTCCTCCCGACTTTCTTGTCCTTAACCTAAGAAATGCCTGTCGTGTTCTGCAAGACGATGCGCCACCCGTCCGGGTCGCTGATCGTAATCCCTTGCTGCTTCCAATACGGATTCTCCGGCTCAACTTCCGGATAACCCATTGCATTCAATCTCGACACGACTTGATCCCTGATCTCCACATCTGGGATGTAGAACACCAACAAATTATCATCGGATGGAGGTGGTGCAGGTACGGCAGCCTTATATTGCGTAAATTCCAAGTGATAGTCCACATTCGGCAACCCGAACATGACGCCATCATAACCTTCATGATCCGCAAATTAAGCCACGATCTCCAATCCGAGACCGGTATTGTAAAATTCAATGATTCTCTCAAGCTGATGTGTTGGTCGTGCGACCCGAAATTGAACGGCAGGAAACTGGGCTGACCATGGTGTATTCATAAATTCCTCCTCATCGCGCCTAAATCTACATTATTTTTTCGAACTGAACCCTTTTTACAAGCAGCGGTTGTTCAATTTCGATCTTTACCAGTTCTCTCAGTTCCAATTCTATTAATAATTTAGCGAATATGCGTCCAATCAATATGCTATCTCCGAGTGCCGTATGTCTTTGGATATCGGAGTCATCAATTTCCAGATGTCGTATCAACAAGTTCGTGGATATCACGTCCTTTATTTCAGGATATAGATAGGTGAACAATACTTTTGTATCGAGGATTGAATTGGACAGCATCATGATTTCGTGTCTCCTGCATTCATTCTGCAGCAGCGGCCAGTCGAACTCGTATCCTGCTTGCGTGACCAAAACCGTTCCTTCCGTGAAGTCAACGAAATCCTGAAATATTTCGGAGAACGATGGGGCCTGCTCAACATCTTGATTGTAGATACCCGTAAGTCGCTCGATGGCTGCGGGAATGCGTTTGGAAGGCTTGACCAACGTCTCCAACGTCTTCTCTACCTTGCCTGATGACGCATCCAGCAGAATGGCGCCAATCTGAGTAATCTGGTCTTCCATTTCATCCGGTCCGGTTGCTTCCACATCAAAGATGCAGTACCTACGGGAATGCATCTGATCAATCAAAAGCTCAGATATCGTGTATTCCGTGTCAGAAACGATTTCAATCTTCATTTTATTCTTCCCTTTCACCTGACCTAAATAAGATGATCCAAAGGTGACCGCTCCGCTTCTTCCCAAAACAATATAGGCCATAACCTCATTTCAATCTTAATACCATTAGAGTCTCATCCCAATACTGGCCCTCATATTTTAATGCTCGAGGTTCTACACCATAAACTTGGAATCCGATGGATTCATATAGTTTCTTGCCAGGCTCATTCGTTACCACGACGGTGAGTCCTATTTGCTCTAAACCTTCTATCTCTTTGGCTTTCTCTATTAACCCTGCATCAATTGACGACCAATTCCCTTGCCCCGCATATCGGAACTTACATACATGCCAAACACATTTCCTTTATGAGCCGTTTTCGTTCCGACCTCCCGTACAAATGTAACGATGCCTGCTAACTTCCCGCTAGCTTCAAATGCTCCTAAAACAAACTTATCCTTACTAAGTTTCACCCGTTCCATCATCGTTTCCATTGAAAAAGAGGCTTCCCGTTCATACGTTGATCCGAACGCATAGGCATCCGTCTGTAGACCCTGCAATCTTAACTCTTGATACAATGAAGCATCTGATTCATGAAGAACTCGTATTTTCATGATGACAAACTCCGCTTCTATGTTTTTTATTTTGTATCTACTTCCTTGTTCGGAGAATCCACAATGACGATGGACTTAGGGATTTGAGCTAATCGGGTCAATGAAATTCTCACACCTTGCCCTTTTTTCAGTTGCTGCAGCACCCCAGGCACGTGTACCCTATACTTCTTCAGTCTCCCGTCTAATTGACTCACATGAACGGTCTCACCTTGTTGGTGGACGATTTGTCCTTGAATTTCTCTGGTTGCGGATGTAATCATATCGGTAATAACGATGCCTACGAAGCCTGCGTACCCCAAAACGACTATAAACCATATGAACCCAATTCCTGAAGGTGAGTATCGGTCGTGATGCAACAGAAATACAACAATGGAAAGAAACAATAGGATAGTACTCAAATACAGGTATCGGATTAACCATTTATTGACGTTCAGATCCATCATGAAATCCCCCTTGATTGTTATTCACGCCGTTTGCGCTTACCTTACTCCTTATCTTTCTAGCATATGAACTTACAGTTCGTAATATGTGGAAAAAGATGCTAGATTGAAGTAGTCATTCATATTTTCATATGTTTACTTACGACCTGAACGCATTGCCTTAACATGTTTCAGACGTTGATCCTGCTTCATTTCTTGGTATTCATCCGACTCCACAGCGTACAGTGCAACTTTGCCTTCGGCATCATGATGCATACCCCAGCCATAGCGCTTGCCTAATGATGAGGTCCTAAGGCATGGCTGGCCCTTGCTGAAAAACTTCGTCCGCTCCACCTGTCTTTGTTCTTCAGTTATATCATTTCGCTGCGCGAATATTTCGAACAAAATCTCTTCTTGGGTGTAGCGGTACGGATGCCTGGCAATCATCTCATACTGTAAGACTGGTACCGTCTGCTTACCGTTCTTGGTCTGAGGGACCTCAGCCGCTTCGACCGGACAATCCTCTGAAACCTCGATAAACGTATCATAATAGTTCATGTCTTTCATGGGGATGTGACACCTCCTGTAAGTCCACTCTGCCGTATTTCCTGAATTCCTGCCTCAGTTTCCAATAAATTCAAGGAGATTCCAATGCCGGATCTTCGTTAACTCCCCATTTATTTTTCGTTTCCATTTCCATTAGACTTAATATTCATGAACGAGAGTGAAATAAAGATTATCTTCAAGAACTTGCATCTCATAAGGCACTCCTTCTAAGAAAGTGACGAGGGATCGATGACCCCAGCTCGCAAACCGTACCATTTCCGAAGCTGATTGATGTGGGCTTGATGATATCGACAATGGTCGGCTATATGCCATAACCCCCAGCGTATGGTTGCTTCCTTCTCTTGGTCATGTCCAAAAACGACAACACTGCTCAGATCAGCATCTGTCAATTGTGTACATGCGTCTCTCAGCATGTCCAGTACATCTCCATGCGTCGAGGTCAGCTTGTTCCAAGACACCCCCTCGATCATCGGAAGCTGTTGATGTTCATCCATCATGGGTCCATAGCGGTCTTTTAACGATTGAGGAAGTGGCTCCCCTTTAATCCGATAAACCCAGTTCAAATCAACGTAGGTGATGTGCCTTATTAATTGAGCGGTGCTATTATATTGGCGATGAGGCCCCTTGTAATCTACTTCTTCTTGCGACATACCCGCAGTGATCGAGTGGAGTCGTTGGCTGTTCTCTTTTACCACTGAGTACAGCATCCCAACGATAGGCGACATATTCGCTTCTCCTGACAGATCGTAAAGCATCCTCTCATTCCCCCAGCTCTTCGTGTTACTCTCTATTTTCTCCTCACATTATATTCCTAAATCCATATTATCCCAACACGTATCGAGACACAATAAAAAAGGCCCCCATTCGGCAATCACCGAACAAAGACCTTGGTATTCGCACATGCTATTCTGAAATTTACTGGTTCATCTGCCCGCCATCCACTGTGTAAATGGACTGCGATACATACGAAGCATCGTCCGACAGCAGGAAGATCGCTACATTCGCTACTTCATCTGCCTCTCCGTATCTTCCCATCGGCACAGCGGCACCGAATGCTTTTCTGGCTCCTTCAGCATCCTGGGGAACCGTATTCTTCTCGATTTGGCGCATCATGCGCGTATTAATTACACCAGGAGCAACCGCGTTTACTCTCACCCCGAATGGAGCCGTCTCCAGCGCAACCACTTTCGTCATGCCAATCACGGCATGCTTCGAGCTATTGTAACCGACAAAGCCTGGCGAACCGATAAGACCTGCACCCGAGGCGGTATTGACGATACTGCCGTATCCTTGTTTTTTCATGACAGGAACGACATACTTCAGGCCGAGGAAAGCACCCTTCACATTGACATTGAGGACCAAATCAAATGTTTCCGTTGGGTAATCCTCAACATTGGCTGTGATGCCTTCAATCCCTGCATTATTGAAAAAGCCATCGATTTGACCGAACTTCTCGACCGCTGCATCTACATAAGCTTTGACTTCATCTTCATTCGCCACATTGGCTTGCAGCGCAATTGCTCTCGCATCATCAAGACCAAGATCGGCGATCACTTGCTTGACGGCATCCAGATTTAGATCGACGAGAGCAAGCTTCGCCCCCTGTTCCGCCAGTTTCTTCGCGGTTGCAGTTCCGATTCCGCCTGCTGCACCCGTAATGACGACTACTTTTCCTTCAAACTTATTCATCGCTGTATCCCTCCATGTTGGATTGGTTATTATTGAGCGGTGTATCCACCGTCTACGGTCAGGGTATTGCCCGTCATGAACGAAGAATCATCCGATGCCATAAAGAGAACCGCCTTGGCCATTTCCTCTGCTTGTCCGAGGCGCTTCATTGGGGTGGCCGCAGCTAAAGCTTGCTTGCTCTCCTCCGGAATGATTGGCGTATCAATAAAGCCGGGCAGAGTGCGTTGATCCGAATATTCTGCTCGGCATACTCCAGTGCAAGTGATCGCGTTAAGTTAATAACGCCGCCTTTGGCAGCATTATAAGCTGCGGAGCCTGGAGATCCGACCCAGCCGTACATCGATGCAGTATTTACAATTTTGCCGCCGCCTGTCTTCAACATTTCACGGATTGCTTCACGAGCCACCAGAAATACCCCATCCAGATCGACATTTACCGTATTGCGCCATTCGGAATATTCCAGATCATGCGAAGAATGCACGCGCCCGATCCCTGCATTGTTGAAAACCACATCGACTTTGCCGAAGGTATCCACCGCTTGTTGGAAAATATGGGCTACTTCTTCTTCACTCGTAATATTGGCCTTAACGAATAACGCTTCGTGATTACGCGCTTTCAGCTCAGCCTCAAACGCCTTGCCTTTATCCTCATTTAAATCCACAAGCACTACCTTGGCTCCCTCTTCAGCGAATAGAAGCGCTGTCGCCGCACCGATGCCCGATGCACCACCGGTGATAACCGCAACTTGGTCTTGTAATTTTCCCATCTTGGAACCCCCCATGAAATTTATTAGAATAGTACTATCGTTGTTAGATAGTAATAATTTAAGATTTCAAGAATAGTACTATTTTGTTCTCAAATTAATTGTACTATTCTGTTCACATTTCACAATCATTAAGATGTTACGAAGTGTTCAATTGGTCAACACTTAGAACGAAACTGTCTTTTTTGGAGGTGCTCTTTTTCGTGAATCATGAACAAACGGTGACAACCAAGCGTAAAAATCGTACACAAGAACATCTCAAATCCGCCTTTATCAAACTGATCAAAGAGAAGGGATATCATACCGTAACCGTGAAAGATATCGTGGAGACGGCTGCCTATAATCGCAGCACGTTCTATGTGCACTATCAGGATAAAATCGAATTGGCGGAGGATCTGTTGACATCGATGCTGTTGGGACTGGAAGAGGCGGTTGGCAAGCCGTACATCCCTGGGCATAAAGTTTATACAGCCAATCTGGGGGCGCCATCCTTTAATATTATTGCTTACATTTACGAGCATCGTGACTTTTTCGAGCTCGTTAAGTATGAGGATACCTTACCCGGATTGCACACCAAATTCCCGCAAACCTTCGTGAAGATATACAAGGAGCGCTTTCGGTTCGAGACGATTGACCAGATTCCGGTTAATATGGATTACTTTAAGCGGTATACGGCCTATGGCTTTCATGGGCTGATCTTGAACTGGATCCAGAATGATTTCAGGGAATCGCAGGAGGATTTTATTCGAGAGGTCATTGATCTAACGAAGACGCATATGTATTCCGTGGAGTATGTGAAGGGATAAAATGAAAAAAGTCCGGTAGGGTTAACGGTACCGGACTTAAGTATTTTTGTGTATCGCTATGTAAGTATTGTTATAGAAAGGGACCCAAGTCTTCCACAAAGCCTCGAAATCACGAATCATCACTTTGCGATTATAGTATGTTTCATCACAATTGATGGTATGTTCCAGCGAATCTGCCAAATACATGTGTTCTTGATCATAACCCACCACGGGTACAAAATGCAGATACCTTTGCTGCGGATAAACTCGAATGAATACAATGACCGGAGTACCTTGATTCAGTTGTTTCTTCAACGTTTGCACGTTGCCGGAATAGAAAGACGCCTCATATCCCAGCTTCTTGAAATAGGTAAGGATGCCCTTGGGAACTATGGTGCCGTCCGCTAATTTTTTGGGGAAACGCTTATAAAGTTCGTTGCCATCTGCCTGTATTCCGAAATGTCGCAGTACATATGCACTGGAAAAGGCTGCGCACTCATTATGATGCTGAATATCCATGCGATTTGAAGTTTGAATGACAAATGAGAGCGGAATGTCGCTTATATCGCTTAAGTCCTTTCTAGGAAACTTAAAATAAGTGGCGATTAAACAAATTATTATCGTAACGATGACGATATTCAAGATCAGGGTGATTCCCACTGTGCTCTCCTCCGGAATGAATTTGTTACAACGAATGTACTCAACTCTTCAATTGAAATCAATGTGCGGCCAACATATCCCGGTCTGCCCCAGACAATAAAACGACTCTTCTTCTCTTCCTATATCTTCTGATTGTTCTTGCATCCAGTTCAAGTAGTTTGGCAACCGGTTCAACGTTCAACCGTATACACATTATCATCTCCAGTAAATACCATTTTTTCCATCTTTAATTTATCATAAAAACCATAATTTATATAAAATTAAGATGATAATATGTTTCAATATGTAATAATAAGGTCCAAATGCTTAGAGACTTCGCTTTTGCACAACTAAAAAACGACTGCCCTTCAGGCAGCCGTTTTCCAGAATGTTATCGGTTATTTTTGAACGGACAGGACGAATTTTTCAAGTGGTCCGGTATCCGTTATGAGCTGATTACATCCATGATTATCGATACATACGTAATGGCCAACGGAAGCGTAATGATCTGGAGATGCACTTGCCGACTTCCTCTTCACCGAGAAGAAAGCAAGCTCCTGATGACGATTACAGAACAGGCAGTATCCTTTTTTATTCGTTGGCGTAATTCTTCCTTCGACGCCGATGAACCTTCCTTCGAACGGATAGACAATGAATAATCGGTTCGTGGCGATATCAACCCAGCCAAGGTAGGTCACATATCGATAATCAATCGATTGCAGATCAGGCACTTTCAATTTTTTATGTTTAGGGAATAGCTTCTGAATCTGCTTAAGCGTAATGGGTGGAAATGGCACCAGATATGGCGCTACTGTATTAAGATATCTCTGAAACTCTTGCGCCGTCTCGAGCGTGGATATGGGTTCCAGTATCTGCCGCTGATCCGCAGTCAGGCTAGAGAAAGCTTCTGTCACTTTTGCTGCGGCACGATATCTTACAGTCTCCAGTACTTTCCGGTCCGCCACGGTTCGCAGCGTCTTTTGAAGGAATTCCGCTTGTTTCTTAATAATGTTATACTGATAGTTTCTAATAAATGGTGTATGCATAGGTCTTCAGCTCCCTTATTAATATAAACATTCATAAGGTGCAAAGCCTATTATTAGAAACGATAAATCCGTTTGGGCGATCGAATCCATTCTCTCGCACCCCACACAAAGTATCGCCCTAGATTAGGCTTTGCGTGAGGACTTCCTAGCTAATGAGCAATTCCGCTTTGCCATCTCTATAACCCCCGATCACATATTATGCGAGAATTATAGCGGAGAATCTCATTTGACGCAACCAATCTCATTGAGGGGATTCCTGGCCCGTGAAGAACTCCGTTACCTCTGCCTTGTTTTTGAAGATAATGATTCTCTTGTTCTCTCCATGCTTGCTTAACAATTGAAGGATTCCCGGTCTTTTGTCTCTGCGGAAATTCCAAGTCCATTTCACAAACTCCCAATCTAATCGCTCCGGGCATCCCTCGTTTAAGTCCGGTCTTGTCTTCCCATGATACTTAATCCTGCGTTTAATTACCCGGTACGTCGTAATCCATGGCGACAAATCAAAAAAAATAATGATATCCGACCTGTTCATTCTGGTCTCCAGCGTTCTGCCATAATGCCCATCGATGATCCATTCATCCTCCGACACGATTTGATCCAAGAAGTGATCCCATTCATCATTGGGCGTGGGCGTCCACCCGGGCTTCCAATAATATGCGTCTAAATGGTAAACGGGCATTTGCCATTTATCTCCGAGCGCTGCTGCAAACGTGGATTTTCCTGAACCTCCCGAACCAATAATCATGATCCTGGTCAATTGAGAACCCTCCAATGATGACTAGAGTAATTTCTTAATGAGACTATCCGTTATCTATCCAGTATCGTTTAATGACATTTCCATCCTCTTCAATATAGTCATGATCCGAAATTCCGCCATTGTGAATAATGGTTTTTTCGGAAGCTACGTTGATTTGATCACATACAACTAGTACCTTGTCTATCCCTAATCGTTTGGCTTGCTCAAGCGACAGCTGCAACAGGTTGGTTGCATACCCCTTCCTTCTTTCGGAGGGACGTATGCCATAACCTATATGCCCTCCACTGTTCATTAGAGATTCTGTCAATTCATGCCTGATATTCACTGCTCCCAACACCCTATTCTGTTCAGAGACTAACCAAAAAGTCGAATCGGCTACCCTTCCATCACCGAGGTTTTTGCCGTTCTCATTATCTTGTAGCCATCTAACCATTCCTTCAAAGTCTTCTGGATCTTTACTTATGACCCAGGGGACCATGTCTTCTCTGCTTTCTTTCCATTCCATATAAAAGTCCAAATACTCGTGCTTTAATTCAATGGTTGGTTTCATTAAGCGAACGGGATTCATCGTCTATACCTCCTTTATATAGTTGATTCTTGATCACGATCCCTCACTAAGAAGAACTGCAGCGGCCGAAAATTAACCGAGAGCACCAGGGATGGGTTATGCCTCCTCTGCGCTTAAGCAATTACCTGCACACACGCTCCCCGTATTCGCGAGGTCACTCTAACCGTCAATGAACGCAACGCAGCCGCTATGCGATTATATGAGCAAGCAGGCTTCGAATACCTAGGTATCAGTAAAATGGGTCGCTGCGGTTTGGAGCTTGGCATGAAGCTTGTCCTGCCATAAGCACCATACGATCCAGCCTCAACATACCCTTGAATCTCTACAAGCCGCGCCCCCAATCCCGGTCCGTGTGCTCCAGCATCTGATCATCCTCAGGAACACCAAAACGTTTCATGGTCAATGCCGCCGCCGTACCCAAGCTTCATCTCATTTTGGATTGAAGAGAGGTCAGACGTTTCATCCAGCGCATGAACAGATAATCCTGCTAAATTGGGTATCGGGCTTCCCAGCATACCACATCTCGATGTGTGTTTGAGCATGGATAACCTGGTACATGGCAAACACCTGTTGATCCGCTTGCTCTAATCGATATTTTGTCATAAAGCCATCCCTTTTCTCTCCTCGTACTCCCTCTTCAAAATGCTCATGTAAATACTATCCGCATATCTTCCGTTGATGTAGGTTCGCTCTCTAAATCGTCCTTCTTCTTTAAAGCCGCATTTTAGATAACACTGGTAAGCTCTTGTGTTAAAATCATTCACCTCCAGTTGCAAGCGATTTAGATTTAACCGGTTAAACACGAATTCTTGCATTAGCATGATCGCTTCCGTCCCATACCCGTGGCCATGAAATTCCTTCATCCCGATCACAATCCCGAGCTCGGTGGATCTATTCTTCCAATCAATGCGAAAGAGATCAATTTGTCCTATGTACTCCTCAGTATCTTTATGAGCGATGATAAAACCTTTTTGATCCGTTTCTCCATTTAGCACGGAGTTTAGATATTCTTCCGTTCCGTTTAAGGTAATTGGATATAAAAAAGCATCGGATAAGTTATCTACGATCTCAGGGTCATTGCACCATCTTCTCATCGACGGCAAATCCTCTGCCCTGTATTCCCTCAACATGATTCGTTCTCCATAAAGTCTAGGCATGGTACACTTCTCTCTCCTTTTGTGTATAGTGAAGTCGGAATTTAGAGCTTGATAGGGATGATTCAACGGCATACCATTCCGTCACGATGCGGTCATTCTGAATAACAAGCAGCGCATCGGCAGAAGCCCCAAACATGTCCATGGCCTCTTGAGTATACGTGATGAGTTGATCAAAACGGTTATGCTTGCTCATCGGCATTTGCATTCTTTTCTTCCTCGGAGTGGATGTTGAATTACTTTAGAACGGTGTAGGATTGGATTAGATTTGGCTTGGATTTTTGTGCTATGGGATCTTCTTTCAGGTCACTCATTGAGAGATGCAGCTTCAGTTCCTGACTGTGGATAGTGCCCGGCTCTTCCATCTCCTTCGCCAGCTTTAGGGAATATCCATTTCGTTCCATCGTTTGGAACCCTACTCCCACGGCAGGAGAATTCTTGATATCCGTAGAACCTGTGAGCGCTACTATTGCGTATTCTCCATTGGAGTGAACCCATTCGCCAATAGAATAAGTCTCTGGCAAAGACTGAGCTAATATCAAGTGTTCCTCATTGCCAATATCGAGCTGGATTATCCGTCCATTGATTCCTCGATCCTGGATGAAATACTCCAGCGCTTCTTCTTCGGTAGAAAAAAGTGGATGCTCTGGCCTCTCTTCGCGCTGGCACCCCAGTAACATTAGCACTGTTTGGATGAGTAGCAGGATTACTCCCGTCTTCTTATTCATTCGCCCGTCTCCCTACTTGTCACGGCTTTGAAGAGCGCGATTCCGCTGATCATACCGAACACGACATTCCCGCCGTGCATCGTCGCTATTTGGTAGATCTCCATATTGTGAGGGATAAATCTGCCGGAGAGGGGATAAATCAGCATGAGAAAGCTAGGTACGAAGACCAATATAAACAACGGCCAATACATGCGAAATTTTTTAGGAAGGCCCTCCAACAGTGCAACGTGAACACCGTACAGCAACGGAACCACGCAATATGCCCAAATCAGTCCATCTTTACGGAACGTCATATACGCTTGTTGCTGGTAATGCCTGAATACCAAGTGGCCGAGATACACCAATGCGGCTGCCACGATGAGCCAGACCGCGTAATATACCACCTTAGACTGTTTTTTGTCCATCCAATCGCTCCCATCACAGATTGTTTGTAATCCAGTACCGGCATGTCTGATCGACCGCGTCTTGCCATTCGCCGCCGTTTGCTTCAATGACTCTGCGAGAGGCGATATTTCTTTCTTCGCAGGTCAACAGAATCTCGCGATGCCGAGCCGCCTTGCTTCCGTGACCAAAGCCCCCAGCGCTAATGTACCGTAACCCTTGTTACGGTCGGCTGGACGGATGGCATAACCGATATGCCTCCGTGGACCAACAGGTTGTCGTTAAGCCTATGCCGCAGCTTGCCGTATCCCACGGGACGTTCCCCATCGTAGAACCAATACGTGGTCTGCGGCACCAAGCCTTCTGCCAGGCCGATTCCCTGCGACATTTCATAGTACCGATTCAGCTTGCCTTGAAATTCCTCGAGGTCCCTGGAATAAAGACTATTGACGAAGCCATTTTCTCCGCTCCCCATCTCTTGAATCATGAGGTGAATAGCCTCGTGTTCTTCTGGCTCTAAAGCTCTGATGAAAAAACGCACCACATCGCCCCCTTTTTCCCTTGTTAGGTGCAATTCTGGTTTGGAATCTTTATCCACTCATCGTATATTTTACCGGTATGTGGTACTTCGCTCAATCATTAAAATGGATTTAGTGGAAATCTATTTCTATCAGTGACTTACGAAATAAAATAGAACGTGAGGAATCCGTATGAATATGGAATTAATCAAATCTCAAATACATTCGCTTCAACAAGATATTACCTCGATCGACAGGAATGCTAAAGTCAGTATGGTTACGGAATCAGATATATTGAAACTAAACGTTGAATCAACCACGAACGACAAGTTAACCATAGTGGTCAAGGATTTCGACCTTAATGAGGACTACGAGCAATTTTCACCCATTAGTGAATCGAAGTTCTTATATCTGGAACATATTCACATATCATATGAAGGCGTTAAATATCTGGAGACTGTATTAAAATACCTAGACTCTAGAATAGTGCTAATTCTTCTAGTACCAGAACCTGTGTATAGTGAACTGAGTCCATCTATACTGAACGTCCTAATCAGTGTCTACGAGGATTTCATGATTCAGCTTGATCTTCACGGAGTGAAATACAAGGTCTTGAAATCAGTCGAAACGATCATCTGAGGTGAACACAACAACGAATGGCAGTGCCAGGGAGACGATCTCTGGCACTGCCATCTTTACTTGGATTCGAATTTATTTCCGAAGTCCTCACATCTCCTCGCCCACGATCTGCCGCTCGATCTGTTTCATCTCGTACAGGTACCCCTGCTTCACCATCAGCTCGTCGTACGTACCGGACTCCACGATCGTGCCCTGGTCCATGACCAGGATCTGATCCATCTGATCCAGACCCGTCAGGCGATGCCGGATCATCAGCACCGTATCGTCCTTGGCCTGCTCAAACAACTGCCGCAGCACGCGCTGCTCGGTCACGGCGTCCAGCGAAGCCGTAGGTTCGTCCAGCAACCATAACCGGCCGCCCTTTAGCATAGCTCTGGCCATCGCCAATCGCTGCTTCTCGCCATCGGACAGGTTTTCTCCTTTTTCCAGCACCTCATCCTCCAGCGTCATCTCCTGTAGCTCCACCTTGCCCAGCACCTCCAGCAGCGCCGAATCCTCGCGATGTGTTCCACCGAGCAGCAGATTATCCCGAATCGTACCACGGAAAAAATGGTTGTGTTGCAGCATGACGTTCGCTGCCTGCCAAATGCTGTCTTCCGTCAGCTCCCCGCCGGGGATATCTTGATACAGGATCTGGCCATAGGTCGGCACATGGAACTGAAGCAGAAGCTCCAAAATCGTGGTCTTCCCCGCTCCGCTGGGTCCGACGATGGCCGTCTTCGATCCCGCCGGCAGACGGAACTGCACGTTCCGCAGTGTCGGACGCCAATCACTGCCATATTGAAAGCAGACCTGCCGCAGCTCAATCGAGATCGCTTCATCGAGCGATAGTGGTTTGGCCCCGGGCGACACTGCCTCATTCCTATCCACAGCACCGTCATCCGAAAGTCTCACATTCTCTGCCAGGCGTTTCGCCGCATGCTCGCTGTCCTGCTTGTACAGCGGCAGCGTAGCCATCGGCGCCGCTTCCTCAAATACCGTCATCGCCAACAGCACCAGCATCGCCAACAGCACGCCCGCAAGCGCACCCTCCGCAATCAAATACGCCCCTAGAGCCAGCACACCCCAGGAAACGAGAAACGTGACAAACAGATGCAAGGATTGTCCGCGCAGCAAGAGTATCCCTGCCCGCTTCTGCCCTTCCGCCAGTGCAGCCGAAGCCTCCATGAGCTGCAACTCACGGGGTACTAGCTGACCGTACAGCTTCAGCTCCCGATATCCGTATAACGCCTCCGTCAGCTCCGTCGACAGCGCTGCCCGCTGCTGCCTGACCGCTCCGCGGCTCCGGCGCTGACCAAACAGCACCAAGGCAGGCACAACAACGGCCGTCAGCAGCATGCCCACGACTAACAGAAATGCAATCGCCAGCGAATAGGTGGAAGCAAACAAGACCGTCGCCAAGAACACCGCGACTAGAATAATCGGCGGGTAAAACACCCGGAGGAAATAATGCTGCAAACTCTCTACATCACCGACGATGCGTGCCAGCAGATCGCCGCTTCGCTGTTTGCGATGGATTCCCGGCGTGAGCGGCGCCAGCTTCGCAAAGAAGGAAACGCGCAGCCGGCTAAGCAAGGAGAACGTCGCCCGATGCGAATACAGTCGTTCGCCATAACGACTCACCGCCCGCAGCAAACCGAGCAGCTTGACGACCGAGATCAGGACGATCAGCGTATACAGCGGCGGGGCAAACACCGTCTGCGCGATCAGATAACCGCTGGCCGAGAACAGGATGACGCCAGCTAAGCCGGCAATAAAACCGCCGAGAATCGCGAGGACGATGTCCTTGCGCTCCTGAATCATCGCTCGGGTCAAAATCGTGAGCTCGTTCATGATGTTCTCCTTCCCCGCTGAATGTTGACCATCTCCGCATATTGCGGCAGTCGTTCAAGCAGCTCCTCGTGGCTGCCACTGTCGATCATCGTCCCATCTTCCATGAAGAGGATCCGGTCAGCATGCTGGATCGTATGCAGCCGATGCGCGACCGTGATCATGGTCACCCCTTGAGCAAGTTCCGCGATGGATCGCTGCAGGATGCGCTCCGTGCGCAGATCCAGACCGACGGTCGGCTCATCGAACAGAATGACTGCTGGGCGGTTCAGGAACGCACGCGCCAGGGCGAGGCGTTGCTTCTCTCCCCCGGATAGTCCGCGCCCGCCTTCGCCGACGACCGTGTCGTAGCCTTCCGCAAGACCCGTGATCAATGCGGCCAGCCCCGCCTGCTCAGCCGCATGTTCCATTTCCTGCCGCGACACGGCTCGGTTCGTACCAATCGCGATGTTCTCTGCAAACGTACCGGCAAAAATAAAGGGGTGCTGCGTAATATAGCTTACCTGCTGGAACCAGGAGGCTTCTTCCGTCGACGCAAGCGTGCGTCCGTTCACGTGAACCTCACCGCCAGACGGCTTCAGCAGGCCGGAGATCAGATGCAGCAGCGTTGTTTTGCCTGAGCCGCTCCTTCCGACGATTGCCACTTGTTCGCCCGGCGTCATGTTCAGCGTTCCTACTTGGATCCTGAATCCCATCGGTCCATCATATTGGAACGACAGGTCACGCCATCCAATGGTAGGAGCAGCGCCGTAGCCAAGGCCAAACCCTCCGATGCCTGATCACCTTCGGATGCTTCAATCTGCTCAGCAACGCCCGGTGCTCCCTCAGACGTTAGCATTGCCTCTACCTGCCGTGCCGCTCCCATGCTGGTGCGTCCGCTGTGAAACGCGGTGCCCATGTTTTTCAGGAGATTATAAAACTCCGGCACTAGCAGCAAGATGAAGAAAGCTGTTTTAAAATCCATCGTCTTAAATACAAGCAGCCGCAGCGCCAGCTCCAGCGACACCAGCCCAATGCCCAGCATCACGATCAATTCCAGCATAAACGCGTTCGTAAAAGCCACGCGCAGAATCCCCATCGTCGCATCGCGAAACCCGAGGCTGCTTCGTTCGATCTGCTCTTGCTGCCGCTTCACCCGGCCATATAGCTTTAGTGTAACCAAGCCCTGCAATGAATCCAGAAATATGCCGGAAAAGCGGGCAAGCTCCGCAAACTTCTCCTCTGATTTGGTCCTAGTCTGCAATCCGACCAGCACCATAAACAATGGAATGAACGGAGCGGTCATCAGCATAATCCAGCCCGAAGGCGCATGCTGCGTAAAGACCACTACCAGAATCATGATCGGAATGATCGCCGACTCCACCATGCGCGGCATGTACTGGCTGAAGTAGCCGTCAACTTCATCGACGCTGTCCAGGGCGAGGCTTACTTTTTCCCCGGACTGGCGACTCAGCGAAGCAGTCAAGGAATCGCGAAAGAGCTTGCGCAGCACCTCGCCTCGCAGCGAGGTTTTGGCGCGTGCGGCCATATTCAACCCGATGCGCCCATTTCCGTACGACAAAGCAGCACGTATCGCCATGACCATTAGTAATATGCCGAGCAGCGCCAGAATGGAGCTGAAGGACACCTTTTGCACGAAAATGAGGTCGATGATATCGGTGATCAGCCCCGCTTGTGAAATCATGGCTGTACCGAGCAGGAGGGAGAGGCCGCCAAGCAGCATGATGCTTTTTCTAAACGATGATATTTGCCGGGACAACAGGCTCTTTTCCCTACGCATGGCGACTCCTCCTATACCTTGTTATTTGTATAAAGCAGCTTGTCTCACGCCTCACTTCTTCCCCTTCACATAATCCGCATCGAACAGGAACAGCTTGAACACCAGGATCAGAGATGGAACGAGCAGACACAATCCTCCGATGAAGGCAAAGACGAGCGCCATACCCATCGATTCGTTGGTGGCCCCGCCCTGAATGGTGATGTAAGGGTCAAGAATATACGGGTAATGCCCGATACCGTACGCGAAGAACGCACAGAAGAATTGGAGCATGACACTGATGAAGGCCAGTCCGTAGCGGCGTTCGTTGTAGAGCAGCCACATCGCCAGCATGAAAAATCCGACAGACAGCGCCAGCAGCCACCATAAATCCATCATGTTATCGAAATGCCGTTCATTGTGCTGACCGAGAAAAATAAACGCCGTCAGCGCCGCGATGATCGTCGGCGTGCTCCAGAACAGCGCATAGGTCCGCATCAGCTTCAGGGCCGACTTGTCGCCGGCTCGCGATGCGTAGAAGGTCAGAAACGTCCCGCTGATGAATAACACCGAGACGATCGCCAAACCTACGATGCTCCAGGAGAGCGGACTCGTAAACAGGGTCAAATATTCCAATGACACGACGCCGTTCTCCTCCACGATGAACCCACCTTCGGAGAGCGTCAATGCCACCGACAACGAGGCAGGAATCAGCAAACCTGTCGCACCGTACAGGAACAAATACAGGAGGCTTTCCTTCGAGCCGTAGTTCTCAAAAGCATAGAACGAGCCGCGAATCGCCAGCAGAATCACACCAATGCTGCCCGGTACCAGCAAGGCGGAGCGTAATAGTATGCCGTATCTGGAAAGAAGCCAATAATGCCGACGAAGAAAAAGACAAAAAACACGTTGGTGATTTCCCACACCGGCGACAAATACCTGGAGATCAGACGGTTCACCCGGTGATCCTGCTTCGTCAGACGAGCGTAGAAGCAAAGAAGCCAGCGCCAAAATCGATGGAGGCGACAATTAAGTAGCCGTACAGGAACAGCCACAGCACCGTAATGCCGATTAATTCGTAGCTCATGATGCAGGTCCCTCCTTTTCCGTGGACTGGAGATGCTTCTCCAGCTCAACCTCCGCCGGATTGTGACGGAAGAGTCGGCGCAGCACGACCGCGCAGATGATGCCGAGCACCAGGTACAACAACAGGAACAAGAAGAACATGATTCTTACGTTCGGCGAGGATGTCGCTGCTTCCTCTACTCGCATATAGCCGCGAATCATCCAGGCTGACGGCCGATCTCGGCGTAGAACCAGCCCAGCTCCACCCCCAGGAAGGCAAGTGGCGCGCCGAGTGCAACGCCTCGCAGAAGCCATTTGTTGTACGGGTTGCGTTTTTTCCAAAACAAGAACAGAAAATATAGCAGGGATACAGCGAGCAGCACAAAGCCAATCATCGCCATGAAATCGAACATATAGTGGACGATCAACGGCGGGAGTTCATCCTCCGGGAATTCTTCCAGCCCCGTGACCTCCGCATTGAAATCGCCGAAAGCGAGGAAGCTGAGTGCCTTCGGAATGCGAATCGCTCCAAATATCTCCTGTTCGGCATTCATCCATCCGAGCAGGAGCAGGTCCGCACCGCTCTCGGTTTCAAAATGCCACTCCGCCGCTGCCAGCTTCTCCGGCTGGTGCTCTGCCAAATATTTGGCTGAGACATCCCCTGCTGCCACCGTCAGCACACTGAAGAACAACACGACCGACATCATCAGGGTCAGGGACTTCTTGTAGTAAGCACTCGGTCCTTTGCGCAAAATCGTGAAGGCTGCGATGCCTGCGAGCAGCGCCGCCCCGGTCAGATAAGCTGAGGTCAGCACGTGAAAGACCTTGGATGGCGTGGCCGTATTTAGCATCGCGCTGATCGGATTCACTGCCACGAAATGTCCAGCCTCCATCACGAACCCTTCCGGCTGGTTCATAAACCCGTTCACCGTAGTGATGAAGAAGGCCGACATGCCCGCACCGATGACGATTGGGATCGTCAGCAGCCAATGCACGTACGGATTTCGGAATCGGTTCCAGGTGTACAGGTAGATACCGAGGAAGATCGCCTCGAAGAAGAAGGCGAACACCTCCATAAATAGCGGCAGCGCGACGACGTTGCCCGCCAGCCGCATGAAGTTCGGCCATACGAGGGCCAGCTGCAAGGCGATAGCCGTGCCGGTCACAACGCCGACGGCCACCGATATGATGAAGCCGCGCGTCCATCTTTTGGCCATGAGTATGTAATGCGGGTCTTTCTTCCGGATGCCGACGAATTCGGCAATGGCAATCATGAGCGGAACTCCGACGCCGATCGTTGCAAAAATGACGTGAAAAGTCAGGGTAAGACCCGTTAACCATCTGCTCCATAACACCGTATCGATCTCCACGTCTTACGGCCTCCTCTCCCTAACTCTCGTAAAATATTTCACTACCTCTGCCTTCATGCTGCATTGTGCTCAGTATAATCTGTACATATTGAATGTGCGTTAGATCACAAGTGTTTTCAAGAAACATTCACTTCTTTCTGACAACGTCGTGAATTTACAGAAAGCAATCCCTTCGAGCCATTGCTTCCCACTACGTTATGTGCTTGATAACGGTCATATTCACATTACACCCGCCGTCGGTCCTCTGAACCAGCATGAACAAGACCTGCCTTGGGGAACCGTGAGGTCTCGGGGCTTCGTCAATCTCGCTAATGCACACGATCTCTGCCATTCCGTCCCAGAAAATGATCCGGTTCGTTTCTTCAGCGACTATGTGCTACAAATTAAACACACCCTTCCGTTAATACCTGAGATGTGGCATGACAAGGGAATAGGATGTAATTTATTTCATGTTCGTAGTAAAATAAAGTAGCTATGAAATTTATCCCAATCGTATAATTTTTGAAATGATGAGGTGGTTGATTTTAAATGAAGATTCATAGACAAAGATTTAGTATTGTTCTAGTTATGCTGTTAGTCATCGGCACACTTCAGAATTTAATAGTCCCGATGAAACCCGTACAGGCTGGGGGAGCGAATCCGTTTATTGGGGAAATTCGCTTATATCCTTATGGCGCAGCACCTAGAGGGTGGGTGAGAAGCGAAGGACAAGTGCTGCCCGTTCAGCAGAATACAGCACTATTTTCTTTAATCGGGGTTAGATATGGCGGAAATGGTACTAGTTACTTTATGTTGCCAGATCTGTCGGGTAAAGAGCCTATAGCCGGGACGGCCTATTACATCAGTTTGCAAGGCAGTTATCCAAGCAGAGATACATTCAACGCTTCGGCTATGCTTGGTGAAGTGCAAATCTTCCCGTATGCCTTTGCACCAGCTGGATACCTGTCCTTGGAAACGGAACAAACGCTCAAGTATGCTGACAATCCTATTTTGTATGAATTATTCGATTCCAGCGGCAATCAAGCGGATATTATTTTGCCAGCAGTTTCCCCGATTTTGGGACAAGACGTAAAATTTAATCTGGCAACCGAAGGTGTCGCTCCATCCCCAGCAGGCACATCCGAACATTACTTGGGTGAAATTGGTCAATTTTTATTTGATCCAGCAAAGCATCTGCTCACCCCAACGGATGGTAGTGAAAGACTGATTACCAATGCGCAGGCTTTATTTTCATTACTCGGCAACACGTTTGGAGGGAATGTTCAGACCAATTTCCATTTACCGAACATACCGAATAGAGGTGCACTGCAGCATTACATTATGGAACAAGGCATCTTCCCTCAACTCTCGGATCCGGTGGGATCATCGGATTATTATTCAACCGACATAAACACGCTGCTCAATATATCCGCGGCTAATGGGGTGCTGGCTAACGATACGAATGCCCAGGCGGCCCACTTAATTACGGGTCCGCAGCACGGCACGCTTGTGTTGAATTCGAATGGCTCCTTCAGTTACATACCCGTGGTCGACTATGCTGGGACGGATAGCTTTGTTTACAGGCCTATGCGTGGGATACAAAGCGGAAATGATACCACTGTCACCATTACAATTCGAGATAGCAATCCGGTCGGAGTTTCGGACCGATATAGTGCGACACTCAACACTCCATTACATGTCACTGCAGCGAATGGGGTGCTGCTGAATGATCGTCATGCGAACGCAGCCACCTTGATACGCCACCCAGTAACGGCAGCTTAGCATTTAATCCCGACGGAAGCTTCATTTATACACCGGCAGCGAATTTTTTCGGCAATGACAGTTTCCTCTATAGACCGGTAAGGGGGATAGTTGAAGGCAACGTTACCATTGTCATCATTGAGGTTACGGACCCAGAGCCTCAGGTGGATGGTGTTACGGATGGCGGGGTATACAATCAGGACGTTACCGTCAACTTTTCCAACGGCACCGCCGTATTGAATGGAAGTTTGATTACAACCGGAGAATCGGTTTCGGCAGAAGGGCACTACACATTAGTTGTTACCAGCATCAGCGGCAAAACGAAAACAATCCAGTTTACGATCGACAAAACCGCTCCGATTGTGACTGGTGTAACCTATGGCTCAACTTATTTACCGAACATTCAGATCAGTTTTAATGAGGGTACAGCAACGCTCAATGGCTATCCGTTCACTAGCGGTTCAACAGTTTCGGCCGAGGGACTATACACCCTGATCGTGACAGACAGTGCTGGGAATACAACAACCGTTGAGTTCACCATTCGGCTCCCAATTGTTTCGTACGATAGCAACGGTGGCACAGCCGTACCTCCGGAAAATGTAGCATACAACGGCGCTGCGACTCCACCGTCGGATCCGACACGTACAGGCCATACTTTTGAAGGCTGGTATGAGGACAGCAGGTTAACGACAGTGTATGACTTTACAACACCAGTGACAGCGGACATCTCGTTATATGCGAAATGGATTGTAAATTCAACGGGTACGCCTACCAATCCTGATAACGGCGGAGGCAGTCCTGGAGTAAATGAGAATAATGGAGGATCGCCTCCAGTTAAGGAGAAGGAGAGCGAGGAAGAGAATACGGCTGAGGCAGAGGAACATAACGAATCCAGCGAACCCGCTCCTGATCCGAGTATTTCAGTGACGGATATTGCAGGCCACTGGGCCAAAGCCGCCATCATAAAAGCGATTGAGCTCGGGGTTGTGACTGGATATGCTGACGGAACTTTTCAACCAGACAAACGAATCAATCGCGCTGAGTTTATGACCATGCTGGGAAGAGCCTTAAAACTTCCAGATTCGCAAGATCGTCTTTCTTTTTCCGATACGAACGAGATTCCGGCCTATGCACGCCCCTACATATCTCAAGGGGTTAAACTGGGGATCATTAGTGGATATGCTGACGGTTCATTCGCCGCCCGAAAGGAATTGAGCCGGTCCGAAATGACTGCGATGATCGTCAGGGCTGGCGGAATTGAAGTGATGCCTGATGCGAAGTTATCTTTTGCTGATGCAGAGGATATTCCATCCTGGGCCGTTCCTTATATTGCTGCCGCGGTAGACAAAGGACTGGTTGAAGGCGTGGGACGTCATCGGTTCGCCCCTCAGCAAACAGCAACGAGAGCTGAAGCAGTCACGCTTGTATTGGCACTTCTTGAAGATCGTTAGACGATCCTCTTATAGAGGAATTTTTGTACTACCTGAAGATCCTCCGTTTGGGGAGGATCTTTGTTTAGCAATAGTTTGCTAGTCCACGATGAAGTTTGTTATGACTCGGCGGATTATTTCTCTGTCCCTTTTAGTTCTTTTTTCATTACAAACCACTGAGGTTCTAAAGTAAGATCTACTTGCTGATGATCCCACTCCCCATACCTGACGATCTCACCTTTGGACACCACCGCTCCTTCATCATGCAACTCATAAAAAGCTTTGTCCGCTTTGGTGTCCAATACCAAACGATCTGCCCGATTCAAACTACCTTCCAGTTCCCCGAATCGAATGGTTATCGATTCATATGTTCCATATTGCTGAGTCTGTTTAAACATTTCATCATGTGCTTCCATCATAAATCGATGATACTTCTCTTTGTCCTGCCAAACCCCAAAAATATGAGCTTTCGACCATGTGTCTGTTCGCTCCCATCCACCGCATTGTGCAATAAATCCGGTAACATCAGACAGCAGCCCCCACCTTGGTTGAGTCCTGAAGAAGGCATCTTCTTTAGCTTTTCCCACTCTACATTCAACCCATTTGAAATACATGTATGTCACTCCTGTAATGCTCGCTATTTCCTCGAACGAACCTTAATCATAAAGTTTTTTTAAAATATCTTTTCTAGTTATCATTTCATACGTTCTTACAAAGAACCAAATAAAGCCTGCATAAAGCCCGACGAATGGATATTGAAATGATGCAGGTTTATTTCCTTCGAATTTAAAATGACCGATCCATGATAAAACATAATGAAGTAAACCAAGAATCAGTGTCATCCATAAATTAATGAATAAGAATACCCAGCCATTCTTTAATATAGTCGATTCCGTTTTATATTCGCCAGTGCTTGATCTTAATAATGGCGACCTCTTCCTGATTTTATATGATTTCAGAAAAAACAACCATCCTTTATGCTGAGTATGACAAAAGCACATCAAAAATGGAGGAGGAGCTACAGTTTATGCAGATCAGGAAAATCCCAATAAGATTGTACCCGTTATAACATGTCCCGGTAGACGCTGATCAGACCGCTTTCCATGTAGCCTCCGTTTAACAGCGTACCGAAAAACAGCGAACGGCCCCTCCTCGTCCATAAGGAATCCATTCGCTGTTTTTATTTTGCTTGCCTATAACGTTAAATAATAATGAAAAAATTCTTCGTCCTTCTTAAATCCAAACTGTTCATATATCCTCTGTGCCCTTACATTATCACTTGCTGTGGAAAGGTCTAAACCTTTTGCTTCTGTCACTCTTGCATATTCTTTGGCTGATTCGAGTAATAACCGAGCTGCTCCCAGACCTCTATGCTCGTCAAGTACATATAAATCATTAAGTATCCAAGATCGCTGCATGGAAATCGAAGAAAAGGAAGGATAGAGCTGTGTAAATCCAATTGCTATATTCCGTTCCATATCTTTAGCAATAAAGATGATTGATTCTTTATGCTCCAAGCGATCCATCAGGAATTTTCGAGCATGCTCCATATCCGATGCTTGTTTATAAAAAACTCTGTATTCGTCAAACAAATGAACGAGCTCATCCAGATCATGAATCGTCGCCTGTGATACCCGTAAGATTTTATTCAATTAATCCTCAGTCCTTTTATGTATGGTGTACAAAAGCTAATCAAGCCTTACGCAACCGGATAACTGCTTAAGGATGAAAACGAAGATGCTATTTTCTTTGCAAAATTGATGGGAGGCTCCACAGATTGGATGTGAATATACATGACTGTAGGCCTTGTATATAACCAATGATTATGCAAAGCACTAACGATCATTCCTTGTTGAATAATCGAATGCATAAAGCGGGGGATCTCTTCCTCTAAAAGTGCAATTTCAGCCAAGCATAACGCATGACCACTTTGATCCAGTGATTCAAACAAGACATCTACCGGCACAACCGACCTGCTCATGCGTCCTTGAACAACTACCTTAAAATTGCGATTTAATGATACAGAACAAACATCTTGGGTTATGGTGCTTTTTCCTTTAAGAATTTGAGCAAATTGTTCACAAACAGAATGAAAGTGAAGCATATTGTTGACCCCCTCTTACAAGAAAAAAATCTGTAATATATATTCAATGGAATTCTTGAACATGTATACCTTCTTGTAATGAGGCTAGCTTTTATCTACATACTGCTTATATTGAACCGATTGCCATCCCTATCATAAAAATGAAAACTAACCAGCCCTCTTGTTATAAATCCCCCCATTTCAGATGTTTCCACACCGCTATCTATTAAGTATTGATGGTACTTGAAAAATTCTTCCCTGTCCTTAATCCAACAAATGGGCTGCACTTGCCCGTCTACTTTTCCAACATAAGCCGCATCAGGCTTCTGCTCGATGACCCAATATGAATCTTCCTCCGAATGGTTTAACTTCATAGCCATAATGACAAATTGATGATTATGATCACGCTCCATGATTTTCATCCCCATCATTTGTTCGTACCACCTGACTGATTCTTCAAGATCGCTTACGCCTACTCTAATCCAGGATGGCAGCAGCACCGAAGCAGGTACAGTCGAATCCTCTTGCAGCGTTAATCTAATGCCTTCTGGAGTAGCCCATAGATCGAAGTATCTTGTCTTTGGTCCATCATATATTGGTGAAACCCTAACTCCATCATCTGATAAAGCTTGATGCATGTTCTCTAGATCATGGGTTCTAAAACACAACCGAATATTGGATTCAACGCTTCCCCTCTTGGCAAAATGATGCGGCAAGTTGGAATTTGTAAGATATGTGACCAACCACGTCCCGTAATCCATTTGTGTCATTTTGCCCTCTAGACATCTGGGATCTACTTTCCAGTTTTCTTGCCTGATTACTTTCCAAGAGAAGTACTTCTCGAACCACTGTATCCCGTTATCATAATTGTCCCACAACACATCGATAAACTGCCCGTCAAAATAAAGCGTTGGTACAGAAGAATGAGCTGACATTTTTTCCTCCTTGAATATTACTCTTCCCTATTCTTTTCACATCTTTGAAATATTCTTCCTTTAGTTTACTTATCCCTTCTTTATCTGAGCCTTTTCTTCGAAATGGTTCCGATCCACATCCATAATTGTCATATTTCCATGTTTCAATCCATTGTAAGATGGGTAATTGCTTTAAACATATTATTGCATATTGCAGCTATACGGCCACACTCAAAAGGGCGGTGAGCTGCTTTCGCATTTTGCATATATCCATTGGGGTTGAGCGACGTAACGGCGTAATGACTTAGCTTCTTTCCTTCTCAGAGGTATGACGGGGATACATATTTGTGGAAGCATACGATCCCGTATACGTTCAGGGGCACACAGGCTTGGAATACTTCTTCGAATGGATGTAGCAAGGGATTGCACAGTTTAGAGAGCTTCAATGCATATAAAGGTGGAATTTTAGATATGTAAGTCAATGCCGTAACGAAGATGTTCAGCTTATTTTATTAGTACCTCAGGGCTTCCTCATATGATCTTTCTCCACCCCTTCATAATGCGCTTAATCCTATTCCATTTTGATTGTTAACTTCATTTCCAGTTCTACATAACAAGGTTGCCGCCTGTCCT
Organism: Paenibacillus sp. JCM 10914; assembly: GCF_001315105.1. Classification (GTDB taxonomy): domain Bacteria; phylum Bacillota; class Bacilli; order Paenibacillales; family Paenibacillaceae; genus Paenibacillus_AQ. The sequence continues at coordinate 24,407 of NZ_BAZR01000009.1, read as the reverse complement.
ACTCTGGAATCACGCTCACATTCCCCTCAACTGTTTTTTGGTTACTGATGGATGATATGCCGAATGCTCCGCATAATATGGATACTGTTTGCAAAAGGAGCGATTGAATGATAGTACTGGAGCATGTGAACAAGATTTACGATAATGGCTTTCACGCGCTGAAAGACATTAATCTTGAATTCAAAAAAGGGGAAATTACCGTCCTCATCGGTCCGAGCGGCTGTGGCAAATCGACAACCATGAAGCTGATCAACGCACTCAATACGCCATCTTCGGGCAAAGTACTGATTGATGGTAAAGACATTTCGAGATTGAATCCGGTTGAACTGCGGCGCAATATCGGCTATGTCATTCAAAGCGTTGGATTATTTCCACATATGAATATCTTAAGGAACGCAGGTGTGGTTCCGCGTCTGAAGAAGTGGGATAAAGATACAACGGATCACAAGGTGAATGAATTGCTTGACATGGTCGGATTGGATCACGCCGTTTATGGCAATCGGTATCCATCCGAGCTTAGCGGCGGACAGCAGCAACGTGTAGGCGTCGTGCGCGCGCTTGCGGCTGAACCCGATATCATCCTGATGGATGAGCCGTTCTCTGCACTGGATCCCATCAGCCGTGAGCAGCTTCAAGATGAGCTAATCCGGCTTCAGCAGGATCTGCAGAAAACGATTATTTTTGTTACGCATGATATGGACGAAGCTATTAAAATTGCCGATACCATCGTTCTGATGAAAGATGGCGAAATCGTTCAAACCGGTAAACCGGACACCATTTTACGGCATCCCGCAAATGATTTTGTGCGCGACTTTATCGGTTCGAAACGTCTGGAAAATCAAAATGAAAGCGCCTATGAAATTCCGCTTGTGGATGAAGTGATGATTACGAATCCCGTCACGGCGTTCCCGAGCCGGGGACTCGCTGAAGCCATCAAGATGATGGAGACGAAGCGGGTCGATTCGCTGCTCATCGTGGACCGTAATCGCCAGCTCCAAGGAGCGGTTTCGATCTACCGGGTTCTCGACCAATACGGCGAGGAAGGCAAGACCGTAGCGGACGTTATGCATCCGGTACGTTTTTCCGTCGCTTCGGGAAGCACGCTTCCGCAAGCCATCGAGATCATGGACAACCATCAACTCAGCAATCTCCCCGTCATCGACAGTAATAACCGGTTCCTCGGATTAATCACAAGAGGCAGTGTGGTTAAACATTTGGCCGAAGTCTATCCGACGATGGTCCCTCCGGTGCTAAGCGGAGAGGGTGAGTGATATGGACGCATTCTGGAGCTTCATTACGGATCGTTATCCTGACATTCTGAACGCATTGCAGGAGCACCTGGTCCTCTCCTTCTCTGCCGTGCTCCTTGGGACGGCAATTGCCGTACCGATCGGGATTTTGCTGGTATACAACCGGGTAGGCTGGATCAACAGCATCGTATTTTTCGTTGCGAACCTGTTTCAAACCGTTCCAAGCCTGGCGCTCCTGGCGATTCTGATTCCGCTGCTCGGTATCGGAATGAAGCCGGCCATACTGGCGCTGCTTCTGTACTCCCTGATGCCCATCCTGCGGAATACCTATGACGGTTTTCATTCTGTGGATAAAGGCGTGCTCAATTCCGCCAAGGGGATGGGATATAGCACGGCCCAGACGATTTTGAGGATTCAGCTTCCCTTATCGCTTCCTTACATCATGTCCGGCATCCGCATTACGACCGTATACATCATCAGTTGGGCAACCCTGGCTGCTCTGATTGGCGCTGGCGGGTTAGGACAGCTTATCGTATCCGGACTTGGTGTCAACAGACCGGAGATGATATTCATCGGTGGCATTGGTGCTATTCTGCTGGCACTTGTAGCCGATGGCCTGCTTGGTCTGCTTGAGGGCTGGCTAAGTAAACACTACCACCAGAATCAGACCCGGGACGCTGCGATATGAGGAATGTCCATCGTGGGCAGCGAGCCGGACGGAATAAGGAAGGCGTGATGAAACTGAAAAAGCTTAAATATATACCGTTACTCGTCTGGATGATTGTCCTTGCCGGATTAACCTCTGCCTGTGGAATACAGAGCGAGATTACCATTGGGACTCAAACTTATACCGAAACCAAGATTATCGCCGAAATGTATAAGGCGCTGATTGAAGACCAAACCGACCTGACGGTCGATGTTATTCCTGATCTGGCATCAAGTTCATTGGTCATAAATGCCATGAAGAGAAACGATGTTCAAATGGCGACATTATACACCGGCGAAATATTCAACAACCATTTTCCGATCAGTGGTACCAAAGACCGCGATCAAGTCTTAAAGGAGGCGCAGGATGGATTTCAGGAACACTTCGGGTTCACCTGGATGAACCCGCTGGGTTTTGAGAATACCTACGCGTTCACCGTACGAAAGGATCTAGCCGAGGCTAACGGGTATACCCAAATTTCCGATGTCCACAAAGACATGGACCAAATGAAGCTGGGGGTTGATACGACTTGGCTGGAGAGAAGCACGGATGGATATCCGGCGTTCTCCAAAGCGTATGACATCAAATTCGGTCAGGTGTTCCCGATGGAGATCAGCCTGGTATACAGTGCCGTCGCCAATGAGCAGGTGGATATCGTGCTTGCCTATTCTACGGATTCCCGGCTGAAAGCCTATCAATTGCAGACACTTCAAGATGATAAGCAATTCTTCCCTCCCTATGATGCAAGTCCGGTCATGCGTTCGGACCTTTTAGAGAAGTATCCTGAAATTCAGGATGCCATAGCGCCTTTAATCGATCATCTGGATGCAGATACGATGATATCGCTGAATTATCAGGTAGACATCGAGAAGAAAAGCGAGCGGGAGGTCGCAATCGCGTATTTGAAAGAGCAGGGCCTCTTGAAAAGCTAAAGGAGGGTAAGCATGGAAAGTGAAAAGGTAACATTTGCCGATTTTATATCGTATATATCACGAAATCAAGGTTTGCTCTGGGAGTATTTCATCCAGCATATTACGATGGTGGTTATCGGGCTGGGACTGGCATTCATCGTCGGAATACCTCTCGGCATTCTCTGCTCCAAGAGCAAATGGGCTGCCAAGATTATATTGTTCATCACCAACATCCTTCAAGTGGTACCGAGTTTGGCCATGCTGGTGATTCTTATGTTATGGATGGGACTCGGCACGAAAACGGTCATGGTGGGACTCTTCCTGTATTCACTGAATCCCATCGCACGCAATACGTACGTTGGGTTAAAACAGGTAGATCCCAGCTATCTGGAATCCGGAAAGGGAATTGGGATGAGCCCCTTCCAACTGCTCGTCAAAGTGCGTTTTCCGCTGGCGCTGACGTATATCATGTCGGGTCTGCGCATAGCAGCCGTCATCGCCATCGGTGTGGTCACAATTGCTCCCCTTGTGGGAGGAGGCGGGCTGGGACGGGAGATCTACGCTGGATTGAACAGCAATAACTCGCTTCGGATCTTTGCAGGCGCCATTCCTGCGGCCGTGCTCGCAATCGTTGCGGATATCGTGCTTGGCATGCTACAGCGCAAGCTGGATCTGGCTAAGCGAAAGTCAGCCGGCGCGGCTTCCTCGCCTGCGGGAAATGCAGAATATTAACTGAGGAGTGTACAACGTATAACGCGTACTTTGGGCTCTTTAGGGAGCGTCCTACAAGATCTAATATATTGTGAGATGCTCTAATTTCCCCGAGTTCCTATAAACTTCTAAACTTCGTTGCTCTATACCATTGTTCCTGTATGGTATTTGATTCAAATCAAAGTGTTCTTCCGCAATTGTCCAATCACTCTCCTTTTGTCGATCATATCTTGAATATATCAAAACAAGAGGAGTTGATATTTTTGGCACAAATTCTCGATAAAGCTTCCGTCCAGCCGCGCAGTAGATTCAACTTAGCAAACTCAGTGATTATTCGACGTTCACCAGCAAGATCGCGTCTTGCAACCATTATTTTACGAATACCAGTAAACTCTCGACCAAATCGGGTAGATTTGGTCGCAACTGTGGGAGTTCGAGGCGTCACTGGCATTGCACAAATACTTTTTAGAATCTTCCGCGATGGAAGAGAGATTTTCAACACTCAACAAGGTATCGAATCTGCCCAGTCTGAACAAAATTATGCAGTTACGTTCCAGGCGGAAGATAGAAATCTATCAGCCGGTGCCCATGTTTACACAGTCACAGCAGAAAATCTCACTGCAAATACAAGAGCCGATGTGGTTGGGCCTATATCGTTTAGTGGGTTAGCCGTTAAAACGAGAAATTAACCCCATATTTGGTGGATAGAAAAGAAAAGTAATAAGCAGCTCGTTCCTTTTTAGAGGACGGGCTGCTTTTGCTCTTCAGGGCCCACAACGTGAATGCATGCATGCTAGACAATTCTGGGATTCGAGAAGGGCAGCTGGAACCCCGTTTTCTTACAGACCCGTTCAATCTCCTCGACTGGAAACGATGTAGTTCTGTTCTTCGAAACGAGATTTGTGTAGAAATCATTGATCACTACAGCGATTGGAGCATACCGCATTATAATCTCCGCTGCTGAATCCATCACTTCTAGGGACTGGTCATTCTTAGCACAACGACGTATGAAGTCTATACGTTCAGAACGGTTCACCGTACCCGTCAACTCTGCTACAAGCCAGTTTACCATTTGTGTTACTACATAACATCCATCATGCGTTTTGTTCAATTCATAAAACTCCAATTCGGAATCAGACAGTTCAAATCGAGAAGACGTTGCAAGGCCGAAATCCGAAATATATACACGGTGTCCGTCGGTTAAAACATTGTTAAAGTGAACGTCGAAATGTAGTAATTCGTTCTCATTCATAAAGGAGACCGTGGACAGCAAGTTTGAGTCCAACAAGGCAATCGCTGAATTGGCTGCATTCTCACCCATAGCGACCTGTTCGGTAAGCCAATGATGCAGGTTGTAGGGAATGTACTCACAGAACAGTACAACATCATAGTTGGATTCCTCAAGCGCTTCAATACGATCACCTATTTTTGCAGTACCCCAGAACTCAACCATTTGGGAAACATCGCTCAGTTCCTCAGAAATTGGATTACGCCGTTCTGGACTTTTTAACATCCGCCAGTGATACATTAAGGGAAAGTTCTCACACTGTCTCGCTAGAACCCAGTTGGTGGTCATTGTATGGGCGGCAACCTCACGCCACACTCCACTACCCGGTGAGCCAATCCCATAGTGACAATATGAAGGAAGATGGAACACGTTTCTAGTAGACATGAAATTTTCGGGGTTGCTTTCTAATTCCGTAAGCGGCACCATTTTTATGAATACGGGTATACCATCAATTTGTAAGAAGCTGTCGTACCACCAATGCCAGTATTTAGAACCGTAGCTTGTTCCACTCGCTTTCTAAGCTGTTCATTACTAAGCAGATTTAAGGCAGTGGACACGGCCGTATAGCGAGCAAGTCGAGTGTCATGTGACGAAGATCGCTCTTCAAGTGATAATTTCATAAGAAATATGCTCCTTTCGTTCTGTTGATGGGGTAATCTCTTCATATAACGCTCTGAATCTCTTTCAAATCCATGTTGTTTGAGGGTCGGTGAATGCCGGTCTGATGGGCGAATAATATGTTATACGAAGTCGACACCATCCCTGTCCAACTCTCATAATCTATTTAATAGTATCATACAAGTCTACCTCAACATCATGTACTCCCTTGATTCCCCATTCATCCGAGATCTCCAGATGCCACGCTCTTTGCAATCTTTCAAGATTATTCCCCTCAATCCAACGATGAAGCTTTTCATATGTGCTTCTGATTTCATAATTTGGCCCCTCGTGTCGTATTACTGCATATTTTTGTTCAGGCACTATTAAAGAAACCATGCCTTCGGGAACTTGTACGATTTCGTTCACTTCAACACATACCCAGTAACCATCTTCCTCTTCGGAGAAGTCCCCAACGATAAATGCACCAACTAATCTTGCTGGACTTATGATATCATGAATCTCATTTAGTCTTTCTTTAAGTTTGAAAGAAGCTTTTGGGATTTCATTCACATATTGATCACCAGGACATATTACTCTTATTCCAACTAGCCTCTTCTCACTGAGTTCAACTACTTTCACAGGACTCACTCTCTCTTATTATTAGTTTTAGATTTTTCTAACCTTGGGAGAACAGATCAATTTTGCTGAAAGACCGCATGCCGTCAAATGTTGCTTTGCCTTTTCAGTTGCATCGGGTTCTCACCATTGGGCATTAGCCCGGCAGTGGAAATGCGGGGTTATCAGATGTCGCCGCCTTCCTTAAGTACCTTTCAAGAATTTAGGTTCTGATCGGTATTAGAATTTCTACATCTTCTTCTTCGACTTGATCTTCAAAGTAAAAAATCTCTATAGGACACGTGTTTTCCAGAAATCTCTGAACATATCCTTTCTCATTCATCCATTTAAAAATTCTATCGTACGCCTCACCAATCGATTTGTTGGTACAATTAATCTTTGCATAGGTTTGGAAAGGCAAAGTGAATCCAATCATGCCCTCCGGAATATCAGTCAGATCACTGACCTAAGTTTTTTTCTGACATAATTAGCTTCATCATTTGTGCTTTGAATTTAGGAGTATTCGACATAAGATCATCCTCCTGTTCTCCTCATTCAATACATTATTTTCGTTTAACATTATGTTAGCTAAAGTGACTGCCTCCCAGTAGAACTCACAAATTTCTTTCTACGATTGGTATATAGATCTCAGCATTATTGAAGTGTTGTTCTTCTCCAAATTTAAATACTTCTAGTGCTAGTGATCTTGTATTATTCTCAAGACCATTTTCTTTTAAATATTCCTTGCTAAATGCATAAGGATCATGATCTGTTGATCTCACCTTAACATATTGTTGACTTGGTACTTGGAATCCAATCATCCCGTTTGGTATATCTTTAATCTCTGCTACTTCCATGCAGTAAATATATGTAAATAAAATGTCATTAGCAAAATGAGGACATACATATTCTTGCTCATTAATAATACCTTTGATTTCATTCCTTCTTGTGAGAAAAATCTGGTTTGCTTCTTTAATTCTTTCTGGATCAATTCTTTGGAATACATTAGTCACTGGAACTCCGATAAAATGCTTGGCTTCTAAAGTAACGATTTCAATTTGATTTGTTTTCATCATAATCTCTCCCATTGATTATTTTTATTATAGTCTTGCAGTTATTTCAGCTAACGTTTCTGTATCTACGAGCCCGAAAGACTTAAAGGAGCGTCAGCGACTGGGTGGCTTCTCCACTTAGCCTTGCAGGGTTGTCTGCTGATTATGCCTCATCGAATATTCAAATATCTGAAGTTATATTTTTCTGTTTTTGATGTACTTATAATCTCTAAAAATTCCATTTATAAAACACAAGAGGAGTACTGCTAGTGCAAAGATCCATGTAAATACCATTAGCCATAATATTGCACCACCCATTTTTAGTAGTAATAGAAATGCACCAATATAAAAATTAATAACAATTAAGGGATAATTCAGACTTGCCAAGAAAGTAATCTTACGAAAATAAAATATTACAAATAATACATAGCCAATCAGGATTGGGAAACATATTATTGAATATCTGAGTCTGCTCCAATCGAATTCTCTTCAACTCCAGTCCGGACCGAGGGCCGAATGGCCCGAAGCGTGAAATGGTGTTATACGACGATACTGCCTTCTTCGAATCCATTTAACAAGTATGTCTTAACTTCATTCAGATCTTTACATATTAAATCTGGGCTTACTCCCTTCGGCAATGATTTGTTTAACCGGTTTAGCCAAACTACGCTGATGCCCAGGTTCTGAGCACCCCCAACATCACTAAGTATTGAATCTCCAATATGAATGACTTCCCCAGCTTTCAAATTACTTCTCTTTAGTGCTTCATAAAACATTTCAGATCTTGGTTTATATGACTTTACATCTTCGCTTGTAATGATATCTGTAACTCTAATTTTGTGGTAATCTATTGCTTTCAAAATATCATCAGAATCAATATTAGATAGAATGTATACGGGAGTACTTTCGAACGCCTGAAGAAATGGAATCGTGTCTGGATACAATCTAGGCTTGATCCAATGTTCAAACTGAATTTGTATTAGTTCTTCTGCTACAATATCCGATTTAAAAGTCTCTATGGTCTTCGATAAAGAATTGATTCCAATGTCTCTTTGCAATTGAAATGAATCTCCATAACTATCCTTGAAAATACTTGAAAATTCTCTCCACCAGTAGCTTCCGATTTCTCTTGAATTGCATTCAACCTCGGCATTTCCATGAATCCGATTGCAAATAACCGGAATGATATCATCATCTTCGTGAACCAATGTTCCATAGAAATCTAGAAATATTGCCTTGAATTTCAAAAAATCAGCTCCTTTCATGCTCTCGCGATATTGTTGTATAACTCCCTTTATGTGATGTCCCCCGCATCCTGTGTTACTCTCAATTCCACTTTGTATGTTCAGATTTATATGTTCCATTCTGGAATATTAAACAATTCAATTGCATTCCATAGGCACAACCACCATCAATGCCTATCTTGCCTTCACTAAACCAGATATCAGGTATTTCATGAATGTCCGATGTCCTGGTATGTCCAAAAATAACATTCTTTCCATATTGAATATTTGATTTAATGAATTCTTCCTTGATATACATGAAATCACGTTCTGGCTGATTTCTCCAATCTTTGTAGTTAGGATTTAATCCCGCATGGACATAAATGTGATCCTTATCTTCATGGTATAAAGGCAAGTCTCCTAAAAATTCTAGATGGTGCTGATAGTGTGTACGGATCGTTTCTATTGCCCTGTTCAAGTCAATAATGTCAGTGTTCGAATTACAATAACTTTGCAGGGTCTTCAGTCCACCATGTTCAATAAATTTAGACCTTACAGCGTTACTGTCGTTATAGATTAGATCATATAATCGCTGATCATGGTTGCCACGTAACGCTATTGCATTATGATTCCTAACTAATTCAATTACTCGATCAACTACCGACTTGCTGTTAGGGCCTTTATCAACATAATCACCTATTAGAATAAGCTGATCCTCTATCGAGTTGTAGTTGATCTTAAATAACAGTTGATTAAATTGATCAATACAGCCATGAATATCACTGATTATTATTGTTCTCTTCATAGGATCTCCTAGTTGATTTAATTGTTCTGGGGGATTTCACCTAACCACGAACTTGCGACCGCGAGTTGAGTGAGTTTACTCCATAATGAGTAATATTCGCCTGACCGAGGCACAGCGATGCATGAATATGATGTTATAAGATATCCCTGACCTCTTTGCTTTAGCAAAACTCATTGTTTCAAGATTTTAATATTACAAATCCTCTTTTCGACTTAATCAGTACTTTGATATATCTTTCGCAATCTATGTTTGTCTAATATTCTTTTATCGTAATATATTAAATATTCTTTATTCACCTCCAAAAATTTTGTCAGATCTAGCGATACTGCAATTGTTCTTTGACTACCACTTAAATTAGTCACACTCATTTCATTCTTACTTATACTTTGTATGATTACCGCTTCAAACGTAGAAGATCTGTAGGAATTCCAAAACCAAATCAATCCAATAGTTATTATTAAAAATAAAATAGATCTTTGAATTAATCTTTTCATTCTCATTTCCTTTCAAAGGATAATTTATATTAAATATTGTTGTTTACCGGGGATTTCTTATAACGTTCTTGTATCTACGAACCCGAGCGAACGCGAAGCAGCGTAGATACGGTGTTATCCGTAGAAACCGGCCTCTTCGACGCTTCTCTCAAGAGTTCTTAAAAAATCCCACTCTATATACATCGTCATGAAATAATTCAATTACATATTCATTCTCTTTAAACAACTATACATCATCTTCAATACATCTTTAATATTCTCCAACCAACTGACTAATATAGGTATAACCCAAGGTTCATTGTATTCTAGTATTCTTTAAGTATTTTTCCATACTAAAACCATTATGATAGTGATTCCTCCAACTTCTTCGAAATTTGATCTCTATTATTCTTTTCAAATTGATGGTTTGCAGATCTCTTATTCATGTAAATTTCTTTGGATTTTATTGATTTCATTTGTTTCAGGGTCATATTTGAAAAAGTATAGTATCTTTTCATCATCTTTATAAAGCCAATAACCGTCTTGGTTACTACTTCCGTTTGTTTGTCCATAAATATCAAAGCCATTTGGTACAACTAACTGAGGCTGAGCAGGACTTACCGATCTTAATTCTTGTTTTATGTCAAAATTTTGATAGATTAAAAAACAAATAAAAATAACTAATCCTGTAATAATTAGATTTGAATTCTTCATAGTTAGCTCTCCTTTGATCTTATTCTGTTTTTGAGGTTTCACATAACGTTCTTGTATTCACGAACCCTCACTGGCTTAAGGCAGCGTCAGCTGCCGGGTCCGACGGACTTAGCCCGTGCAGGGTTGTCTGGCCTGCTCATACTTCACCGAATTGCTTCGGGCAGACCAAGGGGGCTTGCCCCCAGCAGCGTCAATACTCTGTTATGTGATGCCATACTCCTCTTCGATAATCCTTATATAATCTAATCATTCCACAATCTTGTTACTTCTTCTAATTCTAAGTCCTCGAATTGCATTTTATAGATATCTGGTTTCTTTAATTGATTCAAAAATTCAACCCAAAAGTTGGATCAAAATGATTCATCATCAAAGTCATTACAAGACCATGAGTCCCCACTGCTATTTTCTTCCCTCTATGCTCTTTTAATATGGATTTTAGAACTGAGATTGCTCTTTTCTGACAATCAGCATTAGACTCTCCACCCGGCAAGGTGTAATCAGGGTTATTGAAACTCTCTCTGATACTAGACATTAACTCTAAATTTTCAATAATATTAGCTGCAAAATGACGTTCTCTAAGATCTTCAAATACTTTAATATCTAAGGTTAAGTGCTCGGCCAATCCCTCAACACTAAGAATTGCTCGAGTATAAGGACTTGATATAATCATGTCTATTCCTTCACCTATAAGTAACTTCGTTACTTTTTCAATATCGATCTTTCCTTTTGGGGTAAGCCCTCTTGTTCTTTCATTTCCTTCATTGTATGGTGATTCTCCATGCCTAACCATATAGATAATTGTCTTCATACAGGCCTCCTTTAGATGCTTTCATTAAATATAACACTGTGATTTCACATAACGGATATGTATTTCTGACGTCTCCACAAGGGGCAAATGCCCGTAGCGTGAATATGGTGTTATACGATCCATTCTGCAAAAAACTCTGATCTTCAAAATACCAAAAAACCCATATGTATCAAGGGATTCTGGCGATTTTTGAGGAGCGCGAATATCCTTCAAATAACCCGGTTCTTCGTGAAAGTTATACGAAAATGTATAACTGATTGTTATACAAATCCCGCTCCCCTCCTTCGCAAATCCGCTTTGGTTCGCATAACTCCTTAGGGAGGAGATGCGAAGTGCGGGGCAAGGAAAGCTTTAAACTAAACTCAGATTGGAACGAAGGTGAACCTCTTCCTCTTGCATATCAGGACAGCCTCTCGGCACCTTCATCATAATAATTTCGATAAAGATCATTATTATTCCTTGTGTTAGGTTTGGTTTAACGTTTATTTCGATAGCATTTCATCCTCATTTATAAATGTATATTCTACTGTGTAGGTACCTTTGGCGAGTACTTTTAAGGGTGTGCCTTGATCGAGTCTAGTACTGGTGGTGAATACCACTCGTTTAGTCTCTCCGCTTTCGGTGACACCCTGCTCCCTATACTTATATCTTCCGTCATCATCTGCAGGTTCATTTTGAACCTCAACATACACATATTCCTGTTCAATCCATGGATTAAAACGATCGAATGGCTCGCGAAACAAGAGATATAGCCCAGCAAAGGCAACGACTACAACGAGACAAGACATGAGGATCTTCTTTATCATAACTTTTCTTCCTTTCTATAAAACATTTGTGACGATGCTTTTGTAATACCGAATGGTAATCACGGCAAACATCAAATAGATGATAATATACGCCGCCATACTAATGATGATTGGGGTAAGCATGCTTGCGGCCATGAGAACAGAACCTACGTTAAGAGCAAAAGCAGCGTGAGTTAACCCAATTCCCAGAGGAATTAAATAAACAAAGAGCTGTTTACGGATGATGCCTTTCATCATATCGTTTACTTGAAATCCGAGTTGTCGCAGTGTCCGATAGTGGTTTTTTTCATGTTCAGCCTCTGTCATTTGTTTAAAGTACACAATACTTCCCGTTGAAAGGATGAATACCAAACCTAAAAAGCCGGCGATGAAAACGAGCAGCCCGAAGGTTTGACGAGATCCCTCGTAGGCGGAATAAAAGTCCGTGAGATACCGGTCACTGTCCACATTCGTTAGAAAGATATCAGAGGCGGTATCTGATTGCTCACTATCCAATACGTTAAAAACATCAAAGGTCAAAAACTCTTTGGATTCATCCTCCTGAATGCTGTCTCTCATTCTCTCGAAGGTTTCTTCAGAAACAAGTAATTGATCGCCATAGAAAATGTAATTCATCACGTTTTTAAGCTTAGACTTGGAGACCGTTAGTCGATTTGCTTCATCGTTTGATGCGTACTGCACGTCTTGTGGAGATAAAACCTCCCTTCCTTCTATAATGGCTCGCGAACTATGATAGATGGCTTCCCCATCTTGGGGACGCTCAAGATCTAATCCAACCTGCGCCATCTGCTCTGCTGAGAAAAGCAAAAACGTTCTGTTAGGATAATCTGCATTTGAATCCTGATCCACCCATGCGCCGTTAAATCGAATGGCATTGACTTGATCATAATCGAATGCAATCTGCTCCTCTTCTAACTTACTTGCTATCCGAGCTGCTTCCTCCGGCATATTCTCCACTGCAAAATCAAAAGGCATCGACAATCTCACATCGTTTTCGGTTGAATAATATAAGGAATAGGAAAGTGAAATCATCGTAATCGTCATGGCAGACAATATCGTGATTACAGTTAACGAATTGGCGTGACCTTTCATTCTGTGCATTAAGGGGGCTACCGACAGGCTATTATACAAGCCGAGATTTCCATTTTGTTTTTTTCGAAAAACATATAATATCCAGCTTATGGTCGTATGGAAGACTAAATAGGTTCCGAGTATGGTACTGGCGAGAACTAATAGCATAAGATACATCAGCAAATCTGCATTGTCTACAATCAAGGTAGACACATAATAGCCAAAGCCGATTAGACCTAATCCTGTTAACCCTAAAATGCCTGAAACGATGCTTGGACGTTTGACAAATTGATCATGTTGATGATTTGCTTGAAACAATTGGAGTAACGTACTGCGGTAAACCGTCCATATAATTTGTAAGGATGTGACCGCAAGCAAGCAAGTAAAAACAGCAATCGTTTGGATGAGTGCTTGGCCGGAGAAGGTTAAGCCAAACATAACTTCAAGACCGATCAGGTTCATAAACAGGATAAGAAAGAGACGCGAGAGCAAAGCTCCGACTAGCGTTCCGATCAGTAAAGCGCCTAGACCAAGAATCGTGTGTTCCAAGATCAGTACCCGAGCGACCCAAGCCTTAGACAAGCCAATTAATTGATACAATCCGATTTCTTGACTGCGCCTTCTAATAAAGATGCTCGTAGCATACATCGTAAACACAATCGTAATAAGAATGAGTAATATGCCAGCGATTTGAAAGGCCGTTGAGAAGTTCATACTAGCTTGAACCATTTCAATAACGGTTTGATCATTTTGCAAGGTAGAAAAGATAAAATACAAACTTATGCTGAAAATCATTGCGAAAAAATAGAGATAATACATTTTGATATTTTTTCGCATGCTGCGGAACACTAATTTCTGTGTGGTCATTTCTGGTGACCTCCTCCAAGAACGGCTTGCATATCAAGAATGTCCTTAAAGAAGGATTCTCTCGTTTTCTCTCCCCGGTACAATTCCGAAAAAACTCTTCCATCCTTTAGAAAAATCACACGGTTACAATAGCTGGAGGCCAATGGGTCATGCGTAACCATAACAATGGTGACTTGTCGTGTCTGGTTAATCTCATGTAAATTTTCCAATAGATTGGAGGCAGCTTTTGAATCAAGGGCCCCAGTGGGCTCGTCTGCAAAAACAAGTGAAGGCGAATGAATTAACGCCCGTGCTGCAGAGGTACGTTGCTTTTGGCCGCCTGAAATTTCAGAAGGGTATTTATCAGCTAATTCCTTAATACCTAAAATTTTGGCAATGGCATTAAACTCCGCTTCAGCTTGATTTTTGCTTATTTTTGTTAAAGAAACCGGTAGCAATATATTTTCTTTTACCGTTAAGGTATCAAGCAAATTGTAATCCTGAAAGATAAAACCTAAATGTTGACGACGAATGCTTGAAAGCTGGATATCCTTCATTTTGGAGATTTCATGCTCTTTTATGAAAATCCCCCCATCTGTGGGACGGTCAATCGTAGCTAACGTATTGAGAAGCGTTGTCTTGCCTGAGCCTGAAGGTCCCATAATCCCAACAAACTCACCCTCTGTCACCCGAAGGTCGATTCCTTGTAACACCTGTTGGGCATTTCCCTTTACACCATAAGATTTACGTAGTCCCTCCGCAATCAAAACGGTCTTCGGTGTGATTTGATTTTTCATCCCATACACTCCAATCAAGTTGTTCTATACACAGTGTAATTCTTTTGTGCCTCTTGGTCGTAAGCTTTAGGTGATAAAAATGGGATCCAATGTGATATTTTTGTCACCTTGCCAAAATAAAAAGCAGTCAGGTTTACATATCCTAACTGCTTCATTCCTGTCTACTTAAACTAATGATCGTCTAATGCGTTCAAATGGATTATTACTAGAGAATATCATCAAAATAGAGGTACCTTCGCCAACGGCTGAAGCCACCTCAAGTCGAATGTGTAACTTCTTGCTTATTTCTTTTGCAAGATAAAGCCCCATTCCAGTGGCTGTGTGCTGAACCCTCCCATTTTCGCCAGTAAAGCCTTTATCAAATATACGTGGCAGGTCATGTGCTTGAATGCCGGGCCCTTCATCTTTAATCGTTACCATGACGGATTCAGTTTCTTGGAGATCAATGTGAATGGATACATTTCCGTCTGTTGGACTGTATTTAATCGCATTCGTTAAAAGCTGTCTCATCACAAACCCGCACCACTTTTTATCCGTGTACACAATAGACGCGGTGTCTCCCGTCACCTCAATGGATATATTTTTTTCCATACACCATGTCGATAACTCGCGAACCTCTTCTCTTATCAAATCTTGCACTCTCTGCTTTTCCGGGAGCAAATCTGAGTCTAAGTTGGCTAACCGCGAAATATAAAGCTGCCGGTCGATCAATAAGTGCATCCTCAACCAGGGCGCATTTAGCTTTTGTGCCAACTCATTAGAACCATGGGCATCAAGGATGATCTTCATCGTTGTAAGGGGTGTTTTCACTTCATGAACCCATGAGGAAAGGTCATCATGTTCCATGAGTTGGGTGGACTGATACTCACGATGCTTGTGTTGGTCATGCTCATGAATGTTTTGTAAAAGGGCATACATCATACCCTCAGGAAAACGGCTGCGGGGTTCGGGGATGTTTTCAAACCAGTCATCTCCCACATCGTTAGAAAGGGTACGCAAAGACTTATAATAGGCCGTTTCCTTCTTATATCTCCAAATCAAAAAAACAATACAGATGGTGAGAAACAAAGAGTTTAAATAGATAAGTGAATGAGGCTCCACACCTATACCGGCGTCAAATTGTATCAAAGCGTTGGTGAGTAGAAGCAGTAACCCCATCAAGCCGATCCAACTTTTTTTATAAACGAGATAAGCTATGAACAATGTGAAACCTCCTAAAGCGTAACGGCCATATACCCAAGACCTTTTTTAGTCACAATCCCTTCGGCTAAATGGAGAGAAGTAAGCTGTTGCCGTAATCTGGTGATGTTGGCAGTGAGCGTATTGTCATTAACATATTGATCATCATCCCAGAGCATTTTCATCAGTTCATGACGTGAGATGATCTTATTATTAGACCTTACTAAAACCGAAAGAATAAAAAGTTCATTTCTTGTCAGGCCAATGGTTGTCCCATCCTTATGAATTTCGCCACTTTTTAAATCAATCAGCGCTTGATTCCACTCCATTACATCGGAGGATGCTTCTTCATACGTATACGTTCGACGAAGAATAGCCTGAACCTTGGCGAGAAGTACATCCATATGAAAAGGTTTCTGAACGTAATCGTCCGCCCCTAAGTTCATGGCCATCACCATATCCGTCGGATGATCTCTTGATGAAAGAAAGATAATAGGAACTTTGGACACTGCTCGTATTTCTCTACACCAATGAAAGCCGTCAAACCTTGGAAGCTGTATATCAATAATCACTAAGTGAGGCCGATGCTCTACAAAGGCATCCATCACATGCGAGAAATCACTTGGGTAACTTACTTCATATGACCACTGACTTAATCCTTCTCTAAGTGCTTCTTGGAGAAGAGGGTCATCCTCAATAATGAAGATATTCATATTCATTTATAACCCTCCTTATATTATATTATATACTTAATTATTCTAGATAAATCACGATCAGAAAACTAGCGTTATTAAACCTGAATTACGAAAGTAAAATCATATAAAGAGTGCCCTATCTTTGGGAGCGGAAAGTGGGCTACAACAATCGGAGGCTAGTGAACGCCGCCCAGTGTCCCGGCAAGACAAGCTCGTTGGAGAGATTTTCAATGAAAATGAGGAAACTATCTATTGAACAAAGTATGCGGTTACTCTTATAGCGGAATCCGAAACCGAATTGGGTGTTCGGTACGTCAAAAACGAAATTTAATCCATCTCGAAAAGGGCTACAATCAAGCACTTTTTCTTTTTGAAGTTCAACTTTCATAACGATTCTGAAATAAAATCCCTTGATTTTGCTGATTGAATCCATGTACATAGCCATATATTTAGGACCACCCCCTCAAGAACCTAGTAATGCGGCTATTTGAAATTCTTGTTTATTCTTATTTAATTGCTTCAAGTTCTTTTAAAAGCAGTGCATATTGCTCATCCATAAATGTTTTTTGCTCCCCTCATAAAGAAACTGTTTTATTAAATCAGAATATCAATACAAATAACATAAGTTTTATTATTTTTATTTAAATAACTGGAGTATATCTACTCCATTGTTTTCAAACTCTTCTCAATCTCCTTTGCTTCCTTTTGGTTTGATGCTGGTAAACTTATGACTAAATTTGATTCTTTAATGTCTTTTTTAGTTAATTTCCTATATAGAGTTGGTTCTGTAATTATTATTGTAAATTGACCTTCATTTTTATTTAAATAAATATCTCCAAGTACTATTCTTTCTGAACCATCATAAGCTATCAATAACGAATTATGTTTGAATAGTACTTTTTCGAAACTAAACTCATTAATTAATAATGAGCCTTCATAGTTATCGTCGTCTTCATTGTAATAAGCCTTTAAAGCCACTTCCACTTTCTCACTTATATCTGAATCTTTGCTGTACATATATGACGGTGAAGATATTTCTACTTCTTCACTTCTGTTGCATCCTGAAGAAATAATAGTACTAAATAATAATATTATTAATAAAACTTTTCTCATTATGCAACCTCCTAAATAATTCTAACGGGGCAAAGATTGTCGAAATCCTGCCCCGTTAGATTCTCTTTAATATTTAAATTTACCGGAAACATTTACTTGAACAAGAGTTCCGCTCTGGTAGCCATAATATAACGGTGACAAAGTATTTTTAGCAAGAGAAATCAATCTTGCTTCGTCATAAAAAAGTTGCCAGCTTGACCAAAAATTTGTCCAAGATAATTACTTGGTGTATGTCGTACTGCATTTTTGTAATAAACAACATTAAGTTGAGCTGAGGTGTTTTTCTTAGTTGATGTTGCCATTGGTGCCCAGATATATTGAAAACCATTCCATTGCTGATGGACCACACCTCTTAGAGTTATCCTTCACAAATCATTTAATTTGAATATAAGAATTGAATTCACTTTCTGGGTCTTCACCCTTAAATCTTTCATCATAGACTTCAAAACATACAATGTCATATTGTTCATAATTATTTGATGCTAGCCAGCTAATAAGATTATGGAATGTTTCACCAATCTTACTTAATGGGCCTTTATGCGTCATTCCAATATAACGACCAGCTGGTATTACATAAGAAAACATACCTTCTGGAATTTCTATTAATTGTTCAACTTCTATCCCAGCTAAATACCCATGTTCATTCCTCTTAATAACTCCAAGAGTTTCAGGAGTATTTTTACGACCATGTATTTCTTGAATTCTGGAAAATAAAATGGGCCATACCTCTCCAGGATTTATAGGTTCACCTATGTTTCCCACCCCAATTACTTTCTTCTCTTGAAATTCATAAACCTCAGGTTTCATGTATACCTCCGTATTTTTGGATTTTATAAGTTTTCGTGGTGTTTCAGCTAACGTTCTTGTATTCACGACGTCCAACTCCCCTCAGCCCGAAGGCGACGCGGTTTAGGGAGTTGGATGTGTCCGGCTGATTCTTCTTCCCTGAATCTGAGTCTGCTCCAATCGAGTCCACTTCAACTTCTGTCCGGACCAAAGAGAGAATGCCCCGGATGCGTGAAATAAGTGTTATGTGATGCCGGAAGCTTCTTGAGTTGTTTCTAAAATCTCTTAAATATTATGAATTCTCTTTGTTTCTTTTATTTGTTCTATATGGTGGTACGAATGATTTATATCATGATTTAATGCATCCCTTACAGTCGCTTTTCCATTTTGATGAACTAGAATACGATCCAATGAGTTAGGGATGACTTCGCATAAGTATGATATGTATTCCCGTATAGTACTAAATAACTGCAATTCGATTCTTACATTTCTTTGGTAATGATTCATTGTTTGATTCCAAACCTGTGCATCGAACTCATTAAAGATATATTTCTCACCAGTGTTGGCAAGTGCATATCGATTTATTTGAAAATAATTGAGATCGCATTCAACAATATGATGCACGATCTCTCTTATCGTCCACTTTCCTTCTCCTCTAGATAAATCCAGATCTTTCTCACTTAAGCTATCTAATACTTCATGGAGTACCTTTGGTGCATCCTTATATGTTTGAACTACTTTTAAGTCTTCTTCTTTCATAATTAAGACTCCATTCTTGAATATATACTGCTTTCTGCACCCTTGATTTATCTCCTTACTTAGGCCAACCACCCCAGATATCAATTTTATTTCCCGCTGGATCGTAAGCATAGAAATTAAGACCGCACCCACCATTATCCTCTATATCCGAAAGGTGAGCCCCGTTATCCTTCATTTTTGAATAGAGCAATTCAAAATTCTCAGCTTCCATAGTCAGAACACATTGCTCTGTCCCATTAATCTCCATGTAATTCACGTTATGCGGTTCCTTCGACTTAATTAGAAAGATACTCTGTTCAGGACTGATTTCTAGCTGTGCCTGGTTCTCATGGACCGGTCTTCTAAGACGTAACCCCAGATAATCCATATACCACTTGGCAGACTCCTCGGTATTTGTTGCGGGTAAATAAACACAGTCAATTCCTTTTACTGCTGCAGCCGATTTTTTCATGGATTCAGCTCCCATCTTTTTAGTTGACATCATGCAGGGTGTGTGATTTTAAAGTTTTCTTGCTTTGATAACAAAGGTTACAGGAAACATCTTCGCTCTTTTTACAAAATCATTATTTTCATCGTGCAATTGTATTATTTCACCCTCGGTTTCTTCAATCATTTGTTCAATAACAAACCCTGCTTTGGCCAACGCATTTACATAGGTTGATAGTTTGCGATTAGATAAGGTTAGCGCGCCTTGACATATATCAGGAGAAACGGAATACCAAGATTCATCGAAATAACACTTGTTAAAAACAAATCTATTATTCTCTTCAACAACACATTTGTGTATAGGATGAGACCAACTGAAAATAAAGATGCCGTCTTTTTTAAATAAGAAGCGATTCGGCGAAAAGTACCTACAAGGTCGGTAGTCCAACCTATGGCGTAAATTGAATAAACAAAATCAAAATAATCCACGGGTATGTTACATTCTTCTTCCATGGGAGAACAGATCAATTTTGCTGAAAGACCGCACGTCGTCAAATATTGCTCTGCCTTTTCAATTTGTTTTTCTGATATATCCATCCCCCATAGTTCAGATGCTTTGCGATCCCCCTGATATTGCAAGGATTGACCGTTTCCGCAGCCTATCTCTAACATCTTTTTTCCTGAGACATCGCCGAAAAGTTGACATTTTTCTTCTGAGATAAATGCTCCATAAAAAGGAAGCACGATTGCTCCTAAAAAGTCATTTCCTTTTGTATCCCAATAGAAGCTGTTAGTTCATAAACACTATGCTTGAAGTACATTTCAAGAATTTAGGTTCTGATCGGTATTAGCATTTCTACATCTTCTTCTTCGACATGATCTTCAAAGTAAAAAATCTCTATAGGACACGTATTCTCCAGAAATCTCTGAACATATCCCTTCTCATTCATCCATTTAAAAATTCTATCGTACGCCTCACCAATCGATTGGTTTGTACAATTAATTTTTGCATAGGTTTGGAAAGGCAAAGTGAATCCAATCATGCCCTCCGGAATATCAGTCAGATCACTGACTTCCAAACAAGCAAAATACGTAGCAATGATTCCATTACACATATACGGCGAGATCAATACTTCCTTGTCCTTGAAATTTATAATTTCATTTCTTCTTTCAACAAACTCCTTTTGTACTTTCAGGGCAGCGTCAGGAAATCCACTGGGAAAATTAGCTGTAATGCTCTGACCGATCAACGAATATTCCCTAGTTGTTAATTCACATTTAAATTTCTCAAGTTTTTGTCTCTGCATGATAAGCATCTTCCCTTCAATTTGGTTATTGACCTTGCTATGATTTCTGATAACGTTATTGCACTCGCGAACCCGTGAGACTTAAAGCAGCGGCAGTGACTGGCTCCGACGGACTTAGCCCTACAGGGTTGTGAGCTGAATCCGCTTCTCTGCTTACATCAACTTGCGAACCAAGTTATTGAGTTAGAAAGGACCAAAAACCCACCTCTGACTCTAACCTTGGGGTGGGTTCTTACTTTCTCTTGTTGTTATTGATGATGATAAAAGGGCAAGCCAAATAAAATAAGATCGTCTAAGCATCCTTTACTTGCATGGCCTCACCTCCTTTCGGAGGGAATCCATGCCCACCAAGATTAGATTTTCTTTCCTATTGTACCATCATCTACCACCAATAGTAAGAACAAATGTTCGATTTTATTAATTAATCTTAAATCGTTTAACTTCGATAACGCTCTTGTATTAACGACGCCACACCGATTTAAGTCCCGAAGGGACAGCCGCGATGCGGCTAGGTGGGTGCTGGTGTGTCCGGCTGACTCCGCTTCTCTACTACTGCCAATGACTTCTCCAAGTCCTCATCTAACTCCTGCCGGACCAAATGCCTCGAAGCACAAACGCCAAGCCTTAGATAACGCTTATCTTTTCTTGGGCGTTTGTTAACTGAGTTTCTTCCATAATTATACATCTGTCAACCAAAGGGCGATAGCCCCGCTGCGTAAATACAATGTTAAATGATGGATCGTAATTGATATTGGTCAAAGCCATAGGATTGACCGTCTCTCACCACATGAGTTGTCACTATATTACGACACAGACGGACTTGTCATTATTGAAAGCTTAGACCTTCCATCCTCCTGGTCGTTCGGTCTTTCTTGCAGCAAGTATCAGCGACGATTAGAATCACGATTCTTCGTGGATCGCCTCCTTTGTGGTTTGTCCAATCCGGTCTATGATGCCCCCCTCTGTCTGCGCTGCATGCGATTGATGAAGCTGCGACTTAGTAAACTCCAATTTTAAGACTTAAATGAACTTGTCGATCGGCAGAAAGAGGGGTCCCATGAGAGTGGGACCCCTCTTTCTTGGAAATCGTGTTAGTGGTGATCAATAATTTCTCGATTCAAAGGCGATACCTTCTTCTATTCTGTTTTCGATGATAGTTTTAAGGATCTGATTTTATAACACCATGATCGATAACGATATTTTTGCAAGTCAAATTACTAATGCTTTCTTACAATTCCCTTTCTTTCGAAGAAAGAAAGATTTGCTTTAATAACTGTAATATCAATATTCAGGATTTCAATTCCCGCTTTACTTAGTAGTCTTCGTGTCTTTCTATTGCTTAGTATAATTTGATTATCATTGAACACCCCGTTTGTGAGAAGATGACTGCCGATTGCTTTAGCGGAATCCTTACTTTTGTCAAGAACGTGTTTACTTTGAAGAGAATCCATCCACTCTTCGTATGGAACCAGTTTGAGAGAATAATTTAATTCCAGCGCAGCATGATAGAATGTCTGAAAACTTATTGTTTCTGTTTGAATCAGATGAAAATTTTGACCTATATGTTCGTTTTGCTGCGATAAGTATACGACCGACTTGCTGACATAATCCACGGGTATTATTTCAATTTCCGGACTGCTGTCAGGAAATACTCCTGCTTCGATGCTTCCAAGGAACAGATTCCAAATGAAGTCGTTCGGTTGACATACACCGCTTTTGCTATGACTGAAAACCCTCCCGCATCTGTAAATGCTAACAGGAACACCTCGGTCACGTGCGATTTGAAGAATATGTTCCGCTACCCATTTGCTTTGGACATATCCTATGCCTATATTCGTGTTGTAACCTGGCATTTCTTCTTCCAGTGCTATTGTAGAGTCGTTGTGCTCCGATGCAAATACAGCCGCAGTCGAAATAAAGTGTATAGGTTTGACCCTATATAAGGTTGCAAGACGGATGATTTCCTTCGTTCCAAATACGTTTGCGCCTTTGTTAACTGTATAAGGATAAAAGAAATTAACTAATGCGCCGTTATGGTAAATGACCGAAACTTTCCGAGCCAAGTCTAAGAATTCCCCCTCGGATAAACCAAAGTTGACTTTGGACAAATCTCCAGCCACTGGAACAATCCGTTCACCCATCTCGTCTTTCCAAAGTTCGTAGAAAATCATGTTGTTCTTAATCCTGAGCATCGCCTCCTCGGTATCAGTTGCCCTGACTAGGCATATACCTTAAGGGAAGTTTCAAGTAGCAACTCTTGAAGAAGATGCGCCCCAAGGAAACCAGTAGCTCCGGTTAATAAAGCAGCTTGTCCATCAGTAATGCACTCATCCATAAT
Source organism: Paenibacillus sp. JCM 10914 (assembly GCF_001315105.1). Lineage (GTDB taxonomy): Bacteria > Bacillota > Bacilli > Paenibacillales > Paenibacillaceae > Paenibacillus_AQ. The sequence continues at coordinate 1,128 of NZ_BAZR01000009.1, read as the reverse complement.
TACTTTCGGAATAATTTCCGGTTCCAAATACACTTCCTCTCTCAAATCGAAATCTTTAACAGATTCTGTAACGTTAGCGACTCCGTAACACTGGATATCTGCTATGGTTTTCGCCATTCCCTCGATTGTCGGATTTTCAACCAAAACTTGAATGGGGATTTCCAACTGAAATTCTTCCGCGCACTTCGACATTAACCTGACTACCAATAGAGAATGACCGCCAAGATGAAAGAAGTTGTCATTAACGCCCATGCTATCAAAGCCTAAGATTTCAGCCCATAGACGATGAATGATGATTTCCAACGGAGATTCAGGCGCCCGATAGGGAGTGTCCAAGGTAATCTTAAGATCTTTGGATCTTTCTTCCAACTCATTGCGATTCAGTTTCCCATTAGGAAGAAGCTGGAATCCACCAACGCATATAAAATAGGAAGGGACCATATGAGTCGGTAGTTTTCCTTTAACCCATTCGCGCAATTCCTCATCCGGTAGTTGTTCAAATTGAATTGTAGAAAAAAATGCGATCAACCGCTTGTCGCCCGGAATAAATTCTTTTGCAATACACACAGTATGGAGAACTAAAGGATGCCCTGAAATAACGGACTCTATTTCCCCAAGCTCGATCCGGTAGCCACGGATTTTCACTTGGTCGTCGATCCTCCCTAAATACTCCAAGTCCCCATCCGGCTGCCAGCGTACCATATCCCCGGTTCCGTAAAGACGCTTGTTCCACTGCGGATGAATGATGAACTTTTCCGCCGTCAGCTCCGGACGATTCCAGTACCCATGTGCCAACCCGTCCCCGCCGATGTATAATTCCCCTGCCAAGCCCACGGGCACCGGCTGCATCTCACCATCTAGCACGTACACTTGCGTATTAGCGATCGGTCGCCCGATCGGAATACGGGTTTCCCCGTCCCATGGAGGAATCAAATAACAGCATGTAAACGTCGTGTTCTCCGTCGGGCCATAGCCGTTGATCAATTGAAGCTCCGGATTTGCCTCCTGTGCCTTGCGCACATGACCCGGAGATACCACATCCCCGCCAACCAGCAGCTTCCTTACGCCTCCAAACACATCCGCTCGGGTATCAACCATCGTGTTAAACAGCCCGCTCGTCAGCCACAA
>NZ_BAZR01000008.1 GCF_001315105.1 Paenibacillus sp. JCM 10914 | reverse complement strand
AGCCCGCGGCGCTGATCAATGCGAGCGCAACCGGATGGTCGGGCATCCGAACGGCAACCGTGTCGAGCCCCGCCGTAACACGCGGCGATACCGCCCCCTCCTTGACCGGCAGTACCAACGACAGCGGACCGGGCCAGAACGCATTCATCAACGTCTGCTCCGTCTCGTTCACGTGTGCCACGATCCCCTCCAGTTGCGACAACTTGGAGATATGGACGATGAGCGGATTGTCTGCTGGGCGCCCCTTGGCGACAAATATTCGCTCAACCGCTTCCGTATTCCCCGCATCCGCACCCAGCCCATATACCGTCTCGGTTGGGAAGGCTACGGTTCCTCCTTGAGCCAGCACCGCGCCGGCTTCCTGCAGCGCCTGCTGTTCTTTGAACTGCGGACTCCATTTCGCCATGGATAATGGTGCGGATACTTCCCACATCCTAGTTACGGATGCCTCTCGCTGATCTCCTGACCTATTCAACTGTTCTATGGCCGTATCCATGTCCAGATCCTTCTGCTTCATAATCTATCCCAAGCTTTCTGTATATAAATGATATAAACATAAATGTCCTATTGTACACTTGCCAAACTTACCTTCAAAAAATAAAAAGCGCTTTGGATTCTTCGTCCCGTGCCGATTTCTGAACGAATCGGTCGCGCCAAAGAGAAAGCACTCTTCTACATGGAAGTTTATCATACTGTTCATGCAATGAACATCACTAGACTTAAGGAAGCTGGTGGTATTCACGATACTCCGCCATTAGAACAGACTAGCTACCCAATTCCACAGGCCCAGGAACATGTCCCATAAGAAGAATCGCACCTCCGGCTCCGAGTCGGCTGCATTCTTAAGGGTGTCATCGCCCGTCGTATCCGCAACATCCGCCGAAACCGTCTGAATCCCTGCATCGACCGATTGCGCCGCAGCGTCGCCGCTTCCACCGTCAATGAAGCACAGTGGCGGAAAGAGTACGCACCACCAATTCTGACCCTGACCTTCACCCAGCGTAATACGTACCGCGTCATAATCGCCAGCCGGATATACGGTGCCGCCATATAGCTTCGTCGGGAACGGAACGGAGCCTAATTCGACCTGATAGCTGTATGAGATCCCTCTTTTGTTCAGTTCTTCTCCCACCAACTGACGAATTTCCGGCAAATGCTGCTTCGTCATTTCCTTAGCATCTTCAAGACTCTGGGGATTCTCAAGCGCAAGCACCCACAACTGCATCTGTTCGACAACGGCGTCACGAATCTCCCGCTTTACCAACTGATCGGAAGGGCTATCGGAATTCGCGAGAATACGCAGGCGAATCGACTCTTGCGGAATCGGTCCTCCGACAACGGAAGCATCGATCTGCTGCCCTTCCCACGACATCATCACCATGAATAAACTGGATAATAGCAATACCATTTTTTTAAACATAATACGGAGGGTTTCACTATAATTCTGCATCTACGTCAGCCGCCTCTCACTGAATAATCTATGATGCTATCAGTATGTCCGGCTGAATAAGATATAAACATAGAATCTAGCAAAAAGAAAAAACTCATAGATTCATTCTACTGACATGCAAAAAAGCGCCGTCCAACAGGACGCCACTTTTGTTGATTTATGATATGGACAATTCACCAGAAATCTATAAACGCCAACTCACTTGGCTGGTTCGGGACGGTACGTAAGGGGAACCGGAATATCCTCTTCCAGATCCTGTCCGTGTAACTTCACACTCATCGCTACGCCGAGACTCGCCATGCTGATAACAAGCGATGTCCCTCCGTAACTGATGAAAGGAAGCGTAATCCCCGTTAGCGGCATCAGACCGATAAACATGCCAATGTTCTCAAATATTTGGTACAAAAACATAGACACGATACCAACAATAAGAAACGGACCTGCTCGCTCCCGCGACTCAAGTGAAATCAAAATCATGCGGTGAATCAGAATAAAGTACAACAAGAGCAGTACAGAAGAACCGATAAATCCATATTCCTCTGCAATTTGTGCGAAGATCGAATCTGAATACGTGTAAGGGACTCGACCCGACTGTACTGATGTTCCCTGCATAAAGCCTTCCCCCGTCATACCACCGGAGGCAATAGCTAATTTCGCGTTGTATGTATGGTACCCGGCACCCGATTTATCCGCTTCCTCCGGCATGAGCCACGGATCGATACGATCCAGCCAGTGCGCCCGGCTCCCTTCCTTCATAAACGCCGAAATTTCATCATGATAATGAATGTAAGCCTGTATTCCACCAAGAGCGGATCCGGCAAGCAGCGCCAATCCTATTAACGCATGAGATAATTTAACATTGCCAATCCAAAGTAATCCGACCAGAATGACGATGTAACTTAGTGCATTCCCCAGGTCATTGATCGCCATCACGAGTGCAAAGGGAATAAACGCAAGCAGAGCGATCGGGATCACGTCGCGAAAAAAAGAGAGCTGTGGTTTGTTTTTGCGCACGAGTATATAGGTCAGAAAAATAATCAACACCAGTTTGAATAGCTCAGCAGGCTGCAAGCTGGCAAACCCAAGGTTTATCCACCCTTTGGAACCATTGAGTTCCGCTCCGAAAAACATAACGAACACCAATAATGCCAGGCCGCCCAAGAATATATATAATCCATATTTCATAAGAACCCGGTAGTCTAATAAACTCATTCCAAAAAAGGCTACGAACCCCACAATATAAAACATGATCATCTTAATATGATAACCATCCCACTTCTCCGTACCCGAAGTTACGCTGTATAACGATGTGATGCTGATTACCATCAGTAATACAATCACGGTAACAATAACAAAATCAATTTTCTTTAATTTCTGAAGCATGGATTGATCCCCCTACACCTTGGCTCCCGACGCCGGCAGCCATATAGCCAGATTAACAGATGCTGTGAATCCAAAGTTACCCTGCTTCTGTCCCATCCTTTATTTTAAAAGAAATCCAACTACAGCACAAACTGTAATAATATAGTTTCAGACTAAAAACCAAAAGAGATGCTCCCTAAGGATAACATCTCTTTTCACATCTCAACGGTCTAGGGTGAGATCTATTTAGTCGCTACAGGACGGTATGATTCAGGATCCGGCATCTCTTCCTCCACTTCCTGACCGTGCAGTTTCACACTCATCGCAACACCAATGCTGGCCATATTAATGAGCAGTGATGTACCGCCATAACTGATGAAGGGCAGCGTAATCCCCGTCAAGGGCATCAGACCGATAAACATGCCGATATTCTCGAAGATCTGATACAGGAACATCGCAACGATACCGATAATCATGAATGGCCCTGCTCGCTCCCGGCACTCCAGCGCAATCAGAATTAGCCTGTGAATCAATATGAAATATAACAGCAATAAGACAGACGATCCAATAAATCCGAACTCTTCTGCTATTAGGGCAAAGATGGAGTCAGAATACGTATAAGGCACACGGTTGGATTGAACCGTTGAGCCCTGCATGAAGCCTTCACCACTCAAACCACCGGTCGCAATCGCCAGCTTGGCGTTCTTCGTATGCCAGCTGGCGTCAGTCGTCGCTTTCTCGGGGAAGAGCCACGGATCAATCCGTCCCACCCAGTGAGGCTTCAGAATTCCGGCTTCCAGAAGTTCATCATGATAATGAACATAAGCCTGGATAGCCCCGAAAGCGACCCCTGCCGCCAATACGAATCCAATGAGTGCATGCGTATACTTAATATTACCGATCCAGAGCAGCCCGATCAGGATAACCACATAGCTGAGTGCATTCCCAAGGTCATTCTGAATCATAACAATCCCGAACGGAAGCAAAGTCAGCAACCCCAGAGGGATAACATCCTTCCAGAATCCAAGTTGGGCCTTGTTCTTACGCACCAACACATAAGCCAGAAAGATGATAAGCACCAATTTAAACAGTTCAGCCGGCTGGATACTTAATCCGCCAATATAAATCCAGCCTTGCGCGCCATTCAAATCCGTTCCGATAAAAATAACGAGCACTAATATCAGCAGGCCACCGAGGTATATATAAGTCGCATACTTAATTAACACCCGGTAATCAATCAAACTAATTCCGAAGAACGCAATAAATCCCAAGATGTAATAACCGATCATACGAAGATGAAGTCCCTCAAACCTCGTATCGGCCGTAGCGCTATATATCGACACGATACTGATGATCATCAGCATCGCCAGTACAAATACGATTACGTAGTCAATTTTCTTGATTTTCTCCAGCATGTTGTTCCCCCTGTGCCCGGAGCTACCGGATCAAAGCTCCGCTTTGCCCTTGCGAGCAAGTTGATCGACAGCAAACATAAAAGAAAGCTTACTACCTTATACCCACCGTCTATTCTAAAAGAATTCCCCATCGAACACAACGAGCGGCATATCTAAGCTTTCGTCACCGCATCGATCTTACATGCAGATGTAACGATTCCATCTCGATAATAGTTTGGGGGCCTCCATATCCATTAGCGCGATATCCCAAGAACATGGCGGTCAATGCCTTGCAAGTCCTGAATGGTCACAATCTCTGCCCAATGCCCTGCGGCGCGCAGGATTGCAGCCACATCTTCCGCCTGGCCTTGACCAAGCTCAAACGCGATCAGCCGGGGAGGGGCTGCCAATAACGGCAGCTGTTCCATCATGATGCGGTAAGGACGAAGCCCGTCCTCCCCGCCATCGAGTGCCAAGCGCGGCTCATGGTCGCGCACCTCCGGCTGCAGTTCCTCAATATCTTCTGCCGGAATATACGGCGGGTTCGACACGATGATATCTGGCGCTAATCCCGCCAACGGTTCGAGTAGATTTCCTTGGCGAAATTCAACGTCTGCCCCAAGCCTCTCGGCATTGCGCGAGGCTACTTCCAGCGCATCGCTGGAAATATCGCTGGCCAGTAGCTGCCAAGTGGGCGAGTGGAGCGCCAGCGTAACCGCGATCGCTCCACTGCCAGCGCCGATATCCGCTGCTAGCAGCCTCCCATGGGAAGACGGACGAGGGGCCAGCAGCTGCCCATGCTCCAGTACGGCTTCGACTAGAAGCTCGGTTTCAGGCCTTGGAATAAGTACAGCCGGTGTAACCGTAAACGGTCGACCATAGAATTCCTGCTCACCGATAATATATTGTGCAGGCACTCCCGCAGCCTTATGGCCGATCACCTCTTCAAACGCTGCCTTACGATGCTCGGGAAAGGGCTCGCCGAGCGCCATATAATAGGCTGTACCCGACAAGTCCAACACATGTTCCAGCAACAGCTGCGCATTTCGCCGTGCTTCCATCACCTTGACGCCTTCTAAAAAAGAAGAAGCCTCCAGGAAGGCTTCTCTTATGCTGCGCTGCGGCGTCAATTCAAAGATCATCCGCTTCAAAGCGTTATACTCCTTTATCCATCATTTCGGCCTGCTCCGCAATGGTCAGGGCCGAAACGATCTCTTCAATCTCACCATTCATCACTTGATCCAGCTTATGGACCGTAAGGCCGATCCGATGATCCGTTACACGGCTCTGCGGGAAGTTGTATGTGCGGATTCGTTCGCTACGATCGCCTGTACCCACTTTGCTCTTACGTTCACCGGCATACTTCGCTTCTTCCTCCTGGCGCATCATATCAAAGATACGGGCACGAAGTACCTGCAATGCTTTATCTTTATTGGAGTTCTGCGATTTGCCATCCTGACAAGTAGCCACGATACCCGTCGGGATATGTGTAACGCGCACGGCCGATTTGGTTGTATTAACGGACTGGCCGCCGGCTCCACTGGAACAGAACGTATCGACACGAATATCCTTGTCATGAATCTCAATATCCACTTCTTCCGCTTCTGGCATGACGGCCACGGTCGAGGTCGACGTATGAATCCTTCCCCCCGACTCGGTGTTGGTATGCGCTGTACGCGGTGAGCGCCACTCTCGAACTTCATTTTGCTGTAAGCACCGCGACCGTTAATCATGAAGATCACTTCCTTGAAACCGCCGAGATCATTCATGTTGACGTCCATCAGCTCTACCTTCCAGCCTTGCGTATCGGCAAAACGGGTGTACATCCGGTACAGATCGGAAGCGAACAATGCCGCTTCATCTCCGCCGGCCGCACCGCGAATTTCGATGATAACGTTCTTATCATCATTCGGATCCTTCGGCAAGAGCAGAATACGGATGGTCTCCTCCAGCACAACCTGCCGAGCGGACAACTCATCGATTTCCATCTTGACCATTTCACGCATCTCATCATCCATCTTCTCGCCCTGCATGGTCTTCGCAGCCTCGAGTTCTTCCATAACGTTCTTATATTCAACATAAGCCTCATAAGCAGGCTGCAAATCAGATTGTTCCTTGGAATAATCTCTAAGCTTCTTAGAGTCATTCGCTACATCCGGATCACATAAGAGCTCACTTAGCTTCTCATAACGATCCGCGAGGGATTGTAATCGGTCCAACAAAGGAAATCACCTCTCTTGATATATTCACCAATACGTGTCTAAACGACTTTTTATTATACCATGTTTGCCTGTTATTGAACAGCAGCCCGCTCGCCCAACCTCAAAACAAAGACCACAGTTCCACGCACATTAGTGGCATGGAGCCATGGCCCTTCGTTCTATATCGATCTACACGTTGAAGCGGAAATGCATAACATCGCCATCGCTGACAACATACTCTTTGCCTTCCAGACGAAGCTGCCCGCGTTCCTTCGCACCGTTCATAGAACCAGCAGCAACCAGATCGTCATAAGCCACCACTTCCGCACGGATAAACCCACGCTCGAAGTCGGTGTGAATGACGCCAGCCGCTTGCGGAGCCTTAGTGCCTTTACGGATCGTCCAAGCGCGCACTTCCTGCACACCCGCCGTGAAATAAGTATACAATCCAAGCAGGCTGTACGCTGCCTTAATCAGACGGTTCAAGCCGGATTCCGCAAGTCCGAGTTCCTCCAGGAACATCTCTTTGTCCTCACCCTCAAGCTCGGCGATTTCAGCTTCCACCTTCGCGCTGATCGGAACAACAACAGCATTCTCAGCAGCGGCAAAGTCACGTACTTGCTGTACATACGGATTGCTATCCGCTTCATTAACGCCGTCTTCGCTCAAGTTGGCCGCATACAGAACCGGCTTCAGCGTCAACAAGTGAAGGTCGCGAATAATCAGCTTCTCATCATCGGTCAGTTCAACACTGCGTGCAGGCTGGTCATTGTACAGGGCTTCCTTCATGCGCTCCAGCAGTTCCACTTCCTGAACGAACTGCTTGTTGCCGCCCTTCATATTCTTCTTGGCACGGTCAATGCGCTTCTCCACACTGTCCAGGTCGGCCAGAATCAATTCCAGGTTAATCGTCTGGATATCGCTCACGGGATTCACTTTGCCATCCACATGCGTAATGTTCTCATCCTCAAAACAACGAACGACATGGACGATCGCGTCTACCTCGCGGATATGGGCCAGAAATTTGTTACCTAACCCCTCGCCCTTGCTGGCACCGCGTACCAAGCCTGCGATATCCACAAATTCAAAAGCGGTAGGAACCGTTTTGTTCGGCTGCACCAGCTCGGTTAACTTATCAAGGCGCTCATCGGGCACCTCCACCACACCCACATTCGGGTCAATCGTGCAGAACGGATAGTTAGCAGACTCAGCCCCCGCTTGCGTAATCGCGTTAAACAATGTAGATTTGCCGACGTTTGGCAAACCGACGATACCAGCTTTCAAAGCCATTGTATGTGACAACTCCTTATCAGGTTTACTCTTCTCAGTGATCAGTATATAAAGCCGGGGGCAAAACCCTCCAGCCCAGACTCCTCCAGTTAACAAACAATCCTATTAATTATAGCAGATACCCTTTAGAGTTCAATACGAATATCCTGGCATCCCGTCTGTCGCTAAACCCGCTTGAGTCGCTGCGTAGATTTCAATTCATTGATGTTGCTTGCTCCAATCCCGAACATGGCCGTTGTCAGTTCCAATTCGACTTGTGCAAGTCTCTGATCCAGAGATTCCTCCGAATCCACCGCCGAACCGAGCAATCCGCGACCGAAGCCGACCATATCAGCGCCGAGCGCTATCGCCTTGGCCGCGTCCACGCCACTCTTCAGACCGCCGCTGCCAATCAGCGCGCACTGCGGCAACGTCCTCCGCACATCCAGAATGCATGCCGCTGTGGGATTGCCCCAGTCAGCAAAAGCCTCCGCGGCGGCACGACGCACCGGATCCTTGCTGCGGTATTTCTCTACCTGGCTCCAGGATGTTCCTCCTGCTCCCGCTACGTCGATGAAAGACACACCGATATCCACTAACCGCCGGGCGGTTTCCCCATCAATGCCCCATCCAACTTCTTTAACACCAATAGGTACCTCCAACTTTCGGCAAACATCCTCAATTTGGGTTAGGAGGCCTCCAAAACGCGTGTTGCCCTCCGGCTGAAACACCTCTTGAAGCGTATTCAAATGAAAGACCAGCATATCCGCACCCGCAATATCCACGGCACGCTGGCAATCTTCTGCTCCAAAGCCGTAATTTAACTGCACCGCACCCAGATTAGCAATAACAGGCACGTTTGGCGCACGTTCACGCACACGAAATGTTGGCGCCAGTTCTTCCTGTTCGACTGCGGCTCTTACAGACCCGACACCAATTGCCCATCCACGGCGTTCAGCTGCTTCCGCCAAGCGAAGATTAATCTCGCCGGTGGTTTGGCTTCCGCCGGTCATTGAACTGATCAAGAGCGGAGTCCGAACTGACATCCCGCTAAAGGCGGTATTTAATTGAATCTCCTCAAAGTCAAGCTCGGGCAGTGCTGCATGACTGAATCGGTATGATTCAAAACCTGAAGTAATTCCCACGGCGTTCACTTCCTCCTCAAGGCACAGACGAACGTGTTCTATTTTGCGTTCACTCGTAGGAATCTCTGGTAACAATCTTCTATCGGATCGATTTTGTTCGGTATGCACGGTCCTTCACCTCTCTCTCCATCTTCTAACCTTGCATGATATAACTCGTAACAAGCAACAATATTAGCCTGAACTCGCGATCCTGGCAAAGTCTGTACCCTGAGCGGCATGATCGCTTGCCAAACGGCTTTATCTTATCGTAAACTGCGTCACGGCTGGGCATTAACGTTAATTAACATTATACATATCCGCGCCACAAGACAGGAGGATGGGAATAACTTGTTTAACCGCCGACGATCTCACGAGAACCAATCGAATTCTACTTCTTCCGATAACACGTTGCCCTCATCGAAACCAACCAAACGTTCTCGAAGCGGCCAAACTCCCAATTACCTCTTGCTGGGAGTTGGCTTGCTGGTTCTGTGGCTTATCGGCGTCATGGTCTATCAGACCAATAAGCCGCTGCCTCCCGGTATTTCATATGAAAGTCCGCCATATCAAGCGGACGTGAAGATGTGGGTCGATCTAACGTACCCAGGCGCTGGTGGACAATCCGTTCAGCATCGTGAAATCGGACCTCGCATCGGAGAGATCATCGAAGAAGCACGGGAATTCCTGGTCATCGACATGTTCCTCTTCAACAGCTATGCCCATAAAGATCAGGATTTCCCGGTCGTCAGCGGCGATTTAACGGCGCGCCTGATCGCACAAAAAGAAAAATATCCGGATATGGATATCTTCTTCATTAGCGATGAAGTCAATACGGGATACGGATCGTATTCGCTACCAGAGTTCGATCGGATGGAAGCTGCAGGCATTCATGTCATCATCACCAATGTCGACCCACTCCGGGACTCAACCCCGATCTACTCTGCCGTATGGCGCACCTTCATTCAATGGTTTGGCCAATCCGGGAAAGGTACCTTGCCCAATCTAATGGCTAATGAAGCGCCTGATATTACGGTCCGCTCTTATCTAAAGCTGCTTAACGTCAAAGCTAATCACCGCAAAGTAATCATCAGTGAACATACGGCACTCGTTACATCGGCCAATATGCATGATGCCAGTGCCTATAATTCCAACATTGCTTTTGAGACAAACGGCGGCATCATTCAAGATATACTGGCGGCCGAACAGGCGGCTGTTAATCTGTCCAGTGATCTTCAGCTGCCTGAATTTGTTCCTCCCCCATCCCATCATCGTAATCCGGCCGATGTTCGATATTTGACGGAAGGCAAGATTCACGATTATATATTGCGCGCGATTTCGCAAGCCCAGACAGGGGATATCTTGTGGATGGGTATGTTCTACTTGGCTGACGGCAAGGTTATGGATGAGCTTGTGCAAGCGGCGGGCCGGGGCGTTGAGGTCCGTCTGATTCTGGACCCTAATCAAAATGCATTCGGACGTGATAAGATCGGCATTCCCAATCGACCAGCTGCCGCAGAGTTAATTCGGAGATCGGATCATAAAATCAAGATTCGCTGGTATAACACCGGAACGGAGCAATACCATACGAAACTCATGTACATTGCCAAGTCAAACGGCCCATCGATTGTCACAGGCGGTTCTGCGAATTTCACGCAGCGCAACCTGGCCGATCTGAATCTGGAGAATAATTTGTGGATTGAAGCGCCTGCCCATCATCCGATGGTAGAAGAGCTGGAACGTTATTTCAATCAACTCTGGAACAACGAAGGCACCGTGTTCACGCTCGACATCGAAGCCTATCAAGACGAGACGACATGGATGAAGGGCGTGTTGCTCCATCTGCAAAAAGTGCTCGGCTTTACTACCTTCTAGACCTTCGTGTAATCGACATCATAGCCCGCAGAGCTACAATAAAGGAGACATCAGTCTGGCAGCCGATTCGAGCAGCCTGGTCATGATGCGCTTCTTGCGCGTATGATTGCGGTCGAACAACACCGTATGCTCTAGATCATGCTGGAAGTCAGACACCAGCTTATTCACGCTTTCCGTATGCACTAACAATGCGTTAACCTCAAAATTCAGATGAAAGCTGCGCATGTCCATGTTCGCCGTCCCGATGGTAGCCACTTCCCCGTCTACAATCAGCAGCTTGGAATGCATGAAGCCTTTCTCGTATTCATACACCTGTACCCCGGCATCTAGCAGGGATGGAAAATAGGAATGTGAAGCGAGAAACGGCAACCACTTGTCCGGTTTGGAGGGAAATAGAATCCGCACATCCAGGCCCGATAATGCAGCCACTCGCAGCGCGGTTAGTATATCTTCGTCCGGGATAAAATAGGGTGTTGCTAACCAGATCGACTTGCGCGCGGAGACAATCATGGAGAAAAAGATATTCTTAAGTGCCCTGCGCTCATTATCCGGTCCACTTGCAATGATCTGCACAGCTCCCTGCTGGTTCTCGAGCAATTCGGGTGAATAATACATCTGATCCTTCGGTTGCTCGCTTGTCATATACTCCCAATCCTGCAGAAAAACCACCTGCAAGGTCCTCACCGCTTCGCCGCGGATCAAAATATGGGTATCGCGCCAGAATCCGAAAGCCTTGCTGCGACTCAAATACTCATCGCCTACGTTCAAACCGCCAACAAAGCCCACACTACCGTCAATAACCACGATCTTACGGTGATTGCGATAGTTCACGCGGCTGCTGAAGAAAATCGTCTTCGGGCTCCCAAATACAGCAACCTGAATCCCGGCATCCCTCATCTCCTGCAAAAAGGCAGGCGGCAGTTGAAGACTGCCCACGGCGTCAACCATGAACCGTACAGCCACACCTTGCTTCGCCTTGGAAATCAGCAGATCCTGAATCTGGGTTCCAATAGCATCCGGCCGGTATATGTAATATTCCATATGAATATGGTGTGTGGCCTTCTCCAGCTCTTGAATCATCGCTGCAAACGTCTCTTCGCCATCCGTTAATACCTGCGTATCGCTGGAGAAGGAGACGGGCGTACGCGCCAGTCGGGTGGACAGCTGCAACAATTGCTGCAACTCCGGCTTGAAACAGGATACGTCCGGACTGCTCTTGCGCAGCACTTCACTCGTGTAGACCAGTACGTCCTTCTGAGCCTTTTTGTCATATTTTCTCCGTTTAAAATAGTTCTGCCCAAACAGAAAGTAAAACACGAGTCCCACGATCGGAACAAGCGCGAGTAATAAAATCCAGGCCATCGTACTCGTTGGGTGCCGATTCTCCATAAAAATCATGAAGCCGATCGACACAACGGTCAACGTCGAGAATATTCCGATAATCGTACCGGTCGTCTTACCGAAATAATTAATCCCAAAATAATAAAACGCGAACAACAGCGCGGTGATCAGTACAGCCTCTATTCCCTTTCTCATCTCGGTTTACCCCTTGTTTCATCGTTCTCTCTCTTATATACACTCGATAATGGTCACCCATATTCTACATGATCCACCCCAGGAACTAAAGATATATTCGGTGGGGCGTTTCCCCAAAATTAGTCATTGACAGTCGAGCTGACGTTTGCTAAAAATATTACCTAACGACCGTTAGTTAGGAGGGGATCGCCCATGAGTTCTGACAACATCAAACAAGCGGCTCTAGTTCACTTTGCTCGGGATGGCTACGAAGGGGCTTCGCTCAAAAGTATCGCGGACGATAGCGGTATTAAGAAGCCATCCATTTATGCTCACTTCTCAAGCAAGGAAGACCTGTTCCTGCAAGTGCTGCAGGATGTATTCGAGCGGCAGGAGCGGCAGATGGAATCCCATTTCCTTCAGTCTCAAGATCAGCCGCTGGAACTTCAGTTAAAGGGCTTCCTGGAGGATCGTCAGCAAGCTTATCAACGAGACGATGAGGTTCGCTTCTTCCTGCGGATGGCTTTTTTTCCACCGAGCTCGCTCTATGATGAAGTCATGGCCATGGTCTATCCGATGCTGGACCAGCAAGAGAGCAATCTGGCCAAGCTGTTGGCCGGCGGATGTCCTGTTCACGGAAAAATCATCCGGTATCCGCGTAAAGCAGCTATCGCTTATATTACACTGCTTGATGGAATTCACCTTGAAATCGTATATGGCGGTGAGGAACGTGCCGCACGACGCGTAGATGCTGCTTGGATTGGTGTGACACAAAGATACAACCATAACGAATAACGAAATTAGGAATTGCGAATTAAGGGAGAGACGGCCGTATGAATCGGAACTGGTTATATGTTCTACTTGGTGGATTGGTGGAAATATTGTGGGTGATGGGACTTAAGCACTCTTCGAATATATGGGAATGGGCAGGGACCTTGATTGCCATTGCGGCCAGCTTTCTGCTTCTTATTGAAGCAGCGAAGCGGCTGCCGGTCGGTACGGTCTACGCCGTTTTCACGGGAATCGGTACGGCCGGAACGGTCGCAACCGAGATGTTGGTCTTCGGTGAGCCATTCAAGCCGATTAAAATCCTGCTAATCTGTTCATTGTTGATTGGTGTAATCGGCCTTAAGCTCGTCACGAGTGACCAGGCACCAGCGGAGGTGAGTAAATAATGGCATGGATCGCGCTTGTATTTGCCGGATTGTTCGAGATTGGCGGAGTCATTGGCATCAAGGGAGTCTCTCAGCGAAAGGGATGGCGATACGTCCTGCTTTTGGCCGGTTCTTTCTCCATCAGTTTCTCACTTCTCTCCTACGCCATGATCTACTTGCCAATGGGAACTGCCTACGCCATCTGGACAGGTATTGGGACGGTTGGTGGCGCCATTACCGGGATGTTCATGTTCGGTGAACCAAAGGAATGGCGGAGAATCTTATTTATCGCCATGATCTTGTGCTCGGCCGTCGGATTGAAACTATTTAGTTAGTTCGTTCAAACAATGTTCACAATTCAGGAAGAACCATAAGGAAGGACGACCGTAGTAAAGTTGAAACGGTCGTTCTTTTTCATATATAATAAATTCTGACCAGTTGGTCATATCAAGAACTACATAGTTCTCAGAGAGAGGTGAGTCACTGATTGGCTGATAAAACGGCAGAGAAAAGACAGCAAATTCTCATCACTGCGATGCAGCTGTTTTCCGCGAAAGGTTCTTCGGATACGTCCATGCAGGAGATTGCCGAGGTATGCGGGATGTCGAAGGGCAGCCTTTATCTACACTTCAAGTCCAAAGAGGAACTGGAAAAGAGTATCTACGAGTATATTGCGGGACGGATTAAAGATGAGATTCTACGGGTAGATCAAGATCCCTTGCTTGAGCCCAGAGAACAGATGCGCAAGCAAGTTGAAGTGCTGCTGGTACACTTCCTGGAAATTCGGGAGTTCCTGCTGAAGCAGTTTCATGATCGGACCGTCCCAGGGAAACCTCCTTTTGACAAAGAAGATGTCCGGAAAGAAATGCACGACGCATTGCAGTGGTTTAACCATAAGTTGAAGATCATCTACGGCCCTGAAGCTGAACCCTATACGCTGGAGATCGGCATGTTCATGGGTGGCATGCTCGGTTCATACATCCGTTTCATGTTCATACCCGGGTTCCATTTGAACGTGGGTATAGCCTCCGAGCATCTGATCCAGCTTCTGGACGATGTGGTTGCCAGCATCCTGCGCAGACTGCCTGAGCCCCTCATTCCGGTTGATGTTCTGGAGCAACTCGACTTGTGCCAACCCCAGACCAGTACGCCGAGACACCCGCTTATCGTTATCAAGGGAATCAAGAACTCCTTGCGGCAGATACCGCTGGCCAAGAATATTCGCGAGGATGCCATCGAATCGTTAACGATCCTGGAGAAGGAACTGATCTCGCTCCAGCCAAGTCGAGCCATTCTTAAGGGCATGCTTGCTAACTTGGAAGGAATTGAGGGTATTGAAGCATTGTATGAAGAGTTAAAGGGCACCATTGTAACGGTATTGGAAACCTACCTTGCACCGGGTGGCATCGTACAAGGAAGTTTGTCCACCCTAGAGACATAAAGAAGATTTGGAGAGGAGAGAGAATCTCATAATGAAAGGAATTATTAATTTCTCGCTACGCAACAAATTCGCCATCTGGCTCTTGACCATTATCGTCAGCTTTGGCGGACTGTATAGCGGATTAACGATGAAACAAGAGACTATTCCGGATATTAATGTACCGTTTCTAAGCGTAACGGCAATCTATCCGGGAGCAGCCCCTGAAGGGGTCGTGGAGGAAGTAACCAAACCACTGGAGACCAGGCTGCGGAATATCGACGGCGTAAAGACCGTTACGTCCACTTCCATGGAGAATGCAGCCAATGTCATGGTCGAGTTCGATTATGGCGCAGACCTGGATAACGCTACAGCGGCCGTCCGGGAAGCCTTGAACGAGGTACCGCTGCCGGACGACGCAATGAAACCATCGATTTCTAAATTCAGCATGAGCTCCATGCCGGTGGTATCACTCAGTATCTCCAACAAAGACAACATGGCGTTGGATGAACTGACAAGAATTACCGAGAACGACATTGTACCGGTGCTTGAAGACTTGGATGGCGTGGCCTCCGTACAGGTAGCCGGTCAATTCGTCAACGAAGTACAGCTTACATTCGATCAGGACAAAATGAATGAGCTTGGACTGACGGAAGATACCGTCCGGGGCATCGTGCAAGGTTCCGCTCTGTACGTTCCACTGGGCATGTTCGAAATGGATAAATCCCAGAAAGCCGTCGCGATTGATGGCGGCATCATCGGAATTGATGATCTGAAGAATATTGCAATTCCGGTCATTCCTGGCGGAGGCGGAGCAGCAGCTGGCGCTCCAGGTGCCGGGGCTGATCAAGGGCAAGGAGCAGCACCTGGCGGTGCTGACACCGGTGCTCCGGGCGCCAACGCCGGTAACGGCCAAGGCGGTGCACCAGACGGTGCAACTGCTCCTGAAGCCGGAGCTGGCGGTCAAGGGGCGACTCCTGGAGCTGGTGCTGGCATTCCAACCGTCAAACTTAGTGAAATTGCCAATATCGAAGTCATTGGTACATCGGAGTCCATCTCCCGCACCAATGGAGCCGAGTCGATCGGTATTCAGATCGTCAAGGCCAACGACGCCAACACCGTTGATGTCGTTAACAGCGTAAAAGATACCGCGGAAGAGCTTAGAGGCTTATTCCCGGGAATGGACCTGACCATTATGCTGGATCAGGGTAAGCCAATCGAAGATTCCGTTCATACGATGTTGTTCAAGGCACTGTATGGTGCATTGTTCGCCGTACTGATCATCATGATCTTCCTGCGCAATATTCGTTCGACAATTATTTCGATTATCTCGATTCCACTGTCCTTGCTCATTGCGATTCTGTGCCTGAGACAAATGGATATTACGCTGAATATGATGTCACTGGGTGCCATGACCGTAGCGATTGGCCGGGTTGTCGATGACTCGATCGTTGTTATCGAGAACATCTATCGCCGCATGTCTCTCTCAACCGAGAAATTGTCGGGTCGAGAGCTGATCAGCGCTGCAACTCGTGAAATGTTCGTACCGATCCTGTCATCCACGATCGTAACGATCGCCGTGTTCCTGCCGTTGACACTCGTTAGCGGAATGGTCGGCGAGCTGTTTATGCCGTTTGCACTGACGATGGTATTCGCCTTGCTGGCATCCCTCGTGGTTGCGGTCACGCTTGTTCCAGCTATGGCGCACAGCTTGTTCCGCAATGGCTTGAAGAACAAAAATGACCACCATGACAAGCCGGGGGCTATGGCCCGCGGGTACCGTTCCATTCTGAAATGGACGCTTAATCATAAAGCCATTACATTCCTGGCCGCTATTCTATTGCTGGTAGGAAGTTTGTTCCTCACCAAATTCCTGGGCGTCAGCTTCATTCCGGAACAGGAAGACAAATACGTGATGGTTACGTATTCGCCGGAACCTGGCGTATTGCTGGAAGATGTTGAGGAACGCGCCCTTAAGGCCGAAGAATATATCCTGGATCAATCCGGTGTGCAGAGCATGCAATACTCCATCGGCGGCAGCAATCCGATGGGAATGGGGAATGCCAATTCCGGACTGTTCTATATCATGTACGATCCGGATACGAAGGATTTCGAGAATGTGAAGAAATCACTCGTTGAAGGTCTCACAGCCGAGGTGCCGGATGGTACCTGGTCCAATCTCGATATGGCTGCAGGCATGGGCGGAGGCGGACTGACCGTCAACGTCTTCGGCGATAACCTCGATCAGATCAAGCCGGTTGCCGATCAGATTGCCGAACTTGCTAATCAGCAGACGGATACCTTCGAGAACGCAAAGACAAGTCTTTCCGAGGCTTTCGAACAGTATACGCTCGTAGCCGACCAAGAGAAACTCAGCTCCTTGGGTCTCACGGCGGGGCAGCTCGCCATGAAGCTCAGCCCGGTTAGAGAGCGTCCGGTCTTGACGGAAATTGAGATCGATAATAAGAACTACAAAGTATATATCGAGTCTGACAACACGACATATACAAGTATTGAACAGATTGAGAACGAGACGGTAACCTCACCGCTTGGCATGGAAATTCCAATCAAGGAAGTTGCCAAGGTGGAACAAGGTACGACTCCTGATACGATCACCCGTATCAATGGCAAAATGGTGGTGACGGTATCGGCCGACATCCTGACGGCTGACGTCGGCACAGCATCGAACAATCTGCAGAGCGAAGTCGATAAGATAGAACTGCCGGATGGCGTCAGCGTACAATTCGGCGGTGTAACCGAGCAGATCAACGAAACCTTTGGACAACTCGGACTTGCGATGCTCGCTGCGATTGCCATCGTGTATTTCGTTCTCGTCGTAACATTTGGCGGAGGACTGGCGCCATTTGCCATCCTGTTCTCGCTGCCGTTCATCGTCATTGGTGCGATCATCGGATTGCTGATTACAGGCGAGACGCTGAACGTGTCCTCACTCATGGGTGTACTCATGTTGATCGGTATCGTTGTAACCAACGCCATCGTCTTGATCGACCGCGTTATTCATATGGAACGTGACGGTATGACACACGCGAAGCCTTGCTTGAAGCGGGAGCGACCCGTCTTCGTCCGATCCTGATGACCGCTCTGGCTACGATTGGTGCCCTTCTGCCGCTCGTCTTCGGATGGGAGAACAGTGCGGGTATCATCTCCAAGGGACTTGGCATCACCGTTATCGGCGGTTTGATCAGTTCCACACTGCTCACGCTGGTCGTTGTGCCTATCGTGTATGAGTTCCTGATGAAGTTCACCAAGAAGCGCCCGCTTGAGAATTAAGTAAAAAATGAACGTTACCTAGCAACAACGAAGCCACGGTCGATTCCATTCGACCGTGGCTTCTTTTTTATGCGAGTATAGATAATGGAGTGCGAAGCTCTTCATGCTTAGATGAAGCTGGCCTGTCATAGGAACCCATCCACGTCCGAAGCATATGCACATCCTGTACGAGGAATTCGTCAAGCAAATTGGCCAACCCTTGATAAAGAGGGCTGTTCGTTGATAACCTCACGTCCCGGCAAAGAGAAGGAGTCCAGCGCAGAAGGTGTCTTGCAGAAAGCTCTCTTGCACCATCATCCAGTATCTCATGTTATGCTCATCGGACGAATGGTCCAGCATACGATCGTGAAGCAGTGTCATAAATTCCAATTCAACCGCGATATGATCATCCGTTTCTCCTTGAAGTTTGTTGAAGGCGATCCCTTCGGTTGCGTAGCACTCGGCCACGTCCTGAGGGCATCCCTCGTCAACATAATGAGACTGCGTCGCTTGACGCGGTTGGAATTGCTGAAGGAGCAGATCATAAGCAGCGCTTTCAGCCTGATAAATCCTCCATAATTCTTCAGGCGATCGTCCGCCAAGATAATTCATGATTTTGCCGGCTGCCTCGTATTGTTCAGCTACCCTCTTCATCCTGCTGTCCCGACTCCAATCGGCAATCAACGAAAAGCTGGGACGATTGCCCAGAAAATCAATCAATAACGCATACACCGTGCTGCGGTGTTCCATCCAATGCTGACCAGCCTCAGAGACTTGTACGGTTTCATTCCATGTTATCGCCATATATTAAACCTCCCCGTATCAGAAATGGTGTCTAGCTAAATTTCATGATTACTTTCAAAGGAGAAGCTATGGTTCACAATTCCACTATAGATGATTGGCACATGCATGGCTGTGATACATCTCACAGCGCACGCCGATGACTCCCATCGTTGTCCCCATCGATCACCAAGCCTTTTGCATTGACTCTCATCTTGGGAATCGCTACAATGTGACCATGTCTAACAGTCGCGAAAGGGGAAATTACCCATGATTGAACCACTAGCAGACCCTTTCGGTCGGGTCCATGATTATATTCGAATTTCGGTAACAGACCGCTGTAATCTGCGTTGTGTCTACTGTATGCCTTCAGAAGGCTTGGAATTCCAGCCGCACGACGAAATTATGAGTTATGAAGAAATAACCGCCATCATGTCCGTCCTTGCCCCTATGGGTGTGTCCAAGGTTCGCCTCACTGGAGGGGAGCCCCTTGTACGCAAAGACCTGGAAACACTGGTCCACCAAATCGCATCCATCGAGGGAATTCAGGATATATCACTGACGACCAACGGCATGCTGCTTCCTGCCAAAGCTCGTTTGTTAAAAGAAGCCGGACTTACCCGGATTAATATTAGTCTCGATTCACTCCAAGAGGATCGTTATGCACGCATCACTCGCGGAGGGAACGTCCATAAAGTGCTGGAGGGCATTGAAGCCGCATACGCTGCCGGACTCGATCCAATAAAGCTGAATATGGTGCTGATGAAGGGATTCAATGAGGATGAAATCAAGGATTTCATTGCGCTTACGTTGGACCGGCCACTCCATGTTCGCTTTATTGAATACATGCCGATCGGGCATGCGACCGACTCTTGGAGAGATACGTACTTACCTCTAAGCCGGGTAGCGGAGGTATGCGAGGAAGCGGGCTGGAACATTCAAGACGAGCCAGGCCCTTCCGGTAACGGTCCCTCGCGTAATATGAGGGTAGATGGGGCACGCGGTACGTTCGGCCTGATTCATCCGGTCAGCGATCATTTCTGTGATTCCTGCAACCGCTTGAGATTAACGGCAGACGGGCATATCAAAGCTTGTCTATATTGGTCGGATGAGTACAATGTTCGCCGGATAATCGATGACCCGGCAGCGGTTGCCAACCTGTTCCGTAAAGCGCTCGGTGCCAAGCCGCTTAACCATGAAATGGCGCTGGCACTGGAGAAGAAAGCACAGAGCCACACTCCTACCGTGAGACGCATGTCCCAGATCGGCGGGTAAACCATAGAACCTTCTCGTCCATTGATGGTCAGAAGGGTTCTATGGTTATATTCGGTCCTGCAAGTGTTTGTGCAGCTTCCAAGTCCACTCTGGCATTCAGATTGAACAGGATCTTCCGAGGATTCATGCCGGTCAATCTCGATAAACGTTCTTCATCCACGGTTACGGTTCGTAGATGACTGATCCAACTCATCATGCGAAGCTCATCTTGCTGCAGCCTAAGTGCGAGGCTTCCTGCTACGCTGCGATGATACACCGCCAATAACGGATGGTATCTTCCATCCACTAATGGTATGACCGCTTCGCAACCTGCTGTGGTATCGGCCAGTTCCAGCAGTGCCGCAAGGAATGACGTCTGGATAAACGGCATATCGCACGCCACGACCACGTTCCAGTTGGTATCGGATGTTAATAATGCGGCATGCAGCCCCGCCATGGGCCCCTTGCGCTCATACACATCCTGTATACATTCCAAACCAAGGAATGTATACCTATCGGGCGTATTGGTCGATATGAGCACGCGGCTGCAGATTGACTCCAAGGATCGTACCGTTCGTTCGATCAACGGAACACCGTCCACCATAAGCATCGCTTTATTCGTTCCCATCCTCCGGGAATCACCTCCTGCAAGCACGATACCGGTCACCTCATCACGCTGTGCCACAGACTCGTGATCCAACTCTTTCATGGTATACCTCCTGTTCTGTCTGTTTGAACA
Organism: Paenibacillus sp. JCM 10914; assembly: GCF_001315105.1. GTDB lineage: Bacteria > Bacillota > Bacilli > Paenibacillales > Paenibacillaceae > Paenibacillus_AQ. The sequence goes on along the minus strand of NZ_BAZR01000008.1, from coordinate 163,989 downwards.
AACGATGTTCAGTTTATAGGGTAATCGTCAGATTAATGGAAAATCATAAAAAAGATGGTTTGTATCCCTTTTCAATGCGTGATACATTGAAGGGAAAGCGGTTTAAACGAAGGCCGTATTATAGATTGCATTCGGTTTGAAAGGAATGACCTACTTGCGGAATATGGATAAAGACCAACCTTCATTAGCATCGCTCAAGTTATTCAACTTCTTCATTTACGGAACCATGGTCATCTTCACGGGTTTCTTCCAGTTATATCTGCAAGACATCGGCATGAGCAAAATGGAGATCGGCAGTCTGATGGCTATCGCTCCATTCGTCTCTATCTTCGCCAATCCATTCTGGGGATTCTGGAGTGACCGTGCAGCGAATATCAAACGCGTGCTACTAATTATGATGATCGGTACGCTGTTGCTGGTTCAACTCGTATTCCAGGCCAACACGTATGCGATGATCTACATGACCATGATCTTATTTTATTTCTTCCAGACGCCAATGTTCTCACAGACGAACTCCCTGATCCTCACCTACATCGACGGAACCGGGCAGAAGTTCGGCTCATTCCGGCTCTGGGGCTCGCTTGGCTGGGCACTAACGGCGATCGCCGCCGGACCTGTTATCGATCATCTTGGATCAGGCCGAATCGCCATTGTATTCTCCGTTATGCTGCTAATCGCGGCGTTGTTCATGTTCACGCTGCCCAACATACAGAAGACGGCAAGCTCAGCAACGGTTAACCTTAGGGGATTAGGCAAGCTGTTCCTGAACTCATATTTTGTCTGGTTTATCTTGCTCGGTATCCTAGTCTCCATTCCGAATACGGCCAACAATACGTTCATGTCTTTATATATACTCGAACTGGGCGGTACCAAGCAAATGGTCGGGCTCGCGATCTTCTTCTCCTCGATCTTCGAGGTCGCGATCTTCGTTCTGTTCGACCGCTTCCTCAAGCGCAAGATCAGTGTGTTGGTCGGCTGTTTAACGATTGTCAGCATCCTCTTCGCCCTGCGCTGGCTGCTGATGGCCGAGGCCAATACGGCCCTTGAGGTCGCCTTTATCCAACTGCTGCATTGCGTAACGTTCGGTGGTTATTTCTACGTCGGCGTGCAGCTTACCATGCTGTTTGTTCCGACACCATACCGTGCTTCCGGACAAGCGATTTACACGCTGAGCTGGAGCGGTATCTCCGGCGTGATCGGCGGATTGGCCGGAGGATGGATGTTCCAGAATTTCGGAGCCCAGGTCTTGTATCGTACGGGCATGATGCTTGCGATTGTAGGCGCCATCGGCTTCGGCTGGATGTGGTACAATCTGCACCGAAACGGTTATCAGCCACAGCTGGATACCGATCCCGATGAAGACGAAGCGGAAGAACGATCATTATAGTTGATCTAGGTCATCGTTCGCTTTCGCGAGACGACTTAAAAACCAACAAGACTCGAATACTCCTGATGAGGAGGATTCGAGTCTTGTTTCGTATTATAGATACTCCCGTATTACTTCTTCGGAAGTTGGAATGAACTCTTCAACGAGACAACGCGGTTGAACACGGGGCGTCCCGGTTGTGAGTATTTGGAATCGACGTTGAAATATCCATGCCGGAAGAATTGAAACTTGTCCTGTGGCGCAGCGTCCTTCATGTTCGGTTCAACATAACCTTGCACGATCTGAAGCGAATTCGGATTAATATCATCCAGGAAGGACTTCTCCGTACCCGTCTCAACCGACTCAGACACGTCCTCTTGCACGAGCTCCGCACCGGCTACTTCAGGTACGAGTTCCGGCTGGACTTCTTCCTCTTCATCCTTGAACAGCGGCTCGAACAGACGGAATTCCGCAGGTACGGCCTGACTTGCCTCCACCCAGTGAATGGTTCCCTTGACCTTGCGGCCGGTAAAGCCGGTGCCGCTCTTCGTCTCCGGATCATACGTACAATGAATCTCAACGACCTTGCCGTTCTCGTCCTTTATCACTTCATTACATCGAATGAAATAAGCGTGCTTCAGACGAACCTCATTGCCCGGGAACAGACGGAAATATTTACTTGGAGGGTCCTCCATGAAGTCCTCCTGCTCAATATATATCTCGCGAGAGAACGGAATTTGGCGTATGCCCATCTCCGGATTCTCCGTATTGTTCTCGGCATCCAGCCACTCCACTTCGCCTTCGGGGTAGTTGGTGATGACAACCTTCAGCGGATCGAGCACGGCCATGGTCCGTGGTGCCTTCAGCTTCAGATCCTCACGGATAAAATGCTCCATGACTTGACGATCAATCGTGCCATACGCCTTGGATATCCCTGTCTCAAATATGAAGCTGCGAATCGCTTCCGGCGTGTAACCCAGGCGGCGCAGTCCAGAGATGGTAGGCATGCGCGGATCATCCCATCCATCCACATGTGCTGCGTCGACCAGCTGCTTCAGCTTACGTTTGCTCGTTACAGTCTGGGCCACGTTCAGACGTCCAAATTCATACTGATGCGGCGTGCAGTTCATCTCGCATTCCGCGACCACCCAATCATAGAACGGACGCTGATCCTCGAATTCGAGCGAACACAAGGAATGCGTCACGCCTTCAATGGCATCTTCCAGCGGATGGGCAAATGCATACATCGGATAGATGCACCACTTGTCACCGGTATTATGATGAAACGCATGAGAAATACGATAGATTACCGGATCGCGCAGATTGATATTCGGTGAGGACATATTGATCTTGGCCCGTAGTACCCGTTCCCCGTTGCCGAATTCGCCGCCGCGCATCCGTTCGAACAGGTCGAGATTCTCTTCCACACTGCGATCCCGGTAAGGGCTGTTCTGTCCCGGCTCGGTCAGTGTGCCGCGCGTTTCACGGATTTGGTCAGCGGATTGGTCATCTACGTAAGCTTTGCCCTTCTTAATGAGCAATACGGCGCGGCTGTACATTTCTTCAAAATAGTCGGATGCAAAACGCAGCTCCTCCCAATCGAATCCGAGCCACTTCACGTCTTCCTTAATTGAATTGACGTATTCAATATCTTCTTTCACCGGGTTGGTATCATCAAACCGCAGGTGGGTCCGTCCGCCGAATTCATCGGCCAGCGTGAAATTGATCCATATCGCCTTAGCGTGTCCAATATGGAGATAACCGTTCGGCTCGGGAGGAAACCGGGTAACGACTTCCTTGACTTTGCCGGACTTAAGGTCTTCAGTAATCACATTTTTTATGAAATTGGAGGGTGTCCCCCGATGGTTCTCCACGTTGATCAACCTTTCGCACTGTAATTTCCGTCTATCTCTTCTGTATAAACGTGTTTCCCTTAAATATACCTGTAATGGTGGGATTGTTCAAGGAATGAGGCGCCATGATTGTGACTGCTATATGCCAACGGACCTTTTGACGAGGAGTTTTGATTAAGGTAGCATGAATAGAAAAACAGCATCCCAGCTTGAGGAGGGCATCTCATGAAACCGATGAAGTTTCCCAAAGAGCAGCGTGAGCAGCTCATCTCGCAAATCCAGCATTATTTTGAAACCGAACGTGGCGAAACATTAGGTCATTTGGCCGCAGAGGGCATGCTTGACTTTTTCGTGGAAAATCTAGGTCCTTATCTGTATAATCAGGCGCTCAGCGACTGCCGAACCGTTGTCAGCGAACGCATGCTGTCACTTGAGGAAGACATTTACGCATTGGAGAAAACACCGAAACGCACTCGATAGGTCGGGCGCTCGATCGGGAAAGGAGAGAGGATTCATTATGTTCGTATATAAGCTTGACGATCGTGTAGAATTGCGCCCGCTTGCCGTAGAGCACGCACGGGCCATGTTCGAGATGACCGATCGTTCACGAGACAGGCTACGCAAGTGGTTGCCATGGGTGGATGCCGTCAATGAGTTGAATGATTCTCTCAATTATATCAAAGGCGCGATGAAGCAGGCTGCGGATAATGGCGGTTTCTCGGCCGGTATTTGGGTCCGGGAAGAGCTTGCCGGCACGATCTCCTTTCACGAGATTGACTGGAACAATCGCTCGGTCAGTATCGGCTACTGGCTGGATCAGCGCTTTACCGGACAAGGACTGATGACGAGCGCATGCCGAGCCTTTACTGACCATGCCCTCATGCGGATGGGCCTGCACCGGGTCGAGATTCGCTGCGCAACAGCGAACCATCACAGTCGAGCGATTCCAGAACGTCTAGGTTTTGTGTTGGAGGGTGTTATTCGCGAAGCTGAAAAGCTCCCTCAAGGTTATGTGAACCACGCGGTGTACGGCATGCTCCAGAGCGAATGGAAAAAAGTACGATAATAAGAACAACCGGCTTCAATCCTTATTCGGATATAGCCGGTTGTTCTTATATATTATGCGTCTTGCATTATGGAGAAGCTGCTCTTAGTCGATGCTGCCGCGCAGTGATTCAACCATTGGCCGAATTGCTGCTTCAGGCTGGCTGACAACGCCGGAATCTCGAGCATCCGCACCAGTCCCTGCTCATCCTTGCGACCATCCTTCATCATCCGCAGGGTCTCCAGCACGGTAACGCCATCCTCCGCCCGTTGCAACTGAACGATAGGAGAAGCGTCGCTGACCTTCCCTTCCTCCAGCACACGAAAATAAAAGCCGCTATAACCTGAATGGAGCACACGTGCAGGCATGTCCTTCACCCCATGCTTCTGTGACAGCTTGAAGCATGGATATCTCGGCTGGCTGACCTGTAGCACCGCTTCCCCGACCTGATACACATCGCCAATGCAGACCGCGTTCTCCAGCAATCCGCGTAAGGTAAGATTCTCGCCGAACGCGGCATATGGCATCGGCTTATTCAGTGATTTAATCCAGTAGGGATAATGCTCGGCAGGATAAGCGCAGACCGCTTTGTCCACACCTCCGTGATGGACCAGATCCGCTTGCCCATCACCTTCGAAATTGAATCGGGTCAAGAACAAGGGACCCGTAACGGACTGCTTGTAGATCCCTGTCGATAAATCCTTGCCCTGATATTCCACCGTAACCGGCTTTCCTACATTCAATGACACAATTCCCATCGTCATGGACAGCAACCCCACCCTCGTTGGCTTCAGCTTCAGATGCTATAAAAAACAACGCATCAAAATATCGTCTACAAACCGCCCGTCCACATCAAACTCCTGTACGAGCCTGCCTTCCTCAATAAAGTCACAGCGCGTATAGAAAGCTTGGGCGCCGGGATTACTGGAGAGTACCCGCAGCCTTAGCTTTCGGATACCTTCTGATCGTGCCATCGCCTTCATCGCTTCCATTAATTGAAATCCGACCCCTTGCCGTTGCCAGGAAGGATGCACGGCGATATGAATCTCCCATACATGACGGTTACTCGCAAGACCCGTCGGCGGTCGATGCCCGACATAACCGCACAGGCAATCATCCAGGAACGCCACAACCTGAGTACCTGGCGGATTATGCAGAAGATATTGATCTCTGGAAGTCCAGTGGAGCGGCTCAGGGGCTGTTTCACGATTCCACACAACCTGGTCAAGTTCCATCAGAGAAGCGGCATCCTTCATCTCAGATAAGCGTAGTACGAATGCTGCTTGACGGGTGTTCATCGATATCCCTCGCTTCCTCACATCAATGTTTCCACTCATTTTATCATAACTGTTATCTACCCCGCAGAGTAGATAAACTGGCTGCCGCCTTAGCCCTGCAAACTCTGATGCTGTTCATGCTGGCGCGGCCGATTCATCCGGGCATGAACAGCGAAAGCGAGCAATGAGACGACAGCTACGGCAACGGCTAACCACGCTACCGGAGCCAAACCGCCGCTATCATACATGGTACCCATCGCATACGGTCCGACAACACGGCCGGCGGCCCCCATGCCGCCGGCAACGCCAATATAGAATGGCGCAGCCTGTCCCGTACGTTCTGTGATGAAAGCCGGGATCGCAGGAGATCAGCATCTCGCCAAGCGTAGCCAACACCATCGCCAGCACCATTCCGGGATAACTGTGCATCATGACGATAACCACATAGGCCAACAGGTAGAACAACGCTGCGATCGTCATCTGGCTGCTCTCCGTACGGGCGAACCAACGTTTGATCGCCCGGGTAAGCGGCTGTGCGGCAAAGATCAAGATGCCATTAAGCGTCCATAAATACCCATATGCCGTCTTGGACATGCCTTCCGATATAATGAATGGGGATACGCCCGTGTTCCAGATCGAGTTACCGAACCACAGAAACAAGGCACCGATACCCATAAACAGATAAATCCGAGTATGGCCTAACAGCACCCAGGCTCCTGGACCTGCCGGCAGCGGTGCCTTCGGTTTCGGATGACTAGAGGATGCAGTGGCTTCCTGACCATCCAGCTTCTTGAGATAGGACAGGAAAAAGAGCGCAAAACTCAGCGAGGTTACCCCATTCAGCACAAAACTGAGATGATACGAGAACTCCGCCAGAAATCCGCTCATCGCGGTCCCGAGGGCCACGCCAATATTATTCGCAACATAAACTACATTAAACAATTCACCACGTCGATCAGCAAACCGGAAGCCGATAAAGGCCTGGATCGCTGGCATCGACACCGCATTGCAGAACCCGATAAAGCCCATCATCGCGATAAACAGTCCCCATAGACCGTTGATGAACGGCAAGGTAAACAGACCCAGCGCATTCAGAATGAGTGAGCCGACAATCAGCCGCTTGACACCGACGCGATGGTACAGGATGCCGCCCAGCAGTTGACCACCGATCCCGCCTAATGACTGGATCAGAATAACCAGGCCCGCATCCTTCATGCTGCGGCCGAGCTCATCGAATACGTACATCGTTGTCAACGGCCACATTAACGAGCCGCCCGCCGATGCAACGAGACTTGCAATTAGGAAACCTTTCACTTCCCTAGGGTATTGCTCCAACCATTTCATGTTTCTTATCTCCCAGCAGCCTTTTCAGCAGTATATTAGCAAGTACAGACGCAATCTTCGACCCTATTATGGGCCAGGCTATCCGAGAAAAATTGATCAAAAAAAGCCCTTGCGGGCTCTGATTTTGAATACAAATATGGCTATTCAGCCTATCAGATTGTACGTGAAACTGACACATCTTGTAATGATATCATCGCTCAACCATAGTATCGCTTGAGCGATGTGTTTAAAGCAAGCACACTCATTGACGCTTTAACTCGTCAACGAGTAGGTATACTTCTACGTCTTATCCTTCTGCCGTAAATCCCTGGTTCTTAACGGTATGCGGATCTGCGCTACCGTTCCGATTCCAACCCGACTGAAGATGTATACTCCGTACTCTCCCCCGTAATGGAGCTTAATTCGTTGATCAATATTACGGATGCCGCACCCGACATGACTGTTATCGCTTCGATCGAAAATCTCATGAATTCTCTCCTGCTTCATCCCAAGACCATCATCAATAATGCGATATAGAATCGTATCCTCTTCCTTCTCCACCACGATTCGGATATGAATCCGGTCCCCGCTCCACGCATGCTTGAGCACATTCTCGACAAGGGGCTGCAAAATCAATTTCACGGTTTCATACGGCCACACTCGAGCATCAATATCGAAGGTAACTTCCATCCTCCGGCCATACTTTACCTTCTGTATATCCAAATAAGCACTCACCTGCTCCAGTTCCATGGCAACGGGGATCATCGTCTTGCCCGAGTTGAGGGTTAGACGATAGAACTGCGCCAGTTCAACCACCATCTTCTGCAGCTTCTCATTCTCGCCGAACTTGGCAAGTTGATTGATCGAAGACAACGTATTGTACAGGAAATGAGGATTAATCTGCGTCTGCAACATTTCAAGCTCTGCTTCCTTCTTCTGCAGTTGGGTCAAATAAACCTTGTTGATGAGCGCTTCGAAGTCCTCCCCCATCGCATTGAGAGCGACCGCGATCTGGGTGAACTCGCCCTTCCCCTTGGTTGAAATTCGCTTGTGCAAGTCCCCTTCACGAAATGAGTTCAACACCGCTACAATCTTATTGATCCGCTTAGAGAAGTATCGCGAAATGAAAAGACCAGCGATCATCAATAGTATGACGCACAATAAACAGATCGTGATAAAATAGGTCCGCACACGCACGGCTTCCTGCTCGATGATGGTCAGTGGAACATGGGCGACGATTCTCCATTTCTGTTCGGGCAGGCTCTCTTCAATCGTCAAATACTCCTTATCGGAATGATCTGTCGACAAGGCATACTTGTTCACGCTGGATCCGTGTTTAGTCGAGGAGCTCCACGGCTGACCTGATGAGAACACGGTGTGACCAGCAGCATCCAAGACAACCAACTCACTGCCTTCCCCCAGCTTGGTATAGTCCACACTGTCAAACAGTTCCTTCAATCGCACACTAAATCGCATAATGCCGACTTCCTCTATCGCCAGCGGATTACTCATATCCACGATGCGGCGGATGAGCGATATTCTACCATCTCGCTCGTCCTCCTCGACCTGCTTCCATTGCATGGTCACATTGTATATTTCAGGGGGAATATCATGGTACCACGCCTTATCAAGGATCCGATCCATATGATAGATATCGTTGGTCTGTTCATTGAATTCGCTGAGGGTGCGATCTTTCCATGAGCGATAGCTCTGATGGATCGTATCGTTGTGGAAGTAGACCGACATTCTCAGATTCAGTCCGATGGCCTTAGAGGCACTTTCCAGCTTAGGGGTGATCACCTGCTTCATTCTTGTATAGTTGTTGTATCCTTCTTCTCTCGGCCGGATTGTCAGCGTCAGTGTCCGGTCATCATAGAGCGTTGCCGAAGTCTGAACGATATCGTCCACCTTATAGGCAACGTTATCGCTGATCTGTCGGAGCGTATTCTGAATATTAATGCGGGTCTGCTTACGCATAGAAGCATCGTACATCGAATGGGAGACGTAGAAATTCACGGCAACCAGAATCAAGATGAACAAAATATAGGACAGCATCAACTTGTATCCAATAGGAACGTAACGCATACGACGATGGTTATACCGCGGCAACTTCATCCAGCGCCCCCTAGCTCTCTCTCTTGCGGTATTCAAGAGGTGTCATACCGTATCTCTCTTTGAACTGACGGCTGAAATACGGAAGATATCGATAGCCTACCTGATCCGCTACTTCGTAAATTTTCAATCGTGGCTGCCGCAACAATTCACAAGCTCTTTCCATGCGGATCTGAACCAATAACTCATTGAAAGTGTTACCGGACTTCTCTTTGATTAAAAATCCGATATGACTCGGCGAGAACGAAAAATGCTGTGCCATATCCTTAATCGTAATATTCTCACTCATTCGTTCGCGGATCGTATGAATCACGTTCTTAATGAACTTGCTGTCCTTGGAATTGGACTTCTCATAGAGCCGTTCCGAAATTTCGAAGATCCGCTGAATAAACCATGAACGAATATCATTAATCGTGTCGAATTGCATCAAGATGTCCAGATGATGAATTTCCATTCCGAGCAATTCAAACAAGTCTTCGTTCCTGCCGCTAAGATATTGATCCAGTCTCCAAATAATATAGTTGGACATGTTATGAACAGAGAAACGGGAGCGAAGATTCTTGATAGAACCGAACATCTGCTCAATTTCATCGCAGATTCGCACAAGCTCATATCCTTCCATTGCGGTAAGCAGCGCATTCATGTGCACGTCCAGCATGCGGGAATCCAGCATCCCCGGCTCCGTCCGAACATCCTCGAATTTAATGACGCTCCCCTTGCCCAAGAACATTTTGCCTTCCACCGCCTCAATGGCCTGGCGATAGGATAGCTGCAACTGGTCAATCGCGTGGGCTAGTTCGCCTACTCCCGTAGTAATCGAAATGCCGTTGTGATTGCGCATGGCTAAGTACAACCGGCTCGCAGTGATTTCCACCGATCCGTCATCCAGCAATAGCGCCACTCGCTGCGAGGATAACTTGCAATAAGGAGCCACGCCAAGATATTGAATGACTTCATGTACCTGCTGCAGGAATATGCGTGACATTTCGCGCGCTGGGAAGAGAAGTTGCCGCCCACTCTCCATTGGAGATTGTCCAGTTCCACCACAACGACACGGATCGGCCATGCCATCGTATCGAGCCCGCAGGATGCTGTCAGCTTCAACAACGCTTCACTGTCCTGAGTCTCCTCTTCGCGCAGCAGCCGAATCAGAATATCACTCTTGACGATCGGAATCATCTCACGATAGGCGATCTCCACTTCACGCTGCTTCATCTCCTCATCCAGATCTCTCTTCACCTTGAGCAATGAAGATATCAGCTCACTATCATTCATTGGTTTCAATACATAGCTATAGGCGTTCAAAGATAATGCTTGCTGCACATAACTGAACTCCTGATAACCACTCACAAATATAATGCGAATGTTGGGCTTGCGTTCGAGTGCCATTCGTGCCAGCTCCAGGCCAGACATGTACGGCATGTTGACATCGCTAACCAAGATATCAATCGCTTCCTTTTCCATGATCTCACAAGCTGTCAAGGCATTATTAACGCTGCCCTTCACTTCCATCCCCAACTCAGACCAAGGAATAAAACGCCGCATGCCCTCCAAGTCCAGCTCTTCATCATCTACCAGCAATACCTTATACATGCGAATACCCCCAATCTAGATAAACAGCATTGGTTCTCCACGTTTTAATAGAAATTGCAGTATAGTTCGCATTTATATTAACAGAACATTTTTTCCAGGTATGGGGTAAATTTCTCTACTGCGCCATAAGCAGAGAGATCCCAAAGGATTTGTGAGACCCTTTGGGATGCCGACTCTGTAACACATACGTCTATTAAGCTATTATTGCTGCTTCATCTTGCTGACATTCTCCTGCCAACGTTCGGTACGCCACTGCAGCAGTTTGTCATATCCCAGTGCCATTAAATCCTTATTGCCTTGATCGAGAATCTTGTCGACATCTTCATCGCTTGTGGCCATGACCGACTTGGCATAAATCTCAAGGAACAGTTCATCAACAGAGGTTTTGATGATACCTTCCTCCGAATCCGGTGCAGGGTTCAGGTTAATGAACTCAGTCACGTTATATTGCGTTGGCCATGTTATGGTCTGTTGGTACTTCGTTCTCCAATCCTGTTCCTCGAACGGCAGCTCCGCCATGTACTTGTATTTCGCAGGATCGATGTAACTTGTATTACCTACAAACATGATCGGATCATTATTGGATTGAATTTCAGCTACTTCTTTCGGGTCATAATTCGCGGTGAAATTCGGTTTACCTTCACTGTCGAATCCTTCCCAGTTCTTACCTTCGGGTCCGAAGAATTGAAGATTCATTCCTTCTGGACCTGTGTACCAATCAAGGAAGGCGAAGATCGCTTCAGGATCCTTGGCAGCTGTCGTAATGTAAGCAGCATTCCAACCAAGACTGGTATAAGTCCCCGGATAGACTTTGTTCTTATCCAGGCCTGGCTTGTGAATCGGCCAGATCATGAAATATCCGCCATTCGGATCGGTTTTGATTAGCTCTTCCTGCGCTTCACCTGCCATTGTCGTCGGACTGGAGCTTGCAAATACAGCCACACGTCCCGTCATGACTTTCTCCAACACCTGATCTTCCGTTTGGTTAAAGGCATCCTGAGAAATCAGTTTCTCACGATATAATTTGGCAATATACTTCTGCGCTTCGCGGAACACTGGATCCTCGAACACAGAGATCAACTTGCCGTCCTTCGGTACACCCCTAAGCGAGCTGTTCAGATAAGTATAAAGCGTACCTTCGCCAAATGCCGTATACAATACCCCAAGTCCTTGCATATCCTGTGCACGGTGCGGCTCAAATGGTATGATGCTGGTGCCGTATTTCTCTTTAACCTTCACTAAATAATGATAGAGATCGTCTGTTGTCTCAAGCGGCGGTTGCCCCAGCTCATCATAGATCTTCTTATTTACCACATACCCCGCGTTACCTGCGGGTCTGGAAGTGTACCAGTTCGGGAACATGTACAACTTGCCGTCATCCGAGCGCAGCATGTTGAGATTGTCACCCATCCAGGTCTTCAGGTTCGGGTATTTATCGAGGTAATCGTCGAAGGCTACGAGCTTCCCTGCCTCCCGAAGCCGCTCCATATCCGGATGATTCCGATCCGTCCAGATCATTTCTGGCAATTGATCCGAGGCCATCATCGCACTCAATTTCTGTGTGTGGGCTCCCGCAGCAGCAATCATCTTGATATTAACCTGCTTGTTCTCGCTGAGCCATTTACCGGCCGGTGTGCTCTCCCATGCCGGAAAGTTCGTGCCTTCATAGTGTGCGTAAGCTGTAAATTCCAGCGGCTTCTCCCCCAGAACCCACTTTACTTCGTCTTCAGCCGGTGGCTTTTCGTCCGTATTTGTCTTGTTCCCCGGGTCTTGCGCCTTTGGTGGTGTCTCAGGTGCACTGGTGGTGCCGCCTGATTTACTGCAGCCAGCCAATACGGTCATAAGCAGCAGCAAGACCGATAACAGGACTAGCAAAGGTCTTGAACTCTTCTTCATGAACCAAACCCCTCTCTTCATTTCCCAAATATATGTTCAAAGCGGTATTCGCCTGAAACCAAAGCCATTACTCCTTTAATGATCCGACCAGCACGCCTTTTACAAAATATTTCTGCAAAAACGGGTACAACAGCATGATCGGCAATGTGACGACAATCATCATCGCCATCGTCAGCGACTTCGATGTAATCTGTTTGGTCTTCTCCATTAATGCCATCGAACTCGTATCCAGCATAGCGGTCTGTTCTGTAACGATATTGGCATTAAGCGTCTCGCGAAGAATCGTCTGAATCGGCATCAGATCGTTGTTGGTGATATAAATACTCGGCATAAACCAATCATTCCAATGTGCTACAGCCGTAAATAACGACAAGGTAGCAATGACGGGTCCAGACAGAGGCAAAATAATTCGGAAGAAAATCCCCCATGTGCTGCAGCCATCAAGATAAGCTGATTCCTCCAGTCCGGACGGCAGACCCTTAAAGAAGGTACGAAATATGATCATGTTCCACACGCTGATCAAGGCAGGAATAATAAACACCATGAACGTATCCATCAGTCCAAGCGAACGGATCAGCAGGTAGGTAGGAATTAAGCCGCCATTGAAGTACATCGTGAATACAAAGAACACCATGTAAAAGCTTCTGCCTATTAAATACGTTCGGGTCATGCCATATGCGAGCAGCGCGGTCATGAAGACCGCGGTTACGGTCCCGACCGCCGCCCGACTGATCGAGATAAGAAATCCATTCAGCAAACGGCTATCATTCAGAATGATCTCATAATTCTGCAGCGTGAATTCCCTGGGCCAGAAGGTAATTCCCCCTTTAGCCGTATCCACACCGACATTAAAGGACACCGCGATGGCGTTCCAGAACGGGTAAAGCGTAGACATGGCTAGCAGCGTTAACAATAAATAGATGACCACCATCATTATTTTGTCGCCATAACTAATTCTCTTTAACATACAAGCGGCCTCCTACCATAGACTGTTGCCGGAACGGCGAGCGATGTAATTGGCGATGGTAAGCAATCCGATGCTGATGATCGCCTTGAACAATCCGATGGCAACACCGTATGAATAACGGTGTGAACCTAGTCCGACGCGATATACATAGGTGTCTATGACGTCCGCGACAGGCCTGACAACAGGATTGGTAGCCAGCAGCAAGATATCTTCAAAGCCAGCGTTAACCAGGTTGCCTATGGCAAGAATCATGAAGATAACAACAACTGGAATAATGGATGGCAGCGTAATCAAATAGATCTGTTTGAACTTGCTCGCCCCGTCAATATCCGCAGCCTCATATAGATGAGGATCTACACCAGCTATGGCGGCCAGATAGACAATCGAGCCAAATCCTATCTCTTTCCACACATTAGCCGAGAGCAGAATCGTGAGGAAATATTCTTTCATCGATAGAAAATTAATAGGTTCATCAATCGTTCCGATCTGCTGCAGAATCATATTGACTGTTCCATTTTCCGTTGACAACATCGCGATGACGAGGCCGGCAACGATTACCCAGGACATGAAATGCGGCAGATAAGTAATGGTCTGGATGATGCGCTTGAATGCCATATGACGAACTTCATTCAGCATTAGCGCGAGTATAATCGGAGCGGGAAAGCCGATGAAAAATTTCAGTAAACTGATCACAATCGTATTGCGGATCAGCCGTTCAAACTCCGGAGCTGCGAAGAAAGCTTCGAAATGTTTGAAGCCCACCCAAGGATTCTCCCAGATGTTAGAGCCTGTGAACAGGTTATAGTCCATGAACCCGGTCAGTACCCCATACATCGGCAAGTACGAGAAGATAAAGACAATAAGGATACCCGGAATGACCATTAGCTGAACTTCCCATTGCCGGATGAGGCGCGACAAAAAGCTTCTGCTGCGTAATTTAGGCTGTGCGGCAGCTGTGGCCGCTTGCTGTTTCGGTGCGGATGGGGACATATTCTTCCTCCCATGTATTCAAAGAAAATTCCGAGCGCATACGGATGACTATTAGACCAGCACTAGTTGCTACAACAATTCTACCTGCGGACAATGGATGAAACTATATAACAAACCCTCGATTTTTTATACTTCGAAGGGATTGTCATGATTTACACATCCTGCAAAAGTATAAAAGGATCGTCTACAAATGAAAAAAGACTATTCCTAAGACGGCAGCCCGTCCCATGAATAGTCTCATCAACCTACTCCATATGAGATTGTCAATTGTCTATTGCTTTAGGTTAACCTCGACTACGGTAGAGAAGAAGGTGGCCCCTCCGCCCAGATCGGACAGCCTGTCAGGCGTCAACGCGTTGGCCCGCTGCTTCCGGCCGTCACCCTCCCACCACAAGCCCTGGCTGACTACCGTGCCCGGAAGCATTCGATCCGTGATCTTCGCCCGCACCTCGTATGTTCCGCGGTCGTTAAAGACGGTAACCATATCACCATCTTGCAATCCACGTTCCTGCGCATCCTCAGGATGAATCTGGAGCAAGGGTTCCTTCTCCAGCTTCTGGTGCTTCTCCACATTAGCAAAGGTGGAGTTGAGGAAGTTATGATTCGGCGGTGAGATGAACATCAGTGGGTATTTACGCCCGCGACCTCGCCTTACGCCATCGTACCCTTCCTTGAGCGGCACATAAGTCGGAAGCGGCGGCAGACCGGCCGCTTCCAGTTGAGCCGAGTAAAGCTCAATTCGTCCAGATGGTGTCGGAAGACGTTCCAGATAAGACTCCAGCGGTGACATATCAAGCTTCACGCGGCGATCCTTCTTCAGCTTGTCCAGCGTCACGCCGTGCAGATACGGGTTGTCCGGATAGTCAAGGGCCCTGGCAATCATCTCTTCCTCGGTCTCTTCGAATGCTGGCTCCATGAATCCCATGGCCAGGCCCAGCATGGAGAACAACTCGACATTGCTCTTGCTCTCCCCAAGCGCCGGATGACCGGTTCCTGCAGCTGAATGTACTGGTGCCAATACGAACCGAATATGTCCGTATTCTCGAACGAAGAGGTAGCCGGCAGGACGATATCCGCATACTTAGCTGTATCGGTCATAAACAGATCATGGACCACGGTGAACAGATCCTCCCGGGCAAACCCTGCTCGCACCCGCTCCGTGTCCGGAGCGACGACCAGCGGATTGCTGCAATAGACGAACACGGACTTGATCGGCCGCTCCGTCATAGCCAGCGCCGCACCAATCCGATTCATATTGATCGTTCGAGCGTCTGGATTCGGTCTCAGATCCGGACGCTCCAACGCTTCGCTATCCATGCTATTATAACCGCCGTTCGACTTGGCCGCTCCCCCGCCTCGCTTGAGCCATTGCCCCGTCAAAGCCGGAAGCGACGCAATACTGCGCACGGTCAACCCGCCATTGTCGTGATGCTGCAAACCGTTGCCAATATGAATGTAAGAAACGTTCGCCCGCCCATAAACCTCCGCCAGCTTCTCGATATCCGCCGCAGGAATGCCGGTGATACGGGACACGTGCTCTGGCGTATATGCTTTAACATGCTCACGAAGCTCCTCGTATCCTAGCGTGTAGCTCTGCAGGAATTCCTCGTGTACCATTCCGTCTCGAAACATGATGTGCATCAGTCCGACAGCCAGTGCCGCGTCCGTGCCGGGAAAGAGCGGGATGAACCAGTCGGACCATTGTCCGGTCTGGTTCTTGTGCACATCAATAACAATGACTTGGGCACCAGCCTTGCGTGCTTTCTCCGCAAGCACCACCTGATGCATATTGGTGCTGACGATATTGCCGCCCCATACGATAATAACGTCGGCCAGAACCGTATCTTCCGGCACCGTGCCACCGTTAAAGCCCATCACGGACATCCAGCCCTCATTCCCCGCCGAATTGCAGATGGATTGCTTCAACCGGCTGGCACCCAGCCGGTTGAAGAAACGACGATCCATGCCATCCACGCTCAATATGCCCATATTGCCATAGAAGCTGTAAGGCAGAATGCTCTCCGAGCCATGCTCCTCGATCAGCCGCTTGTAGCGTCCCGTGATCTCTTGCACCGCTTCGTTCCAACTGATGCGTTCGAAGCTGCCCTCACCCTTAGGACCTACTCTTCGCATCGGATAGAGCACTCGCTCCGGGTGATATACCCGATGTGTCATGTTACGCACCTTATTGCAGATCGCTCCCTGTGTGATTGGGTGGTTCGGATCACCAGTAACCTTTACAATTCGCCCGTTCTCTTTATGCAGCAGCAGGCCGCATGTATCCGGGCAATCCAGCGGACATACCGCCGGGAATACGCCATCTTGCTGATGAATCATCTGACTGCCTCCTCCAAGATTTACGCTGCATTCATACCCTTTATCTTATAAGAAAAGAAGAGATTGCGTAAAGTCATACATTTTTTTCTAGCGATGTGATTCATCGCTTGTGTAGGCGGGTATATTTCTAACAAGAGCAAAAGAGGAACCCAGACCCTTCCTCTTCTTGCCGTATCATGGACCACTCCCAAAAAATTCGCCATGCTAGCGTCTCCTCCCCCGAGACCAGCATGGCGAATTTGTTTGTGGTGATGATTTCCGCAGATAAAATGCAAAATACTGAGCCTGTCAAAGCCACATTAATATGTAAACGTTTTTCTTACATTTTTTATCAGTAATTCTGCTTCAATTTGCTCTGAGCGATGTTTTACAAAAGAATGCAGCAGGCGTAATATACTATTCAGCTTCAATATCATACTCCTATTCACGGGATAATCGCTTAATCTCCGATATGGAGAGCGGGGGAACCACATGTATGGATGGATTAGATATAATCCACTGACCATACCCTGGGGTGAATTCCGATGACAGGCGCTTCCTTATGCCGCGTGTTCATCAGATAGGGCGACTCTCACCGCCCGAATCCGACAGCTAACCTCGTCAGCGTTGATGGAGAGGGTTGTGAACTTGTGATGAAACACAGGTCCTAACCTGTGTTTTTTGTTTGCCTGAAATCAACATACGAATGGGGATAGTCACATGTCTAGCGCATAAAACACACCCGATTAAGCACTCTTCAAACCATGTAACATCATGAACTTAATCTAAATCGGGGTGATCACCGTGTTATCTTCAATTAAGCGCTTCCTCATTGGAAGACCGCTCAAGTCAACTGCGCTGGGCGAGCAGAAGCTGAACAAAACCAAAGCACTGGCTATCCTCTCGTCCGATGCCTTGTCCTCCGTTGCCTATGGGCCTGAACAAATCCTATTGGTCTTGATTACGGTTGGCGCAGCGGCCTATTGGTATTCCATACCGATTGCTGTGGGCGTATTGGTCTTGCTGCTGGCACTTATCTTGTCGTACAGGCAAATTATTTTTTCCTATCCGCAGGGTGGCGGGGCCTATGTAGTCTCCAAACAGAATTTAGGCATGTATCCCGGGCTCGTTGCCGGCGGCTCCCTGCTCGTCGATTACATTCTAACGGTTGCCGTCAGCGTATCCGCCGGGACAGATGCGATCACGTCGGCTTTTCCGGAATTGCATGCTTATAATCTACCGATCTCCATCGTGTTGGTCCTGTGCCTTACCGTATTAAATCTACGAGGGGTTACGGAGTCAGCTTCAGTCCTGGCTTATCCCGTCTATCTGTTCGTGCTGGCATTGGTCCTGATGATTGGAGTAGGGCTATTTAACATCACCACCGGTCATGTATCTCCGGACCTGCATACGCCGATCGGTACGCCTGTTGCCGGACTAAGTCTATTCCTGCTGCTGCGGGCGTTCGCTTCAGGCAGCTCCGCTCTGACAGGAGTCGAGGCGATTTCCAACGCTATTCCGAACTTCAAGGAGCCCGCTTCGCATAATGCGGCTAAGACCCTCGCAGCCATGGGCGTTTTGCTGGCCGTGTTATTCTCGGGAATTGTCTTTCTCGCTTATTACTATGGCGTGAATCCAAGCTCCGAAGTTACCGTCGTCTCCCAGATCGCCGAGCAGACTTTCGGTCGGAACGGTTTCTATTATTTTATCCAGGGAACGACAGCGCTTATTCTGATCCTTGCGGCTAACACGGGTTATTCGGCATTCCCCTTGCTGGCCGTTAATCTGGCAAAGGATAAGTTTATCCCGCGCATGTTCACGGTCCGCGGCGACCGGTTAGGGTATTCTAACGGAATCATCATCCTCGGCTTCCTGTCGATTGTGCTGCTCCTGGCGTTTGAAGGCAAAACCGAGCATCTGATTCCCTTGTATGCCGTCGGCGTGTTTATCCCCTTCACACTCTCGCAGACCGGGATGATGCTGAAGTGGCTTCGCGAGAAGCCGAAGGGCTGGATCGCGAAGCTCATCATCAACTCCACCGGTGCAGGCATCAGCTTTATCGTGACGATGATATTCTTCCTGACGAAATTCAATCAAGTGTGGTCGGTTGTGGTCTTCCTGCCTTTGATCATCTGGATCTTCATCCGGATTCGCAAGCATTATGAGGCCGTAGCCGACCAGCTACGGATTACAACCTGTGAGCCGGTAAAACCGATTGAAGGCAATATCATCATTGTACCCGTGGCCGGTATCACGCATGTCGTGGAGAATTCTCTGAATTATGCCAAATCGCTTGGAGCCGGTCAGATTATTGCGGTCTACGTTCCGTTTGAGCGGGAAGAAGAGGCGGCCTTCGAGGAGAAGTGGAACAAATGGCAGCCCGGTGTAAGACTTGTAACCTTGCACTCCCCCTACCGAAGCATTCTGCAACCGCTGACCAAATTCATCGATACCGTGCAACGCAAGGCCCACGAATCCGACTATCAAGTGACCGTCGTCATTCCGCAGTTCATTCCGAAGAAAGGCTGGCATAATTTCCTGCACAATCAATCCAGCCTACTCATCCGTGCGCACCTGCTGTATCGACGAGATGTCATTATCACAACCGTACCCTATCATTTAAAAAAATAACGCTTCATGCAAACGAAAAGCTGCGACCCTCCGTACCTATTGAAGGACGGACGGATCGCAGCTTTATCCTGTTCACAGCTTAACCGCATCTGTCTGAAGCGCTGTCTGTGCCGGTGCTTCGAGCTGCTGAACCGGTGCCTTATTGAGCGGAAGCTTCATGCTGATGAATGAGGAGATCAGGAACAAGGTCCCCGCGGTAAAGTACACGACAACGATAGAAGTTGCCGCCATAAACCATCCGGTTATCCCTGAGCCGATGAGCAGCATGCCCGTAAAGACTGGCATCATCACCCCATTCAGACGGCCGATATACTTCTCGTCCACCTGCTGCATCATGACCGCCATTAATACCGTCTGCGCCAGCGCCATCAACACTCCCGTAATCAGACGCATCGCGCCTGTTAATATCGGCCATTGCGACAGTACCTCACAAAGGTCGAGATTCCTAGGAAGGACAGCCCTGCGAACAGCAAGTAATTCCCCTTCACCTTACCTGCAATGACGGCAGCAATCACACCGCCAATCAGCATGCCCACTCCTTCAAGCGCCGTAAACCATTGGACGCTGGACATCTCCAGTTGCAGCCGTTCCGTGATAACAAATATATCAAGCGGTTGAACAAGGCCGCCGCCCAGTGCCATGATGACATATACAAGCAGCAGCACTTTCAATAACGGACTGGAAACGATGTAGCTGAAGCCGGCCTTCATATCCCCTAACATGGAGCCCGACGAAGCCGATTCGGAGCCCTTCGGAGTCTCATCGACACTGGAAGGCAGAAAGGAGAGCACCAAAGCTGAGCCTCCGAATAACACCAGCAAGCTGATTAACGAAGCCTGCAGGCCGAACGCTTGATAAATCGTCGTTCCGACCATCGGCCCCAAAATGATGAACAGTGACATGAAGCTTTGAGACAGGGCCGTGGCGGCCGGAACATGTTCATTAGGCAAGCATCGCTTAATAATCTTCATTGATGAAGGCTGGGAGAACTGGGACACGACGGCCGATACGAGCGTAACGGCGAACACCGCCTGCCAATATCCCGATATCACAACGAACAGAATGAGCAGGACGGATAAGAAGCTCAGTATATCCCCCCAGATCATCGTTCGCTTCGGCCGCCAGCGATCGGCAAGCACGCCTCCGATCATCGAAATGACAAAGATCGGCGCATATTCAATCACGGTCAGGAGCGATACGGCGACCGGATCATGATTACTCTTCTCCATAATGAAGAATAATAGGGCCATGTTGCGGATCCAGATCCCGATATTTTGCATAAAGTCCGAAACCATGAGCAAGACGAACGCGCGGTTACCAAACAGATGTCTCATACTCTATCCCCCATTTTAAAACCGACTATTCGGTTTAATTATGTGTGTGAGAAGGTCAACCCGCGTTCAGAACGCTGATGTCAGTTCCCTTGAATCAGTAGCTATATGCTTGCGAGTTACCTGGGCAGCACACCGTTCAGAAAGTACGTCACTCCCCTGCGATACATTTCTCTTGATTCCTCCCCGGAGCGCTCGTAATAAGAGGCAACCGACATTCCATCCAGCAGGGCACCAAATATAATTGCGATCTCTTCGATATCCTGCTCCGGTATGTGTCCTTCCCTTGCGCCTTCGCTCATAATCTCACGGTAAAGCGTGCGCGGACCTTGCAGGATCAACAACATCTCGCCCACAATGGCTGCATTCTCCGGTTGATTAATATGGAACTCTTCGGCAATCTTGGTCAACGGGTTCTGAAAATCATCCACCATATGATCGGCAATGCCGTACAGCTTCTCCTCGAAGCCGTGGAAATCGGTCTTCTTGTCGTCCCAGGCTTCCATCCATTCTTGATTCTGTTTGGCTAACAGCTTGACGAACAGATCCTCTTTGCTCTGAAAATGATAATAGATACTGCCCTTGCTTGCGCCTGTGTATTTCACCAGTTCATCCATCGATGTAGCGGTATATCCGCGCTGGATGAACAGCTCCTTCGCTTTATCCAGAATCAGATCCCGCGTACGCTTTGCTTTTTCTGAAGTCATTGATCATAACACTCCTTGCTGTATTTCAAGCGCTATTAAGCGAGCCTGCATGTTGCATGTATTGGAGACAGGCCCACACCAAAATATAAAACCGACTGTACGGTTTAATATTAATCGAAGACGTTAGCTATGTAAAGGGGCACTGACACAAAAAGGATCTTGCCAAGGCAAGACCCTTTTCTCAGAACATATAGGCGATAATGCTAATCAAGCGACCAGATCGCCCTTCCCTCTTTCATCGGATCGCCATAGCTTAGCTGCAGGTCTTCGGCATCCTTCAACACCTGATACGGAATTTCCCCCGTGAGTTCTTCACCCGGAGCTATTGTGCCATCCAGCATACTTACGTCATCCGTTATAGCAACGGTATAATTAAGATCCGTGGCATCGGTCAAGGAAAAGGACAAAGCGGATGACACAACCAGCGGCTCGTCCCCGTTGTTCTTCACGGTAACATCTACGACCTTAAACGTATGGCCATCCTGAGGCTTGAGATAATCATCGCCATCTGAATCACGCACGCTGTTCAGCGTAACGACTGCTCCGTGATAATCGATCGTATCGCCCACCGCCGCCGGTACATCGATCGGCTTCATCTCGCCAGGTGCGACCGGCTCCTTCTCTTGTTGCGTTGGCGCTGAACCTGTCTCTTCGTTATCTTGTACGACTGGCGGGTTGTCTGCCGGTGGTTTCGTCTCATCGTTACCACAAGCAGCCAACAACAGCATGGCCGACAATACGGCTGAAATCCATATCCATTTTTTGTTCATTCTCTTATCCTACCTTCCTGTAAGACTTTATGTAATGTTTCGGACGTATTCCAATTCGCTGCCAAAGCTCATATTCCTTCATAAACAAGAAAAAGACCCCCGAATCAGGGGCCTTCTATGCCGACATTTAAACATGCACAGAATCGGGGACCTTTGCCTCGGACAATGCCTCAAGCCCAGCCTGGTTCAGGAAATGCCATGGCTTGTTATAATGCGGCTGGAAGAAGAAATCGATGAACGCCAGTTGATCCATAGTCATTCGATTCTGAATACATACGGACAAGGTATTCATGGACTGTGTCAAATCGGCCTCGGACAGTACTTGCGCACCGACAATGCGACGTGAATCAGTCTCATAGACGACCTTGAGCAGAACCGATTCCGAAGTCGGCATAAATTCCGGACGATAATGATCTTGAATCGTGACGGTCTCAACGGTCAGTCCCTGCTCGTTAGCCGCACCTTCTGTCAGACCCGTGGAGGCGATATTGTACTCGTAGATCTTCAAACCGGACGTACCTTGTGTTCCCGGATGCGCAAGGGTAGGTTTCACCAGATTGCGAGCAACAAGCGTCCCCATGCGAACGGCATTAGTTGCCAGCGGAATGTACATCATCTTACCGGTCGGGTTGTACTGGACGGAACAACAATCGCCGGCAGCGTACACATCCTGCTTGCTCGTCTGCATATATTCATCCACTACAATCGCGCCATTCTTCAGCATTTCCACCTGGCCTTTGAGCAGTTCCGTATTCGGACGGAAGCCAATGCACAGAATAACGAGATCCGTATCGACCTCACCTTGGTCAGTGATGACCTTCGTTACCTTGCCAGCTTCGCCTTCAAAGGAAGTTACCGTCTGGCCCATGGCCAGGACGATGCCCTTGTCCCGAAACGAAGCTTCGAGCTTATCGCTAAATTCCGGATCGAGATACTTATTCAAGATGCGCTCCTCGCTATCGATCAGCGTGACTTGCTTACCGTTATGCTGGAACGCCTCAACCAGTTCCACCCCGATATACCCGGCACCGATAATCGTAATTCGTTCGGCTTGCTTCGCCTTCTCAATGATCGTATTGGAATGCCGATAGTTCTTCGAGAGTAGAATGTTATCCAGTTCAATGCCATCAAGCTTAGGCACGATTGGCCAGGAGCCTGTGGTCATGATCAGTTTGTCGTACGTATCCTCGAAGGTACCCGAGTCTTCAAGATTACGGACCTTCAGAATTTTGCGATCCGTATCCACCGAGATAATCTCGTGGCGCATCTTGGTGTCTACCCCGAGCTGTGCAAGCTCTTCCGGTGAGGAATAGAACAGGCCATGCGGATCTTGAACGACACCTCCCACGTAAAGAGCGATGCCGCAAGAGAGGAACGAGATATTATCATTGCGTTCATATACGGTGATAGCGGCATCTGGATAAAGCTTGGCAATATTCTTAATGGCGGACGTTCCCGCATGGGTACAACCGATAACGGCGACTTTCATGGTTTTTCCTCCTCCAATAATAAGCTATATCTTGATTAAGATGAGCTGTTTGGCCCAGATTCATGCCTGTGCAGCCCTTAAAATAACAAAATGAATCATGATCACTATATTGTGAATTAATTCACTTTATACTTTGATTATAATGTGAATATTATCACATGTCAACTGGCGTATTGATTGCGTTACATTATCCAGCCGGGCAGACGGCTAATCGATAAGCGGCCTTTGTACTTTAATAACGGAATATGTGCCGCTTGAAACAACCGATCGTATAAAAAGAGAAGGACCGCCCTCATCATGAGCTGATTACGCCATGACAGGGACAGTCCTATTTTATCGATCGACACTGATTTTCATACGCTAAAGGTTAACCCAGTAGTTCCTCAATCGCATCCTTCATTGATTCCGGCGTTTCCCGCGGTTCGAACCTTTTAACTACATTCCCTTCCCGATCGACGAGAAATTTCGTGAAATTCCAGGCAATCTCTTCTTCGCCCTCGGGACCCGGCTGCTCCGATTTCAAGAATTGAAACAACGGATGAGCCTCTTCTCCGTTCACATCCACCTTGGCAAAAATCTTAAATTGCACACCATAGTTCAACTGACAGAAGGACTCTGCTTCTTCGCTTGTACCAGGCTCTTGGCCTCCAAATTGGTTACACGGGAAGCCGAGTACCTGCAAACCCTGCGCTCCATACAAATCTTGAAGCTGCTGCAGTTCACCATACTGTGGCGTAAGCCCACATTGACTGGCGGTATTGGCAATAAGCAGTACTTCTCCTGTATACTCGGTTAGCGGGAAATCCTGGCCTTGTGTATCAACTGCACTGTAATCGTAAACGGACATTTGTCATTTCCTCCCCATCTTTTGCTACATATGATGGACGGCCCTTGAAGGCTCGTCAATCTTATCTCCATCATACCGAATTCTTAGGCCAAAGGCCAAATCGAGATGACGCCGTTTAGCTAGTCAGAGAGCTGGGTAATAATACTAGGTTAATTGTTAGCCGTGTATCATATGCATTCCAAATCAACCATTTATCAACGTAAGCGAGGAATGACCATGAAATTGTACCCGGAAATGTTCATATCCCCTTGGCACCTCATCGTCCTGGTGTTGGTAATCATCGCCTTTATCGGCCTCATCATGGGGGGGTATGATCGAAAGACTGTGCTGCGCTGCACAGGAATATCAGCCATCGTATTCTACTGCTTGCTGACCATTCCGGTAGGACTTGTTACTCAAAATTACATGTATACGGAAGAGACCATGATCCAGGAGATGGATCGGAATTTCGAGGAAAGGGCAGATCTCGTTGTCAGTCCGGATGATTATGTTATAGCCCATGTCGGTGCTTACAAGCGTAACGAATATGCGAATATCCTGGTGTATGTTGGCAACTATCACGAAACCGAGAGCTTCAGCGGCCAGATCAGCGTGCTTCTGAAGGATATGGATGGGAACGAGGTATTTACGACCACATATGATGATGTATCGCTTGCTCCTGGCCAGAAAATCGAGGTGGAGAAGACATCTACTTCGCAACCAATGGAACTTACAGTTACAACTTTAGAACGCATCCCCAATAAGATGGGGATGCGTTCTTTGGTTTACGGTGCTATATAGGGTTTGTCTTCCGAGTTCACAGTCTTGTTATGGATGGCAGGTGCTTGAGGTAAATTATTCTGATCCCGGTTCTTTCTCATAACTTTGACTCCGAAAAAGATGATGATCCCCATGATGGGTGACATCAGTGACATCGCCAGCAATACGCTGGATACCTGATAAGCCGGACTCGTCTCCACATCCGAAAGATCCAGAAAAACAAAACTTAAAAATGTAAGCACCGGATAAATGAGCATTTGACCCCAATGCATCCATTTGACCAACAATAAAAATATCGTATTGAATACGATCAGAAGCAGTGCGGGAAAGATAATGCCACTTGGATCAATCGTGCCGGCCACTGCCAGGTTCATTAGCCAATGCGCCACTCCGAATTGGAGTGGGAACACCAGCCAACCGGGTAGGCCAACACCGCGAAACGGCGATCTTCTCCGCTTCAGCTGCTGCTCATATTCCTGACGTTTCATTTCCAGTTCCAATTCGTCCAGCTCTTCATCCGTCAATTCGCGCTGCTCTTCCTGCTCAGCTTCCTCGATCAACTGATCGAGAAACGGACGATACTGGCGATCAATATTCCCTTCGAATTGAACCCGCGCTGCATCTTCATCCTCTCTAAGCAACTGCGGCACCGACTCATCATAGAAATCATGGACGAGCAGTGCGCTGAGCATCAGCGGAATATCGCGCCCGCCGATCACTTCCAGCCAGCGGTTGGCATCCATCACGTCCGTGAACGGAACGGCCAGCGCTCTGTCTTCCAAACCGTGCTTATATACCAGGAATAACACGGGCATCAGCACCACATTGGGATTACTCTGTTGATTCCTGTTATGGGTCTGGGAATAGTAAAATACATAGCGCCCATAATAAATCTCGCGAATATCCGCAATCCTGACGCTGCCTTCAACCGGAACTTTAGAGTTATGATTCCAGAGCTGGTACTCTACACGATCGTCATACAGTACGTGTTGATTACGATGGTTATTCATCCAGATCAGTTCACGCAGATGCTTGAGAATTTTCACAAAAACAAGAACGCCCAGCGGTATAGCCAACAAACTTAGCATCGTCCAAATAGACGGCCACAAGAAGACAAACGCCAACGGCCCAATGGCCACGGCGATTCCGAGCAGCATACCAAGCAAACAAAGCTCAAAGTTGACCACCCAATTCAAGGGCTTCATTTGGGGCTCTTTCTGCTCATGAATAACATAGGATGACATGCAGGCAACACCCTCCCCCTTCGCGATTATGTACATGAAGTCGAGAACCCAAAAAAATCCCTCCCC
This sequence comes from Paenibacillus sp. JCM 10914, assembly GCF_001315105.1. Taxonomy (GTDB): domain Bacteria; phylum Bacillota; class Bacilli; order Paenibacillales; family Paenibacillaceae; genus Paenibacillus_AQ. Next base: position 137,407 of record NZ_BAZR01000008.1, on the reverse strand, counting down.
GAAGCATTCGGCCGGGGAAGGACATATCATTCTCCATCTTCACCTTACTGTGCCGTCCGGTTCTGAGCGCCAGCTTCATCAAACGCTTCATTTACCCTGCTCAGATCAAGTACACCGTCTTTATGAACGACATGATGATGTTCAGACATAAGATAAACGCCTCCATGTCATGGACTAGGTAACGTTAATGTACTTAACCGCGTTGTCCAAAAATGAATCAGGAGATACTAACTTGTTGGTTATTGACTAAGAACGGCCACGACCTCGTCGTCCCCCGCCCTGTCCTTTCGAATGGCTTCTGTCGCTGTTGCGTCCGCCGCGTTGGCCTGTACTATTCTTACTGCTGCGCCCTTCACTGCTGACTGCGACGGTTCGACTGCCGGCACGCCCGGAGCTGCGTCCTTCACGGCGTGGCTTCTCATCGCGCGCCCGGCCTGCCTCACTGCGATTGCCGGTCGAAGGGCCGCTGCGGGCTCGGCCGGAACCTGTCCCTCTCTCCCCGCGTGCTCTGGCTTGACCACGTTCGTTATCCGTTTCCAGAGCCGTGACCTTTCTCGCTTTCGATGTACGCCCGGATTCCCGGCCGAACCCTCCCGATGATTCCCTAAGATTCCCTGCATGGGAATCATACCGAACCCGCTTCAGCCTCAGAGAGATCCCCTCTTCAATGCGCTGTAAATCGTTCAAGTCCTTGCCTGCTGCAAACGTAATCGCCATACCGTTGCCTCCGGCACGACCCGTGCGTCCGATACGGTGAATATAGCTCTCCACATCATGCGGCATATCATAGTTGAAGACGTGGGTGACGCCTTCAACGTCCAGTCCTCTGGCCGCTACATCGGTAGCCACGAGCAACTGCAGCTTCGCTTCGCGGAACCGCTTCATTACCGCTTCCCGCTTCGCCTGGGACAGATCGCCGTGAAGCTCGTCCGATTGGTAACCATGGGCAAGCAGCGCTTCATTCAAGGTAGAGGCTCTGCGCTTCGTACGACAGAAGATGATCGCCAGAAACGGACGATATTCCTCGATCATGGAACGCAGCGCATCCTGTTTGCTGCGATCTGTGCATTCCACCACCACCTGCTTGATTTGCTCCAGCGGTATCGGGGAAGCTCCCTTAATGACGATATCCGCCGGTTGATTCATATAATTGCCGGCAAGCTGCTTTACACCCGCTGGCATCGTAGCCGAGAATAACATCGTCTGACGACGGTAAGGCAGTGCATGAATAAGCGCTTCTACCTCGTCCAGAAAGCCCATATGCAGCATCTGATCCGCCTCGTCAAGGACGAGCTGCTTCACGCCGCCGAGTTCCAGCGTGCCACGTCGCAAATGATCCAGCAGACGGCCGGGCGTACCGATAATCAGGTGACGTCCGCCTTCAAGCTTACGCAGCTGCTTCTCGACGTCCTGACCGCCATAAACGGCCAGTATCTTAATCCCATCCGGCTCACCGGCGGTTAATTTCTTGGCTTCTTCCGTAATTTGCAGTGCCAACTCCCGTGTCGGAGCGATAATCAGCGCTTGCGGATATGCCCGTTTCGGGTCGATGCGCTGCAAGATGGGCAGCATGAATGCCAGCGTCTTGCCTGTCCCGGTGCGGGCACGCGCGATGACATCCTTACCGTCCAGCAGCAACGGAATACTCTCCGTCTGCACCGGTGTCGGTACGGCGATTCCTTGTTCTTTCAATTTCTTTACTCGTTGCTCGTCTACGCCCAGTTGTTGAAAGTTAGGCAAGCGTTCCACCTCATTTAATTATTAGTATACTCACCGGCTAGAACCTGCCGGATTTAAAAATTGCATATAACAGCCATATAACCATCAGCAAAGCGATAATCAGCCCTGCCTCGATAACGGGGAAGTTCCATAGCATCATCGTCTCATGACTCAACGAAGAACCGATAATCAGCCCAACCATGATAATGCTGAAAGAGAGCAGTACAATGCTGAAAGAAAGGCGATTGCTGATCTGATCCATCTTCCGCATGAGGGAGTGCAACTCCGGTAAGCTGATCTCCACACGCAGCTTGCCTTTGTTGATTAAGGCCGACAACTGTCTGGCCTGACCTGGCAGATCAAGCAGACTCTCCGCAAGCCCGGTGAGGCCATCCAGTACCTTCCTGCCGATTCGGCTCGTGTTATATCGCTGCTTCAAGAGCTTGCGGCCAAACGGCTCCGCCATATCCACAATGCTGATGCTCGGGTCCAGCATTTCAATAACCCCTTCCAAGGTCAACAGCGATTTGCCGAGCAGCGTCAGGTCCGGCGGCAATAGGATATGATGACGCTGGGCGACCGCGAACAGATCGGTTAACGCTTTACCGATCCGTACTTGGGAGAAGGGGATATCATAATACTCCCCGCGCAATTTGTCCAGATCTGCACGCAGGGCGTCCATATCGCAATCCTCCGGGATCAGGCCCATCTTGGAGATGGAACGGATCATCCCTTCCGAATTGCGACGAATAAGCGCGATAATCAGGCCTGATAGATGTTCCTTCATATCTTCGCTCAAGTATCCAACCAAGCCAAAATCAAGGAAAACCAGCGTTCCGTCCTCCCTCACCAACAGATTGCCCGGGTGAGGATCGGCATGGAAGAAGCCGTCGAGAAAAATCTGCTGCAGCATGCCATCGATTAAATGCCCCGCTATCGCTTTCAGGCTGTGGCCCTTGGCTAACAGCTCCTCCCTCTTGCCGAGCGTCAGACCTTCGGCATATTCCATCGTAATGACTCTCGCTGATGTGTAATCCCAATAAATATGCGGGATATGGATGAAGTCATGCTCGTTTAGCTGTGCTGCCATCTTCTCGGCGTTGCGGGCCTCATGACTATAGTCCAGTTCGGCCATCATCGCCCTTGCAAATTCATCCACAATGCGATCGACTTGATATAGCGCGACCCACTCAAAATGCCGACCCGCTACGGCGATCAGATCCCTCAATATCTCAAGGTCACGGCCGATCATTCGCGTCACACCGGGACGCTGAATCTTGATAGCCACGCGTTCGCCTGATTTCAGCCTACCCGTATGAACCTGACCGATGGACGCCGCGGCCAGCGGCTCCTCCGCGAATTCAAGCAATGCTTCATGAACAGGCATGCCCCATTCCTGCTCGATAATCTCCTTCGCACTGGTCGATGAAAAAGGAGGAACCCGCTCCTGCAGCTTGGCCAACTCCTCGATGATATGGTCAGGCAGCAGATCGGATCTCGTGCTTGCCAGCTGACCCAGCTTCACGAAGGCGGGGCCTAAATCCTCCAGCACCCTGCGTATTCGCTCGCCCAAAGTCACCGTCTCTACCTGTTCTCTTGCATTCCATCGCACAGGCAACGACAGGAAATAGAATAACCCCATCTCCTCCACCATATAACCAAAGCCATGACGCATCAGCGCCATGGCGATTTCCCGGTAACGTCCGGCATGTCTTATACGGACCGCCATATCTACTCCTGCTGCAGTCCTTCGAGTTCTACAACCTTCTTCTCAAGTGCGGCGATGCGCTGCTCAAGGCTGGCAACATCGCTTTCTTTAGGTACATCCAGTTCAGCCAGCACACGTCCGACCTGCTCATAGATGTAAGTCTTGATCTGGGACTGCTCCTCCTCGCCGCGTTCGACAAGCCGGTCGACGAACGCCTTGGATTCAGCGGGGGCGAGTTCCCCGCGTTTCACCAGATCATCCACGATTTTCTCCACTTTTTCCTTGCTGACGACGGTAAGGCCCACTCCTAACGAGAAAGCTTTCTTGAAAAGATCACTCACGGTATATCCCTCCCGGTCAATTCTTCGTTCCATTATACCCTTTTGCGATCATAAAAACATCTACCCTTGGACACTTGCTGCTCTAAGTATGAATAAACTCTCGATTTAGCGTTCCCCGGATACGACTTGGAATATGTAGCATATCGACATAAAAAAAGCGAAGGCCGGGGAGTTTCCCGGCCATTCGCCTCAATCATCATCATGATCGTCATCCAATTTATCATATTCCGCCTTCAGCACCTTGCCGCTCACGGCATCGATCTCAACCTCAGTCTCACCATTGGCATGCTTGACGTCCACTTCGTAAACCCAGCGCCCATCATCTTCTCGGTCCAGATCCACGTCAACGGCGGTTCCGCCCTTGGCGTGCTGCACCGCAATATGAGCAGCCCGGCTGGCATTGATCAGATTACCCGGCACAGAATCACGGTCATCGTCATCATCACGGTCAACCTTCATCCCCAGCGATTGGCCAGTATAGGCATCGATCCACACATCTACATCCTGGTTGTCTTGCTGGATGTCAACCTCGTATACAAGCTTGCCGCGTTTGCGGTCAAGTTCAATGCTCTCCACCTGGCCCTTCGCTTCGGCCAAGGCTAGCTGCTCTGCCTTCTCCATCCCGATTAAAGTCTGTCCACTCGTATCCGTCTGAGTCGCTGCATGTTGATTGCCAGTTGCTGGTGTCGAACCAGCCCCCGCCGCTTGCACCGCGTTATATCCATAGATTCCGCTGGCAGCGATAACAACCGTCAACGCACCTGCCCACCACATTTTTTGCCTCATCATGTAACGCCTCCTATGTTCTCTCGGTTATTCGTACAACTTCAATATAACCGGCAAACATGAGAGTGAATGAAGAGCAAGATTAGAAAACGATGAGAATCATGAGAAGCTGAATCTAAAATAATCAGTCATTATCCTCATCGTCCCAGGTGAGCGACATGATCTCGCCGGTGATCGCGTGAACCTGAACCGTAGCCTCTCGTCCGTCAGCCTGCTCAATTTCCACGAGATAATATCGACTTCGCTTACTCTCGCGGTATTCCACGTCTTCGATCGTTCCCGCTACTTTCTCCAGTGACAGTTTCACGGCTTGTTCCTTCGTGATCATGGTAGTCGGAAAATCCGCTGCACCCGGATCTTTCGGGTCCCCCGGTGCACCTTCGGTCGGCCCTTCGGCTGAATCAGGTTGATTTACAGGCCCTTCAGAATCAGGATTAGGCTCAAGGCCCGTATCTGGTTCCGGTTCGGCTGCCGAGAGCTGGTTAATGGAGACCATCCCGCCTGTATAGGCATCGACCCGCAGCTCATAACGCCCCGTCTCCGACTGAAGCACCAACCGATACGCATCGCCTTCTCTTACCGTCTCCATGACCTCGCCATCGTACTGACCCAACACATGTTCCACAGCCTCATCTGAAGACAGGGCCGTTGTAGTGCTACCCAGCGGATTCCACAAGGCGGCTGTGACGATAAGTCCGGCAGCGACCAGAACCGATCCTAGTATCAAACCGATTTTATTGCGCATTCTATCACCTCAGGTACATTGTGGCTTACGGGGTCAGTATATCGCACCATGGTTAGAATTCGATGAGAAACGGCATATTCGTTCATGGTGCCGCTTGGATTCGAATCGTTGCCGTCGTACCCACCCCCGGCAAACTATCGAGTTCAATCTGCGCGGAGATGGCTTGTGCGATATCTAGCGCCAAAGATAAGCCAAGACCGGCACCGCCTCCCCGGCGACTTCGCGCTTCATCCACCCGATAAAAACGATCAAAGACACGTTCAAGTTCGTCTCTGGGAATCCCGATCCCCCGGTCCGTGATCTGAACATGAATTTCCGACTGCTTCCTTACCACCTCGATCACGATCAACTCATCACTGTATTTGAGAGCATTATCAAGCAAAATGAATAACAGCTGTTTGAGCCTCCGGCTGTCGGTCCAACCCATCATCGTCGCTTCGGCTTTCACCTCGACCTGACGATTGTATGCGTCATGGAACGCCTTGGCCGAGGACTTGGTTAAGGCGACCAGATCCACTCGCTCCATCTCCACCTGCCAATCCTCCGGATTGCGTGCCAGAAGCAGCAGTTGTTCGGTCATCTCTTTCATCCGAATCGCCTCGGAATGAATGGCTTCGACCGATTCTTGAAACAGCTCCGGTCGACCAAGTCCTCTGCGCTTCAGCAAGCTGGCGTAACTCTCGATGATCGTCAGGGGTGTCTTGAGTTCATGGGATGCATTGGACACGAACTGTTCCTGCTTGGCGTAATTGCTCTCCAGCAGCGTAATCATATCGTTGAAGGCGGACCCCATCTCGAACAGTTCATCCTTGGAGCTCTGCTTCAGCTCGATCCGCCTGAAACGTCCGCTGTGACGGATATCCTGCATGGTACGGGTTAAGACGGTTATGGGCTGCATAATTAAGCGCCCTAACACCCGGGTAGACACGATGATCGGAATCAGCGCTATCGCGGTTACGGCCAACAATACAATCCGCAGCACTTGCAGCGTCTCCATCGTGGCAGCCAGACTTCTGGAAATCTGAATGTTCGAGACTGTACCGTCGTTCCATATGACGGGCAATGAGACCAGCACATACCGAGTCCCTTCGTACTGAATTTGCCGGACCTGTTTATCGGTGCTGTACGGCACGCGCAGCTCTTCCATATCCTCTCCGGACGAAGTGACCGACGGGGAGCCGGCACTTGGATCAGCCGGAACGAACTGAATCTTCCCATTCGCTGGGACGTAGCTTCTCAGCAAATCGCCGATCGGAATGGACCGAGATGAGCGAGCCACGCCCTGCGCAATGCTGGATGCCTCCACTTCCGCTTGCGCCATCTGGCTGTCCAGCGCCATTTTGCTGAACACATAATAGACGCTTAGGTTCATCACGACCAGGATGATTGCCATCAGCACGGAGGAATAGAGATGAATCTTGCTGCTCAGCTTCATGGACTGTCCTTCAGCACATAACCCACGCCGCGGACGGTGTGAATCAGTTCCATCGTGCTGTCCTGATCGATTTTTTTGCGTACATACCGAATATAGACGTCAACGACATTCGTATCACCGTAATAGTCGTAACCCCATACGGCTGCCAGAATCTGATCCCGGCTCAGCACTTGACGCTTATTCTTCAGCAAATAAACCAGCAGATCGAACTCGCGCGGCGTCAGCTCGATGCTCCTTCCGTCACGCAGCACTTCGCGCGTGCGCTCGTTCAGCTTCAGGTCCGCAGCCGCAAGCCATTCTCCCTGCTCCACTTCTTCCATACGTTGGGTGCCTTGCAGGCGAAGGGCAGCACGAATCCTAGCCAGCAGTTCCTCAATCTGAAACGGCTTGGTAATATAATCATTTGCGCCCAGATCAAGTCCCGACACTTTATCTTCAACCGAACCCTTGGCGGTTAGCAGCAGCACGGCGGTATGCGTATCCTGGGCGCGTATGCGCCGAAGCAGCTCGATCCCGCTCATCCCGGGCAGCATCACATCCAGCAGTATCAAGTCTACTTCCCGGCTGCGGTATGCCTCCAGCGCATCAGGTCCGGTGAAGGCTTTTGTCACTTGGTAGCCCTCACTCGTAAGCTCGATCTCCAACAACCGGGATATTTTCTCTTCATCTTCCACGATCAGGATTCTCCCGCCCACAAGCGTCCCTCCTACCGATTATTTCTCACGTCCTATTAGCCGGGAACGCGCGCGGCCCACTTGGCCGCCTGGGTGATTAACGTACGCAATTGAGGTTGCAGGAATGAAGGCTCATGGTGGCCTGCCATCAGGAACACCACGCGTCCGATACCATATGTATGACACCAGGCTGCCGGCCATTGCTTCCCTTCATACTCGTAATGGAGCAATACCGTCTTCTCGGTAAACGGATCAAAGACGAACCGGTATGGTTCCTCATCCAGCACGAACGGCTCCACGCCTTCCGTAATATCATGCTCCGTCTCGGACGGAACGAAATACAGCTTCTCCATCGGCGGATGGCCATCAAAGCGGGCACCGATAAGCTGTGCCAACTCGTAGCGGTTCGCCAGTGTCACGCCATTATGAATGACCAACAGACCGCCGCCGCCGCTGACGTACGATAAGAGGCCCGCCGTTTGGCGCGGTGACACTCGCTCGTCCCATAAATCGCTGTATGCGATGCATAGCTCATAGGGATAGAGATTACTCTCATGCAACATCTTGTGATTCTCGGTGCACTGCACCGTAAACATGTCATTGAGCAGATGTGTCACCTGTTTATCGATTCCTTGCAACGGATGAAACTTCGGGTGTGTATAGCTGCCAAGCAGCAATGCTTTTCTTTTATCCATCGTTATCCTCCTATTAGTATCAATATTTCACGGGAGCATGCATTACATGCATCTCTGCTCCAATCGATCATGACTGTTGGGCAAAATAACGGCCAAGCGTCACCATCATCGCGCCCATTCGCTCTTCCTCCGGCACCACCATTCGCTCGATCCCTTCTTCGCGAAGGCCTTGCGCGGTGACCTTGCCGACAGCGACAGCAAGCACCGGCCCGCGAAAGGCTTCCAGTACCGCCTCGAGCGTTCCTTGCTCGCGCGCATAATCAGCCAGAAATCTAAATTGGGGGGCGCTGGTGAACGTCACGGCATCGACCTTTGCGCCGATAATCTCATCTATAAGAAGCGAGATATCCTCTTCTAAAGGAGGAATATGTTGATAAGGCAATATTTGCTGCACCTCGGCTCCGCGTTGCTCCAGCCACGATACCAGTTTCGGTGCCGACTCGCCGTGCAGCTGCAGCAATACGCGCTGACCAGACAAATCGTATGGCTCCAATGCACGAATCAAACCCATGGTGCTTCCATCATCGTCTCTGACGAGCGGAGACAGGTCTCTTTTTCTCAACGCATTTACGGTCTTGTAGCCTCTAGCCGCAATCGACGTATGCTGCAAGATCTCGTTCAATGCGGGCAAAAGTCCCATTTGCTCCGCCGTATTATATATGGCCTCCAGGCCGATTCCCGTCGTAAATATCGCCCACGGCGCCGGCTGTTTAAGCCAGGCATCAATCGATGCTCTGAGCACCTCGTCATCCAGAAAGACAGTACCTTGCGCCGGACGGAGCAACGCTGTCCCCCCCATCTTCTCAACCAGTTTGGCCATATCTGCCGCTTTGCGGGGGCCGGCCAATGCCACGATCCGATCCTTCATATGTTGTGCCATTCTATAAGCCTCGCTCTCCTAGAGTAGTACAGCTTTAGATCACATGCTTCAAGTATAATAGCCATGCCCCTATAGTGAAAGCCACTTAGGTCTTATTCTTGGAAATGCAAGAGAGAGGTCCCTATTCTAGGGGCCTCTCTCTTCATCTTGATCTATATCATTGCCTGCCATCTCCATGCAACGGCTTGGCATGGGCAAGCTCTTATTTAGGTTCGATTGCTTATAGTGAAGGAGATTGAGGGACAAAGGCGCTAAGATCGACGCCTAATCCTGCAGCAACTCTCGATCCATACTCGGCATCGGCACGATAGAAATTGCATACCGCCCGAAGCTGGATATCGTCCTTGGTCTGGCTTAAATCTGCGACCAAATTACGAATCAGGTTATCCTGCTGTTCCGCAGTAAACGAACGGTAGAGTTCACCCGCCTGCGTGAAATCATCGGTCTTCTCGATACGCTGGCGGGTCACATGACCCTGGAGCGGAGCCTCACTCTCACGATAAGACGGATCTTCCACAGGTCCAGAGGTATAACTGTTCGGCTCGTAATTGACCGGTGACGGATCCTGGTTCACGTTCATGAGGCCATCACGCTGATGGTTACGCACCGGAGCGTACGGGCAGTTGACCGGAATCTGCAAGTAATTGGCACCCAAGCGATGCCGCTGCGTATCAGGATAGGAGAACAAGCGGCCTTGCAGCAGCTTATCTTCGGAAGGCTCAATGCCCGGTACCACAGCGCTTGGCGAGAAAGCAGCCTGCTCGACTTCGGCAAAATAGTTCTGCGGATTACGGTTCAGTGTCATTGTGCCAACGGTCACGAACGGGAAGCGATCCTCCGGCCATGTCTTCGTCGGGTCCAGTGGATCGAATGCTAGATCATCAATCGCGTCATCGGTCATCAATTGCACCAGCAACCGCCACTTTGGAGCTTGCCCGTTGTCGATGTGTTCGCGCAGATCACGCGTCGCATGATTGAAGTCCTTGCCCTGCTGCGCCTCTCCTTCCTCGGCATTAAGCTACGTACACCCTGCAAGGATTCCCACTTGTACTTGACATAGGTTACCTTGCCTTCGCTGTTCACCCATTTAAAGGCATGTACGCCAAAACCGTCAAGCTCGCGATAATTGGCTGGCGTGCCATGGTCAGAGAACAACCAAGTCATCATATGCGTCGATTCAGGACTTAACGTCATAAAGTCCCAATAGCGTCCTGGCTCCTGAATGTTGCTCTCAGGCGATGGCTTCAAGGAATGCACCATATCCGGAAATTTAAGGGCGTCGCGGATGAAGAAGACGGGCAGATGATTCCCAACGATATCGTAATTGCCTTCCTCCGTATAGAATTTCACTGCGAAGCCGCGTGGGTCGCGAGCGGTCTCGGGCGAGCCCGTTCCATGAATAACGGTAGAGAACCGCACGAGCACCGGCGTCTCCTTCCCGATCTCTTGCAGGAACGCCGCTCTTGTGTACGGCTTCATATCATTCTCTACCACGAACACGCCATGCGCTCCGGCTCCGCGTGCGTGTACCACGCGCTCAGGGATCCGCTCACGATCGAAGTGGGCGATCTTCTCAATCAGGTGGTAGTCTTCCAGTAACGTCGGTCCGCGTCGGCCTGCTGTCTTGGAATGTTGATTGTCTCCTACGGGAGCCCCTTGGTTAGTCGTTAATCGATCCATGCGTAACCCTCCATCATTCTATAATTGATTTTAGACTGAATCTAAATTTATGAAATGATTGTATCACCGGACCAGCTGCCAGGTCATGAGGTCCCATGATCCTTCTATGAAGTTCGCATGAAGCGTAGACAATTGCATCATCCGGCCTGAATACAGACAAAAAAAGAAGGGGATTAATCCGCCAGGCGGTATCCCACTCCTCTTACGGTTGCGATATATCGCGGTGCTCCGGCATTGTCGCCCAGCTTTTTGCGCAAGCTTTTGACATGCACGTCCACCACATTGCTGCCGCCCATGAAGTCGGTATCCCAGATCTTGCACATCAGGTCCTCACGCGTGCACACTGCGCCTTCGCTATCCAGCAGCAATATTAGCAATTGATACTCCGTCTTGGTCAAATGAATCGGGAAGCCTTCACGGTGAATCGTCATGCGATCACGATCAATGATCAAATCTTTAAACATCAGGCCTCGCAAGGATCCATCTTCTTGATTACCTGCTGCTGGCGCAAATAATCGGATCGTTCGCTGCACCTGATACAGCATCGTATCCTTCGATACGGCGGGCCAGATCATGAGTTCTTCATTCAGCAGACTTGCGCTGGCATTGCTCATCAGTTCCTCACTGACCAGATAAAGAATTGGAAGCGTTGAATGATCCAGAAGCAGCAATTCCTTCTCTTTATTAAAAGCCACGATATTGCGGCACCCGGTCATATCCGCAATGATCAGACCGGTATGCAGTGCCGACTGAAGCCTTGGTTCCCATTTGCGGAACAACATCACTTCGAAACAGTTCTCCGTCAATGTAATGAACATCTCCTGAACACGTCCGGGTGATCGGGTCAGCAGAGCTGCCCGCAGCGTGGTGAGACAAGCATCGCCTATGGCAATACCATTATCTGGTCTCGTGTACACACTGTCTGATTTCCAGTTCGGGAACGGATAGCTTCCTGCTCCCGGGTTCATGATCTCTTGCGTTTGGCTTGACATTCTGGACACACCCCCCCGAATACAACGTGCGCATGATGGATGATGTAGTTCGTTTCACCTGCTACTTGTGTCGACCAATCTTCCGGCACTTCGGTCATGACCTCATCCACCTTGCCGCATACTTCGCAAATAATGTGCTGATGCTCGTCAGTCCGGGCATCATAACGACTTGCGCTTTCGCCGAGCTTGAGTTCTCGAATTAACTGCTTATCCGTCAAGTAACGCAGGGAATTATACACGGTCCCGTACGCTAAATTATATCCTCTCTCCACCAGCCGGTTCATGATGTCAGCAGCCGTCGGATGATCATGCGACTCTCGCAGAACATCATATACCGCTTGGCGTTGTGTGGTTAGATTTAGAGCTTTCAAGGTATTCACCCTTTTAATTTATTTTTAGATCAAGTATAAATCCTAATCATGCTCAGGTCAACCCGCATATTAAATCCTGATATATGTATCGAGCATTTACTGTTTAGTTCAATCTATATAGGAAGACAAACTTAAAGTTTTCTTAAGGTTCCGTTTACAATTCCTTTAGCTTGCAGAGTTAAACTTGATTACAGATGCATACGAATCCCAGCGTTACGAAAGGAGTTAAGACCCGCATGGATACGCCATCAGAAGTACACTCTACATCAACGAGGAAACACCAGCGTCAGACTGTCTATATTTTATTTGTTCTGATTCTGGGCATCATGGTCCTCGCGGTTTACATATTGAACGTATTTATTCCGCCCTCCATCAAAGCGAGCTCGGCCATCCTGATGCATGCCGATACCGGCAAGATTCTGTATTCGCGCCATGCTGATCTTCCACTCCCGCCTGCAAGCATGTCCAAAATGATGACGGAACTGCTCACACTGGATGCTGTCAGCTCAGGAAAGCGCCAATGGAATGACAACGTGCACATCAGTCGCTACGCCGCGGAAGTACCAGGCTCTCGGATCGGAATGAACGAAGGTGACACTTATACATTAAAAGAGCTGTTCGATGCATTAGTTGTCCACTCGGCTAACGATGCCGCTGTAGCCATCGCCGAGTTCATCCACGGCAGTGAGACCACATTCGTGGCGGAGATGAACCGAAGGGCCAAAGAAATCGGGCTTTCAAGCCGGACCGTATTCGCCAACGCATCCGGCTTGCCCGCAGCCGATCTACTTCCATTTGCCGAGGCGGCCGCCCAGCAGGATACCGTCATGACCGCCCGAGATGCAGCAACGCTCGCCAGATGGCTGATGAATCATCATCCGGAGCTGCTCGATGTAACTGTACAGCCCGACCTTTCATGGTCTCAAAAAGGAATCTCCCTTCACACCACCAATCTCATGCTGCCGGGAGAGCCCCATGCTTATGACGGAAATGATGGCTTTAAGACGGGTTACACGGGCTCTGCCGGGTATTGCTTCACCGGAACGGCATCCCGTAATGGAAGCCGGCTCATTACGGTTGTTATGGGGACAAGCAATCCTGATCAACGATTTGCTGAAACGAAAAAGTTGATGGATTATGGATTTAATCGGCGTGCGGCTATTCCGAGTCTGATTTCAAACTTGTTCTAATCATGTACAATATAAATAGAGCGTTTGTTTGTGGGAACACTGTTTCTATCAGCCGCACAGAAGTATGGTAATTTACCGATTCATTTGGAGGGCCTTATGCGAAACGTATTAATCGTAGATGACGATAAAGAAATATCCGGATTGATCACAATCTATCTGGAGAATGAAGGATATCGCGTCCTGCAGGCACACGACGGCGAAGAAGCCTTGCTCACGTTGAAGGAACATCCGGATACCGTGGATCTCGTTATCCTGGATGTGATGATGCCCAAACTTAACGGAATTGACACGTGCCGCAAAATCAGGGAAACTTCCCCGATTCCGATTCTGATGTTGAGCGCCAAGAGCGAGGACATGGATAAAATACTGGGACTGATGACCGGTGCCGATGATTATATGATCAAGCCGTTCAATCCACTCGAGTTAACCACGCGTGTCAAAACACTGCTTCGCCGCTCCACCCAATATAACCCCGGACTGCAACAAGGGGAGAGCGATCGGCTGCGCATCGACGGACTTGAAATCAATCGCTCCACCCATGAAGTGACAGCAAGTGGTACAGCGATCGCACTCACGGCTCGCGAGTTCGATATCCTCTATTTGCTTGCACGCCAGCCAGGGCGAATCTTCAGCAGCGAGGATATTTTTCAACAGGTATGGAAAGAGAAATATTATGTGTCTAACAATACCGTCATGGTCCATATCAGTAATCTGAGAGACAAGCTTGAGAAAGAATTGGGGTACAAGCTCATTCAAACCGTCTGGGGAGTTGGGTATAAGATTCATGCGTAAACTTCAGTGGAAAATCATTATGCTGTTCTTTCTCAGCGGTGCCTTAACGTTAGCCATTCTGTTCATTACGCAGCAATTGATGCGGTTGATTGGGAAGGAGATGTGGCGGGAATCGTGGGTGCAGAGCCTGTTCTATGTCAATCGATCCTTGCAGAATTTCTTCGGGTTCCCCGTTGTCGCGACCGTGATTGGCATCCTGCTCTTTATTGGTATAGTAATGCTGCTCAGCCAAGGAACCATTCGTCAGATCAATCAACTGATGCTCGGCACCAAACGGTTAGCCAGAGGTGAGCTGGACGAAGAGATCGTCGTAAGCTCGAGCGATGAGCTTGGACAAATGGCGGTACAGATCAATCAGATGGCAGCGCAGCTTAAGCTCTCGCTCGCTGAGGAGAGAACAGCCGTCCAGTCCAAGAATGAGCTGATCAGCAACGTATCCCACGATCTGCGTACCCCGCTCACGTCCATTATCGGCTATCTGCGTCTAGTCAATGAGGATCAGTATAAAGATGAGGTTGAACTACGCTATTATACGGATATTGCCTACGATAAGTCTCTTCGGTTAGGCCGGCTCGTGAACGATCTGTTCGAATACACGCGGATGGGGTACTCCCCTATCAATCGGGCAGATATCAATCTGGTGGAACTACTCGGCCAACTGGCCGTGGACTTCTCCTTACCCGGGCAGACGGATCAGGTTAAGGTCGTCTTTACCCCGTCCACAGAGAAGATTATGATCTCATCGGATGGAGATAAATTAATGCGCACCTTCGAGAACCTGCTCGCCAATGCAGTCAGACACGGCAAAGATGCGGGAAGAGTCGATCTAAACGTAGCCCGCGATTCCGTTCATGCCATCGTACAAGTCATCAATTATGGCTCACCTATCCCACAGCATGCGATTCCACATCTCTTCGAGCGATTCTACCGCGTGGATGAATCCCGAACAACGCAGACCGGTGGTTCCGGGCTGGGTTTGGCGATTGTGAAGGCAATTATTGACGCCCATCACGGGACCATACATGTCACAAGCAATACCGAGATGACGACGTTCGAAGTGCGCCTTCCTTTGCAAACCGTGCAATAAATTCAGAAAAAATCGGGAAACCGTATTTACTATTCGACATACAATTCCATTATCCGATAAAATAGGGATGACTGTCCTCTTGGCCCTGTCCGCGCTGACAGGGGTACTTGAAAGGAATGAAATTCGTCCCATGACTAATATATTGTTCACCAATTTCTGCATACTCGTCACATTCCTATATGCCTCCGGCTTGTTATCCAAGCGCTATGTAACCGGGGTCACGTCGCCCTCCACCACCGTGAAGATTAATGCCGGGCTGTTATTTGGCATCTACGGCATTATACTAATGTACTACTCGTTTCCGATCGACCCTCGTTTTTTTGCTGATTTACGTCACTTGGCGATTGTAGTGATCGCTACTTATTTAGGTTGGCTGCCCTCCTGATTGCGGGTCTGCTGATTGCCATTGGACGTATGCTGCTGTTCGGCCTGTCGCTCTCCTCGCTCATTGCCGGCATCGGCATGCTGTTAATCGGGATCATCTGCGGCACGCTCTCACGAACAAGCTGGAACCGATTTTACATGATGCTGATCATGAGCACTTCCAGCATGGTCATCCTCCTGTTTATTATGTGGATGAATATCCAGGATCACGCCAAGGTACTTAACGTTTTCACTCAACATCTGATCATCACGGTACTGGCTACCATGTTCATCTACGTATTGACAGAGTATATTAACACTTCCAACCAACTGTTCCTGCAGATGAAAAAAAATGCACAGACCGATCACCTCACCAGCTTGAACAATCTGCGACAATTCGAACAATTGCTGTCCGAACGTTTTCTGGAGGCCCAGCACTTCAGCGAACGGCTTGGGGTGCTTGTCGTGGACATCGATCACTTCAAACGAATAAACGACACCTACGGCCATGCGGCCGGAGATGTCGTTCTGCAACAGCTCAGCAAAGTGCTGAGAGATTATTCCCGTTCCTTCGATGAAGTATCACGCAACGGAGGGGAAGAGTTCTCCGTCTTGGTGCCGGAGGCCACGATTGAAGAAACCGCAGCCATCGCCGAACGAATTCGGGCGGCCGTAGAACAACATGTATTCGTGCTAGAGGACGGGAAGCGACTTCAGATAACGGTGTCGATTGGCGCTGCCGTCCATCCGGACACGATCCGGTCCAAGGATGCCAAGGCGTTGCTCGAACAAGCAGACCGTGAATTGTACCGGGCCAAGAACAACGGCCGAAATCAAGTGTGCTCTGCCCCCGAAATTCAAGATCTGATCTTAACCTAGACTAGTTCAGAACCTCTTCAATTACCGTCAGTGTATCTGAGGACAGCTTGATCCCCGAAGCCTTCACGTTCTCTTCAACCTGCTCCGGACGGCTAGCGCCTATAAGCGCGCTGGAGACGTTCTCCTGACGAAGAATCCAGGCTAATGCCAGCTGACCTATGGTAAGCCCAAGCTCATCCGCAATGCGGCCAAGCGCCTGTACCTTCTGGATGCGATCGTCGCTGATTCGAAGTCGGTCCGCACCAAGCTTGGATGCACGGCTGTTATCCGGCACGTCCTGTCTAGAAGCATATTTACCGGTCAGAAGACCCTGGGCCAGAGGCGAATATACAACTTGCCCGATCCCCTTTTTCTCCCCGAGCGGCATAATTTCCTCTTCGATCTTGCGCTCAAACATGTTGTACAGTGGCTGGTTTACTACGATCCGATCCAGCAGATAACGGTCAGCAACAGCCAGCGCGGCTTCCATCTGGGCGGCCGTCCACATGCTCACCCCAACATAAAGTACCTTGCCTTGTCTCACGAGATCGTCCAGAGCCCGCAGTGTTTCTTCCAGCGGCGTCTCCTCATGGTAACGGTGGCAATAATAAATATCGATATAATCGGTTCCAAGCCGCTTCAAGCTTGCATCGCACTGCTCTTTAATATGTTTGCGAGACAATCCGAGATCATTGGGGCCATCCCCCATCTTCCCGAACACTTTCGTTGCTAGTACATACGATTCCCGTGGGAATGCTCGCAGGGTCTCACCCACCACGACTTCAGCTGCACCCTGTTCGTACACATTCGCCGTATCAAAGAAATTCACACCCAGACCATATGCGGTCTGTATCGATTTGACGGCATTCTCCCGCTCCACATACCCGCCATACGTAAGCCAGCTGCCGAGACTGATTTCACTGACCTTAAGGCCGCTTCCGCCCAATCTTCTAAACTCCATCTGTGAAACCTCCTTCATACAAGATAGATGCTTCCCTGTTATTGTAACATCTTCCTCCATAATAGGCAGGCTTCCGCTAACGCTTATATCCCGTGGATTTAATCGTAACCTTGACGTTGACATTAAACTTGATCTGAGGGTACATGTCCGCCCATTCCTCCATCTCCGTGTTGTTATTCCAGTGCGTTCCTCCGTACCGGAGACCGAAGCCAAGGGGATCAAGACCAGTCTTTTGCACCTTTACCAGCATGTCCTTGATCTCCTGGGATAAATGTTTGTTGAACTTATCCTCCACTCGCTTCAGATCTTCGGGTGTGAATTGCTGCGGATCTTCCTTCTCTTCCAGAATTGCGGTAATTCGGATCGTGTAATCGATAGCTTCATGACCGGCCTTGTCTTTGCGAATCTTGTATTTGGCCCGCGTTCGATCTGTATTGATCTCAAGCAGATTTCCATTCTCTGTAATTCCGAGGTTCGTACTCAGATTGCGTAAATCCAATAGGTTGAACAGTCTGGTATCATCCGGACTTAGAATCATCTTCACTTTCTTCTTGTCCATCAGTGCCACCCGGTTGATGTTCAATATGTTGTTGCCCATAATCTCCACGACCGGCATCACGGGATCCTCCCCTCGCTCCACCATTCGTCTGGTCAGGTCAAAGGAATAGGTCTTCGTTATAAACGGAGACTCCGTCCCCTCCTCGCTTAGTGCCAAAAAGATGGCATTTCCCGCAATTCGCTCGGTAGGCGGTTCGGCCTTCAGCACTTCTTCGGCAGTAGGAACGGCAACGGCCGGATACATCAGAAGTTGCATGTCCCGCCGGCGTACGGTCCAATCCTGGATTTTACTAATATCCCTACGGGCGTAAGGCTCCCCGTACATGACACCCTTGCAATGACCGAAATCCAGCTCTTTATCCACCTTCGATTTCACTTCCCGGATCGCCTGGGCAATGCTGACAGATTCCTGCGTAATCAACAATGATTTCTCTTCACCAGACATCGGGTCACCTGTCGGAATGGCGATCTTAAACGTAAAACGGTACATCTGGGGATTCTCCGATAAATCGATGCCAATCGATACGACGAACAGCCTTAGGTCAATATCGCGAAATTCGCAACCTGATAGAAAGATCAAGGAACCGCACAGGAAAACGACCAACCATCTCTTCAATGTCTTCACGCTCTCTTCCTCCTTCTTCTCCAAAGAGCAGCTGACAGAAGGGCAAGCAATACAAACTCGCCGGCGAAACGCACGTCAAGAAAAACGATCGCCATGTCATTCAGCGTGTATTGGTTAATGATAACCATTGCGCAGAAAGTGATGCTCGCAAACACTCCAAGTACCCACCACTCCAACTTGCGTTTCTTACGAATATCTTTGGGTAGATCGGACGGTTGTTCGGTTTTCTGCCCCAATCCACCTAGTATGAGCTCCTTGCCGACATGCCAGTGAATAACGGAATTTACGAGCGAGAGGCACATATACACCACAAAGAACACATAAATCATGCGCTCAATAATAAAATACCGGATGCGAAGCGCGTCGACGGTGGAGAACGCGGGATAGACATGCGCGCCTGCGCCGTCAGCACCCAGGATTCCGATCGGGGCAATTATCGACACGACCAATGCCAGTATACTGACCAACCCAATCGCCCAGATATGCCTCACCTTGAACTTGTGAAAGATTCGATTGAATACCACCATATTGATATATCCCGTATAGATATAAGTGGCCGCAGCCAAGCTCCGATACGTGGGGAGATGCCATAGATAAGTGATCACTTGCCGTACCGAATCCCAACTGAAATACGGATTACTGAAAATCCGCCAGCTAATATATGTAATGAGCGGCATCGCCATATACAAAATCATCTCAAGCGCATAGAGCAGCGACTCTGAATCCAGTCTCGCCCCGAGCCCCACGACGACGAGGAAACCAATGAGCACAATCTGGGGTGCAACATCCGGATTGATATATCTTGAAGTAATATCCACAAAGCTCACAAGCGTAATCACACTGGAGAAAAACCAGCCTAACCCATAGAGAATCAACAAGATGGTGGAGAGCCACCTTGGAAAGGTCGAATTCAGAATTTCTGGCAATCCTTCGTTCGGGAACTTCTGTATCAATTTGATGAAGATGAACATACAGAGCAAACCGACCGGAATCGCAATCAAAATGGACATTAACGCCCCTTGGAATCGGTCCTGGATCAGAATCCGCGGCACGTAATTGATCAGGTTGATCGATGCATTGAGCAGAAAGAGGTAATAGAAATATTTATTCTTAACCACTCTGCTGATCCCCCTTCCGCTTCCAATCCATCGAGAACATTCTCAGATAAGGTTGACCGAAGGATCGAAGACTCGTCAGATACAGAATCATCGCTATCATGCCCAGGACGATCCCTACCAGCCCGAACAAGATCGACAGCACGATGAACAAATATTTGGTCACCCGGATGCCTGAACTCATCATATTGATCGGGATGACAAAATTCGTAATTGCCACTGCCGCAACCAAAATGATCATAACGTTACTCACGAGCCCCGCCTCTGTTGCGGCTGTTCCAAGAATGAGACCGCCTACCGTGGTTGCCGTCTGACCGATCGCTTTAGGTAACCGAACGCTCGCCTCGGTCAAGAATTCCATCGCCAGCAGCATGAACAGCACCTCAAAGAAAGACGGGTATGGGACGGTAGCACGACTCCCAGCAACCAGAAGGGTTATCTGCAATTTGAGTATCTCCGGGTTGTACGATGTAAAGGCCACATAGAAGCTTGGCATCAATACGGTTACGAACAAAGCGATATAACGAACGCCCTTTAAGAACCACCCAATCGGCGGCAACTGAATCTTGTCATCCATCGCCGTGAAGAAATCATTGAATATGGCCGGCAGCAGAATCGCATAACCGGTAGAGTCCACAAGCACAGCAATTTTCCCTTGGGAAATATTCATAACCGTCCGATCGGGCCGCTCGGTTAACATCAGCGTGGGGAAGAGGCGGAGCTTGGATGCATCGTATGTTTCTCAATCTCGGACGCGGATTGCAGGATGTCCGACTTCAGCTCAGATAAACGTTTTTTGAGCTCTTTTAACACGCCTTTGTCCACTTTCTTATCGTCGTACATAATGATGACCCTGGTTTGTGAGATTTTGCCGACACTCATGAAATCAGCCTTCAAATCCGTGGTCTGATAACGATGGCGTATCAAATTCAGATTGATCTCAATATTCTCTGTGAACGAATCGTCGGGTCCCTGTATGACGTTCTCCGTGCTCGCCGGTTGAATAAAGCTGGTAAGTACGAGCACGGCATCGAACAACAGTACTTTTCCATTAACGATAACAACAACATAGCCTTTAAGGAGCAGGCGAACGATCTCTTCCTGATCCTCCGCTTCACTGCTGGAGGGGAAAGATCGAATATATTCTTCGTAAAGATCCTCCGACCCCAGCTCATAAAATCGATTAACCAGGTTCTCGTGTACGGACAGCGGATTACTCATGCTTTTGATATACATTAAATAAGTCTGCTCGTCCTCACACTTCATCGCGCGCTGCTCGAGATCCGCAACGTCGTGAAGCCGTGTTTGCAGCCATTGTTTGACTTGTTCTGCATCGAGTTTCTGCGTGCTGGCCATATAGAATCCCTCATTTTCATAGAATGCCGAATCTTCCGCTTGAGCCTTAGCTTCTGCGTAATGCTCCCAAATTATGAGCGTTTAATCTGAAAAAAAGAGTACACGCGTTATGTGCCGCCCTTTCGTTTCTAATGATTCATTCGTGGTAATAATGAGAACAAGACATCTATTTTAGTGGTGACAATCGATTCGGTTCGCTTAATGTTGAGGAGGAATAAGCATGAATGTATCCAATCAATCGTTTCAGGAACTTCCGCGATACCCGGAGTCCTTATGGAGAGCAACAACGGAATTCTCATCGTATCCCCGCCTTGCCGAGGACATTAACACGGAGGTTGCCGTCATCGGAGCAGGCATTACCGGCGTGACGACAGCCTACTTGCTAGCCAAAGCCGGTAAAACCGTCGTGCTGCTTGATGCAGGTCGCATCCTGAACGGGGCAACCGGATTTACGACGGCCAAGGTCACTGCACAACATGGCATGATCTATCACGAATTGTCGAGTCATTTCGGGGATGAACAAGCCCGTATGTATTACGAAGGGAATCGGGAGGCTATCGAGTTCATTCGAAGCATCATTGGTGCTGAAGAGGACCACTACGGACTCAAGCTTGAAGATGCTTATATCTATGTGCAAGAGGACGAGCAGTTCCGAAATAAATTAGAAGATGAGATGAAGGCATATGAGCGGCTTGGCATACCGGGCGAATGGATAGATCATCTCCCTCTCCCAATTCCAAGCCGCGGCTCCATCAAGATGCCGGGCCAATATCAATTTCACCCACTGGCGTTCCTGAAACATATGACGGAGCAATTCCTCAAGCTCGGTGGAAGGGTCTATGAAAACACAACCATGGATGAAAAAATAGAATCCGATGGCCCTATCACGCTATTCACCAAACGTGGCGGACATAAAATTACGTGCGAATATGCCGTATCCGCCTCCCACTTCCCTTTCTATGACGGAGGAGGTTTATACTTTACGAGGCTGCATGCGGAGCGTTCTTATGCTATCGCCGTCAAGCCTGAAACCACATATCCTGGAGGCATGTACTTGAGCGTGGATCAGCCTTCCCGCTCCTTGCGATCCGTTACCTACAACGGAGAAGAGCATGTTATCGTTGGCGGAGAGAACCATGCAACAGGACGAAGCATTCACACCCATGAGCACTACGAGAACCTGAGCTTGTTCGCAGGACATATGCTGGGCGCTTCTTCCGTGCCATACCGCTGGTCCACGCAGGATTTGATGACGCTGGACAATCTGCCATATATCGGCCCCATCACCTCCAGTAAGGACCGAGTCCTAGTCGCCACAGGTTTCCGGAAGTGGGGAATGACGACGGGTACACTGGCCGCCCATATCATCAGCGATCAAATTCTGGGCAGGTCGAACCGGTACGCTGAGCTGTACAGCCCCTCACGGTTCAAGGCAGATCCAGGCATCAAAAATTTCATCGTCCAGAACGCTACCGTTGCCAAGGATTTCGTAGCCGGTAAAGTGGACTTAACCCATGCAGATATCACGGAGTTGTCGCTTGGTGAGGGGGCTGTCGTGCGCCATAACGGCAAACGAGCAGGAGCATTTAAAGATGATCAAGGCAACCTCCATCTCGTGGACACCACTTGTACGCATCTGGGCTGCGAGGTCGAGTGGAACGAAGGTGAGCGGTCATGGGACTGTCCATGTCACGGTTCACGCTTCCGATATGATGGTGAGGTGCTGGAGGGACCAGCCATTGAGCCGCTTAGGAAGTTGGAGCAGGAAACCTGATATAAGCAATACACACAGCAAAAAGGGACTGGAGTACCGGCCGCATGCGCGGCTGGCACTTCAGTCCCTATCTTAATCGTTAACTATCTTGTCCTACTGCTTGGTTTGGTAAGCGACCGTCCTCAGACAGTCAACGATGTAATCTCACCACGGTATGCAGCCAACGAACGATCCATGATTACACCGACGAAATTCGGATCGATATCCTGGATCCAGGGCATGGCATTATTCCAAGCATTCTCCTCGATTTGCAACGCAATCTGCTTCTGGTCGCCTTCATCCGCTGAATCATCTAACCGATCACATAAATCAGTCAGCGTAAAATCTACGGAATGACCCAGCTCATGTGCAAACACAACCGCATAATAAGCGTGCTCGACTTCAAGTGTGCCAAACAGTTGCAGACACTGCTGGCGGATGACTTCGGTATACATGGTCACACTATGCGAGTTCATGGCATACTTCCCGCCGATTAACCGGCCCCCTGGAAAATATGGTTCCATGCTTACGGTGACGCTGCTGCCCGACCGACGTAGAAGCTCCTCCGTAATTCGGTTCCGTTCGGACTTATTCAAAGATCATGGCTCCCTTTAAAGATATAAACATAAACATCATTATAAAAGAACCATATGAAATTGCAACTTACAATATGCCTGCTCGATCACTTAAAACCGGTCAAAAACCGGAGTGCTCGCGGCATTATAGTTATTGCTGCAGGAACTTCTATATAGACTTCCCCATCAGTATCAGCCCGCATCGGGTGATCCGTTGTGAGACGAACCGAAGCAGCTTGCACGTACTCAATACGATCGTTGTCCGGTTTCCATTCTCCTTGAACTTTGCGGCCAAGAAGCTCCTTTAGCAGCGGAATGCCTGCCTCCTTTATGATCAGCACGTCAAGCAGACCATCATGAAGTGATTCTCTGGAAAATGGCAGCGTCTGCGTCCCAAGTGAACGACCATTCGATATATAGATCATGACAGCGTCTCCAGTGCGGGTGTGTCCATCCAGCTCCACCCCATAACGAAAGGGCTCTGTCGTGCGAACCGTCTGGAGCGTGCTTATAAAATAACTAAGCCTGCCGAGCGTTCCCTTGAGCTCAGAATTAATATTCTCAGAAGTATCCGTAATCAAGCCAATTCCAAAAAAATTGGTGAATACCCGGTCGTTCACCTTCCCGATATCCAGTTCATGCGTATGACCGAGCATCAAATCGCGCGCAGCTTCCATCAAATCGATCGGTAACTCAAGCGAACGCGCAAAATCGTTACAGGTGCCGGCAGGCAAAATACCGATAACCGGCGGAGCTCAAGCATAACGATACCGTTGACGCATTCATGAACCGAGCCGTCTCCGCCCATGATCAGAATAAGCTCAAACCGCTCTCCCCGATCCCTGCATACTTGCTCACCTTCGCCCGGCTCGGTGGTCTGGTATAAGACGAGTTCCTTGATCTCCCCTGCCAATATGGGAATAATAGCGGCTAGCTGCTGAACAATCTCTTGCTGGCCCGCATTGCGGTTGTACAATAGTAAGGCACGGTTGAATTTCATGGCACTTCCCCCCATCCATCAGCTTGCTCGTGGTTATTATTACCCTTTCTTAGGAATCTATGATCAGAGGCAAGAGCATATGGAAGAGACTAGTGGACATGAATATAAATCGGGGTGTTCCTGAGTAGATAAGCTATCTCAGGAACACCCCGCCGCGCTTGATAATATGAACAGTTTAACCTACCTCTGGCTGATCACTGAACTGGCTATTGTACAGGTCGGCATAGAAGCCACCCTGTTCGAGCAGTTCATGGTGATTTCCCTTCTCGACGATGCTGCCGTTGTTCATGACCAGAATCAGGTCGGCATCACGTATTGTAGATAGGCGATGGGCAATAACGAAGCTGGTACGATCCTTCATTAAATCGTTCATTGCTTTCTGAATATACAGCTCGGTACGGGTATCTACGCTGCTCGTAGCCTCATCCAGAATCAAGATCGCCGGATCGGCAAGGATCGCTCTGGCAATCGTGAGCAGTTGTTTCTGACCTTGCGATATATTGGAAGCCTCTTCGTTCAATATCGTGTCATACCCATCTGGCAGCGTTCGGATAAAGTGATCCGCATGGGCAGCCTCGGCTGCGCGAATAATCTCTGCTTCCGTTGCGTTCTCCCGGCCATAACCGATGTTCTCCCGAATAGTGCCGTTGAAGAGCCAGGTATCCTGCAGCACCATGCCGAACAAGCTGCGCAGCTCGCCGCGCTCCATGGACGTGATGTCTGTCCCATCAATTGTAATCCTGCCTGCATTGATTTCATAGAACCGCATGAGGAGATTGATGAGCGTGGTCTTGCCCGCCCCGGTTGGACCCACAATCGCTACCGTTTGCCCATGTCGTACATCCACATTCATATCCTCGATTAAATGCTGGCCTTCCTTGTAGCCAAAACTTACACCTTGGAAAGACACATCTCCCTGAGGATAGCGAATCGACTTCGGTGCGCTATCCTCAGCCACCTCTTCTTCCTCATCAAGCACTTCGAATACGCGTTCAGCCGAAGCAATCGTGGACTGAATCACGTTCGCAATATTGGCCAACTGCGTGATCGGCTGCGTAAACTGGCGCGAATATTGGATGAAAGCCTGTATGTCACCGATCTGGATCGCATTGCGGGTCACGAGCACACCTCCGACAACGCTGACGATTACATACCCGATGTTGCCAACAAAACTCATGAGCGGCATGATGGCTCCGGAGATAAATTGGGATTTCCAGCCCGCTTCATACAATTTATCGTTGACCTGATCGAACTTCTGCAAGGACTGTTGCTCCCGGCCGAAAGCCTTCACCACCCGGTGCCCCGTATACATCTCTTCCACATGTCCATTCAGATCACCAAGATGCTTCTGCTGCGCGACAAAATGTCCCTGTGATCGCTTGGCAACCAGAATCGTTACGATCACGCTAAGCGGTAATGTCAGAATGACAACCAGCGTCAGCAATGGACTGATCGTCAGCATCATGACGATGACACCGACAAGGGTTACAAGCGACGTGATCATCTGCATCAAGCTCTGCTGGAGTGTGTTGCTGATATTGTCCATATCGTTCGTCACCCGGCTGAGCGTCTCCCCGTGCGTACGGGAGTCGAAGTACTTCAGCGGCAGTTTGCCCAGCTTGTCGTACACCGTTTTCCGTAAATCGTATACCGTTCGCTGAGCGACCCCTGCCATCACGTACTGCTGAATATATGCGAACAATGAGCTGAGGATATATAATCCTGCCAGCCATAACATAATGAGCTGGATGGCCGCAAAGTCAATGCTGGCATTCGGATCCCCTTGCATTCGAGCCAATAAGCCGTCGAACAGAATGGTTGTCGCATTACCCAAAATCTTCGGACTCACAATGCTGAAGATCGTGCTGAGAATCGCTGCAATCAATACGATAAGCAGCTTACCGCTATGCGGCTTAAGGTAGCGTGCCAACCGCTTGAAAGTTCCTTTGAAATCCTTTGCCTTCGCTCCGGGCATTCCCGGGCCGTGAGGTCCGCCAAATGGACCGCCTGGTCCCGGATGCCCTTTCCGCTGCTTCTCACTCAAGCGATCTCCTCCTCTGACAACTGGGAGGTTACGATCTCGCGGTATACCTCGCTTGTGCTCATCAGCTCATCATGCGTCCCCATCCCAGCCACCTTTCCTTCATGCAGGACAATGATCCGGTCAGCATCCATAACCGTGCTTACTCGCTGCGCCACAATCAACACGGAGGCATCCGTGATTTCCTGGCGCAAGGCTGCGCGTAGCTTCGCATCCGTCTTATAATCGAGCGCGGAGAAACTGTCGTCAAATACATAGATCTCCGCCTGCCTAACGAGCGCTCTCGCAATTGATAACCGCTGCTTCTGCCCGCCGGAGACGTTGCTTCCGCCTTGACTAATCTCAGCCTCATACCCGCCATCCATCGCATGGATGAAGTCGGCAGCTTGCGCAATCTCGGCCGCTCGCTGAATCTCCTGCTCGGTGGCTTCCTCCTTGCCATAACGAATATTCTCTGCGATCGTGCCGGTAAACAGCAGCGCTTTCTGCGGCACGAAGCCGATTCGCTCTCTTAGGTCCTTCTGGGTCATCTCGCGGATATCAGTACCATTGACCCGTATCCGGCCTTCGGTCACATCATAGAACCTAGGGATCAGACTGATCAACGTGGACTTGCCTGAGCCCGTTCCACCAATAATAGCCGTCACTTCCCCAGGACCAGCTTCAAAGGAAATATGGCTGATCGCCGGCTCCTCCGCGCCCGGATAATAGAAGGTAACATCCTCGAATGTCAGGGTGCCGCGTTGGCGTCCTGCATTGTGCGGCTGTTCGGGATCATGAATTTCAGGCGCCATATTCAGCACTTCCTGAATGCGAACCGCGGATGCTTGGGCACGCGGGATCATGACGAACATGACCGACAACATAATTAACGAGAACATAATCATCATGGCGTATTGAAGAAATGCCATCAAATCGCCAACCATCATATGCCCCTTATCGATGCGCTGACCCCCGAACCAAACGATAGCCAGAGTAGCGAAGTTCATGACCAGCATCATGACGGGCATCATGGCCCCCATGATGATGTTCACTTTGATAGACGTTGCCGTAAGATCCTCATTCGCATCATTAAAGCGTGCAGTCTCATGCTTCACACGGTTAAATGAACGAACGACCCGGATGCCAGTCAGACTCTCCCGAACGACCCGGCTAAGCGTATCGATCTTGGTCTGGATCGCTTTGAAGAGCGGTATTCCCTTCTTAGCAATCAGGAATATCGTCAGCGCCAGCACGGGAAGCACGACCAGCAGCACCGTTGTCAGGCCAGTATCCCTGGACAATGCCATGACGATGCCTCCGATACACATCATCGGTGCAATCGCCATCATCCGCAGAATCATGATCGTAACTTGCTGCACTTGGGTGATGTCATTCGTGGTCCGTGTAATCAGAGAAGCTGTACCGATCTTGTCAAACTCCTGCAGCGTGAAATTCTCTACATGCGAAAAAACACGACCGCGCAGGATTTTGCCGAAACCGGCTGCCGATTTGGACGCCAAGTAGCTGGCTATGATGGAACAGACCATCCCCCCCAAAGCAACTAATAACATAAAGCCGCCAACGGTCCATATATAAGGGATATCCCCTTCAACGATGCCGACATCGACAATATCCGCCATTAAGGTAGGCAGATACAACTCGGACAAACATTGAAAAAAAGTAAACAACAAAACAAAAAACACAGCTGTCTTATAAGGCTTCATATATCGAAACAGTTGTAACAAGAGCCCACCCCCTATTCATCTTCCGAGGTTTGTTTATTCTTGCCCGCTTGGGCTTTATACTCATAAACCTTGGTTAACAATTCCGTCAATTTGACGCTGGCCTCTTCACCCAGGTATTCAACGAGACCGTTAAAGTGCTGGTGCAGATTCGCAAACGCCTGGGTTACCACTTCCTCGCCAGCAGCGGTCATCTGGACGCGAACGACACGGCGGTCGCGCTGATCCATCACCCGCTCCACGAGCCCCTTGCATTCCAAGGCATTAATGAACTGGGTAATCGTCGGTGATGTAACGTTCATCATCTCGCTGATTTCCGACACCTTCATGCCAGGCCCATCCGGTCTCCCACAACGCTTAAGTCCAATCAGCACGCGAATTTCACCTGGTGTATGACCGGAAATCATCTGCTGATCCCATTCCTGCTTCTGAAACATCCGAATGCTGTGCAAGAGCCTGTTAGCTATGCTACCTTCATGGTTATTCTCCCTCCGGATTCGCTCCTTAGCCATGCGTTCGGCTTCGCCATCTTGATATCGTGTATGCAGATCTAGGTGCGGTTCATCATTCACTGGGCCACCTCTTTCCGGATTAAAAAATGCACTTTCTCTAAATTAGTTAGGTTAACTATTTATTCGGCTACCTAACTATATTCCTAAAGAAAACCGAAGTCAAGTGACTTCGGTTGATTGCCTTTGATATTTATTCTTCGTCTAATAGATGTCGACCATACGCCCCGCTATGATCTCTACCCTTCTTGCGCCCCTGCTTACCCGTATTCTTGCTCTGCTTCCTGGCGCTCATTCTTTCCTTCCGCGCCATATGAGCCAACTCACGCTCGGTCTTCCGATAATTCATATATCGCTTGGCATCCAGTGTCCCATCCTGCAAAGCTGCTTGAACCGCGCATCCCGATTCCGTTTCATGACGGCAGTCATGGAACTTGCACTGCTGCTCCAGTTCTGTAATATCAGAGAAAGCCGTTTGCAGCCCCTCTTCCGAATCCCATAGCTGCAGCTCACGCATGCCTGGGGTATCCACCATGATCACCCCGCCAGGCAGTACGAACAATTCCCGGTGCGTGGTTGTATGACGGCCTCTGGCGTCATCCTCCCGTATTCCTTGAACTCGCTGCATTTCCTGGCCGGAAAGCCAATTCAGGAGCGTCGACTTCCCTGCGCCTGATGTTCCTGCTATCGCAACGGTACTGCCCGGGACCAAGTAGGGCAATAGTTGTTCCTTCCCCTGATCCATCAGGGAACTGACGGCATGAACCGGTACACCCGGGGCAACTGCCTCTACCTGCGATACATACTCATCTACCGTCTCACATAGATCCGCTTTGGTCAGCAGGACTACTGGCGTCGCCCCGCTCTCCCAGACGACAATCAGGTAGCGTTCAATCCGGCGAACATTGAAATCTTTATTCAGCGCATTGACGATAAATACCGTGTCGACATTCGCGGCAATCACCTGTTCATCTGGAACGGTACCCGCTTCCCTGCGCGTTACGGCTCCTTGACGAGGGAGCAGCTTATGAATGACTGCCCGTGATTCTCCTTGCAGCCGCTCTACCATCACCCAGTCGCCAACGGCAGGGAAATCACTCTTTCTTTCCGCCTCATATTCATATTTACCGGTAACGACCGCTGCCAGCTCGCCATCCTTAGCCACGATCCGGTATTGCTTCGAGAACTGAGCAGAAATCCTGGCTGGCTCTAAGACCTTATCTTGTCTCGGCACTTGAAGCGCCGCTTCATTCCATCGTTCATTCCATCCCAATGCTTCTAACTGCTTCATGTTTGGTTTATTCAAAATGATTAATTTCCCCTTATCCTGATCAAGATTTTAATGGTTTGATTGGGTTTTGTTTTTTTGCATATAAAAAAGCCACAGACTCCGGTATCTGCGGCTCATACTTGATGACTAAATCGAAGTGAATCTGCTCGATGGTCTGAACATAACGAATCATCGGGGACACACAACTTCTGGATAGACATAAAGAAACCCGCAGGATACCATTCACGGTCTCCTACGGGTTCCTTGAGGTCAAAGGAAATAAAGGCACGCTCAAATGTCGCCTTATTCCAATAACCAGTTAGAACTTTCCGTCCGAAGAGACCGATGCCGACAACGCAACACGTACATTCTGTAAGTTACTCATTTTGACATCAGCCTCCTTTATGCTTGCTTAATATAATCCGTATTATAGGACCTGTGATTCTGCGTGTCAACATCTTCCTAGTGTTAGATTCTCCGAAAGCGTCGCCATTCATCCGGAAGCAGCAGTCCGTACTGACGGTTCAGGAACCGGTCGTCCACGAGTGTAAGCGTGCCGCTATCCTGCTCCGAGCGGATCAAGCGCCCGCCGGCTTGCAGCACTTTATTTATTCCCGGGTACACATAAGCGTAATCGTACCCCCGCTTACCAGTCCGATCGAAATAATCTTTAATGATATCGTTCTCGAAGGATAACTGCGGCAGTCCGACGCCGACTACCACCACGCTGGAAAGCCTTTCTCCCTTCAGATCAATGCCTTCCGAGAAGATGCCTCCCATGACGGCAAATCCCACTATAGGAGCCTTCGCATCGGACTGGAACGCCTCCAGGAAAGCCTCGCGCTGCTCCTCACTCATGCCTTGTCCCTGAAGCAATGTTCTCACTTCCGGATTCAGTCTAGTGAAGGCTGCATGAATGTCCTGCATGTAGGGGTAAGATGGTAGAAAAACCAGCGTATTCACCGGCTTCTCCTGCACGAGTTCCACCAGCATCCTGACTATCGGTTCCAGATTGCGCTCCCGATCTTTATAACGGGTAGACAGCGGCATTACTCTCATGTCCAGCTGGTCTGCTGAGAAGGGGGAAGGGATGGATAAGCTATAATCCTCCTCTTCAGCTCCAAGCATGTCGCGGTAATAGCCGAGCGGCATCAATGTTGCCGAGAACAAGATGCTTGACCGATAGTTCTTGCCGGCCTGCTGCAGCAAATAGGATGGGTCCAGGCAGAACAGCTTGAGATATACCTCACTCTGACTCAGCTCCGCATACGTCACAAACCGCTCATCATACAGCTTGGAAATGCGCAGATAAGCCTGTACAGCAAAATAACTCTCAAGCAGCGCCTCCGCCTCTTCACCACTCTTACCGGTCATAAGCTCAGCCTCGGCTTGCAGCGCAAAATCCTCCAACAGTTCCACCATCATCTCCGGCTGCTGGGAGCCGACGATACGCTCCTCGTTCTCGCTGGCCTTGCGGAGCAGCTTAAAGCGGCTATTCACCCGCTTGGCAGCGTTGTACAAGGCTGGATTGCTCTCTTTGTAAGACCGCTGCAGCTCGAGAAACGCCGATTTGTTGAGCTCCGCCGAGTACATGCCCCGTGCGCGGTCAACCAGATTATGCGCCTCGTCGATCAGCAGCACGCTTCGCTTCTTCGTCTCCTCCGGCATTCGCTTCAACGATACGCGCGGATCAAATATATAGTTATAGTCACAAATGACGGCATCTGCGGCATATGACGCATCCAGCGAGAATTCAAACGGACACACATGATGCTTGCGCGCATAGTCCTCGACCACCGGCCGTGTAATTAAGGTCTCATGGGCCAGCAAGTCCAGAATCGCTTCGTTGATACGGTCATAGTACCCTTCCGAGAAGGAGCAGCCCATCGCTCCGCAGCCTTCCGATTCGCCGAAGCAAATCTTGTCTTTCGCCGTTAACGTCACTGTGTGCATATGAAGTCCTTGCCGCTCCATGCGAGCCATCGCCTCTTCGGCGGCTGTGCGCGTAATCGTCTTAGCTGTCAAATAGAAGATGCGTGTAAGCAACCCTTCGCCGATCGCTTTTACCGAAGGGAACAAGGTGGATATCGTTTTGCCGATGCCTGTAGGTGCTTTGGCAAACAGTCGTCGGCCTTCGCCCACGCTTTTATAGACCGCACCGGCTAGCTTTCGCTGCCCTTCCCGGTAAGCAGGAAACGGAAAGCCCAACTCCTTAATGCTCTGATTCCTTCGCTGCGCATGCTCGTGCAGCAACCTTGCATAGGGAGCGTACGCTGCCACGACCTCCTGGGCAAAAGCCGTAAGTTCTTCCAATGTCCATTCCTCGACAAATTGCTTCCGCTCCCCGCTCGGCACCTGAAAGTAGGTTAGCCGGATCGCCATTTGCGCCATATCATGCAGTTTGGCGTACATATAGGCATACAGCTTGGCCTGCGCCCAGTGAACCGGATACGTATCCTGCGCGATCTCGCCAAGGTCCCCTGAAGTCGACTTGATCTCGTCGATCATGAAGCGCTCCCCTTCCCGGATTAAACCGTCACAACGCCCCTCCACTTGGAAGAGCAGGTCCTCATGCGCGATCTCCGTCTCCAGGTGAACTTCCTTCTGGTCAAGCTCTCCGTATTCCCGCTGCAACTGCTGATGGGCCCGTGTCCCTTCTGTGAGCGATGTTGCCGTTCGAAAACCGGACGTAATGCTTCCACTGCGAAACACATATTCCACCAGTGGTCTGACCGAGATAGATATGGTATACAGCATTATGCTCTCCTTCCGATCAAGATCTTCTGGAGCGTATTATACCAAACATTCGTTCCTGAATGCGAAGAATCGAAATCCGAAGGCAGCAAAAAAAGCGTATAGCCGCTATCCCAAATGGATAGCGTCCATACGCTCTCGCCTGTCAATTGATTTATGGAGCCTTGATCTGCATCTGGTCCAGAGACTTAAATTCATACCCCCGGCCGCGGGCTTCGTCTATGATACGTCCGAGCGCCTCTGTGTTGTCCTTCGAGATCGAATGAAGCAGTATGACCGCACCAGGATGCAGCTGGGCTGTCACCTTATCGTAGGCATATTGCGCGCCCTTCTGCGACTTCACATCCCAATCCATATAAGCCAAAGACCAGAATACGTTGGTGTAACCAAGATCCTTGCTGACCGAGAGTGACCGCTCGTCAAATATGCCGCGGGGAGTCCGAAGATATTTCAGCTCCGGTTGACCCGTAATACGTATCACTTCTTTCTTCACACGCTCAAGCTCTTCCGTCAGTTTCTCGGACGAGATCGTGGTTACATCCGGATGGTTCCAAGAATGGTTGCCAATGATGTGGCCTTCGGCCGTCATCCGCTTCAACAGATCTTCCTGTGTCTTCACGTAATGCCCCGTCACAAAGAAGGCAGCAGGCACTTTCTTCTCTTGCAACGTATCCAGTATGCGCGGGGTGAATCCGTTCTCGTATCCGTTATCGAACGTCAGATACAGTTCCTTCTTGTTGGCATCCCCCATGAAGACTGCATCATATTTCTGCAGCAGCTCTTTGAAACCTTCCTCGTTGATCGATGGGAGCTGGCCATTCACGCTTTTCTTAAACCCAAAATGAAAGGGACCGCTGCCGGCCGCCCAAGCTTCGGTAGACGCGGTCAGTATCACCGTCAAACTCATGAGAAGCATAAGTGCCGGTCGAAGGACATTATAAGGCTTCATATCCGTTCACTCCTTATTGGTGAGGTATGGACTTCCCTTGGTCGCTATGAATGCCAAAGGTTGTGCAACATAACCTAATATCTCTCAAACCGGAGCAAACTATGTGCCCTATTTTTGAAGAATTGGAACAGTGCGGCCTTCCTGATGGCTCTGCAGTGCATATTCGATCATCCGAATCACATCCCGTGCCTCTTCCGCCTGCACAGGCAAAGTACCTCCCTTAAGA
Source organism: Paenibacillus sp. JCM 10914 (assembly GCF_001315105.1). Taxonomy (GTDB): domain Bacteria; phylum Bacillota; class Bacilli; order Paenibacillales; family Paenibacillaceae; genus Paenibacillus_AQ. The sequence continues at coordinate 103,675 of NZ_BAZR01000008.1, read as the reverse complement.
ATCGCCTCCGCTAACCCTTGATAGAACGCTTGATAGCGTCCCGGCAAGGTCTCAATCTCGCCTTGTACCGCCAATCCGCTCAACTCGGTTGCCAATTCGCCGTACTGATCCGATGGATCTTCACCCCAGCCGGCATCGCCCGGTCTCATTCCTTGCTTCAGTTGCCCTTCCTGAGGTCCATGCCGTATTTCAGGAAGCTTCCTTTATCTCCGTGGAGCTCGAACTTCGGTCCGACCTGCCGGACCAACGAGCCCGAGTGGAGAACAACACGGTGTGAAGCATACCTCATTACCAGATGAAAATAATCGTGAGCCTCCGCCCCTTGCCGTTCGGTCTGCAGATCGGCCCAGATCGATTGGGGCAATCCGAACAGATACAGCGCCTGATCGATCAGATGCGACCCTAGATCGAATAATACGCCGGAACCCGGGAGACCCTGCTCTCTCCAACGCTCCGCATTCACCTGCGGACGGTAACGACTGAATTGTGACTGATAGATCGACAACTTGCCGAGTGCTCCGGTCTCCAGCAGATTACGAACCGTTAAGAAATCATTGTCCCAACGCCGATTCTGATATACGGTCAGCAACACATTACGTTCACGGGCAAGTTGGATTAATTCGTCCGCTTCAGCGGAAGTCACCGTGAACGGCTTCTCCACAACAACGTGCTTACCGGCTTCAATTGCAAGTCGGGTATATTCATGATGGGTCGTATTCGGGCTTGTGATGATGACGACATCAATCTCAGGGATAGCGAGAAGCTCATCGACACTATCCACAACGGATGTGTCGGGCAAATCCTTGTGAACCTTGCTCGGATCAGATGATACGATGGTGTGAACGTTATAATCTGGCACACTGCAAAGAATCGGCGCATGAAACACCGAGCCTGACAAGCCATATCCAATTATTCCTGCTTGTATTGCCACAACGCGAACCCCCTTCTCCATCTTCCATGGTTCTATGTTCATTCGATACAGACTGTACCAATTCCTTGCGCCTCCTGCGGATTTCTTGAAGGATTTGTAGCAAAACCATAGTAAAAAAGGCAGCTTAAGATCTCATATGATCTTAAACTACCCGTATGTTCCAGAACTAAAACTTCCCTTCACCTAACCCAATGGAGGACAGAAGACCAAAGTGCTTCGCTTAATATCGATCGGCGTCATGCCCCATTTGGTTAGCGTCTGCCACCGCTTGCTCATGGGGATTCTCCACAGCATTCTTCTTCGCTTGCTCCAGTCCCTCTCGCACGCGGCGTCCGTATTCTTCATCCGCATTCGTGAAATACTCGATCATCTTGTCTTGGATGCGAACATCGCATTGGGCCAGAGCACCTGCCAGGTTGTTAACAAGTTCCGTGCGCTCCCAGTCTTCAAAAGCTCTATACGTATCCCCGGCTTGCTTAAAATCCAGCGTCCGGTCCAGTTTCTGCCGAACGAGGTTGGCGTCATAGTGGGGCTGGTGCGGCTTTGCCGTCTGCGATGCTTCCACCAAACCATCCGTCATCGATGGTTCGTAGTCCACATGCGCGCTTTGTTCTGGCGCTTTGTCCACGAAATAGGACATTTGCCCGCCGCGTTGGTTCGTGGCCACCCGCTTCTTCGGTGCATTGATTGGAAGCTGTAAATAATTCGTTCCCACCCGATGACGCTGCGTATCGGAATACGAGAACGTACGCCCTTGCAGCAGCTTATCATCGGAGAAATCAAGACCGTCCACCAGCACCCCGGTACCGAAGGCCGCCTGCTCCACTTCGTTATAGTAATTCTCGGGATTGCGGTCCAGCACCATTTTGCCAACCTTCAAGAATGGGAATTGATCCTCCGGCCACAGCTTCGTCGGGTCGAGCGGATCAAATTCAAGCTCCGGATGATCGTCATCACTCATGATCTGTACGCACAGCTCCCATTCCGGATAATCGCCCCGCTCAATCGCTTCATACAAATCCTGGGTAGCATGGCTGTCATTCATGCCCTGAACCTTGTTCGCTTCAGCCTGCGTCAAGTTCTTGATCCCTTGCTTAATCGGCTCCCAATGATATTTAACCAGCACGCCCGTACCCTCGGCATTAACCCATTTATATGTATTAACGCCTGAACCCTGCATCTGACGGTAGTTGGCCGGGATTCCCCATGGAGACCACAGGAACGTAATCATATGGGTAGCTTCCGGGCTGCGGGATACGAAATCGAACATGCCGACAGGACCTGGAACGTTGGATACCGGATCAGGTTTGAACGCATGCACCATATCCGGGAATTTAAGCGGATCGCGAATAAAGAAGATTTTTAGATTGTTGCCTACTAGATCCCAGTTGCCCTCTTCGGTATAGAACTTCACGGCAAATCCGCGCGGGTCCCGGAGCGTCTCCGGCGAGCCTGAACCATGCACCACCGTCGAGAATCTGACGAATACGGGCGTCCGCTTCCCTTCAACCTGAAACAGCTTCGCCCGGGTGTATTTGGATACCGGCTCTTCGCCTGCTTTACCATACGCTTCAAAATATCCATGTGCCCCAGCGCCTCTGGCATGAACCACACGCTCTGGAATCCGCTCCCGGTCAAAGTGTGTGATCTTCTCCAGAAAATGATAATTCTCCAGTGTCATCGGGCCGCGATTGCCCACGGTACGCACATTCTGATTATCCGATATCGGATGTCCCTGACGGTTCGTCAACGTGTCATTACGCTCAGTCTCGCCGCGTTGATCTGCATAACCACGGTTTTGTTCAGGCAGTCCATTCTGATCATCATGCTCTTGTCCACTCACGAGTCTCATTCCTCCTTGGATATTCGGCTTGTATTTATGCACGCTCTTACTATGGATATTATGTCCAAGGAGTGAAAATGTATGAAATGAACCATTTATTTGAACAACCTATGTTTTCTCGGCGAGCAAACCCTGCGTAAAGCTAATCCACTCCCTCACCGCGAAGGATAAGTAACGGTCTTTCCGCCAGATCATGCCCAGTTGCCACGGAATGGACGGATTATCTAAGGTAGAATGGATACGCGCGCCGAATCGATTTCCTTGCAGATCGTCTCAGGTAATAGGGCGATTCCCAAATTCGCTGCCACCATCCCGCTAATCAAGTCCCACTGGGAGCTTTCATATACAATATTCGGCTCAAACCCCGCATTCACACATTCGCGGATAATTCGATCATGCAAAGTGAAATCCTCACGAAAGAGCACAAAGGATTCGTCTGCAAGCTCACTCAGATTCACATGGGCCCGGCTGGCCAAACGGTGCGACGGATGAACAAGCAGATTAAGCTTTTCTTTCACGAAGGAATAATAATGGAAAACCTCCTCGTCGACAGGGAGCACCGCCACGCCTATATCCGTCTGACCACTCTCCACATCGGCTTCAAGCTTCTTCGCTCCATCCTCCACAAGCTGAATCGTAATATGGGGATACTTGCGATGGAATTGACCGATCACCTTAGGGAAAAAGCTGGACCCGACCATAGGCGGCAGTCCGATTCGCAGATGCCCCTGCTTCAGGTTCATCAGATCCCCTAATTCCGCCGATACCTGCTGAAACGATTCCACTATACGCTGGGCTTGTTGAAACATGATTAGCCCGGCATCAGTCAATTCAATCCGCTTCCCCTGTCGATGGAACAAGGTAACCCCCCATTCATCCTCCATGTTGCGAATCGTCTTGCTGATGGTCGGCTGTGTAATGTATAGCTTCTCTGCCGCTTTGGTGAAACTCTCGTTCCGGGCCACCTCCAGAAAATACTGCAGATGCCTGATATCCACGTGCTCGCCTCCTACTTGTTATAGATAAATGGAATGATAATGATTCGATATATGCATTTTACCTATGAAAGAACAAGATGTAAAATTTCATTAACAATGAAAACCAAAGGAGTGCAGTCACCATGGGCAATGTACTAAAAGGCAGTGTGCAGGTTGCTGGATTGATGCTCCTTTCGATCGTCATGAACCATGTGGCCGCTTGGCTGGACATCGGCATACCGGGCAGTATTCTCGGGATCGGGCTCCTGTTCATGCTGCTTGAACTCCGGATCATCCGCTTGGAGTGGGTTGAGATTGGCGCCTCGTGGCTGCTTGCTGAATTGCTGCTGTTCTTCATTCCCGCCGCTGTCGGGATCATGCAATATTTCCCCCTGCTTAAAACGACAGGCATACAAATAACAGCCGTCGTGCTGCTCAGCACCCTGATCGTGATGTCAGGCACTGGGCTGATGGCAAGGTTCATCTCATCCAGAAAGGAGCGCTGATACACGATGCAGCCACTACATCCTCTCTTTTTCGGACTCATCTTGACGACCGGAATATATTACGCTGCCAAACTGTTGTATCGCCGTGTGCCAAAAGTGTATTTATCACCGTTGCTGTTAACTCCGCTGCTGTTAATCATGATACTGACACAATCAGGCATATCTTTTGAAACATACAATGAGGGTGCACATTGGATAAGCAAGCTTCTAGGTCCCGCCACCATCGCCTTTGCCGTTCCGCTGTACAAGAATGTTCAAATTCTAAAGAAGCACGCAGCCGAAATCGTGCTCAGCGTCTTGACAGGTTCACTGCTGGCCATCGTCACGACTGCATGGTTAGCCAAACTGCTGCACCTCAATCGTGAGCTGGCCTTCAGCCTTGTACCGCGCTCCGTGACAACACCTATCGCGATGGACGTCTCTGAGGTAATTGGCGGAGTTCCTCATATTACGGCCATCTTCGTTATTATGACCGGTATCATCGGTTCAATCATCGGTCCGATCCTGATGCGAATTCTCCATATTCACGGCGATATTGCCAGAGGCATTCTGCTCGGCACAGGAGCTCACGGCACCGGTACCTCCAAAGCCTTCGAATTCAGTTCCTTATCCGGTACGATTTCCAGCATATCGATGATTCTGGCTGCCCTTTTAACGCTCGGCATTGCCCCTCTTATCATGTCCTTCTTATAATCCATCATTAGCCACGACTCAAGAGCCGGTTAAAGCCGGTTTTTGCAGTGTGTTATTCTTGTTGTTATGCGAAATTTTCTAACTTACTTTATCTCTTTGACAACCTTCTCCGAAGAGGTCATAATAAGTTTTGTTCATTCCTTTTGTAAAATAACTGGAATCTATACTATCTAAAATGGATCGCCGCTCTTATCAATTCATTCACATCTGCGGCATGAAAGGAAGGGGATACGGGTGTTATCCACCTCGCGGTTTCGGTTAACGATCACGAAGCCTTTTATATTTTTCTCCGTCATCATGATTCTCAAGAGCTATCTGGCCTGGGTGGTCATCTTTGATGACGTGATGCCATGGAAGCCGCTCATGACCGAAATCCCGTTTATCTGGCTTGTATTCAGTCTCATTGAGATGTTCGCTTCCAAGCGAAAGCTGACGATCTATATGTGCGTGAACTTATTACTGACCGCCATATTCTTCGCAGCCATCATGTATTACAAATATTACGGCGTCATCGTTACCTACCACGCACTGGAACAAGTGAACCAAGTGACTGCCGTGAGCAACAGCGTGTTCTCGCTCATGGATCCCTACTACCTGCTGATCTTTACGGATATTATCGTCTTATTCGTCCTGCTGTGGCGCAGTGACCGCGTCAAGAAATGGAAGATTCGCCATACCAAGAAGGAGAAGCGCAAATTCGTACCGATTGTGTTTATTCTCTCCCTGATGTTGTGCCTGTTCCAAATCATGCCGAACCGAGCTAGTATGAATGAAATCGTGAAAGCCCAGGAGATGGGTATCCTCAACTACGAAGCCTACACGATTTTTCAGAAGGAAAATACGGAACTGGCTGATGCCGATATGATTACACAGAATAAAATCAATGAACTTAAACAAACGCCGCCTCCAACCGAACCGTTGTTGCAGGGTGCGGCTAAAGGCAAGAACCTCATTATCATTCAGATGGAGTCCTATCAGAACTTCCTGATGAACCTGAGCATTGACGGCAAAGAAATCACGCCGAACATGAACAAGCTGGCGCAAGAGAGCCTTTACTTCCCGAACTTCTTCCAGAATGTCGGACAGGGCAACACCTCTGACGCCGAGTTCGTGGTGAACACATCCTTCTACATCCCACCAAGAGGGGCGGCGACACAGCACTATGCAGATCGCGAGCTTCCAAGCTTGCCAAGGCTGCTCGGGAACGAAGGCTATGAATCTGCCACATTCCATACGAATGTCGTCGAGTTCTGGAATCGCGCCGAGCTGTATAAAGCACTCGGTTCGGGCGTTATTATGACAAATCGTTCTTCGGCGAAGATGACAAATTGTTCTTCGGTGCATCCGACGACGCACTTTATGCCAGGACTGCGCCGGTATTGAAAGAGATGAACGACTCGGGAACCCCATTCTACGCACAGGTTATTTCGATGTCCGCACATCATCCGTATACCATACCGGAGGATAAATACCGGATGACACTACCTGAGCGCTACGAGGGTACGTTTGTGGGTGACTATATCCGTTCCCAGAACTACGCGGATGATGCGCTTGGCAAATTCATCGATCAACTGAAGCAGGATGGCGTGTGGGACAATAGTCTGGTCGTCGTATACGGAGATCACCTCGGGCTACCGATATACTCGCTCGACAATAAAGACAAAGAGCTCATGCATGAAATATATGGCCGGGATTACAATTCAGCCGACATGATCAATATCCCCCTCATGATCCATGGCGGAGATGTTCAGCCGGAGGTTATGGAGCAAGTGGGTGGGCAGATCGACCTGCTGCCGACCATCGCCAACCTCCTTGGCGCACCTTTAGATCAACAGCTTCACTTCGGTCAGGATTTGATAAATCACAAGGATAACAACCTGCTACCAGAACGGTATTACCTTCCGTCCGGTACGTTCATCAATCAGTCTACCCTGTATATTCCGGGTATCGGTTACGAGGATGGCACCAAGCATCCATTGCCGCATTCGGATGAGCAATCCACACAGGCTTCGCAAGCAGAATTCGAGCGGGCGCTGCAGCTTCTGCACCTGTCCGACAGCTATATCAGGCAACTGCCGCTGCATCAATAGCAGGCAGAGTCTCGTCACTCAAAAGCAAGGGCAATCATCCTGGATCTCCGGAGGTGGTTGCTCTTTTATTATGTAGTTATATGTGTCACATCCCTTGTGTTATAAGGGATTACACTTCCCTGCATTATGTCAATTTGACATATCGGCTTACTTTTTCTTATGATTAATAGCAATATACTTTGTTTTGATGGTTATGATTGTGGTGTAAATATCGTTCAACAACCATAAATGAAGACTCATAGTATTATTTTTCAGCCATATATTTTTGTAAGCAATCTGAACTTGAATAATAGGAGTGACGATCCCTCTTGGACCCCATACGAAGGATAAACAGAACGATATGTATTATACTTGGCCTGATGCTGATCCTCTCCGCCGAACCCGTCCTCGGAATCGACTTGTCTGATTCCTCCGACGTTCAGCAAGGAGTGGAGCCTTCAGAATGCGTGCTTCCTTCCTCGCTCCCACGCCCAAGTGTCCGGATCCAATCCGGATGATTCCGGAAGCGCCGCGCCACATCTATCTGCTGTCCTTGCACAACGTTTCACGCTCCACAGAAACCGATATGTTCCTAATCCTCAAGCACATGCTACTTGCGCCTTTGAAATTCAGGTCGAATTATGTTGATAGCCACATGTATAGTTGACGATGGTTATTTCAAAACTAATTTTCGATCAGATAAAAAAAGGATGTGTTTTGTTTGGATGACAGTATAGGCTTAAATTTATTTTTAGTCGCTGTACTTATCGCTGCTACCGCTTTCTTCGTTATGACCGAATTTGCCATTATTAGACTTCGTCCCAGTCGGGTTGATCAATTGGTTATGGAAGGACGAAAAGGCGCTTTAGCCGTAAAAAAAGTAACCTCAAATCTGGATGGATATTTGTCTGCGTGCCAACTCGGAATTACGATCACGGCACTGGGACTTGGTTGGCTCGGGGAACCGACGATCGAGAAGATTTTGCATCCGGTGTTTGATAATTTTGCTATCCCAGCGGCAATAGCCTCACTGATTTCATTTTTATTAGCCTTTATTATTATGACTTATATTCACGTCGTTATTGGTGAACTTGCGCCAAAAACGGTCGCTATCAATAAAGCAGAAGCCGTATCATTCCTGTGTGCAACACCGATTATTTGGTTCAATCGCATTATGTACCCGTTTATCTGGCTTCTCAACGGGTCGGCCAACAAGATTGTCCGTTTGTTCGGTATGCATCCTGCCAGCGAACATGAGGAAGCCCACTCCGAGGAAGAATTGCGCATGATCTTGAGTGACAGCTACGAGAGTGGCAAGATTAACCAAGCCGAATATGGATATGTAAGCCGAATCTTTGCTTTTGACGATATGCTTGCCAAGGAAATTATGGTGCCCCGCACCGATATGATCTGTTTATATGCAGATAAACCGCTGGCCGCTAACCTGCAGATCATTAAACGCGAGCAATACACGCGTTTTCCTGTCGTACGCGGAGATAAGGACCAGATCGTCGGCATGGTGAACACGAAGCAGTTCTTCCTGGAGTTCAATGACAACTCCAATATCGACCTGTCCAAGCTGGTACACCCGGCCATGACCGTATCTGAAGCCATTCCGATCAAGAAGCTGCTTCGCAAAATGCAGCAGGAAGGCACGCATATGGCCATTCTGATCGATGAATACGGCGGAACCTCCGGTATGATTACGATCGAAGATATTCTGGAGGAGATTGTCGGCGAGATTCGTGACGAGTTCGATGAGGATGAAGAACGCGAATTAACGCAGCCAGAACCGAACCGCCTCATTGCAGACGGCAAGGTCTCGATCAACCGCGTCAACGATCTGCTGCAGACCGACTTGAGCACAGATGAGCTGGATACGATTGGTGGCTGGCTCTACGGACATAACTCCGAACTAACGAAGGGCGATGTCTGGAGTTATCGTGATCTGACATTCACTGTCTTGGAGAAGAAGACCCACCGTTATACCAAGCTTCAGATTGTCAAGGAAACCGCGGAAGGACTGGAAGAGAATTCTGCGGTTGCAGCTTCTCTAGAAAGCGAAGAATAAGTTCCATATCACACAAGTAGACATAACGCGTACGGGCCATCATGCCTGTACGCGTTTTTTAGGTGAACTACGTTTAAAGGTTCTGTTCGTTTATTACTTTAACAAGTTGCAACTCTGCTGTAATATAGAGATAATGGCATATTAATTTACGTATTGGAGGAACACCCATGAATCGTCAGATCGCTATCATCGGAAGCAGTGGTGGCAACTTATATAATCTAGGAGGGAAGGACCCCGGCAAGCTGCTTGATGAAATTCTTATGCAGATGGAAAGCGCCGGCCTCTCCTGTGCTGCCGTGCAATTCATCGCGGCGCAAGCTTCAATGGATAACGTCAAAGACAGCACTCCTGCGGTGCTGTACGGCTGGAACTCTTCTCAGGAGATGCCGGTCATCCTAGCAGAGGGTACACTTGCTCAGATCAATGTAGAGGCCGAGAAACAGGATAGGGTGATCGCTGAGCAGATTGAGCTGGGTGAAATCGATGGTCTGATCGTCATGAGCTCCGATCCAAAGGGCAGCAACCGTCATGCGATTGAAGCCGCCGCGAAGTTCCGCTTGCCGGTTACAGGTACCGGCGGTACTTCGATGGCCATGATTCAGTCCAAAGGCGCTCATGTGATCTCCGCATCGGGAACGACCGGAACGACGAATCGCACGCGGGCGGTCACTTTCGTCACATCCCTTAGCAAGCATTGGCGTCTCCCCTATCGACCCGTGATCGGACAAGCGCAGAAAGCTCAGATCTCCGCGGGTGTATCCTCGCCATGGAAGCGAATCAATATTCGCGGCATCATGATGGCCTCCCTCCCGGGATTTATCGGAATGGCCCTGATTCTGGCTGTCAGCAAAATTCCCGGGTTATCCGGATTGTCCGAGGTATTCGACTTGATGATTAAGGCACTTCCCGTCATCCTGGCGGTCATCGCAGCGAAGCAGGTATCGGAATTGGACGAGGTATCGATCGTCGCCGGCATCGTCGCCGGTGTGCTGTCCGTTGAAGGCGGGATGATCGGCGGCATCATTGGCGGGATTGGAGCCGGTATCATCGTTCACTACATCTTCCGCAAATGCGTGGAATGGCGCTTTCCCGCCACAACGGTCAATATCGTCGCCGGTGGCATATCGGGTCTAGTCGCCGGCTTGATCGTCTATTTCCTGATCGCTCCGGTTGCTCTTAGCGCAGGCGAAGGCATTCGATTGCTCATCGAAACGCTTGTCTCTTGGAGTCCACCGATTGCGGGATTGATTGCCGGTCTCCTCATCTGGCCTGCCATCATCGGAGGCGTTTATCATGCCGCGATCCTACCGATTGTTCTACTTGAGATGGAAACGACCAGTAACAGCTTCCTCGGTGCCGTAGATATGGTCGGATTGGTCATGGTATCTGCCGGCATCACGCTTGCCAATATCATCGCCCCCCGGGATAAGGGAGAGGCTGCTGTCGCAGCTCCGGGCTTTGCAATCAATATGGGATTCGGTACGTTTGTCGAGGCTGCCTATCCTTTCATGTTCTCGAACAAACTTGTCTTCGCCGGTGCTATCGCCTCGGCCGGACTTGGCGGTATGCTTGTCGGTCTGTTCGGTGTTCGCGGAACGGCCTATGTGCCTTCCTTCATCGGGCCGATTACATCGAACAACACCGTCGGTTTCCTGATCGCGATGGCTGCCAGTATGTTGAGCTCGTTCCTGATTACGTTTCTGGCGAATAAAGTATCCCGTTATCGCGGCAATACCAAGCATTCGATCACGATGTAGAATCAACTCCCAAATGAAGAACCTTCCTCTCCATCTGAAGCTGGTGGAGAGGAAGGTTCTTTGTTTACGATATCGCCTATCCGTTTAAGGAGTAAGTGCAGGAGCCTTGCGATGCTGAGTCCCTTGCTCGTAGCTGTAGGCGAGCTTGATCAGCGTACCTTCATCGAATGCTTTACCGAGGAACTCCACCCCTACAGGCAGACCGCCGGTCGTAAATCCAGCGGGTACGGTAATCGCCGGGAAGCCGGAGAATGGACTCAAGCGGTTGTTCACGCCCGAGTTCTGCCCTTCGCCCAGCCTGCCTGCGGGTTCGGCAGAAGCCGGATAAACAAGTGCATCCAGTTGATGCTCTGCCATCACCTTCAGCAGGGATTCTTGTGTCAGCTTGGTGCGATCCAGCACAATCTTCCTGTACTCGTTGTCATCCAGTGTCGTTCGTGCTTGTCTAGCTTCCATGGAACTCTTGTGAGAATCAAGGTATTCACCGGAGGCAATGATCTCCTCCAAGGTATGATAAGGAGCCGCTTCGCCCAGACTTTCCAGATAATCATTTAGCTGGAACTTGAATTCCCAGCCGCTAAGGCTCGGGAACTTCATAATGTCCGTGAAGCTCGGGATTTCAATCGGGACGGCAGTCGCGCCCAGCTTCTCCATATCGGCAATAGCTTGCTTGACGATATCGTTCGTTTCCTGCTGTTCCGCCTTCGCGCCGCTCATCAGCTCTGTCACGATACCGATCCGCGCGCTTGCAGTCCATCCTGATCCAAGAAGTTCAGGAAACTGTCAGGTACGCGGCCCAAGCTTTGGGTGGTGACCAAATCCTTCGCATCGTAACCGGCGGTCGCTTCAAGAACGGCAGCAGCGTCCGCTACGGTTCTTGCCATTGGACCCCCAACGTCTTGAGTAAGTGCCAGCGGGATAATGCCATCCCGACTCGACAAACCGATCGTTGGACGAATTCCCACCAGACTGTTCAAGGATGACGGAATTCGAATGGAGCCTCCCGTATCCGTTCCAAGGCCAGCCGCGGCGAAATTAGCCGCTATGGCAGCACCCGTACCACCGCTGGAACCGCCAGGATAGTGAGCCAGATTATACGGATTCAACGTCTGCCCGCCGAGCGAGCTTGACGTGGTAATATTAAATGCGAATTCATCCAGATTGGCTTTGGCGATGATAATTGCCCCCGCGGCCTTGAGACGGGCTACTTGCTCCGAGTCATTCAGCGGTATCGAATCCTTCAAGCAGATACAGCCAGCCGTAGTCGGCATATCGGCGGTATCATAGTTATCCTTAACGATGATCGGTATGCCGTGAAGCGGTCCCCGCGGCCCTTGGAATCTCCGCTCTTCATCGAGCGCTCTTGCTGTCTGAATCGCTTTATCATTTACGGTAAGAATGGAGTTCAACTTAGAATCATATCGATAAATACGGTTCAGATACGTCTGGACAAGTGTGACGGAAGTCACTTTGCCTTGTTCCATCGCTGCCTGCATATCGGCAATCGTCGCTTCTTGGATGTTAAATGGAGCAAGATAGGCTTCTAACCGCTTAATTAATGCATCTGCTTCATCGGGGCGGAGCGAATGATATGGCGCGAACCGTGAGCTGCTATAGCCATTCATAATGCCAGCTTTGTGGAGAGCACCGGCAGCGATGGACGTTTCTGCATCCAGTATATCCTGATAACCGCTGTCTCCTTCAGGCAAGCCCAGGAGCTTATGTACGGCAACAGCCACATCTTTGCGCTGCACTTCCCCGTCACCGACCAACCCTTCGAATGACAGACCATAACGTCCGGCAAACTCATCTAATCGGTTGGAGAATTCTTTCACGCTTACCGCTGCTTCAAGATTGGTTCGTTGCACTGCCGAGGCCGGGACGGCGGTTGCGTTAGCACTGCTGGCTTCCACGGTTGTTACGGGCATTAATAGTGAACCCACCATTAAAGTAGCACTTAATAATACAGTAATGCCCTTCAGCTTCCAAGTCGTTCTACTCATCAATCCACGCTCCAATCTATTAAAATGTTATGTAATGATTAACCCCCATGATAGAGGATGTCAGTTTACCTAACAAATCTGACATTTATCTATGTAAGCGTATAAATCGATATTTTTCGGCAAAATTCATTGTTTTACCTTATTTATTTAAATCTTGTATTTGTTATACCCGAATTTCGTCACGACTCTATCTAAACTAAATGTCAATATTATTAACATAAACTTTACTAAGTTGGAAAAATAGTACCTTCACTTGATAGAATAGATAGATACGAGTTTGTAGACAGGAGGCAGCCTACCATGACCATGATTGGAATCGATCTAGGAACTACGAATAGTCTGTGTGCCTATTGGGATAATGACAAACCGGTCATTATTCCGAATGTGCTCGGCAAGCATCTTACTCCTTCCGTCGTCAGCGTGGATGACACCGGGGAAATCCTAGTCGGCCAGATTGCGCAAGAGAGACTCATCACCCATCCCGGCCTGACCGCTGCAGCGTTCAAGCGCTATATGGGAACAGAGAAATTATATACGATGGGAAGTCACGTCTTCACGCCGGAGGAATTATCCTCCTTCGTGCTTCGCGCATTGAAGGCCGATGCTGAAGCCTACCTTGGCCACCCGGTTACCGAGGCAGTCATCAGCGTGCCGGCTTACTTCAACGACACGCAGCGCAAAGCTACCAAGCGGCAGCTGAGCTGGCCGGACTCAAAGTGGAGCGTTTGATTAGCGAGCCCACAGCTGCAGCCATCGCTTACGGACTGCATCAAGAGAGCCCAGAGACCAAATTCTTGGTGTTTGACCTGGGTGGCGGTACATTTGATGTTTCGATCCTGGAGTTGTTTGAAGGCATTATGGATGTCAAATCGATTGCAGGCGACAATTTTCTGGGCGGGGAAGATTTCACAGAGCTCCTGGTGTCCCACTTCTTACATACCCACCAATTAGACGGTGAACAGATCGGAGCCAAGTCGCGAGCACTTCTATATAAGCAAGCCGAAGCGTGTAAGCTCGCGCTTGGTCAAAGCCCAACGGCGAGCATGAGCATATCGCTTGAAGGTCGTTCCTTCGAGTGCCTGCTTGACCGCAGCGAGTACGAGAAACTGGCCCAGTCTTTGCTTGTAAGACTGCGTCAGCCGATTGAGCGTGCACTTCGCGACGCTTCGCTAACTCCGTCCGATCTGGATGCGATTATTCTCATTGGCGGCGCAACACGCATGTCGCTGATTCGTAACGTCATCTCGCGCATGTTCGGCAGAATGCCTTACAGCAGTATTCATCCCGATGAGACCGTCGCCGTAGGCACAGCGATCCAAACGGCGTTGAAACAGCGGAATCAGATGCTTGAGGAAATCATCTTGACGGATGTATGTCCGTTTACGCTCGGAACCGCTATCCTCCGTGAAGTGGCTCATGATCAATATTCCGATGGGCACTTCCTGCCCATCATTGAACGAAACACGCCGATCCCGGTCAGCAGGGTCGAGCGCCTATGTACGGTAAGCGATAACCAGAAGCGATTAAAGGTCGATGTGTATCAAGGAGAGAGTCGGCGGGTATCGAACAATATTAAGCTCGGCGAGCTTCAGATCAAGGTCCCTCCCGCCCCTGCTGGAGAAGAGCGTATAGATGTGCGCTACACCTATGATGTGAATGGAATCCTGGAAGTGGAGATCATCAGCGTTACAACCGGCGAGAAACAGCGTGCAGTCATTGAGAAGAACGCCGGAACCATGACTAAGCAGCAGATTGAAGCTCGTCTGGCCGAGTTAAAGGACATCAAAATCCATCCGCGCGACCGCGAGGAGAACCGGCTGCTCATTGCCAGGGGCGAGCGCCTGTATGAAGAATCACTGGGCGAACGCCGAGAGATCATCGCTCGTTGTATCCAGCGATTCGAGATGCAATTACAATCGCAAAATGACGAGCAGATCAAACGAGCTGCTGCCGAATTGAAAGAACAACTAGATCAAATGGAAAGGTGGCTTCACTTGCCATGAGCATATGGGACGTGCTGGGGATTGAGGCGACGAGTGATACATCCATCATTCGAAAAGCCTATGCAAGACGGCTGCGGATTCATCATCCGGAGGAAGATCCGGAAGGCTACCAGCATCTACGAGAAGCCTATGACGCAGCCTTGAAGCAAGCGCCGCAGCTAACGCCTGAGAAACTGCCGGAAGAAGCGGATAATGGAGCGATTGAGGAGCAGCACACTCCAATGAACACCGCAGCGCTCCATAAAGATCTGGCAGCGATGGTTATGGAAGAAGCGGCAGATCCCATTCATCTATTTATCGCCGAACTGGATAATATCTATCAGGACTTCTCCTTGCGGCTTGATTCCGAGGCGTGGAAGCAGTTGCTTAATCATGACGTGATATGGAACGTTGAGCGCAGCAAGGAACTGCAATACGCCCTTGTGTCTTATCTTGAGGACCACCACTATCTTCCAAAATCAATCTGGCAGCAGCTCGATACACTTTTCCATCTGCAGGAGGACCGCGAGAATTTATTAGATGACTTCGATGATGCCTTCGTGGAATATATCGTCATCCAGATTCAAGGCATGACCGAGCTGCGGTATGACTGCTTTGCCCGCAACCCTATTGCCGAGCAGGATGCAGAGCATTATCTACATCTCAGGGAACGGGCGCAAGACCTATTGATGCATAATGAACCATTGGCCGCCGCCGATTATCTGAATGCTGCACATGTTATCTATCCGCACGATCCGGACCTCCAGCTAATGCGGGGTCAATGCCATCTTATGCAAGACGAAGATACGGCCGCATTAGCGTGTTTCTCCGCAGCCATTATGTTGGGGCCGGAAGATCATGAGGGTTACTGGTACCGTGCCCAGATCCTGTTTACACAGCAGGATTATTCTGCCGCACTAACAGATGTCAATCATATTCTGGCAGCCGATCCGAAACATACCGATGCGCTTAGTCTCAAGGGGCGCTCTCTGCTGGAACTTGGTCAGATTGATCAGGCAAGAGAGACGCTCAAAGCGTCCAATCAGCAGGATATCTATCATATCCATAGCTATATGTACATTAACTCAGCGGGAAACCGACATCGTTATGGTAAAGCTCATGTTCCGCCGGCAGAGAAAAGGCGTGTGTTAAGGAACGGAATCCTCTTCGACACGATGATGGTTCTGAGGTTAAGCTGGTTGTATATCCTGATATACGTGGTACTCCAGCTCTTTTTCGATGTGCATTTGATATATACGGGTCTGTTCGCCGCCGTTCTGCTGTGGAACACATGGAAGACGATCCGGGCACATCGCGTACTCATAACCTAGAAAGGGAGACCGCTCAATGGATAGTTATACTCGTAAAGAAACCAAGCAACTAGAACTCTATTTCCGCTGCCTCTCCGGCGTCTGCTTAAGAAGCATGCTGGCTCACTATTACATTCCTTATGAATTTCACACGAGCGAACGCTGGCTCCGGAACCATGCAATGAAACAAGCGCTCCAATTCTGGAGCATCTCCGGTGATGCATCTTTGCGGGAGAAGATTGAATTCCTGCTCGAAGATGGTTATCGCCAGAGTTATCGGGACCTGCATGCCAGACTGGCACCTTTAAGCTTTGCGGCACGCGAACGTTACGTAAAGGGGGCTGAAGACGACCCCGATTACAATAAGCTCGTGATCATCCAGCGGCATATGACATTATTGCCGTCTGCCGATATTACAGCGATAGGCGGAGGATGGGCCATCATGTTGAGTCGTCTTGGGCGAGTCTATCGGACGCTCTCAAAAGAAGAAGCCTGGAACATCAACCTGAGAGCAGCGCGGCTTTTGCAGCAGCATTATTCAAGCTGGGAAGCGTATTTCAGCGCTTTTGCAATCGGGATGTATTATATAACCGATGACGTTAAGATGCGAATGCCAGTAAAATATTCAGTTATGCCGGGAGCTTAATTGGCGGCAGTACGATGCTGCACGACAAGGCACGCTGGAACATGAACCTTGAGCCCGGATCAAAGCGATGAAATGGCAAAAAAAGAGCCGTAACACGCAGCAAACGCTGTCTGTTACGGCTCTCTGTTGTATCTTGGGGCATTTCGCCGATGAGACTATTCCTTCGGATGGATCATTTCCTCTGGACGTACGATCCGGTCAAACTCCTCACCGCTAAGCAGACCACTCGCAAGTGCTGCTTCGCGGAGCGTTGAACCGGATTGATGAGCCGCCTTCGCGATGGAAGCGGCATTCTCGTAGCCAATATGCGGATTCAAGGCCGTCACCAGCATCAGCGAGCGCTCCATATTATCGCGGATGACATCCAGGTTAGCTTCAATACCAATCGCACAGTTCTGATCGAAGGAATCCATGGCATCCGCAAGCAGTCTTACGGATTGCAGGAAGTTATAGATAATCACCGGCTTGAACACGTTCAATTCAAAGTTCCCTTGGCTCGCAGCAAACCCGATGGTCGCGTCATTGCCCATCACCTGGCATATAACCATCGTGAGCGCTTCGCTCTGCGTTGGATTGACTTTGCCCGGCATGATCGAGCTGCCTGGCTCATTGGCCGGAATGGTCAGCTCGCCAATACCCGAGCGCGGACCGCTTGCCAGCCAGCGCACATCATTGGCAATCTTCATCAGATCGGCTGCGAGCGCTTTAAGTGCCCCATGGGCAAACACGATCTCATCGTGACTGGTCAAGGAATGAAATTTGTTGCTGGCCGATGTATAACTCTTCCCGATCTGCAGGCTGATCTCGGCAGCGGTCATCTCACCGAATTTCGGATGGGCGTTAATGCCGGTACCCACCGCAGTCCCGCCAATGGCCAGTTCTCGCAGCGGTTCAACGGCGGATGAGAGCATCAATTCGCACTTCTCCAGCATCCGGTGCCAGCCGCTGATCTCTTGTCCCAGTGTAAGCGGGGTTGCATCTTGCAGATGCGTACGGCCGATCTTAATCAGGTCTTTATATTCATCACTCTTCTTCTCGAATGTCTTCTTCAGACGCCGCAAGGCAGGAAGTACGTTCTCTTCCATAGCGATCACCGCTGCCATGTGCATAGCAGTCGGGAAGGTGTCGTTCGAGCTCTGGGATTTATTAACGTCATCGTTAGGATGAATGCGAAGCGTGCTGTCCTGCTGCTCAAGCAGTTGATTGCCGCGGTTCGCAATCACTTCATTCACGTTCATGTTAGACTGGGTGCCGCTGCCGGTCTGCCATACCACGAGCGGGAAATGCTCGTCCCACTTGCCGTCAACGATCTCATCGGCCGCCGTTGCAATGGCGCTGGCTTTCGCTTCATCAAGCTTACCCAGCTTGCTGTTCACAATGGCTGCACTCTTTTTCAGAATAGCGAATGCTCGAATAATCTCCTGGGGCATCGTCTCGGTTCCAATCCGAAAGTTCTCGGAGCTGCGCTGGGTTTGCGCCGCCCACAGCTTGTCTGCCGGTACCTTGATCTCTCCAATCGTGTCCTTCTCCATACGATAATCCATCCGATTCTTCCTCCTCTTGGCATTCATCATTATGTCAGCGTCAGACGCTTAGTACTCGTCTCTCCTATTATGACACAGACGCGCCGCAGAAAAAAATCCACCCCTGAGGAGTGGACTACAAATAATCTCTTTTAATCTTTTGGATTAGTTCAGGCAAGATCAGGTTGCCTCTTCTTAAGCTCCCTACTCCGTTTCCCCAGCCATTCAAACCATCTGGCGTGACCATCCGTTCGGGCAACGGTCTGCCCGCTGGACTGGCCGCCTGCATAATAATCGATGTGCAGATCGCCATCCCACATATTGTTATACACATGGATGACATCGCGTCGCCGGCTGATCTCCTCCAGATGATGGAGCAGACGGTGCTTGGATTCCTCAGGCATCTGATTGGCGACATGCGTATGAAATACGCATATGACTGCCTCTTCCGGGATTTCCGCAGCAATATCGGGCAGCAGAACGGTCCCGTCACCTTCCATGAACTGCACATCGGACTGCAACTTCAATGCGTCCACGGCATGCTCAAACGTGGCTACGCGGTCATGATGACCCGGCCAGATTAACGAACGCAGCCATAGATAATCCTCCGGATGGCGCACATCGTTCACATGGAGGTCCACCCCCATTCGGTATACAACAGGAGGGCTCTGCGGCAGAAGCAATGGCTGGCGTTGACCCCGAATCTCCGATTGAAGCAGCACCTTGGAATCCGCGCCGCCATAACGCTCATTCTGACCGTAAGCATAGCCGTATCGATCCCACAACAGCTGCAATCCGGCACTCGTGCCAAGCTCGATCAAGGCAAGGGGACGCTGCATTTTATCGTAGATCGAACAGAATACGGGATAGAGGTAGGCACAGCGCCTAACCTCGTTGGTCTGAACGCGCTTGCTCTGCAGTATAGATATGATTTTCTCGCGATGCTGCAATACAAACGTTCGGAAACACGTATAACTTGCACGTATATCCAAGGGTTGCTCCACGAGGCCAGGGTAATAGGCTTGAAGCCGTTCCCCCTTTCCCTGTAAGAGCAAATACTGTACTGCTCCGAACAACAAGTTCGGGACCGGCTGCCCCGGCGAAGCCATCCGGCTACCTGCAGCACTTCTTCATCACCGGCAATCTCACCGGCCAAAAACTCGTATAAATCACTCGATCCGTTACACTCCCGCTCCGCGAAATGGGAGAAAATGCTGGCCAACCGTTCCATATCCATACGCCACGCTCCTTGATGTATAGTAGTATATCGCCTTAACATCATGTTACAACTTTAGCGAGGACGGATGGATTCCGATCTTTTATCAGCCCCATAAGGAAAATATGGAATGTTCAAGTTTGCCCGCTACATCTCCGGGCGATCCAGTTGGTATAACTTCTGGTATCTGGTTGAATGCGCGAGCAATTGTTCATGAGTACCGCGCATCTTAATCTCCCCACGCTCCATAAAGATAACTTCATCCATCTGCTCTACCCCAATCAGATGATGCGTCACCCAGATCAGTGTCCGGTCATGGAGGGTGGTCAAGATTGTGGACAGCAGCTCCGCTTCCGTTACGGGGTCCAATCCCACGGTCGGCTCATCCAGAATAACGATTGGCGTCTGCTGCAGAAGAATGCGGGCAAGCGCGACACGCTGCCGCTCTCCGCCGGAGAACCGTTGTCCCGCCTCCTGCATCCGCGTATGGATGCCATCCGGCAAAGCCGCAAGGAGCGGCTCTAATTGCGCTTGCCGTACAGCTTCCATTACCTCTTCGTCCGAAGCATTCGGTCGACCCAGCCTGATATTATTCTGGAGCGTCGTATCAAACAGATGCGGACTCTGGTTCAATACCGACATAACCGAAGGGATCTCCTCACCGAAACGCGCGGCGGCCACACCGCCTAAGGTCACGCTGCCTGCATCAGGTATCCAAGCGCCTTGGATCAGCTGCAGCAAGGTTGATTTGCCGGATCCGGATCGACCGATGACAGCAACCTTCGCTCCCCGGGGCACATGCAGGGATATCCCTTTTAACACAGACGTATCGGAAGATGTATCTCGATTCGTCGTCCCGGAACACTCCTTCTCTGAGACGTAACTAAAGGACAACTCCTCTACTCTTATATCCATGCCGTTCCCAATCATTACCTGGACCTCTTCCTTACTTAGCAGCGGCAACGTACTCTCACTCTTCTCCTTCGCCGCTCCTTGTTCAATGCCTTGCAATCTGTCGATGGATTGTCGATACCCTGGGATGCGCTCCACCGCTTCGGATACGGGAAGGAAAGCATCCATTAACGGAAACACCGCCAGCACGAATGCCGCAATCAGCGTCACTTCAAGCGCATCGGCAGCGTAAGCCTTACCGGACCAGTAGATAACCGAGACTACCGTAATGCCGACCACACATTGACCAATGAACGTTCGCAGCCGTGCCCACCGTTTGAGTGCACGATCGGTCTGAACCAGCTTCGCTTCATCCGCTTCATACCCGGTTAGAAAATCCGCCTGTCTGCCGCTGACGAACCATTCATGCATACCCAACACGGCATCGGTTAAATTCTGATACAAGGATTTCCTAGCATGCTGTACCTCCCGATTCTTACGCTTCGTGAGCAGCAAAGAGATCAGTGCAGAATCAGAACTAGCACCGAAATATAAAGTGCAAGCAAAAGGGCGAACACGGGATCAAACAGACCGACGGCTACAATCACGCCTGCGTACAAGAGGAGCGCAACCATAGAAGGAAAGACCGTACGGATATACACATCTTGAAGATACTCAATATCATCGGACAGCACACCGAGCAGTTCCCCAGTTTGATAGCGGGAGGATAAGCGCAAGGCTTGCGGCTCCAGAATGCGATATAGACGCAGACGCATGCGCGACAGAATGCGAAGGATCGTGTCATGTCCCACCAGCCGCTCGACATAATGCAGGACGGCGCGGCCGATGCCGAATGCGCGGACCCCGACGGTTGGTACATACACCATCAGAATGTTCTCGGGACGAAGGGCCGACTTGGAGATCAGATATCCGGAAGTGAACATGAGGCTCCCGGCCAGCAGGATAGTCAGTGCTCCGAGCACAATGATCAGCGTAAACCGCCAAAGATTGGCCGTAACATACGGCCGAAACCACGATGCCTGCTTCATCTTGCTCCCTCCCATTGCGATGTAATCATCCGGTAATACATGCCTCGCAATTCCACAAGCTCCTTATGAGTGCCTGTCTCCACCACCCGGCCTTGCTGCATGACGATGATCAAGTCCATATCCCGCATCCAGTGCAGTCTGTGTGTAGCAAGAAATACCCACTTATCCTGGAACAGAGAAAGCATCGTCTCCTTCAGCTCACACTCCGTTTCGATGTCGAGATGAGCCGTTGGCTCATCCAGCAGCAGCACCTGACGCTTGCCAAGCAGCACTCTGGCCAGAGCTACGCGCTGTGCCTGCCCCCCGCTTAAAGCACGGCCGCCGCCGCCAATCCTCTCCTGCAGGCCGTGCGGCAGTTCCCTGGCAAGCTCGGACAACCCTGCCGCCACTACTGCTGCCTCCACCTCGGAAGGCGCAGCTTCCGGCGCATAGAAGCGAATATTCTCCTCCAATGTACCGCTGAATATATAAGGATTCTGCGGCATATAGGTTACCTTGCTGCGCCATGCCGCACGATTGGCATGCTCCAGCCTGACGCCGTTCAGTCTCACATCGCCCCTGGTTGGTGCAGTGAAACCGCCTAGTATATCAATTAGAGTAGATTTGCCAGCGCCGCTCGCTCCAACGATTCCGACCTTGCCTCGACCCGGAATCCGGAAGCTGACATCCTCGAGGGAGGCTGGACCTTGCGGATCATGCTTCATCCGATGCCAGTCAGTTGCAATTCGCTGCGCTCGCTCCATTCGAATGGGGACGCAAACGACTTACCTGCAGATTCCGCTTCCTGCGGTTCCTCTTGATGTTCTGCGATCCCTTCCCCACTTCGGGCATCATGGATCATACGCAGCATCGATTCACCTGCCTGCTTGCCGTCCAGCGTGGCATGGAAGTCAGCTCCCACCATGCGCACCGGGAGGAAAAACTCCGGTGCCAGAATAAGCACGAGCAAGGCAGGCAGTAACTCCAGGCTGCCGTTAATGAGACGCAGACCCAGGTTAACTGCCACCGACGCCACCGACAGCATCGTAAAAAAATCGAGGGCGAAGGAAGACAGGAAGGCGACGCGTAAGGTTCGCATCGTAGCTCGGCGATAACCTTCGCTGACCTGCCGAATGCTCCCCATGTGCTTACGGCTCTGCCCGAGGAATTTCAAGGTGATAAGTCCGCGCAAGGAGTCCACGAAATGATTGGAGAGCATCTGATACGACTCCAGCTGTCCTTCGGTTTGTTTCTTCGCCGCAAGCCCGACAAGAATAAGGAACACGATCAGTATCGGCATCGTCACAAGCAGGATCACCGCCGAGATCCGATCTGTCATGAATACGTACAACCATACGAGTGCCGGCGTAATTGCCACACTCAGCATCCGCGGTACGATCAGTTCCGCATATTTGCGGAATTTACCGATTCCCTCCAGCACGAGCGTAACCAGATTGCCTGTTCCCTCTGTTCTGGCAAAGACCGGTCCTTTCTGGAACAACTCCTTCAACAGTTGGTTCCTCAGACTTGTGCCCGTCTGCTCCGCGAAGCGCTGCGCGATCCCCTGCTGCATTGCACCTATCCCGTGCCGTGCCACAAAAGCCAGCAGAAACAGGGCGATGACTTCGCTCTGTTCCTGCAGCGTCGATCCGGCAAACAAACCGGAGATGGCTTCCGCCAGCCACTTGGCTTGCAGAAGAATAGCCATGCTCTGAGCCAGGTACATGCGGCGACGAGGAAGAATGCCGTCTTGGCGCCCTTATATCCCAGCAGATCCCTCCCCATCAGTATTCCAAATGCTCCTTCTCGTGTACTCGTTTATGAAACACGAAGTAACTCCAGATTTGATAACCAAGTACGAAAGGCAGCAAGGTTAAGGCCGCGATCGTCATGATCTTCAGTGAATATGGCCCCGAGGCCGCATTATAAATCGTCAGATCGAATGCAGCATCCAAGGAGCTGATCATGACACGCGGGAACAGTCCTGCGAACACCGAAGCGACCAGCAAAGCAATGACGGCCCCGGTCATGCCGAACGCCCAGCCATCTCGTTTGATTGTCATGAAATAGCCTCCCATCAAGAAAGCCAGCAGAGCTAGTACAAGCAATATAGCAATCAGCACACCCCGTTGTTCAAAAATATCTGTCATGAAATAGCTCATGACCCCAAATGCAACGAATAAGGCAGCGACCGGAATCAATAGCCTCCGAGCCATCTGGCGTGCCCGTTCCTGTAGGTCCCCTATCGTGCGCAGGGTAGTAAACATAAGACCGTGCAGCAAACACAGCATCACCATTGTCAACCCGCCAACTACCGTATACACATTAACCACATCAAAGAAACCGGCGTACATCTCCATCTCAGCGTTAATCGGCAACCCCTGAATCAGGCAAGCAAACACGACCCCAAGCAGGAACGGCGGAAGTACGCTCCCGGTAAAAATCGCCCCATCCCAAACCTTGCGCCACCTTACATCGTTCACTTTACCGCGAAACTCGAAGGCGACGCCGCGTCCAATCAAGGCAAGCAGGAGGAAGACAAGCGGAATGTAGAATCCGCTGAACAGCGTTGCATACCAGTTCGGGAAGGCGGCGAACATCGCTCCACCAGCGGTCAGCAGCCACACTTCATTCGCATCCCAGAAAGGGCCGATGGAGTTAATCAGCACCCGGCGCTGCATATCGTTCTTGGCCAGCAACTGTGTCGACATTCCGACGCCGAAATCAAAACCCTCCAGGAAAAAGAAACCGATAAACAAGACGGCAACGAGTACGAACCATAATTCGTTAAGAGACAACATCGTATCCCTCCTTCGTAAACGGGTCGATCGTGTGGTGGTCTGCTTCCTCCGCCGCATACGGCCCTTTCTTGATGACTTTCACGAACAGATACGCCATGACGGACGCCAATACCGCATATATGGCCGTAAACATGATGAGCGAGAACAGGATCGAGCCCGCGCTGACATTAGGTGATATACTGTTCTCGGTCGTAATCAATCCGAACACAGTCCAAGGCTGTCGCCCGATCTCCGTCATAATTCAGCCCGCCGTGTTCCCGATGAACGGCAGCGATATGCCGAATAGCATAGCGGTCAGGAACCACTTGCCTGCTCGCTCTACCTTCTGGCGAAGGGCCAGCCAAGTGCCGTACAATCCAAGCACAATCATGAGAGTTCCCGCCGCCACCATAATTCGGAAACTCCAGAAGGTCGTGCGAACAGGAGGAATATAATCGCCCGGACCATACTCTTGTTCATATTGGGCTTGCAATTCCTTCATCCCGATGACTTCGCCCGAAAATTTACTATAAGAGAGGAAGCTGAGCAGATAGGGAATCTTAAACTCCGCCTTGTTCTCTTGCTTGCTTGGATCGATGGACGCGATCACCGTCCAAGGCGCAGGATCCGCACTCGTCTCCCACAACCCTTCGGCAGCCGCCATCTTCATCGGCTGGGTCTCCACCAGGTACTGTGCCTGTTGGTGCCCAAATACTGCAACCAGAATCGAGGTGCTGAGACCCACCACAATCGCAATGTGGAACGACTTCTTGAAGAAGTCCAAATCCTGTTTCTTCATCAGCTTATAAGCACTTACCCCCGCCACAAGGAACGAGCCGGTAGCCAGCGCTCCGAAGATCGTATGCGGAAACTCTACGAGCAGCTGCCCGTTGGTCACCAGCGCCCAGAAATCATTCATCTCGGCCCGCCCGTTGTTAATCTCGAACCCAACCGGACGCTGCATGAACGAGTTGGCAGCCAGAATCCAGAAGGCGGACATCAGCGTACCGAAGGATACGAGCCAGATGCTCAGCAGATGAACCTTCTTCGATAACCGGTCCCAGCCAAAAATCCAGAGTCCGATAAACGTAGACTCCAGGAAGAACGCCAACAGTGCTTCAATGGCGAGCGGCGCTCCGAACACATCCCCTACGAACCGGGAATAGTCGGACCAATTCATGCCGAACTGGAATTCCTGCAGAATGCCCGTTACGACGCCGACCGCAAAATTGATCAGAAACAGCTTGCCCCAGAATTTAGCCATGCGTTTGTAGACTTCTTGACCTTTGATAACGTACATCGTCTCCATGATGGCAATCAGAAATGCAAGCCCGATGGATAACGGTACAAAGATAAAGTGAAAAATGGTCGTGGAGGCGAATTGTATTCGCGCCAGCATAACCGGATCCATATGATACCCCTTCCTTCTCATTCACGTGATCATTGATTGTGCTTCTGTTCGTATTATCACAGAGAACGATCGAAAGGATTGTGATTTACATCACATAAAATCCGTCTTTCAGCATGAAAAAGTTATAAATTTGTGACAAAAATCACGAAGTTTGTGATTGAATTCATAAATTTACCGACCCGCCGACACATCCGCTCTAATCTTGCTTTTCCAATAATGCGCCCATGGTCCGGCTTCCTTCCTTCGTACGAGTTATTTCGGACGCAAAAAAAGACCGCAGAGACATACTCTGCGGTCTACGAAGCAAAATATCAATCTTTGAGCAAGCCAAATAAGCAATCGCTTTATTTATTGGATTAACATCAAATGGATTGTTCTGCTGCACCAAGCTTGATTATTCTACGGCCCGGATCTCCGTCTCCATCAGCCTAAACTCGGTCACATCCGCAATGCCCCGGTTCGTGATCCGGATTTCCGGAATGACCGGGAGCGCAATCAGCGAGAAGGTCATGAACGGTGCATGGATGAAGCAGCCCAGCTCCTTCCAGCCTTCTTCCAGAGCAGCCACCTCTTCGGCCACCGTCTCCACTGGACGGTCTGCCAGCAGGCCGGCAATCGGCATCGCGACCTTCGCCAGCACCTGCCCGTCCCGAACGACGATCATACCGCCGCCGCATGCGGCGAGCTCATTGGCGGCAAGCGCCATGTCTTCGGCGTTGTACCCATGACGAGCAGGTTGTGGCTGTCATGGGCCACTGTCGATGCGACAGCCCCCGATTTCAGTCCGAAGCCGCTGGCAAATCCAAGCGAGATCTGACCGGTTCCACCATGACGCTCGATGCATGCGAGCTGCACCACGTCCTGCTCCAGATCCGGTTGAATAATCCCTTCTTCTACAGCAAGTACGGCCGTCATCTTCGCCGTCCGCGCGCTATTCTCGATCACGCGCACAACGTTCACTTCCGAGCGTGTCGTATCGAATTTACTCTTCAGCGAGAAATCGTCCGCCTGAAGCGCACGCGGCAGGCGAATCGAGTTGAATGCCTTCTCCGGGTATTGATAAGCTGGGAACGGCTTCACGATCTGCCCGTTCTCTGCCACGACCTCTCCATCCGTAATAACAACCGACGGCACCATGGCCTTGAGATCATCGATGAGCAGGATATCAGCTGTCTTCCCTGGCGAGATACTGCCAAGCTCCGTATCCATCCCGAAGTAACGAGCCACATTGATCGTGCCGAGCTGAACGGCCGTTACCGGATCTACGCCTTCTTCAATCGCACGGCGCACCACATGATTCATATGCCCCAGTCTAAGCAGCGTCTGTGGATAAACGTCATCGGTGACAAGCGAGATGTTATCCGTGCGAACCTTATCCTCGGTAATGACCTTGATGACTTCCTTCACATCCTGCCATGCCGATCCTTCGCGGATCATCAGATGCATACCGAGCCGAACCTTCTCCAGCGCTTGTTCCCGCGTCACCGTTTCATGGTCGGAGCTCACTCCGGTAGCGAGATAGGCCTGCAGCATTTTGTCGTCCTCTGCCGGGAAGTGGCCGGTTACCGTCTTTCCAGCCCGAAGCGTTGCCTCGATCTCTCCGCTCATTGTCGGATCACCATACACAACGCCGGGGAAGTTCATCACTTCCCCGAGTCCTGCAACGCCTGGCCAAGTAAGTCCCTCTTCAATGTCAGCCACCCCAAGCTGGGCACCGGCATCCTCGAGATCAAATGTAGCTGGAACGCAGGACGGAATGGTCGTAAATACCTTAAGCGGTAACTGTTGTCCTTCCTCGTGCATCCAGCGCACACCTTCCATGCCGAATACGTTGGCTATTTCGTGCGGGTCCATGTAAATGCCCGTCGTTCCGCTCACAATCGCCGCCTTGGCAAACTCCGTCACGGTTAGCATCGTACTCTCGACATGCATATGTCCATCCAGCAAACCTGGCGTAATATATCGTCCGTTCGCATCGATGACTTGAGTCCCTTCACCGATCGTGTGGTCTGCATGGCCGATATATGCTATTCTGCCCGCAGCCATTGCTACATCGATATGCTGCTGCAGTTCGCCTGTAAACACATTGACCAGCGTGCCGTTCTTGATCACCAGATCCGCTGGCGCCTGACCTAAAGCTACCTGCCCCAATTGCCGGCTGACCTCGTATCGTTTCTGTCTTGTATTTGAACTCATGATGATTGCACGCTCCTCTGAATTAATAAATCCACCTTAACATAGAAGTATGCCCTGATCGGGTGTGCAGAATATAGACACAACAACAGCCCGGACAGCGAATCTGCCCGGGTGCCGTATGTCGATCACATCAAGAATGAGAAGCCTGCGCCTGTTGTATCCGCCTTGCATGGCAGGGCTAGATCATACTTGGATCAATGTATCCCGGCCAGAGGTATTATCTTCTTCTCATCCTTCATGTAGTCAAGTCATTTACGGTAACCTGGTAGAGACGCCCGGGCCCTATTCCCCGGCATATACATTAAGATTGTCTTATGAAAATTAGTTGTAATCGAAGCTATTCATTTTCTTGCATTGTAAGCATTATTAATCTTCCCGTCCTCGAAGTCAAGCCGCTGGAAGGAACTGCATGGCCGGGATAACCTGCTTATACCCACTGCTGCCCCATTCTTTGTACGTTCATCAGCCACCGTTCCCTTGCGGAATCACTCAATTGACGCAGCTTGGTGATATTCGTTGCTCGAACCTTGCCCACTCCACAGAATTTGAGAAGGGAATGCTTCATCATCCGATGACCGGGCTGACCGAGATAATAACGATAATACAAGTATGGTGAATCCATCGTTACGATCAGGCGGGCGGTCTTGCCCTTGAGCAGCTGCTCGGGGAGTGCCGAGTTCTTACGATACTTGAAGGCAAACCCAGGCAGAAAGACCCGGTCGATGAAACCCTTGAGCAGGGCAGGCATGCCGCCCCACCAATTCGGGTAGATGAATACGAGATGATCCGCCCAAGCAATCAACGCTTGCGCTTCTTGCAGATCCGGCTCCAACAATTGCTCGCCCCTGTAGCCACCCGATAAATTCAAATTGAAATCCAACTGTGCCAACACAAGCTCGCGCACTTGCGCACCCGATTCTACCGCCCCTTGAGCATACACCTTCGCCAGATCTCGGCCATAGCTGTTCTCGACCGGGTTACCTTGAATAATCAGAATCTTCTTCACGTTCCATTCCTCCTCATTATTTAGTTAGCAAACACTAACCTCAAGCTAAAAAAGAAAGAAAAGGTCACGACAGACCCTTTCCCAAACTTGTCAAAGCCAACAAATACTTGGTCACTTCAGAAGCCAGTGGAGACAGCGGCTCTTCCAAGTCCCCTTGCATAGTTGAAATCGCCAACTGACTGAATGAACCAACAATCAGCACCGCGGTTAGACGGGTATTCTGCGGTGGAATCTCCTGGCGTGCTACCGCCTGCTGCAAGAGATCCTCCAATGCATCCAGTGGTTGACGTCCTCGGCCCTTCAAGACTTCAGTGAACAATTCGTGCTGCTGCGAGAGCAGCAACAGACCGTAACGATCCTCATCGTAAGACTTCAGTACCTCTGCGATCAGCGCGGTCAGCCGCTCCGCGAACGATCCCTTCAATGAGACATAATAATCGATCAGACGCGTCATGCTACCGCAATACTCCTCGAACGCTTCTGCAGCCACCGCATCCTTGTTCGTGAAGTGCTTGTAGATGGCTGCATCCGTCACACCAGCAGCGGCGCCAATCTCCTTCACGGATACACCGTCTACGCCTTTCTCGGCAAACAGCTTCATGGCGGCATACAGAATATCCTTCTTCTTGCTATCGACATGCGGTTTCTTTTTCATACATATATCATAAGTGAACGCTAACTAAATCACAACATTCAATTTACTCACTACGGCATGTGTCCTGAACGATAGGCGGTTTGTCGGCCTCCGGCAAAAGAACGGTCAGCGTCGTGCCCCTCCCCATCTCAGACCACACGCTGACGCTGCCCTTGTGGGCTTCCACGATCGCTTTGGCAATGCTCATTCCAAGACCCGATCCTTCCATACTCTCCTCCGTGTTGGTACCCCGGTAGTAACGCTCAAACAGATTTATTCGCGTCTCTTCATCCATGCCCACGCCTTGATCTGCGACCATGATGGCTGCGCCGCTCGGTCTTCGCTCAACCCGAACTTCCACCTTGACGCCTTCGGGATTATGCTTGACCGCATTCGAGATTAGATTGTCCATCAGCCGCTGCAGCCACTTGGCGTTGCCATTCACAAACACCGGAGCCTCGCTTCCGATATAGGTAAAGGCGGCCTTCCTTGTCGCATCGTTAACATATTTAAGCACGCAGCGACGCACCAATTCATTCAGATCAAGGCGGGAGAGCTCCTGCGGACGGATCTCGCTCTTAAGATGGAACACAAGCGAGAAGTCGTTGATCAACTCCAGCATATAGTCCCCTTTCTCCCGGATCACGGTTCCCATTTCGCGCAGCTCTACTGGATCCCAATCCTGCGGAGCGCTCTCCAGCATGTAGCCATAACCCTGAATCGAGGATAAGGGTGTACGAAGATCGTGGGAGATGCCCGACATCCACTCTTCCCGGTTCCGATCCAGCCGCTTCCGCTCCCGTTCAATTTCCGCAAGGCGCTCCGCCATGTCATAGAAAGACTGAATGACTTCCTTGTACAGTTTGAATCTTGTGCGAAGCTTCCCGTTTTTGCGGAAGACTCGCTTACGGTCCTTCGGTGTCAATACCTCCTCATATGAGCCGCTGCCCATCCGTTCGAACCAGCCAGTGAACAACAGCAACGGCCGGCTATAGCGGTAACCGTGCCAGATCGCGACGGTCAAGGACAGCAGAAGCACGCACACCATCGTCCAGACGGCCACCCATATCATTTCTTCCATCATCGGCCGCTTGTCCACGGAACCTTCCTGCGGCGTATGATAAATCCATGTGTTAGCGCTTACCGAATCACGGTAAACGGCTATATTCGTCGCGTACGTACCGGGCTGCTCCTGCATGGCGATGATCTCCAGCGGATGGTAGGCCGCCTTCTCTTCATTCGCTCTGCCAATCGATTGAATGACGGTTCCTTGCTCGTCGATGACGTGCAGATAACCGCCGAGCAACGCCAATTCGTCTATAAGCGCAGCTTCCTGGCCCTCTCCAACGACGCCATTCACCTGAAAGTCAGCCACCCAGCCTCGCAGCCGATCCGCTCCCTCGTCGATGCGCCCCATCAGGTACAGCAGCGGATCTTCATACGTTAAGTCCATCTGCCAATCCATCGTGTACTTGCCCAGACGACGCTCCTCCTTGATCTCAAGGAGGCTGCTTACCGAATATTCGGACGGTACGTCCGCAACCGTATTCGTAGCGTGGATGACATTCCCTTCCATATCCACGACCTGAAGCCAGATCGCCCGCTCCTTCAACAACACCTTCCAGCCCTCCGACAGCAAGACTTCCCCATTCTCGGTTACCGTTTCGGAGACGATATTGTTCAAGACTCCCATCGGAAAATTGCGGCGCATCTCATCATCGCCGATATGCTTGATCAGGAAAAACAGCAGCACGATCAGAAAACAAAACATGAATGCGGAGAACGCAATTAATTGATACGTGAAATGAAACGCCAGCCTCCTACGCAGCCTCATCGTCCTCTCTCCTTAACCAGCTTGTAACCCAGCCCCCGAACCGTCAGTAAGTACTGTGGATTGCTCGGATCCTCCTCGATTCGCTCACGAATACGCCTGATATGCACCATGACCGTGTTATCCTCACCCATACCGTCGATACCCCATACCGCTTCATACAACTGCGATTTGGAAAATACGACACCCGGATGCTTGCAGAAATAAAGCAGCAGTTGAAAGACCTGCGCCGGACACGGCACAGGCTCTCCGAGCACCGTAAGCTCCCCGGCGGACTCATCGACCTTGAAGCGGCCGAAATCCCATGTACGCCGCGTGACCGGCTGCGCAGAGCTTTCGGTCCCGATGCCGCCACGGCGCAGTCGTGCTTTGATCCTTGCGGCAATCTCCAGCGGATTAAACGGCTTGGTCACGTAGTCGTCTCCGCCCATCGCAAAGCCGGTCAGAACATCCAGATCCGAGGCTTTGGCGGTCAGAAACAGAATGTGCGGACTTCCATAGGAACGGATGGACGGACACAGGTCAAATCCCGTTCCGTCCGGCAGCATCACATCCAGCAATACGATATCCGCGCCGTGAGCAGCGATTTCCCTTAAAGCTTCCTTGCAGTTTGAAGCCGTGTATATGCGGTTAAACCCTTCCTTGCGCAGTACCATCTGCAGCATTTTTACAATGGAAGGTTCGTCATCAATAATTAATATCCGTGTATGATCCATTTATCCTCACCCGACTTTTATGCTAGCACAGCAACCTTAACAGGAGTTAAACAAATGCTGGAAGTGTTAAGAAAAAGTTAGGTTTACGTTTCCAAGGCGTTTATGGTGAGCTTCTATATTAGATGTTAGAGGTGATATAGATGAATTCAAATAAACGATCCACCGTTGTTGATGCCATTCGGGGGCTTAGCTTGCTCGGCATTCTGATGGCTAATCTGCTGATTTTTCAGTATGGTATGTTCGGCAAAGACGAAATGCATTATTTTCAGCCCACTACACTCGACCGGATCAGCCACGACATGCTGAAGGTATTCGTGGAAGGAAGCTTCATGCCCATCTTCACGTTCCTGTTCGGGTACAGCATGATTAAGATGCGCGAGAGTCTGCTCGCGAAGGGGCTAAAGTATGGGCGCAGCTTCAGTCGCAGATCGATGCTGCTGATTGCGTTAGGCTTATTGCATTCGATCTTCCTGTGGGATGGCGATATCCTGCTGTTCTATGGGGCCATCGGTTTCTTCCTCTTGCTGTTCGTGAAACGAAACGCCAAGACCGTTATCATCTGGGGCTTGATCTTCCTGCTTCTTACTTCGGCGTTCGGATTTGGTTCGATGGACCTACGGCTACGGAGACAACTCGCATGGAGAGCTACGTGAAGCAGTCCATGGAAGTCTACAGCAATGGCAGCTTTGCTGAGATCATGAACTTCCGGAACACTGAAGATCCTCCGTTCGACTTTCCAGCCTGGGTGCTGTTCATTGTTGTTCTCTTCGTTCCCTTGCTTAATGCGCCTATGTTTCTGTTCGGAATGGCGGCTGCCAAACGCGGGCAATTCCTTCATCCTTCGCAGGAGAGCAGACGTTATCTGCGTTGGGCTCTGCTCGTTCCTGTGGGTCTTGGTTTGAAGACGACCGGTGTTATGCTAGGAAAAGACCATGACTGGAGCGGCGTGGGCACCTTACTTGGAGGACAGTTGCTAGCGCTCGGATATCTATATTTGTTCGCGTTCCTATATGCGCACAGTTCAAGAACGTCGCTCGTCATCCGCTCGTTTGAAGCGGTCGGACGGATGTCGTTAACCAATTATCTGATGCAAAGTGTCGTGTGCGTAATGATATTCTACGGATTCGGGCTGGGGATGTTCGGCAAGCTCGGTGTGCTGCAAGGAACGCTGCTAGCCATCGTTATCTATATAGTGCTAGCGATAGGCAGTCTGCTCTGGCTGAAACGCTTCCGCAGCGGTCCGATCGAACGATTGCTGCGCATCGGCACCTACTGGTCCTGGAGCGGAAGAGCCAAACCTAAGACGGTTGCACCTTCGGTAACGACCATAGACTCTTAAGATGAAATCGGTCGGTGCATTCATGTATAATGGACGTACATGCAAGCGGCTAGGTTAATCATGAATGTATCCGTATTACCGAAGGAGGAATCCAGCATGCTGGTTGTTACCAACTCAATTAAGGTCAAGCCGGGCTTCGGCCAAGAATTGGCTCAGCGATTCGCTGAAGCGAAAGGCGTTCAAGAAATTGAAGGTTTCGTGCGGATGGAAGTATGGCATGAGGCGAAGGAGGGCGCGGAATCCGAGGAATTAAAGGTCTCCACCGTCTGGGATGATGAGGAGGCGTTCAAGCGCTGGACCTCCAGCGATTCGTTCCGCCAATCTCACGGTCAGGGCAAGAATGAGAACATTCTGGGCGCATCCTTGAACAAATATGAGCTGTTGATCAGCCATAGCAAGTAATAGATTTACGCTTGGCGCTGCAAAGCGCTGAGCCCCGTAGGTGCCGCTTCATATCCAAGATTCAGCCTGAAGGCGTTAGCCGAAGCTGAATCTTTTTTCATGAAATGGATATATTAAGCGCGACCGGACAGAAGAAAGCACATTCCGATGCAAAGGAGCTTACATCACATGGACAGCACGCATGAGTTTGTGGAAAAAATGAACGAGAATGCCGAAAAGGCACGCCACAACAAAGAAAATCATGGCAAAGGCACGCCGAGTGACAAGTTGCCAGGCAAACAGCACAGCACCAAGAAATAAAACATGCCGCGATCCAAAAAAATGGATCGCGGTTTATGGATTACAAACCTTCCGATGCCTGCTTTAACAAAGATGCCAACTCATCATAATCCACCTGCTGCCCAGCGGTTATTTTGATCGTCTTTCGTTCAGGCGGTCCATCGAATAACGACTCCGGCCAATCCAGGCCACCTGCATTGAATATCGTAAAGCTCACGGCACTCTTCGCAATGCTGATCACCGCGGCATATTTTCCGTTCTTCAGGAAATGAGGTTTTTTATATTGAAGCCGTTCCGTTACTTCCGGGATCGTGCTGTGCACAAGCTCCCGAAGCTGCTCGCTAACCTCGACCTTCCAGGAATCACTCACTGCCGCAATGTAATCCGTCACTTCTTGGCTCATCTTATTTACTCCCTTTCGTATCGTAAGTATCGCATCCCACTTGGATCAAATTACATGTATCACGGGTTATCCTTGATAAACCAGCTGCCAAGTCATCCCATACCGGTCAACCACTTCTCCGTAATATGCTCCCCATGGCTGCAGGGCAAAAGGATATTTCTCCGTCCCCCCGTTGCCAAGATGACTATAGGCCGCACGTGCATCCTCCTCACGCTCGAACGTTATAGCCAACCCCATATTCGTACTCTTGGCGGTTTCCTGAAAAGCATCGGTCAGAATCAGCTTGTTGCCGCCGCCTATCGTTAACGACATGTGCATGACTTTATGTTGATGCGCCTCCGGTATTCCAGGCATATTCTCGAACGTGTTCAATAAGCCGATCTCTCCACCAAGCGCTTGTATGTAAAAATCCGCCTGACCTCTTGCATCCTCCGAAATAATAAAAGTTACGATTTGTGCTTGCATATTCATCTTCCTCTCGCTTCAATTTTGGTTTATATCTAACCAACGAACGAGATTTGACGAAATCGACAGCTTTTCAAATTTTTCTTAAAAAAAGTTTTCAGGTACTTTTCTTCCGCTGAACACGTGATTCATCTGGAAGACACGCGGCCGCCCGACCCAGCAGCAGATCTCGTTCCCTCTGGTTGTCCGTCTGCGATGCGGCCAGTTTGAACTCGGTACAGGCTTCTTCAAGCCGTCCCAGCTTAAACAGCAGATCTCCCCTTACACTTGGAAGAAGGTGATACCCTTTCAAGGCAGGTGCCGATTGCAAAGCATCCACGATCTCTAGCCCGATCTCCGGGCCAAATGCCATCGAGAGGGCAACGGCCCGGTTCAATTCCACAATGGGCGAAGGGGAAACCTGCGCTAACGCTTCATAAAGCGCGGAGATTCGAATCCAATCCGTCTCGGCGGCACTGGCTGCTCCGGCATGACAAGCGGAGATAGCGGCCTGAAGGGCATAAGGTCCAGTCAAACCTCCCAGTTGCTCGATTCGATCGAGAGCGGCAAATCCGCGGCGGATCAATAGATAATCCCATAATGCCCGATTCTGGTCCATAAGCAAGACAGGCTCACCCCCCGCATTGACGCGGGATTTGAAGCGGGAAGATTGAAATTCCATTAACGCAACCAACCCGTGCACTTCCGGCTCCAGGGGCGCAATCTCTGCCAGCACCCGCCCGATCCGCAGCGCTTCCTGACACAATAATGGCCGAATCCACTGACTGCCGGATGATGCTGCGTAGCCTTCATTGAACATGAGATACACGACCTCAAGCACCGAGGACAGTCTCGGCTTCAGTTCCGTCCCTTCCGGAATCTCAAACGCAACCTTCGTTGCCGCCAGCGTCCGCTTCGCACGCACGATCCGCTGCGCTATCGTAGGCTCCGGCACGAGATAGGCACGGGCAATCTCCACTGTCGTTAATCCGCCCAGCAGTCGGAGGGTTAGCGCCACGCGGGCTTCGGGCGAAAGAACCGGATGACAGGCCATAAAGATGAGTCGCAGCAGATCGTCATTCACTTCCCCTGGCTCCGGCACATCGATGTCCGAATTCATCCGGACATCCAGTTCGCGCCCTAATAGCGCGTACTTCTGATCGCGCACTTTATTGCGGCGCAGCAGGTCAAGTGCTTTTCGCTTCGCAGTGGTCATCAGCCATCCTCCTGGATTATCCGGTATTCCATCCGTCGGCCATCGCTCCAGCGCAGCGATCAGCGCATCTTGTGCAAGATCCTCGGCGAGACCAATATCGCGTACCATCCGGGTAAGATAACCAATAATCTTGGGAGACTCGATTCTCCATATCGCCTCCACCGTGCGATGCGTATCTGCGGCTGACATTATGGATGCTGCCCTTGGATATGTTCACGCATTTCATATTGTTTGGCCTGGGCTTCCGGATCTTGCGTTAGGTCTGTGGGCTCAAACACCTGCCGGAGCTCGATCTGACCAGCACCGAAGCCATGAGGATCCGGCATGCGCTTGGCCCATTCAATCGCTTCTTCCCTCGTCTTCACTTCAATCAAGGTATACCCTGCAATCAATTCCTTCGCTTCCGTAAAAGGACCATCGGTAATCTTCGCCTTGCCGCCGGGCTCCGGATAAGAAATCCGAATGGCATCTGAGCTTGGATGGAGTCCATCCGCGGCAAGCAGCACACCTGCTCTGGCCAGCTCCATGTTGTACCTCATCATCGCATCCAATTGCTCTGCGCTTGGCAGCACGCCTGCCTCGGAATCCTCGGTTGCCTTTACAATCATCATAAATCTCATGTTGCATCCCCTCCTGTTACCGGAATTGTCCTTACACGCCATTCCATGTTTAT
The DNA here is from genome assembly GCF_001315105.1 of Paenibacillus sp. JCM 10914. GTDB lineage: Bacteria > Bacillota > Bacilli > Paenibacillales > Paenibacillaceae > Paenibacillus_AQ. The sequence goes on along the minus strand of NZ_BAZR01000008.1, from coordinate 66,899 downwards.
ACAACGAATAGAGAATTACCAAGTCGACAGCTCATACTAAATTAAGTAACAACCATTTCGCTATCGGATCGTCTATTCCTGTTTAGATGATCCGGTTCCATGAAAAAAAGGGGTTTAGTAGATAATTCATCCAGACTTGGCTCGTTCCCTGTACGTCTTATTCTTCGCACGATTGCCGCAGGCTTTCATCGAGCACCATTTACCGGTTCCCGGCCGGGAGCGGTCGACAAACACCCACTGGCAATCCGCCGCCATGCACACTCTCAAGCGGTCCCACAAATGATTTTCACGAAGTCGGAAGACCAGAATCAACAGCCGTGCAATGCCTCCCTTTCCCTGCACATCGACGGATTCTATCACATCGGTCGCTTCACCAAAACGATAAAAAAACCGGAACTGGCCCGCGGCACGATTCATCGACTGGAAACCGTCGTGATGGTCATGCGGATTATGATTAATGGCTGCTCTTAAGCTGCTGCGCAGTTCTCGGGCCAGGACCAGGTCCTCGTCGGACACGTTGTCCCGGTCATGAATAAAGTTATATCTCAATAGCCACGATCGCAGACCATCTGCGTCCGTAAGCAGCTCCACGCCCGAATCCCCTTCATATCGCATCCGTCTATCATGGGTGTTGATAAATCTGCGATGATTTCCAGTTGCTCCAATTCGGTTCCCACAACAAACAAACCTCCTATTGATCTTTCCATAACAAACCAGTAAAGTGTATTTATCGGTTAACTAACCAGTTATATTGTTTTAATGGTCATTATCATGATTCAAGTACCCTTAATAAGTTATTTTATCAACCGCCTACTTATTGTTATCAGTATACCAGACTCCATTCTTCCTAAGAGGTGAAGTAAATGAAGCTCAGACCCTTTTCTTTTCAAATTGAACCTGCTGCCATTGATGACCTATACCAACGCCTGGACATGACCCGGTGGCCTGACGAAATTCCGGGCGGACGTTGGGATTATGGAATTCCACTGGATTTCATGAGAGAGATGATGACCTACTGGAGGCATGAATTTGATTGGGGAGCCTTCGAGCGTTCTATGCAGGCCTACCCCAACTACATCACTGAAATCGATGGCATGGACATTCATTTCATCCATGTGAAGAGCAGCGGCAAGAACCCCATCCCGCTCCTCATCGCTCACGGTTGGCCTAGCACCTTCTATGAAATGTTAGAATTGATCCCCTACCTTACAAATCCTGGGCCATCAGGCGGCAGTGCGGAAGTTTCCTTCGACCTCATCATCCCTTCCCTACCGGGTCACGGTTTCTCGGGCATTCCCTTGCGTTCTGGGTTCGAGGATCGGCAAGCAGGGGAACTGCTCATGAAATTAATGACGGAGCTTGGTTATGAACGATTCGGTGCCCACGGATATGATATCGGCGCCAGCATTCTCGGACTCATGTGTCTGGACCATCCCGAGCGGTTCATCGGTTATCATACCACCTCCCCCGGCAATCCGAGCCCTTACGTGGATCCGACTTCCAAGCTTTCAGATGAGGAGATCGCGTTTCTCGATTATCAGAAGCAATGGTACCGCGAAGAAGGAGGCTATGCCCATATTCTAGGCACAAGACCGCAAACGGCAGCCTATGGCCTGCATGATTCCCCTGTGGCGCTGGCTGCGTTCATTCTGGAGAAATGGCACTACTGGACATCTCCCGACGACGATCGTGTATGGCGGCATTTCAGCAAAGAGCTGCTCATAGCCAACGTCTCCATCTATTGGTTAACCCAGAGCATCAATGCCTCAAACCGCTATTATTATGAAGGCGCGCATACGAGATGGCCGGGACCCGGCGAAGCCTCGCCTGTACCGCACGGGGTCACCTTAAATGCGCAACGGAACGAGCGTCCGCCGAGGGAATACGTGGAACGATTATTTCCGAACGTGATTTACTGGGAGGATATGCGGTCTGGTGGACATTTTATTGCCGCAGAACAGCCCGCATCAATTGCCGCACAAATCGCGGCATTCTTCAAGAAGCTGCGAAACGATTAAAGTATAGACAGGAGATCCCCGTATCATTGCCGAAATGGTTAGCTACAATCTCTAATCGAATGCGGTGATCTCCATGAATACTTCAGTGCCGAAGCGTATCCATATTATCGGCTCGGTCGGCAGCGGCAAGACGACGCTCGCCCGGACGCTCTCAACTCGGCATGACATCCCTTATTACGAGCTCGACAATGTGGTATGGCAGCGAGCCGAACCGGATGATATCCGGCGAAGCGAAGCGGACCGGGATCGACTGCTGCTGGGCATCATAGAGTCGGAGCGCTGGATCATCGAAGGCGCTCATCTGAAGTGGGTGAGCCCGAGTTTGCAGCATGCTGATCTCATCATTTTTCTGAATCCGTCTTACGCGACCAGGGTCTACCGGATCATCACAAGGTTTATGAAACAGCGACTGGGCATCGAGCAGGCACATTACAAACCCACCTTCGCTATGTTCCGCAAAATGTTTCAATGGAACGAAACCTTTCAGCGGGAAGGCAAGCAGCAGATTCAATGCACGCTGGCAGGTTATCCGGGTAAAGTGCTGATAGTGAACAATGACACCCAGCTAAAAGAGCAACTGGAGCTGTGGAATCAGAATCAGCACCTGCCTGTACGACAGCAAAAGAGGACCTCCTGATGATGCGGAGGTCCTCTTCCCTGCTAGAAAATATCCATGCTAAGATACCGCTCACCCGTATCCGGAGCTATACAGACGACCCGCTTTCCTTCACCGAATCGCTCGGCTACGCGCAGTGCCGCGAATACCAAGGCTCCGGAAGATGGACCTACCAGAATCCCTTCCATGCGCGCCATATCCCGGACGGTTTGCAGCGCATCCTCATCCGCGATCTGTATGATTTCATCATACACGCCTGTATTTAGAATCTGCGGCACAAAACCCGGGCTTGTCCCAACCAGCTTGTGCGGACCCGGTTGCCCGCCGGAGAGCACGGGTGAGCCCTTCGGCTCAACCACCGCGATATGCAGGCTCGGCAGAGACATCCGCAATTGCTCCCCTGTGCCGGTTACGGTGCCGCCCGTTCCTGCCGTCGCAACAAAGGCATCCAGCCGCCCTTCCATCTGCTCCAATATTTCCGGTGCCGTCGTCATCCGATGAATGTCCGGGTTGGCCGCATTCTCGAACTGCTGCGGAATGAAGCTGCCGGGGATTTGTTCCCGGAGTTCAAGCGCTTTGGCAATCGAGCCCGGCATGCGTTCACTGCTCGGTGTCAGGACGACCTCCGCCCCATAAGCCTTCAAGATGTTAATCCGTTCCTTGGACATATTATCCGGCATGATCAGGATGGCCCGGTAGCCCTTCGCGGCGGCGATCATTGCCAGGCCAATTCCGGTATTTCCGCTGGTCGGCTCTATGATAGTACCTCCCGGTTGAAGCAATCCCTGCTCCTCCGCGGTATGGACCAGATTGTAGGCTGCCCGATCCTTTACACTCCCGGAAGGATTGAATTTCTCCAGCTTCACATATACGTCAGCCGAACCTGAGAGCGTAAGCCGCTGAAGCTTCACCATCGGCGTCTGACCGATTATATCAACCACGCTATTATATATTTTCATGCTGTTCTCCTTAAGAAGTGAAATGATACTCCACCCAATATTTCTAATAAAGACAATAAACTTACTCGGATTATATGAGAGAAATGATTGTATTGTCAACGAAACATCCTAGGTCTCCTTAGGACTCGTACCGCTGGAAGGGTAATTTTATGATATGCTGTTCTCAGCATTTCCTAATTTAACTTCCTATGTTTATATCGACTTATGAGGAGGCGCATGACGCGTGAATCCCTTGGAATCTCTACCTGAACATCAATCCCTTCTAGTGCTGGACCGATCAGCTGATCTTAGCCCTCAGGACGTGCTGCATCCTTTTGCGCTGGATGAGTTAATGTGTACATTGACCGGTAATGGCGGCCCCGCCATTTGCCATATATGGCGCCATCCGCGGGCACTTGTCATGGGTTCGCGCGACAGTCGTCTGCCGTACACGCCCAAGGCCGAGGCACTGCTCCACACTCTCGGTTATGATACGGCCGTTCGGCATTCAGGAGGAGCTGCGGTCCCACTTGATTCAGGCGTGGTGAACCTGTCCCTGATCCTCCCGTTCGCCTCAAGCGGACCCGTGCCCGACTTCCATCAAGACTTTGAAATCATGGTTGCGCTAATTCGTGAGGCGCTTCGCGGTACCGGACAAACTGTGGATAGCGGTGAGATTGCGGGAGCCTTCTGCCCCGGCACCTTTGACTTAAGCATTGGCGGACTGAAATTCTGCGGAATTGCCCAGCGCAGGCAGCGTCACGCTTTTATTGTACAGGCCTTTGTCATAGCGAATGGTTCAGGCAGCGAACGTGCACGCCTGGTTCGTTCCTTCTATGATGTCGCAGCGGTGAGCGCAGATCCGAAATTTTACCCGGTCGTGGAAGACTCAAGCACCGCCAGTCTCGAGGAGCTGACAAATATCGGCAGCGGCCAAGCCGCAGTGCAGTCGTTCATTACCGCTGTAAAAGAAACCGTACGCCGTTGGCAGTCAGGCAGAGACTTAATCGAGGCGTCCTCGAGTTTTGTCATGCCAGATGCCGAAGATATTCATGCCATGTCTGAGAAAATGCGAAATCGGTATAAATAAAAGGAGATGATGCGATGGACCGCTACAATGATCGATGCGAGTGCTGCGGCAGGTCTGGAGTGAAGACGACGATTCACCATCTTACCCCCAAGGAGTATGGCGGGGCTAACCTACCCACAGCCCTGCTCTGTATGCCATGCCATAAGCATATCCACCACCTTTATACGAATAAACAGCTCGTAGATCAGGGTCTAACGACCCTGTCCGCGCTTCAACAAGATCCTGCCATGCGCTCCTTCATCCGTTGGATCCGCAAGACTCCCCCCGGCAGCATCCCAAAATCCCGTAAATCCAGAAATGTAAGAGGACGGCGTTAGCCCCTCCAAGATTACTTTATTTTTACAATTCCACCAATAATGGATGATCTTCTCTTAACACTTCCCCTATACACTTGTCCTGATGACAAATTGTACATGAGGGGTGGATAAGCTTGAATAAAACGATGGACCGCAAAACGTTTTTGTCTTATCTAGGTACCGGCGCAACCGCATTGGCAGCCGCATCCGCCGGTTTAGGCGTGCTGGAAGGCAAAGCTTCCGCTATGTCCGGTAACGCAAATCATCTGTTCGGATTCCATACGAACCGGGTCAGCGGCTACTTCGAGCCCATCGAACCCACCAAGGCAGACCAACTCGTTCTGCCAAAACAGTTTAAATACGACGTGATCGCCGCCTTTGACGACGTAATCAATACGGCTGGCGATAAATTCGGCTCCGGCTGCGACTACAACGCTTTTTTCCCCATCAAAGGCTCCAACGTCCGCGGCCTGCTCGTCAACAATCACGAATACTCCACTATCTTCTCGATCGGACCGGTCAAGGACGGGAAAATGACTGCCGCTCAAATCCAAAAGAACCTGTATTACCAAGGAATGTCGGTAATTGAGGTATACCGCGATGAGCAGGGTGTATGGAAGATGGACACCTCCTCTACGCATGCCCGCCGCATCAATGGCTTCACGAAATTCGATATTACCGGTCCAGCCAGAGGCATACCTGCCTTGAAGGGCGCGACGACGGCAACAGGTACTTTCGCTAACTGCTCCGGCGGCGTTACGTTGTGGAACACGGTATTGTCCTGTGAGGAGAACTTCGAAGAGACTGCCAAGATCTCGGGCCTCCCGGAAACGCATTATGGCTGGGTCGTCGAGGTTGATCCATTCGACAAATCGTTCTTGAAGAAACATACGGCCCTCGGCCGCTTCAACCATGAGAATACCGCCATGGGACTTGCGCAGGACGGCCGGATTGTCGTATATATGGGCGATGACAAGAAAGATGCGTGCGTGTATAAGTTCATTAGCAAGCACAAATACGACAAGAGCAAAGGCCGTGCCAACTCTGCGCTTCTGGAGGAAGGCACGCTCTATGTAGCTAACCTTAAATCAGGCACATGGCAGCCGGTTACGTTGGATGCCGTCACCAAGGCGGCCGCTAAAGATCCGGAGGTCCAAGCTAGGTTTAAAACACAAGGTGATGTCGTTACCTATTGTCAGGAAGCGGCGCGACTGGTTGGCGGCACACCGACGGATCGTCCGGAGGACATCGAAATCTCACCTTTTGACAGCACGGTGTTCATCTGTCATACGAACAACGACAGCCACGGCAATATTCATGGCCATATTACGCGCATCTTCGAAGCAGGCGATGACCTGGCGGCGATGGAATTTGATTTCGAAATCTTTGCTGCCGGCGGCCGCCAATCCGGCTTCAGCTCGCCAGACAATCTGGCCTTCGATTCGAACGGCGATCTCTGGGTGGTAACGGACATCTCCAGCAGCAGTCAGAACAAAGGCGTTCACAGGTCTTTCATGAACAACGGTTTGTTTGTAATCCCGACGAGCGGTCCTGACCAGGGCGTTGCATTGCAATTCGCTTCCGGTCCGGTAGAGTGCGAATTGACGGGTCCCTACTTCTCACCCGACGAACAGACACTGTTCCTGTCCGTCCAGCATCCTGGGGAGAATACGGAGGACCTTAATCAGCCGACCAGCACTTGGCCGCACCGTTCCGGCGAGAAGATGGCACGATGTGCGGTCGTAGCCATTAGTGGATTTAAGTTCCAATAAATTCCCCTATGGGTAGGAGGTTAACAACATGCCGTTTGGTAACATTGGAATCGGTGGCCTGATTCTTATTCTTATCATTGCACTTATCATATTCGGTCCATCCAAACTACCCGAGCTCGGTCGTGCTTTCGGGCGAACCTTAAGCGAATTTAAGGGCGCGACGCGTGGTCTGATCAACGGAGAGGATGAGAATGAGAAGAAAGACGATGCTCCGCAAGCTACTGCCGCTGCCAACAAGCAGCACAGTTAATCCGAACGACCAGAGCGCGATTGAGCATTTGGAAGAGATGCGGAAACGCCTGATCCGCACGCTGATTGCGTTTCTCGTGGCGATGGCGGCTGCCTTCATCTACGTCGAGGAGATCTACCACTGGCTGGTTCGTGGCATGCAACAACAGCTCGTGCTGCTGGGTCCCTCCGAAGTGATGTGGGTGTACATGATCATCGCAGGCGTTGTCGCCGTTACCGTTACCCTGCCGATCGCGGCATATCAAGTATGGCGGTTCGTGCAGCCGGCACTGCCGGAAGGAACAGACCGTTCAGCCACGCTGCTCATCTCTGTGATCAGCGTGCTGTTCGTGGCTGGCATCTGCTTTGGATACTTTGTGCTGTTCCCGATGGTCCTGCAGTTTATGCAGCGGATGGCGGAAGGAGAGTTCCAAACGATGTATACAGCGCAAAAATATTTCACATTCATGATTCATATGACCGTTCCATTCGGATTCCTGTTCGAAATGCCGGCCATCGTGGTCTTTCTGACCAAACTCGGCATCGTGAATCCGTTTCGGCTCGCCAAGCTGCGCAAATCAGCCTACTTCCTGCTCTGCATCGTGGCGGTCACCATTACGCCGCCGGATGTCATGTCCGATCTGATCGTCATTGTCCCGTTGTTTCTGTTGTACGAGATCAGCGTCACAATCTCAAGATTCGTCTATCGCAAACAACTGCAGGCTCCGCAAGCGGAAAGCAGCGTCTAAGTAAATACGTCCGGTTCCCCCGAATTGGGCGAAAATGTTGAATAACCCGTGATTAGTCGGCCTCTGAATACCAATCGGCGGTCTAGAACTCACGGGTCTTCTTTTGTGTTATTTATCAGCGCTTGCCAGATATGAAGATGCCTTGAAAAATCCAAGCGCGGTCCCCGATTTATCCAAGTTCTCCGAGGTCAGAACGAAATATCTTCATATCTTTAACGATGTGATGGATCAACATCATCTCGATGCACTCGTATTTCCTCAGATGTACAAGGAAACACCCCTGCTTGACAGCGAGGACAAAATTGCCGACACCACCGTTCCCGAGATCCATATTGCCGGTGTACCTCTCGTCACCGTGCCTGCCGGTTACTATAAGAGCGGTTCGCCGTTCTCCATCGCGTTTGTCGGTAAAGATGTGGAGCGAGGCCGAACTGCTCGGCATGGCCTACGATTACGAGCAGGCCACGAAGCATCGCGTTGCCCCCTATGCTTGTAGCTAAACCTTGATCCTCGTCGTCCGCTTAGCCTATCCCCTTAACCGGAGCCCTGCTGGCTTTGGTTTTTTTGTACTTGTCTGTGACTTTTGGCATGATTCCATCAAAAATCGGAAAAGTTCCATTGATTTATTAGAGGAGTTCTCCTAGTATTTTTATATATAGATAACGAAACGCTTGTCGCCGTAAGCTTAGCGGCTCCATGGTTGTGAGCGGACCTTCGCTAACTGCCATCCATTAATCGGGGGGTTCATAGAATATGAGATGGAATCACTTCAAGTCCAAGCTTTTGCTTAAGTATACCCTATCGTATATCTCCATTTTTCTTATACCTCTTGTTATATTGACCGTCATCATTTATCACAATGCCGTGAATACGCTTCAATCGGAAATCGAGCAGACGAACGTCAACCAATTGACTCAAGCCAAGACCGTAATCGATGAACGAATGAAGGAACTGCAGGACATCGCGTTTCGGATCGCCTATGACGAGCAGCTTACGCGTTATTGGACACACCATCCTTATTACAGCCGGGAGTCGATCGGGGCTTTGGTGAAATACAAGGCAACCAGTTCGATCATTGATGAATTATTCCTCTACTTCCGCGGTGATCACAATATTTACTCTTCCCAGGGATTTGAGAACCTCGATGTCTTTACTGGCCGCTACAAATTCAATACCTGGAACGAAACGGATCTGATCAACGACCTGAATACGGTCCCCTTCCCGACTATGCGCCCTGCCGAACAGGTCGTCAAGGGAACGAATGCCCATCATTCCATGCTGGCTTATCTCGTACCGATCGCGCCGAATAACACCCCTGCCCACGGTACGGTGATGTATTTGATTCACGAGTCGAATTTGACCGGACTGATTGACTCGATTCTGAGCGACTACCATGGAATGACCTACATATTCGACAACTACGGACAAGTCCTGGCCTCCACCCATCGCGGAGAAACTATCACGGAGCAGGATATGAACACCCTGTTTCAACTGGAACCAGGGACCCACAGCCTTTCGTTAAATCACGAGGCCCATTCGGTTGTATCAGTCAAATCCGATTCGGGTTGGACATATGTTGCGGCGATGCCAAGCAGTCAGTTCTTCGGCAGAATCGTTCATATTCGTACTTTCATTGTGCTAGTGTTCTCCCTGGTGGTCGTAACCGGAACCATTCTTGCCATCATGCTGGCCCGAAGACAGTACCATCCCATATCCGATTTAATGGATTTCATCCGTCTCAAAAATGAACCTGAGTCGTTCTCTACTGCCAACGAGCTCGAATGGATCAAGAAGACGCTGCACGATTACAGTCAGCGCGTCGATTATCAGGAGCCCTACGCCCGAAATCACGTTCTGCTTATGCTGCTCAAGCACGGCCATACCGGGGAATTGCCCGCAGAGTTTAAGGAGCAGCTCGGCATTCGCTTCAACTACTCCCATTATTTTGTGATGTATATGGGCTGGGAAGCAGACGCTTTTCCAGAAGACGAGCGTCAGGAACGCTGGTCTGCCATTCAACAGCTGCACGAAGTGGATTTGCCTGAGCATGATGCGTATGCCTACGGCGTGGAGCTGCCACAGCCTGATCACTTCGCCCTAATCGTCGGCTTCCATACCGAAACGGGCCATGAAGCCAGTCTGCAAGCCCTGATGGAGCCCATCGTAGATTCCTTAAAATTAACCGCCGCTAACCATACCGGCGCGTATCCGGCGATCGGCATCGGCAATCGATACAGCTATCCGGAGCAGCTCAATCAATCTTATATCGAAGCATCCACCGCTTTTGAAGCTTCCATGTTGCACGGTCAAGGCGGGACCACCTACTTCAACGCGCTGTCTGGAGCTCAAGATGGAAACGCTTCCTTCTGGGTGCAGAAGGATATCTTGCTTAAGCTCGTGCAGAGTCTGAAGCAAGGCAGCTACGACGTAGCTGTGCAGATGGTGAATTCGGCACTCAGCAGTCTTAAGGCAGAGACTCCGCCGGTTCCACTGCTCCGCTGTATTTGCTTCGATATTCTGAACACGATGCTGAAGACGGCCGCGGAGATCGGGATGTATCATGTTGTGGATCAGTTGCCGAAAATCACTTCCTATGACTCCCTGGAGGAGCTGGAAAAGAAGCTGGTGTCGCTGGCCGCCGATATATGCGCACATGTCGAAACCAAGAGCGAGACCGAGGAAAGTTCTCTGATGGATGAGATCGTCACCTATATGGATGAGCATTTCACGGATTACGATCTTAGTCTTGGCACCATCTCTTCGAAATTCTCCATCTCTTCATCTTATTTCAGCCGCTCCTTCAAAGAAAAAGTGGGCATGAATTTCACGCAATATATCTGGCAGAAAAGAATGGACGAAATTATCCGGCAGCTGCTGAATACGTCTGATCCATTGAAGGACATCATCACGCGCGTCGGTTATCTGGATACCCCGAACTTCATCCGTAAATTCAAGAAGGAGACCGGAATGACGCCTGGACAATACCGTAAGCAGTACGCTCAGAACGGCGATTCGCAGGACGATGAGGATGATGAAGAGACGGGATAGCAATTTAACAAAGCCAAGCCGGACGCTAGTATCGCCCGGCTTGGTTTTTCTTATTATGTCTTGGATTATCTCCCTTTCAAAGTTCGATCCATCACATCTAACAACTGTCCCGCCTTATCGTTGCTGTATTCCCAGAACATGATGCCAGCGAGCTCCTCATCCATCACATATCGACACTTATGAAGAATGGATTCTTCATCATCGTAGGAGATCAGGCTCGAACCGTTAAACAGATACGGAGCGCACGCCTCCGCATCCCAATAACGGGTATATCCATTCTTATTGATATACTCAGCCGCCAGGACGGCATAGGATGGGCCATAGCCGCCGGTCGTGCCTGCCATCTGATGGAGTCCGTGATTTCGATCCGGCACCTCGTTCCACTTGCGGGAGTAGAATGCCGCACCAATCACGATCTTCTCTCTTGGCACTCCCGCCGCCACAAAGATCCGCACGGAGGCGTCGGTACTGATTCGAAACAGATCTCCCGTTGGCGTGTACAAGTTTGTATGATGCCCTGTCAGCACTTGAAACCCGCCGCGCATATCGTATGTCATGAGCTGAACGTAATCCAGATACTGTACGGCTTCAGCCATATCGGTACCATCCACATAATATTGGTCAGCTCCAGCGGCAATCGTGAGCAGGTAATGACGTCCATCGCGTGCACCCTTGGCATTTAACGCCTCGCGCATCGCTTGCAATAGCAACGTGAAATTGCGCTTATCATCCGCACTCGAAGCAATGCCTGCCTCGCCATAAGACGGATATTCCCAATCCAAATCGATGCCGTCAAACGGGAACTCCTCCAATACACGTATCGCCGAAGCAGCCATCGCGCTTCTTCCCGCTTCGGTAGAAGCCGCTTCCGAGAAGCCACCGGCTCCCCAGCCACCGACTGATAACAGTATCGTCAGATGCGGATGCTCACGCTTGATACGCTGTACAGCCTCGCCGTTCTTTACCCGTTCCGTCGTAATCTGATCATCTTTCACATGTCCGAAAGCCACGTTCAGATGCGTCAGCTTCATTAAATTATCCCGGGTCATCTCGGGCAGCACCGAATCCACGGCATACCCGATTACCAAATGTTGCTTCATCCTTGTCTGCACCTCATTTCACTCTTTGGATATCCCCGTCAAGATCTGCACCGCTTCCTTCCCGGTACCGAGCTTATAGCCGGAGGACTGATAACGTATTTGATTGGTGCGATCCAGCACCATCAGGTAAGGAAATCCCGCGCCGGCTTCATCGGAGATGGATCGCAGTTCTGACAAACCCGAATAGTCCGAATCACGGGCAAACACGGTTGTCGCCGGCAGCTTGGAGAGGGTCGCCGGCGTGAAAGAAGTCGCCCACTCGGAATCGCCGATAATCAGAATAATCGGAACCCCAAGCTGATCCAGCGGCTCTGCCAACTCGCTCAGTTCGCGCAGCAGATGCTTTGTCGGCTCGCGCTCCGGTTCAATCCAGGACACCATCGCATCGCCCGCTCCGATAAGTTCCTCGAGGTCGGCAGGGTTTCCGTCCAACAGGGTCAAACGGTGACTGCGGCTCATAGAGCCCAGTTCTGGTATATCCTCCTTCGCCTCCCGGAAGGTCAAACACACTTCGACCGTCTCATGCTCCCGAATCGTAAAGTACGTAAATCGGACCCGGACCGTGCCGTCCTTCAGACGAATACCGGACGTCATGCGGTAATCGCCGGGCTCAACTTCATAGGGTTCATCATAGACATTCTTACTACCGTAAGAATAATGCAAGTTCTTATAGGCCCCGTTCTCGAGCCTCGCAAAGCTGAAGTTCTCTCCATAGGAAGCAGCCGGCGTATCGCTCGGCGCATTCGAATCTTTCACCAACTGCAGCTTGCCCCATAGCTTCTGACCACGTCCTGGTTCGTAATTACCAATCCCAAGCACTTCCGAATCAGCAAGCGTAAACACGGCGTTGACCCAGCTTCCCTCAGCCCAATATTGAGGCTTCTGCTCACCGGGATGCAGACGCGATGGAATTCCCAGGCTGCGACACACGGCAACGAATAGGATACTCAGCGATATAGCATCGCCTTTCTTCAAATTATAAGTGCCGACCGGATTCCCCTTCCCTCTCAAATTGGGTACGTCATCCCAAATCTGAAAGTCGTGTTCTAACTCACGCGCAAGCATTGCCGGATCTCTTCGATACCTTGCGATCTCGTCAGCAGTAAAGGCACCGCGAAACAAGCTGCGGTAAGGCACAATCATCTCGAACTGAACCCGCGGGCAGAGAATGTAGGGAACGAACAGTTCCTCCGGCCAGTCGCCGCGATATGCCAAAGCTCCCTGCAGATGATCATCCAATGCGGGACGGAAGGTGTCGATCAAATCCTTATCATGCAGCGATTCCAACAACCGGAGCGGCCAAGCTCCGTATGGCGCGGATCGCTCCTCCAGGAAGGCTGCAATCTCCCTGCTGTTGCCTCGTGCCTTCTGCAGAACATGCCACACCCGTTCGGGCGGAAGGCCCGCGAAGCGTGCAAGCTTCGCCGCCTGCTCCTCTCCGAGGAAAGTACCCTCGTAACCGGTCCGAATCGCCGTGCCTTCCTCCAATCGGCGCTGATGCCGCTGCCGCTCCTCTTCGGTTACAATCGGTCCGTGCTCCCCCATCCCCTCCGGGGGTGGAACCATATCGAAATCGACCGTTCCCCGCGGCTGCTCCGAAATGTTCAGAACCAGCTCGACGCACTCCCCATCCTGAGTCGCGGAGCCGGAAATCTTGATCTCGCTCCATATATCGCCAGCCACAGCCCGAATTAACAGATCTCCGTAACCCGTCTTGAAGGAGACGCTTCCTGCAAGGTCCGTCTTCAGACTCGCAATCGGATAGAATTCCGCCATATTATAAAGTTCAAAGCGTACCACGGCGTCAGCCACCGGCCCTCCCATGCTATCCAGTACCTTCACTTGCAGGGAGCGTGCCCGCGTGTAATGATCAAGCAGATTAATCTCCGTATATCCTTTATCGGCATAGGTAATCTCTTCCGGTCCCGGATATTCGGCGAAGATTCGCGTGTCGATCAACATCGCCCGGCGCGCGGGAGGCGTAAACCAGCCTTGATTCAGCGACGCTTCCGGCTCGCAGGCGCCAATGAAGTACCACGTTCCGTCAGCCCACGCTTCTACCCATGCATGGTTGCTGTCACAATGCGCCCAGCGGGGCGTATACACCTGACGGGCGGGGATGCCAATGCTACGCAGCGCAGCTACGGCCAACGTGGATTCCTCTCCGCACCGCCCCCGTGCATTGCGGATCATGGTCAACGGAGAGACCGTGCGCAGATCACTGCCGATATAGGTTGCCTTCTCATGACACCAGTAGTTCACTTCCAAGATGGCATCGGCCATCGACAAATGCTTCGTCCGCTCCGCCAGCTCGTGGTATAGGATACCGCGAGAATCTTCGATATTCTCCGTATTCACCCGATACGGCAGCACGAAGTGCAGGAACAGATGATCCGGCACCCGCTCCCCCCAAGGCACCCGTCTGCGAATCGCCAACGCCCTGCGTACATGGCTGAGGAACAAGGCCCCGTCGTAATCAGCAAGATCGTTGACCGGCATGTAAGCATACAAATATTTCAGCGCCCACGTCTCTTCCTCGCTTACATCGGCATGTAACACGTCGAACAGCTCATGCTTCCGGGCTTCGGCGAAGACCTGCCGCTCTGCAAACTTCATCTCTAATCGATCCATTGCCTCTTGATCCAACGAAAAAACCGATGTTCCGGTTGTCATGGCAGCTTCACTCCTTCCATAGCTTTCCGTCTTCGCGGATGCAAATTATACCCGTACCGTCCGAAGTTGGGACCGAGATTTGAAACAGACTGCGAGTCGTCTCGATCACGGGACGAATGCTCCAAGAATCATTCCCCATAAGCAGGTCCACATCCTGCGTAAACTCGCCATGAATTTCAAAATAATTGCGCTCCCGATAATAAAACTTCCGCAGCTCCCATTTCAAGCGTTCATCCCGCGGCAGCTCGAATGTAACCGGATCTTCCCGGTCCGTAAACACAACGTAGCCCCATAACTCCGGATAATGCATGTTGATAATGCCCATAGGTGACCAGACCCAGTTATCTTCAGGGTAAGGCTTTCCCGTCTCTGGATCCAACACCTTACGGTACTTGTCGTCTCGAATTTCTGTCCGCCACTCCACACGCGAGAAGTTCACGCGCCAGAATTCCCCCGATTCAGGCACCCTGCCGCCATTAGCGCACTCCCGCAGACTGCTCCACGGCATGGCCACCTCCACGCTCCACTTACGGTTGGCTGCATCCGGACGATTCAGCTGTCCATCGATATGCACGGCGGTCTTCAAGCCGCTGATATCCCAGCCGTTGACGGGCGGTCCACCATCCCGATACGGCTTCACGAGCAGGAGATCCCACACCGTATTCAGGGCATTGATCTCGAACTCGTAGTACTGATGCGTGTCTCCGTCCGGGTCGATAAAGATCTCAAAATCATTATCATGGAAGATGACCGAATCCCGTTCCGTGAGCGTTGCCCATATCTGATCCTCGATCAGCTCTGCCGCGATATAGAAGTAATCCTCATCCCACAGCATCTTCGCCCGCGTTCGCTTCGCAGGAATGGGACGCAAATCGCCTTCAATATCCACAAAATCCTCCGTCCATTCCGCAGCATCCCAAAAAGGCTTATCGACACGTCCGTCAAGCACTAGCGACGTTTGCGCTCGCCTGCATATGTAATGTCTCGGTGCGTAGTCAATGTTCGGCTCCGGCACTCCACTTCGATTCATATGATGTCCTCCGTTGTCCATTAGTTATGGGTGACGACCGCTCCTGAGCCGCCGTACATCTCTAGCTCACCTTCCAATTCAAGCCTCAACACGGTAACATGTTCATGCGTATCTTCCGGCGTCATCTGGATCCATGTCGTTCCGGGTATGTTGAACCAAGGAACACCGCCATGAATTTCGTGCGTAAGCTCTCGGCCAGAGTGCAGCACGGTGATACTTTTTATCGGATTGCACAGTCCTTTCAGGCACACATCCTCCTTCGGCTGATCATAGACAAACAGGTATAGCGTCTTCCTGTCCTCTGAGACCGTGCTTCCACCCAGATAATAACGGGTCATGATGCCTTCACCCGTGCCGAATACCGCTTCTTCATGGGCCGTGATCCAGGCACCGAGCCCCAGCAAAATGTCCACCTGCCGCTGATCGATCGTGCCGTCTTCCCGCGGACCGATGTCCAGCAGCATATTGCCCCCCATCGAGATGCAATCGCAGAACATCCGAATGATCTGATTCAGGGTCTTATACTTGTGATCCGTCGGGACATAGCCCCATGACGAATTCATTGTTGTGCAGAATTCCCACGGCCCCTCCGGCCGGGTAATCGGAATCCCTTGTTCAGGCGTCTTGTAGTCGCCATGCCCTTGAAGCCTGGAGTTGATGATCAAATCCGGATTAAAAGATTGCAAATATCGTTTAAATTCCGGTAGATTCCACTGCTCGGCGCTGCGCTCCCAATCACCATCGAACCATAAGAGATCGACTTGGCCGTACCGGGTCATGATCTCCCGCAACTGCTGGTTATTGAATTCTAGAAATTTCTGCCAGCGCTCTGGCTCCTGTATACCGTCTATCGGACTGGAATACGGATTCACGCTGCCCAGGTCATCTGGAACCTGGCCTCCCTCATAAACGCTCGGATAATCAGGATGGGACCAATCGATCAGCGAATAATACATCCCAGTCCGAATCCCGCGACTCGAGATCGCTTCGGCATATTCCTGCACAATATCACGCTGAGCCGGGGTTTTCTTAACAACATTCAAGTCGGAATGCTGGGTATCCCAGAGGGCAACGCCGTCATGATGCTTCGTTGTCAGCACGGCATAGGTAGCCCGTGACTTCACGATGAGATCCGCCCAGGCCCCGGCATCGAACTTCGATGCCGTAAAGCCGTCCAACTGCTTCATATATTCCTCATAACTCAGCCTGCCATTGTAAAACGACCAGGATTCGGATACGCCGTCCACCGCGTATATGCCATAGTGAATAAAGATTCCAAGCTTCGCGTTCTCAAACCACTTCTGCAATTCGCTCCCTCTCTTCCGTTGAAATCGCCTCACCCTGTTTGTTATCGGATACGAAATACGTGCGCGATGGGTGCTTCTGCCCTTTGACGTTCAGTGTCCGGGAGACGCACAACGACGCCCTGCTCCGAGCGTCTGTATTCCAGACGGTCTTGACCACCGACCAAGTCAATGCGACTGCATGCTGTATGCAACGGGAGCTCCAATTCCTCAGGTACGCGCTCTTGTTCATTCTTGTATAAATACATCGCGTACGTAATATCACCCTTGCATGTCAACTGGACCGGCCCGACAGAATAAGGTTCGCAAATCCGCGTCCCGTAGATAGCCTCACCGTATACATTTAACCATTCCCCCATTCCCTGGATTCGCTTTATTGCCGTTTGGGACAATCTGCCGTCTGGCTGCGGCCCTACGTTCAGCGCCAGATTGCCTCCCTTGGCTACAATCTCCGCCAACAAGTGAATCAATTGGCGCACGGACTTATAGCGATCCTCATAACGGAAGGAAAAGGCGCTTCCCATGGTAATGCAGCTCTCCCAAGGAACCTTCAGTGCACGTTCGGGCAGCGTCTGTTCTGGCGTAATCAGGTTCTCGTAAGGTCCACCAACCGTGCGGTCCGCCGATAGCAGCCACGGCTGAACCTTGCGCGCTCGCTCAACAACTTCGCCCAGTCTGATATTCTGCTCCCGGTAATCATTGACCCATCCGGCATCGAGCCACAGCACATCAATTCGCCCATAACGGGTCATGAGCTCCATGATCTGTTCATGCGTAAACTCCACAAACCGTTCCCACAACCAAGGTAGGTCTTCGGATCGTAGGTTGGCCCTCGGGAAGTCGTTGTCCCCGGCTTCATGCCCGGTGCCCAGTAGTAAGGTGTATGCCAATCCGCCTTGGAGAAGTAAGCGGAAATACCGAGCCCTCGTGCACGGAAAGCATCAAATACAGCCTTCGTTATATCGGCGTGCTTATGAGTATGGAACGGGCAGTCCGGTCCCGTAATCCGGTAATCGGTCGTATGCGTGTCCCACATACAGAAGCATCATGATGCTTCGTCGTGAAATTCAAATATTTAAAGCCGTTATCCGCAGCGAGATCCGCCCATACCTCCGGTTGGAACCGCAGCGGGTTGAACGTCTTGTTCAGGTCGAAATACTGCCGTTTCAGTTCTTCTGCATCGATATCCCAATCAATCTCATTGCGTGACCATTCTTCATCAACGTCGCTCAGTGCCCATGATTCGACGAGTCCGAGCTGCGAATAAGGACCCCAGTGCATCATGAGACCGAGCTTCTGGTCCTTAAACCACTCCAACCGCTCCAGCAGCAACGGTTCCTCCGGCTTCACCCACTGTTCCTCGCTGCTGTAATTATGCACGCCTTGCTCTACAACGTCCGGTTCCTGCTCGGCCAACCTATTCTCGGACACAGCTATCCCTCCTGTCCTTATTAAAAACAAGAGCCAACCCCCGGCCTTATTAAGACCGGGACATGTTGGCTTCCCGTATGAACCTATGTTATTGATTAACGTCCCAGCGGTCGTACGCGCCTTGATACAACTCGACGATCCGATCTCCGCCCATCTGCTTCACCTGGGCTACATACTTATCCCAATTCTCGAGCGGTTCTTGGCCTGTAACGAACTTGGCCTCCATCTGTTTCACATACGTGTCCAGATCAGACATCAAGGCCGTCGCCTCGCTTTGCTCCTCATTAGTCAAATACACGTTAGGGAACGGAGCTTTGCCGATCGGCACCAGCTTCTCCTCATTCTGCTGTTCAATCCAATCATCGAATTCGGTACGAAGTCCTTTGGTAACCTCAGGATCATTGATACCCGGCGTCAGGATACCGAAGTTCGGCGTAATCTTGCCACGGTACTCCTCCCGGTCGCCGCCTCCAGGAACCGGCAGCCATTCCTTCACGCGATTCTCCTCATCCGCGAACTTCCACAGCACGCCTTCTGGCCCTTGGTTAAACAGCGTGGCTCCCTCGTAACTGTACAGATAATCGATCCAACGCATCGTTGCTTCCGGCGCCGGATTCTTGCTGGAAATGGCGAACGTCCCCCTTGCCGACATACCCGGATGCTTGCCATATACAGGAGAACCCGCGATCTCACTCTGTACCGGCGTCATCAGCGGATGATCCCCGCTTGGCTCACCGCCCAGCGTGAAGTATGGATGATAGTCATTAAACAGTGCCAGTCGATTACTCTCGCCCTTGGCTTTTTTCTGGTCTCCAGTCTGTGAGAACGTCTCATGATCCAGCAATTCTTCCTTCCACAAACGGTTCATAAAGGTCAGATAACCCTTGTAACCTTCCTCTTGGAAAGGATAGTGCACTTTCCCGTCCAGATCGGCATAGATGCCTTCGTTGTACATCCCCCAGAAGCCGAAGAAATACATTCGCAGGTCATCCAGCTTAACCGAAGTCAGCGGAATTTCATCCTGCTGCCCGTTACCGTTAGGGTCCTCTTCCTTCACTCGCTTCAAGTACGTGTATAATTCCTCAGTTGTCTTGGGCTCTTCCATATCAAGCGCTTTTAGGAACTCCCCGTTATACCACATCGGGCCGCGATACCAAACAGCCGCAGTATCGATGAACGGCAGGGCATACATATGTCCGTCTGGCGTCGTAAATGATTTGCGTACGTCCGGATTCTCATCCAGTACTCTCTTAATGTTAGGGGCATAACCTTCATCAATGTATTTCTCAAGCGGGATGAGTATGCCTTGGCTGCCGTACGTGACCTGCTCTGCCGGTCTGAGATCGGCTGCATAGAACATATCCGGCAGATCACCGCTGGCGAACACGAGGTTCTTCTTCGTGTCATAGCTGTCAATTGGCGAAAGTTGATACTCCAGCTTAATGCCGGTCAATTTCTCCATCTCCTGAAGCACCGGCATTGTGTTCCAATCCGCTACACCTGCATCCTGGGACATCACTTTCAACGTGAGCGGGGTATCAACGATCGGGAATCCTTCCTTCTTCACGCCTTCACTCGTAGCGGTGTCAGGCGTTGACGAGCCTCCATCGCCTTTTGGCGAACCGCAGGCTGCAAGCAGTGCCGCCGATAAGGTGAGGCATAATAAGACCGATGATGCCTTGCGAAGCTTTTTCATGACAACAACTCCCCTTTATTTGATGTGGTTTATGGATTAAGATCAGCCCTTGACGGAACCAATCATAACACCCTGCACGAAGTAGCGCTGCAGAAACGGATACACGGCAATAACCGGTATCGTGGCTACGATAATAACGGCATATCGTACCAATGCTGCAATCTCGGCTTTACTGTTCATTGCAGCGGCAGAAGATGCATCGATGGCGCCGCCGCCTTGTGCCGACATCTCCTGAAGAACCAGGATCTGCCTTAAGAAGAGCTGCAACGGATATTTCGCAGCATCGTTCAGATAAATCATGGCACTAAAGTAGCTGTTCCAGTGACCCACCCCATAGAACAGCGCCATGACAGCGATGATCGGCATGGAGAGCGGGAGTACGATCTTGACGAATAAGCGAAAGTTCGTGCATCCGTCAATATGAGCCGCTTCCTGCAATTCCTTTGGAATCGTGGATTGAAAGAAAGTACGCGAGACGATGATA
Source organism: Paenibacillus sp. JCM 10914 (assembly GCF_001315105.1). Classification (GTDB taxonomy): domain Bacteria; phylum Bacillota; class Bacilli; order Paenibacillales; family Paenibacillaceae; genus Paenibacillus_AQ. The sequence goes on along the minus strand of NZ_BAZR01000008.1, from coordinate 46,426 downwards.
TTCCAGATCGATGCGGCTCCCGGTAAGATCAGTGCCCACATACTGTTCACCATGCCAAGATCCTTCACCAGTAAGTAGCTCGGGACAAGACCGCCGCCGAAGAACATCGTGACCAGAAACATGGCCATGAAGAAACCTCGTCCTACAAAGTCGGTACGGCTTAGTGCATAAGCCGCAGGCAAGGTAACCAGCAGGTTCACGATCGTACCGACAACAGTATAGATAATCGTATTTTTGTAACCAATCCAAATATTGGTGTTCTCGAATACCCGCGCATAACCGTCAAACGTAATCCCTTTTGGTATCAGCCACATCTCTCCCGAACTGACGTATTTCGGATCACTGATGGAGGCACTGACGATGTACAGCAGCGGATACAGCACGATAATGAGTGCGACCGTCAAATAAATGTAGTTGCAAATCAGGAAGATTTTATCCCCTTTGCTTTCCTTAACAAAAGCTGACATGTGTTATCCCTCCTTCTACCACAGGCTGTTCTCGCTGGTGCGGCGTGCAATTTGATTCACTACGATGAGCAGGATCGCGTTGATGACCGAATTGAACAACCCGATGGCGGTCGAGAAGCTGTACTGTGCATCAACCAAACCGGATCGATAAACAAAGGTTGAGATGACATCGGATGAGCTCATGTTCAGTGGATTCTGCAGAAGCAGGATCTTCTCGAAGCCGACCCCCAAAATGCTGCCCATGTTCAGAATTAACAGAATCGTGATCGTTGGTATGATCGCCGGAAGGTTGATGTGCAGAATCCGTTTGAAGCGGCTTGCACCGTCTACCACAGCGGCTTCATGCAGCTGCGGATCTACACCGGACAAAGCCGCCAGGTAGATAATCGTCCCCCAGCCCGTACTCTGCCAGACACCGGACAAAACGTAGACCGACTTAAACCAGGCAGGGTCCGTGAGAAATTGAGGCGGTTGAATGCCCAGCATCTCCACGAAGTTCACAATCATACCGGACGATGGTGACAAGAACGTGATGATCATGCCGGACATGACCACAACGGAAATGAAGTGCGGCGCATAAGTAACTGTCTGTACGGTTCGTTTGAAGAAGGAATCCTTCACCTCATTGAAGGCCAGTGCCAGAATGATCGGAAGGGGGAACCCGACTGCAAGCTCGTACAGGCTAATGCTAAGCGTGTTCCAGAGCAGGTCCCAGAAATAATAGGAATTGAAGAAGCGTACAAAATGATCAAATCCAATCCAGGGGCTACCCGTAATCCCAAGCGTCGGAATAAAGTTCTTAAACGCAATCTGTATGCCATACATAGGCCCATAATGGAAAATAAGAAAATATAGAAAGGCCGGGGCAATGAACAGATACAACTCCCAGTTGCGAATCATCCTCCTCCATAACGTATTTTTCTTGTTGTTTGGAACCGTGTGTACCGATACATTGCGCGATAAGGCGGATTTGCCGTCTTGCTGCATCGATTGCTCCCTCCTTTTCTAATGAAATCCAGCCCCATAAATACAACACTCCTATTCGAAAATACAAGGAGAGTGGGCTTTCAATTGCAACATCCCAGTGGACCAGCTAATCTCACCGTGAAATTGTTAACGCTTTCATTACGAGTGTATGGACTGCCTGGCAATCCGTAAATATGTCGTTTTTAATCCGGGCTGTCAAACGTGCACAACGCTGTTACCACAGGGATTTTTACCTTGTCACAGTTGCTTGACATTGTCATTTTGAACACGACCATATGTTGAATTTGACTATGGCGGGCTTCCAAACCGTCAATCAGTGCCCACTCCGTTAGGTTGGTAAAACAAAGGCTCGTATAAATTCGTCTGAATAATTCACGACAAATCAAATGTTACACATTCTAAAAATCCATTTGCGTACATCACTTTATCGCTCCTCATGGATCCGCTTAAGCTGTTGCTTCCCTGAAACATCGAAGTAAGCCATCACTCTCCCTTCGCCTTTATCGAACACACTACCGTAGCACGCACTCCTTCATGTCACATTTCATAACTTGGTGAATGTGATGCTATCGGCATTGCTTAACCACTTGTGCTTATTCTAGAGCCATCCATCCCGAAGCGTAAATATGTAGAATTCACCTCATGTATCAAGATAGGAGAACCCTTGATATGATTAGGATTCCTCGTTATATATGTCATATTTGCTTAAGACATCGCGTGTCAGATCTGATCATGAATCCGTGAAAAGGAAACAAAACAAAGCCGTCCCACACCATGGAAGGACGGCTTTACATCGTACAATTTTTGATTATACATTACACTCACATTACTTAATACGTTAATTAAACTAACTTATCTAGCAGCAGAGCGATCATCATTCGTTACATCTCCAAAGAAACGGATGCAATACAATGCGCACAAACCAACGATCGTATAGATGATACGCGAACCAGCAGCGCTTTGACCACCAAACAGCGCAGCTACAAGGTCGTACTGAAACAATCCTACGAGCAGCCAGTTAATGCCCCCAACAATCAGTAACAACAGCGTAATTGTATTAAATGTTCTCATCGATAACCCTCCTTACATCGCCCGATTTTCTTATCAGTTCATGATGTGTTTATTAAACTATGGATTTTAATAATTATTTTTGACCATTTATAACGTTTGTAATCATATCCTGATAAAAAAATTCCAAAACTCAGGGGATCCTCGGAAAACCACGCTTGTGATGAAGCAGATCAAGAAAAACTTCAACCACTTTGGTGTGATAAGGCGTCTTCTGCGTGATCCATGAGAATTGGCGGGTTATCGGCTTATCGTTCGGTATAATCATATGCAGCGTGCCAAGCTGAACTTCCTTCCGAACGACCCATCGCGACAGGAGTGTCACGCCAAGCCCTGCTTCAACCGATTCTTTGATTAGCTGTGTGCTGCCAAATTCCACGATGTGCCTAGGACGGACAGCGCAGCTGGCAAACATTCGCTCCGTCGCCTCCCTCGTACCAGACCCCGCTTCCCTTACGATCCAGGTCTCATCCGCAAGCTCGGCAAGCGGCATCTCCTGCAGATGATCATAGCGCCCATCACGAGGAACCATAACCAGCATCTCATCCTCGGCGAAAGCTTCGATTTGCAGTTTATCGTCGTGATAATCTCCCTCCACGATGCCAATATCAGCTTCGTGCTTTAGAATCATCTCCGCCACTTCCTTCGTATTCCCGATCGTAATGGCAGGACGAATTAACGGATAGTGTTCTCTCATATAAGCTATAAGATGCGGAAGCATATATTCGCCGAAGGTATAACTGGAGGCAATGGAAAGACTGCCGCTAGTCCGGTGCATCAGATCGTCCACAAGCGAATGCATCCGAGTATACATCCCAAGGATCTCCTTCGCATGGTGATATACGATCTCTCCGGCCTTATTGAGTCTGACGTATTTATTCGTTCTCTCCAACAACTTCGTGCCGACAGCTCTTTCGAGTGACTGTATATACTGACTAACGGCCGGTTGCGTCATAAGTAGCTCTTCGGCCGCACGCGTGAAATTCCCCTTTTCTACGACCGTAACGAATACCTCTAGTGTTTGATCCACTTGATAACCCCTTACATTTAGACGTTATGAATGTTAATAGCTTCATATTATCATAACCATTTACTTATGATGACCATTATAATGATTTATTTCTCTTATCTATTCTCATAAGATAAGATGGGTTCATACCAACCGAACGAATCGGAGGTTATGCCCGATGACTGAACCCGCACCATCGACACTACATCATACGGCCAAACGACCAACCGGGTGGCTCCGACGGACCTTACCACCCACAGCAGGTGGGATCGGCTTCACCTTGGTTATTGCCCTGATAGGATATGCTTTAGCCGGTTTACCGGGACTTGGATCCCTCGGCCAACTCGCATGGGCTATTCTTATCGCCGCTTTATATCGGCAACTGTTCGGATACCCAGAGAGAATCCGTATCGGCATTCAATTTACCGCCAAACGACTGCTTCGCCTGGCTATCGTCCTGTATGGCTTAAAACTGAATATGTTCATCATCTTTCAGCAGGGGCTAGGGCTAATGCTGAAAGATATGCTTAGCGTCGTATTTGCGATCAGTCTGACCCTATTGATTGCCAGATGGCTTAAAGCCGACATGTCCCTGTCGCTTCTGCTCGGAATTGGAACCGGGGTGTGCGGCGCAGCGCGATTGCCGCCGTTTCTCCAATCGTGAATGCCAAAGAGAGCGACACGGCCATCGGAGCGGGACTTATTGCTTTTCTCGGAACCATCGTCGCCATCGGATATACACTCGTCCAACCGCTGCTGCCTCTGACACCTGCGCAGTATGGCGTATGGTCAGGAGTCAGCCTGCATGAAATTGCCCATGTTGCGCTCGCTGCAGCGCCGGCAGGTGAGGATGCACTTGCCCTCGGCTTGCTGGCAAAGCTCGGACGTGTATCTCTGCTCATACCACTCTCCATCTTGCTCATGTCATGGATGAAACGCACGGGCCGCATCCAGCAACGTACACGAATGGAATTTCCCTGGTTCCTGATCGGCTTCATTGCAGCGAGTCTACTGGGGAGCTGGGAATGGACCGGACAACCGATCATTCCCCTATTGCTTCAGGACGCGCTGTCCCATGGAGCTTCATTCCTACTGACCATGGCCATGGTTGGATTAGGGCTGAATATTCATTTGCAAGCCCTTCGAGGAGTTTGGCGCCCTTTGTTAGCTATGTCAATCACAACCCTCTTGCTGATCCTGCTTACGTATGCCATCGTGTGATTCATCAAACTATCCTCGTGACACCGTCTTATTCCTTCTTTTTTAGGGTAGAACTAATATACTGGGATCCGCTCATCATACGGAAGGTTTAGCTTCCCTGCCATCTTGGGTATTGGAGTTATAGCACCGTAGATGCTGAACGGGGAGCTGTCATGAAAGAGGAGATGGAATAATGCAGCGAAATCATACGATCATGCAATTTTTCGAATGGCATATAGCAGCCGATGGCTTACATTGGGACCGGCTTAAGCACGCGGCACCTGAACTTAGTCAAGCAGGAATCGATGCCGTCTGGATACCACCGGTAACGAAAGCCTTGTCAGCAGAAGATAATGGATACGGGGTATACGATCTGTATGATCTGGGCGAGTTTGACCAGAAGGGCACGGTTCGAACGAAGTATGGAACGAAACAGCAGTTGACGGACGCTATGGCCGCCTGCAGCAAGCATGGCATTGCTGTCTATGTTGATCTTGTCATGAACCATAAGGCCGGGGCCGATGAGACCGAGCGATTTCAAGTGGTGCAAGTGGATGAGATGGACCGGACAAAGGACATTTCAAAGCCGTTCGAAATCGAAGGTTGGACTAAGTTCACGTTCCCTGGACGGGGAAAGCAGCATTCTTCGTTTCAATGGAACTTCAATCACTTTAACGGTACCGACTATGATGCCGCTGGCAAGCAATCCGGCATCTACCGGATCTTGGGCGAGAATAAATCCTGGAGTGAGCACGTTGATCGTGAATTCGGTAACTATGACTATCTAATGTTCGCGAATATTGACTACGGCCACCCCGAGGTTCGCAGCGAAATGATCCATTGGGGCCAATGGCTGATTGATACACTGCAATGCGGGGGCTTCCGCTTGGATGCCATTAAGCATATCAATCATCATTTCATTAAAGAATTCGCGTCAGCCATGAAAAAAAAGCGCGGAGATGACTTCTATATGGTGGGCGAGTTCTGGAATCCGGAGCTTCAGGCATGCCGCCACTTTCTAGATACGATCGATTACAAGATCGATCTGTTTGACGTCTCTTTGCACTATAAGCTGCATGCCGCTTCCAAGGCAGGCCGCTCCTTTGATCTTCGCACCATTTTCGACGATACCCTGGTGCAATCGCATCCGATGAACGCCGTCACCTTCGTTGATAATCACGATTCGCAGCCGCATGAAGCGCTGGAGTCCTGGATTGAAGATTGGTTCAAACAGAGTGCGTATGCATTGATTCTGCTGCGGAAGGATGGTTATCCCGCCGTTTTTTATGGGGATTACTATGGGATTGGTGGGAACAATCCCATTCCCGGCAAAAAAGAAGCCATTGACCCATTGCTGTATGCCAGAACGGAGCGTGCCTATGGCGACCAGGATGATTATTTTGATCATCCGAACACGATCGGCTGGGTGCGTAGAGGCATTGCCGACATCGAACACTCCGGTTGTGCCGTCCTGATCTCGAATGGTGATGCAGGGAAGAAACGGATGTTTGTCGGCAAAGAACGGGCAGGAGAAGTATGGGTCGATCTAACGAAGACACGCCAAGAACGAGTGACGATTGGGGGGGATGGTTATGCCGTTTTTCCCGTTAATGGCGGCAGCGTATCCGTCTGGGCTCATCCCGATGTTCCGGTGGAAGCCTGACGGACTCTGAAGATAACAACAAAGCCGGAAGCAGGCTGCGCCTCCTCTCCCTTAATGGTGGGAGATAGTGCAGCCCTTGCTTCCGGCTTTTTTCATAATGCATGCGGCGTCGTTAACCCTTCAATTGAAACCGTCTGCGCAGACCTTCGCCAAACAGGTTAAACGCGATAATCGCGAACATCATCGCCGATGCAGGGTAGAAAATAAATTCGAATTTGCCAAGAAAGATTTCATGGCGATGTTTAGCGAGGATCGTCGCCCAATTGTAACCCGTCTCCACGAATTCCATCGTGTAGTAATTGACTTCTTTCCATTCATGACCGAGGAAAATGTTCATAATCGCCAATTGTCCTATCAGCAGCATCACCTTTCCCATATCAATGAAGAAATTAACCACGACTTCCGGGAACAGGTTCGGGATGAAGTAATGCTTTGTCAGTGTTCTTGTCCGCAGCCCCAATGCCGTACTCGCCTCCATATAGAGCTCCTGCCCCATCTTGTTGACCTGATGCTGCGTTGTATACGCGACACGACCCACTTCAACAACCGCCAGAATGAAGATAGCCCATGCGATGCGATGTTGCGAGAACAGGAAGTAAGGAATAGCCAGAAGGAGCGCGGACGAGAATACGGGCGGCAGATAGGAGAACATCTGATTAAGCACGGTTATGATCTGGTGGGAGACGCCTTTCATTTTCCTCGCCATAAGACCCAGGGGAATGGCAATCATGTAACGGGTCAACGCAATGATAATGACGAGCAGGATCGTTTCCTTCGTCGCCACCACGATTTTGCTGAGATTATCGACACCCTGCTTATCCGTTCCGATCCAGTTTTTACTGGATGGCTTGAATATGGGTAGTCTCAGCTTCTCTTCACCGTCGATCATCATCCAGCGGGAGCGCTCCTGATTTAAATCTTTATCAATGAAGGGCAGATACGGGCCGGCGAACATAACCAAAAATATAAAGGTTAACAGGATACCGCCAAGCCACAACGGGGTGTTCTTCTTCATAACTTGCCAAACCTCCTATCGCGGATCAAAGTAGGTACGTGCCCATTGACTTATCCATTGTACGAGCAGAAATAACACCATGAAGGAAAAGGCGATCCAAATGATTACACCAGGTTCGTAAGAAGCACCAGTGCCTGAGAAGGTGTTATAATCTATAGCCTGGAACAGGCGCCAGGCTGCACCCGGATAGTTACGATAATATTCAACAATCAGCAGATTGGAGAGAATGAATACGAGCAAGCCCGGCAAATGAGTCAAAATGTTAGCGATTCCGTTGCGCAGCATATGTTTATAGATGATTCGGTGATCACTCAAGCCCTTGGCTTTAGCCATCAATATGTATAGCTTTCCTTCTTGATTCAGCAGCGAGGCGGACGTGATTCTGGCAATATAAAAGATAGGATATATCGAAACGAGCAGCGCCGGGATCATAAACGACTGCCATCCTTCCACCGCAAAGTATCGAATAGCCGGTATATGCTTAATGAGCAGCCACTGGATGAACAGCATGAGAAAAAAATCCGGGATCGACTGGAACAACCAGGTGGTCCAGTGCCCCAGCACATTAAATCGCGTCTTGGATAGCTTGTAATCGACAATGCCCTTCAGAATACCGAATATAAAACCGATCAGCAGCGCCGAGACAATGACCAACAGACTCATGCCTACAGCCGTGAAAGCGGCGGCTTCCGAAGAATGATCAACATAACTCGATAGGCCGAGTGTTCCATTCCGAAAGGCACTGCCGATATAGTCTACAACATAAGTCAGATACTCCTGCATATCGAACGAATAGTTGCTCACCCATAAATTACCTTCTAAAGCCAGCTGAATGTCTCTTGGAATCAAAACAATGAGCACAATAAATACAAAGGCCAGCACACTGATGATGGTCGTCCTGAACATTTGTGTTTGATACTTCATCTTCCCCCTCCTGATCTGGAAAAATAGCCCATATTATAAGCGTTATGAATTTAATATCCCACAAATCTCCTAATTTCGTCCAGTCCTATCGATGGAAATTGTTCATTCACACATCATTTCGTTTATAATTTAGAATCATGACCATACAGTTGGAAAAGGATGTGACAACGATGTCGATTTATCAATATAACGTCAAGAACATTCGCGGTGAGGAAGAATCGTTAGCGGCTTATAAAGGGGACGTTCTGCTCATCGTCAACACGGCAACCAAGTGCGGCTTCGCCCCGCAATTCGACGGTTTGGAGAAGTTGCATCAGACGTACGGCGAACGAGGACTGCGCGTGCTTGGGTTCCCCAGCAGCCAATTCATGAACCAAGAGCTGCCGGAGGATTCGGCGATTGAACAAGCATGCAAGGTTAATCACGGCGTCACCTTTCCGTTGTTCTCCAAGATTGACGTCAATGGTACAAATGCGCATCCCTTGTATAAATACCTGGCGAGCGAAGCTCCTGGTGCACTCGGCACCAAATCGATAAAATGGAATTTCACCAAGTTTCTGGTCAATCGAGACGGGAAGGTTGTGAAGCGTTACGCTCCAGCCGATACGCCTGAGAAGATGGAAGCCGACATCAAAAAGCTGTTAAGCGAATAACAACTTGGTATCATCGGCTATGTCCACATGCTTGTTCATGTTATGTAAAGGATGCGGATGTGCAGGCATTTTCATAGAAATCGAGCTTTTCAGTAGAAAAAGATGCAAATGTGCAGGTTTTTATCCCACATTCGTCCAATTAGCCCTAACATGAATTAAAAAGCCTGCACATTTGCAGGCTTTTGGTACATATCGTATTTTCAACCCACTCATTCCTGCATATTTGCAGGAATTTTTTTCACTAGTGCTCTACCGGGTATTCACTTCGCACAATGGAACGATTCATACACGAAGCCTATTTATAAATGCAAAAACCATAACGATATCCGTCAATATTTCGCTCTTATCCAGACCATCATCTCGTTCTCGCCACGGTTACCCCATAAATAATATGGAATAGCCTTGATAGAGACAGGCGCATACTCATTGGTTGTCGCACGATACAAGGCCTCGTCGTCCCACTCTTCCAGCTTCTCACGAAAGCCCTGACCCTCAATGACAACCGCTCCGCTGACCAGTTTAGGATCGAATCTGGCTTGAAGTATCGGATCGGTTGCCAGGCTAATGGAGGACAACAATGCATTGTGGTCCACGCCCTCCAGACAGTATACGAGCGGCCCACGCTGGATTGCAGACTTGCCGGCATTCGCGCGAATCCGCGGGTTGGCCCGGACTTGCTGAATCTCCATTGGGAACTCAAGCTCCAGCGTATCACCCGCTGCCCACGTCCTTGTAATATAAGCATAGCCATCCTTTATGCTGTCTTCGATATGACATGACTGCCCGTTCACTTGTACCGCAGCTTGACCTTGTGCCCACCCTGGAATGCGTACGGCCACGGTCCACTTCACCGCTTGTTCCGGCTGCAACGTCAGGGAAACCCGACCGTGCCAAGGCATCTCGCTGCTCTGAACCAGCTTCACCGGAATACCATCCAACGTTACCTCAGCTTCTCCACCAATATACAGGTGGGTGTAAAGTGTATCGTGACTCATGGTATATACGTACTCCCCGAGCGAAGTCAGCAGCCTTGCCACATTCGGCGGGCAGCAAGCGCACGCAAACCATCCTTGGCGCACCGGCTTCACATGATGTTTGCCCGGATTATGATGGCATGCCGTCGGCCAAACCTCGAGCGGGTTTACATAAAAAAAAGTGCTGCCCGTCCTGGGCCATACTGCCAAGAACGTTGTTGTACAAGGCCCTTTCCATCACATCCGCATATTCGGATCGCGGTGAGAGCTGGAGCATCCGCTGCGCGAAGAAGATCAGCCCGATGGAAGCACAGGTCTCCGCGTACACCGTATCATTAGGCAGATCATAATCCGTCGTAAAGGCCTCGCCATGGTGTGTCGAGCCAATTCCCCCGGTAATGTACATTTGCTTGTGAACCGTATTATTCCAAAGATGCCGGCACGCCTCTAGCAAAGCCTCATCTTGCGTACGTGCAGCCATATCCGCCATAGCCGTATACATATAAACCGCCCGGACAGAATGACCAACACCCACGCGCTGCTCCCTAACAGGTAAATGACTCTGATGATAAGCAATGTCTGGTCGGCGTGAAGGGGAGGCATAGAAAGATGACTTCCCGCGCCGTTCCCATTCCATGACGAAGAAGGCAGGCTCTCGTCCACGCTCATCCAGGAAATATTGACTGAGTCTCAGATATCTCTGCTCCTTTGTAACTTCATATAATTTGATCAGGGCCAGTTCAATCTCCTGATGACCGTCATAGCCGTGAATCTGGCCATCCTCGGGACCAAACACCGTATCGATGTAATCGGCAAAACGGCAAGCCACGCCCAGCAGTTTCCGCTTGCCTGTCGCTCGGAAATGAGCGACCGCTGCCTCGATCATATGACCGGCGCAATATAATTCATGGCAGTCGGTCAGGTTCGTCCACCGTTTATCCGGTTCCTTGATCGTAAAATACGTATTTAAATATCCGTCTGGTTGCTGTGCCGCAGCTACGAGATCAATCATCGCATCGACTTGTTCATCCAGCTTCCGATCATAAGCAATAGTCAAAGAATACGCAGCGGCCTCTAGCCATTTCGCCACATCGCTGTCCTGAAATACAAACCCATGAAATTCACCTTCCTCCAGTCCTGCCGCTATCCGGAAATTGGCCACGCTATGACTTGGTTCAACCCCGGCAATCCGGTCATGTAGAGCTTCATATTGGTACGGTATTACCACGTCCCGGATCAGTACTATGTAACGGGACCAGAAAGGATCATCCAGCTTCACCTGCTGGAGCGGAATAGCATGCGAACGAACAGTTTGCGTCATCACTTGGATATACACTCCTTCGTATCGAAATATCGATCACGATTGATGGTTCTCGCCCTCGACACTTCCCATTCTAGACTCTATGATAGGAAGAAAGTGATATCCGAATCGACCCAATTATTTATATTATTTCACACTTGTTGAGGTGCCTTCATGGGAAATGAATCAATCCTTACCTTTCCATCGCTGCCGCTGCCCTATTACCTGGAGTCCGGCATGACCATCTATAAGCCCGGCGAGTACCACCCTGCCCGCAGAAACCTCGGAGTATATGACTTGATCGTAGTCAAGAAAGGCTGCTTGTTTATAGGGGAAGAAGAGTCCACGTGGGCGTTAGCTGAGGGTGACATGCTCATTCTGCTGCCGGATGCCTATCATTATGCTGTGCAGGAATGCTCTGAGGAGACGATTTTCTATTGGCTTCACTTCGATACAGCGAAGAATTTCATACAGTCATATGACTTAATTTCACACAAAATACAGCTGCCAAGGCAGACGACCATCCCTGTTCCCGAACAAGCCTACGCCCTGTTTGAATCTCTTCAAATGTTGACCATAGAACCTCGCTCCTCTGCATTCTGGGGAGAACAATCCGTGTTTATCGAGCTGCTTCAGCAGCTTGATCCGTCCAGAACCGAGCAGAGCCACGCCAGAGTCCGCACCGTAGCAGAACAAGTGGAGTCGTATATCAAGACACATTATCGGGAGCCTATCAACAATACCTCTTTATCGGAGCATCTCCATTACCATTTCAACTATCTCACCAGATGCATGAAAGAATCGTACGGCGTGACACCTACCGAATACTTGCTGCAATATCGGCTTGATCAGGCAAAACGGCTCTTGCTCACCACCCCCTGGTCTATATCCAGCATAGCCGAGCATGTTGGCTTCACCTACCCGCCCTACTTCACGAGACGCTTCTCAGCCCGCTTCGGGATGTCGCCACTGCAATACCGGAAGCAGTTCAACTGAACACCCGGATGGAGCCCGCTAATTAAGACTTGGGGGGATACCCTCTGGGTTCCAAAAGATCCATACGATACAAAAAGGCCATGACGGTACAAGGATTGCATCCTAAGTACCGTCATGGCCTTCTCTACTACGTTTGCTGATTAGCAACTATGCTTCACCTGGCAGATTCAGCTGCCAGGATACGCCGAACTTGTCCGCCAGCCAGCCAAACTTCCGACTGAACCCGTAATCGCCCAGTGGCATCATGGCCCCCCCGCCATCCAGTAGCGCATGGTATAAACGTTCGATCTCTTCTTCTGAATCACAGGTCAGATAGATCGAGAAGGATGGTGTAAAGGTGAATTCATGCTTCACATTACTGTCGATACACATAAACGATTGTCCCTTCAAGGTGAACGTAGCCCTCAGTACGCTTTCTTCCTCACCTTGCTGCTCTGACCCCACCCGGGTGATGCTTGTAATGGCAGAATCCTCAATCAGGGAAACGTAGTAGTTCATCGCCTCCTCCGCGTTGCCTTGAAACATCAGGAACGGTGTGACATCCCTCATCGTATCGCTCCTCTTCTCAAATTCCACCCTCATGATGGGGATGGGTAATCGATTTTCCCCGTCTCAACCAACTGCTTCAGTCCCATAAACATGTAGTGCCAACCGTGCTCCGTCTGATCGTGATATTCGGTCATGGCTTTCTGGATGTCTTCCGTTGTCCATTCCTCTTCATGCGGTACGGTAATTTCTTGCGTGAAGGTCATCTCGCATCCATCATCCACGGATCTGAACTCGACCGTTATTCGATCCTCCAGATCATTAAACTGTGGCATCTTAAACGTAAATACCAGCTTGTTCGGCGGGTCCAATTCCAGGTATTCCCCGATCGCGCGGTATTCCTTCCCTTCGCGCTCGTCTACAATCTCCCAAGCCCCGCCGACGCGAGGGTCACTATGTGCAACCTTATTCGTCATCTCCATCGTAAACAACCATTTGCGCATCATCTCCGGATTCAGCCAGGCATCGAATACCCGCTCCGGAGGAACATCGAATTGCCGCTTCATCACGAGCGTCGTGGTTGAAGTATCCATAATTAAAATCGCCCTCCGTAATTTGTATTGAATTCAACTCTAGGACCCCTTTATCATGGTGGGTAATCCGTTTCATTCCTATTCCTCTAATGCTCCTCCTTCTTCGCTTTATTCAGTTCCCGTTCCAGCGCATCAAACTGCACATTCCATAAACGTTCATAGAATTGCAGCCACTCCATCGCGCGCGACATCGTGCGTGGGTTAAGACGGCACATATGTGTCCGTCCTTGAATCGATCGTTCCAGCAAGCCTGAACGTTCCAACACTTTAATGTGCTTGGATGCGGCGGCAAGCGACATATGAAACGGCTCTGCCAATTCCGAAACCGTTCGGTCATGCGAAGCGATCATGCGCACCATCTCCCTGCGAGTAGTATCTGCCAATGCATGAAAGATGTGATCCAATTGTTCATCTTTATTATGTTCAACCATATGGTTAAATATAAGACATTCCCCTCCAAAAGTCAACCATTCGGTTGAGTAATAAGAAATAGAAGAGCCACCCTTCACTGCAGGGTGACTTCCACAACACGTTAGTCGCTAACTCTGACTCGAGCCAACGCGCCAACTCACTATAGCCTGACACCATATGACCGGGCTTATGCTCTGATTCAGGCGCTGCTCCGCGGTGATTGAACCAAATCGAATTCCATCCCGCCGCCAAAGCGCCCACCACGTCGTTGCGCCATGAGTCGCCGATAAAATAACTGTGGCATGGCTCTGTTCCAGTTATCTGATTCACGTGCTGGAATATACGAGGGTCCGGCTTGTCCCACCCCAGCGCGCCGGAAATGAATATCCGCTCTTGCGGTACCAGATCCCCCAGCTTCAACGCCTTGATCTTATTCGTCTGATGGTCTGCAGGTCCATTCGTAATAACTCCTACCACATACCCGGCGGCGCTTAGTCGTGTTAACAATTCCGGTGCGCCTTCGAACAGCTTGATATCAAATTGCCTGGCCAGATAGACCTGCTGGACTTCTTGTGCTTCCTCAGGTTGTAGTTGTATTCCAAACTCCGCCAGCGCCATGCGGAAGCGCTCTCTGCGCATGTCATCCACAGCCGCTGCATATGCCCGGGTTCCTGCGCCTCCCAGATCTATCGATAACATGTCGCTATAATAACGCATTCGGTGATATGCCGCCTCATAAGGAAACGGCTCTGCCGGATGAATCTTGCTGCGGACCGCGTCCCGGAACGGGGTTAAGTGGTCATATAAAGTATCGTCTACGTCAAAAAAGATCCCTTTGCGCGGTGCTTGATGATCCAGTGTCATAGGTGAAATCTCCTCTATCATTGTCCTAAGTTGCAGTATAGCACAGATTACTCCTGTGATATGATGACACTAGAAGTATTTGACAAGGAGATGAAATACGGATGAACAAGGATATGAGCGAAGTGTGGGGCACGGATTTCGTTCCCGAAGGAAATCGGGCGAGCAATGTAGATCGGTTTACCGGTTTTCAGGATACCTACGATCAGCATCGGCCGGAAGCCCCTCCGGAAGTTATAACCCTTCTGACGGGTTATCTGGAGCGAAGACCTAGGCTGGTCGTCGACTTGGGCTGCGGGACGGGCCTATCGTCATTCGCATGGAAGGATGCCGCGGACCGGGTTATCGGCGTTGAACCGAATGATGATATGCGGGGCAAAGCTGTCGCCAAACTGAACCTTCACTCCCTTGAACAGACTCAAGGCGCGGACATCAGCTTCGTCTCCGGGTATTCCAATCAATTGTCGCTTCCTGATCAAGCAGCCGATATTATTACCTGCTCCCAGTCCTTTCATTGGATGGACCCGGCTACCACATTGAAAGAGGTCGCCAGAGTACTGCGTGACGAAGGCGTGTTTGCCGTCTATGATTGCGATTGGCCGCCTAGCTTAACCTGGAGAGTCGAACAAGCTTACCATGAGCTGATCGAAGAGGCCGAAACCATCATCGACCGCCACGTGGAGGCGCAGGAGCAGGCATATAAAGGGAATAAGAATGAACATCTGAAGCACATTCGGGAGAGCGGCGTATTTCGATTCTCCAAAGAAATCGTATTTCATCATATCGAACCTTTCACCGCCGAGCGGTATACGGGCCTTACCGTCAGCCAAGGCGGCATTCAGACCGTATTTAAACTGCAGCAATCGGAGTTTAACCAGAGCATTAGGCAATTCCATGCTCTGGTTGAGGAACATTTCCAGGGGCGCACCTTGCCGCTGATGTTCAGCTACCGCATGCGTCTTGGGATTAAATAAAACAACGGGGTGCCTCAAGGTCTGAAGACCATGTCGCGCCCCGTTTCTCTGTTAACCTTTCACCACCTGCCGGGGAGCCGGGCTCACAAGATTGGCTGGAAGAGGTGGCCGGCTGTGTAAGTAAAATAGAAGCGGCCCCCAACATGTACGGAATAACGATGTGTATAACCTAAAATACGGTTTATGACACTACCGCGTAATCGAGATTTTGCGAATGATTTGATTGGTCACTTCCGAGAGCAGCAGCCCGAGTGCGATTGCGCCCGAGATCATGAAAGCCTGCGCTCCGAGCTGCACCGCTTGATCGTATTGATTCTGCGCCACATGGCGAAGAGCATTATAAGCAATACCGCCCGGTACGAGCGGGATGATGCCCGATACACTATATACGATGATCGGCGTCTTGTATTTCTTGGCAAAAAATTGACTGATCATCGTCACGCAAAAAGCCGCTACCACCGTGGCCGTCACCGGTTCAACCTTCATATCCTGCAGCATAATGTAGAGCAGCCAGCCGACCATGCCGGCAAAGCCGCATTGCAGCAGCGCTTTTCTCGGTGCGTTGAACATCATGCCGAACGCGGCCGAGGCGATAAAGCTCGTAACCAGCTGTTGTATGTAAAAGACGGTCATCATGCTCCCCCCTTCAATATTTCACTATTAGAATGACAGTGTAAATGCAATACCTGCCCCGATGGCGAACGATGTAACAAACGCCTCCGCTCCCTTGGACAATCCCGATACCAGATGCCCCGCCATCAAATCGCGAATCGCATTCGTAATCAGCAGACCCGGCACAAGCGGCATGACCGAACTAATAATAATCGTATCTAAATGCTGGCCCAGCCCATATCTCACCATCAATAAGGAAGTAATGCCGATCAGAAGGGCGCCGGAGAATTCGGCAAAGAACCGTACCGGAATCACGCGATGCATGAACACAAAACAAGTAAATCCAAGCCCGCCCGCAACCGCTGCCGGAAGGAAGTCCGGCCAAATGCCGCGGAACATGATCAGGAAGCAGCCACTGGCCAGCGCGGCCAGAAGAATCAGCATCCAGGTCGGATATAGCGGCTTCTCATGCTCAATTCGCTCCAGATTGCGGTAGGCCTCCTCCAGCGTTATCTCACCAAGACTCACGCTGCGGGAGACGTTGTTGACTTGATCTATTTTATATAGATTGGTGGTGCGGTCCGATATCCGAATGAGTCTCGTAATATGCTGCGGCTCCTCGACCGAAAAGATGATCCCTGTCGGGGTCATGTAACTATGGCTATTCTCCACGCCAAAAGACGCGGCCATCCGCGTCATCGTGTCCTCAACGCGATACGTCTCCGCACCGCTCTGAAGCATGATTTTGCCCGCAAGCAAACATACTTTCATAATGTCATGCTCTTGCTTTATTGAATCGTTCAAAACCGATATCCTCCTGCCTCCATTGCTTGTACGTTGCACCGTCAATTGCCTATATTATAGTATCATTGCCACGATAAAGCATAGGATACGCTTTAACGCAGCGATGCGATTATTCGTCTATGATCGACACATAATAAAAAGCCCCCGAAAGCGCTGCATCGCCTTCGGAAGGCTCACCTTACGATTTGGATCAATACGATCCGCGAATAAACGACTCCACCTGCTCCCGATAGAACCGGGACAGTCGCTCTTTCTCCTCCATCGTGAAGGAAGGTACGTCCAGTGTACCCAGGTTGTTATCCACTTGGCTCACATTGCGGAAGCCTGGAATGACGGCCGTCACTTCGGGGCAATCGAGAATCCAACGCATCGAAGCGCGGGCCATGTCGCCTCTGCCCTCTGCAATCCAACCAAGTACCCTTGCCAGTTCAACCCCTTTGTCGAACGGAAGTCCGGCAAATGTCTCCCCGACATTGAATTGCTCGCCGTTTGCATTAAAGGTGCGGTGATCGTCGCTATGAAAGGTAGTGGTCTCCGTAAACTTACCGGTTAACAGTCCGCTTGCGAGTGGAAGCCGCACCAGGATGCCGACACCCGCTGCCTTTGCCTGCGGCAGCAGTTCTGCGAGTGGTTTCTGCCGGAAGAGATTGAAGATGACCTGCAGCGCCCGTACGCCCGGCACCTGCAGGCAGAACAACCCTTCCTCAACGGATTCCACGCTTACGCCATAGTGTCTGATTTTACCCTCAGCCTGGAGCTTGTCCAGTGTTTCGAATACGCGACCGTCCTTCAAGACCTCAAGCGGCGGACAGTGAACCTGGTACAGATCGATCCGCTCCCGCTGTAAGCGCTTCAAACTGTTCTCGCAGTAACGACGGATCGATTCCTCCGAGTAGGTCTGAAGATCATGGATATCGCCGGCACGGCAAAACTTAGTTGCTACATATACCGAATCTGCTTTACCTTTGGTTGCGCGCGCCAGCAATTCCTCGGCATGCCCATCACCATACACATCCGCTGTATCAAAAAAATTCACGCCTTCGCCGATGGCGCGTTCCAGTCCTTGTAACGCATTTTCATCATGAGTCTGACCCCAGGAACCGCCAATGGCCCACGTCCCGAAGCTGACCTCACTTATATGAAGTTCTGTGTTTCCCAGTTGCCTGTAATTCATGAACGTCTTAAGCCTCCTTATCGATCTAACATACTAATAGACTACCCGGTTCGGGGGTTTCTTTCAATGTTTAGATTGACAGGTGGGCGGATGATCCATATAATCAAATTATCGTCACACATATCCAACGTTGGATATACAATGTAGTATGAATTATGAACAATTTATTTCAGATAGGAAGCGGTGATCTCATGACCAATCTCATCCTGCTCTCGTTCCTCCGCCAACGCCCGATGCACGGGTATGAGATTCAGCAGCTCATTCAAGGCAGCCGGATGGATTTATGGACTAATATCCTGTCAGGATCGATCTACTACGCCTTGAACAAAATGGAAACCGACGGTCTCATCATCGCAACCGCCGAGGAGCGCACAGGAGCACGGCTTCGCAAGATTTACAGCATCACGGAAGCCGGCGAACAATTATTCCAACAGTTGGTTCGCCAGACCCTGTTGCAGCCTCCGCACACCGTTAAATCCGATTTCGCTCTCGGGCTGCTCTGGATCGAAAGCCTGCCGAAGCAGGAAGCACTCGAGCTGCTGGAGCAGAATTTGCAGCAAGTGCAAGTCTCGCTTGAAGAATGGCAGTCGGGCAAAGAAATCAAGTCGCAATACGGGCTCTCGAAGATTGCTCTCGCTACGTTCGACAATGCCATCGCTTTACTGGAACAAGACATCTCCTTCCTGAATAACATCAAGACCCTAATTCAGGAGTAAGCCACAGTCTCCATGCTGCGGCTTTTATTTCAGACATATATCCAACATTGGATATATAATATTGGTTATAGGAGCGTGAATTAAACATGACACACCAACCCCTCATTCAAGCAGAAGGATTGAAGAAAGCCTATGGTCCGAGAACGGTAATACACCATGTTGACCTCACCATACAGGAAGGCGAAGTTCTGGCCATTATCGGCCCAAACGGTGCGGGTAAATCCACTACGCTTGATTTGCTGCTGGGCTTGCGCAAGCCTGACGCCGGGCATGTGCGCTACTGGACAGCAACGCCGTCGCAGCATATCGGACTGCAGCTGCAGTCCACCCCCTTCTTCCCGGGCTTCACGGCGCTGGAGAATCTGCGCATGTTCGCTGCCTTCTACGGCATGAAACTGAAAGACCCCGAACTCATGCAGCATCTTGCGCGATGCGGCCTTGCGGACACCGCCCGCACCGATGCCTTGCGCTTATCGGGCGGCCAGCAGAAACGGCTCGCGATCGCAATCGCCTTAGTCCATAATCCCAAGCTGCTATTTCTGGATGAACCGACGGCGGCGCTTGACCCTAGAGCACGGCGGGATATCCGTGAGCTGATCCAGGCGCTGGCCGCCGACGGAACCTCCATCGTGTTCACTTCGCACGATATGGAGGAAGTGCATAAACTCGCCCAGCGCATTGTACTCATCGGTGACGGCCAAGTTCAGGCCTCTGGCACACCGGAGCAACTACTGGATCAATATGGAGGCGACAGCTGGAGGACCTGTATCTTCAGCTCACTGAAGAGTATTAACTCTATCAACATTCTATATAAAATTTCAAGGAGGTATGTTTATGTGGACCATTATGACAACGATGCTGCGAAGTTTATTGCGAGATAGCCATACGCTTGTATGGAACATCGCCTTTCCGGTAGCGATGCTGCTTGGGCTTGGACTCTATTTCAATGACCCCGATTATTCCCCGCGTCTGCTCAGCGGCGTTTTGACCACCAATATTTTGTTCGGCGCAACCATGGTGACCGCGTTTCAAGTCATGGCTCAGCGCAACCGGGGAGTCTATAAGTTGCTGCGCGCCACGCCGTTTCGCACGACCCATTTCATCGCCGCCATGACCGGGGGACGAACGATCCTTGCCTTGTTCGTTAGCCTCTGCGTTATCGCCATGGGCGTTATGATCCTCGGTGTACGGCTAAGCTTCGTCAGTCTGGCCCTGATCCTACTGGTCTTGTTAGTTGGCACGGTCTGCTTCACGGCCATCGGGTTCCTAGCAGCCAATCTGTCCAAAGACGAGAACAACGTCAATATGATCTCCAATCTGATGAGCTTTCCGATGCTGTTGACCAGTGAGGCGTTCTACTCCCTGAGCTCTGCTCCGAATTGGATCGTCACGCTCGGCCAGTTACAACCGTTCTACTATCTCGTTGAGGCGATGTCCATCGCTACCCAGTCGCAGGGTCATTACCACGGCATCTGGATGCCGCTGCTCATCCTGCTTGGATTCACCGTGCTTAGTATCGGAGCGGCCGCATGGACCTTCCGCTGGGATGGAGAACAGCCTGTATGGTGGCATCCATCTTCGAGACGGCAGGTTACGAGCCAAACAGAACGCGGTTAACGGTAGCTCGGTGCAACATTCTTTCCTCGTTACCCCTTGTATATATTGCGCTGCATGCGGTATACTGTACAACAATATCAACATCAGGCCAATGAAGAGCATCCAACTCCGAGGCGTTTTCGTCAAGGGGACTTGATCGAAGTGATTCATCATCCCCCTAAGTTAACCGTGATCCGCACGTTACCGCGGAATCTAAGAGGATTTAACCTACATGTTAAATCAATTTGGGTGGCACCGCGAGCGCTTAAGCGTCCCTCGTCCCATACGGACCAGGACGCTTTTTTATTTTTCCACAAGAAAAGGAGCGCGATAACGATGTTAGACATGAAATGGATGCAGGAACACCAAGAGGTGCAAGCTGAGATCCAGCGGGTAGCCGACCAGAAGGGAATTAAGCTATCGGTTGCAGAACTTATGGAGCTTGATGATCAGCGCCGGATGTTGCTCCAGACCGTTGAGGGTCTGAGGCAGCAGCGTAATGCCTTCACACAGGAAATCAGCGGATTCATAAGAATGAACAAGCCCGCTGAGGCTGAAGTTACGAAGCAACAGGTTCAACATATTAACGCTCAGCTAAATGAGCTTGAAGCGGAGCTTCGCGGTCTAGAGAATGAGTATAACCAACGGCTCATCCTTGTACCGAATATCGTATCGCCGGACACACCCCCAGGCACATCGGATCAGGACAATGTCGAGATCCGGCGCGTCGGGGAGCCCCCGGTATTTGCATTTGAACAGAAAGATCACGTTCAACTCGGCGAGCTGCACCGGTTGATGGATATCCCGCGCGGCGTTAGAACCGCTGGTACTCGCAGCTATTACTTAACGGGAATCGGAGCATGGCTGCACCGCGCCGTACAGCAGTTGGCAGTCGATATGCTGGTAGCTAAGGGGTTTACCTTAATGGATGTACCGTTAACCGTTCGAACCGAAGCGATGGAGAATACGGCTTTCTTCCCGCTCGGCCAGGATCAGGCTTTCCGCTTAGCCGAAGAAGACAAATGGTTGGCCGGCACGTCGGAGGTCCCGCTCGTATCGTACTATAGCGGCGAGATTGTGGAAGTAACGACACCAATCCGCATGGCTGCGGCATCGCTCTGCTTCCGCAGCGAGGTAGGATCGGGTGGAAGGGACGTGCACGGCCTATATCGTGTGCATCAATTCGCGAAGGTAGAGCAGGTTATTGTATGTGAGGGAGATCAGGACACTTCGGAGCGTCTTCTGCAGGAGATTACATGGAATGCCGAGGAACTGCTGCAGAAGCTCGAGCTACCGTATCGGGTCGTCGCAGTCTGCGTGGGCGATATGTCGCAGAAAACGTATAAGCAATACGATATCGAGACATGGATGCCGAGCCGGAATGCCTACGGCGAGACGCATTCGTCGTCGAACCTGCTCGATTTCCAGGCACGCCGCTCGAATATTCGCTATCGCGATGCGGAAGGCAAGCTGCGCTACTGTCATACCTTGAACAATACGGCAGTCGCCTCGCCCCGTATCCTGATTCCGTTGCTGGAGAACCACCAGCTAGCGGATGGATCGATCCACATACCGGTAGCGCTGCGACCTTATATGAACGGACTTGAGCGAATTCAGGCACCTGGGGATGCAGCAGAAACGGCGGATCACGCAGAATAAGTTCAATAACCCCGCTATGCTTACGGGTATCTTGCCAGTGGCGATGTCCGTAAGCTCCCTTTAGGGACAAGTAACGATAAACCATTTTTACTTGGATAAGCCCGGTTCTGCATATAATGATAAAGAGCCATTACATACTGATTTTTCTTATGGATTAACTAGGTATATAATGTTCGTTATACGTGCTCTGTCTGCACGAATAAGGAGGTAATGTGATATGACCGAATCGCACCATGATCATACAGCACCAAAGTCACTTCGCGATATTCCCATCTCGATCCTAGATCTTGCACCCATAACGGCTGGCAGCACCGCTGCACACTCGCTGCGCAATACGCTTGAGCTGGCCCAACATGCCGAGAAATGGGGTTATAACCGATATTGGCTCGCCGAACACCATAATATGCCCGGCATTGCCAGTTCCGCTACCTCCGTGGTCATCGGCCATGTCGCCGGCGGTACTCGGAAGATTCGCGTAGGATCCGGCGGGATTATGCTGCCGAACCATGCGCCGCTTGTCATCGCCGAGCAATTCGGCACGCTTGAGTCCCTCTATCCGGGACGAATTGATCTCGGGCTTGGCCGGGCGCCGGGTTCCGACCAGCTGACGTCTCGTGCTCTGCGACGCGGACCGGGCAGTGACGGACAGGATTTCCCGGACCGGCTCGGCGAGCTGCGCACGTATTTCCAGCCGACGTCCGGCTCATCAATGCGAATTCGCGCGATTCCCGGCGAGGGGTTGCATGTCCCGATCTGGCTCCTCGGCTCCAGCGGGTTCAGTGCACAGCTGGCAGGACAGCTCGGACTGCCGTTTTCTTTCGCCAGCCATTTTGCTCCCGATTACTTGATGCCCGCACTGGACTTGTACCGTACCACCTTCCGTGCGTCATCCGAACTGAGCGACCCGTACGCCATGATCGGCGTAAACGTCATCTGCGCCGATACAGACGAGGAAGCGCAGCGGCTTGCCACTTCACCGTATCAGCAGTTTCTGAATATTATCCGCGGTCGCACCGGGCAGCTCAGCCCACCGGTCGACAGTATGGATGATCTGTGGAATCTGCAAGAACAGGCCATCGTGAAGCGTCAGCTGAGCTTCTCCGCCATCGGCAGCCCAGCCACCGTTCGTGCACAGCTAGAACAGTTCCAGCAGATGACGAATGCCGATGAGATCATCGTCGCCGCGGCGATCTACGATCATCAAGCGCGTCTTCGCTCGTATGAGCTGCTGGCTGAAGCGGTCGGTATCTCATCAAGATAACAATGTCGCTGTAACGCGCAAGACCAGTTAAGCTGAATGGCTTAACTGGTCTTTATTCATGTGCTCTTCTCTAAGTTTTTGCGTCAATCCACCGTCAATCGTAATCAGTGAACCTGTTTACTTCGCGTAATATCCACCGTCGATCGGAAGCTCTACGCCCGTAATGTAGGAAGATTCGTCGGAAGCCAGGAACAAGACTCCGCGTGCGATATCCTCAGGCTTGCCCAGCCGCGGCAATGGCGTCTGCGACTGGAACCATTGCGTCATCTGCTCGTTCTTGAACAGGTCGACCGTCATCGGCGTCTCGATATATCCCGGATGGATCGAGTTGCAACGAATATTGTGCTGCGCGAAATCGACTGCCGTTGCCTTCGTCAACATTCTGACCGCACCTTTACTGGCCGTGTATGGTCCTGAGCCGCTGCCGCCGGTAAGACCGGCAATGGAAGAGATATTGACGATCGAACCGCCACCCGCTTCGATCATGTGCGGGATGACATATTTTTGTCCGAGAAAAATGCTCGTCACGTTAATGGTCATCGTGCGCTCCCAACGCTCAACCGTCTGATCCATAAACGGAGTAGCATCCGAGATGCCTGCATTGTTCACCAAAATATCAATCTTGCCGAATCTCTGAACGGTCTCGTCTACGACACGAACCCAATCCTCTTCGGAAGCTACATTATGTTTGAATCCGATTGCCTGTCCACCCATCGCCTCTATCTCGGCCACGACGTCCTTGATCTTGTCTTCCTGCAAATCCGTAAGGGCCACCTTGGCGCCTTCTTGTACAAACAGCAAAGCGTCGGCTTTGCCCATGCCGCCGGCTGCACCCGTAATAATCGCTACCTTGTTATCTAATCTTCCCATGGAAGTACCCTCCTACATTTCATGATTATTCAGTACGATCTTGGTCCTCGGACTTATGAATTTTATGCTGCAGATGATCGATCATCTTCCCGTAAGACCTGATCAGGATATCCAACTCTTGCTCCGTAAAGTCGGACCAGATGCCTTCATTCAGTTCACGATACTTCGCTAGCATTCGACTTTCTACCTCACGGCCCTGCTCGGTAATCTGCAAATACACTTGGCGTCTGTCGACTTCGGACACAACACGCTCCACATAGCCCTTATTCACCAGCTTATTGCTTAGATTCGTAACAGCGGAGAGCGTCACATGAAGCAACTGGGCAAAATACGAACTTGTCTTCTGGCCCTCGTAGGCAAGCGTTCGCAGAACGTAATATTGTGGACCTGATAGATCACTTTCCAGCAGCTGCGCATATCCGGCCACTAGCGTCATCATCTGCCTCGATACCATATAAGATAGTTGTTCCCTCTTGTCCAGCTTCTCATCACCTCGATTCGTTTCATACGAAATATGACTGTGATTTTTATCATAATATAAAGTAGTTAAAAGATCTTAACAATTAGATTGTAATCCCTTTCATACGCAGCGTCAACCGCGATTAAATACCCGATTTTCATCTTTTTTCCAAATCGTTCATCAATGCGGACAACGTAAAAAAGAGCACAATAAGTGCTCTGAAAAGTGTGTCCTGCCTACCTCGGAAGTATCCACCGGTAAAACTTTGATTCGGCTGCCGCCCTATAAGGTGCATCATTCGATGATGAAGATTTCCGTGATTGCGCCGAGCTTAAGCATAACGGAATCATGATCAATGCCAACAAACCGCCCGCCAGAGAGAGGGTCGCATAACTCGTTCCAGCAACGACCATCCCGGACAATACGCCGCCCGATGCCCCTGCCAACGCAATCAGAACATCCACTGTCCCTTGCGTCTTGGCTCGCGTTGCTGGTGGTGTTGCATCGATGATCATCGCCGTCCCGCTGATAAAACCGAGATTCCAGCCGATGCCAAGCAAGGCGAGGGCGATGATCATCAGCGTCATGGATTCGGCAGGAGCCACCGCAGCGAGGATTCCTGAACCTAGCAGTACGATACCCGCAACGATTGACATCGTGGTGCGGCCGATTTTATCCACTAGGTAACCTGTAACAAGAGAGGGCAGGTACATCGCCCCGATATGAATGCCAATGACCAGGCCCACTGCACTTAAATCATGACCATGGTGTTTCATATGGATCGGGGTCATCGTCATTATAGAGACCATCACCACTTGCGTAAGGATCATGACCGAAGCGCCGACCCACACACCCCGTTGATGTTGTCTATCCGGGCTGCCCGCCATATGCGAGGCATGGCCTGCGCTAAGGCTTCTCGCTTGTTCAATGCCTTGCGCAATCGCATAAGGGTCCGGACGCAAGAACAGCAGCAGAATCAGGCCGGCCAACGTAAACGCCGCCGCTGCCAGGATAAACGGCCCGGCAAGTGCCGGTATCCCCATGGATTCGGCAACGTTCCCCATCACGCCAACCATATTCGGACCAGCAACGGCACCGAATGTCGTAGCGACCATTGCCATGCTAACCGCCCCGGCACGCTGTGAAGGCTTCGCTAAATCCGTGCCTGCATAGCGAGCCTGCATATTGGTAGCCGTACCGGCCCCGTAGATCAGTAGCGAAATGAGTAATAAATAAATATTGTGATAAACGGCCGCCGCGATAATTCCCACGGCAGCGATCCCGCCCGCCAGAAAACCGCTTGCCAGCGCCGGTCCTCTCCCCCAGCGCTGGGTAAGACGCCCGACAAACCAAGCGCCCAGCGCAGAACCGGCTGTGATTAGAGCAACCGGAACACCTGCGAAGCTGTCCATCTTTAACATATCCTGCGCCAGCAGCGCACCTACTGTTAATCCTGCTGCCAGACCTGCACCGCCGAATAACTGCGAGAACACCACAACAAGGAGCGTTTTCTTGTACAGTTTTTCTTGCAGGTTGGGGGAATCGATATATTTTTGAATCATGAATGTGTCCTGCCTTCCCATGCTGAAACAGCTATTATCACCCTGCCGTATCCATCGCGCGCTCGCCCGTTAGCTCTCTCAACTGATCCAGGGAAATGCGCTCCACGAATCGAGAGAACTTCTCCTTCTTCTTTCCCTGCTCCTGATAGATGCCAATCAATCTCAGGATAATCGGGGCTAGTTGTGCCGGTGCCAGCGCTGTGTGCAGCGGCTTCGCCAAAGCTGCCTTCAGCCCCCTTGGTTCTCCGCCCACGTATATATCAAAGGTGTCCCTCATTTTGATGACGGCAATGTCCTTGAGGAGCGGCTCGCTCGTCCCAAGCGCGCAGCCGGCATAACCGATCTTGAGCGGATTCGGTACAGGATGATCGGCTACGGCCTCATCCAGCAGTGCGGCGACATCCAAGCCTGAATCTTCTGCACCGCGGCAGAAGTTGCAGGTGATGAGGCTTTTGGAGACAAAGCCGGCAGGATGGACCTGAAGTCCGGCTGCTCGCAGCCTTTCTTGAACTTCAGGAATGTGCGCCTCGTCCATCTCCACGTACAGCTGCTTGAACGTGGTCATCTCAATCAAAGCACCCTCGCCCACAATCGTGCCCAGAAGCGCAAGCTGATCAGGTCTGAACAGCGTGCCGCCGACTTCGAATCCAGGGGTTACCGCGAATTTCTGTGAAGCCATATCTTCACTCCTATTATATCGTATGTGTATCGGCTCGGAACATTAAACCTTCATGCGCTGCAGACGCAGCGCATTCAACACCACGGATACCGAGCTCAGTGCCATGGCCGCTCCGGCCACCCACGGTGCCAGCAGTCCGATGGCTGCAATCGGAATGCCGAGCGAGTTATAACCAAGCGCCCAGAACAGGTTCTGGCGTATATTTCGCATCGTTTTTCGGCTCATGTAGATGGCATCGGGAATACTGCCCAGATCCCCCTTCATCAAGGTAACATCCGCTGCCTCCATTGCCACATCCGTTCCAGTACCGATCGCCATGCCGATATCGGCGACGGCCAATGCAGGAGCATCGTTAATACCGTCACCCACCATCGCGACTTTTTTGCCCTGCTGCTGCAGCTTCTTCACTTCATCGGCTTTGCCTTCCGGCAACACTTCAGCCAGCACATGATCGATGCCGACCTGCTTCGCAATCGCTTCGGCCGTACGCTGATTATCACCGGTAATCATAATGACCTCGATCCCCATCTGCTTCAATCTGGCGATAGCTGTTGGAGAAGTCTCCTTAATCGTATCGGCCACGGCTACCATGCCGGCATATTGACCGTCAACGGCAGCCAACATGGCTGTTTTACCGGCGGTTTCAAGCTTCGACATCGTCTCCAGCACATGCTCGGCAGAGATTTGATGCTTCATCATAAGCTTGCGCGTACCGACCAACACTTCATGTCCTTCAACAACGGCACGGATGCCGTACCCTGGAATCGCCTCGAATTCCTGCGCTGCCGGAAGCTGCACTCCCTTGGCTTCGATGCCTGCCACAATCGCCTCGGCCAATGGATGCTCCGAGCTCTTCTCAGCTGACCCAACCAGACGCAGCAGCTGTTCCTGATTCATCGTTTCCACCAAGACATCCGTAAGCTCCGGCTTGCCCTTGGTTACCGTTCCTGTCTTATCCAAAATAATGGTATCGATCTTATGCGTCGTCTCCAGATGCTCTCCACCCTTGAACAAGACCCCCAGTTCGGCTGCACGTCCGGAACCGGCCATGATCGAAGTAGGTGTAGCCAAGCCAAGCGCACAAGGACAAGCAATGACCAGAATCGCAATGGCAATCTCAAGCGCATGGGCAAAGTCTCCAGGCGTTACCCAGAAGAACCAGATCAGGAAAGCCACTATCGCAATACCGACCACGATCGGTACGAAAATGCCCGAAATCACATCGGCAACACGCTGGATCGGCGCTTTGGAGCCTTGCGCTTCTTCAACCACTTTAATGATCTGGCAAGCGCCGTTTCCCTGCCTACCTTGGTCGCCTCAACGATCAAGCGCCCGTTCTTATTCACCGTAGCGCCGATTACCGTGTCACCGGGATTCTTCGAAACCGGAATACTCTCACCTGTCAACATCGACTCATCCACTGCCGAGGTGCCCTCGTTCACTTTGCCGTCTACCGGAACCTTCTCGCCGGGTTTCACCAGTACCAGATCGCCAACCACGACTTGTTCCACCGGTATCGACTGCTCCTGACCGTCACGGATCACCAGCGCCGTCTTGGCCTGAAGGCCCATCAGCGTCTTGATCGCCTCCGATGTTCTGCCTTTCGCTAATGACTCGAACAATTTCCCGAGGATGACAAGCGTAATCAGAACCGCACTCGTCTCATAATACATGTCTGGCCCGTGGTGCGCGCTAGCGCCAGCCATGGCCCAATCGATCGTCAAATAGAGGCTGTAAAAATAGGCCGCCGATGTTCCGAGCGCGATCAGCACGTCCATGTTGGCACTTTTGTTCCGAAGCGCTTTATAAGCCCCTACATAGAATTGCTTGCCAATATAGAACTGAACCGGTGTGGCCAGAGCGAGTTGGAACCACGGATTCATGAATAGCTCTGGCATCCAAATCCAAGAGGTGAACGAGAAATGAGTGACCATCGCCCAGAGCAGCGGCAGTGACAGCACCGCCGAGATGAGCAGCTTCCGCTTTTGCTTAGTGATAACCTCTTTGCGGTGACCTTCCTGGTCCAGCGTTTCCCGTTTAGAAACTGCTTGATACCCCAGCTTCTCCACGCGCTGTTGAATGTCGGCGATGCTCACCTCGGCCGGATTGTATTCCACCCGTGCCGTTTCCATCGCAAAGTTGATATTCGCTTTATCGACCCCTGGCATCCGGCTCACAACCTTCTCGATCTTCGTGGCACAGGCCGCGCAGTACATGCCGATAAGTTGTAAGTCAGCCGTCTCTTTAGCGGTGCCATAACCGAGCTTTTCGATCCTCTCCTCCATCTGCGCCACGGTAACGACCTTTGGATCAAACGTCACTGAGGCTTTCTCCAATGCAAAGTTCACATTCGCCTCCTGAACGCCCTCCATCTTATTCAGGCCCTTCTCGATCCGGTTGGCACAGGCTGCGCATGTCATCCCGGTTAACTGCAGCGAGGTCTTCTTATGCTCCATGGTTGTATCCGCGCTCATCTTCCATCACTCCTTTGCATACTGATACCGAGGTTGTTACGCTACTACATCATATCCTTGCTCTTCAATGATCTCTTTAATCTGCGCAAGACTCGTCTTGTCAGCAGCATATTGTACCGTTACCGTTCCTGCCTGCAGATCGACGCTTCCTTTCAGGTTCCGCTCCTTCAAAGCGCCCTCGATGGAATTTACGCAATGCATGCAGGACATGCCCTCTACCTTGA
Organism: Paenibacillus sp. JCM 10914; assembly: GCF_001315105.1. Taxonomy (GTDB): domain Bacteria; phylum Bacillota; class Bacilli; order Paenibacillales; family Paenibacillaceae; genus Paenibacillus_AQ. The sequence continues at coordinate 16,754 of NZ_BAZR01000008.1, read as the reverse complement.
TCGTTACTTGTTCCATACCGAATTCCTCCTTTAGTTGTGTTGTCTAAAATATCTCTTATCCCGGTCATCGTTCTGACCAGGTCATTCATGCTTTCGTTGAACTTAGTATACCCCCCTACCCTATATATAGTCAACAGTATTCATCTATATTTTTTGAAAAAACATCTCCGTGCCCGCTTTATTATGTTCATTAATCCCCGCCCCAAAGCTCTCTTAAACAAAAATGCTGCCATCCTGAAGGATGGCAGACCGATGTATCATGATTATTTCATCAACTTATTTACCGTTGTCAGCAATTCGGTAATGACGTCCTCGTCACCTTCTTGCAGACGTTCAATAACGCAACTCTTCATATGGTGTTCAAGCAGCAGCTTGCTGACCCCGTTCAACGCCGACTGAATGGAGGAGATCTGATTCAACACATCATCACAGTAGGTATCCTTCTCAATCAAGCCCTTCACGCCGCGAATCTGACCCTCAATCCGGTTCAGCCTGCTGACCAGATTGCTCTTTGTTTTATCGGAATGATGGCTCTTGCGCTCACCAGGCACTGCACAGTTCTCATGCTCATGAACGTGTACGTGATTCTCCGTTGACATCTCCATTCCTCCTCGTTCGTGATGGAATCCATCACCGACTTCGTATTCTTATGCTCTTAGTATATCACATAGCCCCCCACCCTATAAAGGACAGATGCTGGATATTTCTTTTTGCTTATATTGCGTAACCTTACCTGAATCCAAGTGTTAATTATAGTAAAGCCAGGTGGCTATTCGAGCTGAATGGAGGGCGCGCTTATGAAAATGGTGAGAGGCACCATAGGGATGCTGAATTTTACCGCCATACGAAATAGGAATAACTATACCGTAACATGACACTTTCTCGAGAGCATAAACAGTTGCGCGTTAGTAACCACTTTCCGATGGATTTGAATTTTTTATTATTTATCGAAAACATCTATGAGTGCTATTATCGAGGAAAAGAGGTTTTTCCGGGTACGTATCTAATATCAAGTGATCAAGAATTACTTGAAGCTGAGAGCTTTCATGAAGTCCTTCCTACATGTTGGGACACAATTGTAAAAGAAATGGAACAGCAACAAAACATGGGCATTCTTTTTAATACTACTCAGTTTAAAGATTGTTACAGAGACTTGTTTAGAAGGGATCCAGTATTGCAAACGGCTGACAAAGTGTGGAACGCCTTCTCTTTATGGTGGTGGTCTGATTACGGTATTAAAACCTACATGGAGAGATACACTGATCTATTTATGCCGGAACTTGCTGAGCAGATTTGGAAGGGACTCTACGAAAAGAATATTAAGCTTGATGAAAGTAGTTCTCTTTATGTCATCTTGCTGTTCAAACAGCCTGATATGATATTGCCTAAGAGTACGAACAAGCTATTTTACTCAAGTATTAATAACTTTGCATATAAAAAGGAAGGGATTGTCAACGAAATTCTTGATTTATTTTGATTAGGGTGAAAGGTACCTCCGACCAAATACTCGTCTTAATCTAGACCCCCGATGGACTTGCATACCAAATTAGTGATGACCAATGACTGAAATCACTATTATTTAAAGCGAAGTGACCAAAAGACGGAACAAAGAACTTGTTAAAGTTCCTTGCTCCGTCTTTTTCCAATTCTCAATAAAGCTTGCGCCACAATAGCCAATACTGGCAATTCTATTAAAGGACCAATAATGAGAGCGAGGGCGATCAAGGGCTGGTCTGGAAACGCGGTTACGACTATGGCAAGCGCCACGGGTGAGTTCCTTGCGATGATGGTCAGGTTGAGGCTCACGGTGTCCTCATAACTGAACTTCAAAACCTTACCTAACGTTTGCGCGACAACAAAGTTATAATAAAGAATAGCAGAAGTGGAATTAGCAGAAGTACAATGACTTCCAAGTTATGCAATAGGTAAGAACCTTGCGATGCGAACATGGCCATAATCGCTAAACATAAGAATACGATCTGCGTCGATGCAAAAAAAGGAATGACTTTTTTCTGTAAAAAATCTTTCTTCTTAAATAAATATCGTGTACCGCTAGCCAGCAAAAAAGGAACGAATAGAACCAATACGACGCTTTCTATAATCGTCGGTAATCCCACCGTCTCCATTGTTCCTGCAAATATAAACAAATAGACAGGTAATAATATAACTTGCAGAATTAAGTTTACCGGGAGTACCGACGTCGAAAGCGGTATATTCCCTTTTGCGATAGAGGTGAAGATCAAATACCAATCGGTGCACGGCGTCACGAGCAACAGAATAAATCCGAGCCATAGAGCGGGATGTTCGGACAGGAAAACCGCTCCCAACCCCCATGCTACAAGTGGCGTCCATATAAAGTTAATCACCGTACTTGTACTAAAGAATTTTACGTTCTTGAAAGCGTCTTTTAGGTTTTTTAATGGGATGGTTAAAAACAAGCCATACAACATCAGCAATAAAAACGGAATAATAAAGGACTCTGCATGTTGCTCAAAAAAATGAAACTGACCTAAAAGCAGTCCAATACCTATAGAGATTAATACAATGATGGATTGAGATTTTTCAATTAGATTCATACTATACCCCTTCATGTTGATCGAGGCAGGTGTGCACAACGTACCTGTAGTTATAACTGTACCTGAAGTTAAGGAATGCAGCATTAGGATTATTGACTCCGAATTTAGAAAGAGGGAGTTGAATGAACATGAACAAGGAACAATGGGATGCGATCAGCCAAAACAATAAACATTATGACGGTCTTTTCTATTATGCTCTCACCACAACCAGAACAGTATGTCGCCCTTCTTGCACATCCAGAACGCCAAACCCGAAGCATGTTCTTATTTTTAACGATGTAGAGTCGGCGATCAAAGAAGGCTACAGACCTTGTACAAGATGCAAATCCAATCAGATGGATTGGAGAGGATATAAAGAAGAGATTGCGAAAGATACGATGCACTATATTCAGGAACATTATAAAGAAAAAATAACCTTAACATTGTTGGGAGAGGCTCTTCAAAAGAACCCTTACTATATACAACGCAGTTTCAAAGCCATTCAAGGACTATCACCATTACATTATCTGCACAGACTACGAATAGATGAAGCTAAGCATTTACTCCGGCACGAAGAGCTTTCGATCACCGAAATTGCCTTAGAGGTAGGATATAACGACAGCACTCACTTCTCAGTAAAGTTTAAAGAATACACCGGGGTATCCCCTACTACGTATAAGAATTCATTCCTCATAAAATAAAGAGGTCAACCCAATACGATGGGTTGACCTCTTTCATCTGACTTCAATATATGGTACGTCCCAGCTCATCCGGCACGCCGGATTTGCGGTAGAAGTACGTATTGATGACGTCGCGCCAGTGCTTGGCGTGCTCGGCCTGATCAGCCAATCGCTCGGTCACCTGGGCGAAGCGTCCCAGATCGACCATGCCCTCAAGCGAGGTCCAGGCCTCCAGCAGTCCCGCCGCTGCATCGGCACCTTCAAAATGAGTATCATAGATGTGCTGAATGACCGGCTTGCCCGACTGCAATACGTGCGCGTACGGCACGTGATGGAAGAACAGCAGCAGCTCATCCGGGCAAGCTTCCCGCGAATCATATCGGCTAGCGTTCGGTTCGAAATACTGTGCGCTGTAGCCGGTACCCGTAGCCACCGTGCGGTCTACCCCCATGCCGTCCCGATCGGCAAAATGGTACGTGCCCCACCGCGAATATTCATACCCGTCCACATCCGGTCCATAATGCGTATGCGGCGTAATCATCCAGCCCACCCCGAGGGGTGAGGTGTAGCTCTCATAAATCGGCCAGGACTGCATCAATATGCCGCATACCGTCTTCACCACGCGCGTGTCATTGCCGAAGGTAAGCCGCGTCCACTCTTCCGCGATCGTCTCGGCAGATAGTTCCGGATTCCAGATCAGGCGCCCGAACCCGTACAGATTGGCCTGAGCCAGCGTATGCCCGGTCCAATTGTCATCGTTCCCGATATTCGATACCGCTGCAATGCCACTGTGTGTCATACCGTGCAAGGAGCCGTTCACAATCTTCTTCACCTCGGATCCCATCCCTTGGGCATGGGTATCGAAGTTCAAAACTTCCTTCCATTGCGGAACCAGATAGCAGACATGCCGCTGTTGACCCGTGTACTCCTGCGCCACCTGGAATTCCAGCACCTGATTCGTCTCATTCATGCTGCCGAACAGCGGCGATACCGGTTCGCGTACCTGGAAATCCATCGGTCCGTTCTTAATCTGCAGCAACACATTGTCCTTGAAGCGCCCATCGAGCGGCGTAAAATGATCATAAGCGGCCCGCGCCCGGTCCGTGCTGCGATCACGCCAATCCTGCATGCAGTTATACACGAAGCAGCGCCATATCACCAGACCGCCGTACGGTTCCAGTGCTTCAGCCAGCATATTGGCACCATCCGCATGGTCGCGTCCGTAAGCGAACGGCCCTGGACGATGCTCGGAATCCGCCTTCACCAGGAATCCGCCAAAGTCGGGGATGTGGCGGTAGATCTCGTCCGCCGTCTGTCTCCACCATGCCCTGACCTCGTTATCCAGCGGATCGGAAGTAGGGACTCCCCCTATATGAAGTGGAGCCGCAAAATTAATGCTCAGATACAAAGTGATGCCATAGGTACGGAATATGTCAGCCAACCCGGCAACCGTTGGCAAATACTCGGCCGTGATGAACTTCGTTTCGATCTCGTGCACGTTCACGTTATTGATCGAGATGGCGTTCACGCCGGTAGAAGCCAGCAAACGCGCGTAATCCTTCACGCGTTCCAAGTCCTTGGTAAACGCCCCATTCGCATAGAAAATCGATTGGCCTGAGTATCCGCGTTCCACCGAGCCATCGGCATTATCCCATTGATTGATCATTCGCAAGCTGTTCGCAGGCTCATCCCGTACATCCAGACCGGTCAGGGACGACTCCGCAGCCATCAACCGGAGCAGATGAAATACGCCGTACAACACGCCTTTTCCCGATCTACCGGTCAGAATCAATTTCTCCTGCCCGCCTTGCTGATCATGTACGAGTGTATAACCTTCTTCGGAAAGGATATTCGGAGCCGACACATCGATGCGGATATCAAAATAAGACTCGTCTAATGTTATCTCCGCCTGAAACTGCGGCATAAACCCGAGCATCGATTCGCAGGCTTGCTGCAGTTCCTGAACCGCTGCCGTCACGGGCGTCGTGCGTAATAGCTCTTGATCGATTACGACCGTACGAAGCAGCCTGCTGTAGGCGGCGGCAAGCTTCTGATCTTGTACAGGTTCATACTGAAGCCAGGCTTTATATAATGCGCTCTTCATCTCTCAGTTCCCTCCGTTTCGCTTAGGCCTTCGCGCTGCGTTGCACCAAGCGCTCGAAAGCAGGCTTCGGCTGATGCAACTCATCGAACAGGAACGGCCAGTTCTTCCGTCCTCGCACCGGGAAATGGTCCAGCCATGTATAATCGTCGGCCGCGCCCCAGAACGTAACCGCCGTGATATGCTCGCGGTACTCCTTCAGAATGGCGAACATCTTCTCATATCTCTCAGCCTGCTGCTCCAGCAGCTCCGCAGGAGGCTGCGTTAGATCTTTGCGCTTGTCGTCGAAGGCAAACATCGAGACATCAAGCTCCGTCAATTGCAGTTGCAAGCCAAGGGAAGCATATTTCTCAATGGCAGCCCGGATATCATCCAAATGCGGATCATATAAGTTCCAGTGCGCTTGCAGGCCCACGCCGTGAATCGGTGTGCCTTGCTCCAGCAGCGACTTAACGAGCTTGTAGATCTTATCGCGCTTATTCGGGTGGGATTCATTATAGTCGTTATAGAATAATTGAGCCTTCGGGTCCGCCTCATGCGCATACTCAAATGCCTTCGAGATAAACTCCGTTCCTGCAATCTCCAGCCACTTCGATGGACGCAGCAGCTCTTCGCCTTCATCGGCAATGACCTCGTTCACGACGTCCCAGGCGTAGATGTCGTCTTGATACCGCGTGACCACGGTGTCGATATGCGATTTCAATCTGGCATACAAAGTAGCTTTATCCACGAGCTGGCCGTTCTTGTCCTCAAACAGCCAGTCTGTCGTCTGGTTGTGCCAGACGAGCGTATGTCCACGCATCTTCATGCCATGCTTGCGCGCAAACGCAGCCAACGCGTCCGCTTCGGCGAATGCGTATGTATCCTCTAACGGGTGGACACTAACGAACTTCATCTCGTTCTCGGCGGTGATACTGTTAAAGTGATAGGACAGCAATTCCTCCTGCGTCACGATCGTGCGCGGATTAACAGCCGCTCCGATCAAGAAATCCTGTGCAAACATATCCTTTAATCTAGGTTCACTTCGACGGTTCATAGACATATCTAATTCCTCCTAATATAAAGAATGCTGAATCTTCTACATATCTGAAGATAACGCGAAAGGAGGCGAAGGGAATTAACCCTTCACGCCTCCGAGCGTCATGCCTTGCACGAAATATTTTTGCAAGAACGGGTACACCAGAATAATCGGCACGCTTGCTACAATCGTCATCGTTGCCCGAATGGACGTAGGCGTTACCTGATTCCCGCCCGCTTCAGAACCCGCGAATTGGCTGGCGTAGTCGTTGCCCGAGTTCATGGAAGAGTTCGAGTTCTGAAGAATCTTCATCAACTCATACTGCAAAGTGCTTAATTCACTGTATGAGGAGTTATACAAGAATACGTCGAACCATGAGTTCCATTGCGCCACCGCCGTGAATAAGGACACCGTTGCCAGAACGGGTACGCACAGCGGAAGCACGATCCGCAGGAAGGTCGTAAACTCGCCGGCGCCGTCGATACGGGCCGACTCCAGAATCCCCTCCGGCAATCCTTCGATGAAGGAGCGGATCACGATCACGTTGAAGACGCCGATTAGTCCCGGAATGATATAGACCGAGAACGATCCGATCATGCCGAGCTCACGAATCAACAAGAAGTTGGGAATCAACCCCCCGCTGAAATACATCGTCAAGATAAAGGCGAGTGAGACGAATTTACGCAGCACGTACTCCGGACGGCTGATCGTATAAGCGACCATCGCACAACAGAAGACCGAAGTTAATGTCCCGATCACGGTACGAAGCACCGAGATGAAGGTCGCATGGAATATCGTTGCTTCGTTAAACACATACTTGTAATTCTCCAGCGTAAGTTCGCGCGGCCAGAGGTAGATGCCCCCTCTTACCGAATCGTTTGCATCGTTCAGTGATACCGCAAGGGTATTCAAGAACGGATATAGCGTTACAACCATGAGACATATCATGAAGATGATATTGAGCGTATCGAAGATCCGGTCCGAAGGAGATTTGAACCGGGCATGCGCTCGTGGTGCTGCTGTCTTTGCCATTTTCGAAATCCTCCTTAGAACAATCTTTCTTGACCCAGTCTCTTCGCAATATGGTTGGCCGAGAACAGTAGGATAAAGCTGACGATCGTCTTGAACATGCCCGCGGCAATCGAGAGCGAGAAGTTACCCATCTGAATCCCGTATTTCAACACGAAAATATCCAGATTCTCTGAATAGTCCACGTTCATCCCGTTACCGAGCAGGTATTGTGGTTCAAATCCAGACTCAAGCAGGTTACCGATGTTCATGATCATCAGAATAACGACAACCGGCTTTAGCCCAGGCAGCGTGATGTTCCAGATGCGCTGAAAGCGACCCGCGCCGTCGATCTCGGCGGCTTCGTACTGGGAAGGGTCGATCATCGTCATCGCTGCCAAATATATAATGGTGTTCCAGCCGACATTCTTCCATACTTCCGAAACACCGAGTATTCCCCAGAAATATTCCCCTTGACCGAGCCACAAGATCGGTTCTTTAATAAGTCCGAACCACATCAGCAGTTCATTGATAATACCGCCATCCGCGGATAACACGGTGGAGATGATGCTCGCCGCGACCACCCAGGAGATGAAGTGAGGCAGGTAACTGATCGTCTGCACGACCCGCTTAAACATCACGTTGCGCAGCTCATTAAGCAAGATAGCAAGCACGATGGCAGTGACGAACCCTAACACAAGGTTGATAAAACTCATTGCAAGCGTATTGCGCATCACGCGCAGGAAGTGCTCGTCCTGGAAGAGGAACGTGAAGTGCTTCCAGCCGACCCATTCCTGATCAAGGATCTTCTTGGCCGGTTTGAAATCCTGGAACGCTATCGTCCAGCCCCATAATGGGAGGTATTTAAATATAAACAACCAAATCAAAAAAGGAATGGACATGAAGACCAGCGTCTTCTGCTGCATCAGCCTTTTGAAGAAGCCGGCGGCGCCTTCGCTTCGTTTGGGGTTCGGATTCGTATTCTTCTCTCTCTTGAAGAAACCTTTCGAGTCCCGTTGCTTCGGCAGCGCCGGCGTCTCTGCAGGTCCAATTGGGTTCACCTTATCCACGGTTTCTTCTCCTTCCTATCCAAGCCGTTAGAATCGCTTGTGTGTATAGAAGGGGAGGGCCGGTTCTCACCCATTCGCGAGTGATCCGGCCATCTGCCCTAACTTCTTTATCCTTATTGTCCTTTGACGTTAGCGATCTTCTTCGCTACTTCATCCGTAATCAGCTCTTCGTATTGCTTCACGTCCAGCTTGTTGAACTCGCCGATGTATTCGTTCCATACGCCCTCAAAGTCGGATGGGCTTGCCAGAACCAGCTTAGGGAAGTACTTGCGCTGCAAGTCGCTCTTCTTCTGCGTGAAGATTTGGGATGGTGATCCTTGGTCAATCGGGATGCTCCAAGCCGGATACCATGGACGCTCGTCTGGAGCAGAGAACAATTGCGAGAAGGAAGCAATATCATACGCTTCAAGCAGCTTCTTATCCCCTTCGGAGTAAGACATCTGCGCTACTTCAGGCTGACGGCCCGCACCAACAGAGTTACCGTCTGGCAAGGTGGAACCATTGCCGTAACGCGGCCAGTTGTACTCAAAATATTTGAACCCGAAGGATTCACGGAATGCATCGGTATTTGTCTGGGTAATTTGCTCTTCCGTACGATAGAAACGGCCATTCTCGTCTACAGAATACGTCTCGTCCTTGATGCCCCAGTTCGAGAGAATCTGGTTCTCGTCGGTCAGGAGGTTATCGAAGAATTTGACGATCCGCTCAGGATCTTTGGCGCTAACGGAGATCCCTACACCCCGGTTGTTGACGAAGGATGGTGGATCCAGGTATTGATCTTTGGTGTTCTCGTCGTACACGATCGGCAGTGCCATGTATTCCAGATCGTCGTTGCCAGACTTGTTGGAGGCTTCGCGCAGGTTGTTCATCGCTTGGCCTGCCTGCCATCTGTAATCGAAGAATCCAAGTACTTTACCGGAGGACAGCTTCGCCAGGTATTGATCATAGTTGTCCACGAAGGAGGATTTATCGAACAACCCTTCCGCGTTCAGTTGGTTCAGTTCCTGCAAATAACGCTTCGTGATATCGTCATCCGCATAGTCGTTGGCTTGGTGGGTCTCCATATCGATGATGATTCCGCCATCGTTCGGATAGCCCGCCAAGTGCATCGGCGCATTCGTGAAGGCGAAGAACTTGTCTTCCGTCGTCAGAGACAAATATCCAGTCAGACCTTCATCTGGATACTTCTTCACATATTCACGGATCAATGTGAGGTATTCATCAAACGTTTTGATCTTCGGATAACCCGCTTCTTTCAGCACGCGACGCTGTACCCAGAATGCGCCTTGCTCAATGTTCGGAGCCGAAGTATATTCACCGGTTACGGCGCTCAGCGGCAGGAAGTAGATATTGCCGTCATCCGCCTTCATAAGATTGAAGTAAGGCTCGTATACGCGCTTGATGTTCGGACCGTACTGATCGATCAGATCGTTCAGCGGTATGAATGAACCCGCGCCGACCAGCTTGTCGATCGAGCTGCCGGGTACGATAACGTCCGGGTAATCGTTACTGGCAATGAAGGTTCCCACCTTCGTGTTCTCGTCGCCGACCAGATGCTCCATCTTAAAGTTCACACCCGTCTGCTCTTCGAAAATTTTCCCGATCGTTGTTTCGTTTGTATTTTTGTCTTTACCTGCTGCTGCATTAAAATAGGTGAAGGTTACTTTATCCTCTTTGCCACCTTCGTTTCCGGCTGCTGATGTACCGCCGGCGGAATTATTCTCCTTACCGCCACCACACGCTGCCAGGAGAGATGTGACCATGACCACCGTTAACAAACTCAGCCAAAATTTCTTGTTCATGCTCTTGACCTACCCCTTTCGGTCTTGTTTATTTGTAAGCACTTTCATTATAAGAGAGTGGTTTGTGAATGTTCACCCGTCAATCTTTAGGTGATACTTAGTAAATTATAGATGGTGAATGTAACCGGAAATGCTTGCGTTCATATTGCCTAAAAAAACAACAGACCCTACTCGGCATCTCCCATGTTCGGGGGCGCCGTGCAGGATCTGTTCATAAGCGTTTATTGGATTGGAATACGTAAAGTGACCCGAGTCCCCTCACCGGGGGAACTGTCGATTTCAAAGCCGAACCGGCTGCCGTAATACAGCTTGAGCCGATAAATTACATTTTGGATGCCGATGCGCTCTCCCATCTCATCCTCCGTATCCAGATATCGGTATATCTTCTCAATTTGCTCCATCGACATACCGACACCGTTATCTTCGACCCGGCAAACCAGCTGCTGCTGGTCCTCGCAAGCAATATGCACCTGAATGTGACCACCGTGTTTGAGCGGCTCAATACCATGAATGCTCGCGTTCTCGACGAAGGTGACAATCGCCATCTTTGGAATCTGCCAGCTCCCGCCTTCCGGCGATTGCACGGAGTAACTGATCTTGTCGCCGAACCGGTACTTCTGAATCTCCAGGAAGCAATGGATGAATTCCACTTCTTCCTTCAGCGTGACCATATCCTTTCTCCACACGAGCGAGTTGCGGAAGATCTTCGCCATATTGTGAATGATTCTCGCCGTCTCGTCCTCATCCTTCATCAGCTTCGCATGCGAATCGTCTCCAAGGCATTGAACAGGAAGTGCGGGTTGATCTGGCTCTGCAATGCGTTCAATTGGGCATGCCTTCGTTGCAGCTCCAGATTCTTCTTCTGAATATCCGCTACATAGACATCGTTGATCAGGCGCTCAAGCTGGAGGGTCATTCGGTTGAACTCGCCGGATAATTGCCCGATCTCATCCCGCGTCTCGGCATCCTCGATAATATCGTAATTCTGATTCTTCACCTTCTTCATATGCTTCAGGATGCGCACGATTCTAACGCTAAGCGAACGGCTGATCCAGATAATGACGAGCGTCGGCAACAGAAAGTTCAAGCAAGTCAGCACGATGACGAACTGCAGCGATTGCTGTACATCGCGCATGACGACATCCTGCGGCACGATTGCTTTGATCGTCCAGGCGTTCAGATTGTTGGTGATGAACGTATCGGTCTGAAACTCCATGGACTTATCGTCATGTTCGATACGGCTGTAAGGTATAATGTCCTTCATGATATGAACCCCAGGGTCTGTCGTAAAGTCGACCTCCCCTTTGCTGTTCAGCAAGTAAATCTTGCCCTGCACGTTCAGGTTGCTCATGATCTGGCGGATGGCGGCCATACGCATATCAATCTTGAGGTACTGGGTATAATCGTTCTGGGAGTTGAAATAATTCATGTTTCGAATCACGCTGAACGTATCTCCATAACCGTTCGCACCAGTCCGCATAACAAAAGGCTGGCTCGATTCATGGTTCAACAGTTGCTGGTACCAGGCCTCCTGCTTTACTTGCTCATCAATGTAGTTGATTCCCCCTGAATATAACAGGGTCGGGTTGTCCACATAGACCGTAATCTCCCCTACCGCATTATAAACGGCGCTTCCGGAATTCAGAATCCGGCGCAGATAGGAATCATATGCTTCCACATAATCTGCCGGATGATCGTAGACGGTCTCCATAATCTCGTTCAGTTGATGATCCGTGTAGAAAACCGAGGAAATCTCCAGCGCATCTTCCACTTCCCGGCGGAATTCGTTCTTCATCTGTTCGAGGGCAACGGTAATATCACTGATTCGCTGATCCTTCACATTATTCGAGGTCACATTGTAGAAGATCAAATTCGTGATCAGGATCGGCAGAAAAACAGCAAGAAAATATAACAGCAGCATCTTGTCCCGCAAGCGGACGTTATTTAAGCTTGGTATCATCGATCCGTCCCTTTGGACGCTGCCTCCTTCATCAAACGACCGCGATACTCACTCGGCGTCATCTGCTCCGTCTTCTCGAATTGGGTGACAAAATAATCGGGATTGCCGAAACCGACTCGTTCTGCTACCTCATATATGCGCAGATCCGTTTGCCGCAGCAGCCGCTTCGCTTCCCCTACGCGTAATTGGAGCAAGAAGTCATTAAAGTACACCCCGTAGGCTTTCTTGAACAACTGCCCCAAATAAACGGGGTTCATGTAAAACTTCGCCGCAATGCTCTTCAGGCTGATATTGTCATGATAATTGGACTCGATATAGGCCTTGATCTTCTGAATGCCGCCCTTGTGCTGCTCTTTGCGAAGTTCCGCAATATAATAGGCGCTTTCTACGGCGAAATCGGTAAAAATCCCTTGTAAGGCCCGCAGCGATACATTATGATCCTGCCACTCCGTAATGGGCGTCAGGCTCGCAAGCTTATCCTGATCGCCATCCATGTCCTGTAACACCCGCAGGACACCCAAGACGAACTGGTTAATCGCGAGCTTGACCGCCTCAGGGGCATACAGCTTCACCCGGAACGTGTGGAACAGAGTGTGAATTGATGCTTCGAGCTGGCCAAAATCCAGTTCTTCAATTTGCTCCACTAATTGCTTGTATAACTTATCTTCCAAACCAACGTATTGCAGATGCAGATCTTGACCGGATACCTCTTCGTAAAAGATCAAGCCCACGTCATCAAATACGTATTTAAATAACAATGATTCCTTAGCGCTTTCATACGCTTGTTGGATATCCGCTAACCGGGTTACCGCTTCTCCAAAGTAGATAAAGACTCGGCCCTCACTCCTGTGGCCGAGCAATTGCTGAAGCAAAGCGGCAAATTCCCGCTGTCGGCCCGGATAATCAAGCAGTATCCGTTCTGGGACGATGATGCCGACCCGCTTGCGATGTTCATGCAGATAAAAAGGCTGTTCGCCATGCGTGAGCTGAAGCAAGGCGGCTTCCACTTGGTCCTTAAATACCGGCACCGGTTCCTCCATGCTCAGAATGTCCGAGGCATCGTTCAGTTCAACGAACACATAGTACAACCGATCGTCCGGCTGAACTTCAAGGCGCCGCTCCCACTCCTGAAGAAGCACCTCATCGGCTCCACCCATAATCAGCGACTCCATTAATGCGCCTGACATGAGACGTTCTTCCTTAGCTGTGCCTCTCGGTCTGCTTGAAGCCGCTCACTTAGCCGGACAAGTGCGTCGCTAAACTCCACTTCATCGATGGGTTTCAGAATGAAATCGTGGACCCCGTAACGGACCGCCTGCCTTGCATAGTTGAAATCGTCATAACCGCTGACGATGATGAAGTATGGATTTACGATGCCATTGGCCATAATTTGTCCGATCAACTCAAGACCATCCAGTACCGGCATGCGGATATCGGTGATGACGACATCCGGCTTGAGCCGCTCAATCCGTTCAAGCGCGTCTTCCCCGTTGTCTGCCTCTTCAATGACTTGAAAGCCGCAAGCCTCCCAATCGATCAGCTTTAGCAGCCCTTTGCGCGTAAACACTTCGTCATCCACCAATATCGCCCGGTTCAAGTACACGGTATTAGCCTCCCTCGCACGCGCCCCACATTGGCAAACGCTTTCATCTAGTAAATCCATTGTTTATGTTTCACATCGAATTGTCAATGAATTTGAAAATAGCGCTCGGCATTCAAATAGCAGATATCCTGAATGATGGAGCCGATAAATTCATAGTCCGCCGGTAGCTCCCCTTCTCGAATCCAGTCGCCGAACAATCTACACAGCACGCGCCGGAAATACTCATGCCTCGGAAATGACATGAAGCTGCGCGAATCCGTCAGCATACCGACAAAGGTGCTGATTAACCCCATGGAGGACAACGCAGTAAGCTGCTTCAGCATGCCTTCCTTCTGATCATGGAACCACCAAGCCGAACCGAGTTGGAGCTTGCCTTCAACACCCGCAGCTTGAAAGTTACCGATCGTGGTAGCAATCATCTCGTAGTGGGAGGAATACAGACTATAGACTATCGTCTTGGGCAACTGGTCGTTCCGGTCAAGACGGCTGAGAAACGCGTTGAGACTTTCGGCCAAGTGAAAGTCCAGGATCGAATCATAGCCGCTATCCTTGCCCAGCTTGGCAAACATACGTGCATTGTTGTTCCGAATGGCTCCAATATGCAGCTGCATCGTCCATCCCTTGGCGTGATACATCTCACCCAGCTTCAGTAAGGTATGTGTACGGAAGATCTGATCTTCCCGTGATGTAATGCTATCGCCGTTCTTAGCCTTCTGATAGATAGCAGCCACTTCCTGCTCGTTCGCCGCTGCGTATGGAAATGCCGAGAATCCATGGTCCGATAATCGACAGCCATGCTCATGGAAATATTCAACCCGTTTCTTAAGCGCAGCAAGCAGGTCTTGGTATGTATCGACCGCATGGCCTGCCGTCTGCCCAAGCTGGTTCACATAAGATACATACTCTGCATGGCCAGCATCGAGCACCCGATCGGGCCGGAATGCCGGAGCGACGATGGTTGTAAGCTCGCCCTTCTCCTTAATGAGACGATGATGCTGCAGCGTGTCAATGGGATCATCCGTCGTGCAGGCTACCTTCACCTGGAACTTCTCCAGAATCCCGCCGGCACGCAGGGTCGGCTCCTGCAATTGCTCATTGCAGGCATTCCATATGTTTGCAGCGTTCTCGGCAGTCAAGCGCTCTTGAATGCCGAAATAACGGCTAAGCTCCAGATGCGTCCAGTGATAGAGGGGGTTCCCCACCAGGCGCGGAACACACCCTGCCCAGGCTTTGAACTTCTCTTCCGGCGATGCGCTGCCCGTGATCAACTCTTCATTCACGCCAAGCCAGCGCATGGCCCTCCATTTGTAGTGATCTCCTTCAAGCCAAAGCTCGGTCAGATTCTCGAACTGGCGATTGTTTGCAATATCCTGCGGGTTCAAATGATTGTGATAATCAAAGATTGGCATTCCCTGTGCATAGTCCTGGTAAAGCTTCTTGGCACTGTTGCTGTTCAACAACAATTGATCGGTATCAAAACGGCTCATTTTCCCCTACCTCCAATTTCCGATGATATTTCAGTTCCATACTACCATACAAGTATGGTAGTATGGAATACATTAGGAGGTGATGCAATGGTCGAGTTTCTGCGTTTACAGCCTGGGTCCGCTGGAAATTACGTTTACAACCAGCTTAAGCAGCAAATCGTCAGTCTGGAATTACCGCCGGGAACGACTCTGTCCGAGAAGGAAGTATCGTTATCTTTCGAGGTAAGTCGGACGCCTGTCCGGGAGAGCTTTGTTCGATTGGCACAAGAAGACCTGGTCGTCGTACTCCCCCAGCGCGGAACGCGTGTATCCCTGATCGATTCGGAGTTGGTTGAAGAAGCACGCTTCATGCGGGAGCAACTCGAGCGGGCCGTCGTCCGTCTTGCTTGCGACGAGTTCCCCGACAATAAGCTCATAGAATTGGATGAGAATCTCGCGAGGCAGCAAGAGAGCATTGAGCAGCACGACGGGAAGCATATGTTTGAGCTGGATGAGTCGTTTCACCGCATATTGTTCGAAGGCTGCCGTAAAGTGGGAACCTGGAATGTGCTGCAGCAGATGAATGCTCATCTGAATCGAAGCCGAATGTTATGGTTGTCGGCCGATCCCGATTGGAGCAATCTGTACGAACAGCACCGGGCCATTGTAAACGCCATCCGGCAGCATCGCGCAGACCTTGCGGAGCAGATCATGCAGGAGCACCTTAGTTTAATCATCTCGAATCTGACCGTGCTGAAGGAGCGGCATCCGGACTATTTTAAATAATGGATGGTCCACCTAATGGCTTGTTAGCAAGTACGCTTCAATGAACAACTCTAAACTTGTCAAAGGCGGTGTAATCATGCGCATGGTATTCAGATGGTTCGGCGAGGGTAATGATACGGTATCGCTGGATCATATCAGACAAATTCCCGGTGTTGAAGGTATCGTATGGGCTCTCCATGATCTTCCCGTGGGAGAGGAATGGCCGATGGAACGGATCGAACAAATCCGCGATCAGGCCAGCGCGTACGGGCTTCACATCGATGTGGTTGAGAGCGTGAATGTACATGAGGATATTAAACTCGGTCTTCCCTCACGCGATCGATACATAGATAATTACATCCGGACGATTGAGAAATTGGGCAAGGTTGGCGTGAAAGTCATCTGCTACAATTTCATGCCGGTATTCGATTGGGCACGAACCGATCTGCACAAGTTGGGTCCCGACGGTTCCACGGCACTGTTCTTCGAGAAATCGAAGATTCACGGCATTGATCCGCTGGAGCTGGTCAGAACGATCAACCAGAACAGCGCGTTGACCATGCCTGGCTGGGAGCCCGAGCGTCTGGCTCATCTGACCTCCTTGTTCGACGCATACCGCAACGTATCCGAGGAGGATCTGTGGGACAATCTCGAATATTTCCTGAGCAAAGTCATTCCTGCCGCCGAGAAGAACGGCATTCGGATGGCGATTCATCCGGATGATCC
>NZ_BAZR01000007.1 GCF_001315105.1 Paenibacillus sp. JCM 10914 | reverse complement strand
AAGCGTCGATTCTTTCCCCTGCGCTTCGCATCTACCTTAGCATTGGGGAACGAGAAACCGATAATGACGACTTCAATCAGACTGCCCACGAGCACGTTGCGTTAACTCGCCAGACGTTAATCTCTTCAGGGATACCGGAAGGCCAAGTCCGATTCGATTTCGTTCCCGGAGGCACACACCATGAATCTACGTGGAGCCTCCTATTCCCGGAAATGCATCGCTGGTTGCTGGAGCCATAAGTCTAGGCGCGTCAGTTACTCTTTTACCCGATAGATATACAGCTTCGTACGGTATAGATCTCCACAGGTCACAACGCGCTCAGGCTCCCAGCCGGGCATAGCAAAACATACACTAATCAAGTACGCTCCAGGCTTCAGTTGTACACGCATGATCGTGCTTAATCTTGTCATGGCTCCGGGATAGAGATAGCAGATCACGACATCCGCTTGATCATACTGATATTGATAAATATCTCCATGTTGAAAATCCAGATCCGCCGCAGTTCGCTTTAGGCTGGCGGACAGCTTGGAGACCCATAACGGAATCCATGAATTCTCGATGCCTACGATTCGCCATGCCTTGTTGTACGTCGCCAGCTGCAACGCCAGTGTTCCCCAGCCTGATCCAGCCTCTACGATGAGTCCTGGTAGGGGTATACGCCGCAACTCGGAGAGAACGGCTCTTCGAACCACCGCTGATGAAGGCATGGGAGATATACCATTACGCCAGCTTCGGTATACGATAGATATCACAGCGATCAGAACCAATACAACAAGTATGAATGATCCAACAGAATAAAAACTTAAGCTGTTCATAATGCTTTAGGCCAGCCTTCCTCTCAATCTAGATGTCGTTAAGACGCTTCATGATGCACCATTATGACTATCATAACAAAAAAATCCGAATACGCCGAAGAATATAGACACATCCTTCACTATTAGTGGGCCCACGTCCCTTGAACGGCGGCTAGTCTACCCCCGTTTCAAAAATTTTGCTTGCTCATTAGTCGCTGGCCTGCTACTATGAAGAAGCATGATTTTTGGAAAGTTAATATTCAATACCTATTTTAGGATCTTTCCAAGCAGATAATCTTTGACCACTTCCTTACAGAAGTCAAGGCCATACGGACAGCCGGGTCAAATGCCGATTGGCAACTTTCGTTGCCTTATTGATTGAGTTAAAAGCTCAAATTTTATAAGTTGGTTACTTTACAACCAGTGCATATGCACACAACTTGTGAAACGGTCAATAAGAGTGGTAAAAGTAATTATTTGCTATATAGACTCTGATCCTAAACATCGTATATTTGAATATTAAGGGCCTTTCCATGAAACGATGAGTTTTATGGTTGACTGACAAGCACGCAAGAGGTTTGTCCTGTCATGCTAATGGGGAGTTCTTATTATTTGACTATCGAAGCAAGTGTGATGCGCATAGTGCGTGTTTCGCTTGCTTTTTTTGTTGCCGTTTCTACATAAAAAATGAATTCGAAAAGGAGATTGAAAAAATGGGGAAAGCACTAATCATTGGCGCCGGCGGCGTAGCTTCAGTAGCCATTCATAAATGCGTTCAAAACAGCGAGGTATTCGAGGAAATCTGCATCGCCAGCCGCACGAAGTCCAAATGCGATGAACTGAAAGCCAAATTGGACGGTGGCAACACCAAAATCACGACCGCACAGGTGGACGCCGACAACGTAGACGAACTAATCGCTCTGATTAACGAAGTCAAACCGGATATCGTCATGAATCTAGCCCTGCCTTACCAAGATTTGACGATCATGGATGCTTGCCTAGCCACTAAAACGCACTACATGGATACGGCTAACTATGAGCCGGAAGATACGGCGAAATTCGAATACAAATGGCAATGGGATTACCGTGAACGTTTTGAACAAGCAGGAATCACAGCTCTTTTGGGCAGCGGATTCGACCCAGGCGTAACGGGTGTATTCTCCGCTTATGCGCTGAAACACTATTTTGACGAAATCGAATATATCGACATTCTGGATTGCAACGGCGGCGATCACGGCTATCCGTTCGCAACCAACTTCAACCCGGAAATCAATATCCGCGAAGTGTCCGCGAATGGACGCTACTGGGAAAACGGGCAATGGATTGAAACAAAACCGATGGAAATCAAGCGCGAGTATAACTTCGCTGAAGTCGGCCAGAAGGACATGTACCTGCTGTATCATGAAGAGCTTGAATCCCTGGCGCAAAACATGCCTGGACTGAAACGCATCCGTTTCTTCATGACATTCGGTCAAAGCTATCTCATGCACTTAAAAGCGCTTGAAAACGTAGGAATGACCTCCATCGAACCAATCGAATACGAAGGAAAACAAATCATTCCGCTTCAATTCCTGAAGGCTGTACTCCCTGACCCCGCTTCCCTCGGGCCACGTACAGTAGGCAAGACGAACATCGGCTGTATCTTCAAAGGTAAAAAAGACGGCCAAGACAAGACTTACTATGTCTACAATGTATGCGATCATCAAGCGTGCTATCAAGAAGTGGGTTCCCAAGCCATTTCCTATACAACCGGCGTGCCTGCGATGATCGGCGCGGCCATGGTCATGACCGGCAAATGGAATAAACCGGGCGTATTCAATATCGAAGAGTTCGATCCGGATCCATTCATGGAAGAACTCAACAAATGGGGACTTCCATGGGTAGAAGACTTCAATCCGGTGTTGGTTGACGCATTGCCCGAGGAAGCTAAACAGCCGGAGCTCGTTCGTTAATATGC
Organism: Paenibacillus sp. JCM 10914; assembly: GCF_001315105.1. Lineage (GTDB taxonomy): Bacteria > Bacillota > Bacilli > Paenibacillales > Paenibacillaceae > Paenibacillus_AQ. The sequence continues at coordinate 186,598 of NZ_BAZR01000007.1, read as the reverse complement.
GGTTCGAGGAATTGCCGACACCCTGTTTCGTTGTCGATGAAGCACGCATCGAAAGAAACCTCACCATTCTGAACGGCGTCATGCAGCGTACGGGAGCCAAGATTGTGCTGGCGCAAAAAGCTTTTTCCATGACAGCCATGTATCCACTCATCGGAAAATACTTAAGCGGAACGACGGCGAGCGGTTTATTCGAAGCACGACTGGGTCACGAAGAAATGGGCAAAGAAAATCACGTCTTTGCCCCTGCCTATCGTGAGGATGAAATCGACGAGATTGTTTCCATTTGCGACCATATCATCTTCAATTCCTTTTCCCAATTGGAAAAGTTCAAAGGAAAAGCCGTTGCAGCCGGTAAAAAGGTAGGCCTGCGCATCAACCCGGAATGTTCGACGCAAGTGGGACATGAGATCTATGACCCCTGCTCAACGGGATCCAGATTCGGCGTGAAACGAGAGGATTTCCGGCCGGAACTGCTGGAAGGCGTTACAGGATTGCACTTCCATACCCTTTGTCAACAGAATTCGGACGATTTGGAGACCACGCTGAATGCCGTCGAAGAAAAGTTCGGGCCATGGTTGACGCAGATGGAATGGATCAATTTCGGTGGCGGTCACCATATTACAAGAGATGACTATGATATCCCGAGACTCGAAGCTTGCATCTCGCGAATGCAGGATAACTACGGCTTGGAAGTCTACCTTGAACCGGGAGAAGCCATTGCGCTGAATGCGGGCTATATGGTTACTTCCATACTGGATATCCATAAGAACGGTATCGAGATTGCGATCGTGGATACGTCGGCAACCTGTCATATGCCGGATGTTCTGGAAATGCCATACCGTCCACCGCTTGTCGGTTCAGGTGAGGCCGGTGAGAAGCCATACACCTATCGGCTTGGTGGTCCGACCTGCCTTACGGGCGATGTCATCGGAGACTATTCCTTTGATCAGCCCCTGAAGAGCGGTGACAGATTGGTGTTCGAAGACATGGCGATCTACTCTATGGTCAAAACCAACACCTTCAACGGCATGCCGCTGCCTGCGATCGCCGTGCAGGAGAAAGACGGTAATTGTCGCGTCGTGCGTGAGTTCGGCTATCAAGATTTTAAGATGAGACTAGCCTAATGAATAACAAGCCTTAGCCCTGTAATCAGGGTTAAGGCTTTGTTTGATTGTTGTATCCTATGTATTGATTGTGATCATAGCCATCCTATTCTATCTTGGATAAGAAGTTATGAACGGTTTTATTGAAAACTTGTGGTTGACAAAGGTTGCTTGGGTCAAAAGAATCCTTAATAACCTGTAGCTCTGAATTTTTTATGAAATTAGCTACTTGTGTCATCATCCGAACACCTAATTTAGTATCATCGCCAACCAAACAAATGGTCGGAGCTTCTATACTACTTAATTGTTTGTTGAAATTAATTTTATTTATTGCTTTTCTTTGAGTTTTAGCCTCATGCGTTCGCATGTTAACCATAACTCTTTCCATCTCCGCGCTGGCTAGTGGCCATCGTTTATACGAGCTTTTTGTTAATTGCGCTAACCACTGTTTAGGAAAATGAAAAACCCAGGTTTGGTTAGCGCCAATCATAGCTAATCGTTTTTGAAAGGAATCAACCGACGTGTCACAAAAACTATCCACGATAACGAGGGCCTTTACCGTTTCAGGATAAGTAATGGCTAACTTCTGAATCAATACACCGCCATAAGATACGCCAACAAATATTGCGCTTTCAATCTTTAGAAAGGTTAAAAGTTCTTTTATATCATGTGTTTGCAATTCCAAGACACGGTCAAAGTGACAGTCCAGTTTTCCGGATTGTCCATTGCCCCTTAAATCTATCAAGATTACTTCAAAATAGTGTTTGAAATACTCTACTTGAGGATGATACATGGAGGAAGATGCACCTAATCCATGTATAAAAACAAGCGGTTTCCCTTTGCCATAAGATTCATAAAACAGCTTAATTCCGTCCGCAGTTCTTAAATAAGGCATTTCTTATTCCCCCTACCGCAAAATCTCACTTTTTCCTTGAATCTGTACTTATCATTGGACATTTCATTTTAACATAAATAAAACACAAAAAACGGCAGAGCCAGTCTAATGAATGTTCTGTCGTATAGTTGTACTATTCGGTTCACTTCAATTTGAGTGTAATCGTTCTGTCCCTACTTTGCCTAACGTTATGGTAAGTTCTTGGATCATTTTCATGCATTCATCCGGGGTTTGGCTCGGATTTTCAACAAATATCGATAGATCTTACAGATGATATCCCCGCTTTGCCCAAATCGGCCCTTCATATTCTCTAGAAATTTCGTTAGGGAAACGGGTAACTTTTCTTGCATGCCTTCCCCGCTCTCGAAGTTCTTCGTCATGTATAAGGTCTCCTCGTTGCCCTCGGACTCTGCTTACCTTGCAATAAATGGAGAAAAACTTTCCAGGTTTTCTTATACTTTGCCTAGCGCTGGATATAATATACTTTTTGCCTAATCAAAAACGCCGCTGACAATTGAATTGTCAACGGCGCTCTTAACAAGTATTTATGGAACATTACCCAAGATAGGACAAGCATATACTTTGGATATCGATTATCTTTTATTGAATTACGCTTAAACCTGCGCTGTTGCCACTGCCCAGTTTATGTGCGTATCAGTGCTCTCGAAGCGTTGACCGTCTAGTTCGATGACGATGTTCCAGCCCTGCGGGTTGCGGATGGTTACGGTCCGCCCGTTGTGCTGCGGTGCGATGGAAATATCCAGCTCGGCATCACCTGCTCTAAGGTTGCTCAGGCTGCATTCACGATCCAACCACGAAGTGGGAAGCTGAGGCTTAATATGAAACGTCTTCTCATGCGCACTTGGTGTCACACCGAAGAAGTGGCGGATCACCGGAACCGTAAGGGCATACAGCGTCCATGCCTGTACCACGCAGCCATAATCCGGCGACATCTCGGAAAAAGAGCCCGGGAGCACTTTCGAGAAGGACCCCAGCATTCTGCGCAGCAGCGCCAGCGCCTCGTCCGGATGGCCGTTGGCCGCTTCGGCTACCGCATGGACACCCGTCGAGATTGTCATGGTGCCTTGCTTGTAGATCCCTGCCAGATAGGTGCCGTACTCTCCAATAAAGATGTCCGAACGCATGGTTTCAAGTGCTCGTTCGGCCTTCTCCGGATCAGCAATACCGGTCTCCATTGGCGTCACGATGACCCAGTTCTTGTTGAGCAGCCATCCCCGGTCAGCCTTCGCATCTTTGGCTTCACCTAGCATCTGTCCCAGGTACTCGCGATATCCCTGAATCCCTTCCTTCTCCGCCAAGGAAACCATATAATCGACCTTCGGCTCGATATCGCTTCTGGAAGCAACCGCATCTGCGTACAAACCTTCCGACTCGCACCAGTACACTTCATTAATAGCGCGTACTGCACGGTCTGCAAGCTCTTTGTACTTCTTCGCGTTGTCTTCCTCGCCCAGATGTCTGCTCATCTCCACCATCGCCTGCAGAGCCTGCGCGGTATACACCGCACTGTCGATCAGCTCCATGTTAAGGCCTGCAATCTCAATGATGCCGTAACCCGAAGGGAACAGGTCGCCGTCTGGATCCATTTCATGCAGAAGCCAATCGATCCCCTTCACGCAATAGCGGTAATGGCGCTGCAGCAGCTTTTCATCTCCCGTCCAGCGGAACAACTCCCATACAAATGCGATATAATGAGCGGTCTCCTGGGTATTGCCCGGGTTCGACACTGCCCCCATGGTCGTAATCTCATGCACGATTCTGCCATTGCCATTGGCTTCTTCCGATTTTTGCAGTAGAAGGTTCAGCGTATCCTTCGCCAGCTGCGCATCCCCGATGGCAAGTACACCTTGCAGAGAGTACGTATTGTCACAGCCGAACCACCACGGGTAGGTGGGTCCTCCGGCAGTCAAACCACGTCCGATGCCATCGACCTTCTGTACCAGCCACTGATTGTTCCACTTGGCCCATTTGAAAGCTTCGTTCAGTAAATCTTCCCCGGCGATTTCCAGCTTCGCCCGGTTCTCGACCCCTTCATATAACACCTTCTTCTGCTGCAAGAGAATTTCATGCGAAGAGACAAGCTTGTCATATACCGCCGCGCTCTCCTCCTGGGATTGGTAGGAGCCGGCAACGAATAAGCGGAATTGCAACGTCTCCTTCTCCTGAAGCTCAATCACTTCGCTGCGGAAGGCAACCCCCATACCGTTACCCGCCGTAAACTCAGGCCCATACAAGGAGGCCCCCGTCTCTACCTCGGTACCCGGTAAATCCGTACCGATCTGGACGTACCAGTCATGGGCGCTGTCCTTCACCGCCACGACTCGTTCCGAGCTCAGGATGACTTCATCCTGTTCGCCGTCCGTTATGCCGATTTCATCGGAGAACCAGACAGGGCGGAGATCGGTACGTGCCAGCAGCTCCAGCTTCAGCCGAGTGGTTCCTTTTCCATAAGACAGCAGCTGGTAATCGGCAACCATTCCTTTTTCCAGTTCAGGGGCAAATTGAACGCGCTCGAGCCGGACCGGAATATGGCCAAGGCCATGATCATATTGAAACCGGCTGCCCCATGGCTCGCTCGTGAAGCCGTCCGAACGGGACCAAACCGAGATGTTCCGGTCGATATCCGTAATTCTCAGCCAAAAGCCGTCCAGCAGCTTGATCGGATGAAGCCATACCCCACCCATCTCGTTAGCAACATGGTGTCCGAAATCCGGGAAGTAGCCGTCCTGGGTTCCGCAGATTTTCATATACTCACCGGCATTATAGTATAAATTGAAGGGATGTCTGCTATTTAATCCTGATGTACCCTGCATGTCAGCCTCCTCTGGCTTCCAACTGATCAACCCTTAATGGCTGAGGAGATGGAAATGCCTTCGATGAAATATTTTTGTGCCAAGAAAAATACGATTAATGCCGGCAGCATAATCAGAATCGTTGCCGCCATCAGCATGTTCCATTCGACGTTATACAATCCCTTAAACATGGAAAGACCTAGTGCCAACGTATACTTATCGCTGGAGTTCAGATAAATGAGCGGTCCCTGGAAATCATTCCAGACGCCCATGAAGGTAAAGATCGATACGGCGATCAGCGGTGCCACCGACAACGGCAGCACGATTCGGGTAAAGATCTGGAAGCGGTTGGCTCCATCAACAAATGCGGACTCATCCAGGTCCCGGGGAATGCCGCGCATGAACTGGCGAATCAGGAATATGTTAAATGCACCGCCGCCAAAAAACGCAGGGATAATGAGTGGCAGGAATGTATCCACCCAACCGATTTCCTTGAACATAATGAACATCGGAATCATCGTAACCTGGGAAGGCAGCATCATCGTTGCCAGCAGTACCAGAAACAGCGTGCGCTTGCCTTTGAAATTGAACCTCGCGAATCCGTAAGCACAGATGGCTGAAGATAATACGGTTCCGATCAAGACCGGAATCAGAATGATGACGGTATTGCCTAGAAATTTGAAGAAGGGTACGGCTTGCACGGCATCTCTGTAGTTAGTCCAGTGCCACACGGTTGGAAAGAAGTTATCTTTGAATACCTCCGCCGGTGACTTCAGCGAGGTGAAGAAAGTCCATAACAAAGGCACGATGACGATAAGAGCCCCGACAATGAGCGCCAGCATGGACAGGATATGCGGCACGTTGATACGCTTAGCAGAATGATTCATGAATGACGCCTCCTTTAATCCTTATCGTCGTCGCCCTGATAATACACCCACATGGACGAGCTTCGAATGACGATCAGAGTGAATACAAGAATGATGACAAACAAGATCCAGGATAATGCCGAGGCATAACCCATCTCATAATCCTGAAAGGCCTTGTTATAGAGATACAGGTTATAGAACAATGTAGAATTGAGCGGACCTCCGTTGGTCATGACAAACGCCTGGGTAAAGTATTGGAACCCGCCTATAATTCCCATGATCAAGTTGAAGAACACCGTTGGCGATATCATTGGCAGCGTAATGCTGAAGAACCGCCGGAATCTTCCAGCACCGTCCAACTCGGCCGCTTCATGCATATCCTCGGGCACGCTTTGTAAACCCGACAGATAAATGATGATCGTATTGCCGACGCCCCAGATTCCCATGACGATGAGTGCGCCGAGCGCGTAGGACGGGTCTTGAAGCCAAGCCGGTCCCTGGATGCCGAACCAAGCGAGCGCTTTGTTCAATATCCCGTATTCGGGATTGAATATCATGACCCACATCATCGATACGGCAACAGCCGGAATGACGGATGGCATGAAATATATTAATCTGAATACCTTCATGCCGCGACGGCGCATATTGAGCAGCACTGCAATCAACAGGGAGACCACTTGGTAGAGCGGTACGGATACCAAAGCAAAAATAAAGGTTACTTTTAGAGATTGATAAAATAATTCATCATGGAAAATCGCCTTGAAGTTGTCCAGCCCAACCCACTCGATCGATTGCACTCCCGTAATAATGTCCCATTTGCTGAAGGCTAGCAGCAAGGAGAACAGCATTGGGCCAATCGTAAACAGCAGAAGTCCCAGAAGCCATGGCATGATGTATAAGTAGCCGGCCCAATCCGATTTTGACTTTCGCATAACAGCCTCCTTGATGAAGCAGGTGAAGCGCATGATCATGCACTTCACCTGTCGTTTTTACTTGATTTTGCTATCCACGTTTTTCGCAGCTTCATCCAAAGCGCCCTTCACGTCCTGTTGCTTCAGCAAAATCTTCTCCATGGCTTTGTTGAATTCTTCAACAAAGATGGGGCCATGGGTAGAGCGCAATGTGACCGGTTTCTTCGCATAATCCATCATTTCGATAACTGGCTTGTCGGCAACTTCGTTTGCTTTCACTTCTTCCAGTTCCGTTACGGTTGCTGGGAGAACCTTGCCGTTCTCGGAGCGAAGCTTCTGCGCTTCGGTACCGGATAACCATTTCAAGAGCTCATAAGCTTCCTGCTTGTGTTTGCTGTTGGCGTTGATCGCCCAGCCCGCGCTTGCGATAATGCTCGTGCGCGTTCCGTCCTCACCGGTAGGAATCAGGCTGATCCGTATTCCACGTCCGATTTGTCCAGATCCGTCTTCACCCAGCGGCCTGTTACCATCATGGCCAATTTATCCGTCATGAACATGGAGGAGTCTCCGCCAAGCGTCTCGGCATCCTGAGGTGTTGGCGATACGCGATCTTCGCCTTGCGACAGTGCAACGTATTTTTCAATGGCGGCTACCGTCTTCTCGCCATTCATGAATCCTTCGGCCTCTGTTCCATCTTCATTCGCTATATCTGTTCCATGATCCCAGAGATACGTGTAGATCGGATATTCCCACTTACCAGCATTAAATCCGAATTCGGTATACTTATTGCCTTCCTTCTTGGTCAGCTTCTTGGACGTTTCGATCAATTGATCCCAGGTCCAATCTTCAGACGGATATTCCAGGCCTGCTTCATCAAACATGCGCTTGTTGTACCAGAGCGCGAGCGGATTGAAATCCTTCGGCAGATAGTACTGGTTGCCGTTGATGTTCATATTGTCGATCAGATCCTTCTGGAAGATATCCAGACTGAAATCGCTGTCCTTGCTCAAGTAGTCGTCAAGCGGCTCCACGACCCCTTTCTCAACATATTTGAAGTAATCTCCCTCGCCGATCAGGAATACGTCGGGTGCTTGTCCGGCTGCAAGCGAAGTCGTCAATTTGGTGCCGTAGCCTTCGCTTGGAATCGGTTCGAATTTGACTTGAATGTCCGGGTGAGCCTTATTGAATTCATCGGCAAGTTGCTGTTCATTAGCGCCAGAGTTCACATCGCCCCATACGGTAAATGTCAGGTTAACCTTCTCCCCTGCAGCCCCATTGCCGGAACCTCCACTATTGCCGCCGCAAGCGGATAGCGCCAAAGCAGCGATGATGACCATACTAAGCATTGTTGACCATTTCCAATTCTTTTTCATTGAATGACCCTCCAGAATGTTCAATATTGGATTTGAAGCTCCTTAGAGAACTTCATGGTGTTACCGTGAATAACAAGCTGTATTTCCTGGTCTGAATTCGCAGTCAGCTTCAAGGTCTCGCGGTTGATGTGGACCTCCAAGCGTTGCCCTTGCCAGTACAGCGGGAAGGAAAGCTCATCCCATGCCTTCGGCAGATTCGGATTCATATGCAACTCTCCGCCAAGCATGCGGACGCCTGCGAACCCAAGCACCACGCATTCCCATATGCCGCCGAGCGACGCGGAGTGAATGCCTGCATCAGATGAATACATATACGGCCCAAGATCGATCTTCGAAGCCCGTTCAAACAGCTCATATGCCAGATCGCGATCTCCAAAATCATTAGCCAGAATACTGTGTGTTGACATAGAGAGTGAGGAGTCATGAAGCGTTTTCGGCTCATAATAATCATAATTCGCTTGCTTCACTTCCGGCGTAAACTGATCCTCCAGGAGGAAGAACAGCATCATAATATCGGCCTGCTTGGATACCTGCATTTCCCCAACCTGGTCCAGGTTGTAATCGTCAAAAATGCTGCCTACCTTGCTCTGCTGCTTATACGACGTTAAATCGATAAGTTTCTTCTGCAAGTACGTGTCATCCTGCGGGATAATTCCGTCCTGGTTTGGCTGCGGCAGATAGATTTGTTGGATCTTGTCCTGCCACTCGTCCATCGCCTGCTCTAGCTCCAGCTTCCCGTTCAGCGATTGGAACAGCTCAGCATTGGATGTCTGGAGATTATGATAGTATTCCATAGCCAATCGAATATTAAAGGAAGCCATATAATTCGTAAATGCGTTGTTATCCACATGCTCCTTATACTCATCCGGACCTACGACCTCATTGATTTCATATACGGCCTTGACCTCATTCCACTCGAGGCGGCTCGCCCAGAACCTTGCGGTGTCAAAGATCATTTCGTAGCCGTAATGGTCCATAAAGTCTTGATCGCCTGTTGCTTTATAATAGTGCCATACGGCGTAAGCGACGTCGGATGTAATATGCTGCTCAATGAATCCGGACCAAATCTTAGTTTGCTTGCCGGTTACGATATCCACCTGTCCCCACTCCGGCGTGACTTCGCCATCGCTCGGCCAAGCGGCTTCCCATGGATACATCGCGCCGTTAAAGCCATTCTCAGCCGCTTTGGCTCTGGCTCCTTCCAGACCAAGATAGCGATATTCAAGCAACGAGCGCGCAACCTCGGGATTCGAGTAAATGTAGAACGGCAAGATGAAAATCTCCGTATCCCAGAAAGAGTGACCCTTGTACCCCTCTCCGCTGAGGCCCTTAGCGCCGATTCCCATTCTCCGGTCATGTGCTGGTGTCATAATAATCAGATGATATATGGCAAACCGGACAGCCAGTTGATCGAAGGAATTCGAGGATTGAATCGAGACGTTATATTGCTCCCATACCTTGCTCCAGGCTGCTCGATGCTCTGCAAAAAGCTGATCATAACCAGCGGAATGGAACGCTTTCAATTCAGCCAGCGCATGCTGCCGAATGTCGTCCAGGCTGCTTCCTTCTGCAAATTCATGGTCACGGCTTGTGAATACGCTTGCCATCTTCTCGAATTCGAAACACGCGCCTGCCGCAACATCAAGCGCATAAGCAACTGCAACCTTGCGGCGGTCGATATCCATCTTGGGAGCTGCTTGGATCTCTTGTTGGTTTAACCGGAGACGATGAGCAACACCGTGGACGAAATCCACCTTGGATTCTGTCGTCGTCTGAATCAACTCAAGAAATGTCTTGTCGTAAATCCGCTTCTCACCCTCGTGAAAATGCTGGCTTCCGCTGTTGCTGACCTGACCGTCGATACCGGAGTTAATTACCAATGTTATGCCCTCGTTCAGCGGAGTTATGCTTACCTTCAGACCAATCTGGTGCAGCTTGGCCAAAGAGACGAAGCGCTTGAATTCAAACCGGATTTTCTTCCCCTGGTATTCCCAGATAAAACTTCGCACGAGCTCAGCATCGCGTATATTCAGTGTCCGCTCATATTCGGTAACCGTACCACGCTCAAGCGAGAATCGAGTACCGTCTATTCGTATATCAAGCCGCGTAATATCCGCCGTATTCGGAAGTTCCGTCACCTCGAATTCATCGAATTTATTGAACGTGCCGTTAACAAACAGGTTTCTCTTCTCCCCGATATACGATTCCTCCGCAGCTGATCGGAGACCCATATATCCATTCCCCAGCGACATAATCGCTTCGCATTTGCCCAAAGCCAGTGGATTAAACTCGACCTCGGAAAAAGACCATTTCTTCAAATCTTCAGACTGCACCTTGTTGTAGCTCAGCATGGTTGTCATCCTTCCCAACTGTTTTTCTCTTTTTCTGTAAGCGATACCTAAATCGTTTTCGATATCAAATAAAAAAATATCGAAAAACGATTTCGTAATGAGTATAAAAATAAGCGTTTTAAACTCGAAAACGTTTTCGATAACATTATTGCACCTTTATTGTCTCTCTGTCAACAATTTCGAAAGAAAGAATTTTATGATATCCCGGTGTTTGATTCTCCAGCATCTTGATAACTTCCTCAAATGCCGAATAACCGATTCTTGTGAAATCTTGTCTGACTGTTGACAATCTGGGAGTCGTATAGCTGGAGAGCACGATATCATCAAAACCCATAATAGAGATATCTCCTGGAATGCTAATATTCAACTCCCGGCAGCGAGTCATAAATCCGATGGCCATCAGATCACTGGATATAAAAACTGCGGTAAGATTCGGGTGCCGCTCCAGGTAAGGCTCGGTAGCTTCGTATGCCACTTGCTCACTAAAATCGGCTTCAATCACCCGCTTCGCATCATATACCAAACCCGCCTCTTCGAGTGCTTCCCTATATCCCTGAAGACGCTGTACACTCACCGCCGCAAATCTGTGCCCATTGATCATGCCGATATCACGGTGCCCTCTCGCAATTAAGTACTCCACGGCATTTCTAGCAGCGCCCACGTTATCCGTGATGACCGATCCGGTATGGGGGCCGACAATATCGGCATCCACCACCATGCATGGAAATTCACTGTTCACTAGCTCTTCGAAGTAGGGATCCGTCGTGCGAAGCCCAGAAATGACGACGCCCGCGATTTTATTTTCCTTACAGAACTGCCAGTACGATTTATCCTGTTGTTCGGACAGACTACGCGTATAAATGACCACTTCATAGTGATAATGTTGGGCTGCGGCATAGACGCCTGTCATGATTTGGAACATAACGCCGTCCTTGCCGTTCGCTTGCTCAAAGTTCGATATGATCAGCGCAATGGTCTTGGTGACCTTGTGCTTAAGGTTTTTGGCAAGGCGGTTCGGGAAATAATTCAGTTCCTGCGCGGCCTGCATGACCTTTTGTTTTGTGGTTTCGCTAACGTCGGAATAGCCATTCAGCGTCTTGGAAACGGCTGAAATCGATACATTCGCCAGCTTGGCCACATCTTTGATTGACACCATTAATATCACCACTACCATTCGTTAGATTCTCATACTATTGTATCCGTTACCAGTAAAATAGCAAACATAACGAATAAAAAAAGGAAGAGTCGAGCTGTTCAATATCATAAAAAAATATATAAAGTAATCCCAGAGGAGTATCCTATGTATGAGTGTCTGAGGGTGAACACAAAGAACCCTGCTGATCATACTGCGGGGTTCTTTGTACATACCACTTGGTCAATCGGAAACATGATATAGTCAAATGTGTTCGAGTTGTATTTGATTGAAGTTCAATCTTTTCAAAACTCTTAGATGACCTTTGATCTTCCATAAACGTTCATAAATTTCTCTGAAGCTTGACACTGCATTCCGACGTTGTTGAAGTAACGTACTCCACATAATTCACGGAGCCGTTAAAGTTCAAATAAGCTTCATAACGCAGGCGGATAGCGGGTAACGTAATCAAATCCAGAACATGTTCCTTTGGTACCCATCTGCACTCGCTCGTTTCATCAGAAGTCGCTAACTCTCCACCCACAGCTTTACACATGAAATCAAACATGACCTTCGTAGGCACATCGGTCACACCGTCATACCACTTATGGATCGCTGTATTGGAAACAATACTAATTAAATGGCTGACCGTGGCGTCTATTCCACTCTCTTCTTTGATTTCACGAATCACGCCATCCATCAGGTTCTCTCCTACTTCGGTTATCCCTCCAGGATACACCCAACCATCGTCATGGGCTTTGACCAAGAGGATATTTCCATTCCCATCTTCTACAATTCCGCCTGCCGATACAATATGTGTCGGAAATGCCATTTCACGACCTCCTAATATTTATGGTTGTATATATACTATTAGGTTCATGTGCTTCCTACTTAACGTTCTTCTTTCATTTCCGTTATGTAATATTTAATTTTATCTTCAAGATTCGCAAGATGTTCTTGCATCTTACTAATATCCTGTTTCAATACAACTTGGTGCTGTAATAATATTTCCAATCGTTCCTGTAAAGTACAATCGCCTGCAGCTCTAAGCTGGGCATATTTTTGAATTTCTTTTATTGCCATATCCGTATCTCTTAAACGTTTTATGAATTGTATCCAGCTTATATCAGCGTCTGAGTAGCAACGCCTGCCGTTTTCTTTTCGGTCTGGGAAAATTAGATTTTCTTGTTCGTAGTATCGCAAGGTATAAATGCTTACTCCCGTAATGGATGAAAATTCGCCGATCGAATACCCCATAATAATCCTCCCCAATCGCTTGACCTCGAGTTGACTCTACATTGTATTCTTTAAATCGTATTAAAACAAAGGAGGTTTTACAAGTGTGCGAAAATAGAAAATTCACATTGATTACAGGGGCCAGTTCCGGTATTGGGTATGCCACTGCCAAAGCTTTCGCTAATCGTGGGAAAAATCTGATTATTGTAGCCCGCCGCGAAAAAAGATTGGATGATCTGAAACTGGAGATTTTGGCAACTCATCCGAATCTGAAGATCGTGATCATGGTTTGTGATCTGTCTATTTCTTCAAACGTGTACCGACTTTATAATGACCTCAAAAATTACTGCATTGAGACCTTCATAAACAATGCTGGATTTGGAAATTACAGCAGTATCGCTAGGCAGGACTTGAGCAAGATTGAAAAGATGTTGCGGCTGAATATAGAAGCTTTGACGATTCTAACTTCTCTCTACGTACGAGATTATCACGACATGGTCGGTGCGCAGCTTATCAATATTTCCTCCAGAGGTGGTTATATTATAGTACCGAATGCCGTTACCTACTGTGCCGCTAAATTTTACGTGAGTGCATTTACTGAAGGATTGGCTCATGAATTGAAGGCATCACAAGCGCAATTACAAGTCAAAGTATTTGCCCCGGCGGCTACGCAAACAGAGTTTGGCATGATTGCAAATGATGTCTCCGAGTATAATTACGACAATAGCTTTGGTTATTATCATACCGACGCACAAGTCGCAAATTTTCTGCTGCAACTCTATGACAGTGATCAAACCGTAGGAACAATAAGCGGGGAAACTTTTGAATTTAGTTTGAGAAGTCCCGTGTTTGAATATGCAGGAGATTCCCTGACGTGATTTTTCTGTTCTCAGGTCTGGAATACCACGAGACGATCGTTAGAATGAGAAGAATTAATGACTGATATATATCGCCAAAGGAATCACCTAATACAAGATGTGAAATGAGCGCTCCTGACATAGTAAAAAACAAACCAGCGTAAGCCCATTCTTTAAGCAAAGGAAACTTAGGTATTAGTATGGCGATCACACCCAATAATTTAGAAGCGCCAAGAATAATTAGAAAGTAGGAAGGATAGCCCAGATGCAGCATCATATCAACTCGTACTCATTGATTAGCTCCTCCTTATTAATGGGTTCAATTGAAACATGTTCAAGACTTCAAACTTTCCAACTGACGCCCCCTAATCAGACACCTTTTGGTGTCTGATTGATTATAGGACACTAAAAGGTGTCGTGTCAATGATTTTTTACTCGACATGTACAACCGATATAGGAAGGGTAAAACAAAAATAAAGATCAGGCATATAAAACAGCCTGATCTTTATATCGAATGATGCCATGAATAACTGCTACGTTTTTCGTCTCCCCTAACCGGAGTAGTTATAATCCTTTAGCGAACTTTTGAATACGCTCGCCAATTTGATCGCGAACGCGCTGGAAAACCGCCCATTTTTCTTCATCGGTACCCTGAGCTTTAGCAGGATCATCAAATCCCCAGTGCTCACGGCGAACATTCGGAGGTGTCATGGGACAACGATCGGCAGCATCCCCGCACAGGGTGACCACCAGGTCGGATTGATTCAGCAACACCGAATCAATGATATCCGACGTTTGGTTCGAAATATCTATCCCTACCTCGCTCATTGCTTTGACTGCGTTAGGGTTTAGCCCATGCGCTTTGATGCCAGCACTGTATACATTCCATTCATCACCCAGATGTTTTTTGGCCCACCCTTCAGCCATTTGGCTGCGGCAAGAATTGCCTGTGCACAAGAAGTAAAGCGCCTTTTTGTTCATCATCGTTTCTCTCCCTTATTGCTTTAATTAAAGTATGGACAGCCAAATATATAATCCTAAAAGGGTTATCAATAACGTTGGGACGGTCAATATAATCCCGGTCTTAAAGTAAGTCCCCCAACTAATCTTCACGCCCTTGGTTGAGAGCACATGCAACCATAGTAAGGTTGCCAGTGAGCCAATCGGCGTGATTTTGGGTCCTAAATCGGAACCAATGACATTTGCATAAATTAAGGCCTCTCTGATAGCATCCGATGTGTTTGTCGCATCAATTGCTAGTGCATCAATCATGACGGTGGGCATATTGTTCATGATCGAAGATAGGATGGCAGCGATGAAACCCATCCCCATGGTTGCCGCAAACAGTCCTTGATCTGCAATGCTCTGTATGACAGTGGCCAACAGATCCGTAAGACCCGCATTACGCAAACCATATACGACCACATACATGCCAATCGAGAAAAATACAATCGCCCATGGGGCACTTTTGAGTACTTCCCTTGTCTGTACAGCGGGACTTTTTCTAGCCATGAGAAGGAAGAAAATCGCAATAAATCCAGCAACAATGGAAACCGGAATCCCAACAAATTCACACACAAAGTAACCAACCAGCAGCACACTTAAAACGATCCAGGATAAACGGAACATAGCAGGGTCTTGTATTGCTGATGCCGGCGGTTTTAGCTGTGCCCCATCAAATTTTTGCGGGATGCTTTTTCGGAATAACATGTAAAGCACAAGAATACTGGCTACTAACGCGAACAGATTGGGAACGATCATGCGGCTGGCGTATTCGATAAAGGTAATTCCAAAGAAATCGGCCGATACGATATTCACCAGGTTGCTGACGACAAGCGGTAGCGAAGTTGTGTCCGCAATAAAACCACTGGCGATGATAAAAGGAAATACCTTCTTCTCGTCGAAATTCAGCGCACGAACCATGGCAAGCACAATCGGAGTTAAGATAAGTGCCGCACCATCATTTGCGAAGAAAGCAGCGACAACAGCTCCAAGAATCGAGACATATACAAACATCCGGATACCGTTTCCTCGAGCAGCATTCGCCATATGTAACGCGGCCCACTCGAATAAACCGATCTTATCCAAAATCAATGAAATAATAATGATCGCGACAAAAGCGAGCGTTGCATTCCATACGATCTGGGTGACATCCCATACATCCTGAAAGTCAACGACTCCCACGAGCAGTGCCAGTATAGCACCGCCACAGGCTGACCATCCAATGGATAGATTTTTTGGCTGCCAAATGACCAACACTAAAGTGACAACAAAAATGATACTAGCCAGGACAACAGAAACCAATGTTCAAACCTCCAATTATGCGATGACTACAGACCACTGTTTATTAATATATAACTATATCCTTATATATTATTTGAAATTAATGTTTAGCATCCTCCTGTCAGATACTAAATTTTCAGTTAATCACAAGCACAGTTCATTTCCTTATTTATCGATGACAGTACTTCCTGGGAACTTGGTATCTCATTCAGCACTGCTTCTATATATGGTTTATCAGCCACATTTAACGAATAATAAACCCATTGGCCTCGCCTGGTTTCATTTACAATTCCCTGTGACTTAAGTTTCCTTAAGTGCTGGCTAATGGCAGGCTGGGACATGTCGAATATATCTACAAACTCGCAAACGCACCATTCTCTTTGCTTCAGGAGCGTCAACATGGTAAGCCTTGTTTTATCTCCAAGTAATTTGAGTTTTTCAGCAATCTCGTTCATCTGCTCCAATAAGATTCGCTCCCTTCTTGAAAGATAATCCCAAGAATCTATAACCATATAATTTAATGCTTATATATTAATTGAATGAGTGCTTGATTTCAAGTGCGCTGCTTCATTTTCTAAAAATCTCTCACAATCTAGTGCCGCCATACATCCAGTACCTGCAGCCGTAATGGCTTGACGGTACTTCGGATCTTGTACATCGCCGCAAGCAAATACGCCAGGAATATTCGTTTCGGTTGTTCCGGGTTTTACCCGAATATAGCCAGCAGGATCGGTATCAATCTGTCCTTTCAAAAATGCAGTATTGGGCGTATGACCAGTCGCAATAAAAATCCCACTAGTCTCGATGATTTCTTCAATTCCTGTTTGTATATTCTTAACGCGTAGACCGGTAACTGCGCGATCATCGGCTAAAATTTCAGTGGATTCTTTGCTAAGAGCCCAGCTTACTTTAGGGTTTTGTCTTGCGCGTTCCTGCATAACCTTCGAAGCACGCAGTTCATCACGACGATGAACAATCGTTACCTTGGAGGCGAACTTCGTAAGGAAATTGGCTTCTTCCATGGCAGAATCGCCTCCACCTACGACAAGCACTTCTTTATTTCGGAAAAAGAAACCATCACATGTCGCGCATGTGCTTACGCCGCGGCCAATGTTCTCCTTCTCTCCTGGTATACCGCCAAGTAAATTCGCCGATGCACCCGTGGAGAGAATGATCGTTTCAGCCTGTAATTGACCCAGCCCTTCAACGGACACTCGAAACGGACGTGAAGAGAAATCCACTTCATGTACCCAACCATTCATAAACTCAGCACCAAATCGAATCGCTTGTTTTCTCATATTATCCATAAGCTCGGGTCCCATGATCCCATCCATAAACCCAGGGAAGTTCTCAATTTCTGTAGTTAATGTCAATTGGCCTCCCGGTTGTGGTCCTTCAATAACAAGCGGATTCAAATTAGCTCTAGCTAAATAAATAGCTGCCGTTAAACCTGCTGGACCCGTTCCTACAATGATTGATTTGTACATGACTCTTCACCCCTTCGTTCGTTTGAGTAGGGAGAATCTTGTCTTCTGATTCTCCCCTTCTCTAATTATTAACTGCAGCTCGTTTTAGCAGATGAAACTGGCATGCAACAATCGTTGGCATTCGGTGCACTGCTAATACCACATACGCCGGTCTCTGGTAGATCTAATTCAACCTTCGACGCAGCTTCCAGATCGCCATCCAAGTATGCTGCAATGGATCTGACCTGTTCGTAGCCTGTTGCCATAAGAAATGTTGGTGCCCGGCCATAACTCTTCATTCCAACGAGATAGAAGTTTTTGTCTAAATGGCGCAGCTCTTTTTCACCATGAGGTCTTACGGTTCCACAACTGTGCACATTGGGATCGATAAGGGGCGCG
This sequence comes from Paenibacillus sp. JCM 10914, assembly GCF_001315105.1. Lineage (GTDB taxonomy): Bacteria > Bacillota > Bacilli > Paenibacillales > Paenibacillaceae > Paenibacillus_AQ. The sequence goes on along the minus strand of NZ_BAZR01000007.1, from coordinate 168,913 downwards.
AGCGTTTCAACACTCTCCGTAGCAGGATCAATGCTGAGTCTCACCTCGCCCAAGAATGAGAAGTCCGGTCGACTGCCTGTATTTACAATCACTTCATCGATACCTTGTATTTCCTTGGCCTCACCATTTGAAGTTCCCTTGATGTGAATCCTTCCATCGTGTTTGGAAACCTTCTCGATCATAAATGGAGTAACCACTTGAATCTCGCCGGCGTCTATCAGTTGGTGAATGTGCCTTCCAAGTGCACCTCGTGCCTCTAGCTGATCATGCTCTTCCCCACCATAAGCTTCTTCTACCGAGTTCTTTCTCATCATCCAAATAATTTCCGTGTTGAGATCCGTCTCTTTGAGCTTGGCTAGATCCAGTAGAGTGTTGATCGCAGAGTGTCCGCCTCCTACAACTGCAACACGTTTCCCTGTGTATTTCTGCTTTTGCTCGGCTGATAAATCCGGAATCCCATAATAAATGTGATCTTTCAAATTACGCTCTTCACGTGTCCAAATCCCGTCTGCATGCAGAGGATTCGAATGTCCCCAGGTTCCTGAAGCATCGATTACGGCTCTGGATTCAAAACGTTTCGTGGAGTCGTTAGTTTCAACATAAAGTACGAAGGGCTCAACTGCACGATTAGCCGATTTCATTTTATCCGTGTTCTTCTTCGATATGGAAATCACCCTGGAATTCAACATGATATGGGGTGCAAGTTCAGGCAGATTAGCCAGTGGCTCTAAATATTGATTGACAATCTCTTGACCGAAAGGTAATTCCGTTAATATTGGAGATTGCCACCCTTGCTTACGCAAAAGACGCTCTGCAGCTTTATCGATGTTATACTGCCACGGTGAGAAAAGACGTACATGCCCCCATTGCAGGATGTTCTGACCAACGCTGGATCCAGCTTCAAAAAGGATAAACTTCTGTCCTCTCTCCGCCAAGTGTGCTGCTGCCGCCAAACCAATCGGGCCGGCACCGATGATCGCTACCGGCAAGTTCTTGTTACCGGGTGCTGGTTCCTCCTGCCTTGTTTCTTTCGTGTTTAACGATACTTGGGGTGTACAACAAGAAGATGAGGCTACCTTAGATTCCATATCTTTCATACAGACTTCCTCCTTTAGTTACTATTCATCAATTTTTTTTGATTAATTAAACAAAAAAATATATCTATGAACAACCGTTTGCAAAAAATCACGCTAACTCATGAAACTAATAAAGGTTTATGAGTTGCATTCACTCGTTTTGTCGTCCAATGTACGGAATATGCAGCACAAATCAGGCGAAAGTAATCGGTTGACTACAGGATGATTTAATTCGTAATAGCTCCAAGTCCCTTTGGTCTCGAGAGTTACCAATTGGGCATCGAGCAGGATTTTGAGGTGATACGACAGCTTTGACTGGGGCATTTCCATGATTTCCATCAGGTCGCAAACGCAGACGCTACCTTTTTGGCTGAGTTCATGCATGATTTTCAGTCTTCTCTGATCCGCCAACGCTTTGAATTTAGCTTCGTATGAACTGAAATCGACAGTCTCACCGGATGCCTGAGTAACGTTCAATTCTTTGATCATAATCGAATCCCCCCATATATCATCTGTCTGTTCCATGCATGCCGTACCTGTTATTTCTTTTTCGAAACTCAAATGCAGTGATTCATCATGGGACGTCCCACCATACATCAATATAATTTGATGAATGTAGCATAGCATGAAGCAATTTCATATTCAAGTATTAAATCAAATTATTTTGATTTAACTGCAATCATTGGGAACTGATATTACGATGGGTAAGATAAATTCATAGCGGCCACAATTGATCGACAAATGAATGAGTATCTTAACGAGATAACAAGCAGCCGATCATTGTTGACCGACTGCCCCTTCTTCTCTATTATCTTTGGATGTTAGCTGACTAGCTTCAAGCCTACTGCAGATCCGAGCACCATAGCGATAAATAGTATTCTTGAAGCATTTCTCGGTTCTCCGTAAAAAATCATACCGAGAATGGCTCCGCCTGATGCCCCTATTCCAGTCCATACGGCATAAGCTGTTCCCATCGGCAGGGTTTCCATTGCCAGAGTCAAGAATATAAAGCTTAATCCAAAACCTGCAATCAATAACACTACTGAGGCTATATTACGGTCTTTGTTCAATTTATTGATCATGAGGACTCCGAACATTTCAAAAAGACCCGCTAATATAAGAAAAACCCAATCCATGAGTTAAGCCGCCTCCTTTTTCTTATCTTTGCTTACCATTTTTAATCCAACGACACCTATTAACAGCAGTACGATGAGCGCCATCTTCTCCACCTGAATGGGATAACCAAACAGAAGAATTTCCGCAAAGACCGTACCGGCAGTACCTAAACCGACGAAAACGGCATATACGGTTCCCACCGGCAGGAAGCGAGAAGCTCTAATCATCAGTCCAAAACTTACAACAATGGCAATCAGTGTAGCTCCCCATTCAAGAAATCCACTGGCATGCTTCAATCCAATGACCCATCCCACCTCAAACACTGCGGCAATAATGACAGATAGCCACGTTTTATTCATTTTTCTTCACACTCCTCCAAAGAATTACGCTACATGTAGTATTTATTAAATGTAGCAAAAATATAAAAAAGCCCGGGAAACAAACTGTCTCATGGACAGTCTATCTCCCAGGCTTTTATCCCTCCGTGGCACAACTCTTGAGTTGTGAGTTATCTCTCGGACCTGACCGACATAGTATCGCGGAACCCTAGATAACATTTGCGTTAATTCAATTATTCTCTCAAATTATACACACTTCTGCTAAATTTACAACCCTTAATTATGCAACGGATCATGGCATACCCAACAGAATCAAATAACTGTCCGTTTTGTCTCCAGGATCTACGGTTATAGGACCCTTTTACAAATCCGCTATTGAAGAACGTTTTTCTCATCGCCAAATTATCATGTCTGGTATGACTTTCGATTCTTTAATCAAACAGGATATCGAAATGTACGACTAGAATAAGAATGATAGCCATAACAATTGGAGTTGAATAATCCGAGAGAAGGTAGATTATGAATAACAAAATAAATGAATTTATAATTTGGGCCAAAGAAAACGGTTGGGCTGTAACCCAAAATCCGGATATCCGTTTAAATTTAAACGGCGGTTTGTTATCCAGATACAAAGCAATTCCTAATGAATATTTAGGTTTTTTAAGTGTTGTGAAACAATGTATTACCCCTAGTGAGAAGACCTGGTTTCTTTGTGAAGATGAATACAATCATAACGCAGATCATGCGTTTCAATGGAATGAATTTGAAATACTCAGCTTAGAAGCAGCCATGGACGATCATCTATGGAAATCAGAAATAACGGCGTGGTGGGATCATTACCTTCCAATCGTAATGTCAGTGGATGGAGGATATTCTTTTTATGCGATTGATTTAACTAATGAAACAGGAGCTATTGTACGTGGATGTGAACCTGAATTTGAAGAGGTTGAAAAAGTAGCCCCGCACTTTGAAAAATTTATAGAACTTATTATGTCGAGCGCAATAGAGTTCCGGTGATTGGGACAAGAGCTTGTTCCTTAGAAAAACCACCGACAAAGTGGCTTTAAATGGGATATGTTTTGTCCCCGACACTGTCCTATTTAGCGGTTTCACTCTCCTCGTCCACAGAAATAACCTCGCTTGCTACTTCTATGAAAGATTTGATGATGGGTGAAAGCCACTTGTCTTTATGCCACAACATCTGTGTATACACGTGCAAGTCCGCAATTTGCCATGGGAGGGCAACAAGTTCGCCCCGTTCAATATCGGCCTCCACTACGATTTCTGGAAGAAAGGCAATGCCAATTCCTGAAATTGCACATTGTTTAATGGCTTCTGCACTTTGAAACTCTAGATACGTAATACTATCAATGCCCTCTTTCTCAAATGACCGGTCAAACATGGTTCGATAGGGACAACCCTTTTCATTCGTCAGGAACACTTCTCCGTGAAAATCCTCCAGCTGTAGTACCGTTCGTTTCGCGAGCGGATGGTCTGGAGCGACGAACAGGCGAAACGTTTCTTCCAGCAACGGTTCTACGGCAAGACCGCTCGAGCGAATGGGCTCGTCCAACATAAAGACAACATCTGCGGCTCCTTCAAAGAGCGCTGGTTTAAGTTGCTGATTGGAAACGGAGCGGAAGATAAGGCGCACTCCCGGGTGGAGCGAACGAAATAGGCGAAAGACAACGGGTAGCCGATAGGCGCAAAGAACTTCGTTGGCACTTATCGTCAGGGTGCCGCTTAGATTCTCATTGTCATGAACGACGCTGCGTGCTTCGTCCAATTTGTTGAGAACATCTTGGATATGAGTTAAAAAGCGTTTCCCCGCTGTCGTGAGGACGAGTTGCTTGCCCAAGCGGTCAAATAGACGAACGCCAAGCTCATCCTCCAATGCTTTGATTTGCATCGTGACGTTGGAGGGAACATAGTTCAGCGCTTCTGCGGCTCGACTGAAATTCAAAGTGGATGCAACCATGCGGAACGTATTCAGTTGACGCAATTCCATCATACCACTCCCCTACTACTTTCAATATTATTGAATACTGTTTTGAAATTCATTCACTTTTATTGAGAGTATCACAGCTCTATACTAACCACAAATACATTTTAAATGTATGGTTGATGATGAAGGGAGCATCCATGCGATGGATTATGAGATTTTTGATTTGGGTGACGCAACCCTGCAATCAGGAGTGACGTTACCGAGTGCTTTTCTTGCTTACAAGACTTATGGAAGATTGAATGAACAGAAAGATAATGTCATCGTTTATCCAACTGCATTTGGCGACCAGCATGTTCAGAATGAATGGTTGATTGGAAACGGCATGGCACTAGATCCGAGAGAATATTTCATTATCGTTCCCAATCTGCTAGGCAACGGATTATCTTCGTCACCCAGCAATACACCTCCCCCGTTCGATCGGACAAATTTTCCGCAGGTAACCATCTATGACAATGTTAAATTTCAGCATCGGCTGGTGACCGAAAAATTCGGCATTCAAAAGATCGCCCTCGTCGTTGGATGGTCCATGGGAGGCATTCAAGCATTTCAATGGGGGGCAAGTTACCCTGACATGGTGGAACGAATTGCACCTTTCGCCGGTGTTGCCAAGACTTGGCCTCATACGTATGTGGTCCTGGATGGGATGAAAGCTTCGCTCATGGCGGCAACCCACTTCGATGCCAACAAACTAAGCCAGTTAACTTCTGCCGACATGCGCGCCGTTGGCCGTGTCTATGCGGGATGGGGCTTATCGCAGGCGTTTTACAGAGAGCAAATTTATCGGGAGCTGGGATATGACGCATTGGCAGATTTTGTGGCTGGTGTCTGGGAAGATAGCTTTATGAAGATGGATCCCCACAATGTCCTAGCTATGCTATGGACGGGCCAACATGCGGATATTAGTGCAAACCCCGCCTATAACGGAGATTTCGATGAGGCGCTGGGAAGCATAAAAGCGTTTGCCTGCGTCATGCCAGGAAGCACGGATCTCTTCTGTACGGCGGACGATAACGAATATGAGGCACAACGTATGCCTAATGCCATTTTTAAGCCCATCGAGTCGATCTGGGGCCATTTTGCCGGTCGCGGAATCAACCGTTCCGATAATGAATTTATTGATGATAACTTAAAGTGCTTGTTGGCACTTCGTGCAAGGGAATAAAATCATCCGCGCCATCCAGAGTGATTCCCGCTCCGCCAATGTCTGGCGCAATGAAACAGACCGCCCTTTCGGCGGTCTGTTCATTGTTCACAGGCAAAAAACTGCTGTATTCCAAGAATGACGAAACCAAGCAGCCTATCTTTTAGTGTGCGATCATTTCATGCACTATGCTATGCCCATCCATGGCGGAAGGGTAATAGGTTGGCCAGTTCGTAACCTCTTGTAGCAAAGCTTCGCGATCATCTCCCCAATATAAATGATAATGATCAGACTTGCTTGGTGCGATCCTATGATCGCTGAATTGAATGTAGCGAGGCATACCCTCGACATCTTCAACCGACTTAAATATGTATCGGACCCCGCGGTTACCTGCTTCATACGTCAGTATTTCGTATCCATCGGCTTGATAATTGCCCGACTTTTCCTGGGCGTTCGCGAAAAACGTCACTGTGTTGCCATCAATTACAATACGTTCCGTATCGGTCTTGTACCCGGCATCATAATATTCTTTGTACGCAGCCTTCGTCATTTTACCAGCATTCTCCGCTTTGTGTGCAAACACCTCATCCAGTGTTCCATCCAGCAAGTATGGATAAACGGATTGCCAATCACCTTCCCAATCTGATAATGTGCGATCATGGACTTGGCTGTCCTCAAAGAGTCCCTTGTAAATTGCCTCTTCTTCCTCGCCATGATCATGATGATGCTCGTGACTGTGCTCATGATCATGTTCGTGGTTCTCTCCGTCTTCATGAATATTGGTGTCTGCCTCAGTCTGACTGATCGGCCGATTCTGGTTAGACTCGGCGCTTTGACACCCGGCAAGCACGAACCCCAGTGCTACTACAATGACTCCCATCCCTACATTACGTTTCATTACGCGACGCCTCCGTTTAATAGTAATCATTACGATTAAGAATTATACGGAGATAAATCCATATTGTCAACGAAAATCGTAATAATTACGAAGTAGTCGGTTTCATCACAAGAAATCTACGCTACTCTGCACCTCGGGGATTAAATCTCTGCAAGCTTAACTCTCCCGTAGGCTGCTTCCCAACGCAAAGAAACACGCCATATTCTGGCGTGTAAGGCATTAGGTTTACTTCATGATGCTGCTTTTGTCTTTCGTTTAATGGAATATAACTTTGGGAATTAGCGTCGTTTTTCCACAAGTTGCAAATGATAGCTCAGGCTCTCCAGCGTGATAGCAATCAAGCCGTTCATATAATGCTCATGGGGATGGTTTAGTAGCGTGATATGTGGCATATGTTCATCAGGTATCACGCCTTTGCACTGGTTGCGGATTCCCTTGATATGTTCCTCACTTACCAGCTCACCTGTCAGTGCAATGGTCTCAGGATTTACTATGGTAATCAGAGACATGATCGTCTTCGCCGCCAGTGCGACAAAAGTGTCTTGGCGATGAAGCTGAGCGAGTTGCTCCTCTCGCGAGATCCCGTAAGGCAGGAAGGAAACCTCGCCAGCAAATTGAGTCGTTCCTCGATGAATATGACCGTCGATTATCATCCCAGAGCCAGGAAAGTTATCCTTGGGAAAGGTTATGACAACAATCGTCTTGTCTTCATCATAGTTCTGCTTCTTATAGAACCCATAGACAGTTAGATTCATATCATTATCGACAGTCACCTCAAGCTCATACTTCGCCCTCAACTGTGCCTCCAGCGGAATGTTTAGCAGTTCGGCAATATCACATACATTAATAACTCCTTGGTGGACGAAACCGGGAATTCCTATTCCCAGTGCTTTGATCTCCGGGTGCTTGCCGATCAGGCTTTCAATAATGCCGTCGATAGCGGGGGCGTCGGCTAGAGGCACTTCCTGAAATCCCTTATCTACAGTCTCCCCGATTAAATTCGTCACCTGATAGGTCAGGGAATGCTGACCGCCTTCCGAACTGGCATAGAGACAAGCAATATAGGAAAAATTTGAATTGTATACATAACGCCTAGCCGGCCTTCCACCGCTGGGCTCTTCCAATTCGGTCTCGATTACCTCACCTGTCTCCAGAAATTCATTCAGAATATTGCCGCAGGTAGCCACACTAAGGCCTGTGGCGCTTGCAATCGTAGATTTCGTTCCATGTCCCATCATTTTCAACGCCTGCTTAATGAGCTCTTGATTGATCTTTTTCACACGAATCGAATTATTGGTGATTTGGCTAATGATAAACACCTCTTCTGCAACCATCATTAAACACTAATATATAATAAACCCTATCCCATACGGTAAGGTGTTTATTCTATCGGAGGATCGATATGGAGGTCTTGATCTGGAGCGGTAATGTCCCAGCGGGTAAACGTAACCTCGAAGCCTTCACGAGTCGGTGAACAAGTAAAAGGTCCGGCTTGATTACCTGAGGCATATGGAAACCGCGCAACCCGAATTGTCCGCCATGCATGATGCACACTCCGAGCTCGAATAATCACGGCATCCTTTATGATCGAAGCACGAAGAGTGACTTCCTCCCCCGCCCACTCCGGAACCGCCGCCAGCGACCAGTCCGAATATCCATTCGTAACCACTACGGCAAGCTGAGGTATGCCATCGTTGACTTCAATGCCTGCTTTAATCCATTGTGCCGGGCCTTGATACAATAGTAGTCCTGCCTGATCGTATAATTCTGTAAAAGAGCCGAGTTGAAACGATACCTCGACTGCCGTGTCGCGATCCCAGTCTGTCAGCAATGCTGGGCCGTCTTCAAATTCAAAACCGTATAACGTCTTCTTCCAGAAGTCTCTGCCCTTATCAGGTACGACCTTCAACCATTCGCCTTCTTCCCGGGATGACTGCGGCGGATTGAGCCATGCTCCTTCCCTCCAGCTTATTCGGGTTCTGTTTTGCTCCGTCAATTATGATAACCTCCTTAAAATGGTTAACTTTTCAACATGAACGTCCCTTCGCATCACAAGCATAAAATTCCAACTTGCAAGTGTATGGGGATCTCAGTATGATAGTTATCACGCCACTTATTATAATGCTTTTAATAAATGATTTACAAATGCAATATAAGAAACGGTGATATTTGATGTCAAATCTATAATTTTAACCGATGGAGTGTGAAAAGAAATGATGAATGAAAAAGAAAAAGCTAGTCATGGATTACTATATGATGCCAATAACGATCCCTCTCTGATCGAAGAACGGACTCAGGCAAAAGATCTTTGTCATGCGTACAATCAGTGTTCTCCTTCAAATACAGTCGATCGCAAGTCGATCATCGCGAAGTTAATCGGAGAACCAAGCCAAAGCTTTCTCATTGAACAACCTTTCTGGTGCGACTATGGATACAACATATCGTTTGGCAGAAATTTCTACGTTAATCATAATTGTGTCGTCTTGGACGCGGCAAAAGTTACCTTTGGCGATAACGTCTTTATTGCTCCTAACTGCGGCTTCTATACTGCGGGCCACCCCCTCGATGTAGAGCAGCGGAATCAAGGGCTGGAATACGCTTACCCTATTACAATTGGCAATAATGTATGGATCGGTGGAAATGTTGTTGTCCTTCCCGGAGTGACCATTGGTGACAACACCGTGATTGGTGCGGGTAGCGTGGTGAATCGAGATATCCCTTCGGGCGTTATCGCGGCAGGAAACCCATGCCGGGTGATCCGTCAAATTACCGATGAGGACCGGAAGAAGTATTGGAAGAACGATAGCGAACAATCAGTTAAATAGCAGCACTCATCTATTAACATAGATGATAACAACTTTAAACAACCTTAGTTTGGTATTGAACACGACTAAGGTTGTTTATGATTACTGGAACTATACAATTCATCCGCTAGTTGACATCTTATGATTAGTACTAATATGGAAAAACAAAGAAAATCCAACCGTGACACCGTACTACAAGTTGCCGCCCATTTATTTCTAACAAAAGGATATCAGCTTACAAGCATGGACGAAATCGTTGACCACTGCAAAGTTTCAAAAACGAATATTTACTACCATTTCAAAAGTAAGGAGGAGTTGTTGCTACAAATCATCAATCGGTTCATCATTTAATACCAAGAACGGATCGATACCGTTCTTGCCCGATCCGATCTGTCCGTAACGAATGTCTCGATCAAAGTTCAAGACATGAAGAGTTATTAGCCGAAGCCGCTCAACATAAACAACTGCCGGAACATATACCCGTAAAAGAGACGGCAACTTTGATTATCTCTTCAATAGAAGGCGGTCTATTTCTCTCTAAAGCCACTAACAACCCATTATTGTTAAATAATCTCCTTACTTCTATAGCATTTTTGCTAAAGAATGGAACCAGCATCCAATTACTTACTTACCCTTAGGACATCAATTCCTATCTCCCATCCGTAAATAACAGCACAATGGATTCAAAAATGGATTCAATAACCGGCTCTGTATCTAAATTAGAAAAGGTGCTCCACGCCAAGCATCAATAAACCTCCAATAACGATGGACCAGACAGCAATAGAAATGGTAATCCATAAACTTACATAACTCTTCTTCGCACCTGCCGCTAATGCAATGCCGGCCGAAAGGTGAAACGCTAATAGGATACCTGCTAAAGAGACTCCCGGAACACCATACTTCTCGAAATATCGTTTTGCTTTTATTGCACGTTTACTCGGTTCTTTATTAGTCTTCTTATTCACTACTTTGGAACGAAGTTTACTAATAATCCATATAAATGCCATTACGGATACCCAGTTACCTACTGCTGCTGTTACAATTACCGGTATAGCGGGAAATCCTAAAATAATGATTCCCAGTGGGATTGCACCGTAAGATTCAATAAACGGTATAAGAGAAAGAATAAAGATACTAAGTAATTGTAATATTAAATTTCCTTCTAGACCCGGTATTAAACTTAGATATACGTTCTGTAATTCTTGCAGCATATGAAAACCTCTCTCCTGTGTTATTAGTTACTTCAATCACTGCTTGCCCTGGCAATACGATCATCGATATTATTTACCATCGGCGCTCACTACTGAAGTTTCGTTGTGAGGGGTCAATTCAGGACCTGTACGGCGTGTACCGAACCATACGATTGCGGTGATGAGCACAACCAAGACACAGGGCAGAAGCATGATTGCCGATCCCATCCCGGCCGATCGGTCGGAGCCGGCTAGCAGATCGACTTGCAGCACTGTAGCGAGAACATAGGCGAGCGTATTATTCACTGCGTGTATAACAATCGCGTACTCCAGGCCACCCGTACGCCAGGTGATCAATGCAAAGGTAATGCCGAGGACCAAATAATACAGGTTGAGCCACGGGTCGGTCGACAAGTGGATAACAGCAAACAGCACACTCGAGATCGCGATACCAACGATAAGTGATGCTCGCGGACTACGAACCCAACTGGATGCAATCTGGAATACCAGACCCCGAAAGCCGTACTCCTCCCCCGCGCTTTGAAGCGGCGCCAGCAACATCGCCACGACGAACATACCAAGCAAATCATTGACACGCCAGTCTGTGGTGGTGTAAGGCATAAGCATATTGAAAATGACCATATAGACTGTCCAGATCGGAAGGACTATAAGCAGCGCCCGACCAAAAACAGCTGGGCGAAAGGCAGACCGCACCGAGTGCAGTATGGACCCCTTTACGCCATAGAGCCAGCGCTGAAGCAACATGCTGAGCGGGATGAGCAGAGCGACCGCGAGCAGGTTTCCAGCCGCATAGACCGGGGTAAAGACAGTGCCTCCACCTGCCGGATTCACCCTTCCGAAGAAACGGGTGTCGATCTCGTTTCCAATTAATGCGAACGCTAAGACAAACAACAACATTGCGCCGATGAGAATTGCAACAGCAAGGATGCCGCGCCATATACGGCGCTTATCGCTGACGAGTACGCGATGGTACGGTATTTCTGCCGGCACAGCCCGCGCCCCGCGTCGAGTTGGTTTTTCCATAAGTAAATCACCTCTTGGATTGATATAGAACCTTCTTAGGTTAATAGCCGCCCGGATCATTTAGGACCTTGTTACCCATGATGCTTATGCTCCTTTCTCTCAGACGTTTGAACCGGTTCCTTAATTCTTATCCTATCAGCCGCGAATAAACGGAGCCTAAACGAATCAATGAACGTCAGATTAAATTCGTTCCATCGTTTAGGTTCTGTTAAAGTGGGCGTATCCTCTTACAGTTGATTACCGATTTGACGAAGCTACTGCCTATTAACATAAAAAAGAAGCCGCGATATAGCGGCTTCTTTTTTTATCGTTCTTGTCCTACGGTGACAACTGATCCCTGTTGTTTGATCTTGATTTAGTGTTTCTCTTACGGATTCAACTGTGCGATCTGCGTGAGTTCTTGCTGCAGCACATTTTGAGGAGGGATTACGTTGCCGGATGAATCCGTTCCGAATACGTTGATGACCGTATCGGTCGGCACTGTACCAGTCACAAGAAATTGAACCTCATATGAAGTATTGCCTGTGATGTTGAAACTGAGAATTTGACTGGTGTTTGCATTGATATTCAATGAATTGGAATATATCAGAGCTTTGCTTACCAGAGCATTCCATACATAAATATGATAAACCACATTAGATGAGAAACTAAGATTATCATTACCAATGTTAATTACAAGGTTTGTTGCATTGGGAGATCCCGTATTCGTAATGATGCCGGTTGTTAAAGCCATATAACCACTACCTCTCAATTGTTTTTTACTAGTATATGAATTCAGAGGGTCGTGTTGTGTAGACCATGTTACATAGCTTTTTGCCTTTTTATTACTTCGTGTTTCTGTTGCGTCGACGACCATAATCAAGATGATTAATCATATTAATAAATCGGTTGGCGTACACATCAGTGGAAAAGCGCCCTTTAATATGAGCTTCAGCATGAACAATGAGCTTATTTCTTAATTTGGTGTCTGTCATCAGAGAAATGGCTTCTAATGTGGCCTCCACTATGTTTCCATGGGCGTAAAACTTCCCGGTCTTGTTATGATTGATGAATCGCCTCACACCACCTGAATCAGTAGATAGCACGGGACAACGACATAACATCGCTTCTGCAACGGCATATCCAAACCCTTCTTGGACAGATGTCGATAGCAAGAACCCGCCAGAATCTCCAATGATGCTTAAATAATCTGCCATAAGTTCATGTGGAATGTTCGAATAACGAATAAGACGTGCATGAAGAAGTGGGTTTGTTGCTAGCAATTGGTTGAGCTTTTCAATTTCTGTTGGATCAGACATCGTATCGTCTTCAAAAAGCCATAAATAGAGTCCTGGAAATATACCAATAAGCGCCTGTCCCAACAGTAAAAAATCATGCCAATTTTTATTGCGCTGTATGCGCCCTACCCAACCTATGATCGGAAAGGGTCTTGGAGGATACTCCGAATAACCAAAGTGCTCCCAGTCCAGAGGATCATCGAAACTGTATTGAATGATTTTCGGATAGTTCGCATTCATGAGTTCTCTTAATTGTTGGTTCTGAGGATAAAGTATCGCGTCCACGTGCTCATGGATGAGATCTTTTAAAGACTGCGTGAGAAGCAGTCCCTCCTCATGAGGTCCCAAGCCTGCAATTCAAAAATAAGCTTCCCGCTGTAACCTAGATTTCTCAATTGTGCGAGCATAGTAATATCCGAGCATACGATAATAGAGTCGTAATTTTCTCGTATAAGAATCTCCCGTATCGTTTCCGCATCGCCGGTTACGAATGTCGTGATGTTCTTTATGTTTTTACGACCCTCCCCATCAAATTTATACAGCAGATGGGATTCAACACCGCGCTCCTTCAACGCTTTGCTTCGAATTCGATTTAAGGTCTCCATCCCACCGCTAGGATTATAAAAAGAGAACAGCACCTTCATGCGCCATCACCAGCATTCTTTGTCTTTTTTACGAGCAAATCATCCAGTCTATGGGTTCGCAATAACTCATTCGTAAGTATTGACTCCGCCATATGCTCTGTACGATACCCAATGATTGAATGGTCATCTGTATAGTAACTGGACCATATTGAATAACCTGTTTTGCTAAGCTGATTATGCAGGATATGCAAATCCATTACATTCTTAAATTCGTTCAGATCGAGCAGCATGGTGTACGGGGCTAGATGTTTTCTAACAGCAGCCAGAGCGGCCATATCTGGCTGCCAACCGGGATACCACTCATATACCGCTGTTGGATGTGAGATCTGCATTAAGGCAATGGTCACTCGTTGATCTAAGGAAAGATCCAGCACATAGCAAACATAATTGCTGAACATCTGCTCGTATAGATTTTCAATCCGCTGAATCGCATGATCTGACACTTCACTCAGAGGAAACAGGATATTGACTTCCGGTCCAATTCCCCTACGCATTCTTGCTTGGTGCCTGGCCAGATGATAAGCATGCCGCCAATGCCGGTGTGCCTCCGTGGTTTTCAACTGTGCCGAAACGCTGTAGGTGGAGTCCACCCGGTAAGCCATCAATTCAACTGGAATGTATTTGATTTCGCAAAAGTCCGTGATCTTAAGCCAGTAATCATAATCCTCAACGGGAGCCAGACTATACCCTCCTTGAACCATCTTGGCGTATTTCGCTTTATACATAAAGGAGACCCCGACTATGGAGGAATCAAGCAGCGCTTCTTTGGGTTTACCCTGATATTTACGTAGTGCACTCAATGCGACCTCATCATTCAATGGGGTATTGTAATTGTCGATCGATTGGAAAGAGCTGTACACAAGTCCCAGTTCTTCTGGGCCTTTCAGTAAGGCTAACCGTAACACTTCCAAGAATTGAGGGCCGTAGATATTATCGCTGGATACCCAGGTCAAGAAATGTATACCGTTATGCTGGAATAGTTCGGCAAATCCGGTATTCAATGCGTGTGGAACGCCCTGATTGATGTCGTATGCGATTATATTCACTCGAGGATCATTAGCAACAATCGACTGGACCAGCGGCTCCATTTCGGGGGCGCCATCAATCACGATGACGAATCTGAACTGCTCGAATGTCTGATTTAGCACGGAATCAAGTGCAGCTTTCAGGAATTCAGGCTTCTGCTTATACACAGGCATAACAATCCCCAAATCCACCAAGGTTTTCACCACTTCCACTAAAGAGTTTATTACCAGTGTATTGATCTCTTTACTCCTTGCTTGTGCGGTTAACCAGTTTTATTATAATAACGTCAAAACTACGTGAGTTGAAAACCTTGTATTCTCGCAGCTAAAAGTGTCATATCTTAGCACGATACTCCGAAGGAGTAACACCGTATTTTTTACGGAAAATCTGAGAGAAATGTCTCACATCATCATAACCGATAACGTTAGAAATCTCGGCGATCTTCATATCTGTCTCTTTCAGCAGTTGTAAGGCGCGGTCTATTCGCAAATGAATCAAATACTCTTTAAAACCTACTCCTATTCGCTGTTTAAACAGCTGGCTGAAATATACGGAATTTAAATAAACCATGGATGAAATTTGATCCAAGGATAGCTCTTTATGATAATTTTCTTGCATGTACTGTTTGGCTAAATCAATAGCCCGCTGCCCGCTGCCTTGCTCAGAATCCACTTTAATAACAGACGACTTCAGCATCCTTGTTAATTCGGGAGAAACATCGTATACATCATGAATCAGATTCGATGCTTTTACCTGAAATGTAACTTTTAAATATCTTGATAAATGAGTAGTAAGCTGTTCGAGTATGTCTACAAGCAATACATGATGTTCTAGCTTAACAACACCTACTAGACGATGTGAGTCTATACTAACCACAAATCCTGCACCTAGCTCTGAATCATTTCTGTCATGACGTTCTCAATAATAAAATGCTCCAGTTGCCTTTCGCCTTCTGCTGAGATCTTAACCAATATCATATGAAATGGACTATAATCCTGGGTGAATGCTTTAACATTTATATTGCCCAAGTCTAATCCTTTCATCAATCGGATAAATACCGCTTCTTGCAAAAACTTCATGTTGTTTTTTAACAAATACAACTCTTCAAATTGAACCTTTTCCTGAGATATATCATGACTAAGCCTATGTATGATATCAATAAGTGAGTCTTTTCCAATCGGTTTAAGTAAATATTCTTTAGCCCCTAAACTTAGAGCCTGCTTCACATATTCAAACTCAGAGTAAGCTGATATAAATACCCATTTCATTTTTCGATAGGTTTTATGTGAGACTTCCATGAGTTCGATTCCCGTCATTCCAGGCATGCATACATCCGTTAATACAATATCTATCGATTCATTTTTTAATAACGCTAGTGCACTCTCGGGATTATCTGCCAGAAACACACAATAATCTGGAAACTGTGCATTTATAGTTCGCTTAACTCCATTTCTTATAACATGCTCATCATCTACCACCAAAATATTCATCATCATGATTTTCCCCGCTCTTGATAATTGGTATGTAAATCATAACTACTGTACCTTCGTTAGGTCGACTTTGAATATCTATACCGTATTCGTCCCCGTACATTAATCTAATTCGATCATGCACATTTTTGAGACCTATTCCCATACGCATACTTTTTTCAAACTCTATACTTGTATTCACGTTCATTGATAAGAGATGCTTGATTTCTGATACTCTTTCATGACCTATCCCTTTACCATCATCTTCGATATGTATAGTTAGGATCTGATTGTCACGCGTCGTATAAATATGAAGTTTACCTCTGCGATTTAAAGGCTCTAGACCATATTTAATGGCATTCTCAACAAGAGGTTGAATGATAAGCTTAGGCAACTTGATATCTAACCATTGAGGATCAATGACTACTTCAGTTTGTACACGGTTCGCAAGTCTAGTCTCAATCACAATTAAATAATGTTTAAGCTGCTCCAGCTCTTCCCTCAAACTCGATGTTGAATTATTATTCCAATCACTATTGTATTGAAACATTCTGGATAGAGACAGAATAATATTCCCTAAGCGATCGTTCCCTTTTTCATCGAGCATCCAATAAATCATGTCCATCGTATTATACAGAAAATGAGGATTAACCTGAGCTTGTAGCGCTCTTAACTGAGCGTTTTTTTCACTGATCGAAGCATTTTTACTACGTTCAATCAGCTCTTCAATATGCGTTACCATTCTATTGAATGAACCGACCAGAATGTTTATCTCACTATAAGATTTCACTTGAACTTGCCCTTTGAAGTTACCTAGCTCCACTTGTTTCATCTGGTGAATTAGCTGCTTGAATGGCAGCGAAAATGACTTAGCTATCATCGTTGACAATAGAATAGCTATTATGATGAGTATTATGATGACAGTCCACAAAAATCGTTGGGTGTC
Organism: Paenibacillus sp. JCM 10914; assembly: GCF_001315105.1. Classification (GTDB taxonomy): domain Bacteria; phylum Bacillota; class Bacilli; order Paenibacillales; family Paenibacillaceae; genus Paenibacillus_AQ. Next base: position 151,939 of record NZ_BAZR01000007.1, on the reverse strand, counting down.
CAATAATTCAAGTTGCAAATCTTGATTCGGTGTAATCGTGACAATCTCCCAATCGGCAGCCTTAATTAATCCTGCAGCAATCATATATTGCTTGGAGTCTATTAATTGAACAGGTTCATGATCATCACCGCTTGACCAATCAAGTTGCAATTCTTCTGAGTTTACATTCAACTGGCTTGCATCGTCTCCGATTTCAAACATCACTTTGTCTTGATCCCGGATCAACACCCTGCTGCCTGTTCCAATACTAGCATTCGTCATGGCTTCTTCAACGACATCGGCATCGGTTTCTACCAGAACAATGCCGATTGGTTTGAGCGTGTTCAGTTCAAATAATTGCCTCCCAAACACAAATACACTACTGTCTCTATCATCACTAATGAATGAATGCGGATATAATCCTAGCCAACGAATTTCTCCTGTCGATTCTGTCACTGTCTTATGCCCTTCCGAATTGAAAGAATCTCTGATGACAGCACCGAGTTTTTTCTCATAACTATACATTCTGCCTTCATGGGTAATGACATGAATTGCGGCAATATCGGTTCTTGAGTATAAAATAGCCCCTAACGCATTCGTAATGCTACGTTCATAGTTAATCTTCTCCATTTGCTCACTTGATTTTATGGATTTAAGCATCTGAATAAGCTCTGTATTGCTATTCAGGGACTTTGTAATACTGTCATAGCCTTTGAGCATAACCTCAAAGAGGCCGATGGTTTGCGAAATGTTTTTTTTCGCAATCACACCGACCTTTTCTTGGATCTGCTCTGTAACTTTCACATAATAAACGGAACTAACACATAATAAAATAACCAACATGCATAGAAAAAATATGATAAATAACCGAGTTTGAATAGATTGATGTTTACCCAAGCAGCATCACCCTTTTACTGCACCTGCGACCATACCTTTAGTAATTTTCTCAGCCATCATGAAATAAATCAAGATGACAGGTAAAGCCCCAAGCACCAGATATGCTCCGATCGACCCATAATTCGCTGAATACTGACTTACAAAGCTATATACGCCAAAGGGCAACGTTTTCAAATGTTCAGACGAAACAAATGTGGAGGCTAATATATACTCGTTCCAGACATTAATAAAGGATAAAATGCAGACGGTGACAACAGGAGGAATAGATATTGGAATGATGATGTTCCAATATATTTGGTATACACTAGCTCCGTCAATAATAGCAGACTCATCGATTTCTTGTGGGATTGTCTTCATAAACGCACTCAAGATGAACATCGATATGGGAATTTGAAAAGCTATATATGGCAAGATCATTGAAAATCGGGTGTTGAGCAGGCCGAGATTTTTAAAGATAACCATGAGTGGTAATAAGGTAGCCTGCAAAGGAATCATCATGCCGATGAGAAACAATAGCAAAAAGGCTTTATTATATTTCCACTGAAAACGAGCGATCGCAAATGCTGCAAGTGATGATAACACAATGACTACAATTAATGTGCTAAACGTAACGGTGACACTGTTAAATAAATATTGAAAGTAGTTTCCGCTTTCGATAGCCGAAGTGTAATTTTCCCATTTCCATTCGGATGGAATCGAGAAAAAATGGCCTGATAATATTTCCTCATTGGTTTTAAACGAATATAGTAACAACCATATTAATGGATACAATTGTGTAACTAGCAAGAGGCAGAGCAACACATAAACCATGGAATGACTTAATTTCAGTTTTTTCAGCAGCATACATCGATCCCCCAGTTATGTATATCTCTTTTCTAATCTATTAAATACAAAATTAATAACAACCGTGAACAGGATACATGCGACGACCAGGAAGGATGCGACCGCGCTACCATATCCATATTTCATAGATAAAAAGGATATTTTGTACATATGGGATGAAATGACGTCAGTTGCATTGGCGGGTCCTCCACCAGTCATAACCATGATTAAGTCAAAGGATTGTATGGAACCAATGAACGATAAGATAACGGATATTTTGAATACGGGCAGAATCATAGGAATGGTTATATACCTATCGGCTGTAAATCCTTCTGCTCCATCTATTTTGGCAGCCTCATACACATCGGCAGGCAAATTCTGAATACCTGTGAATTGAATTAAGATATGGTAACCCAAGTATTGCCACAGTGCCACAACAATGATCGCAAAAATAGCAATTTCCGGATCTGTAAGCCAGGTTCTAGTTAATTCTTCGAATCCAATGTAGGCCAGGAATTGATTAAGCATTCCACCCATAAAGGTGGGATTGTAGATTGTTTTCCACAACTGCCCAATCACAACCACCGATAGAATGACAGGCAAGAAATAGATAGATACAAGGATGTTTGATCGTTTGACAAAGCGATTAAGGAGTATGGCAACAAACAGGGCTAATGGCAATTGAATACACATTGAAAACCCCGCAAGCATGAAGGTTCTTCCAACAGCTGGCCAAAATATAGGATCGTTCGTAAACATTGTGATGAAATTACCAAATCCAATGAATTTGGCATTGGTTAGCCCATCCCAATCGAGCAATCCACTATAAACGGATACCATAATGGGTACAAAAACAAGCGATACATAGAAGATTACGCAAGGCAGCACAAAGAAAGTAATCGTCCAGTTAGAAACCTTAAGAGCGTTCACAGTTGTATATCCTCCCGGAAGTGTAATTCATTGAGACATTGGCCTCAATGAATTACCACTAGGTATTAGTCTTCTAAATTATCTTCCAGTGCCTTCTGATGCTCTGCCGCTATATCGCTTGCCTGTTTATTCGCGATGAATAAATGTTGAATACTTGATAGATGCACTTGTGTAGTCCCTGGATTCATCGTATTATCGAATGCCAAATCTCCACCTTTTACATCATTAAACATGTTCAGAACATCCATGGAGAACTCTGAATACCCTGCTGCTTCATAGTCCCCGTCTAGCTTTTGCGCTATACCAACAGCTGCCTTCAAATCAAATGCAATCTTCGGGTAATTCAACATGTAATAATTCACGAATAGTTTAGCTTCCTCCACATGCTTGCTATTCTTGGCTATTGCAAGTGCAGCTGTAGGCGCCAGCATAAATTCATTGGTATCACCTTTATCGCCAACGGTTGGGAATTTGAATATACCCACTTCATTTTTTTCGCCGATTTCTGACGTTTCAATGGCTCCCGTTGACCAGGTACCCATAAAGTACATCGCGGATTGGCCTGTCTTAAATAGATTTTCCGCGGTGTTATAGTCAAAGGAAGCCGCTCCGTCTTGGAATGCGCCAGCCTGAATCAATTCACTCATAGCATCGACGGCTTCGGTAAACGCTGAATCATGAAATGTTTTACTACCATCCATCACATCATTGAGGAATCCCGATCCCCCGTTTGTACGAAGCAAAATATTCATAAACAGAAATGACCCCGTCCAAGTGTCTTTCTCCCCAATTACCATGGGTTGAACCCCTCTAGCTTTCAATAGTTCAACGGCTTCGATCAATTCTGCAAAGGTTTGAGGAACCGTAACGCCAGCTTCAGAAAACAAACGTTTGTTGTAAGCTACAACGGCGATATTATTCCCTGTCGGCAGTGCATATAACTGGTCATCAAACGAGAAGTGCTCTAGGACCCCATCCTGGAACGTAGCCTGCAGATCATTTTCAAGTACCATCTCATTTAGTGGTAGGAATAAATCCGCATCTACATAAGGCTTTAGTTGAGCACCAGGATTAATAATGGTAATATCGGGCATTTCTTTGGATGCCGCCTGCGTTTTTAACTTTAACTTTTGTTGGTCCACATTAAGCGTATCCAGCTCTATTTTTACGTTAGGATGATCAGCCTCGTACTGTTTCACAATTTCACGCAAGATAACATGCCTGGGATCTGTCGAGTCCGGCCAAGTATTCTGAAACGTCAATGTAACGGCTTCTTTTTTGGTGTTGGCGTTGGATGGTGAATCTGTTTCAGGCAATGCATTCTGAGGTGCATTAGAGTTTCCGCACGCTGCCGTAATCATGGTCAGAACGACAACGAATGAAATGCTAATTAGCTTTTTTACTGTGTGATTCATTGATTAAACCTCCCTCTGTGATCTACTATCATTATCTCGTTCAACAATTTCCGAAACAATGAGCAAACTTAGGAGGCTAGGTTTGTTTTTTTAAGTTTCTATATAATGCTACCTATATAACTAATTTTAACGAAAATGGAGCAAGAAACCTTCACCATGCTTGGTCAAACGATCTTAATTGGGCATTTTCTATCCCCCTATCGACTCAAAATAAAAAGCCTTTCGTCCTGTTAAAGAACGAAAGGCTAAGCTGTAAGTTATCAAGCATAAAGTCGGTGTTCACATTTAAGTTGAAGCCGGTAAAGGAAGTCCATGGAATCATGGAGATATTAACGACATGTTCAGGAATAGGGCTATTAGGGAACAGTTGCCCCGTACTTTTATATAAATCAACATCAGCGACAAATCTATCATGAAACTCTTGAAAGCTATCCGTTGTTGAATCAAAAATCGTATGCATGGGATCTAACTTATCCCAGTATCCAACTTGACATCAGCATTGAGCAATCACTTCTAGTTATGATTATGACTCATCTGAATGGGCTGCTAATCATGTGCAGGATTCTTTGGCCTGTGTTCAACTCTATGAGGTTAACATCCCACATCACAAGATTAGTGTTCGGGTGTGGACCATTGTCGAGAACTTTAATCGTAAGCTCCGTTACGCCCTTCAGTGAAAACTTAAAAGGGTCCGGCTGAGGTTCTCCTCCCAAACTTATGGAATAAATCTCTGCTCCGTCCGCGATAAAGCTGATTTCATTATTCTGGTTGCCTGCAGTGTCGTCAGGATACCCCAGTATAGCGACATAGCCTGATATTTTGTCATATTTACCATTCAATAGATATGAAAACTCATTGTTTTTTGTATTTTCTTTACTGTACAGATTGATCTGGGGCTCGACCTTTGTGTCACCTACTGTAAAAGCGGAAAGACTTTCATCCCATTGCACAGCCCCCACTTTGATTGCAAGTTCATTCAGGGCTACGGATTCTCCGTCCACGTTGTTCAAGTAATGATTGATGCCACCGACAGCAACGATCGTTCCCGTAGAAAGTACAACCGCGGTTAGGACGATTCGAATCAACCCTTTCCAAGTATTCCGGTGCCGCGTTACTAGCCGCTGTGACCCATATCCCACCGCAGCTCCTAAGGAGTTTATGATGATATCGTTGATATCGAACGCTCCTAAGCGGGAAATCATTTGGAGGGACTCTACAATCGTGATGCCAAGGATGAAAAAGGAGATGAACCGGATAAAACTGCACCGATACAGGAGCGGGATGAGCACTCCGAACGGGACAAAGGCAAGAAAATTGCCTAAGTCGAAGAACCATATCTGAAAGTCTTTTCCCATCGGAAAGTGTAACGGAATCGCTTCAAGCATGAAGTTGTATCTCAAGCCTTGATCTTGATTAGTGGATGCTCTATCGAAGCCTAGAAATAAGAAGAATAAGGTTAGTGTTGTGTATAACCCCAACAGCACGATCATGACTTTTCGTGATTTTCCTTGAAACATGAGTACATCCTTTCTGTCATTCCAGCAAATAATATATAGTCGGTCGAACCTTTCGATATATCCTTACTGTTAACTCTGCGTCTAATAAATAATACTCATACATAATAGTATGACGTCACCAAAAGCACAAGCCGACGTGTTCCGGCTTGTGCTTCTATTTACGTTAGCGAATATTAAGCTGGCGGAATGCTCTGCGGATTGTGAAATACATTTTTCGGGTCGTATTTCGCTTTTACTTTCCTCAGCCTGGCGAAGTTCTTTCCGTAATAGACAGGTCCTGAACATTTAATGCCTTGGTCCGGAACGTTAATATAAGATCCGACGATATAAGGCTGCAGCTTCGTTCTGGTGTTCCGAGCTAAGGCAATATTTCGGGCTGCATGGGACGGCTTCACCCATGAGCTGTTCCATTCGACGTAGAATTTGGCTTTTCGCCAGTAGAATGCGGTGGCTTGAGGTGCGATTCTACTTATGGCGCCGCCCCAGTTCAGGAAGAAAAATCCGGCCGGCGTACCTCCCTCAGCTTTTTCCAGAAATTTGCGCATCACTTTATAGGCTTTATCCGGAAATGGGCGTCTGCCAAAGCCGCTGGAGAATTGGTTGCTGAATCTTTGCGTCAACACCGGATCCGGGGCTAGCAAAAACTTTGTGGCTTCCAAATACGGCAAATAGCGGATGGTTTTTTGAGTCGGTGAGCCTACGCTCAAAATAGGTTCCAACTGGCGAAGCGCCTCGCCTTTCGAACCGAGGTAGATCCCCAGCATACTGACATTTCCGCCCTTTTTGGGACCGACGCTTAACTCGCTGCCGAGCTTGGTACTGGCATTAGGTGCCCACACTTGCCATTTTTTCACGACTTTTTCGAATTGTGCCCATGGCCAGGTGATGCGGAATACGGTGGCTTTATCCGGGGCGCGCAGCACTTTGAATTTGTATTTGGTATATACGCCGAAGTTGCCGCCACCGCCGCCGCGGGAAGCCCAGAGAAGATCGGCATTTTGTTTGTTGTTCGCTCGAATGATTCTTCCCTTCGCGTCAACCATTTCAAGTTCGATCAGATTATCGCTGATGAGTCCGGTCGTCCGCTGCAGCGGTCCGATCCCCCCACCTGGCGTAATGCCGCCGATCCCCACCGTCGGACTGTCGCCGAACGGGGCCATGTAACCTTGCCGCGCCAACGTATCGACGATTCGACCAACTTGATTTCCTGTTTCAACAACGGCGGTGCCGCTTTTTTTGTTCAATTGAATCTTCTTCATTTCGCTGACGTCGATGACGATGCCTCCATTGACCTGGGAAAGGTTACCTTCCAGGGCGTGCCTTCCGCTTCTTGGGCGTAATGGAACATTATTTTTGCGGGCCCAGCGAATCGCGTTCGCCACATCCTGTGTTTTTCGGGCAAAAACAAATACTTTAGGGTATCTGTCCGTGTGCGGATCCCAATTTTTACGAGCCGCTTCATAACCAGGGTCTCCCCTAAAGATCACTCTCCCTGTAAGCTTAACGTTTGACTTCACGAATTTATCCCGCTCCTTAGAATTACATGCTTATGAACACTTTCATTAATCAATTAGGCAGATTCCATATAAGGTATGAAAGGGATTCATGCCGCGTATGGGCTGGAGCCGATATATCAACATGAAAAAACAAAAAAAAGCCTGAATATCAGGCTTTTTCACACAATCATTCAGTATGTGCCGGAAATGCATCGGGATCGACCGTTGGGTCCATCCCATTTCGATGAGGTAGACTATCGATCAAACATTTCACTGTCCTGTTGTCGTTGCACCAAATAAAACATATAATCGGTCGGCACTCCCGCATATCCTTGCTGTCTTAGCATAGCAGTTACGTTGCCCCGGTGATACGTTCCATGGTTGACCACATGCCGCAGAATATCGGAGAAATGCGTGCCTAGACTTCCGTAATTCGGATGCGTGATCGTCATCGCCTTGTCCAAATCGGGCGTTCGCCTTAGCAATTCGTAAAACTGTTCCGCTGCTCCTGCGAATAATCGTCTCATCTCGCTCACATTTTTGCCCTGTGCTTCCTCCGTCCAGCCCGGAATCTTTGGAAAAATCTCTTCGTTTGGAATCTCTGCAAGCACGGACATATAGAGGCGTTCGAACAAGTACATATGTGCGAGCGTTTGCGACACGGACGGAAATACGCTCGTCACTTCGGCATGGAACACATCTTCCGGAAGTTCCTCCAAGTGGTTAAATAACCTTTCGTTCGCCCACACATGATAATCGTACAATTGATCGGTTTGTTGAAGCATGGATGAATTCACCGTTCCTTTCAACATCGTCTATAAGCTGTCACAGCCTTGACTTCAGGATATCCTAGTTCTGCTGACAAACGTTGTCAGTGAAGTTCAAACCGGATTGCTTTCATAATGTTTGGCGATTCCGTAGGCCATGTCCCCTATCCGATCTTTCAACGCTAGTGGCTCATGAATGCGAATGGCACATAATGCGTCGATATACCGGTACACCGTGCGAACGCTGATCTCCAAACTCTCCGCGATCTGCACAGCCGTGAGATTCCTACCGGATCGCAGCATCCAAAGCATGGACAGCATGTTATCCCATTTCGCTTAGAGCATAACCTCTTTTCCTTAAGATAAAAAGTCGCTGGCTTCGCGATATTGCATGAGGTTAATTTAATGTCCTATGGCACATTATGTTCATCACGAACTATTGAATTCCCTCGATCTTGGTCAAATCGCCACTGCATAGCGTTTCAAGATGATCAAAAATTTTACGAGCCGGCCAATCCCACCATTTCATGGCAAGGAGTTTATCGATCAGTTCGTCAGAGAATCTTTTTTTAATCATTCTACAAGGATTCCCGCCGGCAATATGGTAAGGGGGAACATCTTTTACAACAACGGAATTGGCTGCAATGATGGCTCCATCACCGATATGCACACCGGGCATTACGGTGACATTTTGACCGATCCACACATCGTTTCCGATGACAGTATCTCCCTTAAAAGGTAAGTCGCCAGCGTTGGTGTCGCTTTCTCCCAACCATTGCCCATGATGTTAAATGGATACGTGGTGACGCTGCACATTCTGTGATTTGCACCATTCATGACAAATTCAATGCCCTTTGCAATTGCGCAGAATTTTCCGATAATCAATTGGTCTCCAATAAATTCATAGTGATGCGTGACATGCTCTTCAAACCGGTCAGCACCGTTTATGTCGTCATAATAGGTATAGTCGCCGACAATAATATTTGAGCGCGTGACAACGTTTTTAATAAAACATATACTTTTAATCGCCTCATTCGGGTAGATCGCATTAGGATCCGGTCCGTATATCATAGGATTATCCCTCCATTTGTTTCTCTATTCGATGTAACGATATTGACGAAAAGCAGCAGCTTGTCCATGAACTACGTTGTGATCATCTATAAGATTCCAGACGGTCGCCTGTAATATATAGAATCTTCTGCCGGTGCTGGAGATTCGAACGCCTGTATAATTATCAACATAGCCATTCTCACTGACCGCCTTCAGGAAGGCGGCGCGTTGCTCGCGCTCCATCGGTTCTGCCGTTAATCTTGAAGGCGTTTGGATAAAAGCTTCCCTGTTCACTTCCCACAATTCAAGCGCACTCTGATTGCCATAATTCAAAACCGGGTCCGGTTCTGTTCCATGAGTCAGCACTACGATTGGCGCATGGAATAGTATGGCTGATTCTGTACCTGGTTCAACGGCACCATCAAGCAGCGATTTCCCTGTCCATCTCCGATAACTGTTCAGGATCAAACTGGCGTGCATATTAGATGTATGCAGGCTGACGTTATTCATTTTCCGTATTCCTCCTTGCCAATGCTATGAATGACGTTCGATGCCTCTTGGCTTACTACAAGACACTTATCCTCGAAGCGAGTAGAAAGAACGACAAGGGTCGTTGAAAATCCAAATGCGTTGCAAGTTTCAAGGAAGGTTTCCAGCGACTCACTTGTTTCGGTTACAACCTTCAATAAATAATTATATTCCCCGCTGGTTCTGTAGAGATCGACGATTTCAAGAGAAGCTTCGCTGAAAGTTTCGAATTCCTTGCAGTTATTAGACTTAAATAATATAAACGCGGTTGTATACATGCCCAGTTTGGACGGTGATATCTTGGCACGATAACCCGTTATGACCTCCCGTTCTTCCAATTTCCGAAGCCGTTCAGTTACAGCTGGTTGCGACATCGCAATCATGCGACTCATTTCAGAAACCGTAATTCTGGCATTTTCATGCAGAATGGACATGATTTTTCGATCGATATGGTCCATAGACAGAGCACCTCATTTTTTAAAGTTTGAATCGCAAACAATGATAAAAATAAGTTCTTAGACCCTAAACTCCGTCATTTTCATATTTAGATTTTAAAGCGGCTTCCTTAAAATGTCACTATAAACCAATAAGGGAGACGGAGAACAATGACAGTGAAAGGTACCGATTTGATAAAGGCTAAAGGGTTGTGCTATTTTAGGACCGGAGATGGCGTCCGAATAGCTTATCGGCTCGATGGATCGGCTGACCATCCGGTACTCGTGCTTGCGAACTCCATCGCGACCTCGATGAATATGTGGAATGGGCAAATATCCGAGTTGTCGGAGCACTTTCGCATTCTTCGCTACGACTACCGGGGTCACGGTCACTCGGATACGCCCAACGTACCGTATTCATTCGACCGATTGGGCCGGGATGTCCTGGAACTGCTCGATGCACTTCAATTCGACCGTGTACACGTCCTCGGGCTGTCGCTTGGCGGCGTCGTTGCGCAGTGGCTGGGCATACACGCTCCGGAACGGATCGACCGACTCATTCTGAGCAATACCTCCTCTTATCTGGGCCCGGCCGAACAATGGGAAGGGTTGATCAACTCTGTGCTGGAGCCGGGGAAACTTCCTGAAATTGCTGATATGTTTATGCATAACTGGTTCCCTTCGCACATGCTGACGTCTGAGAATTCACTCGTCGCTTCGTTCCGCGACATGGTGCTTGCTACACGTCCGCAGGGGATCGCAGGAAGCTGGGCTGCTATTCGCGATATGGACATGCGACGGACAGTCTCATTAATTAACAGCCCGACTTTGGTTATCGCAGGGCAGCATGATACCGTAACGCTTCCCGAACACGGTGAATTGCTTTCCAAGACCATATCCGGCGCGGAATTGCTGATCTTACCCTCCGTTCATCTACCAATGTGGAGCTTCCATCCGAATTTCTCCGAGCTGTGCTCGAGTTCTTGTCGCCAATGACGGGGAATTAAAATATTTTGATGTACCCGATAAATAGCACCTTGCGACTCATTAATCGGATCGGCGGTGTCAGTTGATGGAGCAAGGCATGCTAGGCTTCTTTTAGTGTTGTGACGCAAAAACAATAGAAAAGAACCTGATGTCATGATCAGGTTCTTTAATGGTTTACTCTTTAATATTCCGATATTTCAGTATTCTCCTTTGATGACAAAGAACGAGCCTCGTATGGTTCCGGCTAGTTTAGACTTCTGCCGGGCAAACTTGAACTTCCCTTCCAACTCGCCGGGAACTTCCATCCCTTCTGAAAGCTTAAAACCAACGGCTCGTTTCTTCGGGTCATCTACCGTATACATGACATTAAGGCTCAGTCCATCCTCGTAAAAGACGTAGGTAAATTGAATATTTTCCACTTGAAAACGCGACGTTTCCAAAGGCGTGGCCGCAAATTCAATATTACGTTCTTCCGTCAAAATCCGGTTCACATAATCAAGGGCTTCCTGGCTCTCGCTAGCGGGTATAACCGTAAATTCATGCTGATATTTGTTCATGAAATAACGGGCTTCATTTGCTCGCAGACCAGCCAGCGCTTCTGCTACCGGAGAAGACTCTAAACCCACCGTAGATACATTTTTAAAATCAACGAGATAGGACATCTGCATTCCTCCTAAAAGTTTTTGCGAGTATTCCTTCTTTGCTTATTGGGGCCTACATCGAACAAGACCCGCATCGAGAGCTTTTGCTTCCCTCTTATTTTCTCACGACAGGAATCCACAATTCCCCGAACACCGAACCGTTCTGCTGACCCATCTCCACCGTTGTATTCGGCCCTCCAACATAGGCATAATCCTTTGTTTCCGGCAGGACTTGACCAAAGGCTACGCCAGTAAGCTTATTACTCAGCTCATCGGCCGTCTTCCCTTCCCCCTTTACGACGAGGTACTCCCCCTTAGGGAATTGGATCACTCGGGTTGCATCCGGCACGGATGCCTCTGTCATGACGCCGGCATAGTGCATCATCTTATGATTCACGGCTTCGTTTACGGCAAAAATGTAGTCGTTTGTAGCTACGGCCTTCAAAGAGTCAAGTCTTCCGTCTTGTTTCACAGCCTCCCAAAAATCCGCTTTTTCTTTGTTAATGCCAGCATAATCTGTATAATCGCTCTGAAGCTCGGTTCCAATGCCAACTACGATAAAGCTGTCTTTTTTCTCAAAAGTATAATTTCCCATAACGTAAACACCATCCTTTTTATAATATTCAGGGATTTGTCTTTTCACTTGATAGGTTTATAATATCCTTAAACCATGTCAAAATATGATACTGTTGAAGGGGACGCTATGAAAAAAGTTGAACGGATCAATATCATCATGCGGTATATCAATAACCGCGCCCGCTTTACCATTTCTGAAATCATGCGGGAATTTAACATCTCCCGTTCGACAGCTATTCGGGATATCCGGGAAATTGAAGCCATGGGGATGCCGCTGGTCGCTGAAGTTGGTAGAGACGGGGGTTATTCTGTCATGAACAATTCTGTTCTTCCCACCGTCCGCTTTACGGATAATGAAATTAAAGCCCTGTTCATTGCCTTTATGGCCACGAGAAATCAACAGCTCCCTTATCTAAAGAGTCGTCACTCACTAGCTGAAAAGCTACTGGGCCTTATCTCGGAGAACCAGCAGGATGATCTTGTTCTTTTGAATCAATTGCTGCTGTTTGAAGGGACTAATCCCCATAATCCCGACCTGCTGGATCTGTCTGATCTTCCCCATCCGACGTTAGAGAAACTCATCCAAATTCTTCTATTAGAGAACTATTTATGGATTACGGTTAACAAAGAGCGAGAATTAAAGTCTTATCCAATCTATCTCCTCCACCTTCATCATGAAAGAAGCTTATGGCTAATCGAAGGTTATGACTTGGTGGAAGAAAAGCGGCTGATTGTACCTGTCGACAATCTTACCCATGTAGAACCATACCTAACTAAAAAAAGAGTAAGCAAGAAAAAGATTTTAGAAACATTAAGCAAGCAGGAAGATGCATTCAACTTGATCATTGAACTTGGACCAAAGGCGATTGCCCAGTTCAAAAAGTACCATCCTTTGAAAGTTTCGATTGCCTACACGAATCCATACCAAACCACAGCCGTTCTGAAGACTTTCTTGGATGTTCACCATCCAGAAGAATTAGCCGAGATAACCAATTGGCTATTGTTCCTAGGCCGGGATGTTAAGGTCAAGGAAATGCCGGAAGAAGTCCTCGCAGGTTTACAAGCACGATTAAGTTTATACTGCCCATAAGCAGTGCCGGTTAAAACCCGATATTTCCTGTCCTCCGCGACAGTCTACATCGCAAGTCAGAATGCCCTAACAGGATTACTACGCAACAAAGCTGCGAGTTTATTAGCCTCGCAGCCCTGTATTCATACCATGGTTTACCAAATCTTAATTCTGTCCTGAGGAGCTTTGTACATCTGATCGTCTTTCTTGACATGAAATGTCGTGTAGAAATCATCGGTATTGGCAACCACGACATTTACCCTGAATTTGACAGGCGGATTAGGATCAATCGCTAGTAGGAATTGTTCAATTTCAGGGAGAGCCTTCTGTCTCCACACGGTTGCCCATGAGATGTAGAACTGTTCCAGATCGGCATCCGGCAATTGTTTTACCGCTTCAAGAGCCACCTGCAGCCCGGCAATGTCTGCAATATTTTCTGGTAAGGTCCGTTGTCCATTGATGTTTTGGCCCAGGTACTCCAACTGGTTGTATTGGTCAACAACGGCCTGAGCTGTGGCTTCGAATTTCTTATAGTCTTCTTCTGTCCACCAGTTGGCCCGATTTCCAATCTCATCATACTTGGCACCGTTTGAGTCAAATGTGTGAGAGATTTCATGCCCAATTACCGTACCAATGGCACCATAATTCTGGCTTGCGCTTTGATTTTGATCATAAAATGGCGCCTGAAGCGCAGCGGCAGGGAATGTAATCGTGTTAGTCAGCGCTTCAGAGATCATATTCGCAGTGTTTGCTGCTATTCTCCACTCGTTGCGGTCAATCGGTTGATCGATTTTCGCAAATTTGTTTTTCGCGACGATTGCTTGGATCGCCTGATTGTTCTCATACAATGTCTTGTTGGCATCGATTTTGAACGAAGAATATACCGCATCGAGCTTGTCCGGATAACCGATGTGTACTTTCAAGTTATCCAGTTTTTTTATCGCTTCTTTCTTGGTTTCCGCTGACATCCAATCATTTTTGTGAAACTTATCTCTGTAAACTGCAATCATGTTGTCCGCCATTCTGGTAATATCCTGCTTGGCTTCTTCCCCAAGGTAGGTCTTGCCATAATATTGTCCAGCAACATCGCTGAAAACAGCATTCACAATATTGTAAATCGTATCCTCCGTCACGATCGTTTGTTCTTGGCCAGACGCACCTCTGCTCAATTGCGTTGATGTGGCTACAAAGTCATCAGACAGTAGTGAGGCGGAGTTTAATACAAAGGTTGCGTAGGTCCAGCTCTTCATCTTCTCCCAATTGTTTTCATTGACGAACTGATCGAGATTTTCAAAGTAATCTAATTTCATCAAAGATACCTTTTCGGTCTTTTTACCTGTAACATCCACTAAGAATTTTTCAAGGTCTACATGGTTGCTATAGGCATTTAACTCTTCCATTGTTTTGGGATTATAGAAAGATTCAATATTAGCTTGATCTTCTCCAGTCATGGTAAACTGCGCGAATTCTGTTTCGAACGCAACCGCTTCACTGGCAATTCGGTCTGCTTCTTCTTTGGCTTCCCCAACACTCACCAGTACATCCGCCAGCATGTTTTTATATACCGCTAACAATGCTTGACCTTGAGGATTATCAGGTGCATACATGCTCTTATCAAGTTTTGGTTTTGGGGAATTGATGTACAGTATCGTTTTTGTTGCATTCTTCATATCAGACAAGATATCGAGTGTAAATGGCAGAGCGAGACCACGAACATAGAGATCCTTTTGATTTTTTGCGAAATCCGCCAAGCTGTTTATCGATTTAATTTTTTCGATATCGGCTTTAATGGCTTCATATCCCTGGCTATTTAGTTTTTCCCGATCAGCAGCTAGTTTATAAAACTTAATCATATTGCCGAGCTCATCATCTGCTTTATCGCGTCCTTCGACCGCCATTTGTGCCATATCCTTTGACAACAGCGTGCTTACTTTATCACCAAGGTCACTTAAACCGCCTATGATAACTTTATCTGCGGGTATGTCAGTCGATGCCTTCCACTCTGCATTGACTGCTTCATAAAAGTCGTCTTGCAGTCTAGGTACCGCAGCTTCATCAGGCTGCTTAGAGCTAAGGGTAACCTGGCGCAGCGACTGGTTCCAGACAACTTTATAGCCGGCAGTTTCAGCAACAAAACGTAGCGGCACATACGTGACATTCCGGATTTGCTTTGGCGCTGCATCCAGCTTGACGGCTTTTCCGTTTGCCGTTGCCTTCGTGCTGCCAATCTGCAGAGTCAAAGAGGACCTTCTTTGGCACCGCTGACGGTGCCGGCCGCTTGATCCCATTTTATTTCGACGCCCAGCTTCTGTAGAAGCGGCCGCACCGGTACGAGCATCACCCCTTTTTCTATAATGGGTTCCGTTTGCCTGAACTGGATTTGTTCGCCGTTTTGCCATACGGACAAGGGTTTCTCAGCAGCAAGAACGGAAGAGAATACCGACGTAAGCAAGCATAAGGCAAGAATTGAAGCGCTAATTTTTTTCATCTGCATATAAGCTCCTTCTCGTGAAATGATAAAGTGTGCAATGCAATAACGATGCTAGAGAATCCTGCTTCGATCTGAATCGCATTGGCGTCTGGCGTTTGCTTAGATGATGACTGCCGTTCCACTGACAGCAACCATCAACATACCTTGACGGATGACTTCATAATTGATATTTACGCCGATAACGGCATTGGCTCCCATCTCGGAAGCTTGCTGCGTCATTTCTGCGAAGGCTGCGTCTCTTGCTTCTCTTAACTTGGTTTCATAGGCCTTCGAACGCCCCCCTACCAGATCCCTAAATGAAGCAAGAAGGTCTCTTCCGACATTAGCGGCCATGATGACCTCGCCGGTGGCGACTCCGATATACTGTCTGACCGGGGAGTCTTCAACAATTGCTGTTGTTGTAACGATCAAGTGTTTTCCTCCTAGATACATATTTTTTGACCTATACTTTCGTTCGTCCAAATCTCAAGCAGCATCAGACTCCTTCTAAGCAGGATTCTCACTTTCAATCCTATCAGCACGACTTGAACGGAGCCTAAACGATATGATGAACATCCGTTAAGCGACCGTTTAGGTTCTGTTAATATGAGCATGCTACTATGAAAAAGGGTGAATACGATGACAAAACTATCAGATATTAAAATCGCAATCGTCGACGACGAACCTTCCATTGTCACAATGCTGCAAATGGTGCTTCGCAGGGAGGGGTTTCATCAATTGTACGCGGCTTCCAACTACGCAGAAGCCCTTGATTTAGCGGCGCGCGTGGTCCCCGATATTGTCCTGCTCGACATTACGCTTCCTGACGGCAGCGGACTGGACCTCTGTTCCAAGTTCCGCGAATATGGGAATCCGCATATTTTGTTTTTAACGGCCAAGGCTACCGATCTCGATGTCCTCCGAGGTTTCGCTATGGGTGGAGACGATTACATCACGAAGCCGTTCAATCCTCTGGAAGTGACGGCAAGAATTCAGGCGCGCATACGCCGGTTGGAATCAGATGTTTCAATGCCCACTCCTGCCAAGCGGCCAGATCCCGGGGTTTATCGGTATGGCCGCTTTACTGTCAACGAGGCGGAGGGCGCGCTGATTGTAGCCGGACAACCCGTTTCTTGCCCCGCTCAGGTCTTCCAGTTGCTGCTGCACTTCTGCAAGCATCCTGGGATCGTATTTTCCAAAACGCAGCTCTATGACAAGGTTTGGGGAATCAACGGTCAAGGCGATGACTCAACTGTATTAGTGCATATCCGGCGAATTCGGGAGCGAATTGAGGTCGATCCGGGCAATCCGAAGCTGCTGATTACTGTACGCGGACTCGGCTATAAGCTGGTGAAGGAGTCACAAGCGTGATGAAGATCCAACAGCGCATGTCCTTCCACTTCACGTACCAATTGATCTTCTATGCCTTGCTAATTGTGGCCATCACTTTGGTTGCCTGCATCATTTATTTCCAGAGCATGACGAGTCATGAGATACGCCGGAACTTTCCGGTTGGCGCCCTGCAACTGATCGCCCAGGAAGCGTATTCCAAGGACGGGACGATCCAAATTTCGCCCGAGTGGACCAAGCTCATCGAGGACAAAGAAATGTGGTTGCAGGTTGTGAGTCCTGAAGGAGAGGTGATCAACGCCGTCAATACAACTCCGAAGCATGCACTGCCGACCTCCTACTCTATCGCTCAACTGGTCGAGATTCAAGAAACACGGGCACTTGGGACGTATGCCGTACACACGCATCTCAATTTTGCTTTTCATGACCCGCTTCTGTACATGCTTGGCTACCAAAGTCCTGAGTTGGAGCAACTTGTAGCTTGGTTTGACGCATACGGGCAGCAGGGTATGGTCCAGAGCGGAGCTGTTCCCCTTCTGGACCGGCGTCTGCGCGAAACCGGCAGTTATCTGCAGGTGATCACCCCCTCGAGCCATACCGTACAAGAAATCGGTGATGAAGCATACTTACAGAAGGCGTATCGGCCGCTGGATATTCTGGCCATCCAGCAATCACCCGGCAACTATGACACGAATATCGTCACCCATCGGGACAAGTCGAGTGGAATGACCTGGATCCTATATACACCCATTGCAGAGGGTGGGCCACTGAAGCATCCCGGTATGGATACGGCAACGCGTGGACTTATCTGGTTTTCAGGTCTTATTCTGCTTTTGGCAGTGCCCGTATCCATTTGGCATGGCTACCGCTACGGCCAGCCGCTGATTCTGTTCGCAGGCTGGTTCGAACGAATGGGCCTGGGACAGTACGACCAGGTACTGACGGCCAAGGATAAGCGCAAAATATTCCGTCGCAACGGCACAATGAGAATTCGTTACAAGCTTTTTAAGGAAGTGATTGAATCCTTCTATCAGATGACTCATCAATTGGCACAAACCGAGAAAGAACGTAAGCGACTGGAAAAGGATCAAGGGGAGTGGATGTCTGGAATTTCCCACGATCTGCGCACGCCGCTGGCGACCATTCAAGGTTATGGGTATATGCTGGAGAGTTTGCCGGAACAATGGAGCCGCGAGGAAATGCGGATTATGGGATCGACGATTCGCGAGAAAGGGGATTATATGCTGGAGCTGATCTCCGACTTTTCCATGATCCATCAGCTCAAACAGGGAGATGCAATTATGGAGCTTCGGGAGATGGACTTAGTTGAGTTGGTGCGCGATTCCGTGTTGAAATACGTCAATGATGCTACCATGTCGGAGTACCAGTTTCACTACATCGGGGAAGAGCGTCCTCTGTTAATACAAGCCGATGGAACCTGGATACAGCGGTTGATGGACAACTTGCTATCCAACGCCGTGAAGCATAATCCGCCGGGTGTGACGGTCACTGTCTCCATCGGCAGGATGAACGGCAAAGCCTGCATACGGGTCATCGATAACGGCCAAGGAATGGATGAAGATACGCTGCATCATCTGTTCACTCGTTACTATCGGGGGACAAATACGGAAGAATCGACCGTTGGCTCGGGGCTTGGGATGAGCATTGCCAAGACCATCGTGGAAGCACACGGTGGTGAGATCCATGTACAATCCAAAGTGCGGCAAGGCACGAAAATTGAAATCATACTGCCCTGTTGAACATTTAGTTTGAAGTCATAAGGATGGTCTAAGAAATAATCTGATTGAATGTTGCAGCACAAAACGGGGCCGATATCGCCCCGGCGACCTCCTTCTTAAATAAGGAGGTTATTGATTTTAGTGATATTTTTAAGCTGTCATTGATTTAACGCTTTAGCGATCAATTGTCTTAAATCAGGTAAATTTCCGATTCTTTGCGATACAGGACGATCAGGAGCATCTTGTTGTAAAGATCCTGTCTCACGCAGCCAATTTCTAGCGATTATTGGGGTTAATATGTTTAGGTTATGTGCACGCAGCACGCCTTGTACACAACCAAGTGAACCAACAACAATCGGAGATGCGCTTGAGGTGCCGCTGAAAGAATCGGTGTACCATTTATTTTCGTCAGTCCCTCCTTGTATATCTCCATACCCAGTAGTAGTTACTTCCCTACCCCAACCTTGAGCATCCATGATGGTACCGTAATTGGAGAAAGAAAGGCGTGATCTCGCAGGACCATGGTCTTGTCCATGCGTGCCTGGTGGGGGAGCACCCGCGCCTACGACGATGGCACCGGAATCTCGATTTGACCTGTTAAACGGATTTGTCCACTGGGCTGGAAAGTTCGTAGGTCTTTGATCGTACAGTGGATCGTCTAGATTTTCCGAACCGTTTCCTCCAGCTTCCACCACAATTACACCTCGACCGGTAGCGTATTGGATCGCGTCAAAGTCGTCCGGCCACCACTCAATCGGAATAAACCCACCTTGATCAGGGCGGTTTTGGTATTGATATCTTGGTCCCGGACGATGTAGTTCGATCAAGATAATATCCCCAGGTTGAAGAGAGTTAGCGGCTTGAACGATTGCGCCTGAAGACGAGCTGTTCCCAAAAATCGATATGGCCCTTACGTTCGCATCGGAACATATCCCAACAATGCCAAATGGATTTTGATCTCCGCTAAACTCGCCTATCACTGCTGTTCCATGATTTCGCCATCCCGGGTCAGATGACTCTTGTCCACCGATGACCCCGCCTTGGTTCTGATTCAAATCCTCATGATCAAACCGCCAAGCTCCCTCAATATCAATGATGTTCACATTGCTTCCTGTTCCACCAGGTATGGTCCACGCATATCGTGCGTCGATTCCATTAGGCGAGGCGTCCAAATATCCCTGACGTGAAGAAAGATCTGGCGTCGGAGCGTGGTCTCTGGAGCCGCGAGAGTTGAAGCAGGTTGTGCAGGAGGTTTGATATAGGCAGCTTCGATTTCCGCCCGCCCATTAAACTTCGCGAGTAGTGTCTCAAGTCTATCGTCAGGTGCATCAACCAAGTAATAACCTGACAGAACCGATAGATTCGTCTCTTGATTAGATTCGCCATCCTCCAAGGACTCAACTTGTAAATCAGGAACTAGTGGACGAATCCTGATGTTCTCTTCATTTAATAGCTTTGTGAATGGGGTAAGCACGGGTGTACCGGCAAGACTCTCTGGATCGATGGGTGCAAAGTTATCTGATTTTTTCAACTTAATAATCAGTTCACCTTTCAATTGAACTCTTACCTCCACTTCTAAGATAATTTCATTGCACTGGATTACTTATAGACAGCCATATTATCGTACAGATATTGGTGAATAATGCACCGATCCGTTTATTCGGCTGACCAAATTAAAAAAAGCCGCATAAAATGCGGCTTCCAAAGGAGAATGCTCGACGATGTCCTTATCGCTAATTTAACGTGATGCTTTTCTCCCAAGTTAATTCTTGGTCATCTTCCTCATTGATGAAGCGGAAGATGACCTGGCCTTCCTCATTTTTCAGCTCGTCTGGATAAATAAACCCAGAAAATTGCCCATTGCCACTGATATAAAATCCATCTTCTCCGTTTTGCCCATGCTCGATTGCTTGTTGAACGGTGTTGCTAATCTCGCGTTGATCGGATTTCCAGGTGATCTCCGCCAGTGCGTACCCTGTCGGCAGTTGCTTCACCACGAAATCAAAACTGTTGCCCTCAATTGGTTTAGGCGTTTGATCGATTACAATCAAGATTTCTTCGGATGGGTCCGGGGAGGAATCCTGGTCTTCATGCGGCGTATCGGCTTCAATTCCTGAATCCTCCTGATTAGCCGCCGTGTTCGTATTAGTCGGGGTACCGCATGCGGTACTCATAAGAAGGAGCATTAGAGCAATAATTAAGTACATCGATTTATAGTTTTTCATCATAATCCCCTCCGCTTTCGTTCAATGTAAAATAAAAGGCTACACCCTGTTCCGTATTCATGACGCCGAATTCACTGCCGTGCAGTTCCAAAATATGTTTCACAATCGCGAGCCCCAGGCCCGTACCTCCCGATTTTCGATCGCGGGAACGCTCCACTCGATAGAATTGATCCCATATCCTGTGCAGATCTTGCCTAGCTATGGGTGTCCCGACATTTTCAATGAATGTGGTGACTTTCGCTGGAGACATTTGCAAGGTTCTGATAGTAATGACGCTGTTCTCTTCTGCATGACGAACGGCATTGCTCAATAAATTGCGAATCACTTGTTCCATTCGTTTGGAATCAGCCTGCACGCTCACGGCTTCTGCGCTACCATATGAAAGGCTGACACGAAGCCCCTTATGCTCCAACTGCTGGACGAACGAATCAGCTGTCTGCTGAATCATCTCGCTCAATAAGAAGGTTCGGGTCTGCAAACGAACCGCATTCACTTCGTATTTGGAAAGCTCCAGCATGTCCATAATCAAATCATTCATCCGGTTCGTCTCGTTCACGATGAATGCGAGGTATCGTTCTCTTTTTTCCTCCGCCACGTCATCCTGCAATCCCTCCGCATACCCTTTCACGATACCCAGCGGCGTCTTCAGCTCATGCGAGATATTCGCGATCAGCTCTTTGCGGAGCTGTTCGGATCGTTGTTTTTCTTCCATATCCTCTTCCAGCCTCGCATTGGCATGAGTCAGTTCTCTGAGCGCCTGCTCCAGATTCATTGACATCGTCATCATGTTGCGCGACAGTTCTCCGAACTCATCCTTCGTCCGGATTTCTGCCGATGCTGAGAAATCTAACTGTGCCAGGTTCTTCACGTTACGATTCAATTGGACCAACGGACGGGCGACCATGCGAGAATAAAGGAGGGACAATAACAATACCAAACAAACGATGACCGGCGCCAAGTAGATATAATATTGCTTCAGAACTCCAACGGCTTCCCCCACCGGCTGCATGGAAGCCATCACCAACAGGTATTGTTCCGGTTGGCTTTCCCCTAAAGGCCGAATCAGAATCGCATACTCGATTCCGCTCCATTGATCGGTCCATGCTGTCTGAGCAGTCTCATCGTTCCGTAAGAGACCATCATCGAATTCCGCTGCCTGCCTCCATGCCAGCAAAGCTTCATCTACTTGCATATCTTGATATAACGGGTTGTAAGAACGCTTCGCCGGGAGCAGCAGGTCTTTGATCTCACCGCTAACCCGCACCAGTCCCTCCCCCGATACGGATTGTGTAGGCTGAATGTCCACTGGTTGCATGATCGTATCTTTCTCATCCATGAAGATGCCGTCGACCACTAGCTTATCCCCAACCGTCATCCCCTGCGGTATATCTTCCAGCGACATCGCTTCAGGAAGGAGAATCCTGATGACCTTGCTATTTGTTTGAATTTCCAGAAAATACGGATGGATGGGCAGACGGTCAAAATGATCGTCCAAAACGGCGATGCTCGCATCCTTCTCATTCATGAACTGACCGAGTAGTTGAACAGTTCGGCGTTCCTCGGCACCCGTCTCATCCATCTTCAACGCGATCTCATGTATGTCCCGCTCTAATCCCTGAATCTTGAACGAGCGATAGAACTGCTCGAAGAACAAGCCTTGCGCTGCTATGATCAGAGAAAAAACAACCAATATCGAAACAGACGTCACGGCAAACAATTTAACAACAACGCTGCTTCTCTTCATGGCACCATCTCGAATCTGTAGCCTGTGCGAATGACCGTAGCAATTAATCGGTCTTCAGTTCCAAGCTTGGCTCTTAATTTCTTGATATGCGTATCAACGGTTCGAAGATCTCCCATGTAATCGTAACCCCAAACCGCGTCCAATATATAATCGCGCGACAGGACCTTCCCATAGTGCTTGATCAGGAAAAGAAGCAAGTCATACTCTTTGGGAGATAGATTGATCTGAGTATCCGAAACCATGACGGTATGTGCTTTTCGATCCACACGGAGATCGCCGTACATCAGAAGATCGCCGTCCCTTCCCACGGTCCCTTCCTTTCTTTTCATTAAGGAAGCAGCGCGAGCTACCAGCACCCTCGGACTGAAAGGCTTTGTTACATACTCATCAGCGCCAAGCTCGAAGCCCATAAGCTGGTCATCTTCCTCGGCTCGAGCCGTTATCATAATAATCGGTACGTCGGACGTCTCCCGAATGCGGCGGCATACCGACCATCCATCCAACTCCGGCATCATGATATCCAGCACTAACAGATCAATGGACACCTTCTCGAAAATCTCTAATGCGGACCTTCCATGCTCCGCTTCGAATACTTCCCACTTCTCCTTTTTGAAGTAGTCAGTGATGAGTTCCCTTAGCATAAGATCATCCTCAACCACTAATACGTTTCGTCTCATGATATAACACTCCACATCTTCCACGGCTTATTGAATTATAGTTAGTCCAACATGTCGGTCTAATAGCTTACATACTTCGTTTACCCGATAAATCATATGCTGATCCATGGTTGACCATTTTATAATCGAACATCGGGAACTCCATTACACTTTTCGTCTAGCAGCTCAAGAACAGTATAGAACAATCTTGTGTCCTTCGTGTGTACATCAAAGCATAACCTATACATTCCACTTTCAATTGATCAGCGACAACGCAAAAAGCCATGACCAGTATAAATCGGTCATGGCTGATCATGCTGTCTTACGTGATAACATGAGTTAGATATCAAGTTTGCGGTTGCTGATCCATTTCACCATTTCAGGATCATTATGTGAGAAGAACAAGCTTTGTTCTGTATCCAGTGTATTAATCGACGCCATATCTTCCTGTCTTAATTCAAAATCGAAGATATTGAAGTTTTCGATCATTCTTTCTGGATGAACCGACTTTGGGATCGTAACGATCTCCCTTTGCATTAACCAACGCAAAACCACCTGGGCAACGGACTTATTATGCTTTTCAGCGATCGATGCCAATACTTCATTCTCGAATAAGTTATTTTTACCTTCCGCGAACGGCCCCCAGGATTGAATCTGAACATGATGCTCCTTCATGAATTTGGCACTTTCGATCTGCTGATTGAAAGGGTGCGTCTCTACTTGGTTTATGGCCGGGACTACTTCATGATGAATAATCAAATCGATCAATCGATCCATTTGAAAGTTGCTAACCCCAATGGCACGGACCTTACCTTCTCGATACAATTCCTCCATCGCGCGCCAAGAGCCATACACATCGCCAAATGGCTGGTGAATCAAATACAAATCCAAATAATCCAATTGCAATCTTGCCAACGATTTTTCAAATGCAATCTTCGTGCGCTCATAACCAGTATCCTGTACCCAAAGTTTCGTGGTAATAAATAGCTCTTCTCTTGCCACGCCGCTTCGTTTGATCGCTCTGCCGACGGCTTCTTCATTCAAATAAGAGGCAGCCGTATCCATCAGCCGATAGCCTGCCATAATAGCGTCATAAACGCTTTGTTCACATTCATTTGGATCTGCAATCTGAAACACGCCAAAACCGAGTATGGGCATCTCTAACCCATTGTTCAGTATTACTTTTTGCATATAACATCCTCCAGTTTCTTGCCATTATTTGATTCTATTACACCGCAGCACATGCATCGCACGATTGCCTCTTTATTATGATTTAATTCGTATCATGACCGATAGCCCGATTATCTCAGATTATTGCCTATTCATATCACCGTTTTCGCCAAATAATATGCCTTAAGGTTCTCTTATATTGACGCATGGTGGTTACTTATCACTAGAGTGATAGTTTGCAAGGTGCAAGTGACCATTTACAACGAGATCGAAAACCTGATGGGTACAAGTCCACATCTTTATCAGTCATCTTCATATGGTAAAGCAATCACATATGGAGGTGTTGATGTTGAGTAGTTGTTCATCTAATAGGCGTAAGCGGAGCTGCAAAAATCCGTTGCACTTCAAGAAGAGAAACTGCAGAAAAAAAAATATGAAGAATAAAATCGTTCGGGTAAGCTGTCCTCCACCTACGGTTCATGTTAGTCCCGAGGTCATAGTGAACGCTCCCCAAGGACCTCAGGGGCCACAAGGACCTCAAGGACCTCAAGGACTTCAAGGACTTCAAGGACTTCAAGGACTTCAAGGACTTCAAGGAGCTCAAGGAGCTCAAGGAGCGGTAGGGCCACAAGGGCCACAGGGGCAGACAGGTGAGATAGGGCTGACCGGACCGACTGGTGCTACGGGAGCGACTGGACTACAAGGACCTGCAGGTGTAACGGGGCCTCCAGGTCCTACTGGACCGCCGTTTGTGACATCGGCTTTATTCGTCAGCAGCACGATAGAACAGGCGCTTGCAGCTGCGCCTACGCCAGGCGGGGAAGGGCAAGCTGTACAATTCGACGATACAGCCGTCGTGCTCGGTACAGCGTTGTCTTTTACGGCACCTTCTGCAATTATCATATTGGAGACCGGCCTGTACAGCATTGAATGGGAAGTGTTTGCCAGATCTGAAGCAGAGGAGGAAAGCAGCGTATTTGGATTGTATTTCAACGCTGCGTTGGTTGCCGGAAGCAATTATGGAACCGACATTAATTCGAGGCCTTATACCGGCCAAACGCTTGTGAGCCTGACAGCAGGCGGCGTGCTAACGTTGAATCGCATCGATGATGTTGTTGGTATCGTGGATTTAGATACAACTGTGGAAGATACTCCCGTTATTAATGCCTCGGTTCTAATTCTGAAAATCGCTTAATCGGTACCCTCTGCCAATATTAACGAATGTTCATGGTGATCTGATCAACCTCTCTAAGCATGTCATGCACGCAAGCGTGCGAAGCTGGACTTTAGTCGAGGTTCGCTACCTGCCAAAGTCTGTTCCGAATCAGGGAATGATTCGATACAATATGGACAACAGCAAGTTTTATGGAGGAGCGAGTGATCATGAATTACGAACATAAAGTACGGAGGGAAATTGCCGATTGGGAACACAAAATGTTTAAACTTCCGGGGTGGCTGGAAAAAACATCGAAAAGCATCAGCAATCGAATCAATCATTTGATTTCCCCGAAGGTTCATAACATCATTACGAGCACAGTGCGTTCAATCGTGCGCACGGCCCTGTTCGGTGCGGAATATACGCCTAAACGTCCGGTGCAGCGTGCTCTGGAACTGGAATCCGCCGATCAAGAAGCGAAAGAGTTGTTTGCCCTGTACCAAAAAATCGCGGTTGCCGAAGGTGCTGGAACAGGAGCTGGCGGTATTATGTTTAGCATGGTAGACTTCCCGGCTTTGATTGCGATCAAGATGAAATTTCTGTTCGAACTGGCGCATGTTTACGGTTATGACACCAGACACTTCTCCGAACGGGTATTCATTCTCAAAGTATTTCAAATGACGTTTTCAGGGCCGGAAAATCGGACCAAGCTGCTTAACTCTATCAAGCATTGGCATATTGAAAAGGAACAGTGGCTCTCTGACGCGGAATACTCCAAGAATATGGACTGGGAGACATTCCAGATCGAATATCGCGATGCGATGGATTTCAGGAAAATGCTGCAGATGGTACCCGGGATCGGCGCAGTTGCAGGCGCATGGGCCAATTACAGCATCCTTGAAGAGGTGCGCGAATTTGCCATGAATGCTTACCGCTTGCGCAGATTGCACGATCAATTTGAGGTTGGGGGTTAAGTTCAGACCTATAGCGATTTAATTCTGAGCATATCCCGGCAGATTTCAGCTGAATTTTTATCACCAAATAAAAAAGCCGCATCGTATGCGACTTTCCCAATCTTCATGTTCTTGTTCCTCGACCGGAACGCTTCCCCACCGGAATGCTCTGTGCGAAGCGAAATACATCATGAGGATCATACTTCTGTTTTACCCGCTTCAATCTGGCAAAATTCACACCATAATACGCCTTTGGCCAGTTTTTGATTTGTAAATCCGGGAAGTTCACATAATCCCCATTAACGAAGGGACGCAACGCTTTACGGAACCTTTTCACCCACTGGATATTTCGCTGCTGCTCACTATCGTTCCTCCAACGCGCCGATAGCTCGTAAATCTCTGCCCTCCGATGTGGATAGGCCGTTGCAGTCGGAGATATCCGGCTCACTGCGCTACCCGATCCGCCTAAACTTTGACACCACACGGTAGAATGCTTATTGGGCGCTTCGGACAAGAAGTCGCGAATCATCCGTACACCTTCACGTGGCAGCGGCTTAAACCCTAAAGCCCCGGTTATTTTAAACTTCGGTTCCAGGTGCAGGTCCCCTGCGGCAAAAAAGCGGGTTGCTTCGATAAAAGGCACGGTCCGCACCATGACCTTCATTGGAGTTCCCTGTTGCAGTAATGGTTGGATCCATCGCCTAAGTTCCGCTGCTCCCCCCAGTAATTGCCCGGTAGATACGATCGTTCCCACTTGTTTGGCAGCCACCTCGATGGTTGAGGTTAAGCGGTTTGTGACCGCAGGTGCCCAGCGCTGCCAAGCCGGGAATACCTTCTCCAGATCGCGCCATTTCCAAGTAATACTATAGATGGAGACGGTCCGGATCGGCCTTACCCGAAACGTATATGCGGTAGCAATCCCGAAGTTGCCTCCACCTCCACCTCGTGATGCCCAGAGCAGATCGGCATGTTTCTTCTTATTTGCTATGATCGTCTTCGCCCCTTGCCGTCCTGCTGCTACGACCATCTTCACCTGTTTCAAGTTGTCGCAGGTAAGTCCATATTTACGCGACAACAGTCCAATTCCACCTCCCAAGGTAAGCCCGGCAATGCCCACGTCGGGTGCAGTGCCAGCCGGGAGTGCTACATGCTTATTCCATAGCTTCCTGTATACGCGGGATAACGGATTGCCCGTCTGAACATGGGCCACCATGTTCTTGCGATCCACTTGCACCTTGTTCATCTCGCTCACATCGATAATTATTCCGCCATCGATAGTCGAAAATCCTTCATAACTGTGCCGCCCACTGCGCACTCGAATCCGCACGCCACGCTCACGAGCCCATTTGACTGCGTTGATCACATCCTGCGTTCGTCTGCAAAACACGATAACCCGTGGAAACTTGGAAAAGCGCCTGTTGTATTCCAATCTAGCCGCATGGTAAGACGGGTTACCCGGCACCACGATCCTTCCCGTCAATCGGGTACCTGCTGGTTTGCGGTTGTGTGACATTAAATCTCCACCATCCTCGCAATTGGAGTAAGCCGTTCTTCTCTTCATATTCTTATGACCGGACATTTGACCTGGTAACGGCACCTGCCTTATCCATACAGCTTTACAATTGTGATAAACAACAGATGTAAGTTGAATCTAAGTGTTCTACGCCCAAGTCGTAAACTTGTCGGCACTTAATCGGACGGATTCGTATCCCTCTTCTTTGGCTTTTCCGATTGAGATGATCATGACGGGAACAAAGCGTTCTTCATCCAAATCAAATGCTTTTGCTAGCCGATCAACTTCAAAGCCTGCCATAGGATTCGTGTCATATCCATGTGCACGCGCGACTAACATGAACTGCATCGCAAAGAGGCTGCTATCGATTTTTGCAACTTCAACTTTCGTTTCTTTGGGCAGAGTCGGGTACATCGATAGAATGGTTTCAAGTTGACGGTCTCGTACTTCGGCTGGCATTTTCCCTTGTTCCACAGCTGTATTGTAAATGTCTTCCGTGTATAAATAGCTTTGGGTATCGCCAAAAATCAACAACATTGCGGATGAAGTATCATTTTGTAATGTATTGAACCGTACAAGAGGTCTTAATTTATCTTTTCCTTCCGGAGTATGAACCACAATGGCTCGCCATGGTTGCATATTAGCGGAGGATGGAGCTAAAGCGGCTTCTGATATCATTTCGCTTAGCTCTTCTTTCGAAATTTTAACGTTCTCATCATAATTGCGAACGGAACGTCGTCCCTTGACGATATTCGCAAAATCGTTGTTTAGAATATGCTTAAACATATCATTTCTCCTTCTTGATAATCGTTTGATTTTTGACATGGTGTATGTCGTTCGTTATCATATTCGTAGTATGAACTATGAACCTAGGTTTATAGCAATAACAAAAAAAGAGGTCATCTGATGAAAATAAACGAAGTTTCTAAATTAACTGGTCTGCCCATATCAACCTTGAGATTCTATGAACGTAAAAACCTAATTCCGAACATATTTGTTAAACGAGACGACAATAATTATCGTATTTATTCTGAAGAAATTGTTGATTTTCTGGATGATGTGAAATCGTTATTATCCGTAGACTTCTCTATAGAAGAATTAAGTTTGCTGATAAATCAACAACTTAATTTATCGTACGAGGCAAAGCAGGAAATGGTCGAACGAAAAATCAATGAAATCGAAGATATTCAGAAGCGCTTGAGAAAATCGAAAAAATTCTTGCATGCAATTTTGGAAGGACAAGCAAACTTTCAAACCAAGTGTTAAGGTTCATTAGCACACATGAACAGCCTGTTGAGTTTTTTTCAACAGGCTGTGTTCTAATCGTTATTTAGCTTTTAATAAGATGTATTTCAGAAGCAACCGCCTCTGCATTTACTCATTAACAGTAGCGGGTACTACTTCGGGTTCCGTGATTGGCCTTAATACTGGCCTCTCCCCGTCAACAACACTCACTCTTTCAGAGGGGACTGCTTGAGGTTCCGTGATTTGGCTTAGTATTTGCCCTTCCTCGGCATTAACAACCCCTTTCTCAGAGGGTGCCACTACTTCGGGTTCCAAGACTGGGCTTTGTGCGGGCCCTTTCTCAGAGGGTGCCACTACTTCAGGTTCCAAGACTGGGCTATGTGTGGGCCCTTTCTCAGAGGGTGCCACTACTTCGGGTTCCAAGACTGGGCTATGTGTGGGCCCTTCCTCAGCAACAGCACTCACTCTCTCAGATGGATTCGTCTCCGTATTTGCAACGATTTGTGGTGTAGCGTTTGAAGCCCATGCTGCTGCGGATGTACTAATCCCTGCAATCAACAATACCGCTGTTATCGATAAAAACAATGTTTTTCTTTTCATTTTTTTCACATTTAGCATGATCGTTAATCTCCTTTTTAATTGTTTGCCATCACCGGATAAAGAGGCGCAAAACTGCACGGGTAAATTCCTTGATCCTGCCATTACGTTCAGAATCGTTTCGCCATAGCGTTTTCGCTCTGCATGGGACATCTCTTTGACGACATCTTCATCACAAGACAGCTCGCCCCAGGTATGAACCTCCTTGCGGACCGTGTGAACCAAAGGATTAAACCAATGCAAAGCACTGACTCCCAACGTGAACGCCTTGATCCATAAATCTTTCCGTTTTAGATGAGTCAGCTCATGGTGGATCACCATTCCCATGTCTATATTTGCATAATTCTCTAGTGGGAGATAGATGGTTGGTTTCCAAAGACCTACAAGAATGGGACTCCGTATTATAGGACTGTAAGCGAGCTTGACGTTACTTCTAAGGCCAAGTTTTTCCTTGTTTACATGGAGTTGTGTAGCTGCTTCGCTGTTCTTCGGTACGATGGTGCGCGTATGTTCTAGTTCGTTTAAAAATCTTCGATAACAATATAATTGCCAAACAGCAAAACCAATAGCTCCAATTGCCCATAAGCTTAAAAGGATATAGGCTACGTTTGCTGAAATGGTGATTTCTGGCATGAACGTTTCCAATATGAACCCTGAAGAATACACTGGTTGTGTATGATGTAGGCTTGTTGTGTGGGAAGTAGAGAGCAGTGAAAACCATGGAATGCCAAGGGTTATAGGTACAAGATAAAATACTACAGCCAATATGCAAAGTCTGTAACGCCACTTGGTAGGGAAGATATCGGTGGGTACTAGTCTCAATAAAAGAATACTAATTGTAACGACACTTCCAGCTACGGTCAGTGAAAACAGATTCTCAAGAATGTTGTTCATCAGCTGCACCTACTTTTCTGAAAACCACTTTTTCAGTTCATTAATGTCTTGATCAGATAGCTTGTCGCCGTCATACATAGCTGAAATCAGATTTTTAATGGAGCCTTGATACAACCCGTCCAAGACGTGCTGCGTTTCTAGCAGCTTATATTCCTCAGGAGAAATACGCGGCACATATTGGTTTGAACGTCCATGTTTCGTAGCGGTAAGTATCCCTTTGTCCACTAAACGCGATAGAAAAGTGGACACGGTCTGTGCTTTCCATTCTCTTCCCTTTTGAGCAAACATACTCAATAGTTCAGTGGAGGTTACAGGGGGAGTACACGCCCAAATCGCCTCCATTAATTCCTTTTCCGTATCCGATAACTTTTGAACTTGGTTCACAGTGAACACCTCATTAATTCGTTATGCGTCCATAACGAGTTGAATTACTACACTACGTAGTAGTAATAATATACTACATTTTGTAGTAGGTGGTCAAATGTAGATATAATAAAATCAAATTTTAACTTCGTTTTGAATATTGAGCGCGCTTATCATGACTGCGTGATGAACGCATTGACGGAAGTAACCAATCCATGTAGATCATCGATAAGCGGAGAGTGACCTGCGTCTAAGGTAATATACCGGACCGTTTTTCCATGACTAGCAAAATCTTCGATAATTTCCTCTGTCATCTGTCGTGTAGTAATCAAATCCTTGACACCCCAGATGACAAGTACGGAGCATTGAATACGGTGTAGCTCCCCTGTTCCATCCGTTAGTCCATTGGACACGGTACTGATGTTGAATCGGTTTGCGGCATCGGCAACCTCGATCATGTTTCGTTGCTGAATGCTGGCCTGGACGTACTTCGCACGAGACATCGCATCGGATTGACGGTTATTGAACATAAAATAACCCATCGCCTGTTCAAAATAATCCTGATCCTGCTTCTGATTTGCCTGAAAGGTCATCGTTAGACTGGGGTCGTTAGCTATTTGCTCCTTGGTCTGCAGACGATCACCTTCGGCATTCACAGCTGCGTATCCTCTGGTCGAGATGGAAGCCAACAGAATCAACTTCTGTACGCGATCCGGATAGTCGGCCGCAAATTGCATGGCGATCCCTCCTCCATTCGACCACCCCATGACGATGACCTGATCCAAATCCAGTTGGTTTACGAATTCATATAAATCTATAGAAAAATCCTTAATCTCATGAATTGGATTCAGATAGCTGGACTCGCCATAACCGCGCAAATCGACTGCTATTACACGCTGGGTCATATCAGAATGTTCCAAATAACGGTTCCCACAGTTCTGAAGAAGCCATATTCCCGTGTATCAAGAGCATGCAAGGTTCGGTTCCGGCTCTTTCTCTGTAGCTTAGCGTTTCTCCGCTCGGAAGCAAGGCTGTCTTTATATTGATTGTCATCATGTCCCCTCCTCTCCTTTACAAATCTCCTAATTTATTCACGAATTTAACCGACAAGAAGATACTGGCCACACCTAGTACGCTGAATAAGGCATATAGAAAGTCCGGATTCAACGTAATTCGAAGCAGTCCAACAAAATTAGGGAACTGCATCAGGAAGACGGCACAAATAACCGTGGGGATGACCGCTCTCTTCCATACTCCAAACCAAAATAGCGGAATCAAAGAGGCGAGTGCGACGACGATGGAGTGAATGACCATCCGAGCCGCATAATTCATCAGGTCTGTCACCGTCGGTGTTCCGGGAATGACATCCAGGATATGATCGAACGCGTAGGTCGCTATACCGCTAAGCACAAAGGATACCAGCGTGCCGAAGAAAACCGCAATGATAATAAACAGTACTTTGGCTAAGACAAGTCTTTTTCGACTTAGCGGGTATCCGAATGAAAGGGCGATCGTTTTGTTCTTATATTCTTCAATGAATACATGATTGATCAGGGAAGCCCCGAACAACAGAAACCCCAGCTGAATCGGCAGCATCAGCTCCATTGCAGCTGCATAACTCTCGCCAAAACGAATCATTGGCATATCGACAAAGACTACTTTGAGAAATAAGACCGGCAACAACATGATTATGACCCAATACGTAATGACTTCGCCGATCACTTTTTTCCGCTCTAACTTCCTCCATTCAAGTCTTATTAACTTCATCATTTCGGATTCACTCCTTTCCTTGCATTTGGTGATAGAAATAGTCTTCCAACGTGCTGGTATGTTTCTGGATCTCCTCGATCTCGATTTCATGCGCTATCAGCAGCTTCGTGATTTGACCCGGCGATATATCGGCATCATAGATTCGGATGCGCTGATCTTTTACGATTTTAATATTAGATATTAGCAGCTCATGCTCTAGTAAAAAGGCAGATTTCTGCACGTTCGAGGTCAAAATTTCAATATAATCGGTCCGCTGCCGCTGAATGTCGGCCAAGGACACTTCATCCACCAATCGACCATTCTGAATCACGCCGATGCGGTCTGCTACCTGCTCGATTTCCCCCAGGATGTGGCTGGACAGCAGGAACGTGATGCCATATTCCTGGTTCAGCGTTCGAACCAAATCCCTCATATTTTTAATGCCGATTGGATCCAGTCCGTTCGTGGGTTCATCCAGCACGATCAATTCCGGCTTGGTGATAGCTGCTCTTGCAATGCCAAGACGCTGCTTCATACCCAGCGAGAATTCTTTCACTTTTTTCTCCTCGATGCCTTTCAATTGGACCAAGTCCAATGCTTGGTGAATCGCTTTATTATCATAATAGCCCAAGTATTCGCAGTGAATCTGGAGATTCTCCATGGCCGTCATATGCTCGAAAAAGATCGGATATTCAATGATGCTTCCTACGCGCTTCAAGCCCTCTTTCGAGCTTTCGGACAATTTCTTGCCGAATAACATGATCGCACCAGAGGTCGGAAGAATGAGGCCCGTGAGCATTTTCATGATCGTTGTCTTGCCAGCGCCGTTAGGTCCCAGCAAACCATAAATCTCGCCCTTTCTCACATTCAGATTGACACTGGATACAATGGCTTTTCCTTTTACTGTTTTCGTCAGTTCAGAAGTTTGAATAATGTAATTCATGTAATTACACCACCTCGATTACAATGTGTTCCTTTGGTTACCTTTATCATAGACTGGAGAGTTAAATTATTCCTTTCTCAATTCTTACATGTTTCTTAAGAATGAAATTTAGTTACAATCGAGAAAAAAAAGAGACGTTGAACGACAGAACAACCTCTCTCATTTATTTAATAGGTTAATTGTTTAAATTTGCAGGTGAAGGTTGTTTTTTTCTCAGCCTGTGAGCTGCTTAGACTGATCGTCCCGTTCATCTCCTCCGTTAAACGTTTAGAAATACTGAGTCCCAGCCCGCTTCCATGAAATTGCGGGTTTCGAGCATCGTCCAGGGTATAGAGTCTTTCAAATACACGTTCTTGATGAATCTCTGCGATCCCTTTGCCACGATCCCAAACGTCAACAGCTACGATTTCCCCTTCATCCCGAACCGTTAACCCGAACACGCCACCATGCTACCATAGCGGATGGAATTCGATATCAGATTGCTTAATATTCGATGCAGCGCATCCTTGTTACCATGGAAATAATAAGGCTGTTCAGGAATGTCGATCTCCACCCGAAGATTTTTGGAGATCAGCAGATCGTAAAACTCAAGGACGGTGTTTCGGCAAACCTCGCTCAGCGATATTTTGCTTAACGCGATGTCATAGTCCTCCGATTCGATTTTGACAAGGTCGAAGAATTGATTAAGCAATGAGATCAGACCGTTCACTTTTTCATTCAACCGTAGAATCACTTGTTCCTCTTCTTGTGCTGTCAACGAATTCTTCTGATTCAGTTTTTCCGTATAGCCCAGTATGACCGTCAGCGGAGTTTTCAGATCGTGGGACATGTTCGAGATCATTTTCCTTTGGCTGTCCTTCGTTCTGGCATAATCCGCAAAGACCTTCTGCTTGTTATCCAGAAGACGGTTAATCTGTATAAGCAGTTGCTGAATCGGGTCATCGCCAGTCGGTACCAGTACTTTCTCAGTGGTTTCATATTCCAAGATGTTTGAGATTCCACTTGTTATTTCAAGAATAATTTGATTCCGTTTTCTTCTGGAATACCATTGCCAGCCAATGATTACAGCCAATACGCCGATAATGACGCATAAAAGAAGGATCATCGCCTAATCCCCCATTTTGTATCCGATTCCCCAAATCGTCCGAATGTATTGCGGAGTGGACGGATCCTCTTCAATTTTCTCCCGAAGTCTTCGGATATGAACATTGATCACGTTCTCATTCCCATAATATTCGTCTTCCCAGATGAGTTGGTAGATTTGTTCCTTAGTGAATACCCTGCTGTGATTGGTCATAAGCAGCTTTAAGATATGAAATTCCTTAGCGGTGAGCGGGATGCTTTTATTCTTGGTTTTTGCGGAGAACGATTGCAAATTCAAGATGAGATCCTTATATGTAATAACAGGAGGCTCGGTAGGTGTGCTGTCCGTTTCTGAGTAAAGCGTTGACCTACGAATGGCAGCCTGTACTCTGGCGGTCAACTCGATCATGGAGAACGGTTTGCTGATATAGTCATCCGCACCAAACCCAAGGCCCATGGCCTTGTCGAGGTCACTGCCTTTCGCAGATATTATCAAGACAGGAACTTTGCTGGTCTCTCGGATACGCCTGAGCAAATCCATGCCGTTTACCTTGGGAAGCATCAAATCCAGCAATATTAGATCGAACATCTCTTTTTGAAAAAGAGCGAGTGCTTCCTCTCCGTCGCGTGCAGATTCAACGTGATAATGATCCTGTTTCAGCTGACTTTCAATCAACTGATTTATGTCGTTGTCGTCTTCTACAAGCAGAATTCGTTTTTGCATATCATAAATCCTCCTGACTTGCTCGGTTAAATAGAGATGTCCCGATCATCGTGGAACATCTGATTGCTTTTGATTTTAACACAATTTGGAACAATCCACGTTATTCATACGGGCACGGTAAATCGCAAAAAAGGTCATTCGTTTCTGAGAAACGAATGACCCTTTGTCGATCATTATGAATCGCTTTGAACCGTAGATAACGACCGTCAGCGCGACCAATGTCACCCTAATCCATCAGTATATTGCTTTCTCATACAGATTCCCATGCGATTCCTGCACGAACGGCGACCAATCTCCCGTCGTGTACAGATGGAGCCGATGCATGGCCCGCGTACACGCTGTATAAAGAAGCTTACGCTCGCTGTCCTGACCATACACATCAGAGGAAGCCTCATAGACCAATACAGCATCGAACTCGACACCCTTGGCGAGATACACCGGGAGGACCATGACGCCTTTCTCAAAATTCAGCGTCTCCCTCGTAATGAGCTGCAAATCTTCTCCGCCATGATTCAGTAATGATTCATGAGCCTTTCGGCTCTCCGCCGCAGTCTTTGTGATGACAGCGATTGATGCGAAACCTTCGGCCTTGAGCGCCGCGATATCCCCCAATATGCGCGTATCACGCTTCTCCCTGCTGTCCACGCTGGTGAGAAGCGGCTTTTGCCCACTCCTTTGAAACGGTATAATGTCTGCTCCACCTGGCAGCATTGATTTGGTGAACTCAACGATCTCACTTGTTGAACGATAACTGCGTACAAGGCGAATCAGACTGGTTTCGTGTTCGCCGTAAAGGCGGATTAATGGCGAATCTGCAGCATCCAAACTGGTAGACTGGATGAAGATCGCTTGCCCAAAATCGCCCAGTACTGTCATCCGGGCGCGCGGAAACAATTTTTTCAGATATTCATATTGAAATGCCGAATAATCCTGACCCTCATCCACGAAGACATGGCGGATCTCCTTGTTCGTTCTGACGCCTTCGACCAGTTCTTTTACGAACAGATAAGGAGTCGCATCCTCATGGAATAATTCGTTCCGGCTCAGCTTATCTTTGGTCTGTCTGCAGATTTCCGGCCAGAGCGGAGGAATGACACCCGTATTGGTTTTGTCCCGATACGAGGTTTCGTCGTCGAATAGTTGAGCGTATATACCGATGAAATCGACAAACGAAAATTGCTTCACGCTTTTTCGAAGCGGCTTAAAACTCTCCTTCACGATGGCACGAAGAATCAGCTCTTCCTCCCGCTGGGCAAAATCAATGTCGCCTTCATCGCCCCGCCGCTGCTTGTTCATTAGCTCGTGGATTGTAGCGTAATGTTCCGAGAGATCGAATAAATCACGCTCTTTGTGCAGCTTGCCGAATACTTCTGCGTACTGTTCGTTATCGAGATAATTTAACTCATCCTGGACCCAGGATGCGTGACGCTCCTTGCGTTCGAGTGAAGCCAGTCGATCCAAGAGCCATTCCTGCAAAAGAGCGACGCGACTATATAATGGCAAGGAACTGTCGTACTCGTACATTTTCTCGCTCATACGCTCGGAGGTTATCAACACGCGATCACGAAACCGGATATCTGTGAACAACATCCCTTGTCGGCCCAGCCACTGTCCGTAGTTCTGCAGGGCTTTCAGATAAGCTTCAGAGGTTTTATAAGCGATCCCTTGAAGTCGAGCCGGATATCCCGGTACCCCTTGTTCAGTCAGCGTGTATTCAATCTGATCAAAGATATCCTCTGACCGCAGGGATCCACTGAGCCAATAGTCAATGTACTCCTGAAACGTGGCCTGTTGCATATTTTCTTCGCCGAGTTCTGGAAGCACGGAAGAAATATAACTGCCAAACATCGAATTGGGTGAGAACAACACGATCTGATCGGCCCGAATCGTTTGGCGGTGTTTGTACAGTAAATACGCCACCCTCTGTAGAGCCGCGGAAGTTTTCCCACTGCCCGCTGCACCTTGAACAATCAGCATCCTGCTGTTATCATTGCGAATGATGGTGTTCTGCTCCTTCTGGATGGTGGCTACGATACTCTTCATTTGCGAATCTGCGTCCTTACCGAGTACCTGCTGCAGCAATTCGTCGCCAATCGTTTCGCTCGCATCAAACATATTGCGAATGTGTCCATGTTGAATTTGAAACTGTCGTTTGAGTGTCATCACCCCTTCAATTCGACCTGCCGGTGTATCGTAAGAAGCTTCACCGGGTGGATAGTCGTAATAGAGGCTTGCGATCGGAGAACGCCAATCATAAATCAGAAAACTCAATCCGTCATCGTCAATGAATGAAGATACCCCGATGTAGACCTGCTCGCTTGCGCTCAAACCATGCTCGTGAAAGTCAACCCGTCCAAAATATGGCGACGGCAGCAGCCGCTTTAGGCCATTCCATTGATGTACCAACCGTCTGTGACTGCGCTCCCGTTCGGCCAGCATCACGGACTGCTGCTGCACAGAGTAAAAGCTGTCCTCGAAATCTTCGGTCGTGCTCGTGTTGATCGTCAATTCTTCCCAAAACCGCTTGCGAATATCCGCGGCCTGATCACGTAATCCTGCAACCTCCGGCTCCAGTTCGCTTACTCTGGCCTGCAATTTGTTCCTGACTTGCTCCAGCCGTTCCTGTTCCTTATGGAACCTCTTCTCTTTCATCTTCTAGAACGCACTCCTTTACCTTTTTATGGAAATTAAAAGTGCATTGACAAATCAAAGTTTCGGATGTAAAATTAAATTAGGAGTAATAATTAATACATCTTTTTTGAATTTGTCAGTAGCGCTAATGATTATATCATAGCGTTATTTTGCGTTCAATTGTTTTATTTTCTTCCATTAAGTATAATGTCATATTGCGACCAAGATGAACCCACGACTTGTGCATGGGTCATTTTTTATGGCTATTCCGCAGTCAGTCATAGATATGACGAAGACGCAGCCTAAATGGGCTGCGTCTTCCACCAACACAATATATCAAACATACGGGGGTCCCTGTCCTAAGTTGATGCCAACCGCATGAGTCTCCAGGTTACTTCACCCATTTATCCAGTAGCGGCCCTTCCTTCCCATACACCGGGTCCGTGGGCGGAACAGGCACGTTACGAATTTCAGCGATTGCCTGCGTTCGATCGGTCGGATTCCGCTCTCTCAGATTGGGTGTGCTGCCACCCGGATACGCCCCTACGACCGCAAAATCGGGGCTGGCGTCTATCTTCATATGCGCCGTTCCAGCAGGTAACACCATCACGTCGCCCACGCCGAGCGTGAGCCGTTCTCCGGCGTCACCGCCGATGAGGACGGTTGCGCTGCCAGACTTCACGCCGAGCACCTCATGGGTGTTGCTGTGGTAATGGTGGTAGTCGTATACGCCGCCCGTCCAGCTACCTGTCCATTGATGACGGTTGAAGGCTCCCTCTAGGCTGTCCGGGCGTTCGGCAAATATGCCTTCGTATACGATGACCGGCAAGTCCGGATTGTTAGGAACTTCGCCATCGTCCTTTACAAAGAATGATCTGACCTGTGCTTTCACATTCATCAGCTCCTTTGGGGAATGATTTCATACAGTACCAGTACCCGAAGCTTGAGTGATCCAATCATTCGAGATCATTTTGACGAATTAATTCAAGCGTACCCGTTGCATTAGAACAACAATCTAACAACAGCCATACATACGATGCCAACCAGAACCGTAATGGATAAGCTCTTGCTCCATAAGGCCGCCGCAATCGTAGGAACTATAGCGGCAAGCACTCTCCAATCGATTGCCAGCAAAGATTCATCTTCAACGATCAAGCTATCAACGATCAGTGCAGCAAAAATACAGACTGGAATATAAGATAGCCACTTAACCGCAACTTCAGGCAGCGCAATCTTTCTTATCACGATAAATGGAATAATTCTTGGAACAAAGGTTACGAATGCGCAGCCTAATATGATGAATAAAATCGATAAGTTAACATTCATTTGTCTTTGGCCACCCCAATCGTTGCCGTAATTACTGTGGATAGGATGATGGCGATATGAGAAGGAACAAACATACTGAGAACCAGCATCAATATGACAACATAAGCAATTAAGGTTAGATAAAATTTCAGTCTTTCATTGTCGATATTCTGTAGTTGCAACACAAGCAAAGCCACAAACATAGCCGTCAATGAAAAATCCAACCCGAATACTTCAGGATTTGAAATCCATTTGCCGAAAATAGCGCCCAGCGTACAAGACAAAATCCAGCATGTATAAGCTGTTACATTCAATCCGTTCATCCAAGCCGCATTGATCTTTTGCTTTTGGGCTATTTTGTTAACGGCAACACCAAACGATTCATCTGTTACGAGAGTTCCGATCCCGATATTTTTCATTAGTGAATATTTTGCGAAATGAGGAGCCAGTGTCATGCTCAATAAAAAGTGGCGTAAATTCACAATGAAAGTCGTAAATAGAATAACGGATATGGGACTTCCTGATACAATCAACGCGCAGATAATAAATTGCGCTGCGCCAGCATACACAAGCGCGGATAACAAAGCAATTTCTAGGATGCTAAGACCAGAGGAAGCTCCTACAATTCCAGCAGCAATTCCAATGCTGACATACCCAATGAGGGTTGGGATACAATCTTTTACCCCTTGATAAAAGGTGGCGGATTTTCTTTCGCTTTCGCTTGCCATTTTGTGAGACCATTCATTCATCATATTTCCATCCTATTGTCTGTTATAATGTTCATATGTATGCTATAATAAACAAACAATAAGAGTCAAGGAGTTTTTTATGGAATTCATTCAACTGGTTATAGCAAACAATCTTGCAAAAATGAGAAAAATGCGCGGTTTGAGTTTGGACGGTTTGGCGGAACTGACCGGAGTCAGTAAGGCCATGTTAGCTCAAATCGAAAACGGTAAATCCAATCCATCCGTAACTACACTGTGGAAAATTGCCAATGGGATGCAAGTATCATTTTCTGCTTTTTTGAAAGATACGGATCAGCCGCAAATCGAAAAAATCAATATCGATCAGTTGACCCCCTTGGTTGATGACGATGAGAATTATTTTGTCTATTCCGTATTCCCGTTTCATCCGGACAAGAAATTCGAGATATATACGGTAGACCTGAAACCTGGGTGCAGGCATGTCTCCGAAAAGCATTTAGGCGAGGAATATTTGCTGGTACAGCGCGGCAAGCTTACGCTCGATATACAAGGGCAAAACTTTGAATTGGGTACGAATGAAGCTTTGAAATTTAACGCCAACACGGAACACATGTATATTAATGCTACTGAGGAACTGACTAGGTTCTATTTAGTTATTGCTTATCCCGACTAATCGTCAAATTTTACAATGCCTGCTACGGCCTGTCCGGATCAATTATTACAGGGAATCTCAGCACCGTTTTCAACTTTGACGCTTCTGTCTTGCGAGGATCCGACAAATAAATTTCCCGATGGATTTTACTTGCACGATGATACCCCTGTTCTGTACAAAATGCTTCCATGCGTGCAAAGCTTTCCGGTTCATCGTCAAAACTTCCAATATGCATCATTTGGCAACTCAATCCATCTTCGACACAGGCAAACTGAATGTTCTCAAGGTACGGATTTAACTTCTTCCTTCTCAACTGTTCCAAAAATCGTACGAAAAGTTCTTCCGTCAAAAAATCGGGTTGGCGGATCATCATCGTGTATTTCAAATTGCTTTTGTCTGTCGCTGGCTTTGATCGATCAAGCAAGTCCCATTCGCCCTCTAGTGGAAATACCGTATATTCATAGTATCCAGCCGGCACGATCTCACGTTTGTGAGACATCCTCACCGCATAACTCATACTGTACAAAGCTTCTGTTACCATGGCGAATTCTTCGCCGTTAGGGTCCCCGGAACCGCTGATCATAAAAAATGGCATCCGCGG
The DNA here is from genome assembly GCF_001315105.1 of Paenibacillus sp. JCM 10914. GTDB lineage: Bacteria > Bacillota > Bacilli > Paenibacillales > Paenibacillaceae > Paenibacillus_AQ. The sequence goes on along the minus strand of NZ_BAZR01000007.1, from coordinate 110,361 downwards.
TACTTCCACAATCTCCGGCAACGTTTTTGGTATATAGAGTTGTTTATAGTCTTTCTTATAATCTACCTTCTTGCCCACAGCCCAACATCTCCTTTGGATTCTTAATCATGCCTTTATTACATGGATGGATCGGGATCTGCCACCTATTATATACCTTATATATGTCATCTTCTGTCGTATTAGATAATGAACTTTGTCTTTAAAACAAAAAAAGCCGCGGGTTTCGCGACTTCATATACGTGCATATGCACGCTCTATCATTATAGATCGCTTCGTACCGTAGATAACGACACGAGCACCGGTCCGGCAAAATCGGAAGCGGCCTCGCCCTTAGGATTATGAAGTCTGAAGAGAAAGGCGTCCCCGGTTTCCGACTGCCACACGATATAATCGCGGATTCCTTCGCCGCTCGAGGCCTGGAGGTAGAGCTCGGCGGAACCCAGCGGATGCTCGATTAACTCGCCGCTATGATTGGATACCTCGCCGAAGGCTTCCAGTTCTTCTTGGCCTTTCGTTTCAAGCTCTGTCAGATCGTAATCGGCAGGCAGCGGTTCAATGACGACCTCGTATTCCGGGTCGCTGCTGAGAAACAACCGTCCTTCGCCAGCATCGAATTCAAATTTCTCGAATACGTATAAGGAGAAACCCTCACCTTGATGCAAGGTCGCTGTGTGTGACTGGTTGCCCTCGGCGGTCATCAAATCAAACGTTTCGCTTTGTGGCCGCGCCGTTTCAGGCGTCGGTTCGCTCTCCGACTCAGGTGCAGGTACCTCTTCGTTCATCGGTGGTGACATTTCAGGGGGAGCGGAAGGTTCCGTTCCTCCCGCACATGCCGTAAGCGATAACGCCATGACGAATATCGCAATCTTCATTATAGCAGAACCTTTTGAATTCAAGATGAATCACGCCTTTCTGAGTTTAGTCCATGTTGATGTTTATGTGTTATTACCCACATAGGAGCATCAACACGCAAATCAACAAATCTATTTAAAATGAGGTACATATCATGAAAAAGATCAACTGGCCCGGACGAAGCAGGTTGGACAATTCATCTGGTTACGCCACGCTGGTTCTGGATGTTATCCTCTATATCCCTCGTTGGATCATGAGACTGTTGTAGAGGAGGAGGATAAACATATGCCGATACGTCCGCCGATCTTGCAGTTGGGCGATACCGTTGGAATTGTTACCTTGGGCAGCCCGCTCGCTGCAAACATAATAAATGCACGGGTCGAATATTTGAGGGCAATGGGGTTCAATACGGTATTGGGTCAATACGTATATGCGCAAAACGGGTTTCTTGCAGGCACAGATGAGCAGCGCGCATCCGATTTGATGATGATGTTTCAAGACGAGCAAGTCAAATGGATACTGCCGACAAGAGGCGGTACAGGAGTTGCCGGGATCCTTCCGTACCTAGATTATAATGTGATCCGAAATAATCCCAAAATCGTCTCAGGTTACAGTGATATCACGGTACTATTAAATGTGCTGCATCAATATGTGGAACTCATAACATTCCATAGCATGCTGCTGATTGACTTCAAACCCGAAACGCCCGCTTATAATTTCGAACAGTTTTTTGCCGCGACATCCGTATATTCATTAAACCAAACCATCTTGAATCCAACGGGGATGCCGTTGATAAGCCGTGTTCCAGGCAACGTGACGGGGCAGCTTGTGGGCGGTAATCTGACATCATTTGTCGATACGCTCGGAACGCCTTTCGAAATCGATACGCGGGGTAAAATTCTTTTTCTTGAAGAGACACATGAACCTACCAATACCGTCTACAGGTACTTGAATGATTTGAAGCTTGCCGGAAAATTTCGTGACTGCATCGGTATTATTATGGGTGAATGCACTGGCTGCCAGGCGGCTTATGGAAAATCCTACGAGGATATAATCAACGAATTTGTTGTACCTCTTGGTAAGCCGATCATAACGAATCTTGCCACAGGCCATGGTTTTTATAAAGCGGCTTTGCCGATTGGCGCAACAGTCAATCTCGATTCCGTCCGGAATTCAATAACAATCGTTGAACCAATTGTAAGTGTTTAACAATCGCTTCGACTCCTCCCCCTCCGCGAAGACGAGGCTATCATTCTCCTATCGATTAACCTTATATTAACATGGTATAATCGTTAAGCTATTCAAGGAGGGATAACACGCCATGCATTATGACGTAATTGTAGTTGGAGCAGGTTCGATGGGGATGGCGGCAGGTTATTTTTTAGCAAAGAGTGGAAAAAAGACGTTGTTGTTAGATTCCTTTAACCCACCCCATAACAAAGGGAGTCATCACGGAGACACGAGAATCATTCGGCATGCTTATGGTGAAGGCGAAGAATACGTTCCGCTCGCGCTCAAGGCTCAAGAATTATGGAACGAGTTAGAGCAGATGACGGGAAAACCATTATTTCTCCCAACCGGGGTTCTGAACGTGGGCGACGAGAACAAGAGTTTTATCCAGAATATCATCTCAAGTTCACAAACCTATTCATTGCCAATTGAAATTTTAAGTTCAAATGAAGTGAATGAACGTTGGCCTGGCATCACTTTACCGAGTAAGTATACGGGGTGCTTCGAACCAACATCAGGAGTGCTGAAATGTGAGGAGTGCCTCGAAGCATATCGGGACCTTGCAGAGCGGCACGGAGCCACCATCTTAACCAATAGCAAAGTGAAAGAATTATTGGTTCATGATCAAAGCGTTACCGTCAAAACGCAGGACCAAACTTTTAGCGCTCATGGGCTAGTGGTTTCAGCAGGAGCGTGGTCAGGAAGCCTACTTTCCATGTTGGATTTAGAGCTGCCATTAAATCCAGTAAGAAAAACAGTTGCTTGGTTTGACGTCAATGAAGATTTATATAATCATCGGGATTTTCCAGCCTTTTCGTTTGAGACAACTCAAGGACAATATTATGGTTTTCCAAGCATCCATGGTTCCGGACTCAAATTGGGCCGACATGATGGAGGAGAAACAATCAATCCCGATGAAGCCATCCTCGAATTTGGTGAACTAGAGAAAGACGCAACAGATTTAAATCAATTTTTACATCGCTTTATGCCTTCTACACGACAATTGAAATACGGAAAAACCTGCATGTATACACTGACTCCTGACGAAGATTTCATTATCGATTTGCATCCGGCTTATCCTAACGTTGCCATTGCATCAGGTTTCTCAGGACATGGCTTTAAATTCAGCAGTGTCGTTGGACAGATATTAAGCGAATTGATTACTTCAGGGAAGACCGAGCACAATATTTCTTCTTTTTCAATCAATCGATTTAGGTGAAATCGTTCAAAAACCAGCTAATCATGATATTAGCTGGTTTTTGGTAACCGATCATATTTAACTGGTTGGCCGGACCCCTTATAGACCTTCCATGTATCGTACGATATCATTGACCAACAGATTAGCGGCTTTTATTCCACCTGCCAAGTTCCATACAACCTCATCAACTTGGAAGGCCGTATCATTCTTGGCAATGTCTAGATTGGCATACAGTGGATCATTCATCCATTCCTGCTGATTGAGCGTTCCACCTTTCTCTTCATCGTAGTCGGCATTAAAGTAGAACATCACGTCGCCGTCCATATCCGCGATTCGCTCTTTATCGATCACTTCCATGAAATTATCGACATCCTGCGAGGCCGGGCGAGCGAAGCCCAGGTCCTGCAGAATCACGCCAGCAAACGTATCCTTCTGGTATATACGAACCGCTTGCGGCAAGAACCGGACAATGGATACTTCTTTGGTCAGTTGACTTTCCAGTTTACGCTTGGCATCTGCAATATGCGCATCGTAGCTGGCCATGACTGCTTCCCCATCCGCTACCTTGCCCAGCGCCTCGGAATAGAGCTTGAAGTTGTTCTTCCACTGCCCGGCCAGGTCCTCAGAGAACACAGTCGGTGCAATTTCCTTCAATTGATCGTAGATGAGCTCGTGGCGGATTTTGTTGCCGATGATCAGATCTGGCTGAAGCTCAAGAATAAGCTCAACATTGGGCTGCGATTCATCACCCAATTCTTTCACCCCTTGCATTTCATCCGCAATATGAGAAAACCAACTATCGCCAAGTCCTGAATTGACCGCACCAACCGGGATAATGCCCAATTCCAATACAGCCTCTGTTCCCTCTTGGGTCAGAACGACGACGCGCTCCGGCGTACCTGTCAGTACAGTTTCACCCATCGCATGTTGGACCGTGCGCGGCTCATCTATGGGTGCTTCAGGCGTTGCCTCTTTGTCCGTGTCCTCCGTTTTTACCCCAACTGCCGAGGTTGAAGTAGTTTCCTGCTCCGTCGTCTTATTATCTGCATTTCCGCAAGCAGACAGCAACAGTACGCACGCCATCATGATGGCGATCATGGTTAATAATCCCTTTTTCATTGCAAACATGGTTATTCTCCTCCATAGTAAATCCGGTCAGCGTTTGTGATCTCTGCCAGATTGTTCTCATAAATCAATTGCCGAACTGGCGTTTCGTGTATAACAGATAAAAGAAGAACGGTGCGCCAATGGCCGCGGTGAAGATACCCGCTGGCAGATCGTACGGCATGAACATGAGCCTCCCAGCCATATCTGAACCAACAAGTATAATGGCACCGACCAACGCCGAGACAGGAATGAGTATCCCGTGGCGGATACCGACCAACATACGGGCCATGTGTGGCGCCATTAGTCCGACAAAGCCAATGCCTCCGGCGATGCCGACTGCGCCTCCAGCAAGTGCAACGCTAATTAGAAGCAGTATCAAACGGGTGCGCTGCACCGAACTGCCCAAACCCGCAGCGGTCGCATCGCCGAGCGACAGCACGTCGAGATGCCGCGACATCATCCACCCAACCGGAAGAAACACAGCAACCCATGGAAGCAGGGCAAGCAAATGGGGCGTGGACAAGCCGTAAATCGTACCGCTTAGCCAATTCAACACCTGAGCAGCCTTGAATGCAGGACCGCTGATCAACAGAAACGTCGTTAGTGCGGACATCGCTGTAGCGATGCCTACACCGATCAGGACCAGCCGAATCGGCGATGCCCCTCGTTTCCAGCCGAGTAAATAGATGAGTACAGCAGCGATGAATGCGCCGGCGATTGCAGCTACAGGCAACCAATAAATGCTGAAGCGGCTGCCTGTCAACGTCAAGAATGCTACAGCAGCCACCGAAGCGCCTCCGTTGACGCCCATAATATCAGGCGAGGCCAGCGGATTGCGGAACACCCCCTGCATGATCGCTCCCGCTGCGCCCAGTGCCGATCCGACAAGCGCGGCAACGAGTACGCGCGGCAGACGCAGCTTATGAATGAGCATACTTGTCTGAGTGTCGCCCGCACCGAACAAAGCAGCAATGACTTCACGAAATGGCAAGCGGGATGCGCCAAAAGATATGCTAAGGATAATTAACAATCCCAGGATGAGCGCGAGCGTCACAATGACTGCAAGACGTACTCCATAACCTTGCATCCATTGCCTACCTTCCGGTGCACCGACACGGCGAGTGTTGCCGCGCCATGCACCGCCGCCGCTCATTCCATCCTCCTTCTGGCCAGATAGATCAAGAATGGGACGCCAAGCAGCGCCGTCGTAACCCCGACAGGAATCGTCTTGGGCATCAGCACAAATCGCGACACGATATCCGCTGCTACGAGCAGCAACGCTCCGCCAAACATACAGAACGGAATAAGCCAAAAGTGATTAGCTCCGAATAGGAAGCGCCCGATATGAGGCACCATCAATCCGATGAAAGCGATCGGTCCGGCCAGCGCTACCGAGCCTCCCGCAAGCAATACAATAGCCAGCAACGTCAACCCCCGAATGAGCCAAATCCGTTGACCGAGTCCCTTCGCAATGTCATCGTCCATAGCCATAACATTGAACGATCTACTCAGAACCAGCGCGATGAACCAACCAATCGCCAGGTAAGGAACAATCGCCGCCAATTGCTCTAACTTGCGGCCGGACACTGAGCCGACGGTCCAGAATAACAGCTCGTCCATTGATCGATCGTTCAGCAACATAATGCCAGACGTAATCGATGAAGCGAACGCCGCGAAGGCGGCGCCGGCTAACGTCAGCTTAACGGTACGGAATCCGCCCCTCCCTGATGAGCCTAATGAGATGACGCAGACCGCAGTAACCGCTGCGCCCGCAAACGCGATCCAAATCATCTGGCCGAATGAGAATTGAAATCCGGCCGCGGTTACGACGACCACGACCGCCAGCACGGCTCCGGCATTAATGCCTAGCACGGAAGGCGAAGCGAGCGGATTTTTTGTCAGCACCTGCATCAACGCTCCCGCCACGGCCAGACTCGCACCCACAGCTGCACCGATTAATGCAGCAGGGATGCGAACCGTTCGGATAAGCAAGTGCTCATTGGACCCGTCAAACCGATACCATGCTTCCCACAACTGCCGCAAGCTGAAACTGTGATAACCAAACAAAATACTTATGCTTACGCAAACAACCAGCAAGAGGGTTGTTGCTGCGAGTGCCCCCCATTTCATGCGACGGGTTGTAAACAAACTTCCCACGTTTCCCCTCTTTCCAAGATGCTATTTGATAATAATTCTCACTTATCAATAGTACTGAACTCTCTTCCCCATGAACATGGACGTCATTGTTCTTTTTCCATGGACCGTATTTACTAGAATCTTGCTGCGTGAAGGAACATCGGCATTGGTAATTGCTTTTGAGCGACAACTTCAACTATAATAATGATAATCATTCTCATTATTATGAGAATGAATTTATTTATGGCTAAAGGATGAACTATGATGAATGCTGGTGAGGAATTCACGCCTTATGCGCTGAACCGGATCCGCCGTTTGCGTCTCAAGAAAGGCGCAACACTCCGCTCGCTGGAATTAAACTCAGAAGCGCTATGTTATATTACCAGTGGTGAAGGACAACTGCTGATCAATGGAACCGCGCATCGAATGCAAGTCGGAAATTGCTGCCTTCTTCAGTCAGGCACACGGATTACCGTCCATGTTGGAACTAAGCAGGCTCTTGTTTGTTATATTGTGCAGTATGATAGTCGCAACACCATGACCGGATCCAACAGGTATTCATTCGAGAACCAGGTTGTGCCCGTTCCGAATCCTACAACCTGGGAAACTTTGCTTGAACAACTGCTCCAATTGAATAGATCTCCCCTTCTATCTTCTGTTCTTAGACGGCATGCCTTGTTCTATGAGCTTCTTCACACCGTTGTGCTGCAGGTTGAGCAACAGGCACGGCGTGGTGATGATACGATAAGCAAGACCGTAGATTATTTGAACAGCCACTATATGAACCCAATCGAAATCGGGGCGCTCCCGAGGCTTGCAGGATTGACGCCAAGCGCCTACTGCCGCTCTTTTAAAAAGTTGACGGGACTATCACCCAGCGGTTATCTTACTCGGCTGCGACTCAGCAAGGCGAAGGAGCTGCTTCTCACGTCAGACCGTCCGACTCTGAAAGAAATTGCATCGAGTATCGGCTACAGCGATGAATTGTATTTCAGTCGGGTATTTAAAAAGACGGAAGGCATATCGCCCACCGGCTACGCTTCCCGTAAGCATCATACCCGCGTTGCAGTGGTCAGTCACCTGTTCCTGCAGGACCATCTGCTTTCGCTTGGCATCCAGCCTGTTGCCGCCCCCGCTTATCCTAGCGTATATAATACGCCAAGCGGCTTTCCGGAATATCTTCAGCATCGTCTGGAAGGCACCGTCCCGCTCAATGCAGAACGTTATATCCCGCTTGAGGATGTGCAACATGCCTCCCCGGATCTGATTATTAAAATGGATTTCCGCGGTAATCCAAATGATGATTCATGGCAAGCGGCTGGGAATACGGTGCATTTTGACGGGTGCAACGACTGGGACGATTATTTGCGGGAGCTTTCACGTTTACTGGAGACCGAGTCGCTCGCCGAGCGAATTATCCGGCGCGTAGCGTTAACGGAAACAGCGCAGCGCGACAAGCTGCGGCATTTCAGTAAAGGGGGAGCATGGACCATCGTCCGGATCCTGCCAGGTGATCTACGCATTTACGGCGTGTCGGGACATGCCTTCAGCGATATGTTTTATCGTGGACTCGGTTTTCAGCCTAATGCACAGGTAGGGCATTCGTTCTACAAACAAATCAATCTCGAGGAGCTACTGCAACTGAATCCGGAACGTATGCTCCTTCTATGGAGTGACCATGCCGAAGTTGGACGCCTCAAGCACCACCCGCTCTGGAATGAGCTTCGAGCAGTGCAGCACGATCAGGTCTATCACCCGGACAGCAGCCAATGGGATCCGTGGGGTCCTGTCGGACGTTCATGGACATTGAAGGCTTGTACAGCCTATTTCGAGCAGTTTGATTAGAGCTAACCAGATAATAGACCATGAGCCCAAATCTAAGCAGAACAACAAAGGCAGCCGAGCTCATATGAGCGGCTGCCTTCTTCTTATTTATTGTCAGGATAACGTATTTCCCACTACCATGTTCAAGTATTTTCCAAAAGGTTCAATATACCGAACTGCGTCTATCAATCAATTGCTCCAAAAACTCCGCAAAAGACGGGGCATACTCCTCCACGATTCCGTTCATCAGATCGTAACGTATAACCGTAAACTCTCCCTGCTCATTCGACGAACTCGTGTCGAAATAATAAAGTTCATCCTCATCGGGGACGAACAGATCAAGCCGGTGCGGATACATCGCCCGCCATTCCTCATCTTCTTGATTCAGGCGGTGTATGTACAGAATATCCATATCGTCGATATCCCTCGTTTCCGAAGGACCCAACTTGAGAATTCCCGTGCCGCTTAACAGTGCGATGCCGTAATTCTTGAGCCACCAGCGATAAGAAGGTGGCAGGTTGAATCCAAGCTCTGCTTCCGCTTCCACGATCCATTCTTCTTTTGCACCCCGTCCGGGGAACCACTTTACGGCTGTCGTACTTTCCAGTTTTTTTGCCAAACTTTCGTACATCAATGTAACCTCCTCTTTCAACCTTATCCGGATTTGCCATACAATGAATAGTAGATATCGGACGAAATGTAATCTAATTTTGCAGAGCCTTCTCCACCTGCTCTTTGATCGGTGTCTCAAATCCAATCAGTCTATGTAAATCATCCGTATGTTTCTCCATTCCGCCCTCTGCAATGGTATTATAAATCCCAGCGGTCATAGCGGCATATGTTTCCGACATCCCAACTTGGACGAGTGCATTCTTCACTTCATGGAAGGTCACCGATTGATGAATAACAGGAGTTCCCGAAACCTCGGATATAACTTGAGCCAGATCATCAAAACTCCAAGGATTGTTTGAAACGAGGTTATAGCCCCTATTCTCGTGACCGCCTTCTGTGAGGACCGTTGCTGCAGCAAGCGCCAAATCATCACGGCCTAACCGAATTGACTTTCCCGTTGTTGCTGTTTGTCATGATTTTTCCGGACTTGACATTGGCCTGGAGCAAGGGATTAATGAAGAACTCTGAATAGCCGCCGTTCCGCAAAAAGGTGTAAGGGATTTTAGCCGCACGAATAGCATACTCCGCAGCCATATGAACAACGGCAAACGGATTGTTTTCCGCAAAGGCGAAGCTCGTATAGGCAATGTGTTCAATGCCTGCATCTCGGGCAGCTTTTATGACATTGGCATGCTGAACCACACGTAAAGCATCATCGGAGTCAGGACTTGAGATGAACAGAAGCTTGGTTGCATCCTGAAGAGCGTTACGTATGGTCTCGGGTTCATTATAATCTCCTTTACGAACATCAATCCCGTTCTTCATCAGATCAGTAGCCTTATCAAGATTACGAACGAACGCAATAATATGACTTGGAGGCATCCGTTTCAATAAATGCTGAATGACAAGGCTCCCGAGCTTCCCTGTTGCTCCTGTAACAACAATCTTCATGGTCTGATCTTCCCTTTCTGAATGAAATTCCGAGCCTTTCATTTGCCTGCTTCATTCCTTCTTTAGATAAGACGCGATATCCTTAAATTGGTTGCGTTCTAACCAGCACAAAAAATAGCCGTAATAATACGGCTATCAAGTGGTCGAATATGAAATCTTTGCCGCGCCGGCCATGTGCGCAGATCGTTGAGGCCCGGAGCATGCTCGCTAGGCATATCTGGAAACATCGGTACTGGATAGCCCATCGGAGGATCAACAATCTCGAGCTCTCCTCCAATAGGGCTAGGCGTGGTTCCCTTACATATTTTATATATCTTTCCGATTAAACAGAAATACCGTTAAATAATAAGAACCGATCAGCAGCACGACGAGAACGGCTGGGATTAGCAGCAATGTCAGACCTTCTACGTTGACTTGATTCATCAGGAAAGCCGCCGGCTGGGCCAGGACAATGAGTGCGATCATGAATACCACATTAATGATGCCAGCCCCTTTCTTGCTTAGCGCATAAAAAAGCGGCATATAAATCGAAATTAGAACAAACACGATGCCTATAGATAACAGAATAGCTGCAATGGGAACATCCGGCTTGTTGAACTCTGGGTACGCAAGTCTAAAGATCCAGTGAATTCCATAGGAAGCCAGGACTCCAAACAGCGTGTGCGCGATGACAGTCAAGTATTTGGCTTTCACGATATGCTTTCGGCTGATCGGCAGCGTGATCAGAAAATGGTGATGATTGCTCTTGATATCGATCATGGTGGATATAATAATGGCACCAAACGCCGTATAGATCCCTACGAAGTAAAACGACGTTTCGGTAGTGGGTATAAAGGCGATGCTGAACACCACTAAATAAACAAGGATCATCCATAGCGAGCTCTTGACTGCGATGAAATCTTTACGAAACAGATTAAGCATGAACTCGCCCTCCCTTGGCAGTAAAATACATAATGTCTTCCAAGGATGGCTTCTCCAACAGAGCATAACCGTCAAACAATCGCTCGGCCTCCTGTCTCTCGTCAACTAAACCCTCAAAGCCAACCCCGGTCTCACGGATTCCGATAAAATGATTGCGAATATCTTTATCCAGCAGCTGCCGGTCACCCTTCACGAGGACATATCTCTCCATGATATCATCTTTAGCCTCGTTAAAGACAAGTCTGCCGCGATCAATGAATGTAATATAGTCGGCAATACGATCCAAATCCGTCGTAATATGAGTCGAGAAGATAATCGTGTTTTTTTCGTCCTGCATCATATCCGCGAGCAGATCCAGTAGTTCCCTTCTGAAAATAGGGTCCAAGCCAGAGGTCGGTTCATCCATAATAAGCAGCTCTGCCTCATGCGATAAAGCAATAGCGAGCGCAAACTTGATCTTCATCCCCTTCGATAAGTCAACAATCTTCTTCTTGGGCGACAACTCGAACTGTTCCAGATAGTTGTTGAATTTCTTCTCATCCCACTTCTTATAGAAGGGTGCGATCATCTTCTTCGTGTCGGATATCGTGAGATGCTCATAATAGAAGCAGTCATCCGAGACTATGGCGATACGCTGCTTGATAGCGACTTCATCCCTAGGCATGTCGCAACCGAGTATCTTTACGCTGCCGGAATCCGGACGCACCATGCCGAGTATCATCTTGATTAAGGTGCTTTTACCCACGCCATTCGGACCGATGATACCGGTAATGTAGCCTTGTTTGACGTCAAGTGATACCTGATCGACGGTAAATAAAGGGTATTTCTTTGTTAGCTTGCGTACTTCGATTGCGTTCATAGCGTGTGGTCCTCCTCGAACAATAGTGTCAAATGATCGATGAGATCGTGTTGACTCATATTTAATTCCTTGCTTTCGCGAATGATCTCCATCATCTTCTCTTCCAGTCGCTTCATGCGCTGTTCCCTGATGAAATCTTTATTGGCCCCCGATACGAAACAACCTTTGCCTACAACGGAGTCGATGAGCTCCTCTTTCTCCAGCTCTTCATAGGCCCGCTTCGTTGTGATGACACTGACTTGCAGATCTTTAGCCAGCTGCCTGATCGAAGGGAGGCTGTCCCCTGCTCGCAATTCTCCGCTCAGAATGCTCCTTCGAATCTGATTGATAATCTGTATGTAAATCGGATCGCTGGATGCATTGGATAAAATGATGTTGATGTTCATTCAGTCACCTCTCAGCTGAGATTGAGTATATACCGTATATATATAATATACACACTATATACACGTGCGTCAACTCATGAGCATTTTGCATTCGCTTGGGCATGATGGCATCCATTCGAGAGAAAGCGAACAACACCAAAAAGAGCAGGATTACCCTGCTCTTTTTGGTGTTGTCCGATTCCTTGAGATCAATCAAACTGCGACGAACCTATGGTTTCAGTTACCCATATTACTTTACTCCATTATATACGAACGCCTTGATTATGGAACGTTGTGCGAAGAAGAACACGATCAAGATGGGCACGACAAGAATAAGATTCGCCGCCATCAGAATATTCCATGTCGCAACGCCTTCCGTTTCGCGGATTTTCGCGATCCCGAGCGGCAAGGTTCTTGCCGTTTCGTTTGTCGTCATGACCAGTGGCCAGAAATAATCGTTCCAATGGCTGATGAAGCTGAATAATGCAATCGTGATTAGTGCAGGACGTGCCATCGGAATCATCAACTTCCACATGATCTTCCACTCCTTGGCCTTATCCAGTCTTGCCGCTTCAATAAGCTCCTCGGGAACCTGCTTAAAGGATTGTCGGAGCAGGAAAATGCCGAAAGCGCTGGAGGCAAACGGCAGAATCAGCCCCAAGTGGGTGTTCAGCAAATGCCATGAGCTAAGCTGCAGATAGACCGGGAGAAAAATAAGCTGGGATGGAATCATCAAGGTTACCATGACGAATCCGAACAGAATGCCGGAACCCCGGAATTGAAATCTGGCAAAAGCATACGCTGCGGGAATCATCGTCAGCATTTGCAAGATGAGAATGCCGCCCGCGATCAGGACACTATTGAAGAAGTAATGAAGGAACGGTCCAGAGTTCCAGGCCCGGATAAAGTTTTGCCATTGCGGATCGTTTGGAATCCATTCCGGCGGAAAGATCATCGTTTCCGGCAGTGTTTTCAGCGATGTCGAGATCATCCATGCAAATGGCATCGCGAAGATCAGGACAAGGCCCAGCATCCCGATGATATTCAAGACTTTCAGTATGACGTTCATCGTCTTGAGTCCGCTCCAAGGCTCCGGCCTTACGTTTTTTTCAGAAGATTCTCTCACTTGAACGGCCTTCTCTATTGCACTCACTTGAAATCGTCCTCTCCTTCCGTTGCTCATATATGCCCTAACTTCGGCTTATCTGTAGTGAACGCGCTTGGACAACATACGGAAATATATGATCGTCAGCACACCAACGATGATGAGCAGCATCACACCTGCTGCCGAGGCATAACCGATCTTGAAGAAGCGGAAGCCGTATTCGTAGATGTAATACACAAGCGTATTGGTCGAATTAATCGGTCCGCCTTGAGTCATGATCGCAATCGTCTCGAACACCTGGAATGAGCCGATCATGCTCATGATCGCCAAGAAGAACAGCGTTGGCGACAACATCGGCAGCGTCAGTTTACGGAACGTCCGCCACCGTTTCGAACGGTCAAGTGCGGCTGCTTCGTATATGCTTGGCGGAATGCTCTGAAGTCCGGCAATAAACACCAACGTATTGAACCCGATTCCCTTCCACACGGCGACCAGTATCAACGACAGAAGCGAGGTGTCCGGATGAGACAGCCACTGCAGCGGCGATAAGCCGAACAAGCCGATTACCCAATTAAGCAATCCGTACTCGGGATCCATAAGCCAGCTCCACAACAAGGAGATGGACACCAGGGAGATAATGTGCGGACTAAAGATCGCTCCCTGCACGAATCCGTAAAACAAACCCGAGCGATTGAGCCAGAGGGCGATCACTAGCGAGATACTGAGCGTCAGCGACACCGTGGCAAAGGTGTATATGGTCGTATTCAGGAGCACCTGCACGAACTCATTGTCCGTCAGCAAGTCCTTGAAATTTTGCAAGCCTACATAATTCTTCGTCGGACTGACGAAGTTCCAATCGAAGAAGCTCAGATAGATCATGTAGAAGATCGGATAAATGAAGAAGATGCCGAATACAGCAAGCGAAGGAGTTATCATGCCATAAGGCTTCAGTCGTTCCCAGAAACGAGACTTCATGCTAGATCCCCCCGCCTGCCGATACCAATTCAGGAGTCTGCCCTATGCCGAGCTCCTCCCCTCGCCGGACCTCAAGCTGCCTCAACCTTTGCCCTTCGCTATTGAAATAGTACATCCGTTCATAAGGAACCGTCACCGTAACCAGGGTATCCGATGCGAGCGGTTCAAGAAACGTCTTGACCGAGAACAGGCCAAGCGGAGATTGAACTTGATAAATATTTTCTGCGCCCAGGCTTTCGCGGGTCAGAACCATCCCATTCAGCTGAAGTCCTTCGAGTGCACCCTGCGCATTGAAGAGCGCATGTTCTGGGCGAAACCCGAAGTTGGTTATGTCGTGTCTCTTCCCATGTGCCGAGGGGAGGATGAGCTCTTGATTCGGCAGAATGTTCATGGCCGGCGTTCCGATGAATTGGGCTGCAAACACATTGGCCGGATCGTTGTACAGGGTCATCGGAGAAGCAGCTTGCTGAATGTCGCCCTTGTTCATAATGACGATTTCATCTCCCATGGACATCGCTTCAACCTGATCATGAGTCACATAGACAAAGGTGGTGCCGAGCCGCTCATGCAACTGAATCAATTCAGTCCGCATTTGATGGCGCAGTTTAGCATCGAGGTTCGAAAGCGGTTCGTCCAGAATAAATACCTGCGGCTTCTTGACCATGGCGCGCGCAAGCGCCACCCGCTGTCTTTGTCCGCCGGACAGCATTTCCGGCTTTTTCTTCAAATAATCGCTAAGGCCTACGATTTCCGTGATATCCTTGATCAGCTTCTCCCGTTCCTTTTTGGGCACCTTGCGATTAATGAGTCCAAACTCGATGTTGTCGTAGACATTCATCGTCGGATATAGGGCGTAGTTCTGAAATACCATGGCTACGTCACGATCTCCCGGAGGCACTCCATTCACGCATTTGTCGTCGATCCAGATCTCACCCTTCGTCTGTTCGTCGAGTCCCGCAATCATGCGCAGCGTCGTCGATTTGCCGCAGCCTGATGGTCCGACGAGGACGGTGAAAGAGCCGTCCCGAATCGTCAGATCCAAATGGCGAATGACTTCCTCTTCTTTGAAAAACTTGCTGATTCCTTTAAGCTCGATTCTGCCCATCCCACAGACCTCCCGATTTATTTGCTGAGCAGCGAATTCGCCTTTGTATTCGCTTCGTCCATCACTTCCTGAGGCGTTACTTTCGGATTAAGCAGCGTCTTCTCAATCGCGCTCTTTACAAGTTTGGCCACTTCCGGATATGCCGTTTCCATCGGGCGTGGTCTAGCATATTCCAACTGATCCACGGCCACTTTGTATTGCGGATATTCCTTATACAAGGACTGCATTTCTTCAGTCTCCAAAGCGGACAGGCGAGTTGGCAAATAACCAACATGTTTGCTCTGATAAATCGTGCTTTCCGTTGTCGTCATAAATTTAATGAACTCCCAAGCCGCTGCCTGCTGCTCCTCGCTAAGCTTGGATGTCATAACAAGCTGGCACCCACCTGTAGGTACCCCGTAAGACTTGTTCGCCGGCATAAAGGCCGTATCGAATTCAAAATTATTTCCTTTCGAAATTTCGATCGCGCCTGCCACTCCGGCCGTTGAACCGAATTTGAAGGCCGAAGTCTGGTTAGCCCAATCCTTATCCGCCGTTGCGCCCGCTTCATCCCCGACCGGAATTTTAATCAATCCCTCTCCGGCTAGCTTCTTCCAGAACTCTACCGGCTCAACCGCTTCAGGCGTATTAAATAGACCGGATTTGCCGTCATCGGCCAGCACTTGACCGCCGGATTGAGCAACAAGTCCTTCGTAGAACCAGATATCAACCGGCATGGTCATGGTCGTGATCCCTTGTTCCTTCAGCACGCGGCCGTATTCCTCGAATTCGGCCCATGTCTTGGGTCCCGCCGGATCCAGGCCGGCCTTGTCAAGCAGTGATACGTTCATGTACATAATCGGTGTACTGCGCATGAATGGAAGTCCGTACAGCTTCTCGTCTACATAGCATTCCCCATCAACCTGGATTGAAATCATCGATCTGGAGCTGATCCTTATCCTGTTCGGCAAAAGGGGCCAATTCCTGCAACATGCCATATCTTGCAAACGTGCCAGTTGAGGCAATCTCAAGGTCCGTAACGGCCGGAGCATCACCCGCTGCAAATGCAGCCTGTACTTTAGCGTGAAGATCATCATAATTGCCCTGGTATTCTGCAACGACTTCGATTTGATCCTGGGATGCGTTAAATCGTTTGACCAGTTCCTGCTTGGCTTCCTCGATTTTGTCTCCAAATGCGTACCAATACTTAATCTGGATCTTCTCGCCGGATGGTTTGCTTGTGTTCGCCGATCCTGCACCCGCGTTCGTTGCTGCACCTCCGCCGGACTCGCCGCCGCATGCGGACACCATCATGCTAGGCCCAGCACGAGTGTTAGGAAACTGCGTCTTTGTCTTCTTGTCATTTGATTTCCTCCCTGGTTTTATTTCTTAAGCCGTTCTGGGCTTGCTGTCAGAACCTATGGGTATAAAAAAGAAACCTGAACCAACCATGTAAAAGTCTCAAACAAGAGGACTTTCTGGTCTGTTCAGGTTTCTCCTTCACTCCAACCCATCGGCTATTTACTTGTCTGGTTAGAAAAGCTGGTTTGTCTCTTCAACCTGCCTTCATCTTAACGTCCATATATTAACGGTATATGTGTTGAATGTTAAACTTGAGTTAAGTCGAAACTTTCCTTCCATAGCGCAGGGCTCGAGGAGGAAATGGCGGTTGCCCCGTTAGCAAGGCATTCCTCCGCCTGCTTACGCTGCGTCAGCAGGCCGCCGGATATGATGGGAAGCTTAATCATATCCCTTACTTTTCCCAACACCTCCGGAATTCGGGCAGGCATAATCTCGATAACGTCGGGCTGCACCTGTTCCAATGATTGCGTGATGTTGGCCAATCCCTCCGAATCGATCAGAAAGAATCGCTGAATCGTTGTCAGCCCGAGCTTCTGAGCTTTCCGCACCACTTGCGTCTTCGTCGTAATGATGCCGTCCGGTTTGATTGCGTTCGCGAAATATTCCAATCCGGGCTGATCGAAAGACAAGCCGCCGATCTTCTCGACGTGAACGAACACTGGAATACCATGTTGTTTGAACAAATCCACATAAGATTTAATAACGCCGATATTTCCGGTAAGAATGAACACACAGCTTAATGTATCACTGAATGTAAGTGCAGCTTCCAGTTGTCTCGCATCCCGGATGGAGGCTACGTTCCTGCGCAGTTCAAGTAGCTCCCGCAGACCAGCGGCCGAGGCTGAACTTGCAATCTTCCCCGGCTTTTTCGAATAATCACGATTGGCTTTTGGTTGTTCCTCGTTAAGCTTCATGGCTGCTACCCGTTGAGACCGCAGTTGTATGCGCAAGTTCCGCGTGCCCTTTCGTTAGCAAGATGCTGCATGCCCGCTCGAGCTCCGTCCCTCTCGCATTGGCAGTCGGGCTGAAATACTTCATATGGGGATGAATGTCGGAAAGAAGTCTCGAGAGCTCCACGTCATCGATGTCGACAGCATGGATATGGATATATTCGTCTTCTATTTCAACGATCCGATAAGCGTGTTGATCCAAACAAGCGGATAGCTGCACAAAGGTCCAGTTGTTCTGTTTCGTAATGGAATCGACATGGGTATGTCCGTTGAAATATAAGGCCGATCCCTGTTTCTTACTTAAAATCTGCCACATATCGATGGATGGATCGATAGAGCCTTTATCCCGGTCCGATCCTCTCGTGGTCAGGTGCACCGGATGATGGGCGAACACGAGCATCGGCTTCGTGCCGGAACTGACCATGATATGCTCAAGCCAATTCAGCTGATCTTCGTCGAGCCAACCTCCCCAGTTCGTTAAATCCATCTCTCTTGTCGTGTCCAGAAATACGAGGATAGCCTGTTCCATATCGAGCACCTGATAGCCGGCTTGGCCCGTTCGTTGAAGCAAGTCTTTCTTGGTTTGGGAATACGTATCATGATTCCCGAGCACATGGACAAAGTCACGATCATAACGCTCCATGATGCTATAGACTTCGTCGATTTCACTCACCGTACCGAAGTTCGTGAGATCACCGAGCGAAATGTGCATGTCCGCTTCGGCGCTCATGAAATGGTGCAGGATTGTTGTATAAAACGCATCTCTTGCCATCACCCACGCGCCATTCCGTTCGTCTGCTTCGTGATAATGCAAATCTCCAAGGATCGCCAGCTTCATCTTCACACTCTCCTTTTGCGTTTTGATCAGGTCTATTATAGTAGGAGAATGTTATCCGAATGCTCCATCCATTACATATTTTTGTAAAATCCAATCTATCTCCCTGGCCGTCCCTTGCTCGCCAATTCTTTTATATAAATGAAAAAGGAGGTGTCTCTAACAACCATAGCCTATTGGCCAGAGTTGTTAGAGACATCCCCTTGTTTATAGTCTTTGCTCTGGAGCAAACGATGGATATGCATAGGTGTAGACCTCAGAGCAGGAATCTGTAATTTACGGTACGAGGTACGCTTTCCAACTCGACCAATTTCCGAACTATTGCATGCTTTGTCTGTGTAACGTAAAAGGATGCATATGTGCAAGTATTTTCATCCGAATCTATCCCTTCAGCAGAAAAAGATGCATAAGTGCAGTTTTATACCACTCATCCGCCCGGGTTAGCCCTGATTAGAGTTAAAAGCCTGCACATTTGCAGGCTTTTTGAGAATATCGTCTCTTCGGTTCACTAATTCCTGCATATATGCAGGAATTTCTTTCTCCGGAACTTACTCGTGATGTTTACCCCGTAACCCGGTTCACGATTTTCAGAACGGCATCCCGTGTTAATTTACTGCCGCCTGTCGAAATGAGGTTGACCGTGGCATGGGCTAGTGCGAGTGGTATTTTGCAAAACTTCAAGGCCGGCCCTTTCTTCAAGTCCGCGATGTACGAGTCCGCGGTTTGCAGATTGCGGCGCGTATACTGCTCCATCTCTTGCAATCCCCAGCCGTCCGGGAAAAAGTCAACGCCCCGCTCCAGATCTTCCTCACGATTTCGAAGAATATTTACCGCTTGCAACCCTCTTCCGAACGCAATCGCTTTCGCTCGATCCGACTCCGTTCCGTCATGCCATAACCAAAGTTCGGATAACATTTCGCCGACCATCCCGGCCACGCTGTAAGTATACTCGTCCAAATCTTCTTCCGTGTGAATGTTCCATCCATACTGAACCCATCCCGCCATATGTAACGACATTTTTGCAATGTAATGATTGATGATCGGGGCTGCGGAAGCAGGACACAGCAATGCCCATTCCGTGATCTTCATCGAAACTGCCGGTAGTACTTCCCGGTAAGGTGATAGTATGTGTGTGGCTTCCACCATCTTCTCGGAAGAAAACGCCTCATGAATGCCATGAAGCAATTTCACTTTCAATTCGTCGGGGAGTTCAGGATGGTCCTCAATTTCGTCAATGGCCCGCATACATAGATAGGCGGATGCAACTGCCTCCTTTATGCCTGAATCCAAATAACTGATGGGTATATAAAAGGTACGACTCGTCTTCTTTAACATGATCATGGCTTCATTCAGGGCGACGTTATTAATGGGTATTCCCTCCAAGTATAGTTCAGCTTAAAGTTATTTATTGTTCTATTATGATACCATACTTTGTTATGTATAATCCAAATCTCATAAGCACTACCCATTACAGTCGGCCTACTGTTGGCCTCTTCACGACTTCCGAATGCTTCCTCCATGAATTAAGAGTATATATGATCGCTTCATCTTCCATATATAGGTCAACCGCCCCTTCCTTCTAGAATACAGGTCGAGGCGGTTTAATGTACTGTTATGACCTTTTCGTGAAAATCTGGAAGGTGACGCCGAATTTATCGGTTACCATCGTATAAGGGGCTGAAATGAATTGCTTGCAGTTCAAGATCCACTCGCCCTCCTTCTCTCAGCGAATCGTAATATCTTCGGGCTTGTTCCTGATCTGAGACGGTTATACAGATATTCACCTGCTTGCTATGCGGGAAGGAGACTCCCGGCTCGGAATCGGCGACGAACAGATCCGCGCCCCCGATCTTGAGCACGGAATGGGCCACACGATCTCGTCCCGACTCGGGCACTGCTTGACCGGCTTCACCGGGCGCCTCACCATACGTCTGCTGGAATACCACCTGCGCGTCCAATGCTTGTTCATAAAAAGCAATTGCCTCCTTCGCATGTCCATCCAGCATGATAAACGGGGTTAATTGTACTTCCATGGCTATACAACCCTTCTTTATTTGAATTTATGTCTCCCTGACAGCATAACTCTTAATAGTGACAACTTTTGTCGTAAATAAACAAAAGTCGCGATTACCGCGACTTTTATTCACAGAGCCTTAATATATGGTAGGTACCATTCCCCCATCCATGCGAATCGGAGATCCTCTAAATGCGGAAGCATAAGGACTGCATAGAAACGTCGTCAATCTACCGATCTCCAAAGGCTTGATAAATCGCCGTATTTCTGATTGCGGCAGATTTTTGGACATAAATGCCTTTTCTTTTTCCGCAAAGGTCATGCTCTCATCCGAATAGATTCCCTCAATGATGTGACGCACATGTTCGGAGAGCGTTGGGCCAGGCAGAATCGTATTGACCGTCACTTCCGTACCGGCTGTCAGTTTCGAAAGGCTCTTTGACAAAGAGAGCAGCATGGATTTGGTCATGGCATATACCGGCATCTTGCCCGAGGGCATTATGGCTTCTTCGCTTGCGATGAAGATCAAACGGCCAATATTGCGGTCTACCATGCTGGGCAAATAAAGTTTGGACAGACCGCTCGCTCCCAGCACGTTTGTGCGAAAATATCGTTCCCATGTTTCATCGTCTGTGTCTTCATATTGCATGATTTCATACATGCCCACATTATGGACGACAATGTCAACGTTGGGGAATTTCTCGAATAGCGTCTCTCTTTGGGCACGATCTGTGATGTCGGCTGCTGCATTTCGAGGGTGGGTATCCGGATAGTTGGTCTTTAATTCTTGTACCGTCTGTTCGACCTCATCGACATTCCGGCCATTGATGAGTACGTGAACGCCTTCCTTAGCCAGTTCTATGGCGATAGCTTTGCCGATGCCTCTTGTGGACCCCGTAACTAACGCCGTTTGTTGGTTTAATTTCATCTCCATTGTTGTATGCACCTCTCCTTTGCGTCTTGGACCATGTTCATATTACTGGTTTAGACGGGAGAGGTAACTAGCGCAACATGCCAAATGTCTTGCTAAATGCGCCAATCTGCAGGTAATAAACCTACATATGAGTGGGATGTTCTAGACGCCAATTGGCTGGAGTTTCCCCCTCCCATAAGCGGAAGGCGCGATAGAACGAGTTCGGGTCTTCATATCCCAGCAAAAAAGCCACTTCCTTGATATCTAGCAAGGGATCTGCCAAATACAATTTAGCCTGTTCATGCTTGGCTTGCGTCAATAGACGCTGGAAGCTTGTGTCTTCACCAGACAGCCGACGCTGCAAGGTCCGGTCGCTCATCCCCAGTTCTTTGGCGATGACCTGAATGTCCGGATTGCGGGTTAGGCTTCGTTTTATGATTCGTATGACTGTTTCAGTAACAGAACGGCTGTGTTGCTGTTCGTCAAGTGAATGATCCAAAGCAGGAGTCAGGATCTGCAACAATTCTTCATTATATGAGATAAACGGGCGATCCAAGTCTCGACGATGAAGCGTTAACTTATTAACCCCTGTACCGCTCCGGATGCGACAGCCGAAATAAGACTCCAGCATTTCCGTGTTCCCCATCGGCTGGGCGAACTCAACGCGCCGTGCCTTAAGGGGTTGCCCTGTGCCTCGGCGTCCGAGCTCCAATAGAAACGCGAGCGTAATGCCAACTAGCATGGGCGGTCCAGGTTGGGCGGGTTGCAGCCATTCGAGCTCGACAGAGCATTCCTCGCCTTGCTCACGGATTCGCATAATCTCCGGAGGGCATAATCGCTTATAACGTACCATCCGTTTCAATGCAGCACGATAGTCGGAAGCGTGATATGTCGCTAATACGGTCGGTGGGTACTGCGACGTCTGAAACGCGGTGGCAAGCTTGACGATGCCTTCGGCCGTGTCGCCCATGAGGTCGGAAAAAGCCGCCCAAATCGAAAAATAGCGGGCGGGACTGACCTCTGGTTCATTTATTATGGTACCTGGCATTCCTGCTGTTCGAGCCACGTCGAAGGGATCAATCCCTACCTGACGCAAGCCTTCCCAAAAACCCGGCGCAATTTTGATATGATCTGATAGTTGCGTGTTCATACGTTCGAGCCTCCATGCACAAAGATACAACTATATAGTACCTCTATGGAGCTATGCTGTAACTAGTAGAAAGTGACATTGACTGAAACGGGATATTACACTAAATCGCGATGTCCGTTTAGAACGAAAGCGCGGCAAATAAAATAGCCGCCAATGGCGGCTTAGATTCGTCGTTGCCTTGCAAGCAGCATAATGAAAAATGGTGCGCCGATAGCCGCTGTGAACACACCCGCAGGAACATCAAGCGGCTGAAACAGCGTACGTCCCGCCATATCGGCCAACAGCAGCAGCAAGGCACCAATAAGCGCCGATGCCGGTAGCAGCACGCCGTAGGAAGGTCCGACCAACCGCCGTGCGATATGTGGGCCAATCAGGCCGATAAATCCGACGGCACCGACCAGCGCTACCGAAGAACCGGCCAGACCTACGGAAATGAGCAGCAGCCATAGACGTTGCCGTTGCACGGCGGCGCCAATGCCGGTCGCAATCTGTTCGCCGAGCCCATGCACGTTAAGGTGTCTGGCATTCGTCCAGGCGATCCCCCCGCAGAGCACCGTCCACGGCAACAAGGTGAGTACTTGCTCCCAGGTGGCGCCGTATACGCTGCCGGTTAACCAAATATAAGCTTTACTAGCCGAAGTAATAGAGCTGAAGGCAAGAAGCAACATCGTCAGCGAGCTGGTGCCAGCGGACATGCCTACCCCGATCAGCACCAATCGTATCGGCGATACTCCCTTCTTCCAGGCCAGGACATAGACTAGTCCGGAGAACAGAAGTGCGCCCGTCATTGCCGCAACCGGCAGCCAGCCAATCCCGATCGCTCCACCTGTAAGCGCAATGAATGCAACCGCGGCAACGGAAGCGCCACCGGTCATTCCGAGCACATCCGGCGCGGCAAGCGGGTTGCGAATGAGGCCCTGCAGGATGGCGCCGGCCAGGCTGAGACCAGCACCGGCCAATCCCGCCAGCACTAAACGAGGCAATCGCAACATGCCGATGACGAATGCATAATCCCCGCCAGCACCGACTATAGTTCTAAGCACTCGCAGGGGTGATTCCCATGTATTGCCCAGGCAAGCTCCCAATATGAACGCGATCAGCAGCAAAGCCAATAGGGCCGATATTGTCAGCCATGGACGCTTGCCAGACAGTAAGGCATTGCCCTGCCTGGGGCTCTGGAACAGAGATAAACGATTCATCCGGCGGCCTCCTTCGTGTTAAGCCCGGCACGAGCGATGTATATGAAGAACGGCATGCCGATGAGGCCGGTTACGACGCCAAGCGGAAGCTCTCCTGGCTGTACCGGAAACCGGGCGGCGACATCGGCCAATAACAGAAGGATGGCCCCGAGCACAGCGCTATAAGGTATGACCCAACGGTAGTCCGTTCCGATCAAATAGCGTGCAATATGCGGCATGACCAAACCCACGAACCCGATCGCACCGGCGGCTGCGACCGCGCTTCCGGCCAGGAGAACAACGGAAGCGGCGGTTAGCGTTTTGACGATTCCCGTACGCTGACCAAGCCCCTTTGCCACGTCGTCCCCGGAAGCGAGAATGGTCAGTGGATAGGATAATGCCAATGCCACAATACCACCAACGACCATATAAGGTAGCACTTGCTGCAGCATCGGCATCTCTTTACCGGCGACTGAACCAGCGAGCCAGAACAGCACGTTTTGCAGTCCGGACTCGTCGAGAGCCAGGACGCCTTGAGTTAGAGCCCCGAAGAGTGCACTTAGCGCCGAACCAGCCAATACGAGTCGAATCGGTGTCATCCCGCCTCCGGCCAGTGATGCAAGCCAATATACCAGCAGTGCAGCCACCGCTGCGCCGGCAAAAGCCGCCCATACAAGCTGGGAAAGCGCCGTTAACGGCAGCAGCGTCAGAGCTAGCACAACCGCAAGCACAGCGCCCGCATTGATGCCGAACAAGCCCGGCGACGCCAACGGATTGCGGGTTAATGCCTGCATCAAGGCTCCGGCCACGGCCAGCGATGCGCCGACTGCGAGCGCATAAGCTGCCCGCGGCGCACGCGTAGTAAGGATGATGACATGCTCGTTGTCAGCGGGATCATAATGAAGTAATGCCTCAAGCGTAGTCGCCGGTTGGATCGGCGTCGTCCCGAACGCGATACTGGCCATGAAGGCTGCTGCTAATAGCAGCAGCGCAGCCGCCAGTCCCAGCAGCTTGCTGCCGTTTCGTTGAAAAAGTGACTTCAACCGGTACCCTCCCTCTTGTTGTCTGGTTATTCCAACTCGTAGATTTCTTTAAGATCAATCAGCATTTGTTCGGCTGCCAGCGGACCGGAGCCGTTATTCCAAACAGCGGTGTCCACCTCGTAAACCCGTTGGGTTTGGACTGCTCTCAGGTTCTTCCACAACGGATGCTCCGTCCACTCCTTACGCAGATCCAGTCGGCCATCGTCGCGTGAGGTGCTCGTCTGGTCAAACAGGATGTCCGCATCCATTTGCGGAATATTTTCCTTAGACACCAGCTTGACACCCCAGTCCTCCCCCTGCTGTTCCGTTGGCCGGGCAATACCAAGCTCGTCCAGCACCAAAGCCGAGAATCCCGTATGAACGATGCGCGCATGATCGGCACGGAAATCCAGGATACCAACTTCCAGGTTCAGTTTGTCTCCCATCTTCTCCTTGAATTCGGCAACTTCATGTTCCCAGCGCTGCAAAAACGCTGTTTCCTCATCTTGCTTATTCAAAGCCTGGGCTGTTAACGCTAAGGATTCCTTCCAGATATGAACTTCCTCGGTCATGACGGTCGGGGCGATGCCGCTGAGCTGGCTGTAGATCGCCTCGTGCCTCGTTTTGGAGCCGATAATGACGTCAGGCTTAAGCGCGGCAATCTCCTCCAAGTTGGGTTGATTCTCCGAGCCGAGATTAACGACCCCGTCCATTTGATCACGGATATAATGGTACCAAGGCTGTTCGATCCAAGCTTCGACAGCACCGATTGCTTAACGCCGAGCGCCAGCGACGCATCGGTCGCGCTTTGAAATAGCGTAACGACCTTCACTGGCGTTCCTGCAACGACCGTCTCGCCCATCGCGTGCTGAATTTTTCGCTCCGACTCAACCGTCCCTTCCTGGGACGCCTGTTCCCCCGTTGAAGCGGTCTGCGTGTTGGGGGACGATGAGACGCTCCCACCGCCGGTTTGACTGCACCCGCTCAGTATCGTGAGTGCAACCAACCAAGCAGACAGCATAATGATTCCGAAGCTTCTTCGAAACCTGATGTAAACATTGAACAACATGAACAAGACCCTCCTTATTTCTCTCAACAACTAATTGATATTGATTCTCATTATTACATGAAGAAGTTGGCATGAAAATGAACGTTTGCGTCAGGCGATCTGGACATTTACGACATCTTGATCGATTCGTTCCATTCCCTTCGTCACTCTGTGTACTGAACACCCGGCTCGACGGCAAGACCCAAATGATCACGCAGCGTCCTTCCGCTATACTCGGCGCGGTAAATGCCGCGATTTTGCAGTTCCGGTACGACCTTGCTCACGAAATCCTCGAGTCCGGCCGGCAGCAGCGGCGGCATCAGATTAAAACCGTCGGCGGCGCCCGCTTCCAGCCAGCGCTGCATGGCATCGGCGATCTGGATCGGCGTCCCGGTTATCGTGAAATGTCCGCGCCCGCCCGCCGTTCGGATTAAAAGCTGACGAATCGACAATTTCTCTTTGCGTGCCAACTCGGTGTACAAGCGAAAACGCGCCTGTTGGCCCTGGACTTGCTCTGGCGCAGGCAGGCGCTCGTAAGGTAACGGTCCGTCAAGCGAACAGTCGGACAAATCCGTTTGCAGCAGTGCTGACAAATTGTACAGTCCGTATTCGGATGCGCTTAGCGCATTCAGCTCATGCTCCTTCTCTTTCGCCTCCGCCTCGGAATCGCCGATGAAGGGGATGAGGCCGGGCAGGATCTTCATTTGATCCTGCTTGCGCCCCCATCGTTTTAGCCGGCTTTTCAAATCGGTGTAGAAGGCGGCCGCCTCTTCGATACCCGGCTGTGCCGTAAATACGACTTCCGCCCATCGTGCGGCGAATGACTTTCCATCCTCCGAGGAGCCAGCCTGTACAAGAACCGGCACCGTCTGGGGCGATCTCGGCAGATTGAGCGGGCCCGTCACGGATAAATGCTTGCCCTCGAAATTGGCGGCCGCAATCATATTCATATCGGCATAGATGCCGGCTGTTTGATCGAGCACCAGGGCATCTTCGGACCAACCGGTCCATAGCCTGAGCGCCGCCTCCACGAATTCATGTGCCCGCTCATACCGCTCAGCGTGGCCCAAGTGACGGTCTTTGCCGAAATTGCGGGCCGTTGCGTCTCCCGTCGAGGTCACGATGTTCCAGGCGGCACGGCCTCCGCTGATATGATCGAGCGAGGCGAACTTGCGGGCGAGATGGTAAGGATCGTAGTACGTCGTCGAGGCCGTACCCGTAAGACCGATCTTCTCCGTTACCGCCGCGAGCGCGGACAGCATCGTGAACGCCTCTAACTGCGGAATGACGCGATATTTCGTCATGGCGTTTAAACGGTATTTATCGGCGAGAAAGATCGAGTCCATTTTTGCGTCCTCAGCCATCTTCGCCAAGCGAGCATAATGATGAAAATCAGCGGCGAGCCCGGGGTTGGTCCCCGGGTGGCGCCAGCTGGCCTCATGATGGCCAGTACTAAGCATAAACAAATTCAAATGCAGCTTTTTACTCGGTGAATTGCTGGCCATGTTCCGCTCCCCCTTCCACGAGTACTCCGTACCCGAGTTTGATACGGCTCCGCTGTTCCCTTTGCTGCTTCTCCAATGCGGCAAGACCAAGCTCCTTGGCCCGCGCCGGATCGATGGCGAACAGGCCGTCCTCATCGCCGATGATGAGGTCGCCAGGTCTTATTGCAACGCCGCCGACACTGATGCAGGTGTTGACTTCCCCTTCCAATTCCAATGAGCGAGTCGTCAAAGCGCTGACGCCGAGTGAGAATACCGGAAAGCCGAGTTTTCGCAAAACAGAAACATCGGAAACGCACCCGTTCACTACCGCGCCAGCCACGCCCTTCGCGAGCGCCTTATAGGCTCGGAATTCGCCCCAGCAAGCACGCTCCTCGTCACCGGACATGTCAATGACGAGGACATCTCCAGGCTGGGCAAGCTCTAACGCTTCGCGCAGGGCAGCAGAATCTGTATGCGGAAGGCGCACGGTCAGCGCACTGCCAAGCAGTCGCAGCGGTTGAAATAACGGTCGCAGTCCGCGAATATATCCAAAATCGGTCAGATGGCCGATCGTCGATGGCTGAATATCGTGATAAAGTTCAAGTATTTCGGAGGAAATACGTTCAGCATGTGGTTCAATGCGAAGCATAGGACGCCTCCTTTCTCGGTGCAGCGGCAAGCAGAGGATTCGGCATCTCGCCTTTACCATACGGCATGCTGCCAGGCACCTTGGCTGATTGAGTTAACAGCGGCCGCACGATCTGCTTCCACGGCCAGCGTTCATGCTTGAATAAATGGGTGTGAACGACCTCTTTTTGCATCTGCGGCAAATCCGCTCGTTCAAGTGCTTGCAATAGTTCGACTTCTAATTCCATCCACATCCGTTCTTCGCTAATCCCGTAAGTGTTCGACAGACCGTCCATGATGCGAACAGATTGATCTGGATGCCAAGCATTTGGAAGAATGCGATCAGTTGCTGCGGCGTATCGTGATAGAGCGAGTTCGGCACACCGGGTCGAAGCAGATAGTTGGGGTCTTCAAGTCCCGCCTCACTAAGCCATGGTACATGCACGCGCAGGGCATCATGATCACGAAGAAGTAGACCGACAACGCAGCCGTCTTTCAGAACGAGTAGTGTATTCTGTCCATGGGCTTCCGGTACCAGGCCAAATCGAAGCAGCCGCAGCGACAGCTCACCGAACATTCCGACGATTTCGCGGAAGAGCTCCATTGCCCCTTGTTCTTCGTTCAGGATTCCGCGCTGCTCGAGCCACTCTCCGAATAGCGGGTTCTCGCCGTGCGTAGCCAACGCAGACATCGGCATGAGCCGATAATCGGTGTCCCCGACCAGCTCTTGTGGATACATGCGAACCATCGCCGACATTTGCCGTGGATCATCGGCGAACAGGTCATTATCGTGCGGGGCCAACGCCCACCAGCGGCCCTCCTCACATAGATGCAGCTTATCACTAAGCACTGGATCAAGCTGCTTTGCCTGCCGCAGGAGGGATTCAGCCAGATTACCATTCATCAGCTTGATCGCCGACAAGTACCGCAAGCCTCCAAGGGAGCGGATGCCAAGCGGCAGCTTGACATGCATCTGCGGCTTGTCCAGGCTCATCAGGGAACGCACGGAAGATGTAGGATAGTACGTGCCAACTGCCGTATTCATGGGCACGCATACGCCGCTGGCCAGCTCGGGATTCAGACGCTGCGGCAGTATCGACTCCATCTGCCAAGGATGAACGGGCACAGCAAGGTAATCCTCCTTCAGTCCGAGCCGTTGCAGTTCTCGATCCAACTCGTTCTGCTCATCGGCGGACAGTAGCAGAGATTTCGGCATCGCTTCCCCCGTGTCGTCCCCAGTCAATAGCCTGTCACGTCGAACAGCCATCCAGCGCAGCTGGAGCGGCCTTGCTGCATCGGCTGCATAAAGACTGCAATCGTCCCGCGTCCAGCCGAGCTTAACCTTGGCGACGGGATGGAATGGTCGGTCACGCAGAGCTCCGAGCCGCTCTAATTCAAGCAAACTGAACGCTTGCGGTATTCCAAGCAGCTTCTCTTCCGGTAACGACTGTTCCAGCGACCATGCCATTTGTTCAATGGTTTGTCCAAGCATGTCAATGAATGTCTCGCTGCCTTCCTTACGAGCTTCTCCCATCTCGATCAGATTGCTCGCCACCAGTTGCATCAATTCTGTCGGAGAACATAGCCGGGCCTCGTTGTGCGCGTCGTTAGCCGCTACGATCGCCAACGACTCGCAGCGAAGTTGCTGCACCTTCGAACGGCGCAATCTAAGCATTACGGCGGTACCACAGGATGCCCGCCATAAACCGCTCAACTTATCAGCAGCCCTATCGCTGCATACGTCCTCCAGCAGCGATCTGGCACCTGCGATGATCTGATCTGTTTTTGCAACAGCGTCAAGCTCCTCCATCGTCAACGTCTGAAGTCCGATCAGCAGATCTTCCGCCAACAACGCGTTGAGCAGGTCTTCCATCACGCGGCGTTCGGCTTCTTGTCTCGTCCTATCATTTTGCATAATGGCGCTCTCCTTTCGTCAAACAAAATGCATGCAGCGGGTTAGGAACCCATCTCGGTTCGACTTCCGCATCCGGCCACAGCCTTCGGCGGGCAAGCTGCTCGATGCGGATCGTATCCGAGAACAAATCGTAGAGCGCATATTGCGTCGCGAATTGCGGATGACGTTCCTGATAGCGCTGAATTACACCGGCAACCTTCGCCCAGAAGATCTTTTCTGCCAATCCGAACCGCTCGCTTAATGAAAGCGAAAGGTCCCCAAGGCCAACGAAAAAGAAGGCGCTGTGCAGAAAATCCCGGACCGCATCCGGATCTTCCGTCTGCATATAAGAGTGTCGGTTCTGCGCTAAATGTGATGCCGGTTCTGGGTGAAGGCTAGGACATCGTTCCGGCTGAGCCAATCGTTCGCGGCAGAAACGTACGCCGTCATGAAAGTCGCGCAGCGCGATGCGGATCGGGCGACCCTCATGATGCAGCAGCACAATATTCTGCGCATGCGACTCCAGGGCAATGCCATGGGCATACAGCATATGAATCAATGGCGTTACCGATGCTTCCAGCAATTCGTCCAGCCATTCGTTCAAGCCGTATCGTGAGATCCACTGCTGGACCAGTGCAGCCGGTTCCCCTTCGGCATACGACAACGCAGCAAACGGGAGTGCCTGCTCACCGCTGCGCAATATTCCTTCCACTCCTCGCCTCAGAATAGCGCCGAGGGCCCCGTAAGATCGTTCGTGTACGGACGGGGTTAGCCCGTTCGTATCAAAAGAGATGCCAGCGTACTCATCTAACAGCACGAAGTCGGGGCTATCCGACGTAAAATCCGTCTCGATCAAATCTTGCAGCCAATCCGAAACGAGGGCCGCATTTAACACGGTATGTTGTGCCAGCATGCGCGGGGTTGACGTATTGATGATGCCTAGCGACAACTTCAGCGTCGCCTTGCTGGAATTCGTGACGTTCTCCAAGCTGCGAATCGATTGCTGTGCGCGATAGAAGTCATCCCCACGTCCCAGTGGAATCAGGATCCCATCGGCGATTTCACGATGAAGCGCCGGTACAACGACATGTTCCCATTGCCACGGATGGACGGGCATGAATCGATAGTCATCCGGATCGCAGTCCTGACGATGCAGTTCGGAACGGAACCGCCGAATCACCCTTTCACCCAGTTCATTGCGCAGCCATTCCTCCTCGTCCATACCGCGCCGCAGTGCCAAGCGGGTATGCGAACGTGCTACGGCAATCCACAGCGGCTGCAGAAGCTCGCCGAATTCAGGACCGTAGAGTCGGTTGTCATCAGCGTCAAAACCGATGCGGGATTTAAAGCAAGGATGATATGGATGACCGTCAAGTTCGCCTTCATCGTGCAGCGCCGTGCGACGCGTCCCTTCTTGCATTCGCCATGCACGCGATTCAGCTTCATGCAGCAGCGTGCGTGCCAATTCTTCCTGCAAGCGGCGCAGCCGTTCACCTTGTTGCTGTTGTCCGAGCACTTCATCCACAAACTGGGCAAGTTGAGCTTTCGCCGTTTCGCCACCCGCCCCCACTCGCTGCAGCGAGCCGTGGTCTATCCGGATTCGGTCGAAGCTGAAGCTCCGCCGACCGTTGAATCGGTAAAGCACCGCCTCACCGGCAGCCGATCGTCCTGTTATCACTACCATTCTTGACGTGCCATCTGACGGCAACTCTTCCAATGTTGAGACGATTTCCTCATAAAGCACCGCTTCGATCAATTGACCCAGCACGCGCTGCTCTGCGCGTTCATACGCATCCGAGCGAATTGCCTCCGCTCGCTCCTCCATAACGTTCCATCGTTGCATACTCGCATCACCTCGCATGAGTTTAGTCATAATGTAATCGGAAATTGTCGTTCAGGAATACCGCTTAGAGCTCGCTGGTCCAACCATTCCTTACGGCTTGTCGTTCCGTCACCTTCATCCAGAACAGGCTTAGGGCCAAGAGAATGGCTGAGCAGGGAAAAATATAACGAATGCCGAATACCGCGGCGACCCACCCCATCCCGATGGAGCCGAGCAGTCCGCCTGCCATCTGGGCGCAATTGAGATAACTGTATGCACGGCTCTCCATACCAGGTGGTGCGTGCCGCCGGACAAGGACGTTCAGCGACGGGCCTAGCCCGCCGAGCCACACACCGCTGCAGAAGCGCAGCGCAATCAACTGCCATAGCTGTTGCACCAAGGATTGCGGAACGGTTAACAACATCGTTCCGAACAGTGAAGCTCTTAGTACTTGCCGCTGGCCGTAGCGGTCGCCAAACCTGCCAAGATGCGGTGCAGCCATCATATTAGCTACACCTACCGCCGCGGTGGCAATGCCGGCAAGGAGCGCCACGTTGTCGCTCCCAGGCGCAAGCGTCTGCACATAGAGTGGTATAAGCGGCAACGTGCCGACCGTTGCTGCCCGCTGCAGCAGCGCGGAAATAAACAACGGTGGCAATGGGCGGCGAGACAGGATTTCCTGCATGTCTCCGCGCAGCCCGTCCGTTTGAGCCTTCGGCTCATGCTTCTCCTTCTGCTCGTGCACACCAAAAAGCACGACCAACGACGCAGCAAAAATGCCGATTCCGATGTATAGGAACACATCGGCAAAGCCGAACCGATCCGCGATCACGCCGCCCAACAGCGGTCCGCAGATCGTGCCGCCGACGGAGCTTGCATGGAAGAGGCCAAGTGCGTAGCCGCTGCGCTCTTTTGGCGCACTTCTTGCCGTCAGTGCAACGGCTGCAGGACTGAAGCCTGACAGCATGCCGTTGATGAGGCGCAGTACCAACAGCTCAAGGGGACCTTGTACCACTGCCATGAGCGTAATCGTAATCGCCATACCGAATCCGGATCGCAGCAGCATCGGTTTGCGCCCATATCGATCAGCTAGTCTTCCCCAGATTGGAGCCATAACAAAGGCGCTGAGCAGATTTGCCGCATATATAGCGCCAGACCAGACCGTGGCCTCCGCATGGCCGCTGACGCCAAGCTCTTGCAAGTACAACGGCAGAAACGGGGTTACGCAGCTGACAGACGCCATCGCCAGAAATTGGACGATGCATAGAATATGCAAACTCCGCTTCCAACTCTCCATTGCTTCCAGTCTTCCTTTCGTTGTCGACCGGCGACTCCCGCATTACCGAGCATTCTTGGGACAGGCGTCGCAGTAATCGCTTTCTGCCGACACTCGATAATATAAACAGCAGGTCAATCTTGGCCGCGTTGTGCTAGGGACACGATGCAACGCTTCTTCGCGAGTCGCGTTACCGCCATAAAACCGCGCGAAAGGCTGCCGCCGTTGCCTGAAAGCCTCGGCAGGCAGCCCCTCAAGCAAAAACCGATAATCGTCCTCGATTTTGACAGCAGGCACTGCGCCGGATACCGGCAGTTTTTTCTCATAGAGCGAGTAAATTCTCACCGCCGTGTTCTCCCATAAAATCGCCGTCGGCAACCCTGAGCAGCTTGACAACGACTGCCACAGTGATGTCAAATGGTGGTGAATGAAATGCTCAGCGGCATACGACCGCCATGCCTCCCTCCATTCGGTGCGCCGAACGGCGCGAAGAGGTTTATCGATCGTAATGCCTTCCAACCAGTGATTGCCGCTGCGTAAATGTACGTCCTCAAGCGGCAGCACCAGTGATTTGTCATAGCAGGTTAGCGCATGGAAGAACGGCACAACCGCTAGCGCGGCGTATCGCTTAGCGAACATGGAGGCGGCAATTGGACGAGAATCCGTGCCGAGGCGAGCTGCCAATCCGTCAAGGTAGGCAGTGCAACTCTCCTGCTCTAACAATGCGGTCAAGCACACTTGATTACCGAAGGACGGTGTGCTTTCAATATCCACATTGGATGCGGCCGAGGCTTGTAGTCCGTATCTCTTTTGCAGCTCTCCAAGCTCCTTCGTGCTAAGTGGAACCGGATGATTCATGACGCTCCATCATATGGGATTATGAATTGAAATATACATGGGCGTATCTCCTTTATCTGCAAGGCAGCTTATAAAATTGGCTTTCGCCGGCAGCGTGGGTTCATTCAACAGCCCCTCCACATAAGGACGCAGACGTTCCCCAGCTCGACCCCGCAGATCTAACAGCATACGGCGAACGACTTTCCATCCTTCGCACTCTGGTCTTCCATACGAAAGCGCAAGGGCATGAATAAGCGAACCAAGGTGATTGACAAAAAAGTAATATTGGGTGCGATGCCAAGCGTCTGCCGCATCGTATAACAGTGGGCTGTCCTCTTGAAGAATGTCGCCAATCCAGCCGGATTCCCGCGCGAATTCACGATCGACACTCATTCCTTCCAGATCGCGGATATAAAAACGACTGGGCCATCCATCCTCCAACATCAGCAGCGAATTTTGCGCATGTGCCTCAAAACTGATGCCGAAGCGTTCCCATACTTGCAGCAAGGGCAGCATGGACAACTTCAAGTAGCATTCCAGCCACGTCTGCATATTCGGTAACCCCTGAGGATTGACTTTTGTAGCGCTTTCCGCGATGGCCTGTGCAAGTTTTGGTGAATGCTCACCCGGCCAGCTCTCCAATATAGAAGCAAGCACAAACGTGGCAGGTGCATGAAATGCCATCGGCCGAAACAATACAGTAGTCGATGGGACCAGCTTCATTTCTTCGGGGTCGACCATACTCACATAACCCGTTTCGGCAAGAAGGCCGGGCAGCACCTGCTTCAGCTCTTGTCCCAAATGCGAGATCATTTGCGCAGCATGCATCGTACGTGTCGTTTGTTCCTCCGAGTTGACACGCGTCAGATTGGTAATACGCACCTCCAGCGGCAACTTCCAACCACAGCCGCTTTGCGGGTCCCATACCGTGCGGACCGAGGATGTCGGATACACCAACGGTCCAAACGGACCGAGCGGCATGACATCGCCTTGTCCTATCGCGCGGATGACCCACGGTTGCAACATGAGACGCTCCGCCTGCCAGGGATGAAGCGGTAGCGGTTCGTACGCAGCTGCCGCTTCCGAACCGAGGCTTTCCGTCACCTTCTGCCGAAATGCCGCCAATAACGCGGACGGAAGTGAATGACTCTTTGCTGTTGGCAGCCATTCTCCCAGCAGCAACGATTCGCGAACAGCGAAATAGTGCAGTGCAAAGCCAGCTCCGCGTTCGGGGCTGAACCGATTCAGTTCCGTTTCGTCCATGCCCTCCACGCACTTCGGATACGGGTGAAACGGATGACCAGCGAACACGCTTTGCTCGGAAGCGACATAGTCAAGCTTGCGCACATCCCGTCCGCTCTTCCCATCGGCTGCCCGCCGTTCCAAATGCCCGCGAAGATGGCGCACGCCGCATCGAATTCGATACAACGTAGTGGATGCAGCCGCTGCCAATGACGGTGACAAATCCTGGACAAGCTCGCGGACCAGTAATTCAGACAGCATATCAAATGCCAGCGGGCTAAACGTTTCATCCTGTTCCAAAACCCAACCTTCCTCATACAGATGTTGGCCGGTGAGCGATGCGTAACGAATCATGCCGTGAATGGTGCTCCCACTGAGCTGTAATGACAGTGGCACGCTCCCTCCGCGCTGTGCAGCTTGGGCCAGCATCTCTGAATGCTTTATTACTGAATCGTTTTCCCGCAAGAAAGCGTTAAGCAATGACCTGGCAGTTATGCTATCTGCTAGCGTGTCCGTGCGCGACACCATCTCGATGGAGGTGATCAGCGACCGATTGCCCATCAGCATGATAATGCCTCACGTGCTGCCTGAACTGCTTCGCTAAAGCGATCAATGATCTCGTCAACCTGCTCTTCCGTTATGATCAGCGGCGGCAGAAAGCGTATAACCGATGAATGACGTCCGCCCACTTCCAGAATCAGGCCGCACTTCAGACATTCTTGCTGAATCTGCGCGGCCAGGCGCGGACTGGCAGGAATATGCCCAAGCCGGTCGGGCTGTTCTCTTCCGTCCACGATTTCAACACCGACCATCAGCCCGAGCCCACGCACGTCCCCAATGCAGTCTTGCCGATCCGCCAGTGCGTCCAGCCGATGTTGGAGCCGTTCGCCCAGAAGCCGGGCCCGTTCAGGAAGCTCCTGTTCTTTAATAAATCGCAGCGTGGCCAATCCGGCGGCCATCGCTAACTGGTTGCCGCGGAAGGTGCCGATATGCGCACCAGGTTTCCATACGTCGTAGCGTTCGTTGTATAGTACGACCGACAACGGCAGCTGCCGCCGATAGCCTTCGACAAGATGAGAGCATCTGGCACAATGTCAGCATGCTCGAAAGCGAACAGCTTACCCGTTCGTCCGAGGCCTGTCTGTACCTCGTCCAGTATGAGCGGAATATCCCGCTCTTTCGTAATACGGCGCAGCTCTCGCAGCCAGTTGGCAGACGCGGGAATAGAACCGCCTTCTCCCTGTACCGGCTCAACGATCACGGCGGCAGGAGGCACGATGCCGCTCTCCGGATCTCGAAGAACATTTTCAATGTAGTTCAAGCTTAACCGCTCCGTTTCCGCTCCGCCCGAGCCGAAAGGACAACGGAATGTGTACGGGTACGGGAGATAATGAACGTCAGGCATAAGTCCGTTCACCCGTTCTTTTTGACCGAGCGTACCGCTTAAGCTCATAGCAGCATGGGTTGATCCATGATAACCACCGTGAAATGCAAGCACGCTCCGCCTCCCCGTCGCCGTTTTCATCAGCTTGATCGATGCCTCGACGGCATCGCCCCCGGTCGGTCCGCAAAATTGTATGCGGGCACGGCTGGCAAACGACGGCGGAAGACTGGCAAAAAGCTCGTCGACGAAACTCTCTTTGAGCGGGGTCGTTAAGTCGAGCGTGTGCAAAGGTGCTTTTTGATCCAACAGTTCTCTTATCGCAGTGATGACGACAGGATGATTATGTCCTAGCGCCAGGGTCCCGGCACCGGATAGGCAATCGTAATAAACTTTTCCGTCCATGTCTCGGACGTAAATTCCCTCCGCTTCGGCAATGGCGATTGGAATTCGCCGAGGATAGGAGCGGGCAGAAGACTCGCGTTCCTGCTGGCTCCTTAAATAGCGGCTATTGGCAGAAACTTCAGCCGTCGCTGTCACATGATGCATAACGGGATACCCTCCTTAGTCTGAATAAGTTATCTAGTTGTTAATGATAATCATTATCAATTAGATAGCTAAATCATAACACGCCTTTGTCAGCTCGGATATCATCCCGTTGTATTATTTGAGTACTCCGATCGGATAATCTACCATAAACATTTTGCGGTTCAGCCCCTCCTCGCAAGCTTTTCTGACAGCAGATAAACGAAATCGCCTCCTGCTTGCTCCAGGTTAAGAGCTTTCTTAATGTTTTGCATATGTTTTTTGACCGTATTGACACTAATATACAGCTCACTGGCTATTCGTTTGATGCTGTAATGCTGACATAGCATTTCGGCAATTTCCAATTGCCTTCCGCTTAAGACGACCCCTTCACTGGCTTCCGCTGGCCAATGAGCGGGTGCTTCCTTATTCACAGGAAGATATTCCGGTTCTGCAGCCACATATTCCATTGTTACCTGAACGCAATCACTGATCTTCATATGCATAATCCGCTTCATGATCATATTGTGCAGTTCGGTCAGCTCTTCATGCACGCTCTCAGTATCCGCACTGGAGCCGACCGTTAGACGCATCTTAGTCACAGGCATAGGTCACTCACCATCCGGATAAGATTTTTAAGGACGATTCGGTCAAATAGGCAATAATGTCGCGGCGATCTGGTCTATGACTCTGTTCATTCCAAGCGGGCCGTAATAACCGATCCAAAGGGCTGTATGAAAATGGCGAACCAGACCGTTGCGCACGGCGCGGGTGCTATTCCATGCTTCGCTTTGCAAATACATTCGGGTCTGTTCCCGATTCGTGTCGTCTGTGAGCACAAACAACCGGTCCGCTTTTAACTGCGGAAGCGTATCCAGAGGGATCATCGAGCTTGTACCCTGATCTATTACCGGAAGGTCCGGTGCGGCAAGACCCAAGTCATCGTACAACAAGCGGGCCGTTCGATGACTTTCGTTATGCAGGCGGATATGACCGTCTCGCGGCCGAATGAGCGCGACCGTCTGCGCAACCCCAGCGGTCTTAAGGCGGCTGCGTATTGAATTCAGCTTGGCGTCATAAGCATCGAGCACACTCAACGCCCGGTATTGTTTTCCGATTAATGATCCGATCCGAAGCAGCGACTGTCGCCAATCTTCGTTGCGATCCAGCATGATCGTCGGGGCGATGGCGGACAGCTTCTCATAGCAATGCTCCTGAAAGCACGTGCAGAGAATCAGGTCCGGTTTGAGTGCCGAGAGTGTAAACAAATCCGGCGCTTCTTTTGTACCCAAGCGAGCCATGCGGCGCAGTGTTCTGGCAAGATCGAGTGGAAGTCCAATCGCTTCAACGCTGCTAACAACGCTGCCTACCGGCTGGACGCCGAGGGCCAATAATTGGTCGACGTATTGATAGTCGAGCACAGCGATACGCTCTGGTATCCGACCCAACTCAAGCATTCCGCGCATATGGGGAACTCGAATGGATCCGTCGATATGGGCGAGCCCTCCGGTACACATCAAGGTCAGCGCCACAAGTGAACGAAAATCTTGTAAAACGCCTCCCTTTTGATCATAACTACTCTCGCCCGTCGGGACAATGATCGTATGCGACGGCAAAGCTGGAGAAATCCGACAGCTCTTCTCTGCTATTGGATGAATGTTTTTGCGTGACACTCTATAGTCTCGCGGCGACATGCCGGTGTTTTTTTTGAATAACCTACTGAAGTAATAGCTGTCGGGATAGCCGACCCTTTCGGCAATATTGGCTATCGGAAGTTCGCTATCTTCCAGCAACTTCTTCGCCTTAGCGAGACGGATTCCGATCAGGTGCTCGAGCGGGCTATGGCCGAAGCGCGCATTGAAGCCTCGTTGCAGCCTGCGCGTGTTCGTACCTAGTCGTTGGGCCAGCGAAGCGAGCGTCCATGGTTCGGCATAACAGTCTTCCATATGCTGCAATGCCGCCTCGACCGTATCTTCTATAAACTCTCCTCCCGCCTCCTCTCTTCTCTGCATCTCGGCCAGAAGGAGATGTACGAATGCATAAAATTGCTGCTTCGCCTCCAAACGAGAAAGCAGGTGTTCCCGCTTCCACATGGCCTCCATCTCTATCACCATTCTGCGATACGGTGCTTTCGCCTCGATTTGGATCGGATAGCAGGAATAAAATTGCCGAAGCGCTCGCTCTGGCTGGTCAAGGCTGCTCGGAAGCGGGTCCGGCAACATTGCCTTGTATAAGATTAGGTAGTATTCATAATCTGCCGTCGCTTCGGCGATACATAGCTTCGCACCCTTGCATATATGAATAACTGGCGCTTCCTTCGAATTAAGGTTAACTCCCTCCGACTCAATGCGAGCCATTCCCGCGGTTGATATAACAAAAAGCTCCGCCGGCGCACAATAAACAAGCCGCTCCTCCGGCTGTAGACGTCTGCTTCGAATATCTGTAATTTGGAAGGAAGCGCATGTCCAAAGCATCATTTGATCCTTAATCCACATTCGGTTATCATCCTCCCGTATCCATGATTTGGTTTAGACCTAATTATAAGATCAATGAGAATGATTATCAATAATCTGCAGTTGGATATTGTATGCTAACCATATGGTCTATTCGCGGGTGGTTTTTGACGTTATTCAGGAAATAAAAAAAACATCTACAACACTAGTAAAATAATAGTGCGTAGATGCTTTAGCAAAATAGGAGGATTGGTGTGCAATTTCATTGCAACAAATGATATAACATACGGTCAAGCATACCGTGTCCAAGATTTTAACATTTGCGCCACATCGACGCCTCCGAGGATCATCCGGCGGATGTCCTCATTGATCAACTGCCGTGAGGAGTTCCACTTCTCACTGATATAAAAGCCACTGGTATGTACATGATCCAGCTCTTGTACATAGCGTGACCAAATGCGATGCTTGCTCATACCGCTTTGCTCCGCAATTGATCTGCTAATCGGCAACGTCCAAGCTGAATGGAATGCATACGGTCGCTGTAGAATGTAATGATGAAGAAACTCCCAAGCTAACCGGGGGTTTTTCGATTTTGAAGTTATGCCGGCCGCCCCCATGTATATCATATTGGACGACTCGCCGCCTGGCATATTCGGTAGGCCAACGACTCCGAATTTACTATCGAGCTGGTGTTGAATCAGGTTGCCTGCATACCAAGTGAAGCCGAACGACATCGCAAACCCTTCATGCAGATCCCCTGCTTCGGAAGGCTCTCCCGGGTTGGGAATGACGCGATGAACCCGGTAAGCATCGATCAGCTTGCTGAACGCCTCACTTACCGCTGGCTGATCAACGTAACCCCTCGCCGTTGATCCATCTGCCGATAGATAGCGTCCACCATTGCGCATAACGAACGGTTCGATTTCTTCGATATCGACGCCGAATCCAAAACCGAACTGACTTGCTACCCCCTGCTCATTGCGGATCGTCAATCGCTTCGCAAGTTCTATCATCTCGTCCCAAGTCCAGTCTTCGGTAGGGAATGCAAGTCCTGCTTGATCGAACATTTCTTTGTTATAGATGATCAGAGGCAGCGCTACATCTACCGGCAGTCCAGGCAAATTCCCATCCTTGCATGCGACCCGCATAATGCCGGGGTATAGATCTTCCTTTAGTCCCGGAACTTCGTTCACATAAGACAACAAATCGACAAACATTCCAGGATGATTAAACAGCGACCAGCCGCCCGACTCGATGATATCAGGCGCTTCGCTGGATTTGTAAGCCTGGTGTGATTCATAATGGTCGGTGGACTGTTCAATCACGATGTGAACCCCAGGGTTATCCCGTTCGAAGGATGTCTTCGCGTCCATTACGTTATGCAAATGCTGAAATTCTGTGAGAAATCTGATTTCCGTCATCTTGTTCATTTCTCCTTTAGATTCATTATGGCTTGCTCCAAATAACCGATTGCAGCAGCTTCAAATTCCTTTGCTGCCTCTAGTTGCACTGCACTTGCAGCACATAATGCCGGCGGCAGCATCGCCAGTGATCGTTCAAAAGGAACGATGACGCTCAATCGGCCAGTGCCTCGGCCGCTTGCTCATACGCTTCTGCAGCTAGCAGCGTCAGCCGCATCGCTTCCCCTTCGAGTGGAACAGACCGCAGATAAGAAGCTGCATATCGTCTCGTTTCTTCATATACATAAGCCAACTGCCCCATTCCATAGCGATTCGGAGGAATTTCGGGACCAAAGCGCAAATACTGAATCCAACGGTCATAAGCCGCCAGACCCGACGAATAAGATAAATAGCTGGTCATCGGACGATATTCGCTGCCGGTTCTGGCGAATGTGACGGCATCATGAATCGATTTCAAGGCTTGTCGTCTTAAGCGCTCTTTCTGGTGATGTACTGCTGAGCTCGCGATATGGTCTTGATCCAGCTTGCCGTCCATTGCTGCCAAGAATCGTACGGGATTCTCCGTGATGTCCTCATAAGACAGCGTTTTGCCTTCTGGGCGCATCATATCGGTCAGATAAACGATTCTCTGCTCATCATCATAACCATAGATCAGGGACCATTCATGGACATACGGTCGTAATGCCATCGTATCGAAATAAAGCAAAGGTCTGCCTAGATCGATATATTTGCGAATAAAGGGAATCACCGCCTCCTCGATCGGCAGCACCACAGGAAACCGTTCGACCACGCCTAGCAGCGGCACTGGTGATCCTGACAGTTGTCCGCATAAGAGGGATGTTTCATATCCCAATTCTCGCATGAATGACTGAAACGTCTCCCGCCAATCAAAAATGTATATTCCGTCGGCGTAAGTTGTTTTATTGGATATATGCATCCGAAAAGCAAAACCGGATACGCCCATCAGCTCTCCCGTTGGGCGGCGATCATCCATCGCTGCGAGCATGTGACCGATACGATCAATGAAACTAAGTCGTGCCTGAGCATGAGATGGCCATTCCGGTAAATCCAATACCTTGCTCTTGATCAAGGAGCTTCTCTCCTTCTCTGTTGGTAGGCCTAGAGAGACCCGGATATGCTCCTGGCGAAGCTTCTGACGGGAACGGTAGATATA
The DNA here is from genome assembly GCF_001315105.1 of Paenibacillus sp. JCM 10914. GTDB lineage: Bacteria > Bacillota > Bacilli > Paenibacillales > Paenibacillaceae > Paenibacillus_AQ. The sequence goes on along the minus strand of NZ_BAZR01000007.1, from coordinate 68,534 downwards.
GGTATGGATCGAGCCGGTCGTCATCCGGTACATGTCGGCGATTTCCTCAGGATTCAGCTGCCGGAAAAAGTAAGCTTCGAATATGCCACGTTCCTTGCGCGTCAAGCAGTGCAGAATCGCATGAACGGTTTCGAATAGTTCCTTGCGCAGCAAATGTTCCGCAGGGTCTTGATCGTTCGCGGCTGCATCCGCTGCCGAGCGACTGAGGTGGTAAAGAACGCTGTCCAGATCGTCCCAATCGACCGTTGTCGAATCTTCACCCGACAATTGATAGGTGGCAAACGGCTGCTCCCGTTTATACGGACCACCTCTCCGCAGACGCATGTTCGCCTGGTTACGTATGATACGGTGCAGCCACGGGAGAAAGCGACTTGTATCGGTGAGAGTGCCCACGTGGAGAAAGGCTCGAATGAGCGCATCCTGTACTACATCGTCAGCCATATGCGGATCGCCGGTTATCCGCTTGGCCCACTTTCTTGCTCTCTCGCGGTGCTGTTCGATCAACTCTCCGAATGCCTCCGTGTCTCCTTGCTGAGCCCGTTCGACAAGGGAACGATCACGTTCTTCAGCTTCCCCTCTATGTACACTTCTCCTGTCTTCTGATCCTGGTATCCCCATACCCGCCTCCAATGTCTTCATCTGCCTTCATAAGGATTGATGCCACAGCCTGATTGATTCTGAACAATGATTTGATTAATTTCTATATTTTTTTTAGAAATCCTTGTTAAGGCCAGGATTGACAACCGATGAGAGCCATGCTACATTCTAATCAAAGTAAACTAGTGTGTTTAATTGTAATTAAGCCCATACTTCGGGGAGACGAGGTGTCCTGGTGAAAGAAATACCACTTCCACTCATAAAAGCGAATCAAATCGGCATCGTGCTATTCGTTCTGCTGTCATTCATATTCCAACAGCCTTTGTTCATTTATCTATTATTCTTAATTCAATTCATTCCTTTGTTGGTTGGGACCAAAGCAAATGTGTTCGTTCTATTGGCAAAGCCTCTCATCGGCAAAGCAAGGTTGGCTAAATCAGATGGTCAAGCTGCAGAGCTGGCCCGTTTCAACCAATCAATTGCAGTCATCTTGCTTGGCATATCTTCTATAGCCTATTTACTCGGTTGGCATGTGTGGGCTTACGCTGCCTCCGCTATGGTGGCCGCCGCGGCTATTGCAGCCGTACTGGGCTACTGCGTTGGCTGTACGATCTATTATCAGTACAAGCGCTGGAAACTGCTGCGCGAGCGCAGCTCTCAATAATATTAAAATGCATTCAGAAAAGGGTGACTTCGATTGAAGTCACCCTTTGTCCATTCTATGCCGGCCAGAGACGAGTCTGGCCACTCCGCTTAGTTCGATGCTCCTCTACAATCCAAAAAAAGCATCCTTTTTGATATTTTTTTTGGAAATGTTATGGTTTTGCAGTAAAGTCGTTATAGACTCGACCATGGATTTCGGACCCGCAATAAAGTACTTGCCTTGGTCTTTATGTTGCGTGATGAACTTAACCATCTCCTGCTCAAGTTCTTCGCGCGAACTTAGAAAATCTATTTGGATGGAAGCAGGCCTAGCTATAGCATTCAGCTCATCTTGAAAGAGATATGATGGTTTGCTGTCCAGATAGAGTAAGCGAGTGGGATTTCCTGCTTGTTTTCCTGATGCCGCCAGTTCTTTCAAGATCGAACGGAAAGGCGTAATGCCGATACCTGCGGCTACAAGGAGCGAAGGAGTTCCTTCCTCTAATTGGAAAGTCCCTACCGGACCGCCCATCTTGATCTTCATTCCGGGCTGCAATTCCAGCATGGCTTGCTTGAACTCACTGGGGTTATCGCTAATGCGCGTCGTTATTTTGACAACATCCTCCGTTGGAGCAGAGGCTATGCTGAAGGGCTTTGTCGGATTTTTAATTTTCTTATGCGTAATGGTGAACAGACCATATTGTCCCGCCGTCCACGTTAGATCCTTATCCTTTGTAAATACGAAAGTATGAACGTCTTCAGCCTCACGACTGCTTTCGATCAAGGTCAATTCACGCTTTCGGAACACGGAGATCATATCTTTAAAGAAACTCATATCCTTTTCTCCTTTAGCTTAAGTATCTGCCCGTAATCGACTGCTCTGCATCGCTGATTTGCGAAGGAGTTCCTTCGTACACCACCTGTCCACCCTTGCTGCCTCCATCCGGCCCCATATCGATGATCCAATCGGCTTGACTGATTACATCCAGATTGTGCTCAATGACGATGACCGTATTGCCGGCATCCACGAGGCGGTTCATGATCTCCAGAAGATGACCAATGTCTGACATATGCAGCCCGGTCGTTGGCTCGTCCATGACGTAGATACTGCCCTTCTTATGCAGCTCGCTTGCGAGCTTAATGCGTTGGCATTCCCCGCCCGACAACGTGCTAAGCGGCTGACCAAGTGTAATATAGTTCAGTCCTACATCACTCATCGCCTGGAGCTTGCGCACCACCTCTTTGAGCTCAAAGAATTCCAAGGCCTGCTCAACTGTCATCTCCAGCACTTCAGCGATCGACTTCCCGTTCAGCTTGTACTCCAGCACCTCTTCCTTGAACCGCTTCCCGCCGCATACATCGCACGGAAGCTTTACGCTGTCAAGAAAAGATAGGTCCGTATACACAACTCCCAGGCCTTGGCAGTTCTCACATGCTCCCTTGGAGTTGAAGCTGAATAAGCCTGGACTTACTTTGTTTGCGGATGCGAACGCTTTGCGTACATCATCCATAATGCCTGTATACGTCGCGGGATTCGAGCGTGTCGAAACGCCTACGGCCGATTGGTCGATCACGATTGCATCCGTATGCTGGCTGAGAAATATTTCATTGATCAGCGTGCTTTTACCTGAACCGGCGACACCCGTAACGACTGTGAGCACGCCGGTCGGAATATCGACGCTCACGTTCTGCAAGTTGTGCAATGAAGCATTCTGAATGGAGAGTTGGCCGGAAGATGGCCTCACGTTCTCCTTCATGCTGAGCGGTCGCTTCATGTGAGTACCTGTTAGAGTGCCCGATTCCAGCAGCCCAGAATAGCTCCCGTCATACACGATAGTGCCGCCGCGACTGCCCGCATGAGGTCCGACGTCAACGATATAGTCCGCGATCTTGATCACGTCCGGATCATGCTCGACGACAATCACGGTATTGCCTTTGTCCCGCAGCTTCACGAGTAATTCGTTCAACCGGTGCACATCGCGCGGATGCAAACCCACGCTGGGCTCATCAAAGATGTAAGTAACATCAACCAGACTGCCGCTTAAGTGTTTCACCATCTTGACGCGCTGCGACTCGCCGCCGGATAATGTATCCGTCTCACGGTCCAGAGTCAAATAGTCAAGTCCGATATCTACCAGGTGCTGCAACCGCTCACTCAACGATTTAACCACCGGTGCGGCGACCTCGTCGTCCATCTCTCGTATGACGCGAATCAGTTGTCCGACCTCCATGGAGGATAATTCTGCAATGTTATAACCATTGATCCTGCAGCTTAGAGCAGCCGAATTGAGTCTTGCACCGCGACAACTGGAGCATGGACCCTCGGTGATATAAGGCATAACCGCCTTTTGTGTCCGCTCGGATTTCGCCTTCAAATCCTGCTTAATGTATTTGTTGGAGAACTTCTCGAGGACTCCCTCCACCGTAATATTCGTTGCCTTACCGGCGAAATCCATCTTCACCTTCCTGGCCTTGGCATACAAGAGTTCATCTAGTTCTTCATCCGAAAAATCGCTTAGTTTCTTAGTAAGATCGAAGTCGCCAGATTGTACAATCATGTTCCATTCCCAACCGTTAACGCCATAGTCCGGCAGCAAGATGGCCCCTTCATTCAGCGATTTGGACATATCAAGCGCCTTGCTCATATCCACGCCTAATTTGCGACCGATTCCGTTACATTCGGGACACATGCCTTGGGGATCGTTGAAGGAGAACATGTTTACTCCCCCAACATAGGGTTGACCTACTCGGGAGAAGAGCAGCCGGAGAATGGGGGATATATCGGTAATCGTACCCATAGTGGAATGTGAACCGCCACCCAGTCGCTTCTGATCCACAATAACTGCCATGCTCAAGTTCTCGATCGCATCCGTGTCCGGCTGTGGAACACGGGGCAGGAATGTGCGTACAAACATGCTGAAATTCTCATTCAGCAAACGCGTCGATTCTGCCGCGATTGTATCGAAGACGATCGAGGACTTGCCGGAACCGGATACCCCGGTAAAAATCGTGATTTTCCGCTTGGGAATGCGCAGGGATACGTTTTTCAGATTATTTTCTCTGGCTCCTGAGAGTACGATGTACTCCTGATTGAATTCGCTCATGCCGATCTCCTTTTGCTATCGATATAGTGGTCATGCAGCCATTATTGCTCAAGTTCATTCTTCAAATCTTCGATCCATGCGCTCCAGCCATATCTGGCTCCCTCGAGCCCATGAACGTTCGAGAATCCACTCTGATCCAGATGTAGGTTGACCTGACCATTGCCGAGATCTTTTAGCGTTAACGTCACGATATGCCGCTCATCGCCGGTAGACCAGGTATACGAGACTTGGTTAGGTTCATCTACGAGAACGACTTCACCTTCAACAATGCCGTCCCAATACTCGGAAGGCTCATGGCGAAACTGAAAGCGATGACCTACAACAGGCTTGAAATCATTGTCCGCGATCCACTTGGCGAGCTTGCTCGAATCCGTTACCGAAACCCAAAGCTTCTCGATGGTTGTGGCGAACTGAAAATCCATAGTTAATACTTCATTCATTCTTCTTCCTCCTCCAATAGTTGGCTTAAACGCATCATATTCATGTTCCAGTACTTGCTGTAGAATGACACCCAATCTTGTATCTCCCTGAGCGGTACAGCGTTCAATTTGAATCTGGTTTCTCGGCCAACTTTGCGGTCATGCACCAGATCCGCCTCTTTCAAGATCGTCAGATGCTTGGATACCGCGGTCCGGCCCATATCGAACTGCGAGGTCAATTCATGAAGTGGCAGTTCCTCTGCTTCGGATAACAGGTAAATCAGCTGGCGTCTTGTTGGATCAGCGATGGCGTCAAAGACGTCGCGGGCTGGACTGTTCTCTCTCACAACACCCTCTCCTATTGATTAATATTCCGGGATAGTTATCACCATCAGACGGTATCTTCGAACATTTAATCAAACACATAACACAAGTAATCCGACACCATTTAGTGACGAATTGATTATATGACACCATTTAGTGTCGTGTCAACTAACGATTATGCCCTCGTTGTGGGGAACTTTCAGCAATTGGGGTAGGAACAAGCAATCCAATCAGTCCCAATCCTGCGAACAAACCAAAACTAAAAGGGTATGTTGTCAGCTCTATCGTTTTTCCAGCAAATAAAGAGCCTAACGACTGACCGATTCCCAAAGCCAAAAACGACAAGCTGACACCGAGAGCGGGTAAATCACTAAATATTCTTGTAGACCAGACTATAAATAAACCCGTAAGGAAGATATACATACTACCAAATAACCCAGCGGAAATATAGACCGTCATAGTAGCTGGAACCGTCAAGAGAACAATGGAGATTAGCATGAAGAACAGAAGCACTCGATATGACCATGCTAAACCGACTTTTTGAATGAATCCTCCTGCTACCCCACCTGCAACACCTGCTACCCCCATTATAATCCAGAATACAACACTCTGATCTGTAGTCATGTTATGCACCGAGGTAATATAACTCCTTGAGAATGTCCAATAAATCGATGAACAAATTCCAATGACCAAAGATGCTGTTAGTAAGAACTTCGCTTTATATAAAACGGATAACCAATTCGACTCTGAATTCTCAACTAGTTTCTGTACATGGATAGATGGCACGGACAAATAATTCCAAATCAATACGATAATAGCTATAATGCAAAAAGGATATATGATAGCCGCCAATGTTCTGTGAATAGTAACACAATGGGACCTGTTAAAATGACCCCAAAACTTGTGCCACTATTTATCCATGTATTTCCTTGATCAAGCTCTTTTTTAGACAAGGTATGTTGCGCCATTTGGCTTAAAGCTGGGGAGACTAAACCACTACCTAAGCCTGCCACAAACATGCTAAGTAATAGGTGCCAAAAGGAATGTGCAGCGGCGATGCCTACTAATCCGACAACTGCTGTTAATCCAGCAATCATAATAACTTTATGATACCCTAACTTCTTAATTAAAGACGACGAAATAAGCAAAGCTATTGAGTATGAAACGTAGGCAGCAGACCCTACAAACCCGCCATCGCTCTCGCTTAATCCTAACGAAATTGAAATATCGGGAAGAAATAACCCGAAACTTAGACGAGCTAGCGCATAGGTTACCGCAACCATCGCCAAACCCGGAACAACGAATTTCCACACCTCGATCACCCCATATATAATATAAGTTCATAATTAGATAGAACGTTCACTACATTTTATTTCAAAAAAAAAGAAGGGTTCCCCTTCCTAAGAAAATAATTTCTTGACCGAGTAAGCTAGTTCTTCAGCTACTGTCTCCACTTCAAATACTTCAGCCAACGCGGTAGCTCCTTCGAATAGAAGCACGAGTCGAAGGGCTTCTTTTTTATTTAATCCTTTCTCATGGAAGGTTTTCATTAAACGGTTTTTATGTTGTTCTGCGAAACCAACAATCTCCATGTTAGCAGACTCATTTATAGAATATTCTTCTTTAGCTCTTAGAAACATACAACCATTTGAACCATTTGAACGTATCCAATCCATATGAGCATCTGATAATGCTAGCGCAGAAAGATTATTTCTGTCTATCGAACAGTCTAATGAATGGAAGTACCTTGCTTCCCTCCTTTTTAATACTTCTAAGATCAAGCTCTCTTTAGAATCAAAATGGTTGTATAGCGTCATAAGAGCGATACCTGATTCTTCGATGATTTGCTTCAGTCCTACCGTGTGAAATCCATGTTTATCAAATAGGCTCTCTGATTTTTCAAGTAGCAACTCTCGCTTTTTACTCACTTATACTCACATCCTTTAGATATAACGATCATTATATTAAGGTTAATATATATTGGGTCTAAAATCAACTTTCCATAAGTGATTCATCAAAAAAGACAGCCGATTAACTTCATCGACTGCCTCTAATATTTGCTGGTGCTCAGCTAACCATTAATGAAATTGCGCAGCATGCAGTCTGGCGAAGATGCCATCCTGATTGATTAATTCTTGATGATTGCCTTCTTCTGCGATGCCTTCGTTCGTTACGACATAGATCCGATCAGCTTTCTTAATCGTGGATAAACGATGGGCAATCACAATCGTTGTCCGATTAACTGCCAGTTTAGACAACGCCTCTTGAATGATCATCTCCGTCTCGGTATCCAGTGCAGAAGTCGCTTCGTCCAGAATCAAGATCGTTGGATTCTTCAAGAAGGTTCGGGCGATCGATATTCTCTGCTTCTGCCCGCCTGACAATTTCAGACCTCTCTCCCCGATCTGGGTATCTAGCCCCTCCGGAAGTTGCTTAATCAGCTCGGTTAAGTTCGCTTTATGCGCAGCCTCCAGAATCTCTTCTTCCGTTGCCGTTAGCTTGCCATATGCAATATTCTCCCTTAGCGTACCGGTAAACAAGAAGACGTCCTGCTGTACGATGCCAATCTGTGAACGCAGTGATTCTTTAGTCATCTCACGCACATCGATCCCATCGATGGTCAGGCTTCCGCCGGTCACGTCATAGAATCTCGGAATCAGCTGTGAGATCGTGGTTTTTCCTGCGCCGGATGGTCCGACGAAGGCTACGGTTTCACCTGCTTTTATGTCAAAAGATATCGAATTCAGCACGTTCTGTTTATCAGTGTAACCGAAACTGACGTCATGGAAACGGATGTCACCCTTCAGGTTCGAAACAGCCTTCGCATTTTTCACGTTCTGTACATCCGGATCAAGGTCCATCATTTCCGTAAAGCGTTTGAAGCCGGCCATTCCTTTTGGATACATCTCCATCAGCGCCGCAATTTTATCGACCGGCTTGAAGAGAAGATTGACGTACAGGATGAAAGCGACCAATTCTCCATTCGTAAGAACACCTTGGTATACCATCCACGCGCCATAGATCAGTACCAGTAACGTTATCAAGCGTGTAAGGATGTAAATGCCGGAGAGGCTGAATGACATAACCTTATATCCTTGAAGCTTGGCCGATCTGAACTTGAGATTGTTTTTGGTGAACAGTGAAACCTCGTGCTTTTCATTCGTAAAAGATTGAACCACGCGAACGCCGGATACGCTATCTTCCACGCGCGCGTTGACTTCCGCCACTTCGGCATACATCCTCTTCCACGCTTTATTCATCCTTACGTTCGTGAACAGGATCAATAATAACAAGAACGGGAAGATGAAGATCGAGATCAGGGCTAATTGAACATTGATCTGCAGCATGATGAAGAAAGAACCGAAGAACGTCATGATGGCAATGAATAAATCCTCCGGACCATGATGCGCCAATTCCCCGATATCCATCAGATCGTTCGTAATCCGGCTCATGAGATGCCCTGTTTTGCGATCGTTATAGAACTTGAAGGATTGACGCTGGTACTGCTGAAATAACTCTTGTCTCATATCGGTCTCAATATTAATCCCCAACTTATGCCCCCAGTAATTGACGACATATTGCATAAACGAGCTTATTATGTAAAAGAGCAGCAGACTGATACTGACCGTGATGATCATCGACCAGTTCCCGGTTGGCAAGAGCTTATCTATAAAGGATTGTACTGCCACCGGGAACGCCAATTCCAGGATTGCGACGAAGACGGCGCAAGTAAAATCAATAATAAATAATCTTCGATGCGGTCGATAATACGAGAAAAACCTTCTAAGCATTCTTTTTCTCTCTCCTAAACGTTCATTTTCCTAGCGATGATGAATTGACGCCGTGTTGTTACGCTCCTTCCTAAAGGCATCTATATTGTATTGAATCATAGACACAATAAATTACAATACTATTTTCATTCTAAATGATAATGATTGTCATTATCAAGATAGAATTATGAAATTGTCTTCCTGATTCGTTATAATATTAACGTTTTCTTATTATAAAAGATACATACAATTCGATAAAACGACAATCCATACATGATCAAACCGCCTCCCTTAAGTTAGGAGGCGGTTCGATTATTGTAACACTACGATCCTACATATCGAGAAATAATCTGGACTAACTTCGCAGGCAGTTCATTCAGATTGGTTATATCTAAGAATCTCTCGGATCCATAAATCTGACTAATGACATCCTTGTCTTGACCGATGGCTGCTGCCAAGAATCTCACTTCTTTTCGCTCGTATTGCGCTATGGTCTGTCGCATGTCTTGAATTGCGTACGGTCCGGTGTAATCGTCCATTGCCTTGGGCTGCCCGTCACTTAAGCTAATCAACAGCTTTGTCTGCTGCGGTGAAGCTGCTAACCGTTCCGCCATTATTCGCAAGGCCATGCCATCTCGATTGTTGCTTCTGGCACGAATCCCCATCAACCGGAACCGATCGCGAATATCCGGTTTGTCATAGTCCGCATACGCAAATACAGACATTTGTTCCAATCGGGAAGCATCCGCGGTATCACCGTAGATCAGAATTGGAATATTGCAAATTTGGCAAAATTCATATACCGCAATGACCGCGCGCTTGGCCGCATCCAATCTTCCGAAAGCCGCCATTGATGCGGACTCATCCACTCGTAAGCCAACCACCAGAGCGGGCGATTCCGTCGGGGGGCGTTTCTTGGCAAAATACCTAAAGTCACGATAAGCAACGCCGTCGGCTTGAAATTTAGACCCATAATATTGGTTCCTTGCAAACTCAGCAACGTCCTCATGTTCCAACAACGGCAGCGTTTTTCTGGCGATTTCCCTTACAACGGGCATGAGCCCCTGGCACAAACGGAAATATTCCTCCTGGTTGTTCGAATCATAGTCAGGACGGTGAACAATCAGTTTAACTCCCTGATGAATAGAATCGGATACCAATTCCCTTGATGTCCGATTCAGCTTTTTGCGAAAGTCACGTTCCCTCTGTCGCTCCTCCTCTGACATGGGTTCAGGATTAGACGTATGATATCTTGGCGATCCGTCCTCGCCTGAATCCGTACTCTCCATATGCGTTGACTCATCAGAATAATCGGTTGAACTGCCTTCGCTTTCAGCGGATTTTTTTAACAAGATGCCTTCTTCCTCATGCTGCTCATCTTGTTTCAAATCTATGTCTTGGTTGGTTTCCCAAGTTTGAATCTCCAGCGCCTCTACGTTTCGTTTTTTTTTAACTTCATTTGCAATTCATCTAAACGCCCCAAGAAACCCTGCTCATCCAGGGCAGCTTCGAGGATCTTGATTTCTTCCGAGTCGGTTGTGATCTTGTAGATAACCTTGTGGTATAGCGATTCTCGCGGCGAAGTGCCGCTTGCAACGGCATCTACCCAATAGAAATAAGAGCGCATGCCGGCCACGCCTTTAATAGCATTGGCTCGAGCTGTTTTGTCCAAGATCATGATCATATTGGCCAGAGCATCCAGCAATTCATAATCCTGGTACCCGGTTTTTGCCGCTGCCCGCTCGATCATAACCTCTTTGGTCGGCAGATCCATTTTTTCCGAATGTTGAATCCTGTCACGGAGCGCCTCATTCAGCGGCCTAGAACCTGCATAACTGCGGTTTGCCGTAATAATCACAATGAAATCCGGATGCCTGTGCACGATTTCTGTTGGCAGATTCAGGCTACCCTCCAGTTCTAATGCAGAATTCAGCGCCATCAATACGGCAGCATCACGAATGACGTTCGGTTCTTGTATTTCGAGCAGATAACCATTACGAAAGGCTCTAACAATCTCAGACGGGTAGAACCGATACTCTACAACACCATCCTCGACATGATCTGTAGCCTGCTTCAGTAGTTGTTTCATCTTAGCGGATGCCATTTCCTGCGATATCTCCAGTGCTTCCATTAATATCGAAGTCGAGCTACGAAAGCCGTCGCTTTCATATAATGCTCTCAAAGCGGTTTGGTCTGCAGCTTCCATATGCTTTATCCCATCCATTGAAATCACGGGCAGAATGGCCCCGATGATATCGGTTTTATCCATATCCGCAAAACAGGTTACCTTGGTGTAAGGAAGCTTGAAGTTCGCTGACAATGCTTTAGCGAGTTGTGTCTTTCCGGAGCCTGCATCCCCTTCCAGCAAAACGTTGGCAATTTTCAATTCCCCGCGGTCCCAATTTCGCTTGATTTCTTGACTGATTCTCGTTTCTGCTTCGCTTGATGCGTGTGTTACAGGTTTTTTCCAGATAAGGTCGATCTCATCGTCCGTCAACGCTCTGGCAGGAGAAAGCACATATTGTTCATGGTCGTTCTGGTGTTTCACGACCTCTCACCTCCAAATTTTCTATAACTTCCAAGGTAGTCGGCTTCGTTTAATACCCCATTTCCGTTAACATCCTGGTTAAGGTACGCAGACGTTCGCCAATCACCTCACCGTCATCATTCAAGGCTGCGTTGAAATGCTTAATATCCTCATTAATCTCGTCATGATCCGTACACACGGCCACCGTCATCGCACTCCCTTGCAGTCCAATCCGGTCGATCACCGGATTCTGCGGGTCATATAAATGATCGAATCTATAGGCTTCACTAAAATGAGTCAGCGCACTGCATATGAGAATGGACAAATCCAGAATGCGATGGAGAGGCATCTCTGCCTCCCCGGAACAAGATCCCTCTTCCCCACTCCATATTTTGGCGGAGACACGGGCCTTCTCTTCAACGTTGCCGCGTGTCAGCCCCAATGACAGTGCTGTTGTATCTGCGTTGCCGGCGAATCGTCCGTCTACTTCCTCATAGTTGTTCGAGACAATAACGGGTTTATGATGGGTGGAAGCAGGTGTTTTCATTGCTAATCCTCTTTTCGTTTGTGATTTATTCAAAAACAATTTATTATAGATAAATATAAATTTAATCTATTTATATAATAGACAACATCAATATTGTTGTAAAGTGTCGCGTGTGCGTGATGTTTGCAGACCGAAAACGATGATGATTGCCTTAAACCTAATCATGCCTAATTATGCTTGGGAATAGGCGGGTATACGAGTACTCTGAGCTTCATCTGCATATATTGGAAAAACTTGAGTTTTGGGGTGATGTTGTGTCCAAACCCAGAAAAAATGTCTCATTGCTAGAGGATTTATCTTCACTGGAATTAGCTAAAATCGGTCTGACATTTGCCGTCATCGGAGACATCATCGGCTATATTGCCATTTTAAAAGCAGAAGAGGAAGAAAGACTCCGCGCACCCGAGAATCAAACCCTATAGAACCGACTGATAACAAACACTAGAAGTCACAAATGTCGCAAGCTTCGAGGATTCTATACATGATCCAAAAATGGGACGATAGCGCTTAAAGTAGCCGCCATCGTCCCACTCTTTTATTTACCAGCCAAAAACTCGTCTAGCTGACGCTGAATCTCGGTTACATATTCATCAATACCTGCTGCCTTTAGTTTCTGAATAGCCTTCGGATATTCGGTTTCAAAATCGACAAAACCGGAACGGATCGCCGCCAAATCCTTGCCAGCGATCTCTTTCAGTGCCGTTTCAATTAATTTGACGTTCTCATTGTTGAATCGAAACCCGAGTGAAGCCGATCGGATAGCCTGGTCATCCCAGCTTTGATACATATCGATAGATTCTTGGGCTACGCTTGGACCGAACAATTGATAATTTTGGTTTCTAAACATCCATTCATAGAAAAATTCATTTGCGGTCAGCTTGTTGATTCTTCCATCTACGATCTCGTAATCCTTGCCTTCGACGCCATAAAGGGCAAATAAATAATTTTCTTGGGATTTGAATATCCAGTTTATAAACTTCATTGCACCTTCAGGATTTGGAGCATTAACCGGTATGCCTAGAACTTCACCGCCTGCTGCGGTAATGTAACGTGGTTTATCCTCTGCTAACAGATATGTTTTCACCTCAGCGTCAGGTGCATTGGCACGAATTGCATCAATAATCTCCATTTCCTTGCCCAGTGATCCTTCAACCCATAAATACAAACCGGTCTGCATACGGGAGTCTCTTTCATTATATTTAATGGTCAGATCCTCCGTGTACAACCCTGCGTCGTACATTCCACGGTTAAATTTCGCTACTTCCTGGAAAGCGTCCGTTTCAAAGTAGCTATATGCTTTTTTACTATCTTCTCCGAATACGACCAAATCTTCTACAGCGATCCAGTTATATTGCTCATCCGTGTAATATCGGGTTAACGGTTTAAATATGATATCCGCAGGTCCTTTCATTTCAGGGAACTTCTCTTTCGCCTTTGTTGCAAACTCTTTTAAATCCTCTGCTGTCTTCACTTCCGTCATCCCTACCGCTTCGAGTATATCTTGACGAACAGCGACTAACTGATACATCGCGGAGGATGGTGCATATGCTGAGGGAATGCCGTGAATCTTTCCGTCGATCGTTGCCCCTTGAAGCTGTTCCATCGGCAAGACTTTCAGCATGTCCTGACCATATTCCTGAATCAAGTCATCCAAGACCATGGCTTGTTTCTTGTTCACGATCGTTGAGAGGTCCGGGAGACCGTCCCAATATAAATCGATTGGTTCGTTGGCAGCCAGCATGATGTCTTTTTGTTCCCAATACTGGGCCCACGGCACAAATACGACCTCCACCTTCAAGCCAAGTTCGTCAGCCATCTTCTCGGCGAACTCGTTGTCAAGAAATTCGCTCATTCGATCACTTCGATCCCCCGGGTACAGAATCGTAACCTTTTCCAGCGCGGCTTTCCCCCCTTCTTGTTTGTCGCTGCAGCCTGCCATAACGACAACGGCGGCGATCAGTAAAACCAATAAGATCAGCATTTTCTTTGCTTTCATGAAAGACCCTCCCTAATCAAATGGTTAATCTATGTTAAAAGCCTGTATAGGCCAGTAACCACCCAGGTGTCTATTCTTTAACGGCACCGGCCATTATTCCATGCACGAAGTATTTTTGAATGTAAGGGTACAGGAATATGATCGGACCGATCGTAATGACCGTAATGGCCATCTTCACAGTCTCCGCAGGCAAAGTGATGTTGCCTGATGCGCCTGATGGAATGCGACCGGAGCTTATCGCATTAACGTTGGACAGAATGTTGTATAGGTAATATTGCAGTGGAAACAAATCACGTTCATTGATAAAGATCAGGCATGCCACCAGTCATTCCAATATTGAAGCGCATACATTAAACCAACCGTCAACAGCGCGGTCTTGCTTAACGGGAGGGCTATTCTCACGTAGATCGTAAAATAATTGGCCCCATCCATCTCGGCGGCTTCGTATAAGGATGAAGAAATGCTTGCGAAATACGTGCGCATGAGAAACATGTTCCACACGCTGAAAATGGAGGGCAGGATCAAGGCCAGAATGCTGTTCTTCAAGCCATAATAGTTGACGCTGACCATGTACCACGGAATTAAGCCGGCTGAGAAGATAATTGTAAAATTGCTGATAAAGGCGAGGACGTTGCGATACTTCAGCTTTTTTAAGGATAGAGAAAAGGCAATCATGCTGGTAATCAGCAAGGCACCTACCGTACCCACGGTGGTAACAAAAATGGTCACGCCGTAGGATGTGAGTATTTTCGTTCCACTATTAACAAAAATATATTTGTATGTATCCAAGCTGGGACTCAAGGGGAGAATCGAATATCCGTTTCTCGCGACGGCCTGCTCGGAAGAAAAGGACACGCTCAAGGTTAAAACCAGTGGATACAGGCAGACGAGTGCGAATAAGCCAATGAAAACATACGCAATGCCGATCACCAATTTATCGCCTAGCAATCTATTCTTTTGCTTCATTAAAATAGACCCTCTCCGTCATTTATTTTCTTAGCGGATTTGTTAGCAGCCGTGATCAGGATCAATCCCATCACCGATTGGAATAGACCAATGGCCGTTGCATATGAGAAGCCAAGCGTGCGCATTGATTGATACACATAGGTATCGATGACCGTTACTTCTTCAGCCAAGACCGGATTATTGCCCACGATACCGTAAATCATCCCAAAATCCCCATAGAAGATCCGTCCTACGCTGAGCAAGCTTAAGACGATAATCGTCGGTTTCAGCATGGGCACGGTTAGGAACAGAATGCGCTGAAATTTATTCGCGCCATCGACCTTGGCTGCTTCATACAAGCTCCCATCGAAATTGGCCATCGCCGCCATATAGATGATGGAACTGTACCCGCTCCATTTCCAGACGCTCGACAGAATAATGATCCATTTCCAATACTTCGGCTCCGAGTACCATCGAATCGGTTCTGCGCCAAAGAACTCCAATATGTTATTGGCAACGCCACATCCGTGGAGAAAATTCCGTACAGAATCGCCCCAACGACGACCCAGGATATGAAATAAGGAAAAAACATCATGCTTTGCGCTATTTTTTTGTAGCTTTATGCCGGATTTCGTTGATCATAATGGCAATACTGACAGGAATAATAATGCCTAAAATCAGACCAAAAAAGTTGATGTACAGTGTATTATAAGTAACCTTCCACCCCATACTGTTTTCCGAGAAAAAGTATTTAAAATTGTCCAGGCCTACAAACTTGCTGCCAAAAATGCCATCAACTACATTAAAATCGGTAAACGCCATCCATACTCCCGCAAACGGGATATAAGAGAACATGATCAGCACGATCAGGGCAGGCACACACATGAGATACAGTATTCTGTTCTTCTTTATTTCATATAGGAAGCCCTTGACGACTGAGCTCATTTACATCACTACCTTTGCATTGTGATTAAACGACTATGCTGTAATGCTATGTAACAGCTTCTCTTTCAGTTGATCCAGGTCAATGACGGTTCCAGTGAGTCTGGCCTCTTCTGCTGCATAAGCCATCATGTGACTTTCGACGGACATGTCAATGGAGGACCGGCTGCTAAAATCAGCGTCACCTAAGTTACCCAGGAAGTCGATCATCAGTCCAGTATCACCGCCATTGTGTCCGCCGCTCATCGTTGCCGGCCGAATGACAGTTTGCTGAATGGGTTCTGCCATGTTGGAATTAAAGCGGGTGACTTCAATAATATTTAGATGATCGTCTCCACGAATTTCTCCATGCTCGCACATGATTTTGATCGTGCGGTACATCTTGTTGGTAAACGCACTTAGATTAAATGTGGCCGTAACTCCATTCTTAAACTCGATAACGGTAACTTGATGATCACACACATCATTGTCCATCCGATAAACGCAGCGTCCATACGGACTTGTCTGCAGAGCCTGCAAAAGCCCCTCTGCTGACTGATCCACGGAAATGACTGAAGCCGGCCACTGCCCTCTCACGGGTAGATAGGTTTTTCTTGCATCAAACCGGCAATCCGCAGCTGCCTTACAGTCCAGACAACGTTCCGAACTATCAGCTGGTGCATTCTCTTCTTTGAAATAAGTCAAGTTGCCATAAGATGAGATGCGTTTCGCCCCGCTGTCCACGAGCCAGGACAGAATATCCATGTCATGGCAGGACTTCTGCATGATGATCGGACTCGCCAGATCGCTTCTTCTCCAATTGCCTCTGACAAAGGAATGCGCCATATGGAAATTACCGACGTTTTCGTTATGCTGAATGGTGATAATCTTGCCCAGCTCTTGGCTATCAATGATTTTTTTGAGCTCCGCAAAGAAATTCGTATACCTGAGCACATGGCATACAATCACTTTGCGCCCTTTCTCATTAGCTTTTCGTTGAATTTTCAAACATTCCTCTGGACTTGGGGAAATCGGTTTTTCAAGCAAAATGTCATAACCGAGATCAAGCGCCTGCATCGTTTGCTTGTAATGGTCTCTATCCATCGAAGAGATAATGAGCGCATCACAAATTTTCCCGAGCCGGTAAAATGCATCCACGGATTTGAATTGTCTCTCTGCAGGGATCTGAAACTCATCCGCTGCCACCTTCCTTCTGTCATCGTTCGGTTCCACCACCGCAACTATCTCTTCGCTTTGATTCGCATGCTTTGAGTAGATCATGCCTCTTTGTCCTGCGCCGATTAATGCTAACTTCAAATCTATGACCTCCAGCGTTCTCGTATTTGTGCCAAACTATCTATTCCTGTTCCGGAACGGCAGGGTCTTCCAAGGGATAATATCCTTCCGGGTAATACGTATCCCATACATTCATAAATGGATCTTCATCGGTTATTTCGACGTGTATCGTACCAGCCTCATAATATCCGTCCTGTTGTTGATTTTGTATATTTAGACGGGCATAAGAGCGGTCTTCGAAATAGAGGCTACACTCAGCGTATAGGTTCCCGGCGACATATCCGGCAAGGCTATAATCTCGTTATGGACAAGGTCCCCGGTTAACCATGAATCGGTTGCCGCGCGTAGCGGAAGTTCATAGGAAACATCCGCTTGCTTGAGCTGCACCCATAACTGCCATTCCCGATAAATTCTCGAACTGCCCGTATTCACAAACCAGAAACGCAGCGGCAAGCTCCCATGGCTGGACACCGTTTCAGGATAAGTCAGCCTGCGCAAAGCAAGGTCATATCCGAGGCCTGCATCCACATTCGAGAGGCTCGCATGCCAGCGGTATGCTTCCCGTCTAATATGGGGACCACTCGCTTGATCAGTCACATGAAGGACAACCGGGTAGTTCTTCCATACATGCTGCAACTGTTGAACGGCAAACGCCTCACAGCATTCGATCCAATTCGCTTCGCTGCACATCACCAGCAGACCAAATCCACGACTGCGTTCCTTTAAATATTGGATTAAGCGATCATCCTGCAGCTCAGCCAGCACTGTCTGTGATTCAAACGAATCTATATAGGCACTCCATTCCTCCTTGCTGTCAGACAAGGTCGATATCAGAACGGCTGTCAGGCGTCTGTCCGAGCCGATATTACTCCCGACTTTTCGAATCAAAGCCGCAAAGCAATCGTCGGCATAATCCTTAACCCACAGCGGCAAATCCGGCGTCAGAACTAAAATCGGATTGTGGGCGGTGCGCAGTTCTTCCTCTATCTGCTCGAGCCTGAATTCCCCTCTTGCTGGCTCCAGTTCCTTCCATGAGAATCGGACATATTCGAATTGTCCATGGTTTGAAGCATGATCCTTTTTCGCTGAAGGCTTCGGTCGCACTTTAATGGTTTTATATTGTTCGTATCTTTCAAGCGAATATCGGCTCATCCGATTAACTCCCCTTCAAATGGCTGTCAACGGTTCTGCGGAATGCTTCAATGTCGGAATCGGTTATGTAGGGCATCATCCCAATCTTTTGGATTTCTTCTCTTAGAACAATCATGCTTAATGTATTAAATCGAGCCCCTGTCTTCATGTACGCCGCGGCTGCTTTTTGCAGCGATGTCGTCCATTCGCCGGAGCTAAGAGCCGGATCGGCCTTCCAATCCCCGAAGGCTTCATAACGCAGCATACCGTCTCCTTCCATGGTCGGATAATTATAGAATTGCCGCTGAACGTGCACAATGTTGCTTTTTTCGTTATCCAAAACAAGCGATAACCGGGTATCATACAGCCAACTTGCACTCCAGAAGCCTCGGATAGATAATTCCGGGAAATATTGGTCATAGAACTTAATCGCCATCGCCATTGAATTCTTCACCCTGTCGGGCGTGTATCCGGGTCCGGATGGGATGTGAAATCCTAAGAGCGTATCTCCTTGTTGCAGAACAGGCGTCCATTCCGCCTTTAAGATTGGCGTCGCTTCTTTTTCCACGAATCCCATGGGATTGATCCGGTTGGCAATCACGAAAATATCATTTTCCTGCCATTCCGAAGTGAAGCTGCCTTGAGCGTCGTAAACATCATTGATTCCATTCCTTTGTCCATCACTGCGGAACTCTTCCCCGGCGTGCCGAAGGGCAATCACCTCATGCGTGTTCGCATGACGAAACATCGTGAAGGAATCTTCAAATCGATATGGAATAAAGTAAAACCGGTCGAACAGAAAGATCGAACAAGTATAGAAATTCATCACCCACGGGAAATCATGCACCTTAGAATCGCCGTGCAACACCATTTTTTCCAACTGAACCTTCAACGGTTGATGAGGAATCGGCACGTAGTACGCTTTAGGTACGGAGCGCTCCTGCAGCATTTCCAAGGAAGGGGATACGCAAGCCAGCAGCAGGAGAAACGAATATAAGTCCCCATATTCCTTCATGCATCCGGGAGTCATATTCGTATAATAGGTTTCATCACAACGATTCCGCACCGTGCACATGTCATGCACTAGAAATTGGGTGAAGTGAAGCAACACGGCATCTGCCTCTATCGCTTCTATCCCATGAAGAATCCACTGCTGTGTATGCTCAGGAAGTTGATATGGCTCAAAGAGTTCTCCCAGAAACTCACGTGGAATGAGATGCGGCTGATTATCCGGTTCATAGCGGTTATACTTTGCTTCCAATCCATCCGGCAGATAATCAAAATTGCAGATGGCCGTACATTCGTTAAAATTCAACTGATTCACCATTTCGTTCCCTTCCCCCGTTCAACAAACAGCTTACCCATCGGATAGTAGCCGTCCCGAATTCCATCAATCGCAAGCTGGATATTCCCGATTTCTGTCACGCCGGTTTCTATGCCAACCTCAAGCCCGTACTCTCCTTCCGGCATATCGGCCGGTAATGAGAAGCTTTCTTCCCACGCAATGTCCACCTGGGGCAGCCATTCCCGAATGTCTTCTTTACTATGGAGCGTGTAAGTCTGATCATGGCCGATTAGCCTCACTACAAGTAGATAACGGTTATAGATCGGAGCGACTCCTACATTAGCCCACAGAGCAGTAATACCCAGCTCACCGCCCGCTTTCACTCCCGAATCGTACGTGAATTTCCTCAATTCAAAGCGGTATCCCATCTGGTTCAGCCACGCCTTGACATTCTCTTTCCATGGCTCCGGGACCACCGTTGCTTTATTGTTAAATGAAGAGATGTGCCACTTCAGCGTTTCTTGGATGATATAATCGATATCCCATCCCTGGACATACCAGTCATTCATGTGCCAACAGGCTTCAAATAAAATCGGAGCTTTCTCCCAGGCATCGGCCATATGAAAATTCTGAATATTCTGAGGATAGAAATCCGTCATATGCGACCACTGGTCGCCATGAAACCCGCCCATATCACCCAGGCAATCGACACGAAATCCGACTTTGGCTTTACGGTCTTTTATAATCCCGATCGACAACGGGTCATGCAGGAGAGCCTGGAGAGGCGTTATTTTAAATCCATCCAGATAAGCGTCGGTAATGGGCCGAATGGCCTCCGGCTTTAAAAACTCCGTTCCTCCGCCTTCTCCCCAAGCCCCGACAATCGTCATATCCACCGAACTGATGACCGGGTGTCCGTCAAACCGTGCGGCAAATGCTTTGATAAACTCAGTCCAATACGCCACGTATGGGGTTGTTTGTGGATCCACTCTCCAAAATGGAAATTCGGGCTCCTCTGGACATTCCGCCCGGAACCATGCAGGAATATCATCCTCTTCATTTAACGCATACGGCGAGCAACGAACGACGGCCGTGCAGCCTAACGATTTTGCGTAGTCCAGCTTTTCCTCCAGCACTTCCCACTTGAAAACCCCTTTGCTTACTTCCAGGTCCCGCCAGCGAGCGCTGCAGAAATACACTTTGCTGTCAGGATGATTGAACGTCTTGCTGCTGTCCGTGAACTTGTATTTGTTCTGTTCTTTTCCTCGATTGTCGTAAATATGGTCTGGTTCTCCCATTAACCCAGGCGCTGCAGTAAAACCGATGCCTGGATTGCTCAGGATGTCATCTGATATCGTTGGGTAGACCGTCACGGCCTTGTTCATAATCCCATCAACCCCTCGTCATGTGCTCCACACACCTTGCTTTTTGTTACGTTATTTGTTACGTTAATTCGATCATTTATGTCATTTTGTTTAGTAACCTCATGTTATATCACCTGCGCCTATTCATGCAATATAAATTTGCAGAAATTTAAAATTTCATGTAACATAGCGCGACATAAATATGTTATGATAGACTTTAAATAATCAATTTCTATAAAATTCGTTCAACGCAACAAACAACGCAACAAATTCAATGAATTGAGTAATCATTGTCGAGCATGTAACATTACTATAAACTCTAAATGGTGATGATTAGTAAACTTAAAAGGAGAAATGTTTATATATGAGTACGATTCGGGATGTTGCTAAATTAGCCAATGTATCCACCGCAACCGTATCCAGAGTTTTGAACAATGATACGAAATATAAAATCACGGATGAAACCCGCGAGAGGGTATGGCAAGCCGTAACCCAGCTTAACTATAAAATCAGTTCAAGTCCCAAGCGGAAAATTGCAATCAAGGATCATGTCGAGAGCAAGTCCCATATCAAAATCGGATGTGTACTAAGCGTTACAAAGGATAAATATAACGATCCTTATTTCATGTCAATCTTATCCGGTGTGGAAGAGCGCTTGCTCAGTGCAGGCTATAACATCGCTTTTATCCGGACTGGAATTGAACTGAATGACAACAAGATTCTATTCAACACCTTCAGTGAACCGATTACCGGTCTAATCCTGATGGAGTCTTTGAATAGCGAGACCTATGAGTATATACGTAAGCAGGTCCCTTATATCGTGGGCATTGATACGGAACGAGGGGATATCGACAACGTCGGCTATGACCATTACAATGTTGCATCCATGGCCGTTAACCATCTCATTGATAAAGGCCATACCCATATCGGATATATCGGGGGTAGCGGATTAACAAGCAACTTGAAGGACAGCCGCCGCTATCGCGGCTACTATTCCACCATGCATGCTGCCGGATTGTCCGTGAACCCCGATTGGGTGATTGATTGCATGTGGGATGAGGCAGTCTGTATCGAGAAAGTCAATCAATTATGTAAAACCAAGAATTACCCGACCGCCTTCTTTGCCGCAAGCGATCTGATGGCCATGGCCGCCCTCAATGGCTTATATAACAACGGCATCTCTGTTCCACAAGAGGTGGCTGTCATTGGTTTATCCAATATCGAGGTTTCCAAGTACTCCAATCCTCCGCTATCCACGATTGATATACCTACCAAAGAGATCGGCATGGTCGCTGTCGATAATTTAATAGACCGCATTAACGGAAACGTTCTGCTGCCCAAGAAAGTGATATTGCCCAACCGCTTAGTTGTACGCAGCTCAACTTAGTAGGCATAGCCAAGGCAAACAGAATAGCTTTATCTACCCACAACAAATCAAGCACCCTGACAAGGTGCTCTTTTTTCTTAGCAAATGAATAATAACAAGAGTCTGGTTCTCGGAATGATAATGACGTGTTCGACGATCAGCCGAGCTTCGATTCAATAATGAGAGTGCTGTGTAATGAAAAAAACAGCAGGCCTGCCACGTTACGGCAGATCTGCTGCTCTCGAATCTATTCTATTTCCGCCAAAACGTTGAACAATCTGCTTTATCTGCGATATTGAATTCGATCATGCTCTCAAGCAAGGAATAATTCACAGGAACATTCCAACCGATACGGACCAGTTCCTTCGTGTGATCATAACCAGCCTGCGCTATATCATCCGCGAAACGAGCAATCCCAGCCTTCTCTGGGGCAAACGCCATATGATGCTTGGATACGCTGAAGCCAATGATAAATGTATCATGATCGGTGAACATCGGTTGATTCCACGCGAATTTTGGCTTTAAATTTGGAAACTTCTCAGTAATCCAAGCGAAGACCTCTTCCATTCGAGCCCGATGGTCCGGGTTATCAATGCCTTTCAAAAAATCTGCAAAAAGCTCCATGTGGGGTTCCCTCCTCCAATATAACGATGACTTCTCCAATTTCATCCATTATACTATAATCCTCTCTCCTGCTAATTCAAAGACCGAAGCCCTTATATTAGGTTGAGCACGAGGTCATAATATATGGAAAGACTTAAACTGTACAATACAAAAAAAGGCATTACAATAAGTCTATTAGATCGTTGATCCCGAATTTGAAAATGAGGTGCGCTTGATGACCAACACTAACCCTAAAGTTGATGAATATCTACGTAAGACTAAAAAGTGGAAAACAGAATCCGAAAAGCTGAGAGAGATTATTCTTGACTGTGAACTGATCGAAGACTTTAAATGGATGCATCCTTGTTATACATTTCAGAATAAGAACGTTGTATTAATCCACGGCTTTAAAGACTATTGTGCGGTTTTGTTTATCAAAGGATCTTTATTAAAGGATACGCACGGCATACTGATTCAACAAACGGAAAATGTTCAGGCAGGACGCCAAATCCGGTTTACTCATGTTGAACAAATCACAGAAATGGAAAACATCTTGAAAGCCTACATCCATGAAGCCATCGAAATTGAAAAAGCCGGTCTGCAAGTGGATTTCAAAGGGAATGAAGAGCTCGCCATCCCTGACGAACTTCAACATAAGTTCAAAGAGATTTCTGGATTGCAGACGGCTTTTGAAGCTTTAACTCCAGGTCGTCAGCGAGCATACATTCATTACGTTAATCAGGCTAAACAGTCCAAGACCCGGACGTCGAGGGTCGAAAAATATGTGCAGCAGATTCTTGATGGGAAGGGATTAAACGATTAGGTGTTTTATACTAACACCTTACATATTTGCGTTTAAAACCGAGCTTCCCTCTATCCACTTCTTTTTGAATATTTTCGGAAGCGAGCAAAATGCTGTTTTTCTTCTTGTCCCGCTTGATTTCGACAGGTCCTATAGCCTTTGCAGTCTCAACCGCCATATCATGGAGCGGCAAATAAGAGATCGCCGTCGTGTAAACAAAATTATTCATCGCAGATTTCGTTCGATCTGGGGAACCGTGAATCGTATTCTTCACTTGATCCAGCATACTAGCCATCTTATTGCTGTCAAATTCAGCATCCGGACGGTTGCCCAACAGCCAGCAGTAACAGCTCCAGCCTGCTGACATTCTAAGCTCTTCACCGCTTGCGATCCACTGATCGGCAACGATTTGCGCGATTTCGGTCTCTGCCAGGGTCACGGCAACCACATAATCGGACAACATATAGAAATACGCACCATCTATCCAACGTTCGAAATCTGCCTCCGTCATGATCATAGGGTCCGCAATGACACCGGCAAAATACATGGCGTCGTAATTTCCAGTGGCATAAAGCTGCTCCGCTAACGGTTGATTATGCTTGATTTGCTTGGCGAGTGGCTTCATCGCACCCGTAGCCACCCCAAACAGTGGCTCGTGTGCCCCATTACCTGTGTACATTTTTTTCATTCGTTCTTTACCTAATGATTCCAGTTCCTGCATCACTGTCTGGAAATCCATCGTACTTCACTTCCCTCTATTAGCTTCTCTCTATCTGATATAGAACATATTAATAATCTAGAAGGCGTCCATTATCATGCCATTGACCGTACATTTTATTAACTTTTGTGTTTGATATAAATTTGTCTAATCGGCTATTGAATAATTCCGGTTGATTTTTGATACTTTGTATCGTGTCGATCCGTACCCTTTTATAAAGAGATGGAAATGCTAGAAAATTCTCAAATACTTGCCTTTCCTCTTTTAGCCTTTCCTCTATAATCCCATCTATTCTAAAAGAATCATGGTTCATATCAGGAAGTACCTTTCTTCCTTCATCACTCATTAACCCCAACTTTTCGAGACGGCGGACACGTTCTTTATTCAATTCAGTCCAAGAACTTCTCTTGCTTCTAGGCGACAGTCTCTGCGCCACCCCCACATCAGATATTTTCTTCTTGACTCCATCGATCCATCCAAAACATAAGGATTCTTCGACCGCGTCCAAATATAGTAACGTTCCGGGAGTTGGTGTCATACTTACAATGACCCAACAAAACTTCTCAGTCTTACCATTCTTCTGTAGCCATACCCTCAAATCTTCTCTCGATTTTACTGTGATTAGATTTTCAATTTCCATAGTTAAACTATACCTCCATCATAGCAAATGCAATTTGTTTTTAGTATACAATAGCGCCAAAGACTGAGATGGAAATGAATTCCCACTCGTCATGATTTTTTAGTTCTCAGTTATTATCATAAAAGAATAAGTATGACAATGGTCTGTCATACTTATTCAAAAAAATTCGAGTGTACTTTGAAGCCATATGTTATAGGCGTTTTCTTTAGCTACTATATGTTATCGTTCGGTGTAACGATAATCTCTGTAGTCCTGAGGCGTACAACCAACGATTTTTTTAAATAGGTACGTAAAATAAGCGGAAGTTTGAATACCAACCCGGTCTGCAACCTCATATATTCTAATATTGGGATCCTGCAACAGCTCTCTCGCCAGAGAGATACGAGTTTCCTGAACAAACTCCGAAATAGTGACCCCCATCTCCTTTTTAAACAACACGCTAAGATAGCTGGCATTCAGATTGAACTGTTCCGCCAGTTGTTTCACGGTCCAGTTCTCCTGCATGTGCTCTTTGATAAAGTCGGCGATTTTACGGATCAAATTGCGCTGTTGCCGATTCTGCTCCTTCTTCTCAAAAAGCATATAGTGATCGATGAATTCAATCAGGATTCCGATAATTTGTCTTGTATTACTGCAATCCAGGAGACGACGCCACATCAGGAGGTTCACGTCCATGTCAGGGCCGCCGTTCCACTTGAGGGCTCTGATCATCTCACTGAGAAAACTAATCCCGAAGGCCTGGACGTAAGAAAAGGAAAAGGATTCATTGGTCACAAAAAGATCAAAGATTCGGTTCATCTTTACTTTAGCCATGTCCCCATCACCGGATTCCAGCAGCTTCATAATGCCTGGGACCAGTTCTTCCTTCAGACGGAATTCCTTGAACTCTTGCGAGTCAAACTGATCGGTTCGAGCGATTTGCCCATCTGCCATAAGACGGGACTGCGCCATCATAAATTTTACTTCATGATAAAGAAGCGGTGTGGCTTCCCAATTCCCATCCATCCTGCTGCATCCAATGGTCACCTCAGCGTCGTGCTGCTCCCGCATCATATCCTGAATAAATGCTAACTGCTTCTCGATCCTGGCTCTTTCCACGGGTGATGGGTTTAGATGCAAAGCAACGATTTCATCAGGTGCTATCTGAGAGAGAAACAGCTTGAAATCCATCTGAGCCAGGCCGATTTCAACTGTATTCTTAAAGCCGCTTCCTAGCAGTACCCTCTCGATAGCTTCCTTACCGGAGGATAAATAATGATCGATGCCGAACACCAGTATTTGGTACCCCTCTTCGATAGATGGCAGATCCATTAATCGGTTCCAGGAGGATAACATCTCGTCCGATTGAGCAATACCCTCAATTAAATCGCTTACAAAACGCTCTTCCGTCAACTTCCGAGATTCAAATACGGTTTGTTCCAGTTCACGCATTTGATCTTCAAGCATTCTCCTCTTTTCAATTGTCGTTCTCAGCGCTGATAGCCGGTTGGCGACTTCATCCAATTTTAGCGGCTTCAGTACATAAGCCTGTGCTCCCACATCGATAGCATCCCGGACGAATTCGAATTCATCGTATCCGCTGATCATCAAAACCTGAAGATGTGGATAAATCTCCTTTGCCTTGGCAACCAGTTCGATCCCGTTCATACCAGGCATGGCCACATCTGAAATCAGAATATCGAAGTTGGATTGAGCTAACGTCTCCAGCGCCTCTTCTCCGGATCCCTCCGTAACTGGCGCGTCAAATCCCAGCTCGCTCCATTCAATATAACGAACCAGTCCCTGAATGTTTGATGGCTCATCGTCTACAATCATTACGTTAAGCAAGCCTGCCGTCCCCCCTATTCACATATTCTGAGCAAGCCGGGAAAACAACGGTAACCCGTGTCCATTTGGCATGCTCACTTTCGATAATGAACCGTGCCTCCAGTCCAAAATACAGACGTAGGCGTTCCTTGATATTGACCGTCCCGAATCCGTTACCGCTTCCGCTATACGACCCTTCCTCAATTTCAAGAAGGGTCGTATCGGATATCCCTCGGCCATTATCAAACACGGACATTTCGATCATTTTCCCGCGTTTCGTCACCGAAATCCGGATCACAGCGTCTTTCTTTCTCGTAATGGCACCATGCAAGTAACAGTTTTCCACGATCGGCTGCAGTATGGTTTTTACCGTATACAGAGGAAGCACGTCATCCCCAATCTCCCATTCGATAAGGACCCGGCCCGGATACCGCAGTTGTTGGATTTCCAGATAAGCTCTGACATGTTCCAACTCATCTCGTAGCGGAATCACGCTGATCTGACTATTCAATGTCAGCCGATAAAAGGTCGTCAGGGCATCGATGATCCGGATCTGCTCATCATCCTTCGCATCAAGTGCTCTCCAGCGGATCAGCCCGAGGGAATTATAGATGAAATGGGGATTGATTTGTGCCTGTAACGCTTTAAATGTCTGCTTCTTTTCCATCTGACCGGCCTTGGTAATATCTTCAACCAATTTTCCGAGCCTGGTAGACATGGAGTTAAACATGCTTTCGACTTCCCCCAGCTCGTCCTGTCCATAATGACGTACAGTCGCCTCAAATTCTCCCCGGGAAAGATCATTCATACGGTTCCCCAATCGCCGAATACGCCAGACAATGTTCTTGACAATCGTCAGCATGAGGAAAACTGATAATAATAGGAAGAAAGCTGTGATACAGGAGATCAGCATAAGCACGCTCCAACTCTGCTGATCCATTGATCTCATTTGGAAGACAGCAACCACGTTCCACCCTGATGACAGCGGCTTGACGATTATGTGTCCTCGGGGCTTGGATTCATCGGCTTTCAGGTTGCCACCAATTTGCCATTGCTTTGTTGCGGCGATGATTTGCCGTGACTGATCCAGGATATAGAGATTCCCTCGATCATGAAAGGGATGCCCCAGTAGTTCGCCGAATACAGCATCATAACTTAAAAGAATATAAACGACGCCAAGCACATCCCCGGTAGGACCGATAATTTTCCGGGTGATCATCACCTGGCTAGGATCATCTGGAACGATACTCCAGTGGAGCGCGTCAGGCGATTGAATGATCGCGTTGTACCAGGTTCGTTCATCGATTCCTGATATGTTTCGCGCCTCGGGTCTCCATAGCAGCTGACCGTCCTGCACCAAAGTCTCGTTGGTATGATAGATTCGGAGATCGACGATGCCTGGCAAATATTTGCTTGTAATTAAAAAAGTCCGGTCCACATAATTCACCGTGTCCACTACCTCAGGAGTATCTGCATAATCACGGCCAAGGCGGGCGATCAGCTCTCCGTCAGTTGCTGTCCTGACAGCAAGAAGATCATAGCTTCGCTTCCCGAAATCCACATTTCGTGCCGTTTGCCGCACTGATTCATCCACCGTCACCAAATAGTTTTGATGCAAGCTCCGGATGACCAAATAAATCGACCCGCTGCCAAGAATCAAGGTGGGCACAAGTAAAATCAGTACGTACATAATGAAGATTTTGCCGCGCAGATTCATTTTGCGTGTGAAGTTAATTACCTTTCTTTCCAGCCAGAGTCGCAAAGTAAGCCCTCCTTTACAAGAAACCGGTACATTTGTTAAGGCAAGATGAAGCAGGAATAAACGGGAACTGCCACTTTCGACAGTTCCCGTCTCCTCTTTACTGCATTTTAACGTTGCTAGGCATGTTATGAAGACTCTTACTCACTTTGAAGCTCCTCATGCCACTCCTGCTTGAGCTCACTCCAATGAGCCCGTTTTTCCAGAGCAGCCTGGAAATCCTCCCACGCCTGATCAAATTGTGAATCATCTTTAGCCATAATTAGTTTTGCCTTATACTCTTTACGTACATTATCAAGTTCAGGCAAATACTTCTCCCATAAGCCACCCGGCTTGGCCTTCACCATATCGTGCTTTTGAGCAACCCTGGTTCCTCCCATTTTGCCAATATTCTCGGTGAATTCGATCGTTTTGAATCTTCCCTTCGGTTCAGTTACTCCATAATTCCACCATGGGTACCAGTCATTACTGTAGGAGGAAGCGGCGTAAAGCTCAGGCGTGGTGCTTGCCTTCTTCGCTTGGTCGCCAGAGTCATGCAGGGTCTTATAATTCTCATCCGTATACACCCATGTTCCGAGGGGCTCATTCACCCAATCCCAGAACACCCCCGGCGGACCTTCATTAACCACTTGCTGCTGCTCGGGCTTGGGCTGCAGGGTGTAATCGAAGAAAGCAAGAATGGATTCCAGGTTTTTTGTGTTTTTATTGATAAATACGTCGTTGGCAGGATAAGGATTGATGATCTGATTCGCCCCGATGCTGCTTACGCCATCCACTTGCGGAAAGGGCATTACATCATAATACCATGCCGGTTCGGTCGGACCGTCCAGAATCTCCCACAACTGTGCGTCTAGATTAAAGAATCCGCCTACATTCATAGCAGTTCGACCGGATTTGTTTTTTTCTTTGTAGCGCTCTTTCTTGTCCGTGATTGCTTCGTGGTCAAGAAGGCCCTCCCGGAACATTCTGTTCATCCATTGGTATGCCGCTTTATATTGCGGATCGTCATAGATAAACTGATAGTCATTTCCTTGCTCCTCCACCGCAATGACACCACCAGCCGTGCTGACTGTGACACCAAATGTGCTAAGGATGACATTCTCATCGTTTGCGTCGGATAAAAAGCTGAGCGGAATCAAAGTTTGTCCGTTTTCATCTTTCTGTTTAGCCGCCAGTCTCAAGTACTTCTCGACACCGTCCAACGTGTTCAGATCGTCTATCGTCATACCGACTTTCTCCAGCACATCCGTACGGACAAACCAGCCATAGGAGGCCCAACCGGGCCAGGGATCATCCGGATTTTGATCAAACCACGTCGGAATGGAATAAATATGCCCGTCCGGTGCTTTCATTTGATCGAGATAAATTTTCGGAATAGAAGCAAGCCCGGGATATTTATCCGGCATATCAAAGTATTGTTCCAGAGGAAGAACACTGCCCGAACGCGTCATCGCTGTGGTCACGACATCGCTGCGTGAGAACAAGGCAGCATCCTCAAAGCCTCCCGTGTTTAATTTCAGATTCAATTCTGTCATCACGTCGCCCTGCGTAGCCTCGAGTTGCACGTCAATGCCTGGTTCCTCTTCTTTCCAATACGTTTGGAGCAGGCTTTTGTTGTTGATCGTTGCGTTCCATCCAAGCCACAGCTTAAAGCTATTTACTGGACTCCCATCTCCCTCTGTGCTACCGCCGCTCTGACACGCCGTTACCCCAAACATCAACAGAACCAGAGATAATAATGCGAGCCTCTTTACCTTCCTTTGACGTAAACTCATCACATGCATTCCTCCCTCATATTATTACAAGTTGGTCTATGATAGATCATCCTTATACCACGCAGCTCACAGTTATCCTTTTACAGAGCCGATAAGCACGCCTTTTACAAAATACTTCTGCAAGAACGGATACACACAAAGTATCGGAATAGCGCTTACCATAACGGTTGCCATTTTGATCGACATGAGCGTGACGTTGGATAGCATGGTACCTCGGGCCAAGGCTTCCTGGTTATTGTTGGATCCGAGGATGCCGGACATATCCTGGGCGGAAAGCAGCTGCTGCAGAAACGTTTGAACCGGGATCAGGCTCTGATCCGAGACATAAAATGCGCCAGAAAACCAATCATTCCAATGCCCCACAGCGGTGAACAGTCCAATGGCTGCAAGCATCGGTTTGGAAAGCGGCATAATGATGGTGAACAGAATCCGCACCGGGTTAGCCCCATCGATTTCAGCTGATTCGATCAATGCTTCTGGAATGCCCTGAATGAATTTCATCATCACAAACATATTCCATGCCGAGAAAGCTGACGGAATGATATACACCCAGAACGTGTTTAATAAGGACAATTGATATAACTGAATGTAAAGTGGAATTAATCCGCCATTAAACAGCATCGTGAGCAACACGTAGCCCAGAATGGACCTCCTGAAAGGGAGATACCGGTAGGATAATCCGTAGGCGACAAGCAGCGTGACCATCAGGCCCACCAGGTCCCCACTATAGTGCGGGCTATCGTAATCAAATAAGCATGCTGGATAACCGCATTTCCTAGTACAACCTCATAGTTGTACAATGTGAACTGCCGTGGCCACAGATAGACCCCACCTTTTGCCGCATCGCTACCAACGTTTAGGGAGACCGCGAGCATGTACATGAACGGGTATATCACCGAAATGCATAGCAGTGCCAACAGAAACACAATAACGACTTGACCCACCCGTTCTCTTACTGAAGTCCTCATATTACCAAAGCCCCTCTCCATTGATCTTTCGCGCCATCTGATTGGTACACAGCACCAACACCAGGCTGATCATCGAAGAAAGGAGACCGACCGCAGTGGCCATTCCGAAATAGCCCTGCTGCAAGCCGCTACGTAAAATGTACGTATCCAATACATCCGCGACCGGCTGATTGGCCGGGTTCATCAACGGATAAATCTGATCCATACCTACCGCAATAAGCCCCGGCATACTGAGAATCAATACGATGGTGACGGTCGGCATAATCCCCGGCAGGGTAATGTTGCGGATTTGAGCCAGCCTTCCTGCTCCCTCCACCCTTGCTGCTTCATAGAGCTGGGGGTCAATGGTTGTTATTGCAGCTAGATACAAAATCGTATTCCAGCCAACCTCCTTCCATAGCCCGCTCACTATGATCATGGGCCGGAACCACTCCGTAGATCCTAGGAAGAATATAGGGTCACCCCCCAGATTCACAATCAACTGATTGACCAATCCCCCGTCAAGCGTCAGTAGGGACTGAAGAATATATGCCACTACAATCCATGAAAAAAAATGCGGAAGATAGCTCACGGATTGGACAAACCGCTTATATCCTTTACTTTTCACCTCATTGATGAGCAAGGCCAACATAATGGGGGCTGGAAAGCCAAATGCAAATTTAAGAACCGCGATATAAATCGTATTTTTCACCACGATCCAGAACTGGTCGTCCTGTAAAAATGAAAAGTTCTCAAAACCTACCCAAGCACTGCTCCACATCGTGCTGCCAATGTGAAAATCCTTAAATGCCACTTGAATACCTACCATCGGAATGTAGCTGAATAGAAACAGCAGGATCACGCCCGGTAAAATCATCACATACTGCCAGCGGTATTTTGTCAGTCGTTCAAGCATTTCATCACCTCTGTATATCATTATAAAGAGGGTTTGTAAGCGGTAACATATAACAACGATTGGATTTATATCGATATGATTGGCAATATCAGAGGCACACGTTATGATGAATGAAAACGAATCGGCACATAAAAAAGAATTCCTGCTATTGCATCAATCTAGACCCGTCTTATCCAACAATGATCAAGTATGGGCTTCATAATGCTGTAGATTCGCAGGAATCCTCTAATAACACGAATCTAATACGATGATGCAGCTTTGCAGAAATTACATAGGAGTTCGTTCCTCTTACAAATCGAACACACTGCGTACAACTAGTTCAGCTTCCAGTTCTTCAAGGGACGCCGGTCTGCTGAGATCATCCTTCTTCAGGACAAGGGTCTTCGTCACGCCTGCTGACAAATCGAAATAATTGTTACTGAAAATACCGTCTAATTCACTGAAGTCCAGCTCCACAAATCGCGCAAAGGCTTTCGAACGAACCGTAAAGACAAATTGTCCTTCTTCTTCCCTCACCGTGGTCTCAACCTCAGGATCAACAAAGCCAAAATGTTTCGGCTTCACGAATAATACCGTACCTTCGCTGACGACTTCTCCATCCACAACAAATGAAAACTGTAAATACGTCTCTCGTCTCTTAGACGTTGTATCGAGCATCTCAGCGAAATCAAGCTGTTCGAATTGGGCTGTCGATAACGCAGCGACCTCAACCGATTTCGAAGAAGCTGCGATTTCATTGGAGCGAGAGTCCATGAGGCTCCACTTCAATTCCCCTTGTACAGCATTCATGCTCTCATTGGATACGTGCAGTTCTACCTTCGTACCATCCTCGCGAGCCGATACGAGTACAGGTGCGAAGAAACGTTTGGCTGCGTAATGCATCGCTTTCCAGCGACCGAAGTAATCGATACTCGACCAAGAAGCAACCGGCCAGCAATCGTTCAGTTGCCAGTACAAAGCACCCATGCAGCGTCCACGATGTCTACGCCAGTGCTCCACACCACACGAGATTCCTTCGGCCTGTATGAGTTGCGAAGCGTATAACAGGGAATTGAAATCCTTCGGCAAGCGATACGTCTCCCCGATGTAATACAGTATTTTCTCATTGCCCGTACCGTTCTTCTGATGAGATTCCATGACCGGTGAGAAGATATTACGGTCTTCTGGCAACGTGAACGTCTCAATGGTCTTGTGGCTTGGGAAGGATTGCAAACCGAACTCGGACATATAACGCGGGTACAATGTGCGATATTCGGTAAAAGGCTTCTTACCATGCCACACATCCCAGTAATGCATATCCCCGTAGTTCTCATCGTTTGGATTATCAAAGCTGCCTTTGGACGACGGTGAAGCAACCCAATAGAACGTGTTCGGATCATATTCCCTCGCGATAGCAGGAAGCAATACTTCGTAT
Source organism: Paenibacillus sp. JCM 10914 (assembly GCF_001315105.1). Lineage (GTDB taxonomy): Bacteria > Bacillota > Bacilli > Paenibacillales > Paenibacillaceae > Paenibacillus_AQ. The sequence goes on along the minus strand of NZ_BAZR01000007.1, from coordinate 34,920 downwards.
TGCTTAATGTAATCCGCTTGTAACTGCAAGGATGTCTTCTTCGCCCAGTCCCACTCAACCCAAGCCATCTCCTGCTCATTGTTCCCACACCAGATTCCTAAGGATGCATGATGGCGCAAGCGTTTCATGTTATCTATGGTTTCTTTTGTAATCGATTCCTTGAATTCCTCTGTCAATTCATACACGCCACAAGCGTACATTAAGTCCTGCCACACAATTAAGCCGTATTCATCACATAGATCGTAGAAATAATTCTCAGGGTAGTGGCCGCCGCCCCAGACACGAATCGTGTTGAAATTAGCTTGCGCACAGCTCTTGATCAATCGTTCTGTCCGCTTGGGATTACAACGAGGCAAGATGTTATCTTCCGGAATATAGTCGGCACCCATCGAGAAGAAGGATACACCGTTCACTTCAAATTCGAAGGATTCACCCCACTGATCTTTCTCTTGTTTCACGGTTAATGATCGTAGTCCGATTCGCTTATCATCACGATCCAGCTCCACGCTCTGTTCCATAAGTGCAACAGTAAGCTGATACAGCGGTTGCTTACCCAGACCATTCGGCCACCAAAGCTCAGGATTATCCACTTCAATCAGAATATGATGATCATCATCATTCACTACCTGTGTCCACCCCTCAAGCGACCCACCAGATGGTGTGCCTAATGTGACCACGATCCTCCGGTCCTCCTCCATCCAACTGGATGTTCTCACACGAACATCTAAGGTCACTTTGTCTTCGTGGTGTAATTGTGTGATGTAGATATCATCCAAACGAGCATGATTGAAGCCTTGAACGGAAATATTTCGCCAGATCCCTAAATCAGGCAATTGCGGTCCCCAATCCCAACCAAACATGGAGTGTGCTTTACGCAAATGGGATATTCCTTCCACTGCATCACTACAGTTAATCAACGGACGTTCTGCTTGTTTACGCAGTACAAATTCCACAGGAGAACGAAGAATAATGTGTATGGTATTTTCACCTAAGGTGATGACGGAAGTTATATCGATTTCATAGATGCTGTGCATATTGCTCACATTCGCAATGTTGGTCCCATTCAGATATATTTCACAAAGTGTATCCAATCCTTCACATAACAGGATGATCTGATCATGCGCGATATCGACTTGGTTCACTTCGAATGAGGATTTATATTCATAATCATAATTACACAGTTCAAGTGCAGCACCCTCTTGCTCGCGATAATAAGGATCTTCCATTCGTCCAGCCTGCAGCAAATCATGAAAGACCGAACCGGGAACGGTTGCCGGTAGCCATTCGGCATGATCCACTCTCTTCATTTGCCATGCTCCATTTAGATCAATAAGCAACATAATCTATACCTCCTGATGTCCTTGTTTGTGTCTATTCTATCAATACACATCGTTGCTTTCTTGTGTTGTGTTCGCGAGATTCGTGTGCTATTTTAACATTATTAAATATAGGTGAGGTTCAGATTCATGATTAAATACACTGCGTCCACTCATATCCATCCTGATCTATTCGTAGATCCATTCTGGGTCGATTCCTTATCGAAAGTGTCACCAGAGCATACCCATGACTTCTACGAGTTCTTTATCTTAAGTGAAGGGAAATGCCAACATATCGTCAATGGAACTACCCAGCATCTAAAGCCGGGTTGTCTTGTCTTTGTTCGCCCCCACGATATTCACCGCTATGAACCGGAAGGTGTGGGGGACTGCCGCTTTCTGAATAGCCCTTGTCGATCCACTGTCATTGAAGAAGCGTTCGCTTATTTAAACGAACTGAAATATATGCAGGATTTAATACATGCCCCACTCCCTCAGATTGCCATGTTGTCTCAGTTAGAAATGACGAGCTTGATTCAAAGCTTTGAACGGATCATGATGCTCTCTACCGTTGATAAAAAGAAAGCCCGTGTGTATGCAAAAGGCTTAATTATTCAGATATTGACGCAGTACTTTTTTTCGCTCGAAACTATGGAGCAACCCGATCTTCCGCTGTGGCTCGAGCATGCGATCTCCAAAATGCACCTGAAAGAGAACATGAACCAAGGGCTGCATGCTCTCTATGAACTGTCGGGCCGAAGTGTGGGTCATGTGAACCGTGCTTTCCGACAGTATCTTAATCAGACACCAACCGAATATATCAACCATCTTCGATTAAACGTGGCCAAGAACTTGCTACGCACCACCGAGTTGCGCGTGGTTGAAATTGCGCTGGAAGCGGGATACGAGAACGTCAGTCACTTCTACCACCAATTCAAAAAGTTCTATCATCAAGCTCCGCTAGATTTCCGCAAGAACGCTACAATAAACCGCTCACTGCGTTAGATAAATAACTTGAATTAGGATTGAACCTGGAGATTTCAAAACAAGAAAAGCCGCAGTTTATGCGGCTTTCAAGGTCTCTAGTTATTGTCCCCTGACATTTCCCTATATGTAACGAAATTAAATTATTTTTTCACCTTGCGGTAAAATTCCATTAGATATCCACGCTTCGATCATATGATTAAATACATCAGGCTGTGCCATAGAAATTCCGTGCCCGATTCCAGACAAGATGACACCTGTACAATTCGGATTGCTTGCCACGATATCTGCTGCCGATTTTCTCATAACGGCCTTCTCTCGTTCGCCAACAGTAACCAGTATCTTAACTTTCGCTTGTTTGAAATCCTGAGGTATTTCAAACGACATGTTTTCCTCTAAAATTCGAATGAGTGTGTTCGCGCTCATTTGACTGCTCTCTTGATAATATTGTTCGAAATATTCCTTACTCACATATAGTGTTGAGGCTTGCAGTTTGGCAAACATCCGATTTCGCATGAGCGGAGATGTTAATTGAATAGAAGGTTTAATCCATTTCTTGATATATGTAATAGGTCTCACCAGAGCACTATTTATAATGGCAAAGTCGATCAAATCTGGTTTCATACTCACTAGTTGAATGGTTACCTGAGCACCTAGAGAAAATCCAATAATGATTACATTCTTATGGTTTGCTTTTTCTTGAATCAATTCAATTAGTTCATCGGCACTATGTTTAATTGAAAAATGGACCCCATCATGACTCTGACCCTGCTCTGGTAAATCCGGAACAACACAATGATAGTTAGTGAAGTATTGAATCTGTCTATCCCACATCCAACCGCTCACCCCGCCGCCATGTAAAAATAACATTAGGTCACCATTTGGATCGCCATATTCTCGGTAATGCAAAGTCAATTTCAAACCGCCCCTTTCTTATGTCGATTTTCAAACGTTCTCTTTGGCAACGAGGTGTAATTTTTCGAGGATCAACGTTAATTGTTTCAATTCTTCCAGTGACAACCTCCCATACACCTCTCGATTAATTTCATCCTTCATGGAGTCCAAATCCTCAAAATACTGAGCGCCTTTCTCTGCAAGATTCAAAACAATCTCCCGGCGATTCTTTGGATTAATATGTCGATTCACATAACCTTTGTCCTCTAATTTGTTGAGCAGTTGACTTACAGCACTGGTGGATACAAGCAACTTCTCTGCTAGATCTTTTGTGGAGTTAACACCCGCTTTCATTAGTTCAAGTAACAAAACTTGCTTCGTCGTAAGCTCATTATCCAGTTTGGCCTCAAATTTTTTGGCTATGAGAATATTGATCTCGTTACGCAGAACGTTTATCTGTTGAATATAATGTTCCTTCATTTCAAGTTAACCCCCACTTAATTATTAAGTCAACTTAACTATAAAGGTTGTTTCTACAAAAGTAAATATTGAATTAAAACGTAAAGACCGTTTCCCGGTTTGTTCAAGGGGAACGGTCTTTTTTAGATTCCATATGCTATTAAACTAATATAGGTTCGAATAGAAAACCTAAACGCATCACGATCGTGACTGCCTCGGCTCTAAAAAAGAAGCGCCGCAGAATTCATGGCTTTGCTGAAAAATCAATGTTAGAGAGTTGTGAGATATGCTCTGCAGCTTGAATAAGCTCCTTTCTGAACGCATTGGAGTTATCGTAGTTCTCTGGTGCTTGATCCAAAAACAAACGAACCTGCTGTTTGATCATTCGTAAGGCTTGTTCGTTAAATCCCGGACGATTCTCAATTCGGTCACTCACTAGAATAGCAAAGTTGTATTTTAACAGAAAAAAGTCATTTTTCAGCACAGCCAAATCTTTTTCCATACGAGGAAAATCATCTACTAGATATTGCAAACGATCATTCACGAAAAGCAGATACTTATACGCTTCGAACATCGCGATTGCCTCTGGATTTTGATCATCCGTCTGAGATAGTAATTGATCCCAGCTTTGTACGATGGAAATGAAGCTTGTATAAAATGCAGTCGTTCTGTCTTCCCTTTCTTGTGCTTTGGTGCTGAATGTGTGATATAGCGCAGGTGAGAACAGGAGCAGTAAAGTGACTATAACTAATATCATGTTTTGTTTTTGTTGTTTATTCATAGCATTAATAGATTATCACATTCATTTCATTCTATCCATGAAATCAACTTTAATTTACATAATATGATATGCCTTACTCTTCCTCCCTACATTTATGACATGTGTCATACGGTTCTCTTTACAGGTGTGAATGTTACGTCTACTAGATCGCAGCTACAATGAAATAGCTAAATCTACTAAGGAAAGAGTGAGACGTTAATGGAACAACACCACGGCAGGATTCGCCTGCTCGACATTTTGCGTGGATTTGCAATTCTGGGAACGCTCGGGACCAACATCTGGCTGTTCGCCCACGCAGGTAATCTCAATTATATTACGACCTTTGATCAATCCGGATGGTGGGAAGGTAACGACCTGCTGCGAATGTTCGTCTTATTCCTGATCAATGGGAAGCTGCTCGGACTTCTGACGATTATGTTCGGCGTCGGATTGGAAATGAAGTATCGACAGGCCAAACGCAAGGGAGCACCATGGCCAGGCGTGTACTTATGGGCTGTGCTGTTCTTAGTACTCGAAGGCCTGCTGCATTTCATCTTCGTGCTGGAATATGACATCTTGATGAGTTATGGGCTGACGGCCATCATCGTGGCATTCATTATCAAGGGCGGCGAGCGGCTGATCGCTCGTATGATGATCGTAATTGGCAGCGCCATTGCCTTCTTGATGCTGTCGCTGGCGGGGCTCCTGCTGTCAAGCGGCAGCCATGTATCGCTTGGCAGTTTTAGCGACATCGCAGCCTTATATCAAGACGGGACTTGGGTGGAACAAGTGAAGTACCGGCTGGCGAACATTGTACCCTTGCGATTGGAGGCCATCCTCGTCATTCCGAGCAATGTGTTTCTGTTCCTGCTAGGTGTTAGATTCATACGCGCAGGCGTATTTTCGCCGGACGAGAACGGCCGACAACTAAGAAAACGGCTGTTTAAGCTCGGGGTCTACGTTGGCGCACCACTCAACTTGCTTATTTTTGTTCCGGGCGGCGCTTTCGATCTGCCGGTACGCTATTTATTCGCCCCATTAATGTCTTTGGGGTATATAGCAATCATCGCGAGAATGATACAATGTACCAGGTGGGAATGGCTGTGGCGTGGACTGGAGAATGTCGGGAAGATGTCCCTAAGCTGCTATGTGCTGCAAAACGTTATCGCGTCCATCATCTTCTACGGTTGGGGCCTTGGTCTTGCCGGTCAGTTGAATTCGGCAGCGATCATCGCCGTCTGGCTCATGATATCTATCATTCAGATAGGTACCGCATCGCTGTGGCTTGATCGCTTTAAACTGGGGCCAATGGAGACCGTCCGCAAAACGTCGATCGGTTTTTTTGAATCAAGATAGTCGGATCGGGGGCCGCATATGTTCTATAAGTTATACCCGAGAGATCAGATCAAAAGTTATTTGCTTGTTGATGTCGTGCTGATCGTCTTCCTATGCTACAGGGTGTTTCGTGTAAACACACCGCTAGGTATATGGGGCAGCATCGCACTGCTCCTCCTTCTGTTTGCTTCGTTGTACGTTGCGTTATGGCGCCGACAAGGCGAGCTATTGATCGCCGTGCTATGCGGATTAATGACGATTGCCGTGCTTAGTGTGTTTACGGGACCTAGCACCTTGCTGTTCGGCATCATGTTTGCCGATCTGCTGGGCCGTTCCTATTCCATGAAGCACATTGTCATTGGCAGTTCGGCAATCCCCCTCTCCTACCTGGCTGTGTTCTACATTCGGCAGGAACCCTTTCTCGAAACGTTGAATGCCATCTATCTGCCGGTCATGGTCATTCAGATGGTATTTCCATTCGTCATCCACATCAGGGAGAAAGCCAAAAACTTGCAAGGTGAATTAGACGAAGCCAACGAGCAAATCGCTATGTATATCCAACAAGAAGAGCGGCGGCGGATCGCAAGGGATCTTCATGATACCTTGGGTCAGACCCTGATGATGATCAAAATGAAGAGCGAGCTGGCGACGCGCTGGGTGGATCGAAATCCTGCCCAAGCCAAACGGGAAATCGGTGAAATCCTGGACTCCTCCCGGATCGCTCTGAAGCAAGTAAGAGAATTGGTGTCGGAGATGAAGTTCATCTCTCTTACCGCTGAGCTTGCGCATGTGGAAAAGCTGCTGCATACGGCCGAGATTGAACTGACTGTTCAGGCACCGGACAAACTCCCGCTGTTATCCAGCGTGGAAGAAACGATGCTGGCACTCTGCGTAAGGGAAGCGACCACGAATATTATCAAACACAGCCGCGCCAGGCACGCCATCATCAGTTTGAATATCCAAGGGGATACGTTCGCAATACATATCGTGGATGACGGTGTAGGGTTTCATGTTGGCGCTAAGACAGAAGACGGTGGTAACGGAATTCCGTCGATCATAGAACGAATGAAGTCCCTGGACGGTTCTTGTGCCATCTGCCCATCCCGAGAAGGCGGCACGAAGGTTTCTCTAAGACTGCCCCTTCACTCACTTGAAAAGGAGGACGCTACATGATTCGCGTCGTCATCGCAGAAGACCAGAAAATGCTCAGAGGCGCATTCGCCTCACTGCTTGCATTCGAAGAGGACATTGAAGTTGTGGCGGAAGTCCCGGACGGGGAACAGGCATGGAATGCCATCCAATTGCATCTCCCGGATGTCTGTCTGCTGGATATCGAGATGCCCCATATCAATGGCCTCGAATTGGCCGAGAACATTCGCCATGCCGGCTTACCCTGCAAAATCATGATCGTGACCACCTTCGCGCGCCCCGGCTATTTGCAAAAAGCGATGGCTGCGCAAGTGGAGGGTTATCTGCTAAAGGACGAGCCCATTGATTACTTGATTGAGGCGATCCGGCGCGTCATGAGGGGTGAGCGGGTCATCAGCACGGACTTGGCTGCTGCGCTGTTCATGAAGGAAGACAATCCGCTCAGCGAGCGGGAAACCGAAATGCTCCGCTTGACCAAGAAAGGCATGACCACAGACGACATCAGCAATTCCTTGTTCTTAACACGAGGAACCGTGCGCAATTACCTATCTACAGCTATGCAAAAACTGGAGGTGGATTCCCGCCAGCAAGCCGTCGCGATCGCGGACGAAAAGGGATGGCTGTAGTCATCGATGTAACCCGACCATCAGTAGGGTTCTCCAGGCCAGGCTCCTCCCTTCATAGAAAAAGCTCGCGACCGCCCCTGAACGGGACGGATCGCAAGCTAGAGTCTTGCTTGCTATTAATGGTTCGTGTCCGGCAGCGATAGATCACGACGCAATTGCCTGGCTACTCGAAGGTATATCTCGCCTGCCATTGCACTAAGAACGGGTATAATAATGGATCAGTGCCTGAGTGCCTTTATCCTCATAGCCCTTCTCCGCAAGCTGTCGATAGAGCTGTCGCGCCAACGCAAGGCCCGGTGTGTCCAGGTTCATCTCCTTGGCCGATTCCAGTGCGATTCCCATATCCTTGATGAAATGTTTGATATAGAATCCGGGCTCCAGATTACCGGCAATGATGCGCGGACCGAGGTTGCTGAGCGACCAGCTGCCTGCCGCGCCACTTTCAATGCTCTTGAGCACGCTCTCGGGATTCAAGCCCGCCTTCTCTGCGTAAGCCAATGCTTCACACACGCCCATCATGTTGGAGGCGATGGCAATCTGATTGCACATCTTCGTGTGTTGACCAGCCCCTGCCTGACCTTGATGCACAATATTGCTGCCCATCAACGACAGTAACGAATGTACGGCTTGGACGTCTGCGCTTTCTCCGCCGATCATGATGGACAGACGAGCTTCGCGTGCGCCTACGTCGCCACCGGAAACCGGCGCGTCTATGGCGTGGAGTCCCTTCGCCGCAGCCGCGTCGAATATGCGTTGGGCCAGCAGCGGGCTTGACGTCGTCATATCAATCAAGTGTGCGCCCTCCTTTGCATGAGCAATCAAGCCGTCCTGCCCAAGATAGATCTCTTCGACATCCTTGGGATAACCCACCATCGTAATGATCACTTCGCAGGCTTTCGCCATCGAAGCGACGGCATCATGCCAGATTGCCCCGTCCGCCACCAACGACGCTGCTTTGGAAGCGGTTCTGGTATATACGTGAAGTATATCCGGCTTTCAGAATATGCCTCGCCATGCTTGCGCCCATTACGCCCAGGCCTATAAACCCTACGTTTCTTATATCCGATGCAGTTGTCATTGTATGATACGCTCCTTATTTAAAGAATATAGCTTAAACTCGAAATAGCCTACCTCACCGATAATCGGTACTCCCTCGGAGACATCTCCATGAAACGCTGGAATGCCCGATTCAGATTTCGTTCCGAGTAGCCCACGATTTCCGCGATTTCCGTTACCGTATAATCCGTGTCCTTGAGCAGTTGTTTCGCTTTCTGAACTTTAAAGTTCATCATATATTCTACGAACGATACGCCCATCTCCTTCTTGAACAACCTGCTGAGATAGGAAGGGCTTACCTCAACGAGCTCGGCGCATTCTGCCAGTGAATGCGCGCCTTCGGGGGCGTTATTGATGTAGTTGCATACCCGCTGGATGATTAGGCGGGTGGAGCGGGTACGCAGATCGTGGCTGATCTCTTGAAACAGCGGAAACAGTACGTTAATGAACCATTCATGCATCTCTCGTGAAGTCTGGTTTTCCTTCAACTGGTCAAACAGATTGCCTCCCAGCATCTCCAGCACGCCGGGGCCTCTCTCCTCCATGGATTGAATCATGGCTGATAGAAGCACGTAATAACTCTGGAAGGTCACATTGTACGACTCCGAAATCCGGATCCTCTTGGAAAATTCGTGCAGCGCCGCTTCCGCGTGGGGCAGATCCCCGCCCCACAAATATCCAATCATCTCCGCTTCGATTTCCTTCGGATACATAAACACCGGATTGCGCTCAATGCGGATCATATCTTCATAGAATAACACGGAAGTTGCATCATGGAAGAGTCGATATTGCAGAGCAAGCTGTGCCTCCTTATAAGATTCGGCCACCTGGCTCAATCTTCCGGAACTGCCAATGCCAATGGAGGACGAGAAAGACAGATAGCCCGCCAGCGATTGGCTGACGGAATCCGCGTAACGCGCCAGGAGATTACCGAACTCTTGGGCGGAAGCCGCTGGATCGACCGGCCGCAGAACCGCTACCGCCTCGCGGTCTTCCCGGTCGACCACGTCCCCTTCCAGCTTCCGATTATCCGCGAGCAGCTCCGACATGACATTTTTGACGGCAAACACGATGATCGGTCCTTCGTTAGGCAAAAAACGCTTCTTCACGGGGTTCTCCACCTTCACGATCATAGTTGCGTAAGGCCCGATCATTGAAATCTTATGCTTGGCGCTGCCTTCCTCCAGCTTCTCCTGCGTCCAAGAGCTTCCTGACAGCAATAATCGCTGCAAGAACCGCTCACGCAGATCCGGCTGAATTTTTCGAATATAGCTATTCAAGGATTCTGCCTGCTCGTTCAAATAACTGAGAGAAGACCGGATATATTCGATTTCATTCTCTTTGACAGCCCCCTCCGTACTCCCCCTTCCGTTTCTCCGCAAATGTTCCCCGTAACGGAGGAGCTGCTGAATGGGGTTATACGCGATCCTGGAAGAGAACCAAGTCAGCAATACGGCGATCAACATAAATACCGAAACCGATATGACGATCAGAACCCGAATCCAGCCCAACTGCTCGATCATCTCCCGTTCCGGCATCCGCGACACATACAACCGGCCCATGGACGTCTTGTAAAAGGCCACCAGTTCATTGCCATGATCCCCTGCGAGTACGTCATGGCTGGACGTCTCCTCGCTCTCTACGAGTGACTTCAGAATGGGATCGTTTTCAGCGGCATAGCCGATCGCTCCTCGACCTTCCGTTTGAAGCAATATGCGGTGATCTGAATCGAGTATAGCAATGGCTTGTTCTTCCAAGGATAGCGAATAATTGTTCAGCAGGAGCCGGAGCGATTCCTCCTTCACCTGAATCAGAATGGTGCCTCTCGGCTTGCCCTGCACCATCACCGGAAGGTGGCGGACGAAGGATATGTATCCTTTCTCGGCCGATTGCGGGAGATGCATCCACCTTGCCCCTCCCTCCCTGGAGATGGCTTGTTCAATATCCTTTCTGCCATTGTATTGATCCAATCGAACCAAGCCGTAGGAATTCGACAGCAGCAGCGAATGCCGAACGTCATAGAACCAGATGTCCTCAATGAGATTATTGGTGTTTTTGTGCAACTGGAACAGCTTGAGAATGTCCAATTGCTGCATGTAGTCCGTCCCGTAATCATCATTCTCCAGCGCGCTGCGAATCAGCGGACCGCTGGCAAACTGAAGCGATTCGTGCTCGATGCTCGCCATCACGTTTTCGACGCGGTCTTTCAGTTGCAGCAATGAAGCCATATTATTTTCCTGAAATTGAACCGTCAGTTTCTTCATGGAGAAATGATAATACGCGCTTCCGGCAAGGATAACCGGAATGACTGCCGACAAGCACCCCAGCCAAATCAGGCGCTTCAGATAGCGGTTTGTCAAAAACCAGCCGAGGATCGATGCCTGAATACGTTTCCAAAGATGCTTCACGAATTTCACCTCCGGTTCCTGAGGCAGATCTGTCCGACGAATCGGTTGGCCATTCGGATAGATTGGATAACCTTACTAATGTCTTATTTCGCCTTCCCGGTGACCTAATCCTCCCCGTGACATGAATGAAGAACGCGGACGGGGATTCGAATGCACTCCCAGACCTCCAGACGCGGCACAGTGAAAGTCAGTGCGCCATCCGCGGCGCATCCGTCTATGCTATCTCCGCTCAGCAGGGCCCCAAGCTTATGAACCGTCTCCTCCGCCTGGCTTGTTCCCGTTCTCAGACGAACCTTAATATCGTGCAGTGGGAGCGTGCCTGCAAGCGGCCTCCGACCGGCACCGTTCACAAGGTGAAGCAGCAATTCGTTCTCTGTTCGAAATAGCGTCACTTGCAGTCCTGGATATGAGGTAACGGACAGTAAAGGGTTCCCTTCATACAGATAGTTGATAGCGTTCGCCAGCAGCATCTCGTGCTCAGCCAGCTTAAATTCACGAAGAAGAGCGCCTAGCGAAAATGCACAATACATCACGCGACCAGCTCCGTACGAGTGCTCCAGCACCAGGGGCAGATCGGTGCGGGATACCGGAAGCGATGCCCGCTCCGGCGGCGCTCCCACGCTTTCCAGCGGGGAAAACGGCGGCACAAGCGTTGCCAACACCCGAACCGCTTCATTCTGCGGTTGAACGTAAGTCACATGTCCGCGATGAGCGATAATGTTTGTCTGTTGCATCCCTAGCTGTAGGGGGTTCTTCTCCCCCGGGAGCTCCTCAAAGCGAAGATAGGAAGCCAGAAGCTCTTCGCCGACGAAGGCCTCCGAAATTCCAAGCAGTTCGTATAGTGGCATTACGTCGTCATCGAACGCAGCGGATGGAAGGCTTCCTTCCGTTAGTACCCTTCCCCCGTTATAGACGAATTTACGCAATGCTTCGATGATGACAGGGCTTAACTTCGTACCTTCAGGAAGCAGGACAATCCGATAATCGGAGAGCTTCCATTCTGCTTGATTCTCCGGAAGCAGCACGTCAAAGAGGATTTGGCGGTTGATGAGCGTTTCGGCCCAACTTCTCGCTTCCCCGTTCTCACTCCAGACCAAGGCGGTTTCAGCGGCTGATACCGATCCGTTCATATAGTTATCCAGCTTGGCGGCATGATGATTCAGTTCCGCCACGGTCTGCAATATCCGTTTGTCTTCGATCGTATCGGGAATGCCAGTAATGGAATGCCAGATCTGACCGCCATTTGCCGGAATTTGGGATAGCCAGAATCGATACTCCGCCACGGGAAGCCCCGTATGCCGCCAGTCCATGCCTGGACAGGAGTGAACGATGCCGAGCGGTGCCGGTCTGCCAGGAACGGAGCGACCGACCTTGATGCTGAGGGCCGGCTTCCAAAATTCAGGAATATGGGTGTGCCCCAACGACAGTATATCTTGCGGTTCGGTACACAGCAGGTCGGTCATTACAACGCGCTTCGATAAGTCGTCACGATGAAGATTATAGTATAGAATCATCGGCACTTCGGGTCGTATCTGTTTGATCAAGGCGTACATCGCACCAAGATTGTCATCAAAGCATCTTGCCGCGAAGTCCGGCTCCAGCAATCGCGAAGAATCCGGAAGTTCCTTGCCATACAAATCCACATGCTTGCGGCGGCACCGCTCGCACCGGCAGAACACGTAACCGGGTGCATTGAAGAAGATGCCGTCGATCTCATAACGCGACAGCACCTCGCGCAGTACCGGCACCGCGACCTCTTCGTTGCGATATCCGCCGTTGATGCATGTCGACATCAGGAGCGGCCATGAGCCAGGGCGCTCGGCTCCGATGATTTCCGGGCGGGCCCCCTCCTTGCGGACGAACCATTCAGGCCGCCTTAAATACACATGGTCTTCCGCCTTGCTAAAATCGAACCGGGCGATAAAGCGAAGATCCTGCTGGTGACAAGCCGTGATCAACTCCGCCAGCAGATCACGGCCCTGCGGAAGATATCCGTTCACGTTATGAAACGGAACTTGCGTGTCATACCAAGCATAGATGCCGCCTGTGTTGAATACCATCGCATTCGCCCCCATCTCCTTCAACTGGGCGGCAAGACGGGACGGGTCCATCCGGGGCGTATCCAGAACCTGCATATTGGGCTGAATGATGCGCAACGGCTTGTGCCACCAGGAACGTTCTTCTTTTTGCACCATATTCATAGTGGAACCTTCCTCTCTGTCCATCAGGCACCGAAAAGGCGATCCGCGGGAACGAGGTTAAGCATGCAACGCTGGCTTCATGATAAATGCAACACGATACCTCATGTTTGTTCACGGCGAGACGGATCGCCTCCTCTGCCTAAGCTCTATTCTTCGTTAAACTGCTTGTATGCCTCGGCCATCTGCCTGTAAGCTTCCTGAATGTCAGGCTGGCTGTTCAACCGTTCAACGTATGCCTTGAAATCTTCCATCGGAATTTGACCGACGATCGCCTTCGTCATCATGGATGCGTATTCTTCGCTGTATTTAGGCCATGTACTGCGCCATCCTTCAGATGTAATAACACGATAGTGATCGATCTTGCCGATTTCGTCGTAATTTTCCACTTCCTTGATTTTGGCGTCGTTGAAGGCTTTGTCTCCGGAAGCGCTGATTACCTTCCCCCACTTGGCATAGGCTAGCACGCCGGCCCCCTTGCTCGTGGTATTGACTTCCTTGACCCCTTGCTCCGTCAGTACCTTCTGGCCTTCTTGCTCGGTGTAATGAATGTCCTTGATGCCATAGTAGGCAAAATCGGTCATTTCCTCCGAAGCCGTTTGATCGAAATATTGCAATAGCTGCTTCACCTTCTCTTCGGGCACCTTCTTCGAAATGTAGAACCCTCCGGCCACACCGGTCTCCAGACCGACCGCGTCATCCCCGTGTGGTCCCTTCAGGGTCAGGTTCAATATTTTGGCATCGGGCTGTCCGGACTTCTTCATGGCCTGCTCCCATTCATGGTCCCACCAGATAGGGCGGCCATATGAAGCGGCACGATTCGTCTTAAAAAGCTCTTCCGCTTGGCTCTCCTTCATTACCGCGTATTCCTTGGACATCAGCCCGTCCGCGTACAGACCACGAAGCCATTCCACCAGTTCTACGTACTGCGGCGTGAGGGATGGGCTCATCAGCCCGCCGTCCTCGGTATACGTCGGATTGTACACTCCGAAGCCGGCTTGGAACGCCGCAGGAGGATTATTGATATAAAGGAGACCGACCGTATCCTTCTTTCCGTTCCCGTCCAAATCGGCATCGACGATCTTCTTCAGGGCTTCCTTGTACTCATCGAAATCGGTCGGAATCGCAATGTCGAGCTGCTTCAACCAGTCTTCTCTTATTTTCAGCCCCGCGTCGATCCGGGAACGCGACCGTGGCACCGCATAGACACTCCCTTCCACCGACAAATATCTCAGAGCATCCGGGGCCAGGTTGTTTTTCAAATTGGGATATTCGCTAAAATCTCCGAGAAACGGAGTCAGATCCCAAAACGCACCGTTCTGGATTGCAGAGATCAACGTCGGACGGATCGGGTTCTGGTAAGCCACAACCTCAGGCAGATCCCCGGAGGCCAGTAGCAGGTCCAGCTTCGTGTCCAGATCTCCCGAAGGCACCCATTCCACATCCAGCTTGACATTGGTGAGTCGTTCCCATTCCTTCCAGTAGTCATTGTTCATATCGGGAATTTCATTATAGAGTCCGGCGAACATTTTTATCGCCATCGGCTTGACTTCGCTCCCATCCGTCCCCGAATCCGTGGTCTGGTTGCTGCAACCCGCCAACATGGCGACGGCCATGAGGACCACGATCCAATAATGCCAACCTTTTTTAGATCTCCCCGAGCTTGTTGTGTTTATCAATTGAAACCCTCCTTATGGATGCTCTTCATCCATTTATTGTTCACACTCCATCGCATACGGACAAGCGATGCTTTTCTTGTAAATGTTCAGCCTTTTACCGATCCCAGCATGACCCCTTTGGCAAAGTGCTTCTGTAAAAAAGGATACACGAGGAGAATCGGAAGCATTGCCAGTACAATCGAGGCCATTCGAATGGTTTCCTGCGGCACCACATTTTCGTCGCTTGCTCCGGCTTGGGCCACCGCCACCGAATTGGAATCAATCACGAGCGTTTTGATAAGCAGTTGAAGCGTCCACTTGCTCGAGTCCGACAAGTAAATCAAGGCGTTGAAATAGGTGTTCCAATGACCGACCGCAAAGAAAAGGGTAAACGTGGCGATCGCTGGCATGGATAACGGGATAATCATCCGCATAAACACCCCAAGATCCGAGCAGCCGTCCATTCTCGCGGAATCCTCCAGTTCCGAAGGAAGCGAATCCAGGAAGCTTTTAATTACGATCAGGCTCCATGCATTTGTCAGGCTTGGCCATATCATAGACCAATAGGAATTGAGCAGTCCCAACTCCTTAACCAGCAGATAGTTGGGCACGATCCCCGGACTGAACACCAGCGTGAAAATGACCAGTCCCATTAGCCAGCGGTAACCGGGAAGGGAGCGCTTGGTGAGCGCGTAGGCCATGGTGAAAGACACGGCAATATTAAGCGCGGTGCCTACGACCGTAATGAATATCGTGCTTTTGAATGCATTCAAAAAACTGTTAGTCGATAGAATGTATCGGTAGGACTCCAGCGACCAGCGTTCAGGAAACAAATAAAATTTCAGAGGCTCATACACCTCGGGATCCGTGAAGGAAACGCTGAACACATACAGAAACGGAAACAGACAAGCGACCGAGAACAAGGTGATTAGGCTGTAATTGACCCAATCGAACAAGCCCAGCCCTTTTTTATGGACAACAAAGCTCAACCGGCTTCCTCCTTTCTTGACGCGGTGCCATGCTGCCAGCCTTACGCACCACAACATTTTTCCGCTTAATAGATGCCTTCATGGCCCAGTCTCTTCACGATTTTGTTGGCGGCCACGATCAGAATAAGACCGACCACCCCTTTAAACATGCCAACCGTCACGCCGATGCTGATCTTTCCTTGCAGAATGCCGTGAGTGTAAGAATACGTATCGAACACCTCCGCTACCGAGCGAACCAACGGATTCATCATTAGCAAAATCTGCTCAAAACCGGTGTCTGCCATGTTTCCCAACCGAAGTATGAGCAAAATAATGATCGTGGGGCGGATGGCAGGAAGCGTAATATGCCAAATCTGCCGAAATCGTCCGGCCCCGTCCACGACAGCAGCCTCGTAACGCTGAGGGTCTACGCCAGCCATGGCCGCCAGGAATATGATCGTGCCCCATCCGGCCTCCTTCCACATGCTTTGCGCTGTCAGCAGGCCCCAAAAATAATTCGGATTAGACAGAAAGGATACGGTATCCTTGCCGCTTTCGGCGATGAGCTTGTTGACGATGCCACATCTGTTGAGAGCAAGAAGAAAGTCATGCTGGCCACGACAACCCAGGACAAGAAGTGCGGCAGATATACGATCGACTGGTTTAGGCGCTTAAAGCTTTCATGCCGAATTTCGTTCAGCATCAGAGCGAGCAGAATGGGCAGTGGAAAATGAAATATCAGTGCGATCAGATTAATAGCAAATGTATTTCGCAGCATGATATAAAAGTTCGAGCTGGAAAACAAATCAGCGAAGTGTTTGAAACCAGCCCATTCACTCCCGACAAATCCCAAAAAGGATTGTAGTCCTTAAATGCCAGCAGCAGCCCCCACATTGGCGCGATCTTGAATAGCAAAAAAAAGAGCAGGCCCGGCAAAAGCAGCAGGTAAATCGTTCGATGCTTTACCATCTGAGAGATCAGTGAACCAGGGCGCAGCGTGATGACCGATTGAGGTACTGCATGTAACCGGCGATCCGGTTCTCGAGCTTCTTTGGCAAGCTTAGGCCTTGGCTTCATGGGAGTGCAGCTCCTTTCGTTCGCCAGCAGGCTCGGCTTGCAGCCATATCGCTTCGTACAGGTCAAGTCTTGGCAGTGTTACAATCACGCGGTCTTGAAGGGTTACCACGTCGGCATTCGATTCAGCTCTCAGCAGCTTGCCCCGAACTACAGCTTGTGCTGGTAGATGCCAATGCTGCGAACACGAACCCTCAGCTGCTTCTGAAGCGGTTATATCGCGCCGATCAATGGCCAGATCTACCGAATATCATATAACGGGGTTGGCTTCAAGTAAGTCGTTCCGTTGAATCCGGTAAGATTCAACAGTTGAATCAGGCAGCCACCTTCCTTCAAGCGGTGAACGAACAACTCCAGACTGGATGGCCCGTTCGTGACGACTGCCCGATTCGGCTTGATATCCCGCAGCACGTCCGCCATCACCAGCTTGTAATCTTCATAACCGTAGCGATGATAAAGCTCCCCAGGGTTCCAGGGAATGTAGACACCGCTGCGGGACCTGCCATCATTGTCGACCCGCTTGTTCACTGCCATCCCGTAATCCTCCCCGATACGATGACCATATGCTCGCTCCGGAGGTCCGAACGTGGACGGTTCTACATACGGCATTCGTTGCTCGGCCGTCTCCGGGTCAAAGATCGCGCGGGTAAAATTCATGCCGGCAACGATCCAGCTCCGGCCATTAGCAAAGCTGGGAAAATGCACTGGATTAGAAACATCCAAATAGGCGGCCGGTTCCGCTTGTTTCCTGCCATCCAACGAAACCCCGAACCATTCGGCCAGCAGCTCCGTTTCCTGCTCCAGCGCGGTTCCCGTTGCAATTAAAGCCGTGCCGACATCTGCTGCCCGCTTCAACGCCCCGGCTGCGTCTACCGACAATCGTTGTATTCCGGGAAGCAGAATCGCATGCACGCATGTCAATTTGGACACCATGGCTGATAACTGCTCTTCCATCACCACGTCGAAAAGAATGTGCTCCTCCTTTAGCATTTTGAACATACCGTAATATTCCGCTGCCGCTTCCGGCGCCGCTGGCTTGATGAGCACCACTTCGGCCATGGAACCGAGCTGTCCGTACAGCTCTTCATGCTCGGCATGGAATCGGAAGATCTCCTTCACCTTATCGAAATTTGACTGGTCCGGATATCCTGCGAAAGCTCCGATAATACAGAAATCCAGCCCTGATCCGCTACCCATGCTCTGATATAATCGGATTGCATTTTCTTCTTCGGAAACCCCCGTGAACCGATACGTGAGGTCAATGGCATTGATGCTGCAATTGCTGATCAACTTGTCATTCCAGCTGTCCTGAATGGAAGAAACATTCTCCGAGGCTGAATAGAGCCAGAGCGGCCCGCTCCTTGTTAATGAAGTATTCGATTCCTTACGGACAATATCGACGCAGTGATGGTGATAGGTACATATGGCGATCTCGGGACGACCTGGTTTCACCAGCTCGTGAATTCGCTCCAGTATGTCCCTTGACGTGTGCTCTTGAAAGGCTCGGTATGCCTCGTGCAAGGGATGTTCGGGTCCGGTATACGCCAGCAAATGTTCACCGGTGATATCATGGAACCGAGCTTGGCAGTTGCTACAATAGCATGGTCCGTAGAAGTTTCCGCTGTAATCCCAGTGCTGATAACCAAACATATTGAAGAAAATGCCGTCGACTGGATAACGCGTCAGTACCTCTTCAATACTCTCCAAGGACTTTTCTTGTTGGTACGCTCCGTTCAAACAAGTATGAACGATGCCGTAATAATTGACTTCACGGCCCTGACGATTCCGGTAAAACCATTCCGGATGCTGCTGCCAGATCGATTCATGCGCTTTGCTGAAATCAAATCTGGCTATGAACTTCATTCCGTTGTCATGGATTTTGGCTACGGCTTCCCCCAGAAGATCCTTCGTTAAGTGTGGCGTGATGTATTGATGAGTCAGATTGGATGGATAGAAAGCAAATATGCCACCGGCATTCATCATGAGCGCATTCGCCTGAAAGGACTTAAGCTCCCGGATCAGTAGATCCACATCCATGTCGGCATCGGTCTCTCTCAGATTATTTTGAATCAACCGGAGACGGTTCGTTGACCACCAGTTCATCCTCATTCCCTCCTTTGCTTGTGGTGTACGCTTACCATAAGGGATCGAGATGCAGCAGAACAGGGACATTTTTTGCAGAAGTTCGCTAGGAAAAATATGTCCGATTCTAAAATTGAAGCTCTACCGGGGGCCAAGGGGCTTTATGTAAGAACAAGAGACGATCCGCGAGATGGCTGGACCTATCTTGCAATCCAAGCAAATTCGAAAAAAATGTCTCTTTGTGCTTAACGTTGCCGTGAACGGCTTCACCTTGAATTCGTGTATTTTAATCAACCCTAATAAATTGCATGGATCATTTACCCAATAAAAAAAACGCGATAATGACAAGCATTATCGCGTTTTTATGAAAAATATCATAAACAGGACTTAGTTCTCAATGTCCATCAATACAAGTAAGCCACCCTGGATTAGATGGATGTTTCCACACGCTCCTGATACCAGAAAAGCGAATAATCGTTCATGGTTGACGCGTGGCCTAACTGACGCAGCATGGTTGATATATTGCCTCGGTGATAAGTCCCGTGATTGACAACTTGCAGCACGATCTCAGACAAGCGTGTGTCGCGAATCGCAGCGAACGGATTGTTAAGCCGTATCGTCTGTTCCAGATCAACTTGGTCTTTGAACCATTCATTGTATTGATTGGATAACTCTCGGAAGGCCTCGATGTATTCATCTACGGAGTGAAGCATTCTCTCAGCCAGCGGCATACAAGCCTGAAATGCCTCCGGCATTTCAACGCCGGTCAATACCAGATACCACGTCTTTTCTACCATATAGATATGATTAAGCGCATGGGCAATGGTGGGAAACGAAGTATTCACTTCTTCACGCAGCACCGTGGATGGGAGTTCCTTGATTCTGCTCAGGATCGTTTGGTTAGCCCAGGTGTGGTAGGTGTACATTTCTACGCAATGATTCATTTTAATCGTCTCCTTGTTCGTTCGTAATGGATATTGAATTTGTAACTGTTGTCATTATAAAAAAAGAAATATGACAACAGACCGTCATATTTCTTTTTCTTCCCCGTATCCAATTCAATTACCTCACTTTAATGACAACCTTACCCTTGGCGCCCCCTTCTTCAAGGTAACGAAGGGCTTGATCGGCATCACGCAGCGTAAACACTTTATCAATAACTGGTTTAATATGCCCTGCTTCAATATAATCCTTAATTATTGTCAACTGTGCTCCACTCGGTTTCATGAATAGGTATCGATATCTCACTTGGTTTTCTTTCTCAAGTGCTGTAATCTTGCGGCTAATGATGGATAAAAGAGCTGTCTTCCACCAATTCAATTGCGCTTCCTTTCCGAAAGCGGCATTGGGTACGCCGGAGATGGATACAATTCGTCCGCCTGGCTTCAGTATCCGGAAAGATTGCACCAGAGCAGTGCCTCCTAACGTATCATAGACAGCGTCATATTCTGAAAGGATTTCTGCGAAATTTTCTTTTTTATAATTAATAATCTGATCTGCACCGAGCCCTTTAACTAGTTCATAACCTTTTTCGCTGGCTGTTGTGGCCACATATGCCCCCATCCATTTAGCCAGTTGGATGGCGAAAGTGCCTACACCTCCTGCGCCTGCGTGAATCAAAATTTTGTGGCCTTGTTGAAGATCTAAAATCTCGGTAAAGGCTTGGTAAGTCGTTAGTCCAACCAGTGGGATCGAGGCAGCTTCTGCAAAATTCAGATTATGCGGTTTCAGCGAAATATCTTCTTCATGTACTGCAATATATTCGGCTAATGTGCCGATACGGCTTTTGCGGGGTCTTCCATATACTTCATCCCCGGGCTTAAATGCTTGCACCAGCTTGCCGACTTGAACGACAACCCCGGAAAAATCGTTGCCCAAGATCAAGGGGAACTTGTATTTCAACAGGAGCTTTACTTTTCCTTCCTTGATTTTGAAGTCGATGGGGTTCAAGCTGGCAGCATGGATTTCCACCAACACGTCATGGTCGCCGATTCCTGGCAGTGGTCGTTCCGACATAAGTAATGGTACGTTTTTTCCATACTTCTCAATGGACATGGCTTTCATATTTAATCGCTCCTCGATGATCATTGGTTTAAACACATAAACATTACGTGCATATAAAGCTTTTTCTCCTTACACGATATTCTAATGCCTTCTATTCGTTAATTGTTCCGATTGCACTCAGTTTCAACGGCTGCAATCAATGATTTGAGTTGTTCAAGTGGCTCGCGGACCGTTAGCTATAATGATTCTCCACACTTTTCTTCTCGGAGGTAACGAAGCCGGACTGTCTCAACACCTTCAAATGGTGGGAGATGGCTGGCCTGGACAAATGAATATGTTCCGCAATCGTATTCACGTTAAGCCCTGGTTTATGTTGTGCCAGCAACAGAATGATCGCTTGGCGGTTCTCATCCGTCAATACTTCCAGGAGCGGGATACACGCTTTGAACTGCTGCAGTACTTGTTCTGTATGTTGACTCATGGTTGATAACCTCCAATGTGTTCATTCGTTTAATCTTTTAAACCTAATTGTAGTTATCCCTATAGGAAAGTCAAGCATCACCCTTTTAATGCTGACATAAAGTGGCCCTATAAAAAAAAGAAAAATGACTACAAAGCGTCATTTTTCTTCATATAGCTGCAGTGTTTTTTGCAGCTTTTCTTTTAAGATTCCTCGCAGCGGCACAGGCTCTATAACTTCGACTCCACTGCCGAAACTCAGCAGGATCGCCCACAGCCATCGGGATTGCAGCGGTCTATAGACAGGGATTCGCAGCGTCATCGAGCCATCGGCATGGAACTGCTTCTCCATCTGGTGAAACTGATCCATCACCTCGGCCAAGGCCTCCGTACTTGCCCGGATCACGACATCCTCCACCTGATCTTGCCATTCTGCATTTAAACTAGAGACACCATGCTGTTTCGAAACAATATGGCGTTCTAAAAATATATTCTCCGTGAGAGACAAATTAATGATTCGGGATAACCGAAACTCTCGATAATCCTCCCGTGTTCGGCAATATCCATAGACATACCAATTACCATATTTAAAATGAAGCTGAACGGGCTCGATATCACGAGTCGTACGTTCATTCTGGGTATTGATATACTCGAAACGGACGATTTTGCGTTCTAATATGGCTGTGCGTAAATCATGAAGTGCTTCAGGGTCCGTACGCCGCGTATCCAAGTCGATTTCCAGACCATGGGTATGAGGATCCTCCCCAATTGTCTGAAGCCGTTCGATAGTTCCCTGAGCACGTTCATCTTCAAAAACGGTTGATAGGCTTCTCAGCACTGTAATCAAGGAATTGACATCATATGAACCAAGCAAGGATTTATCCATTTTGTATCCATCCATCATGCTATATCCGCCCTTGACGCCTTGATAAGCTATAACCGGAAAGCCCGCAGCACAGATGACATCGATATCCCGATAGATCGTTCTTTGCGAAACTTGAAACTCATCGGCCAGCATCCCTGCAGATAATACTTCGTGATTCAGTAGCTTATAGATGATGGAGATCAGTCGTTCCAGCTTCATGAGTATTCCCCGTCCATTCCTTCAACTCGATATGAATGGTATCCATTATATCACAAGTTGTTCGTAAGACTATGGCGGATGAGTTTCGTTACAAGTCGATCTGGAGAATGCTCTCCACGTCCAGTTCAGACCTCATAAACTCAACCTCGGTATACATATCTTGTTGAATCGAAATGATCGATTGAAGCCGGTTTATTCGATCGATTCGTTGTTGATTGGTTGGATCTTTCTCCAACTGAGCCAACAAAGAAACATACTGCGGAACTTCCCATACAGCTCTTAAAGCCATGCTCAAGCAAAAACCATAGCGCACGAGGCACTCTTCCCCCTGCCAACCTACGGCGCGTAGTCCTTCCAAGTATGAATCGTATAGGGTTGTTTGGAACTCATCATACTGCTCTTGCTGAATGATTCCCAGACTCATATTCACCCCGAACAGTTTCCCCAGATCTTCTCCAACGCCTGAGATGCTCATGAACTGCCAGTCGATCAGCGCAAGTTGAGAATTGGCATTCACGCCCTCAACAATAAACATGTTCATCTGGCTCAAATCTTGATGGGCTAATACACGAGGCAACTGCTCGAGTGAATGCAGCATCTCATCAAGTTTATGAATGAGATTTTGATACCAAATCCACATCGCTCTTACTTGATCATTAGATGTACCATTTATATAGGTTTCAACATCAGGCGCATATTTAAGACTCGCTGTCGTCCATGACTTAAGCCATGCTTGGCATAGCCAATCATATTGCGGCAACGCGGTGTATCCTGTCATATAAGCACCATTCCATTGCCCTAATTGACGTGCGATAAAGAAGAACTGGTCCATATTAGTCGCATATGTACCTTCAATTTGCTCCATCCAGATCCAGATCGTATCGTCGCATTGCTCTTCAACCAAGTAGCATCTGGGAACCTTAATAACCTTAATACAATTCGGTAACTCTTCTAAAATATCCGAAGCAAATATGAGTGCTTCACGCCGCCAGTAATTATGATGCTGGGTAACATTCTTCTCGTCACTCTCCGGCTTGATTACCTTAACGATGATGCTCCATGCTTGAAGACCACCATTATGTACACTTACGGTTCCGTGCAGTCGATAGATCCCCGAGGTCGTGAAATTAGGTGTCTTGTAGCCAACATCATCGCAGATTACATGGAGTGTCCCTATTTCTTTGGACGCATGGATTTCTCTCACAATGGTATAGATCTGCTCCCGTTTACGATCAAAATGAACATCCGTATGATTGTGAATGATTACATTATTCACTGGCTATTCCTCACCTTCTATCTTTCATTGTATGATTATACATCGTTCTTAATAATGATTGAACGTCCGATTTCCATATAACCCCTTAATTTTTCATTGACAAGCGTTGTAACGCAATATATGATAATGATTATCATTTTCATGTTAATTCATTATAAGACAAAGGAAGGGTATGAAGAAATGAATACAAAGAGAAAAATAGCTTTCAGAACGTTACTGATTTCGGCAATGATCATGATCTTGTTAGTTGGTTGCTCGAGTCAGCAATCAAGTTCGACTCCCGATCCAGCTCTAACCGAGAATGCTCAAACTGCTACCGAAACACCTAAAGCAGAAACACCTGCTTCCGCCGATGAAAATACGGAATATCCGATCACGATTCAGCATGCCTTCGGTGAAACCGTCATTGATAGCAAACCTGAAAGAGTCGCTACCATTCAATGGGCGAACCATGACGTTGCTCTCGCTTTGGGTGTAGTTCCTGTTGGATTCTCTGCGGCGAATTACGGTGTTCAAGATGACAGCGGACTGCTGCCTTGGACGGCAGCGAAGCTGGAAGAATTGGGCGTAGCGGATCCTAACATCTACCAAGATACAGATGGCTTGGACTTCGAAGCGATATCTGATTCCGATCCCGATGTCATCCTCGCTGCCTACTCTGGCATTACCCAGGAGGACTACGATATTCTGACGAAAATCGCTCCAGTCGTGCCTTACCAAACGACACCATGGCTTACTACTTGGCGCGAGCAAGTTCTGTATAATGCTACAGGCATGGGCATGAAAGCGGAAGGCGAGCAGCTCATCAAAGACACAGAAAACCTGATTGCAGAAAAAGCTGGCCAGCATCCTAACTTGCAAGGCAAGAAAGTCGTTTGGGTCAATTTCTCAGCCAAAGACATGTCCAAGTTACATATTTATACGCCTGCCGATCCGCGCGGCGAATTCCTGACCGAACTTGGCTTCGAATACCCAGAGAGCGTGACGAGCCAAATTACGGATACAACAAGCTATTCCATGAATTTGAGCGCTGAGAATGCCGATGTCTTGTCCGATGCCGATATCCTTGTCGGCTATGGCGACGAGAGCTTGTATGAAGCGGTTAAAGCGGATTCCCTGCTTGGCAAGATTCCAGCTATCCAAAGAGGTTCCGTAGTATTCATCGGTAACGGTACACCGCTTGCAGCTTCTGGCAATCCTAACCCGTTGTCCATTTCGTATACCATCGACGAGTACCTTGAACTGCTCGACGAAGCCGTCAGCAAAGTAAATGAATAGTTCATCCTTACCAGACAAACCAGGGCTTAACTCCCGTGTTCCGAAACATTTCACAACGGTTCTGATCCTCAGCATTGTGTTGATCGCAATCAGCATTATCGCGTCTCTAACCTTGGGCTCCAGGCCGATACGACTCCCTGAGTTGATTGATGGCCTGTTCCGTCCGGAAGTGGATTCCTATGAAGCCGGCGTGGTTCAAAAAAGAATTCCGCGAACGATATTTAGTCTGCTGTGCGGTGCAGCACTTGGCGTATCCGGTGCTTTGATGCAAGCGGTGACGCGCAATCCGATTGCCGATCCCAGCATTCTCGGTGTCAATACAGGCGCCGCCTTGTTCGTAGTTTGCGGGATCGCGTTCTTGAACATCAGCACGGCAGGTCAATATATTTGGCTGGCACTAGCCGGTGCGATCATTACTGCAGTATTTGTGTTCGGAGTTGGATCTATGGGGCGTGGTGGTGCTACGCCCCTTAAACTTGTCCTTGCGGGAGCTGCCACCAGTGCCGCCCTTTCTTCCTTGGTGAGCGCGATTATGATTCCGCGCTCCTATGTCATGGATCAATTCCGTTTCTGGCAGGTAGGCAGCGTCGGCTCCGCTAATTGGGGCGACATGGCTACCTTTGCTCCCTTCCTCCTCGTCGGCATGCTGCTTGGCATCATATCCGCTTCAGCGCTGAACGCATTGGCGCTTGGGGACGAGGTTGCGAAGGGGCTCGGTGTTCGCACAGGCGTATTACGACTGGTTGCGGCATTTGCCGGGGTGGTTTTGTGCGGAGCTACGACAGCGCTTGCGGGTCCCATTGGTTTCATCGGCCTATTATCGACGCATGTCATTCGCCTGCTGCTCGGTCCTGACCTGCGTTACATTATTCCTATGTCAGCCATTTCTGGCGCGGTCATCTTAACGCTCTCCGATGTCATGGGCAGGTTGATCGGCAGCCCCGGCGAGCTTGAAGTCGGTGTCGTCACTGCCTTTATCGGCGCTCCGATCCTGATCATATTAGCAATGAAAACGAAAGTGCGTTCCTTATGAATAATAACTCTGTAGCGTTTATTGTTGCAGGTCGCGTCACAGACGCCGCCGTTGGATCCTTGTCACCAGCTTGCTTACGGTATTGGCTTGTGCGCTTTGCTGCGCCATGCTCCTACTCGGTAGCACCATTTATCCCGTGAAGGACGTGATCCGGACGCTGGCCGGAGAACAAATCAAAGGTGTGTCCTTTGCAGTGAACACCATCCGCTTACCGAGAATGCTCGCAGGGCTGTTTGCCGGGTTTGCCTTCGGCATCGCGGGCAATACGTTTCAGACGATGCTGCGCAATCCGCTCGCGAATCCCAATGTCATCGGTATTACCGCCGGCTCAAGTGCGGCTGCTGTATTCTGTATCATCGTCTTGCATACCAGCAATGCTGTTGTTTCCATTGCTTCGGTTATCGCGGGCCTTGTGACCGTTACCGTCATCTATCTATTGTCCAGAGCGAAGCCGTTCTCCGTCGGTCGATTAATCTTAGTGGGTATCGGTATGCAAGCGATGCTCAATGCAGCGATCTCCTATCTGCTGCTCGTCGGCGCGCAGCAAGATATTCCGGCAGCCTTCAGATGGCTTAGCGGCAGCCTGAACGGTGCACAGATGAATCAACTGCCGCCTCTAATCATTTCAGTCTTAATCTGTACGCCCATCATTGTTCTGCTTGGCAAGCATTTAAGCATTCTGGAGCTCGGGGAACAATCAGCATCTTCGCTTGGCGTCAACACAGATCAGACCCGCTTGCTGCTCATCCTAAGCGCAGTATGCATGATTGCAATTGCTACTGCAGCGACGGGACCTATCGCCTTTGTCGCTTTCCTGTCAGGCCCAATCGCCAAGAGATTGGTCGGTACCGGATTCTCCAATGCCCTTCCCGCAGGCTTGTAGGTGCCAATCTGGTATTAGCGGCAGACCTCGTCGGGCAATTCGCTTTTGAAGTCCGGTTTCCGGTGGGTATTATTACGGGAATCCTCGGAGCGCCTTATCTGATCTTCTTACTGATCCGAATGAATCGAAAGGGACAATTATGATGAAATCAACGCATATTTTCAAAGCCGAACATGTCGTTGCGGGATACGAAAACAAGACGGTCATTCAAGACGTCAGCCTCGAGATTCCCAGCCATAAGATCAGTGTCATCATCGGAGCCAACGGCTGCGGAAAGTCAACCCTGCTCAAGACGATGGCCCGGTTGATCAAGCCTGACTCCGGACAAGTTACGTTGGACGGAAAACCAATCGGCAAACTGCCGCCTAAGCCGCTAGCCCGGGTGCTGGGTCTGCTGCCGCAGTCACCTATCGTTCCTGAAGGCATCTCCGTTGCCGATCTCGTCGGCCGTGGCAGATTCCCGCATCAATCCTGGATGAGCAGCTGGAGCAAAAAGGACGAAGAGGCGGTAGCCGAAGCGATGGACATCATGAACATCACGGAGTTCGCCAACCATAACATTGACGAGCTTTCCGGTGGTCAACGACAGCGCGTGTGGATTGCCATGGCGCTAGCGCAGCAAACCGACATCTTGCTGCTTGATGAACCGACCACCTTTTTGGATATTACGTATCAGATCGAAATTCTGGATCTGCTCACGGATCTGAACCGCAAACACGGTACGACCATCGTGATGGTTCTGCATGACATTAACCTGTCTGCGCGATATGCGGATCATATCATAGCCTTGTATGAAGGCAAGCTTGTCGCTGAAGGCGCACCGTCGTCGGTCATTACGAGCAGTTTGATCCAAGACATCTTCGGACTTCATTGCGCCGTGATCGAAGATCCGGTGTCTGGTTGCCCCCATGTCATTCCTAAAGGACGCTATCATGTCCTTACGGTTTGACGACATTCGAACAATCCCCGCCGGCTCCATAGTCGGCGGGGATTGTTCGTTATCATCATGTCGCTTCAGTTACACCTGCTATTTTTCCTACCATATCCTCTACAGCCTTCCGTACCGACGGCGCTCCCGTCACGGCGGAGATAACCGCTACGCCGTCAGCACCCGCTTCCATCACTTCTTGAACCCGCTCTACCGTTATTCCCCCGATGGCTACGATCGGCAATGGAATGCCGGCTGCCCGCATTTCATGGAGAACCACCGTGCCTCGCGCTGCCTTGGCATCTGACTTCGAGCTCGTCGGATAGATCGGACCGATGCCAAGATAATCAGCGCCAGCGAGAATCGCACGTCTTGCTTGCTCTACGGTATGTACAGAGACACCAAGTATTCGATTACCCATCCGCTCGCGGACTGAAGCTGCGCTTTCATCGTCCTGGCCAATATGGATGCCGTCGGCATCCAGCTTCAGTGCCAGCTCGACATCATCATTGACGATGAAAGGCACACCTGCCTGGCGACACTGAGCTTGCATTTGTTGTGCAAATTGAAGCATTGCTTCTCCGCTAAGCGCACTCTCTCCTTTCTCTCGGAACTGGATCATGGTCGTTCCTCCGGCCAATGCTTCCTGCACGACCCAGCTTGGCTTAGTCGTACAGTTGACACTGCCAATCACGAGGTACATTCGTAAATGCTGTCTCATTCTTCCAGGTTCCACTCTCCCTGTCATCGCTCTCCCCCCTGAAGGCGGCGTTGGTACGCCCAGTGGTTCGTCGGGCCCTGTCCATTTCCCACATGCAAACCATCCTCAATGGCAGCCTGAATGAATAAACGCCCGTTATGAATAGCGTGAAGTACGCTCTGGCCTTGAGCCAATCCTGCGGTGATCGCAGCAGAGAACGTACATCCGGTACCGTGTGTGTGAACGGTATCAATTCTCTCGCCATCTAATTTCGTGAAAGTTGTACCATCATATACGAGGTCAATGATTGTGTTATTATCCTCTGTAAGCAATCCCACCCCTTGATCGTGACCGCCTTTGATCACTACGTATTCAGCGCCAAGCGCATGAATACGCTTCGCGGCTTCCTGTCGATCCTCCATCGTGCGGATTCTCATGCCTGCCAGTACTTCAGCTTCCGGAATATTGGGAGTAACGACCCGTGATAGCGGGAGCAAATCCTCGATTAATGCCTGCACCGCCTCGTTCTGAAGCAGTTGCGCCCCACCTTTGGCAATCATCACAGGATCAACAACGACATTATTCCAACCGAATAATCGAATTTGTTGTGCAACCAGGCGAGTGATTTCTGCATTGAACAGCATTCCCGTCTTTAATGCGTCTACACCCAGATCTGAGCCTACCGCCTCGATCTGTTCCGCGACAGCCTTGGGTGGAAGCGGGTACACCCCGTGAACGCCCAACGTATTTTGGATCGTAATTGCGGTAATGGCCGACATGCCGTAAACATCAAGTTCCTGAAAGGTCTTCAGATCCGCTTGTATACCGGCTCCACCACCACTATCAGATCCAGCAATCGTCAGCGCGCGCGGGATGTGAGCCTTCATTGCGAACCCCCCGCAGACGTCGCGTTCCCGTCTCGAACAGCGGCATATCCCGCTAAAGAATCTGGATTCAGATTCGCCAACTCATCCAAGAAAATGATCTGAAAGCTACCCGGTCCAAGATTTGTTGAGCGCTCTGCCGCTCTGGCAGCTGCCGCCCCATAGAAAGCTAAGCCGGCAGTGCCGGCCAGAAGCAAGTTCGATTCCACCGCAGCAAAGGCACCTAATACCGAGGTCAGCAGGCATCCGGCGCCAGTTACTTTGGTTAGCAGCGCATCCCCTCCGCTAACAATTCTCACGTTGTTTCCGTCCGTAATAGCATCCTCTTTCCCGGTAATGGCAACCATCGTATTTAATTGCTGCGCCGCTCTGATTGCCAGTTCGGCATGATGGCTGCCTGCACTATCGCCGGCATCTACGCCTTTGATCTCCCGCGCTTCGCCGATCAAGTGGGCCATCTCAGCGGCATTCCCGCGTATGAGAGAAACCTTCACCTCGCGCAGAATCCGCAGGGCCGATTGGGTTCGGAAAGCTGTCGCTCCGGCACCTACCGGGTCCAACAGCACCGGGACACCGTGCGCATTCGCCGATTGTCCTGCGATAATCATGGCATCGATCTGTTCCCCGTTCAATGTGCCAATATTTAATACGAGCGCCCCCGCAATGGCAGCCATATCCGCCACTTCCTCCTGGGCGTATGCCATGACCGGCAACGCCCCAAGCGCGTACAAGCCGTTAGCCGTAAAATTCGTCACTACCACGTTCGTCATATTGTGAACGAGGGGGCTCGTCTGCTGTACCTTTGTCATCAGCGTCGCTATCTCATTTTCCCAAGCATGCATGTTCATCAACCTCTCTCAGTCATGTTGATATTTTCGTATCTATCCGTAACGGATGCGATTATTTATCCGAAGTTTGCAGTCGTACCGGCCATTCCTCTTGTTTATAAGCCATGTCCCAGAACATGTATTCCAGCTGGCAGCTCAGCATGAAATGCTCCTTCATCCGATCCCGCTCAGCTATCGTTGCCTGT
Source organism: Paenibacillus sp. JCM 10914 (assembly GCF_001315105.1). Taxonomy (GTDB): domain Bacteria; phylum Bacillota; class Bacilli; order Paenibacillales; family Paenibacillaceae; genus Paenibacillus_AQ. Next base: position 4,391 of record NZ_BAZR01000007.1, on the reverse strand, counting down.
TCAGCCCATTCATCCACGCGTTTGCGGAACGTGGTTGTTGCGTCTTCCCCGCGGTTGCCATAGAAATAGATCCAATCATAGAAAGGATGGGATTCATCCGGCTTCACGGTCCCCAGCAGTCTGGATCCAATCTCGAAGTAAGTCCAAGGGCAAGGCAGCAGCACGGACATGATCTCGCCCAGAGTACCTTCGTGCGCGACCGTCAACATATGGCGAATATAATGATGCGCGGACGGAGCAAGCGGATAACCTTGAAGTTCTTCATACTTCACCCCTGCAGCCGAGCAGAAATTCTGGTGCGGATGGACTTCGCTGTGCATGATAAATGAAATCTGTTCGTTAAAAGCGGCAATCTCTTCCCTGCTAGTCGATTTGGCAATCGCGATGCCGTAGATCCGCATATAGGCGTTCAAATACTCGAAGTCCTGCTTCACGTAATGAATTAACTGTCCCCGATCCAGTGAACCATCGGCGATGCCCCTCACGAAGGGGTGTTCGAAAATAGCCTCAAATATACCGTCCGCTTGTTGACGAAGCTCTTGCGTGAACCTCATGTTATTTCCTCCTCCACCATGATGAAGAACAGAAAGCCCACTGAGGTCACGACACATTAAAAAAAGCCGCCCCGAAAACTGGAGCGGCTTCATCAATAAAACCCGATACGCCATAAACGCACCGAGATTTCATATCTAAAGGCTCCACTTTCCTACGCTAGTACGAACTAGATCAGGTTCAAAGGGTCCAAGATATGCTCTTGTCTCAGCCGCCTACGGCTCCCCTAGTGGACTTTCAATTCTATTGTCTACTAATGTACAAGGGTTTTCAGATGCTGTCAAACATGAATTATTGCTGATCGCTAACCAGAGCGAACGACTCGAAAGCCTTGGTCTGGTCCATATCCATTCGGATCGAACTTGCCGCGAAAAGCGATTTCGTTATTGCTGACATCCCCGATCCATCCGCCGCCTTTTACGACTCGGTAGGTATTCTTCGGAAGCTCAGGATGCTCATACCAATCCCAACACCATTCCCTTACGTTACCGGACATATCATAAATGCCGAGCTCATTGGGCTTCTGCATACCGATCGATTTGGATTGATTCCGATTATTCTCTATAATAGGCCAGTTCCAGTCCCCAGATAAGTACTTGTCTCCGGCGTTTTTCCAATACCATGCGACATCGTCGGCATTATTGCTCCCGCTATAGGTGTAATTCTGACTTGACTGACCACCACTTGCGGCATATTCCCACTCGATTTCCGTAGGCAAGCGGTAACCGTTCGCGTCCTTGTTGACGGTGACGGTCCATTTTACATTATCGTTAGCGTTCTTGTTGTTTGGATCTTTCTTGTTCTTGTCGATGTTGTAATAAGGGGTAAATCCTTCTTTCACGCTTCTTTGATTGCAGTATGCTAAAGCATCGTACCAACTTACCATTTCGACAGGCAGATCATCGCCTTTAAATCCCGAGGGATTGCTCCCCATCACTTCTGCCCATTCTTTTTGCGTGACCTCGTATTTACCGATATAAAAGCTTGATAATGTCACTTCGGCCCCAACGTAATTCGTATTTCGATTCTTGAATGTCCCCCCTTCCACGAATACGAGATGATCATCTTCCCTATCCTTCGTTTCCGGTTGATCTTGCGAACAAGCGCTCATAACTACCATTGCTGCTATCATCAAGAGCATACATAACTTTCTCATGGATATATCTCCTTTAGGCTGACCAAAAAATGATAGGCATGACAAGCTTGCAATTTCATGTCCGGCACGTCACAGGCCGCAACTCTTGTCGAGAACGGCCTTGTAACGTATCCGGGTAATCGTTAACTCGGCTGTATTAAGCGCTCACAAGACGATCGATTTCATTCATGGATGTCAGAATAGCAGGATTACCACACGGTTACATTGGAGCTTCCGCTGCTCTGATATCCCTCGGTCGCTAACACCTGGTAGGACCAGCTGCTGCCCAAGTTCATTCCTTTGCTTGACCATGCGTTTACGTGATTGCTGAAAGTAATCGCGGAATTGACTCCGGTCTGTCTCTTCGACTGGCGAACGCTCCAGTACTGAGCAAAAGTCTGTGTGCCATCAATGGATGGTGCGTTATACCGCATGGTAGTGTAGATATCATAAGTGCCACCATCACTCGTTACCGTCCCTTTATGTGTGCCGGTAGGTCGATACGTGCCCCAGCTGTCCACGACATAATATTCGATAAGAGAATTTCTCGTCCAGCCGTAGAGCGTTAGATAGCCATTGCCCGATGGTGCCCAGACGCCCGCATTGTAGTTAACCGTACGATTAGGTGATCCCGTATTCCAGCCCTTACCGACAACGAAATTTCCGGTGTTCTGCCAATTCACGCTGTAGTTACCACCGGAGCCATTAACGGCATTGACAGTTCCGCCACCATCGGTCCAATTCTGCCAGTAATCTGTCGCAGCACTCGAAGTGGTTGCAAAGAATCCAAAACTCATGGTAGCTGCAAGAGCTAACGTCATCAATTTCTTCCCGAACTTTAACATAATCTACCTCCTCAAATTTTGGGGTTACATGTAGTGCGTAATCGCTTAGGTAAACGGATCTCGCTGCGATTCGATTCGCTGCCGACTTCACACATTGCCCGTTTTTACTTTTACCTCCTTTCTATGCAAATTATAGAATGACAACGGTTACATAACACTTAACAAATTAAATCATTAACATCAATTATCTTGCTTCTTCTTGACCAACCAGACAGAAAACCCCCAGGTCTCTACCTCGGCAAGGTGAGAAAATCTGGGGGTTATTCCTATTGTACTATCCCTTTAAATGATCCGTGCTTCACGCTCGAAGTTCGCAGTGAGCCACTCGCCCTCGCTAATAAATAGCTTAAAGACTTGTTCACGATTTGTGGGCGGCTGCTCCACCCATTTCTGTAAAGTGCGGATAACCGGTTCTTTATCCTGGAAATATTGAACGAATACATCACTCTGTTCATGAAGACGAGTCGTCCAAATTTGTGATCGTGCCATGACCATGGAATAGGATGTCCGAATTAGCTTCCGGGCAAAATTCTTTGTTACCGTCTTAAACTCCTCGTTTGTGGCTGATTCTAACCTGCTGATGGCTCTTGCTAAAACCCCGGCAATATCTCCGTTAAAACTGATAGCGATCTCTGGCGTTAGCTTGTAAGGTCCGAAATGCTCTCGAATATCCGGGCCGTGGACAGATACGCATAACTCGCGAATAAAAGCCTGTTCATCGTAGTTGGCCGGGTCTAAGACATGATCGGTAGTGGTAACCGCGATCCCAACATCACGAATCAAGGTGATGTATTTTTCCGACAGTGCATTCGCGAGTGCTTTTAACTCCGCGGTCTCCGTAGAACTCAGCGCATGGTGAAACACCACGAGAAGATCCAGATCGGACTTGCCGACAACGGCTTCACCTCTTGCGACACTGCCATAGGCGTATAGGCTATGCAATGTATTTGGAAACAGCTTGAGTAGCTGCTCCACTGATTCTTGTATGCACTCGTCGTAAGCGCTGGAAATCTTATCTATGGAAACGTCGCTCACTATGTAGCCGTTGGAATCCAGGCCATAACCTGCTTGCAAATTATTATGCATGAATAGTTCCCCCTCCTTCAATCATGATGTTTGAGTGCTTGTGCACTTAAAGCTCTATGACAGCAACGTACTCGTCATGAATAACTTCCCCATTGTCACGGAAGCCGAAGCTTTCATACAGTTTCTTTGCATTTACGTTATCCTGTTTGTAAGTAAGCCAGCAGAAGCGGGCAGGACCTGCCGGAAAGGTGCGGATAAACTCCATGATTTGATGCATCGCTTCCCGCCCATAACCTTGATTCTGGTATCGATGATCGATCATGAGTCGCAAAATGCAATAACCGTCTTCACTGAAAGAAGGCAAATCGTAACTGGTAATTTGATAGGTAATCAAAACAAAACCGACCGGATCTTCGTGCGCATAAATGGCAAAAGGATAAGGGTGCCCCCCATTGGTCGCCAACACATAACTGGAAGCCACGCTGGATAGGTTGGAGGCCACAAAGCGGCGTTGTTCTTCCGTGACGCTCAGGTTAAAAATATCACGCCGATTATCCAGCGTAATTTTTCGAAGTGTGATCATGCAGAGATACTCCCTTCATTAAACCATATTTTAGCGCCGCGGTCGCTTTCATAGCATATGATCTCCAAGAAAAAAATGGTAGACTTATATTCAATTTTTTATTATTATAGGATGTATCCATGGCAATTTTAGGCGTACGATTCCCACACTCTTTTATATAGAAAAAGCCGCTGTTATGAACTGCACCCCAATTGTTAGACACAGTCTAACAGTTGGAGGTGCAGTTTTTTATGACTAAATTTACTAAGGT